>JBAZBK010000008.1:0-207602 GCA_041671505.1 Thermoanaerobaculia bacterium | reverse complement strand
AGCCGCCAGGCCCCGCCCACGCGTAGCCCTTGTAGCCCGCACCCGCGTCGAACGTGTACTCGCCTCCCGCGCAAACCGCGCCCGTGCTTCCCTGCGGCGTTGGCAGCTCGTACACCGTGAGCACATGGTCGGCCGTCTTCACGCAGTCCGTCGCGTTCGTCACCGTCACCGTGTACGTCCCGGCAACGCCGACCTTGATCGTCTGTGCGCTCGACGTGAAGCCGTTCGGCCCCACCCAGGCGTAGCCCTTGTAGCCCGGACCCGCGTCGAACGTGTACTCGCCTCCCGCGCATACCGCGCCCGTGCTTCCCTGCGGCGTCGGCAGCTCGTACACCGTGAGCACATGGTCGGCCGTCTTCACGCAGTCCGTCGCGTTCGTCACCGTCACCGTGTACGTCCCGGCAACGCCGACCTTGATCGTCTGCGCGCTCGACGTGAAGCCGCCAGGCCCCGCCCACGCGTAGCCCTTGTAGCCCGCACCCGCGTCGAACGTGTACTCGCCTCCCGCGCATACCGCGCCCGTGCTTCCCTGCGGCGTCGGCAACTCGTTCACCTTCAAGGTATAGGTCGCCGTCGCGACACAGCCCTTGTCGGTCGTGACCTTGAGGATGTAGTCACCCGCGGCACGCACGATAATGTAGCGATCCGTCGATAGGATGCCGATCGGGCCGCTCCACTCCCACTTCCACCCTTCGGGGAATAGGCCTGCGTCGAACGTGTACTCTCCGCCCAAGCAGATCTCGACCACAGCACCGCGCAGCGCGGGCGGGTGATTCATCACGACCGCATGCGTCGCCGTCCCTACGCAGCCATTCGCGTTCCTCACTGTGACCGAATAGCTACCCTCGACGTCGACCGTGATCTTTTGCGTCGTCGCGCCCGTCGACCAGAGGTATGTCCAAGCGCCGCCTTCGATGCCGGAGACACCCGCGTCGAGCTCGACCGGGCTTCCCTCGCAGAACTCGTAGTTCTTCGATGCCGGCTCCGGAAGGTCATTGACCGTCAGATTCGCCTCGCACCCCTGCGTGACCTGTCCGATCGCGTCGGTTACGACCAGCGTGTACTTGCCCGCATTGGTGACCGTGATCGACTGGTTGGTTGACGTGAACTCGTTCGGCCCGGTCCACGCGAAGGTGTACGGCGCCTTGCCACCGCCGGCGAAGCCGTTGAAGGTCGCGCTCTGACCGGCACAGACGGCCGCATTCGACGGACTAATCCCGCAGAGGGGATGGTCGATCACAGTGCAGTCGAGGTTCGGGCCGGAAACCGTGTTCAGGTTGCAGTGCGTCCCCGCCTTCGACGCGGTGAGGACCGTTCCCACGTCGTACAGCCCGGCGACTGTCACGCTGAAGTGGATCGTCTGCCCCGGCGATACGAGCCCGCTGTTCCCGTTCCATTTGATCCCGTAGTAGCCCGTCAGGCCGCAATCCGAGTTCGCCAGCGAGCCATCGAAACCGACGGTGTACCCCAACGGTGAGCCGTCGACGACGGTCGCGGTCTCACAGAGCTGGATCGAGAAGTGGCTCAACCCCCATGGCTCAGCATCCGTAGGATTCCACGTCAGGCTGTAGTTCCAGGTCGACGTCCCGGCGCCGACGTCGTATGTCACGCCGTTGAACGTCACCACAAACGGATTAGCTTGCGCACTCGCGGTGCCGGCCGCGAGGCCGCAGGTGATGATCATCGCGATGATCGCGCACGTGGCGAGCCCGTTGCTCCGCGTCGTCTTGCTGTTCATGGAATCCTCCGATCGAAGTTCGGCGCCGGCAGAACCGGCCCCATCTCATTTCCTGTTCAATGGCTCTTTTCCAACCCGCCCATCTGTGGCCGTACCTCGAGGAAGCGATCGATCGACGCCGCAACGCCGATGCGATCCCCATGCCGCTCGATACGGATCACGAGTCCCCTGCAGCGAACTTTCCAGGGGCCTTCCTCAACCCGACCGATCGAGATCGCGAACTCGAAGCTGCCACCGACCGGCACGTCGAACTGCCCGGTCTCGATGTAGGCGCCAGCCACGCTCATGTCGTGCGTCCTGCCCGGACCGGCCTGCAGTTCCACCGGAAGGTGAACTGCATGCCGGGTGTGTCGTCGTCGATCCATGTCAGCTTCCTGCCTGGATGGCCCCACTGTAGAGATTGGAAACCGACACCGAAACTGGACGATGGTTAAGCGACGGCACCTAACCATGGTTGGTAGTGCGCTCTACCGGGAGATAGAGCACCCTCTACCACGACGGTGCACGCTCGTGATAGTTAGGCCGTCCCGAGGCAGCGAACGTCACGCAAAACCTGGTCGAATGTCACAAATGCACGAGCGCGGAATCGACGGGCTTCGTGATGGTCGGCCACGTTAGGGAAGACGATCGGCGCAGCGCGAGGCAGGCAGGGCCGAACCTCATACCGGATTTCACAAACTTCACACGAGCCCGGCAATCGCCGCGCCGTCTCCGACTCGCCGGATTCATCGAGCACAGGATCAAAAGGACAGCCTCAAGCCGGCGCGACTCTCCCGCGGCGCCTGGAACGAGCTCGCGTTGCCAAACCGCGCGTTCTTTCTCAGCTTCGTCGCCTTCTGCTCCCAGTCGAACCCCGAATAGAACTCCTCCTCGGGAAAGCTCAGCGCCTGTTGCGAGTAGAGCCCGACGATCGACGTCTCGGTGTCTTCGTCGAAGAGAATGAGCAGATCAACGGCTGCGCGGACCGTTAGGCTGCGCGGGAGCGCGATGTCGTATCGCAGAAGGAGATCGGTCTGCGTGAGCGTCGGAGTACGCCCCAGGCTGCCGCGCCCTTCGGGATAGAAGTTCCTGTTCGAGCCGGCGACTCCGGGAATCGCATAACGGAGTTGCAGCGACACCGGAGTCCCGCTTCCCACGTATTGCGCAAGACCGAACGTGACGCCGGCGATGGGCCCGTCGTACGTCTGCAGCGTGAACTGGTGAGGCCGATCGGTCTCGAGAGGACCGTAGGTCGGCTTGCCGCTCGCATCGAACGCGGTGGAGACGGTGTCGGCGAATTGGGAGGTGTTGCCCGACTCCGGATTCCGCAGCGCCTGAACGCCGGAGTAATTGCCATCGAGCCTGCTCCAGACGTACGCCGCGTGCGCCCACCAGCGCGACGTCGGGCGGCTAGTCGCCTCCACGATGATCGAATCGTAGTCGCGCACGGCCTCGGGCATCGGCGGCGCCTTCGAGCTGAGCTCGCGACCGATTCCGAATCCGGGACTCGCGACGTAGTACGCGAACGTCCGCGTGCCGTCGGGATTGTCGTCGATGATTCCGACGTCGTCGAGCGCCCGCACGAGCTCACGATGAAGGTATGTGACGCTCACCAACGTGCCGTTCGTCAACTGATTGCGCAGACCGAGGCTCCAATCGCGCGATTCCATCGGCTCGACGCCCGGGTCGATCCGGTATCCGTCAGGATCGTTGGCGGGGGGAGCGTATTCGAGCAGGATGAACTCGGCACCCGGGCACGTCGGCGTGTCGGTCGGAAGACCGTTGATCCCGGTGCAGCTGATGTTAGGCCAATCGTAAGAGTTGAGCCGGAAGCTGTACCTGACGCCGTTGAAACCACCGAACAATCGCAGAGAAACTCGAGCTTCACGCGATCGTAGAAGGTCCCGTAGCCGCCATGGAGGTTCCATCGCTGGTCATCGTCGACGGCCCACGAGAAACCGATCCTTGGCGCGACTTTGTCGCCGTAATCGAACTCGATCGCCGCCTCCGGCAGACCGAGCTCCGGATCCGCAAACGACGGGACCTCTTCTTCCTCGAGGCGCAGCCCCGCATTCACGGTCAGACGGCCGTTCATCGGCGTCCACGTATCCTGCAGGAAGATCGCGTTCACGCGGTTCTCGACGTGCCCGCTCACCCGACCGTAGTCGACCGTCATCAAGCCGTACTCGCCGCGATTCTCGTCACTACCGAGCAGGCTCTCGTCCCAGAAGTAGGCGTAGTAGAGGTTCTGCAGCCCCGATTCCAGGTCGGTCGTGACGTTGTTGATCTGGGTGCCGGTGACGATCTCGTGATAGCCGCGGCCATTCACGACGAATCGGGCTTCGAGCGCGGCGTCGTCGCGAACGTATTTCGCCTGGTCCACCTGGTAGTTGCCTACGGTCGAAAAGAACGCGGGCCGGATCAGTTCCGGAGCGATCTCCGGGAAGACGGTCATGTCGCCGAGGAAGACTGCGATCGGATCCGCCGGTCGCCCGGTCTCGCGGTAGTCGCTCACGAATCGCCCTCCACGGAGGCTGAGGGTGGTTCGGCTCATTGCGAGGTAGTCGAAGTATCCGGAGACCGTCTCGCTGCGCAGGTCGTCCGCGAGCGTGTAATCGATCGGCGTCGTCCCCTGGAACGGGATCGCGTTCGCGATGAGATCGTCGCGCTCGTAGCCGCTCCAGTTGCCCGCTACCTCGAGTATCGCGTTCGAGGCAGGAGCGGCAGTCAAATTCAGCGCGTAATTCTCCTGGCGCGTCTCTCTCACGTACGATTCGGTCGGCTGCCCCTCGAGCCCCACCTGCCGGTCATGGGCGGCGGCGCAGCACCGCGTACATGGTCTCGGATCTGCGCGCGGCGCTCCACGACAGCCGCAGCGAGCCCGCTTACCTCAAGACGGTTCACGGCTTCGGGTACGCATTCGTCGGCGAGATCGCCTGGTCGGACGAACATCGCACCACCGAGCCCGCCGACGTCGCGGTGCTCCTCTGGAACGGACAGGAGCTCCCCCTTCGCCACGGCGACAACGTGATCGGCCGGCATACATCTGCCGACGTTCTGATCCGCTCGACCGGAATCTCGCGCAGGCACGCCGTGCTGCGCCTCGCGAACGGTATCGCGACGATCCGCGACCTCGAGAGCGAGAACGGCACCTTCGTCGGCGCGACCCGCGCAGACGCGGAGACGCCGCTGCGCGACGGCGACGAGCTGCGGCTCGGCTCGATCCTGCTCACGTTCAGGCTCGTCAGCGGCGACGAGACGACCCGTACCGTCGCCTGAACCGTGCCCCCGCCCGCGCAGCGCGGCCCCCAATCTGCGATCGAAGTTAGGCACGGGAGCTTGACCACCTTGGACGGCTCCCACCCCGAAGGTGCCAAAATGCTGACAAATGGTTGCGATTTCTGTCTGGTTCGACACTATTCTGTTATTCAAAGGAAACCAGTGGAAGTGACTGCCGGCGAGGGCCGTCCGGCGATCGGGTGAGCCTGTAAGCCAGCGACGGCACCGATGCCAGGCCGCATTTGGAGACGGGAGGGACGCATGCGATTCGAATTCGGAGAGTTCTGCTACGACACGAATCAGCTGCAGCTGTTCCGGCGCGACGAACCGGTGCACCTCACGCCGAAGGCGATGGCGCTGCTCGAGCTGCTGCTCAACAGCCGCCCCTCCGTCGTGCGCCACGAGCAGCTCTTCGACTGTCTCTGGCCCGACGTCATCGTGCAGCACGCCAACCTGAAGAACCTCGTCGCCGACCTTCGACACGCGCTCGACGACCACCGGCGGCAGGGGCGATTCATCCGCGCCGTGCACGGGCGCGGCTATGCGTTCACCGGCAAAGTGCGCGAAGTCGGCAACGAGCAGCGCCTCAGGCGATCGTCGGTGATGCTGATCCAGGGAGCGAGCCGCATCCCGGTCCCACAGGGGGAAAGCATCATCGGCCGCGGCGGCGACGCGACGATCCACCTGGACAGTCCCTCGGTTTCGCGACATCACGCGAAGATCGTCGTCGACGGCGACCGCGTGACGATCGAAGACCTCGACAGCCGCAACGGCACCACCGTGAGCGGCCTTCGCATCTACGCTCCGATCGAGCTCCTGCACGGCGACGAGGTGCGCTTCGGGCTGCTCTCGTACCTGTTGAGCGTCGGCCGCGTCGACGAGCCCGACACTCTCGCCTTCGAAGACGACTACCCCACGCCGCACGAGATCAGGTTGACGTGAGGTCTCGCGCGGGCGCGACTGCCTGACTCCTTCCGCGTAACCCTTCCACCACCCTGTGTCCATCCACAGGCCTGGCGCGAGGGGGAACTTCGTCCCCACGCGCGACCGCCTCACCTGCGAAGTGACGGAAGAAGTACTCGAGCTCGTCCTTCGTGATGACCGGCCCCAGCTTCAGCTGGATGAACTCATCCATCGAAAAGCCGTTCGCCGCGAAGAACATCATTCGAACGTCCGCCGACTTGTCCAGAAACGCGGTGTTCCGCATGTGAGAGTTGAAATCCATGTCTCCCCAGCCGGCGACCAGGCGTTTCTCGAACACGTGACGACCTCCTCTAACCGTATGAGTCCGATTCCCGACAGCTGGCGCCCGAGGGCCGCGACGCTTCGGCGCGATTCCGCCGGGCCTCGGAGCTTCGTGTGCGGGGTCAGGCCTTGCGACAATACTCTAGCCGCTACTGAGGCATCGTTTCGAGCCCTTCGCAACCCCATGACCCGAGTTTCGAAGCCTATCGCTCGTCGGCGTTCGGGTGCACCCCAAACGGAAGCCGCGTGACGGCGGGCAGAACGCCGGCGCTGCGAAAGGCACAACGCCCGCCCCGCACCTTCCGCCTCTGACCCGATTCCTCTGAACTCGGTTAAGATCACCCGTTCTCAAAACCTCGGGTCGATTGCGTTCAGGGCGGTTCCGCCTCGTCGCTCATCGTCACTGCCAATGTTCGGGGCGGAATGAAGACGCGTTCACTCTCATCGATTCTTGCGATCTGCGCGCTCGCGGCGTTCTCCGCGAACGCTGACGCTCCTTCGTCCGATCGAGCAAGTTCGTTCCACCCTCCCGAGGACGCGCGATCGACGCAGGCGTCGGCGGCGTGTACCGCCGATGTCTGGATCTGCACGAGCTGGAACGCATGTGACGCTGACGGCACGCAGACGCGCCTCTGTTCGATGAGCCTTGATTGCCAGGGGATCGAGACGCCGGCTCCGCCGACGGCTCGGTCGTGCGCTTCGGCCGCCACATGCGATAGCGACGTATGGGAGTGCAGTGACTGGACGAGCTGCTCGCAGCATGGCGCGCGCTCGCGACACTGCACGATGACTTTCGACTGTCCCGATGCGTCGACGCCCTCGCCTGAGACCTCACGGTCGTGCGAGTCGACGCGCATCACGTCTCCACCTGATCAGCCCGATTCCGTTGTCTATTCCGCGGCGGTCCAGCCCGGATCATCGATCCGAGCAGCAGACCTCATGGAGATCCGCACCGCGGCCAACGAGCTGCGATCAGCCGCTGGCCTTCCGCCGTTCGCCTTCACGAACCCGTCCCTCGCCGGCGTGCAGATCCGTGCCGTTCATCTCACCGAGCTGCGCACGGCCGTCAACGAAGCGCGCACGGCGCTCGGCATCCCTGCGATCGCCTTCACCGACCCGACGATCACGCCGGGTGTCACCTCGCCGAAGGCTGCACATCTCAACGAGCTTCGCACCGCCGCCGTGCTTCCCGGAGGAGCCTCGGTGATGAATCCGACGCCGGTGCAGAACCTCTTCGCCGCCGGGATCTCGCCCGCGAGCGTTTTTCTCAAGTGGTCCCCGTCGGCGAGCCCGGTGGCGCCGGGACAGCCGGTGGGCACGATCACCGGCTATCGCGTCTTCCGCAACGGAGCGCAGATTGCGACGCTGACCGGCGCGCTGCGATACGAAGACACGAATCTCCAGCCCGACTCCACCTACGACTATGCCGTGGTGGCGGTCGACAACAGCGGTCGGGTCTCCCCTTCCGCGAAAGCGTCTGCGACGACGACCCCAACGATGCCGGTCGGCGCGCCGGCGACGCATCCCGTCCTCTTCCCTCCGGGAAAGCTCGCGTCGCTCGCCGCGGGAGGAAGCGCGTGGAACACCCTTAAGCAGTTCTGCGACACGAACCTCAATTTGCTGATCGGACCCGACTACGCCGGTTGGGGGTGGCACGACGCGGCGATCTCGTACGGCACCTGCTACCAGGTCGCGAAGCTGCAGGGTGACAGCGGCAACGCGCAGCTTTACGCGAAGAAGGCGCTCGCGCTCGCGACCGTCCTCGCGCGCCATCACAACTTCGGCACGCCGGGCGCGACCGATCAGGTGCTCGGCCTAACCGATGGATCGCGGACGACCTGGTCGCTCCCGTTCACTCCGATGAACGCCGCGCAGGTGACCGTGCGTCTCGTCGCGACGCGCGAGATTCAGCTCACCCGCTCCAGTGAATCGGGGGATTCCCTCGGTACGTTCGCTCCGGTCATGAAGGTCGCTTCGACGGCGGGTGGCCCACCGGCCTGGACGTCGGCCGATTACGAGCTGCGCTATCGCGATGGATACGAGGTCTGGCGCCTCGCGTGGCCGGGAGCGAACAAGCCGGCCACGAACTCCGCCTACTACGTCACCGTCGCGGATGGAGCGTCGACGGCCGTCGGCTCCGGCTTCACGGTAAACGGCGCGAACCTTACCATCACCTTCAACACGGCTCCGGCGGCCAATCAGGTCGTGATCGTCTCGTACATCGGCACGGCGTATCAGCAGACGGGCAACGGACTCGGCGGCGTCAACGGCGTCCAGCCTGACGGCCCGGGTTATCCGATGCGGACTTTCAATCCGGGGCTCGCGAGCGGCTACGACGCGCTGCTCGATTCCGGGCTTCTCACCCCGGCGCTGAAGGCGGAGTTCTACGGCGTGCTGAACCGTCAGATCGACTGGTGCAGCAACTACTGCTACGAGAACGACGGCACCGGCGGGCAGGTCGGCAATTACTTCATCCGCGGGCTTCTCGGCTCGACGCTGGCGACCGCGTACGCGACCGACGGCGACAACCCGCAGGCGCCGCAGCTCAAGTCGTACGCCAACACGCTGCTCGCGCAGATGGTCGAGGGAGTCGTGAAGTTCCTCCCGGGCGGCTACGGGCCGCAGGGGCAGTACGCGAACGGGACGACGAGCGACATCCTCGAGTTCCTCTCGCTCTATCGCGACCTGACGGCTCTCGATCTCGCGTCGCGCCTCGACTGGGTGCGCAACGTCGTGCCCGCGACGATTCACGCAACCAAGCCCGATCTCGCGACCTTCTACGACGGCGGCGACTGGGACGAGATGCCAGCCGTACCGCTGATCGTCGGCATGCAGGGCTTCCTACAGTATCAATCGAATCACTCGAACGCGCCGTTCGCCAGAAAGCTGGTCGAGGAATCGGGCGAGACGCCTGCGTCGAGCGGCCCGGTCACCGATTACCGCCTCACGTTCCCACTCTCGTACTTCGGCCAGGGGAGCCCGTTCTACGCCCGCTCGAGCTGGAGCTCGAGCGCGGTCTGGATGTCGCTGACGTCGAACGACACCGGCTCGGTCGTCCATCAGCATCGCGACGCCGGTCACTTCTCGATCAACCGCGGCGGCGACTACCTGCTGAAGGATGCGGGCGGGTACGACTACAACGAGTCGCTCTATCACAACACGATCCTCATCGACGACCGCGCGATCGGCGGATACACGCCGGTCCTGGTCTATCCACCCTACCAGGGCTGGTGGGGTCGCGACGCGCAGCTGACGAAGCATCGCGACGACGGAAGCTGGGCCTACGCACAGGCCGACTTTGCGCAGAGCTACGTGAACAACGACGGCGAGCGCAACTCGGTGACGCGGGCGCTCCGCTCGATCGTCTTCCTCCGTCCGGGGACGTTCGTGGTCTTCGACCAGATCCAGGTCCCTAACGCGCAGATCCGCAGGACGTTCAACCTGAACTTCGGGGGCACCCTGACGAACTCGAGCGGCATCTGGTCGACGACGGTCGGCCAGAGCAAGCTCTTCATGCAGCCGCTGCTCAACGCCGTCGTGCCGGTAGTCGCTCCGCTGCCCGGAGGAAACGGCCTGACAGCGACGAACTTCCAGGAAACGCTCACGGGCAACCTGCGCGACGTGTTCCTTCACCTGTTTCAGACCTCGGACAGCGCCGTCAGCTCGATGACGGCCGGCAAGGCGATGAAGTCGGTCGATCGGAACGTTCAAGGTGTCGAGGTGACGGCGAACGGGAAGACGTGGACCGTGCTCTTCGCGGTCTGGGACCGCGCGTTCGCCGGGAACGTACAGTACCTGCTCCCCTCCGGCGGCGCCCACAGCCATCTCCTGCAAGACCTCCTGCCGGTCAACGCCTACGTCATCTCGATCACGACGGCAGCGGGACAGACGATCCGCACGATCGGCGCAACGACCGACCAGAACGGCGTACTCCGGTTCGACAGCCTTGCGGGAGAGTCGTACGTCTACGTGACCCCGGGACCGACGCCGCCCGCGAGCGCTCCGGCTGTCGTGGGAGATCCGAATGTTTGAGAGGCGGCCCCTGCCGCGGGATTGGTCAAGCACGACGGGTCACCGCTCGAACTTGTCGTTAACGGCACAGCCGCAGTTGATTGGGGTCGCACCTCGAACGCTTACTTCGAGCCCGGAGGCAATTCTGGCCCAGGGTCAACGTTCGAGGTGCGACCCCCGACGCGACGGAAGACGTAGTGGTCGCGATCGCGCGGCTTCGGGTCGGGATGCGGAACGACGAGGAGGTCGCAGAGATGTGGAACCAACAACGCCGTCCCGCAGGCGGATCGCGATAGAATCGTGCTTCCGAATCCCAGTACACCGTGACGGCGAATGCCGTCAGATCTCAGAAAGGGAAGCTCCATCATGCGCAAGCTCACTCTCGCAGTCTGTTTCCTCGCACTCGCCTTTCCCCTCGCAGCCCAGATCGAGACGCCTCAGGCGAGTCAGTCCTCGTCGGTGACGCAAACCATCGGCACCACGAAGATCACCGTCGAGTATCACCGGCCCGGCGTGAAGGGGCGCCAGATCTGGGGCGGTCTAGTGCCGTACGACACGCCGTGGCGCATGGGCGCAAACGAGGCGACCACGCTCACGGTCTCCGACGCGGTGATGGTCGAAGGCAAGGCGCTCCCCGCCGGAAAGTACTCCTTCTTCGCGATCCCCGGAAAAGAGAAGTGGACGCTCATTATCAACAAGGATCCCGAGCAGTGGGGCGCGTACGGATACGATCAGGCGAAGGACGCGCTCCGCTCCGACGTGAAGCCAGCCGAGGCGCATTACACCGAGTGGATGCGCTTCACCATCGACCCGGCGAGCCCGACCTCGGCGAACGTCACCATGAACTGGGAAAAGATCGCGGTCTCGATGAAAGTCGACGTCGACGTGAAGTCGATCGTGTGGAAGAACGTCGACAAGACGCTCGCGACGAGCTACGGGAGCGCCGCGGGCTGGGCCCTCGACAGCGGCGAACGCCTCGACGAAGGTCTCGCGTGGATCGACAAATCGATCGCGATCAGCGGCGAGAACATGTTCAACCTCTGGACCAAGGCGCGGATCCTCCACAAGATGGGCCGCGCGAAGGATGCGGTTCCCGTCATGGAGAAGTCGCTGAAGATGGCCGAAGGCAAGGCGCCAGCCGACTTCTGGGCGATCCTCACCGGAACGATGCAGGCGATCAAGAAGGACGTGAAGTAGACGACTGAACGGCCGAGCGAAGGCCTTCAAGCTGTAACGAACCGGCCGGGCGATGCGTTCGCCCGGCCGCGTTCGTTCGTCGCAGACTGCCGCGTTGCGGCGGGCGCAGGCAAGAGTGCCTGCGCCACACAACCGTTCGCTCTCGCGAAACTCCCTGCCTGCTTGGCCTATGGCCCACCGATCGTGACGACGGCCTCCGGCCTCCGCCACTACACCATCGCCGGCTTCTCTTCGACCATTCTCTTGAGCACCGTCGCCAGCATGTCGGTGTGCTCGCGCTCCTCGGCTTCGAGCTCGCGGTAGAGCTTCCACTCCGGCGATCCGACGGGGAACTGCCTGCCTGCGTCGAGGAAGAAGCCTCTCGCACGCTTCTCGAGGTGCACCGCGAGGCGAAGCAGCTCTGCGCCCGAGTATTCGGAGAGCGTCTCGCCCGCAAAGACTGCGACCTGCGTCGGCGTCAGGTTCATGTTGAGCGGCTGGTCGGGAAGGTCGACGTGATAGCGCCGCGCGAGCGTGATCATGTGCTCCTTCTCCATCTCCGAGAGATCGAGGAAGAGCTTCGCGAGATCGGGGTCCTTCGCTTCGACTTCCTTCGCGCCGCGCGCGTAGAACGAGAGGCCGCCGAGCTCGATCTCGAGCGCCTGGCGAACGGCCTCGACCGCCGCTTCGCCCTCGACCGGAGTCTCGTGTCCTCGCGTCAGGTGTCCGCCGCACGCGGGGCAGAGGCCGTAGGGGAAGGCGAAACCTTCCGATACTTTCTGGCACGTGTCGCAGGTCCAGATCAGCATGTCGCCGCCGCAGCAGATGTGCTCGTCGTCATCTCCCGGCTCGAAGGGGCGACGGCACTTCATGCACGCCGCCTCGACGGGCGCCGCGGCGACCTCGACCGGCTCGACTTCCTCGTCGAGCACGACCGGCCACTCGCGGGTCCTGAGGTACTTCTCCATCGCCTTCGCCGCGCGGCGTCCGGCGCCTAACGCCAGGATGACCGTCGCACCGCCGGTGACGATGTCGCCCCCGGCGAATACGCCCGGAATCGAGGTCGCCTGCGTCTTCCCGTCGGCGTTGATGTAGCCTTCGCCGCGGACCGAGAGATCGGGCGCAGAGCGCGAGATGACCGGGTTGGCGCGCGTGCCGAGCGCGTAGATGACCGTCTCGCACTCGAAGGTCTCGAACGCCCCTTCGATCGGAACCGGGCGGCGGCGTCCCGACTTGTCGGGCTCGCCGAGCTCCATCTTCTGCACGACGATCGCCTGCACGTTCCCCTTGTCGTCGGTCTTGATCTCGGTGGGGCTCATCAGCCAGTTGAAGTTGATCCCCTCTTCCTTGGCGTGGCGCAGCTCCTCGATCCGGCACGGCGCTTCGGATTCGGTCCTGCGATAGACGCAGTGGACTTCTTCTGCACCGAGGCGGCGCGAGACGCGGAGGCAGTCCATCGCGGTGTTGCCGGCGCCTAACACGACGACGCGCTTGCCGAGGTTGACGGGGGTGTCCTCGAACGGGAAGTGGTCGCCTCCCATGAGGTTGACGCGCGTGAGGAACTCGTTCGCGCTGTAAACCTGTCTCGCCTGCTCTCCGGGGATGCCGAGGAACGACGGGAAGCCGGCGCCGGTGCCGATGAAGACCGCGTCGTACTTCATCTCGTCCATCAGCTGCTTGATCGTGAAGGTCTTGCCGATGACCTTGTTGGTCTCGAACTTCACGCCGAGCTTCGCGAGCTGGTTGACCTCGCGGTCGATCGTCGTCCGCGGAAGGCGGAACGACGGGATGCCGTAGCGGAGGACGCCGCCGATGACGTGGAGCGCCTCGTAGATCGTGACGTCGGCGCCCTTGCGTGCGAGGTCTCCCGCCGCGGCGAGACCGGCAGGGCCGGAGCCGACGATCGCGACGCGACCGAGCTGGCCGGCGTTCTCGGGAGGATGGACGTCAGGCAGCGGCGCGTGGTCGCCGACGAAGCGCTCGAGGCGGCCGATCGCGACCGGCTCCATCTTCTTCTCGAGGATGCACTGGATTTCGCACTGCGACTCCTGCGGGCAGACGCGACCGCAGATCGACGGGAAGAGGTTCGACTCCTGGATGACCGAAAGCGCCCCCTCGAGGTCGCGGACGAGCAGGTGACGGAGGAAGCGCGGAATGTCGATCGCGACGGGGCAGCCGGCGATGCAGGTCGGCTTGAGGCACTGGATGCAGCGCTCCGCCTCGATCATCGCGTCGGACATCGTGTAACCGAGATTCACTTCCTCGAAGTTACGCGAGCGCTCCTTCGCGTCGCGTTCCGGCATCTTGATCGCGTGCTCGGGGAGCTCCTTGAACTTCTTGTAGTTGCGCTTCTTGAGCTCGAAGAGCTGCTCTTCGATCGTGCAGACCTTCTGGAAGTCCTCGTTGGCCGTCTTCTCTTCGACCTTGAAGCGCTCCTGGCGGTTCTGCAGCTCGGGGAAGTCGACCTGGTGTCCGTCGAAGTCGGGGCCGTCGACGCAGGCGAACCGGGTGTGGCCGTCGACCGTGACGCGGCACGAGCCGCACATGCCGGTGCCGTCGACCATGATCGCGTTGAGCGAGACCATCGTCTTCACGCCGAACGGCCGCGTCGTTTCCGACGATGCGCGCATCATCGGAAGCGGACCGATCGCGACGACGAGATCGGGCTTGTCACGCTCGCAGACTTCCTTGAGCGCGGCGGTGACGAAGCCGGGCTTGCCGTATGAACCGTCATCCGTGCAGACGATCAGCTCGTCGCAGTACTGGCGGAAGCGGTCTTCCCAGAAGACGAGATCTTTGTTCCGGAAGCCGATGATACCGGTGGTGCGGCAACCCGCCTCCTTGAAGGCGCGGAGCTGGGGGAAGATCGGGGCGACACCGAGGCCTCCGCCGACGACGACGACGTGTCCGACATTGCCGATGTGGCTCTCCAGACCGAGGGGACCGACGAAGTCGGAGAAGCTGTCGCCTTCCTTGAAGTCGCGCATCATCTCTTTCGTCGTCTTACCGAGGGCCTGGACGACGACGGTGACGGTGCCCCACTCGCGATCGTAGTCGGCGACCGTCAGCGGGATGCGCTCGCCACCTTCGCGGAGGCGGAGCATGACGAAATGGCCCGGCTTCGCAGCGTTCGCGACATCGGGGGCATGGATGTCCCAAAGGAACGTGACATCGGAAAACTGCTCGCGCTTGACGATCTGGTACACGGTTCTCTCCTCGGCGGGTGCGTTTGGGAGCGCTCAGCGGCGGGGGCCGGAACGCTCGGTGACAGACTGCCGTGGGGGGCAGACTTCGGGCCGTGACGGACGTCACGTGCAGGTGAGACGGGGACCATGAAGAGCAGGCGATGAGGCGAAAGGCGAGAGGCGATGAGCAGACATGAGCGGCATCGCTGCAGATCGGAAGGAAGACCCTGAAGTTAGAACGCAGAACGTTGAATTGCGAACCCAGAATGAACCATCGGTTGTGCGTTTCTGGGTTCTACATTCAACGTTCTGCGTTCTAACTTCAGGGTTTCGTTCGGACCCGACCCTAATACTATCCCGGCTGCTCATCGCCTCTCGCCTCTCGCCTTTCGCGTCCTCCTCTCTGCTACGATGCCTCCTCCCCGGCACCAAACGTAGGAAGGAACGTCCGCCATGGCCCTCGCTGCCCGCATCGCGCTCGGATTCGTCGCGTTTCAGCACATCCTCTTTCTCGTGCTGGAGATGTTTCTCTGGACGAAGCCGTTCGGCCGGCGCACGTTCGGCCTCAGCGAACAGCTGGCGAACGATTCAGCGTCGCTCGCGGCGAATCAGGGGCTTTACAACGGCTTTCTCGCCGCCGGGCTCATCTGGGCGATGTTTTCAGGCCCCCACGCGATCGCGGTCGGAGTCTTCTTCACGACGTGCGTGGTCGTCGCCGGCATCTTCGGCGGCTTGACGGCGAAGCGATCGATTCTCTTCGTGCAGGGCGTCCCGGGCGCGATTGCGCTGGCGCTCGTGCTCGCCAGCCGCGGCTGAACGCTCGCCCGACAAGGGAATCCGCCTTTCGCCGGCGACCGTAACTACAGATATCCCGAAAAGCCGGTGAGGTTGCGCCGCGAGGCGAACGGGCGGAGACTATCCGCATCCGGAAAAAGAGAGGTGTCGTCATGAGTTCACGCTCGTGGAGAACTGCGTTTTCGCTGTGCGTCCTGAGCTGGGGAGTCGCGGCGTTCGCAGCGATTCCTCCTTCCGAGAGCGCGGTTCTCGTCACGATCTACGACACGACGAACGGCGCGAGCTGGGGACGCAACGGAGGCTGGAAGGACGCGCCAGGCACGGAGTGCAGCTGGTACGGCGTGACGTGCGACAACGCGCAGACGACGGTGACCGGGCTCGACCTGTCGTGGAACAACGTCGCGGGACCAATTCCGACGTCGATCTCGAACCTGACGAACCTCGAAGTACTCGACTTCACTGCGAACCCGCTCACTGGCTCGTTCCCGGTCCAGTTGACGCAACTCTCGAAACTGCGCGTGCTGCGCATCGCGGAGTTCTACGGCAACCCGCTCGGCGGGACGTTCCCTTCCGGGCTCGCGAACCTGACGAACCTCGAAGAGGTCGATCTCTCGGGCAACGGCTTCACGGGATCGATTCCAGCAGGCGTCGCGGCGCTGCCCAAGCTGAAGCGCTTTCAGGCCTGGGTGAACCAGCTGAGTGGCACGATTCCCCCGGCGTTCTTCACGCACCCGGTGCTCGAGAAACTCGACCTGAGCTACAACTCCTTCACGGGTGGCCTCCCGCCAACGATCTCGGCGCCAGCGCTTCTCGAGCTCGATCTGCAGCGCTGCGGCCTCTCGGGACCGATCCCTTCCTCGGTCGGCAATCCGCCTAAACTGACACGTCTGGCGCTCAACGAGAACGCATTCTCCGGAACGATCCCGGTCTCCCTCGGTCAGCTCGACACACTCGAGTACCTCACGCTCTACGGCAATCAGCTCACCGGCGGCATGCCCACCGAGCTCGGCAACCTGACGAACCTCACCTATCTCGACGTGGGCAACAACCCGATCACGGGGCCGATCCCCGCATCGATCGGCAACCTGAAGAAGCTGACGTTTCTGTCGACCTACACCTCGACTCTGAGCGGGCCGATCCCCGACTCGCTCTTCACGCTCACCGAGCTGCAGACGCTCTACCTCAGCGGCAACTCCTATGACGGAGGGTCGTCGACGGAGCTGAGCGGGAAGCTGATCGACTTCACGAAGCTCACGAAGCTGAAGGCGCTCGACGTGAACGGACAGGACATTCACGGGCCGATCCCGCCTCAGATCGCGCTGCTCACGCAGATCGAGACGCTCAAGTTCGCCTACAACCCGATCGGTGGGAGCATCCCCTCGGAGCTCGGCCAGCTCGCGAAGCTGGGCGATCTCGACCTTCGCGGCACGGAGCTCTCCGGAGCGATTCCCGAATCGTTCGGCCAGCTCGCGTCGCTCCACACGTTCGGTCTCGGGCACAACGCGATCACGTCATTGCCAGCGAGCTTCGCTTCATTGAAGGCGCTCACCGGTTTCTCGATCGAGGCGAACCAGCTGAGTGGGCCGATCCCGACGACGATCGCCCAGCTGCCGCTCCTCGAATACATCGTCCTCTCGGAAAACCAGTTCTCCGGCGCGATACCGCCCGAGCTGCTCAGGCTCCCGAAGCTCTTTTACATCGACCTGAGCTCGAATGAGCTCAGCGGCGCGATTCCGCCTCTCGACGGGCTCGTGAGCGCCACGGAGATCAAGTTCCAACAGAATCAGCTCACGGGATCGGTGCCGCCTGAGATCGCTCAGCTGCCGAAGCTCACGAATCTCCGGCTCGAAGGCAACCGGCTCAGCGGAACGATTCCGTCGTTCGGCGCGAACTCGCCGATTCGATTTCTCCACCTCGAGCTCAACGACTTCAGCGGCTCGATTCCCGACGTGAGCGGGCTTCATTCGGTCGAGGAGCTCTACCTCTACGGCAACAGGCTGACCGGAACGATTCCCTCGTCGATCGGCAGCCTAACAACTCTCCGGATCGCTTCGTTCTCCTACAACGGGCTCGCAGGGAGGATCCCGAAAGAGATCGCGAACTGTGCGAGCATCCAGGATTCGAGGCTCTACCTCGAATACAACGGCCTCTTCAACGATGACCCGTCGATCGCGGCGTTTCTCGCGCGAACCGCACCCGGTTTCGAGCAGACGCAGACCGTCGCGCCGACCGGCGTCACCGTCAGCGCGGCACGAGCGCGCTCGCTGGTGCTCACGTGGACGCCGATCTCCTTCAATTCCTACAACGGCGGCTACACGATCTTCGTGTCGACATCGGCCAACGGTCCGTTCTCGGCCGCCGTCACGACGCCCGACAAGCTGACGTCGACCTTCACGCTCGACGGGCTCGGGCCGTCGACCGATTACTTCGTCCGGATCGCGACCTCGACCTATTCGACGCCCGACAACAAGAACACCGTGACGAGCGACCCGTCGCCGGTCGTCGCGACCCGCACGACCTCCGGGGCGCCGGCGCCCGCGAGCGTCGTGCTCGTCGGCGTCGGTGGCGGCATCTATCAGGACGCGGGAGCCGCAGGGGGCAGCGACAACTACACGCTCGCAAACGTCGGTGACATCGCGACGACGATCTCGCTCGCGCAGGAGGGTGACTTCTTCACGCAGAGCCCGTCATCGTTCACGCTCGAGGCAGGTGCGGTGCAGACGATCGGGTTGACCGGCCTTGCGCGCCCCGCGGGCGTGTACACCGGCGCATCGATTCCTTCGGGCACGGGCGTGCCGGCGGGGCTGCGAATCCCCGTCCGCCTCCTCGCGACCCCGCCGGTCACCGGCACGGTCAACGCGGTGGCGAGCACCAACCGCGTCGACGTCGCGGCCGAGCCCACCGAGACCTCGCTTCCCGCCACCGTGAGCTTCACCAACACAGGGAACGCGACGCTCACCGGGATCCTCGTCACCGAGGCGTCGTGGATCGCGCCACCACAGGGAATCCAGACGATCGCGCCGGGACAGACGGTTCAGGTCGACTTCACGGTCGATCGGACGAAGCGCGCCGACGCCTCATCGCTTGCCGGAAGCGCGATCAGCTCGCTCTCGCTCGTATACCCGACCGGAACGGCGCAGAGCGGTCGCTCCACGAACGACGGCGGCTCGTCGACGGGAACCAGCCTCGTCACCGTGGTCGACACCGTCAAGCCACCGACCAATAGCACGGCGTTCCCGCAGCTCCAGCCGGGCGAAGTGCCGCTCTTCCTTCCGGGCGTCGGCCACGTCGTCGGAGGGGTGGGGCTCTTCCTCTCCGACCTTTCGGTCATCAACGCGTTCGGAACGGGTGCGTTAGGCGATATCAGAATCTACTACACCCCCGCCGTCGGTTACCCGAACGTGAACAGCGTGACGAGCGCGAGCGCGATCAGCCCCGGGCAATCGTTCGCGCTCGCCGACGTCGTCAAGAACGTCTTCGGCGCCGAGCAGGTCGGGACGATCCAGGTGCGCTCGCTCGGCTGGAACAACCTCGTGCTCAACTCGAACATCTTCAACGTGACGAGCCCGCGGGGCACGTTCGGATCGTCGATCCCCTCGTTCCGCGGCGACCGCTCGATCGAGGCAGGATCGTCACTCTTCATCAACGGCCTCAAGAAGGACGCGTCGACGCGCACGAACGTCTTCGTCCAGGAGACGAGCGGCGTGGCGGCGAACGCCGACCTCGTCTTCTACGACGCCGCGGGCGCCGTCGTAGCCTCTCCGGCTTCGAGCGCGGAGGTCCCGCCGTTCCAGCTCGCGCGCCTCCTCGACGCGGTGCCCGCGGGCGCCGTGAGCGTGAAGATCACGAACCGGACAGGGTCGGGAGGCCGCCTCACCGCCTACGCGACGCCGGTCGACCAGACGAGCGGAGACTTCTGGAGCCTCGCCGACTGGAGCCGCATCTACGCCTCGCTGCAAAACGAGACGAAGGTCATCCCCGTCGCTGGCAAGGTCCGAGGGGCGAACAACACTTTCTTCCGCAGCGATGTCTCAGTCACCGGTACCGCGGACACGCCCTCGTCGCTGCGCGTCACCTTCTACTACGGCGGCGGACTCTCGAAACAGAATACGAGCATCAACGTCGGCCCGGGCGAGACGCGCGTTCTCGAAGACGTCGTCGGAACGCTCTTCCCCGCGCTCCCCGATTCGGTCGTCGGCTACCTCGTGCTCGAGCCGGCGAGCGGCAGCGTCGCCGTCACGAGCAGAACCTACGCGACACAGGACGGAGTTCCGGGAACCTACGGCACCGCGGTACCGACGCTTCCTCTCTCTCGCACGATCCGCCTCGGGCAGTCGAAGACGATCGCGGGCCTCGACGTCTCATCCGCGAAGACGACCGGAGCGAAGACTCCGGCCACGTTCCGGACGAACATGTTCCTCGTCGAAGCGAGCGGTGCCCCGGCGAAGGTGCGCATCAACGTCGTCTACGCCGACAGGAGCCAGGCGGCGTTCGGCTCCCGCCTGATCACGAGGACGATCGACCTCGCGCCTAACCAGATCTACCAGACCAACGTGACGCAGCTGATCGCCGAGACGAACCCGAACGTCGACGACCTCCGGAACGTGCAGCTCGAGTTCCGGGTCGTCGACGGCGCCGGCGCCGTCTTCGCCTTCACCTCGTCGATCGACAACGGATCGGCGGATCAGATACTGAGGGTGGAGTAGCCGGGAACGCGGGACGCGAAACGCGGAACGAACGACGGTTGCCTCGAAGCTGTGGACCTGGGGCAGCGACGCGAGTGCACGCTGAGGGTCGGCGCGTGCAAGCGGTATCGCCGGACGTCCTTTCATCACAGCACCAGAGCCCGGCCCAAACGGGCGCGGCATACCACCTGCGCGTCACACTTCGCAGTGCCGTCCGGACGCAGCTTTACTTCCCCCGCACAATAGAATCGACCGGTTCAGAACCCCTACAGAAAGGACGGATACCATGAGTCGAACGCGCGTGCCGACGCTCGCTGGCGCGCTGGTGGCCACACTTGCAATTCTCTTTCCCACGCTTCCCTTATCTGCCGCCGAAGTAACACCTCTTCGAGGCGCCGACCTTCAGCAGGCGCTCTACGACGTCGTCGTCGCGATCGAGAAGGCGGGAGGGATGGAGCCGACCGCATCCACCCTTCTTTACTGGAACCGCCCCGAGGTCGAGGCGGCTCTCGAAGCGATCCCCAACAAGGCCGCGTTTCTCGAAGCCTCGACGCAGATCGTGAAACGCAGCCAGGCCGCGCGCAGCGCGGGCCTCGCGCCACCACAGGAGATCGTGCCGGCCGTGACGGCGACGCCCGAGAGTGGCACGGCGCCCTACCCGCCCAACTACCCCGACACGAGCACCGACCTCGACTACCTGCTGCTCAGGCCGCTCGGGCTGGTCACGAGCAATTCGAGCCGATGCGAGAGCGCGGGCTTCGCGTACTACCTCGCGGCTCTCGCCGGCGCACAGATCAGCCTGACCGCGGCACAACTCGCCTGCGACGCCTCGGGGTGCGACCCGACCGGCATCATATGCATCAGCGTCTGCGGAGCCACGAAGATCGTACAGGCAGGCTTCCTCGTCGCGAGGGCGCCGGTTGACGCCTGCAATTCGTGGGAAGGCAAGCTCGACGCCGCTGAAAACGAGGCGGCGTACAGGAACAGCGTCTACATCCTGAGCGACCTGAGCTCCCACGACGACCGGATCAGGGCCCTGCTCGCCGCCCAGAGTGGCGACTCGGCGGAGCTGCAGGCGGAGCTGCAGGCCCATGACGCGGCAGTCAAGGCGCTCATCGCACAGCTCGAAGCGAGCCTTGGCCGGCACGACGCCCGCCTGTCCACCCACGATGCCGACATCAAGCTGCTGCTCGATCAGTCCTCGAAGGCGATCATCGGCAACGAGATGGAAATCATCAAGCTGCTGAAGACGCCGGAAGGCAGAAGGCCGGGCTGGGGCAAGGAAGGCTACTGACGCTGCCGGTCGTCGTGACCCGGCACGTTCCACGTTGAAGCGACGTGGCGCGGGTAATTCGATACGCGCCACGTCGGTTACGCTGCGCCTGCGCGATCAGCACGGCGCGGGCAGATTCGCTCCCCATCGCGACTCGCGCATCCAGACGACGAACTGATCCGAGGGAAGCGGCCTGCTGACGTAGTAGCCCTGCGCCATGTCGCAGCCGAGCGACTTGAGCTCCCGCCACGCCGCTTCGCTCTCCACCCCCTCGGCGATGACGCGCAGCCCCATGTTGTGCCCCAGCTCGATCGTCGACCGGACGATCACACTGTCCTCGGCCGATCCGCCGCCGAGATTCACGACGAATGACTTGTCGATCTTCAACTCGTCGACCGGGAGACGGCGCAGGTGCGCGAGTGACGAGTAGCCGGTGCCGTAGTCGTCGATCGAGAGGCTGATGCCGCGGTCCTTCAACTCTCCCAGGATCTTCCTCGCGCGCGCCGCGTCGCGCATCACTGCGCTCTCGGTGATCTCCAGGACGAGGTGCGCCGGCTCGAGCCCTGCTTCGAGCAGCAGGTCGCTGACGATCGCCGGCAGCTCGGGATCGAAGAGATCGAGCGCCGAGAGGTTTACCGCTACCGTCAGGTCGAGCCCGGAGCGGCGCCACACGCCGCAATCGCGGATCGCGCGCTGCAGCACCCACTTCGTGATCAGTCCGATGTTGCCCGACTGCTCGGCGAGCGTGATGAACTCGTCGGGAGGCATCATGCCGTGGACCGGATGCCGCCACCTGACGAGCGCCTCGGCGTGGCCGGCGCGCTCGCTACCGAAGTCGATCTTCGGCTGGTAGTGAAGCTCGAGCTGATCGGTGGCGATCGCGTTGCGGAGCTCGGAGAGGATCGAGAGCCTGCGAAGCGTGTGCTCGTCGCGGCCCGGCTCGTAGAACGCGACCGACTCGTGGTTTCGCTTGGCGTCGTACATCGCGACGTCGGCGCGCTTCATGAGCGTTCCCGCGTCGTCGGCGTGAAGCGGGCAGAGCGCGATGCCCATGCTCGCCCGGACGTCGATCGATACTCCGGCCAGAGTGAACGGCGCCTCGAGCGCCCCGGAAATCCGTCGCGCGACCTCCGAGGCCAGCATCGCGTCGTCGACCTCGAACATCACGGCGAACTCGTCACCGCCCAGGCGGGCCACGGTGTCGCTCTCGCGCGTCGCCTGCCTGAGGCGGCGACCGAACTCCACGAGGAGATCGTCTCCGAAGCGGTGCCCCAGGGTGTCATTGATGTCCTTGAATCGGTCGATGTCCATCATCAGCATTCCGACCTGCCCCCCGTCGGGCGCCGCCGCGGCGATCGCCTGCGTGAGGTGCTCGAGGAAGAAGGTCCTGTTAGGCAGTCCCGTCAGCGCGTCGTGCGTCGCCTGGTGCAGGATCCGCTCCTCGCGCTCGCGGATTCCGGCCCGCATCGTGTCGAACGACGTCGCAAGAAGGCCGATCTCGTCGTCCTGCGCGATCGTCACGGGCGCCGAGTAGTCGCCCTTCTCGATCCGCTGCGCCGCTCCGGCGAGCGAGAGCAACGGCCGCGTGACGCCGCGCGCGAAGAAGATCGCCGCCACGATCGCGACCAGCAGCACGAGACTCGAAAGGACGAAGATCCGGAGCTCGAGCTGCCGGAGCGGGCGTTCCGCCTCTTCGATCGACCGCTGCAGCAGCACGTTGATCGCGCTGCGATCGGCCGTCTCGAGCGGCCGTTCCAGCGACTCGTACGGCGTGTCGCCGAGCGCGATCTTCTCCCCGGCGAGCATCGCCGAGCGGGGATGCGACGTCGCCCGCGCGAGCAACTCGCGCTGCGCCGCGGAGGGAAGGGTCGAGATCAGGCTCGGGCTCCGCCCTTCCGCCATGCTCCAGAGCGACACCTCGAGGCCGGTCAGACGGTTCAGATCACCGAGGACCGATTCGTCGATCTCGAAGCCGATACAGACCCACGCGATCGGCTGCGGCGCGAGAACCGGGACAACGACGAACTGGTGGGGGCGCCCGTCGAGCGAGACGATCGCGGATGCCTCTCCCGCATCGCGCGCCTTCTCGACGAGCGCGGGAATCGGAAACGCGCGGCCGGCGTAGCGGCCGTCGAGCGTATCGGCCTCGACCTGGCCGTCGAGCGAGATCAGGAAGACGGCGTCGGCGTCGATCCTCGATCCGTGATTGAGCAGCACCGACCCGATTGTCGGAAGGTCGCCCGACGCGACCGCCTCGCGAAAAGGAAAATCGGCGGCGAGGACCCGGACCGAGTCGGAGAGGCGGCGCCCGCGCGCCTCGAGAAGGCGGTCGAGCACGCGGCTGCCGACGCGCAACTCTTCCGTCATCGCCTTCTGGAGACTGCTCCTGCCAGCGAGATGGACGACCGTGAGCGTTGCGAGCTGAAGCAGAACCAGCGCCCCAAGAAACAGGACGAGCAGTTTCGCGCGAAAGCTGCGCACGAACATCGGCGTCACTCGCTTCCCGAAGCGAACGTCACCTCGCGCGTCTCGCCCGGTTCGAGCGACGCGCGCACCGGCTTCGTTTCCTCGCGCGCGCCCGGATACCAGACGCGCACCTCGTAACTTCCCGGTGCCAGCTCGCCCAGCTCCGCACGACCCTTCGCCGCGATCGCGAAGTGCGGCGTGTCGACGACGACGATACGCGCGCTCATCCGGTCGTGGATGTTGCAGCCGAGAGTCACGACCCCCGCCCTGTCGAACACCACCGGCTGCGCCGGCGTGCCTTCGTAGAGCGGCAGCTGGAACTTCTTCGCGGGCGAGAAGGAGTAGACCTGGTGGCGCACGTTGTCGCTGTTGGGAAAACTGACCGCCGTCCCCGTCTGGATGACGAGAAGGCGCGGGAGAAACTGGCGGTTCTTCTGATCCATGACCGCCGGCTTCGACGGCTGCGGAACTTTTCGACCGACCGGAACGGCATAGACGACCGCGTCGTCGACCAGCGCGCCGCGCGCGTCACGTACCGTCGCGACGAGAGTTGCGGCCGAAGCCGTCACCGGCTCGAGGAGAAGGAAAACAGCGACGAGAGCTCGTCGGAGCATGCCTGAGGTTAGCACCGATCCGAGCAGCGCGCCTCACGTCGCGACGCAGGGCCGGAAGCTGCTGCGCGGTTTGCGTCAGCGGTCGGAGAAGCCGCGGCGAAGTTGCAGCATCACGCGCGTGTCGTCGCTCGACGTCACGACCTCCACCCCCGCCCTCCAGCTTCCGGAGAGCTCCCTGAGATACGCGAGAGTCAGCGCCTCGTCGGTCCCGTCCTGGTTCTCGTACGAATCGACCCGCATCGACACCCGCCCCGACGGAACGCTCTTCGAGACCAGGAGATATCCGGCGGCGATGTCGGTCACGTACTTCCGCCCCCTTGCCACGAGGAACGTCGGACCCCAGCCGTACTCCCCGGCCAGCACCCAGTCGCTTCCCGTCGACTCGAAGCTCGCGATGTCGAACTTCGTTCCCCAGTTATAGAGGTCGCCGTAAGGCAACCCATCCGACCGGTTGTCGATGTGCGTGTACTGCAGCGAAAGCCGCTCGCCATTCCAACCGCCGCGCGCCGACCAGCCGGTCCTCCCGTCGTTCTCCGCCGAAACCGAGGTGTAGTCGTCGCCGCCCACCGGAACCCACTCGCCGAGGAGCGTCCAGTGGTTGTGGAGAGTCCAGCCTCGCGCCACGGGGAGCGCGCCAAACGTGTCGTTGCCACGGAAGGCCGTCGCGCCCGCGACGAAGCCGTGATGGAAGACGCTCGCGTCGACGCCGATCGGGCGGAACTCCTCGCCCAGCCAGGTGTTGAGCGCCGACGACGAGATCGTGTAGGGGGACTCCCAGAGCGCGTCGACATTCTCACGGGAAGTCGGCAGGAACATTGCGCCGGCGCGCAGCCTCACGCGGCTCTCTCCCGGAAAGAAGTTCGACTCGAGATACGCCTCGGGAACGCCGACGTGGCCCCGATCGGAGTCCGCGTGATTGGTGCGGGCAATGAAATGCGCGTGCAGCGCGAGGTAGGAAGAGAGATTCCAGTCGATGCCAAGCTGCAACTGCGCGGAGATCGAATCCTCGGCGAACTCTCCTTCGTCCTGGCTCGATCCCTGCGCGATCGCGAAGCCGCTCCAGCGCGGCACGTCCGCGCCGCTCGCCTCGAATGTGGTCACGAGGCAGCAGGAGGAGACGACGAGCGCAAGCAGGCTTCCACGCAGACGAGTCATGGATGTTTCCCGACCTCATCCATGATCCTCCGCGACAGGTGCTACCGCAAGGCTTGCCCGGCGGGCATTACTCCGCGAGAAGCCGGTCGATCTGCCGCGAGAGCTCCGACTCCGACAGTCGCGTCGGCGTGTAGAGCCTGATGATCCCCTTGCGGTCGATCAGCGCGAACGTCGGCGTCGCCGACGCGCCGTAACGGACCATCGTGTCGGCATCGATCGCGACGGGAACATCCTCGAGACCCGGGTACGACTCCTTCCACACCTTCGCAATCTGTTCCTTCTCCTCGGCGGGGGTCGCGTCCTTCTCTCCGACGCTGCCGTAGTAGCGGGTCGGAGCGATCATGACCAGCCCCTGGCTACGGTATTTCGCCCAGACGCGCGCAAGCGATTCTCCCTGGGCTTTACAGTCGCCGCACCAGTTCGCCCAGAAAAAGAGGAGCACGGGTTTGCCCTTCAGCGACGCGAGCGGCGCAGGCGCCGCCGCGAGATGGTCGGCCGTGCCGATCGGGAGCGCTTCGCGTCCCTCGAGCGACATGAGGTTGATGTTCTTGCTGATGCGGGAGCGAAGCGCCGTGTCCTTCGCGAGGACGAGCTCGTCGCCGAGATAGCGAAGCGCGGCACCGCGACCTTCGCGCGCGGCGAGGAGCCGCGCGGTGACCTCGATCTTCGCGCCGAACGGAATCAGCACGTCCTTGTTCTCCACCGGAATCTCGCGGCGAAGCTCGTCAACGTAGCGTTCTGCAATTTCGGGTCGTCGCAGCATCTCCGCACCTCGTGCCAGCCATCCGATTGCGTCGAGGTATTCGGCATCGACGCCTTTGGCGCGTTTGTAGTCCTCGACCTGCGCGATGCCGGTCGAGAGATCGCCGGCGGCGATCTTTCCGCGAACCCCTCGCGCGAGATCGCCGGCCGGTGCCGATGTCGAGACGAACAGGAGCACTGCGCACGCCAGAAATTGGGGCAGTCGATTCATGGAAGCAGCTCCTTCGGATCGTGTTTTCACCCGATCTGACGCTGCTCGCGGGCGAATGGTTTCGCGTTTGAATTTCTTGCGGCAGGGTGAGCGGCCCGTCACCGATCGGTTACGTCGCCGTCACCGCCGTTCCGATATCATTCCCGCCACCTGCGGCCCTGCATCGAGCCGCGCCGAAGTTTTCCCGATGTCCCCAACACGAATCGTCACAGGAGTCGAAATGCGAAATTTCCGTTTTCTCGGGGCATGCCTCGTGCTGCTCCTCACCCTCGTTCCTCTCGCCGCGTCGGCGGCGGAGAGCGGAGACATCCTTCCGTTCAAAGCGACGACGACGACGCTTCCCAACGGCCTCGTCGTGATCGTCGTCCCGACCGGCTTCCCGAACATCGTCTCGGTGCAGATCCCGGTGCTCACCGGATCGCGCAACGAGGTGGAGCCCGGCAAGTCGGGCTTCGCCCACTTCTTCGAGCACATGATGTTCCGCGGCACGCCGACGCTCACGCCCGAGGCGTACAACGCGATCGTCACGAAGGCGGGCGCCCGGCAGAACGCCTACACGACCGATGACTACACGAACTACCACACGACGTTCGCAAAGGAAGACCTCGAGACGATCCTGAAGATCGAGGCCGACCGCTTCCAGAACCTCTCGTATCCCGTCGAGGCGTTCAAGACCGAGTCGCGCGCGGTGCTCGGCGAGTACAACAAGAACTCGGCGAACCCGATCCAGAAGCTCTACGAGACGATGCGCGCGAAGGCGTTCACGACTCACACCTACAAGCACACCACGATGGGCTTCATCGAAGACATCGAGGACATGCCTAACCAGTACGAATACTCCAAGACCTTCTTCTCACGCTGGTACCGCCCGGAGAACGTGGCGGTCATCGTGGCGGGCGACGTTGACCCGACGAAGGTGATCCCGCTGGTCGAGAAGTACTTCGGCGCCTGGAAGCCCGGCTCGGGCGAGAAGGTCGCGATCCCGCAGGAGCCGCCCGCGAAGGGAGCCGTCTACGCGTACGTTCCGTGGCAGACGCCGACGGCCCCCTGGGTCACCGTCGCCTTCCGCGGCCCCGCCTTCAGCGAGACGGCGAAAGACGCCGCGGCGATCGACCTCTTCATGGACATGAACTTCGGCCGCACCTCGGACGTCTACCGGAAGCTGGTCGAGCAGGAGCAGAAGGTCGACCAGTTCTTCGCCGGCGGCTCCGACAACGTCGATCCCGAGCTCATCACCATCTTCGCCCGCGTCAAGAAGGGCGAGGACGCGCTCTACGTCCGTGACGAGATCCTCCGCGCGGTCGCCGCGGCGCGCTCGTCGAAGGTCGACGCGCGCAAGCTCGAGGAAGCGAAGTCGAACACCCGCTATTCGTTCACCGCGCGGCTCGACAACACCGACACGATCGCCGGCACGCTGGCGCGCTTCGTCCGCTACCGCCGCTCGTACGACACGATCAACAACGTCTACCGCGTCTACGCGTCGCTCACCCCCGAGGACCTCGACGCCGCCGCGAAGAAGTACCTCGTCGACGAGTCGCTCGTCGTGACGACGCTGTCGAAGGATCCCCTCCCCGCCGGCATCGAGACGCTTCCGGCGCTGGCGAGCTTCACGCCCGCGGCGGTTGCGCTCGACGCGAAGCAGATCACCGTGCAGAAGACGGAGCTCCCGCAGCTCCGGATCAAGCTCCTCTTCGACATCGGCTCGGCGTACGACCCGAAGGGCAAGGAAGGGCTCGCCCGCCTCACCGCGTCGATGATTGCCGACGCCGGATCGAAGGCGATGCGGATCGACGAGATCAACAAGGCGCTCTACCCGATCGCCGGCGGCTTCAATTCGCAGGTCGACAAGGAGATGACGACCTTCACGATGTCGGTGCACCGCGACAACTGGCCGCTCTTCTCCTCGGTCGCGCTTCCGCAGCTCCTCGAGCCGGGCTTCCGCCAGGAGGACTTCGACCGCCTCAAGACGACGCAGCTCAACACCCTCACGATCGACCTCCGGAACAACAACGAGGAAGAGCTCGGCAAGGAGTGGCTGCAGAACCGGATCTTCGAAGGGACGCCTTACGGGCACGCGGTGCTCGGCACGGTCGACGGGATCAATGCGATCACGCTCGACGACGTGAGGGCGTTCGCGAAGCAGCACTACACCACCGGGAACCTGAAGGTCGGGATCAACGGCAGCGTCAGTGACGCCGTGATGTCGTCGCTCTCGTCCGAGCTCGGCAAACTCCCTGTCGGCAACACCCCGCGCGTCACCGGCATCGCCGGCAAGGCGCCGAAGGGCTACGACGTCGACATCATCGCGAAGGACACGCGCGCCACGGCGATCTCGTTCGGTCACCCGATCGACGTGAACCGCGCCTCGGCCGACTTCGCGGCGCTCGACGTCGCGCGCGCCTGGCTCGGCGAGCATCGCGCGTCGATGTCGCACCTGTACGACCGGATCCGCGAGACACGCGGCATGAACTACGGCGACTACGCCTACATCGAGGCGTTCCCGCGCGGCATGTTCCAGTTCTTCCCCGATCCGAACGTCGCGCGGCAGAAGCAGATCTTCGAGGTCTGGATCCGCCCGGTGGTTCCCGAGAACGGCCACATGGCGCTCCGCATCGCGCTTTACGAGGTGGAGAAGCTCGTGAAGAACGGCATGTCGAAGGCAGACTTCGACATGGCGCGCGACTACCTGATGAAGAACGTCTACGTGAAGACCTCGACCGCCAACCAGCAGATCGGCTACGCGCTCGACTCCGACTGGTACGGCATCGGCGACTACTCGTCGACGATGCGCGCTGCCCTCTCGAAGCTCACCGTCGCCGACGTGAACAAGGCGATCAGGAAGCACATCCACCCGCGCGACATGAAGATCGTCATCATCACCAAGGACGCCGACGGACTCACGAAGAAGCTCGTGACCGACGAAGTGTCGACGATCAAGTACGAGGGTGAGAAGCCGAAGGCGCTGCTCGACGAGGACAAGGTCATCGGCGCCACGAAGCTCGGCATCGCCGCCGGGAACATCCACGTCGTGCCAGCGGACGAGGTGTTCAAGAAGTAGGTTGTTAGTTGTTAGTTGTTAGTTGTTAGTTGTTAGTTGTTAGACAAGTGCTGAGTGCTGAGTGCTGAGTCGAGAATGCAAACGGGGCGCCTTCGAAAGAGGGCGCCCCGTTTCATTCGTTGCGTGATTTTCGTGTCGCGTAGCGACAGCCGATCTTAGCCCCCGGTCCCGCGCAGCGGGACCGGGGGAACGGCGAGCACAAATGATTCGCGCCGCGTAGCGGCGCCGGATTCGGGTTTCCGGCGCCGCTACGCGGCGCGAATCGTCTCTCCATTACACCCCCGGTTCCCTCGCCCGCTCCGCGGGGCTCGGTCACCGGGGGCTAAGGTCGGGCGTCGCTATGCGACGCGGAGTGTCGCCTGATCGCGCCACTCCGATCGCCAGCTTTGGCCTCTGGCCTCTGGCCCGCGTTCCAGCTTGCTCTGACCTCTGACCTCTGACCTTTGACCTGCCTCACTGCTCCGACACGACGATGCCGTCGCCTTCGAAGCGGATGCGGAAGGAGTCGTCGTCGGCCGAGATCATCACATTCTCGAGCTGCGAATCCTCGACGACCATCGGGATGATCGAGCCGGTCCAGGCGACGAGCGCGCCCGAGGAGAGAAGGAGCGGGTACTCGCGCGAAACGCGCAGAGTCAGCGGCTCGATCTGCGTGGAGATCGCGAGCGAGCCTTTTCCGAAGATCTTGATCGTGTCGATCTTGCGCTGGTAGCTGTTGTCGTAGATCGGCTCCACGCGGAACGAGAGCGAGTCCTCGAGTGCCAGCAGATTCGACCCCTCGACGTAGATGAACTCGTCGTTCAGGTCGAGGAGGAAGGTCTTCATCGCCTTCTCGTAGAGGAAGATTCTCCCCTGCCCCTCGACCTTCACCATCGAGCCCGCGGTCGTCCCGACCAGCCCCGACTCCCCGATGAATTTCAGGTTGCCGCTGTAGCTCGACACCGTGCCGCGACGAACGTGGACCCTCTTCTGGAAATTGATCTCGAGAAATCCGTTCTCGTGAAGCGTGAAGGTGCGCGAGGCTCCCTCGATCTTCCGCTCGAGGCTGAGCCGCTTGTCCTCGGAGAGCACCGGCTCGTCGACGGCCTGCTGAAGCTTCTGCGCCGCGCGCGAGCGCGTCTCGAGCTCTGACGGAACGTGAGGTTGAAGCGGGGGAACGGGAGCGACGAGCGCGACAGGAGCCGTCTGGGGAACGGTTCTGTGTGACGGCGGAGCGGCCGCCGGAGTCGGCGGAGCAGACTGCGGCGCCGCGGGCGACGCGTGCGCGGCGCTGAGGGCCCGGATCTTCTGCGTGTTCTCGTCCTTCTTCTCGGCGACCTTCTCCGTTTCCCGCTTCGCGATCGCGCGGATGTCGGGGAGCGTCGTATTGATCGGGGTCTCGAGCGTGCGGAAGGGGGCGACCGGAATCTCGTTGGTCGATCTCGCCGACGGGGCTGGCGCGGCCGGAGCGGGCGACGGCGCCGCGGGCTCCGGCGCGTGCACGTGCCCTAGCTCGATCTCGACTTCCCTGACGAGCTTGTCGGCCCCGGCGAACCGGAGATGCTCGAGAGCGAGCCCGAGCTTCTTCTTCTCGCGATAGAGCATTCCGAGATAGAGATGCGATTTCGCGTAGTTAGGCCGAAGCTCGATCGCGCGAAGCAGGTAGCGCTCCGCGTCTTCCGGCTTGCCGAGCTTGAAGAGAATCAGCCCGAGGTTCGAGTGGAGGACGAAAACGTTGGGGTTCTCCTCGGCGAGGCGGCGGTAGATCACCTCGGCTTCCGGGAGCGCGTTCGTCTTGAAGTAGACGAGACCGAGAAGGTTCAGCACGTCCGAGTCGTCCGGGCGCATCTTCTGCGCCTTCTCGAGCTCGTTTCGCGCTTCGCCGTAGCGGCCTTCCTGGAAGGCTTCCCTGCCCCGGTTGTAGTGGAGGAGGAAAATGCCCTGATCGAAGGGCGGCGGCGTGCTCGGCTTCATTTGCGGCATCGACGCGTCTCGATGGTTGATTATAGGCGGAAGGGACGCACCGACGGCGCGTCGGCCGTCACATCGAGCCGAGAGCGACCGGCGTCGGCGTCTCGACCGACTTGCCGAGCCTCATCGACGACGTCGTGCGCAACGTGGTCGCCGTCTCGCTCTTGAATCCGCCACCGAGCTTCCTCCCTCCCGTTGATCGCCCGTCGCTCAGCCTGATCGATCCCGGCGCCACCGGCCGTCCGGTCACCCTGCCACCGCTCCCCACGGTCACGCCTCCGTACGGGCGGCCGTAATACACCGTGAGCGCCTTGCGGACGTAAAGCTGCGTCTCCTCGTACGGCGGGACGCCCTGATAGCGGACGACGGCGTTCTCTCCAGCGTTGTAGCCGGCGAGCGCGCGGGTAAGGTCGTCGGGGAACATCTTCAGAAGGAACGACAGGTACTCGACGCCCCCCCTGATGTTGTCCTCGGGGTCGGTGATGTCCTTGACCCCGAATCGCTTCGCGGTCGCCGGCATCAGTTGCATCAGTCCTCGAGCGCCCTTGTAGGACACCGCGTCGGCGTTGTACGCCGACTCGACCTGGATCACGGCCTTGACGAGGACCGGATCGACTCCATACTTCGAAGCATGGCGGACGATCGTGTCGTCGTAACGCGTTTCGCGGTCGCGCTGGCTCGCGAGCCAGTCGAAATCGACGGCGCGCGCGGAACTGCTCCGCTTGGTGGCGAGGTTGAAAATCGACTTCGTGCCGTCGGCACGCACGACCAGCTTCACCTGACCAAGCGCAGGCACCGCGACCAGAGTCGCGAGCAGGCTCACGAGCAGAAAACGCCTAGACATCCGACAAGATAGTAGCAGATTACGGGCGCGCAGGGCGCCAAACTGCCGGACGACCGGGCGGCGAGGCCCGGAGGAGAACCCGAAATGAGCTTCGCGGACGCACAGCACGAGGTCGACGCCTGGATATCGCAGTTCGAGGAGGGCTACTGGAAGCCGTTGTCGATGCTCGCCCGCATCACCGAGGAGGTCGGCGAGCTCGCGCGACTGCTCAACCACGAATACGGCGAGAAACCGAAGAAACCGGGCGAGCCGCCGCAGGAGATCGGAGAGGAGATCGCCGACGTCGTCTTCGTCCTCCTCTCCCTCGCGAATTCGCTCGACATCGACATGGATGAGGCCTTCGCGCGCGTGATGGCGAAGTACCGGAGCCGCGACGCCGCACGCTGGACGCCGAAAAGCGCCGAATGACGCCGCGGGCGCGGGCCCGAATTGAAAATTGAAAATTGAAAATTGAAAAACTGCTAGAGTTTCGAAGGGACTGGCTGCACGAGCATCCCGCCTATCTTTCAATTCTCAATTCTCAATTTTCAATTTTCAATTTTCAATTTCGCCCGGCGCCATCGATGATCGACCTTCACTTTCACTGCCTGCCCGGCATCGACGACGGGCCGATCGACTGGGGTGTGGCCACCGCCCTGTGCCGGCAGGCAGCCGCGGAAGGGACCACGACGATCATCGCCACGCCTCACGTTCTGCGCGAGGGGTGGGAAAACGACGATCCCCGCGCCCGCGACGAGTTGCTCCTCAAGCTCAACACGCTCCTCGCGGGAACGCCCGCGGTTCTCGCCGGTTGCGAGTATTTCTACTCGTCTGACGCCGTCGACCTCTGGGAGCAGGGAGTCGCCGGCCCGCTCACGGGCCTGAACCGCGGTCCGTTCCTGCTCGTCGAGTTCCCCGCGACGATGGTGCCGCGCGGGGCAGGAGACGTGATCCACGAGCTCTCTGTGATCGGAGTGACACCGGTGATCGCGCATCCGGAGCGAAACCTTCAGTTCGTCCGCGAGCCCGACCTTCTCGAGTCCTTCGTAAGGAAGGGAGCGATCTGCCAGATCACCGCCGCCAGCATTCTCGGCGACCTGGGTCGCTCTGCGAGCGGCGCCTCGACCGAGTTCTTCCGGCGCGGCCTCGTTCACCTGGTCGCCTCCGACGCCCACAACCTCGACCGCCGCCCTCCCAGGCTCGCGGCCGCGCGCGAACGAGTACGCCGCGATTGGGGCGAGGAGGCCGAGCAGCTTCTCTTTGACCTCAATCCGCGCGCCGTCGTCGACGGCAGGCCGATCGACCGCGCCTGAGCCCGGCGCCGCGCTCCTTCCATCGTTACCGCTCGCGGCGAGCTCGCTGTCGGCCGCACGAGCTTCGCTTGCCTCGGGAGGGGGCGAAAGCTACCATCGCGCGGCAGTCGATCCGGCACACGCCGGAACCCCGGAGGGATCCAGCTTGGCGAATGGGAAGTTCGACCGCGACGTCTGCATCATCGGAGGCGGAGGGCACGTAGGGCTTCCTCTCGCGCTGACGTTTGCCGACAGCGGATTGCAAACCGTCGTCTACGACATCAACACGAAGGTCGTCGAATCGATCCGCGCGGGACGGATGCCGTTCCGTGAAGAGGGCGGCGACGAGATCCTCACGCGCGTACTTGCGTCGGGGCGGCTCGAAGTCGAAGCTACGCCTTCGCTGCTGCCAACCTGCGAGTTCGTCGTCCTCATCGTCGGCACCCCGGTCGACGAGCACCTCAATCCGAACTTCACGGAGATGCAGCGGACGCTCGAACAGTGCCTTGGCTCCCTGCGGGACGGCCAGACACTGATCCTTCGGAGCACGATCTTCCCCGGAATCAGCGCCTTCACGCGACGATGGCTGCGCGATCGCGGGCTCGGCGTCCGCGTGGCGTTCTGCCCGGAGCGCGTCGCGCAGGGGCAGAGCATCCGCGAGTTCCGGACGCTCCCGCAGATCATCAGCGCCTTCGAGCCGGAGACTCTCGCCAAGGTGCGCGCGCTGTTCGGGCGCTTCACTCCCGAGTTCGTCGAAGTCGAGCCAATGGAAGCGGAGCTCGCGAAGCTGATGACGAACGCGTGGCGCTACGTGCAGTTCGCCACCGTCAACCAGTTCTACATGATCGCGGAGCAGAACGGGCTCGACTTCGACCGAATCCTGCACGCCTGCCGGCACAACTATCCGCGCATGGCGGGCATGCCCGGCCCCGGCTTCGCCGCTGGCCCCTGCCTGATGAAGGACACCATGCAGCTCGCCGCCTTCAGCGGAAACCATTTCGTGCTCGGCCACGCCGCGATGCTCGTGAACGAGGGGCTGCCCGCGTTCATGATCGAAATGGCGGAGCGCGAGGGCTCGCTCACCGAGCTCACGGCCGGCATCCTCGGCATGTCGTTCAAGTCGGAGAGCGACGACCCGCGAGACTCGCTGAGCTACAAGCTGCGCAAGGTGCTGAAACTGAAGGCCCGCGAGGTCCTCTGCTCCGATCCCTATATTTCCGATCCCTCCTTCGTCGGTCGCGACGCTCTCGTCGCGAAGGCCGACGTCATCTTCGTCGGGACGCCTCACCCCGAGTATCGCGGCCTTCGCGTGCCCGCGGGGCGGCGCGTCTACGATGTCTGGTCCGTTCTCTCCAAGGAGACTTTGTGAAGATCCTGGTCACCGGTTCGGCGGGTTTCATCGCCGGCTATCTCGTCGAAGACCTGCTCGAAGCGGGTCACGAAGTCATCGGCATCGACAACTATTCGAAATACGGCCGCGTGGAGAAAAGCTACCAGAGCCATCCGCGCTACAGGTTCGTCGAGGGCGACGCGAAGGACGCGGCATTCCTCTCCGGCCTCGCAGCGGAGTGCGACATCTTCGTCGCGGGCGCGGCGAAGATCGGCGGCATCTCGTACTTCCACGAATACGCCTACGACCTGATCGCGGAGAACGAGCGGATCGTGGCGGCGAGCTTCGACGCCGCGATCGCCGCGCACAAGACGGGGCGGCTCCAGCGAATCGTCGTCATCAGCAGCAGCATGGTGTTCGAGAACGCGACGATCTTCCCCACCCCCGAGGGGCACGAGCGGAAGTGCCCGCCACCGTCGAGCACCTATGGATTCCAGAAACTCGCGTGCGAGTACTTCGCGCAGGGAGCGTGGGAGCAGTACAGGCTCCCCTACACGATCTGTCGGCCGTTCAATTGCGTCGGCACCGGCGAGCGCCGCGCGCTCGGCGACAAGGACATCCCGAGTGGAAACATCAGCCTCGCGATGAGCCACGTCGTCCCCGATCTCGTGCAGAAGGTCGTCAAGGGGCAGGACCCGCTTCACATCCTCGGCGACGGAGGACAGGTCCGCTGCTACACCTACGGCGGCGATCTCGCGCGCGGAATCGTGACGGCGATGTTCCACCCGAAGGCGGTCAACAACGACTTCAACCTCTCCACGCCGCTGTCGACGAACGTGCTCGAGCTCGCGGAGCTCGTCTGGAAGAAGGTGCACGGCGACGCAAAGCCGTTCCGCTACGTCTCCGACCCGCCGTTCCCGTACGACGTGCAGATGCGCGTGCCCAATACCGACAAGGCGCGCGACGTTCTCGGATTCGAAGCGTCGACGTCGATGAGCGAGATGCTCGACGAGGTGATCCCGTGGGTGCGCGAGGAGATCGCGCTCGGGCGCCTGTGAGGCGGGCGGGGCTGACGCATTGATGGAAGGGAACCCTCGGGACGCCTCGGGGCTCGACCCGTCGAAGGTCTACGCCCGGCGCTTTGCCGGCGACGGGGAGTTTCGTCGCGCGATGTGGCACGTCCTCGCGGGCTGGTTCGCGCGCTGGATTCCGCCCGAGGCCGTGGTCGTCGAAATCGCCGCGGGGCACTGCGAGTTCATCAACGCGGTGGCCGCCTCGAGGCGGATCGCGATCGACCTCAACCCCGACACGCGTGCGCACGCCGGCCCGGGCGTCGAGGTGGTGATCGGCGACGCGCGGGACGTCACCGCGGTCGCACCTCATTCCGCAGACGTCGTCTTCGTCTCGAATTTCTTCGAGCACCTCGAGCGCGCGGCGATTCTCGACACGATGCGCGCGGCGCGGCGGATGCTCCGGCCGGGTGGCAGGCTCCTCGTGCTGCAGCCTAACATCCGCTTCGCTGCAAGGGACTACTGGATGTTCTTCGACCACGTGACGCCGATCGACGATCGAGCGCTCTGCGAGGCGCTCGAGCTCTGCGGCTTCGAAATCGAGACGGTGATTCCGCGATTCCTGCCGTTTACGACGAACTCGGCGCTCCCGAAATCGCTGCTGCTGCTCAAGCTCTACCTCCGCCTGCCACTCGCATGGCGTTTCCTCGGCGGGCAGGCCTTCGTGGTGGCGCGGACGTAGGTCCGCACCGGACGGCGCTACTCGATCCGCGCCGCGTGGCTCACGATCGACGCGCCGAGCGCCGGCCGGAGGAAGAAGACCTCCCGCCCCTCGATCCCCGCGAGAGGAACGCGGATCGACGCGCCGCCGCCTGCCGCCACCGTGCCGCTGCGGGCGTCGTTCCAGCCCCATTCGACGAGACCGTCGCCACCCGCTTTGACGTCGACCACGAGCGCTCGCTTCGCCAGCGCGCGCGGATCGATGCAGAGCGACAGCATCCCGTTCGTCGACCAGGCTTCGTCGACGATCGTTCCGTCGGCAGACGTCACCGCGACGGGCTGGGGAGCCGGAGCCACGCGCGCCAGCAAGGCGGCCGCCAGCGCCGCCTCACACTCTCCCCTCGCTCCCGGAGCGATGCGGCCGAGAGCCTCGGCCGCCTTGTCGCGATCGTTGCGCGCGAGGTGATACCGCGCCAGCTCGACGTAGTAGTCGGTCCACTCGAAGGAGCCGCGCGTCATCGAGCCCTTTTCGAGCTCCCGCGCGATCTCCACCAGCCCCGCCGCGAGGAAGAGGCGCGCCTGCATCGGAAACGGGACGCCCGCCAGCGATGAGGCCGCTCCGGCGAGCAGCGTGCCGTCGATCCCCTTCATCCGCCCGTCGAGGAAGAAGCGGATGATCTCGGCCCGACGCGAGCCGGCCCAGTTGCCTACGCTGTCGCGAGGCCAGAGGCGGAGCGCTTCTTCGAGCTGCTTCCGCGCCTCGGGTCCGTCGAAGTCGCCGGCCGAATGCCTCGACGAGAAATTCTGCGCCGCGGCGACGAGCCCGCTCCAGTCTCCCCGCTCGGTGCGTCTGCGCATCTCGGCAATGTCGGCCTCACGCTCGACCCATTCCGCCCGTTCCCATCGACGGTACAGCGCTTCCGCCGCGCCCGCCTCACCGATTCCCGAGGCGGCGCGCGCCGCCGCGCGAAGGCTGACGGCCGAATCGGGCACGGCTCGCACCGCGCTGCCCACGCCGATCGCGTTCGCGCTCACGGCCCATGCGTTGCGGACGAACGAAGGATCGAGGAACGCCCGCGAGAAGATCGTCTCCGTGTCGCGCCTGCCTTCGGGAGGAATCGTCGCCCATGCCTCGAGCGTGACCGCGACGAGCGTCTCGGCCGCGGAGTCGAAGCCGGGAGCGCTTCGCGCCGCAGAACGAAGCGGCACGAGCCAGCGATCGGGAACGATCTCGGCGCCGGGCGTTCGCCTGTCTCTCGTGTACGCGACCTTACCGAGCAGGTATCGATGAATCGGCCAGCCGGGCCGTTGCGCGATCGAGTCGAGCGCCAGCTCGCGCGCGGCGGCGAGCTCGCCGTCGAGATGGACCGGCACGTCGAGCCACGCGTCGCGCTCGACCTGGTCGAGCCCCTTGAGCCTAACCCGAGCGAGCGCATCGACGATCGCTGCATAGACCACGACCTGCGCCCCGAAGTCGGGCGACGGCGCGAAGCCGATCATCTCCACCTCGGCGGGGCGGCGGATCTCGAACGTGTATGTCTTCGCAACCGCCTCGACGGGACGCCGCAGGCGCCGGTCGGTGCCGTACTGCGCGAGCGACAGTGCGATCAGCGCGAGAGGGACGATCGCGGCCGCGAGGCGAAGCCGGTTGCGCGGAGCCTCGACCGAAAGCTCGCTCACGATCGGAAGCCTCCAGCGGACCGCCCCGGGGCGCCCGAAGCGCCGCGGTGACCGATCGTCTCCGCGATGGATGCCGGCATGTTCGCGAGCATACACGACGTCGCGCCGCGCGAGGAGCCGTGTGGACACGCTCCGGTAACGCGGCCACGCGAATCAACGCGTCGGCCGACGTGCAAGCGCCAGCCCGCCCCTGTCGCGACTAAGTCTCACCCCAACCACACGCGTGAGGCGGGATGAAACATTCTCAAATCAGTGCATGTCTTTCCAATATTCAGCGGTGTCCTTCGGCAACTCAGGACCTATACTCATTCAAAACGACCAACTAAAAGCTCGCGGTACCCCCGATGGACGCGGTAACGGGGACCAGCTTTGCTTTTTGGGGCCCGCTTCGGGCTACGGAAGGAGCGCAGGATGGACGCATTGGTTAGGGATCTGCTCAAGTGCGTGCGTCGTCGTGTGCGCACGGACGAGGAGCTGACGGTGGAAGAGGTATCGAGAGAGCTCGGCTTCACCCGGCAGTACGTTTCGGGGAAGTTCCACCGGATCACCGGCAAGCTCCTGAGCGACTATCTCAAGGAAAAGCGCCTGATGAAGGCCGCGCGGCTGCTTCGAACGGGCGAGATGAAGATCACGCAGATCTCGAGACTCTGCGGATTCGATTCCGAGAATTACTTCCGGCAGCAGTTCAAGCTCCGCTTCGGGATGTCACCGAGGCAATTCCGGAACCACGGAGCGCCGGGCGGCAATGGACGCCTGCGGCGTCGCGAGAACGGGCACGAAACGCGCGTCGTGAGTCACTGACGCGCGGAGTCGCGCTTCCAGCCGGCATTCAGCCATAGGTAGCGAAGACCGTTCGCCCCCGCGCGGAAGGGACCGCAGCGAAACGCGTCGAGCGCGAACGCGCCGATGCGGCCTAACGGGTTCCGCCGCTTTCCCCGCTCCGCGAGCCACCGCTCGTGCTCTTCCTCGCTCGCGAACGAGACCGCCTCGAGAGGCTCGCGCGTCCGGATCACCGTTCCCTGAACCTTGAGCTCCCCGCCCGGGAGGAACCGCGCGTGGCGCCGATGGAGCAGGCGCAACTCCCCGTCGCCGTGCGGCTCGAGGTTGAGCGGCGCGCCGCGATAGGTCGGCTGCGTACGAAGGCGGCAGCCCCACGCGCGCGGCGACGGGCCGATCGACGCGGCGATCTCCTCGGCGAGGCGCTCCCCGATCGACTCGTGCGCGCGGACGATCAGAACCCAGTCGCACGATGCCGCGTCGATCGCACGGTTGATCTCCGCCACGTGCCCGGCGATCGGCGAATCGTGCTCGAGCCGCAGATCGATCTGTTCGATCGCGCCGACGCGGCGCACGAGATTCTCCGTGCCGGCGGTCGTCACGCGGCCGAGCGCGAGCAATGTGATCGCTGGACGCGTTGACGCGCTCATCAGAGCATGCCGTCGAGACGCTCGTCGAGGCGGCGGATCGCCAGCGCCCGGCCCGTCGTCTCGTCGACGTCGATCATCGCGCCGACCAGCCGCACGTCGCGCTTGGCCACTTCCATCTTCCGCGGCGTATTGAGGATGAACTTCTCGAGGATCTCGTCCGGGCGGAAGCCGATGATCGAGTCGTACGGACCCGTCATGCCGACGTCCGTCTGGAAGGCGGTGCCGAGCGGAAGAATCCGCTCGTCGGCGGTCGGCACGTGCGTGTGCGTGCCGACGACCGCGGAGACGCGCCCGTCGAGGTGCCGGCCCATCGCCTGCTTCTCCGACGTCGCCTCGCAGTGGATGTCGACCAGGATCACCTTCACGTCACCGAGGGCCTTCAACTCGTCTTCGACGGCGTGGAACGGGTTGTTCGACGGCGGCATGAAGACGTTGCCCATCAGCTGGATCACGGCGACCGGGGTTCCCGCGGCGGTCTGCCTGACGATCGCTCCCTTACCGGGATTTCCCTTCGGGTAGTTCGCCGGGCGAATGATGTTCTCGTAGCGGTCGAGCTGCTCGACGAACTCGCGCTTGTCCCAGATGTGGTTTCCGGAGGTGTATACGTCGATCGGGAGGTCGGAGAGCTCGTCCATCACGCCGTCCGTCACGCCGAAGCCGCCGGCGGCGTTTTCGATGTTGACGATCGTGAAGTCGATCCGCTCGCGGTCGATCACCGGCTCGAGCCGGTCCAGCAGGGCGCGACGGCCGGGCTGGCCGACGACGTCACCGATGTATAGAAGTCGAAGCATGGGACCTTTCGGGACGGGGCGTTGTTAGTTGTTAGTTGTTAGTTGTTAGACGATTCTGGCTGCTGCGCAGTCGTTGCGCGACAAACAGAGACCGGACCACAAATCGACCGAGAGCGCGCTCCTGTCGAGACGATTAACGGCGGGAAGGTATTCCAGACAGTTCAGGCTCCGAGGGCGATCTGCTGCAATCGCGCCCGGAGCCTGAACTTGTCTAACAACTAAAAACTAACAACTAACAACTTCCCGCCGCTACTTCGCGTAATCGACTGCCCTCATCTCGCGGATGACGGTGACCTTGATCTGGCCGGGGTACTGGAGCTCGGCCTCGATCTTGCGTGCGACGTCCTTGGAGAGCCAGATCGACTGCTCGTCGTTCATCTTCTCGGCGTTGACGATGATCCGGAGCTCGCGGCCCGCCTGGATCGCGAACGCCTTCTGCACTCCGTCGACTCCGGTGGCGATTCCCTCAAGCTTCTCGAGCCTGTGTACGTAGTTCTCGAGGATCTCGCGCCGCGCGCCGGGGCGCGCTGCGGAAAGGGCGTCGGCCGCGTTGACGAGGACCGCTTCCACCGTCGTCGGATCGTAGTCGCCGTGGTGGCATTCCATCGCGTGGATGATCTCGCGCTTCTCGCCGTACTTCTCGAGCACCTGGCGTCCGAGCTCGAGGTGCGTGCCTTCCATCTCGCGGTCGATCGCCTTGCCGATGTCGTGGAGAAGTCCGCCGCGCCGGGCGATCATCTCGTCGGCACCGAGCTCGACGGCCATGAGGGACGAGAGCTGGGCGACCTCGAGCGAGTGCGTGAGCACGTTCTGCCCGTATGAGGTCCGGTAACGGAGCCTGCCGAGCAGCTTGAGGACTTCCGGATGGATGTCGGTGATGCCGAGCGAGAACGCGGCCGCCTCACCTTCCTCGAAGAGCTTCTCTTCGAGCTCGAGCCGAACCTTGTCGACGATCTCTTCGATGCGAGCCGGATGGATGCGGCCGTCCTGCATCAGTCGCTCGAGCGAGATCCTCGCGACCTCGCGACGGATCGGGTCGAAGCCCGACAGGATGACCGCCTCCGGCGTGTCGTCGACGATCAGGTCGACGCCCGTGGCGAGCTCGAGCGCGCGGATGTTGCGTCCCTCGCGCCCGATGATGCGCCCCTTCATGTCCTCGCTCGGCAGGTCGACCACGGAGACGGTGTTCTCCGCGACGTAGTCCGACGCCATGCGCTGGATCGCGGTTCCGATGATCCGCTTCGCTTTGACGTTGCCGAGCTCGACCGCTTCGCTCTCGATCCGCTTGATCAGCTGGGCGGCTTCGAGCTTCGCCTCGTTCTCGATCCCGCGGATCAGGTCGCGCTTCGCTTCCTCGACCGTGAGGCCGGAGATCTGCTCGAGTTTCCTGCGCTGCTCGTCGACGAGAACGCCGATCTGCGCCTCGAGATCTTCGGCCTCTTTCTCACGCTGCTCGAGAGTCTTCTCGCGCTTGTCGAGGTCGGAGTTGCGGCGATCGAGCTGCTGCGTCTTGCGGTCGAGGTTCTCTTCCTTCTGCTGGACGCGTTTCTCGGCCGATTTCAGCTCGTTCGTCCGCTCACGCGCCTGCTGCTCGAACTCGGCGCGCTCCTGGATCACCTTTTCCTTGGCTTCGAGCGCCGCTTCCTTGATGCGGGCCTCGCCGAGACGCTTCGCGTCGTCGACGATGCGCTTCGCCTCCGCCTGAGCCTCTTCGACCCGGGCGCTCGATTTCTTCTTCGCGACGGCCGCGTAGAGCGCCGCCAGCACGGCGGCTCCCACGAGCCCGACGACTACAGCTATCAGAATGTCCACGTCTCCTCCCGTCGGGAGAAGCCTGCGCGAATGGTGTGCGCGGAAGAAAAGTCGGAGTGCCCCGCCTGAGCCGTGTGAGCGTTCCTAATTGAACCTGCGTGAAACAGGGTGGCCCCCTGCCCGGGGCGACCTGGCTTCCCTCGACCCTTCACAGGGAGGAGGGCATGCACCAGCCCCGTATGGACTCGGGAACCGACAATTAGAGAGTTGGTTCAAGTAGCGTGATCTCATCACGCACTCCGCAGGGACTCCGACAATCGTTGTCATCCTCGTTTTGCGGGCTCCACAAGAGTCCGCGAAATCTTCTCGGACAACTCCTCCGTTTTTTCCATCCAAAGCTCGGCTGCGCTTTGCTGCCTCTTCCTTGTCCGGTACAGATCGTCCGCGATGTTGAGCGCCGCCAGAATGGCGATCTTCATCGGGTCGGCCGTCGACAATTGAGAGGCAACGTCGCGCATCCTTACGTCGACAAAACGCGCAAGCTCACCCAGATACGCAGGGTCTCCTTCCCCGCGAACGTTATAGTTCTCTCCGTAAATTTCGATCGTAATCGGCTCTGCTTTTGCCATCGTATCCTTTGTAACGAGCCGCGCTCAGTATAGCAAAGGGCCGCCTCGGGACGGCCGAATTGAGAATGAAGAATTGAGAATTGAGAGATTTGGATCTGCGTCGAGGCGGGAATGGGACTGCGAGGAGGCGCGGGTCGCGAACGGCCGGGCGCGGGCTCGGGAGCGTTCACGTTCACGGGAAACGACGACCCGGATGAGACCGTCATCCCTTCGCAACGCGCGACCCCCTGCGACACCGGATCGCTCCCATCTGCGCCGCGTCGCTCGTCAATCGCGACACCTCATCCGTGAACGTGAACGCTCCCGAGCCCGCGCCCGGCTTCTCCGATCCCCCGCACCCCGATTCGCCCTCCGCGCTCCGCATTCACAACACCCTCGTTCCCTTGTTGTTTTTCAACCCAGAGTCTAGAATCACGACGCCCGCGGTGAGCCCTTTCCGCTGCACTCCCCGCAGCCCGCGGAGCTGCAACCCCACGAGACCAAAACCATGCCCAAGATTGAGCACAGAGATTCGATCATCGGCAGGAAGTACGCCGATCTACCGGGACAGAGCGCCGAAAAGGGCGCGATCACGCTTCCGGGCGAGCGCGCCCGTGAGACGGAGCTGGGCGAGGAGAGCATCCTGCTCACCACGCTCGACACGGCCATCAACTGGGTGCGGGGCAACTCGCTCTGGCCGATGCCGTTCGGAACCGCCTGCTGCGCGATCGAGATGATGTCGATGCTCGCATCGCACTACGACATCGCGCGCTTCGGCTTCGAGGTCGTCCGCTTCTCGCCGCGGCAGGCGGACCTGATGATCGTCGCCGGCACGATCGTCGACAAGATGGGCCCGGTCCTCAAGAAGATCTACGATCAGATGCCCGAGCCGAAGTACGTGCTCGCCATGGGCGCCTGCGCGACCTCGGGCGGCTTTTACCGCGCCTATCACGTCATGCAGGGGATCGACGAGATCGTCCCGGTCGACATCTGGGTTCCCGGATGTCCGCCGACTCCGGACGGCCTGCTCTACGGCATCCTGAAGCTCAGGGAGAAGATCGAGCGCGGGGAGATCCGTCGATGAGCACCCTGACCAGATTCAGCTCCATCCCCTACACCGGCCCCGCGCCGACGAATCGCAAGCCGTACGTTCCGAAAGGACTCGACGCGATCGACAAGCGCCGCGACGAGATCGAGACGAAGATCGTAGCCCCGTACGTCACCGCGGTTCCCGGGCAGGACCTGCCCACCTTCGTCGTCGAGCGCGAGAAGATCGTCGACGTTCTCCGGAAGCTCAAGGAAGACACCGAGCTTCGCTTCGAGCTGCCGGTCGACCTCTTCGGCGTCGACTATCCGAACCGCCCCGAGGGACGCTTCGACGTCGTCTACCAGCTCTACTCGATCAAGAACAACGACCGCGTGCGCCTCGTCGTTCACACCGACGAGGACAAACCGGTCCCTTCGTCGCTCTCCGTCTTCCAGGGCTTCGACTGGTTCGAGCGCGAAGCGTGGGACATGTTCGGCATCAGGTTCGACGGTCACTACAACCTCCGCCGGCTTCTCACGCACGAGATGTTCCAGGGCCACGCGCTGCGCAAGGACTACGACCCGGCACAGCGGTGGCTCCTCACCGAGAAGGACGTCGCGAAGATCGTCCCGGTCGTCGAGCACCATCCCGAGGACTCCGACTTCGAGCAGGTCACGCTCAACATCGGCCCCTCGCATCCGGCGACGCACGGCACGCTGCGCGTCGTGGTCACGCTCGACGGCGAGAAGATCATCGGCGCCGACACCGAGATCGGATACCTGCATCGCTGCTTCGAGAAGATGTCGGAGACGCACACCTATCAGCAGGTCATCCCGTTCACCGACCGGCTCAACTACTGCTCGGCGATCATCAACAACGTCGGCTACTGCCTCGCGGTCGAGAAGCTCCTCGGCATCGAAGCGCCGCCGCGCGCGCAGTACATCCGTCTCGTCCTCTCGGAGTTCATGCGCATCGCCGACCACCTGGTCTGCATCGCGACGAACGTTCTCGACATGGGAGCGCTCACGAACTTCTGGTACCTCTTCCAGCCGCGCGAAGAGATCTATCAGCTCGTCGAGGCCTGCTGCGGCGCCCGCCTCCTGCCGACCTACACGCGAATCGGCGGACTCTCGGTCGACGCCCCCGCGGATTTCATCGAAAAGGCGAACCTGCTCGTCAAGCGGCTGCCGAAGCACATCGACGACGCCGAGAAGCTCCTGCTCCGCAACCGCATCTTCCTCGAGCGCGTCGACGGGATCGGCGTGATCAGCCGCGAGAGCGCGATCAACCACGGCTACACCGGCCCCTGCCTCCGCGCCACCGGCGTGCCGTACGACGTGCGCAAGGCGCAGCCCTACCTCGGTTACGACACCTACGACTTCGACATTCCGGTCGCCGATGGCGGCGACACGCTCGCTCGCACGCTCGTCCGGCTCGAGGAGATGCGCCAGTCGCTGCGCATCCTCCGTCAGGCGCTCGATCGCGGGCTCCCCGCCGGACCCGTCATCGTCGACGACCCGTATGTCGCTCTTCCTCCGAAGGAGAAGGTCTACAACGAGATGGAGTCGCTGATCTACCACTTCAAGCTGATCATGCACGGCATCCAGCCGCCGGTCGGCGAGACCTACTTCGCGGTCGAAGGTGGCAACGGCGAGCTCGGCTTCCACCTCGTATCGGACGGCTCGAAGAACCCGTATCGCGTCCGCGTGCGTCCCCCCTGCTTCTCGGTCTTCCAGGCATATCGAAAGATGATCGTCGGGCAGAGCATTGCCGACGCCATCGCCACGCTCGGTTCGCTCAACATCATCGCGGGAGAGCTCGACCGGTAGTCGCCGCGGGCGAGCGCATTGGAGAAGACATGGGCGTCATCAAGATCGAGCGCAAAAAGCAAACCGTCCTCGAGCGGCTCTACGTCGTGGAGACCGTCAAGGGGATGTTCGTCACCCTGCGCCATCTCGTGAAGAACCTGCTGCACTACAAGGATCTGCCGATCATCGAGTACCCCGAGGTCAAGCGGATCTACAGCGAGCGCTTCCGCGGGCGGCACATCCTGACCAGTCGCGACGACGGCACGACGCGCTGCGTCGCCTGCTACATGTGCTCGACGGCGTGCCCGGCCGAGTGCATCACGATCGAGGCGGGCGAGGACGACCGGACGCGCGAGAAGTTCCCGTCGCGCTACGAGATCGACCTGCTCCGCTGCGTCTACTGCGGTTACTGCGTCGACGCCTGCCCCGAGGACGCGATCTACATGACGCGCGACTACGAGCTGGCGATCGACACGCGCGCCCGCTCGGTCGTCGGCCTCCGCGACCTCGTCGTGCCGCCTAACATGCCGAAGGATCCGATGGGCTGGCGCCCGTACTACGGAGAGATGCGCAAGGACGGAACGGCAGGCGGCACCGGCCGCGGCCAGGAGATCCGCACCGCCGCTTTCCCCGACGAGGCACCCCCGAATCCCGATCTTTACAAGGGCGAAAGCCATACAGCACCGACTGGAACAGGCAAGGGAGCCTGACAACCCGCGATGAAGCCGCTTCAGACGACGCCCCGACAGGTCCTGATCGAGGCGATTCAGTCGGAGGTCGAGAGCAGGGAGATCCTGCTGCGGCTCTCGGAACGGGCCGCGACCCCGGATGTGCGCAAGCGGCTCGTCGAGCTCGCCGACAAGGAACTTCTCCATCGCGCGAAGCTCGAGAAGAAGTTCCGCGACGAGATCGGCGAAGCGCCGCCGGAGCCAGCCGAGGCGAAGATCACGCTTTCCAACGACCTCGCCCGGCTCGACATGCGCCGCGCGCTCAAGTTCGTGCTCGACCGCGAGCGCGAGGCGGAAGGAACCTACCGCTTCCTCGCCGAACGCGTTCCAAACACCGAGCTCGGCTCGCTCTTCCTCGAGCTCGCCGAAATCGAGTGGAAGCACAAGAACGAGATCCAGCGCGAGTACGACCAATCCTCGGGGAACCCGGACGATTTTTTCAAAGATCTCTAGTTGCGGTTGCTAGCCACTCGCCGTCAGGCGAAAGGCGAGAGGCGGTGAGCAGACGATCCCGGCTCAGCACATACGCTCTACAGCCTGCTCTCGCCTATCGCCTATCGCCTTTCGCTTGCTGACGAGCCACACTCACATCCTATGATTCTGAAATGTTCCCGCCTCGGCCACCCGGTGCTGCGTCAGCGCGCTGACGATGTGTCTGTCGACGACGTTCGCGCTGGAAACTACGACGACCTCATCGAAGACATGTTCGAGACGATGGAGGCCTACCGCGGCGTCGGTCTCGCCGCGCCGCAGGTTCACCTCCCCCTTCGCATCTTCGTCTTCGACTCGAAAGAGCGCGATGACGGGCTCGGCAACACGCCCCGCAGCGGCGTCGTATTCAACGGCGTCTACGAGCCTGCCGAAGAGACGAAGATCGTCGACCACGAAGGGTGCCTCAGCGTGCCGTTCCTCGGAGGGAAGGTGCCGCGCTACGAGAAGGTGCGGCTGCGCGGCCTCGACGGCGAGGGCAATCCGGTCGACTGGCTCGCCGAAGGCTTCATCGCGCGGATCTTCCAGCACGAGGTCGACCACACCGACGGGCACGTCTACCTCGACCGGATGCCCGATCTTCGCTCGCTCGGCTACACGCTCGTGCTGTAGTCGGGCGCCGCTGCCACCTCGTCGGCCTTCTCGCGCCGCGTCAACCGCACCAGGGCGATCGTGAGCACGACACCGATGCCGACGGAGACCGCCTCACCGTAGAAGGCTCCGGCCGACTGCCAGCGATCGAACAGCACGCCAGCCATCAGAGGCCCGATCACGCGCGCCATCGAACCCATCGCCGCCGAGAGTCCAAGCACGCTCCCGCGCTGTTCCGCCGGCGCCACTTTCGTGATGTGCGCGTTGACAGCCGGGTAGCAGAACGCCTGGCCGATGGCGAGGAAGAACGCCACCGCGTAAAGGAGCGGCACCGTGTAGATCGACGGGATGATCACGAGGCCCACGAAGGCGCAAATGCCTCCAATCAGCGCGGTGCCGGGATCGCCGAAGCGGCGCGTGATCCGGCCGATCACCCCCCCCTGGACTCCCGCGACGATGATCCCCATGAAGCCGAAGAAGTAGCCGAGATGGCGCGGATCGAATCCGAAGCGCGAACGCCCGTGGAGCACGACGGTCGGCTCGAGCGCGGAGAAGGAGAGTATGAGCAGCGCCAGCGCACCGATCGCGAGCGAGAGCCGGCGGTCGGCGAAAATCATCTTCCAGACTTCACGGTCGAACTGCGGCGGACGCTTGCGCCGCGGCGTGACGTCGGGGCTCTTCGACTCGGGCAGGTTGAAGAATGCAATCAGCACCGCGGTCAGTGAAAGCGTGGCTGCGAAGGCGCCCGGAAGCAGGTTGCCGTGCATTCCGTGACGGTGGCCGAGGTCGGCGAGGATTCCGCCGGTCGGCGGGCCGAAGATGAAACCAAGGCCGAACGCGGCGCCAATGAGCCCCATCCCCTTCGAGCGGTTCTCGGGCGTCGTCGAGTCGGCGACGTACGCCTGTGCGGTCGCGATGTTCGCCGCGAACATGCCAGAAACGAGGCGCGCCACCAACAGCATCACGATGCTCTGCGAAAGGGCGAAGATCACGTAGCCGACGACGTTGCCGAGGAGCGCACCGATCAGGACGGGGCGCCGGCCGACACGGTCGGACAGCCGTCCCCAGATCGGCGAGAAGAAGAACTGCATCAGCGAGTAGCTGGCGAGGACGCCGCCGAGCACGAAGCCGCTTGCGCCGTAGGTCTGCGCATAGAACGAAAGGAGCGGCACCACGATCCCGAAGCCGAGGAGATCGATGAATACCGCGAGGAAAAGAACGAGGAGCGAACCCTTTTTCACGGCGCGGAGTTTAGCCTTTGGCGCGACATTTCGCGAGCCTCATCGACCCAGGATGGCTGCGAGGAGTTCGCCGCCCGGCTCCAGCGTCTCGAAGAAGTAGGTCGGGCCTTCCGCGAGCAGCGCTTCCGCCCGGGTCGGGCCGGTGGGAACGGCGATCGAGGTCGCCCCGTGCGGAACCGCGCAGCGGACGTCGTGGATCGAGTCGCCGATGATGACGACGTCCGACGGCGCGAAGCGGAGGCCGGTCACCTCCTCCGCGCGGCGTATGGCGACCGGAGGCAGCTCGGCGCGGACTGCGGAGTCGCTGCCGAACGCGCCGAACGGGAAGCAGCCGTTGAGCTCGTGCGCGCCGAGCTTGATGCGCGCACCCGGTTCGATGTTCCCCGTGAGCAACGCGAGTGTGACCTCCGGCTCGCGCTCCAGAATCTCGATCAGCGCGACGACACCGGGCATCAGCCTCACACGCTCGGCAGAGACCCGCGCGCGCATCTCGCGCAGGTAGACCTCCCAGAGCGCGTCGAGCTTCTCCGAGATCACGTCGTCGCCGTAGCCGGCGTCACCGAGCACGATGCGCGTGATCTGCGGATCGGTGAGCCCCGAGAAGTCGTACGGACGCAGCGAACGCTCGTGGCCGTAGATCTCGCGAAGCGCGATCCCGTACGCCTCGCGCGCCATCCCGTCGTCGCGCAGGATCGTGCCGTCGATGTCGAAGAGTATGAGGCGGGGCATTGGCTGGGAGTGCTGAGTGCTGAGTGCTGAGTGCTGAGTGCTGAGTGCTGAGCCGGTGTAGTTTCGGTCGCGGGGAGAGTCAAGAGGAATCGCCGCGAAATCGAGGTCATCGACTCGTCGCCGCGTCACCGCCAATCCTCGCTCGACAACCGCGAGGGTGGGCCTCGCATTTCGTCGGCGCGCGGTGCGCTTGGCTTGCTGCCTCCGCGTGCCCCTGATTAAATGGGCGCATAGGAGATTCCGAATGCGCACCCTCCGACTCGCGTCGATGATTCTCGTCGTGTCCCTTCTGCTCGCAGGCTGCGCCCACTCCGCCGCGCCGGTGAACGTCACCGACCATCAGGCCGAAACGTACGGTGGCAAGCACGGCACCGACGCGCTGCTCCTCACCTGCATGGACTACCGCCTCACCGACGACGTCGAGCGCTACATGTCGGGCCGCGGGATGCGTGACCAATACGACCAGCTCATTCTCGCTGGCGCCGCACTCGGCGCCACCGCTGACCAGCGCCCCGCCTGGAACACGACCTTCTGGGAACACCTCGACGTCGCAATCCAGCTTCACGCCATCCACACGGTCATCGCCATGGATCATCGCGACTGCGGCGCCTTCCGCGTCTTCCTCGGCGAAGACTTCGCGAAGGACAGGGCGAAGGAGACCGCTATTCACACCGAGACGCTCCGCACGCTCGCGAAACAGATTCACGAGAAGCATCCGGAGCTCGAAGTCGAGCTGCTTCTCATGGATCTCGACGGGAAAGTCGAGGCGGTGCGCGAGGCTCCCTAACAGCACGGCGCCCGCCACGCGGGTCTGCGCCGCTTCGGCATCAGGTCAGGTCAGGCGGCGTGTCCGCGACGGTCGGGCGCGGGACTACCGATCCGGACGGGCCTCGGCCTGCGATGGCCACTCGACAGGCACGTTTTCGGAACGGATTCGCGCAATCTCGTAGAGAACGTCCTCCGCCTCACCCGGAGCGAGACTTCCCTCCGTCACGCGCGACTTGTCGCCGTTGAGCCGAATCATCGCCTCTCTGTCTCCACAGCGAACGTAGACGAGCTCACGGTCGTTTCCCATCGGGAAGAACACGCAACGCGGCGGAATGGATGACTTCGCCAGAATCGACCCTCGCCAGCCACGCCTCCGACATTCGGCCGTCAGGAAACAGGCGAGCGAGACCGGGAGATCAGCCTGCTGGAACGAACCTTGGGCGATCCCGGGCTCGATGCCGGCGCCGACCATGACGAGCGGGATTCTCGCGAATGCCGAGAGGCCGAACCTTTTCTGTTCTCCGGCTTCGAGCGGCGCCATCTTCCGGTGATCCGCCACCACGATCAGGATTCCTCCCTCGAAGTAGCCGTCCGCTTCGAGCTCGCGCGCGAGGCGTCCAATCTGCGCGTCGACATACCTTATGACGCCCGCCTCCGTATGATTCGCTCCCGTTGGATCGACAAACGGCATGTGGCTGCTCGCGGTTTGCGCCACGATGAGGAATGGCTGCGTGCGCTCTTTACGCAGAGCTTCGGCTTGCCTCACGACCTGATCGACCAACGCCGCGTCCGGAGCGGCATCGAACGCAAACCGAGGCATCCCTTCGTACGCAGGATCGTGGCTCCCGGAAATCGAGTCGAAGCCGAGCGTGTCGAGCCACTCCCCCATCCGGGTGAATCCGAGATCCGACGTCGTGAGATACACGGTGTGATAGCCGCTGTCATGGAGCATTCGGGGCAGCGCCAACCCTCCTAGAAATCCCGAAAAATCAGGGGCCTCCTCACCGCCCGGAGAGAGGATGGCGATGCGGCCTGTAAGGAGGGCGATCAGCCCGAAGTTCGTGGCGTAGCCGTTCGCGAAGAAGCCTGGTGCGGAGCGACCGCGGCGCGCCAGGAGGTCGAGTTGGGGGGTGTAGTCGTGCAGACCCGAGAACAACTCGCTCTGGCTCGACGAGAGCGACTCCACGACATAGACGATCACGTCGAGGCGACGGTTCTCGCCGGGCGACACGACAGGTGCGGCAGCCCTTCGATCAGCCTCCACGAGGAAGCTCCTCGAGTAGGGGATCGTCGTCGTGCCGGGGAGATTGGCGGCGACGACATTCGGATAGGCCCAGCCGTGAAATCGTGTTGCGTCGAGCGTCATCGCCGCGCCAAGCGTGGCGATGACGGCGCCCGCCACGAGAATCTTCCAGATGTGCCGCGGCGCAGTTCGGGGTCCGGGCCGCGAAAGAATCGCTGCGGCGCCCAGCCCGACGAGTGCCAGCAATCCGAGCCCGATCGCGCGCGGAGGGATACCCGCACCCACGTATTTCTGAAATCCCACCGCGAGCGTGAGCCCAGCGAACCCTTCCCGCGAGAACCGGATGACATCGGACAGCTCGAGTCGCATCCGCAGGAATCGCAGGAGGAGCAGGTCGGCCGCCTGAGCCAGGAAAAGGAGGAGGCACAAAACTCGAATCCCGGACCGGAGAATTCTCGCGCCTCGCGTTTCCGCCGGCAGAAAAAAACCGGCGATGGCGAGGGTCACGATCGCCGCGACGAGCGACAGGTCCGCACGGAGCACGGGAAGAAACGAGTGCGCCGGCTGCGACAGGATGACTGACTCGGCGTGATCGATGAACGAAGCCCGCGCCAAGGCCATGGCCGGACTGCCACCGAGGATGCCGACGATCCCGATCCAGCCACTTGTCGACCAGAGAGCGCGAATCCCGCTCCAAACTTTGCTTGCCATGGTCATCATCAAACCTGAGACAGCTCAAACGTCGAGATCGCCTGCAGCATTTCGCAATCGCGGATTCTCAATTCCTCAGGTGCTACCATCCGCCTGTGCCTGCTCGAATCGTGATTTCCGGCGTCGGCGTCGTGAGCCCTAACGGGCTCGGGCGCGAGGCCTTCTTCGACGCCTCCGCGCGCGGGATCTCCGGCATCCGGCCGATCCGCGCCTTCGACGCTTCCGCGCTCAGCTCTCGCGTCGCGGGAGAGCTCGAAGGCTTCGACCCGGCGCTCTGGATCGATCCCAAGAGCATCCGCCACGTGTCGCGCGTCGTCCCGATGTGCCTCGCCGCGACCGCCGAGGCGCTCGCCGACTCGCGGCTCGACCCGAGGGCGCTCCCGCTCGAAGGGCGGCGGCGCACCGGCGTCATGTTAGGTTCCGGCGGCGGGGCGATCGAGTTCTCCGAGCGGATGTACGAGCTCTGGTACGGCGGCCATCTCAAGCAGGCGTCCGTCTACTCGATCCCATCGGGAACGATCGGCACGATCGCCTCCGAGATCTCGATGGCGCACGACCTTCGCGCCTTCTCCCATCTCATCTCCACCGGCTGCACGTCGTCGACCGACGCGATTGGCTACGCCTACAGGAACCTCCGCCTCGGCATCGTCGACACGGTCGTCACCGGCGGCGCCGACGCGACAATCACCGAAGGGGTGATGACCGGCTTCTGCATCATGCGCATCGTCTCGACCTCCTTCAACGACCGTCCCGCGGCCGCGTCGCGCCCCTTCTCCAAAGACCGCGACGGCTTCGTCCTTGGCGAGGGCGCCTGGATGTTCGTGATGGAGCGCGAAGAGACGGCCGTCGCGCGCGGCGCGCACATCTACGCGGAGGTCGCGGGATACGGCTCGACGTGCGACGCGCATCACCGCGTCCGCATGGACGAGTCGGGCGAAGAGCCCGCTCGCGCGATGGGGCTGGCGATGGACGAGGCGGGCGTCGCATCCGACGAGGTCGACTACCTCAACTACCACGGCACGTCGACGGAGCTGAACGACCGGATCGAGACGCGCGCGGTGAAGCTCGCCTTCGGCGAGCACGCGCGCCGCCTTCCCGGCTCGGCGACGAAGTCGATGATCGGCCACCCGCAGGGAGCGTGCGGCGCCGCCGGGGTCGCGGCGACGCTGATGGCGTTTCGCGACGGCGTGCTTCCGCCGACGATCAACCTCGAGGTTCCCGACCCGGAATGCGATCTCGACTACGTCACCGACGTCGGCCGGCGCGCTTCGCTCCGCGTCGCCGTCTGCAACACCATCGCCTTCGGATCGAAGAACTCGGCTCTCGTGCTGCGGAGGTACGAGTGATCGACGCTGTCCGCCGCGGTCGCGACATGCGGGCGGCCTCCTGACGATGCCGTTCTCACTCACTCCCGCGCGCGTCGCCACCGACGAGCTGCTCGACGAGCATGATGCCGCCGAGGACGACATGACGCGCTCGCTGCGCGACCTGCGGCGATTCAACAGCCTTGCCGGCGGGAGGCGGGCCTATCTCGCGATGCTGTCGCGCCTCATCCCGAAGCGCGACGCGCGGCCCGTCGTCCTCGACCTCGGCACGGGCACCTCGGATCTTCTCGACGCGGTGAAGCGACGCTGGCCGCGGACGACCTCCATCGGCCTCGACATGAACATCCGGCACCTCAACTACGGACGCAGGCTCGGCGGCGCGCCGATCGCGCGGTGTGCGGGAAATGCGTTTCACCTCCCCTTCCGCGACGGGTCGGTCGACATCGTCACCTCGTCGCACTTTTTCCATCATTTCAGCCCGGACGAGAATCGCGAGATCGTGCGCGAGTCGCTCCGCGTCGCAGGCGTGGGGCTCGCCTTCACCGATACGAGGAGACACTACGCACCTCTGCTCTTCGTGCGGCTCGTCGGCGCGCTGCGTCTCGTCGGGCCGATCACGAGGTTCGACGCCCCGGCCTCGGTGCTCCAGGGCTACACGATGACCGAGATGCGCGACTTCGCCCGCTCGCTCCGAGTGCGCAGCGCCGAGGTCTTCACACTCGTGCCGTTCCGTTTCGGGCTGGTGGTGAGGCGATGAGCGAACCGGTGATGTACGACGTCGCGATCGTCGGGGGCGGCCCGGGAGGGGCGACGCTCGCCGCGCTCCTCGCGCAGCGAGGGCGCTCGGTGGTGCTCTTCGACCGCGACCAGTTTCCGCGCGACAAGCTCTGCGGCGAGTTCCTCTCCTACGACGCGCTCGCGCCGCTCGAGCTCATCGGACTGCTGGAAGAGCTCGACCGGGAGGGTGCGACCGAAATCAGCCGCTGCAGGATTGTCGGCCCGCGCGGAACCTACGAGTTCGATCTACCGCGTGCGGCGCGCGGCATCTCGCGACTGCGGCTCGACGCGATGCTCGTTCGTCGCGCGGCAGAGCTCGGAGCGACGGTTCGCGAAGGGTGGGCTGTCGACGCGATACGGCGAACGCGCGACGGCTTCGCGATCGACGCGCGGAACCGCGAGCACGAGCCGCAGTTCGCCACTGCACGGATCGTGGCGGGAGCGTGGGGCCGATGGGGACGGATCGACCGGCAGCTCGAACGCCCGTTCACACGCGACATGGCGCGCCGGCACTTCGGCTTCAAGAGGCATTACCTGCCTATCGCAAGCGAAGCGCCTTCGACCGCGACCTCCAGGCAGCACACCATCGATCTCTATTCGTTTCCCCGCGGCTACCTCGGCGTCAACGGCGTCGAGGGTGGCGAGGTCAATATCTGCGGCCTGGTCCACGCGAGCGCTCTCGACGGGCTCCGCGGCGGCTGGGAAACGTTCGTGGACTCCCTCCCGCGCGAAGGGGAGCATCTGCGGCGGCTCTTCGCGTCGCACGAGCCGGCGCAGACGCAGTTCCTCTCGTCCGAGCCGGTGATTTTCGCCGCGCGATCCCCGGCCGTGAACGGCATCCTGATGGTCGGCGACGCCGCGGGCATCATCGACCCACTCGCGGGCAACGGGATGGCGATGGCGATCCAGTCGGCGCTCGCCGCCGCATCGATCATCGTCCGAAGAACTTCGGATGACCCCGAGGACATCGCCGCCGAGTACGACGCCACGTACCGCGGCTTCTTCCTCGACCGGATCCGCTGGAGCCGCCGCGTGGCGAAGTTCCTCTCCCGACCGCAGCTGGTCGATGCGGCCACGCGCTTCGTCCGCATGCCGTCGATCGGCTCGCTCTTCCTCGCGAAGACCCGCGCGACCGACGCGCAGGTGGCGCAGATGGTGAAGGCGTGGGAGGAACGGCGTTAGGCGGGCGGAATCAGGCGAGAGGCGAAAGGCGATCAGCAGGCGAATCTGGTTTCGTAGGGGCGACGCGGTGCGTCGCCCGTTTCCTGGATTCGGCAAAGAACGGGCGACCCACCGGATCGCCCCTACGCCGGGATCGGGCAGGCACAATCAACCTTACCTTCCACCCTCGCCGTCGCCTGCTTGTCGCCTATCGCCTCTCGCCCAACGCCATTCCTGCTTATCGCCTTTCGCCTTATCGCCTCTCGCCTGCCTTATTCAATTGTTCTTCGGATCCCCGCCAACCCTGAACGGGGCGAGGAACTCGAGCGTTTCGAGCCTCTGCTTGAGCAGCCCGCCGACCCGCTCGGCGCGATCGGTGACGTCGTCGAGCTCGAGCAGGCGCTGCTTGTCGTCGACGTCGAGCGGAAGCGACATCACGAGCGCATTCGTCAGCTCCTCGCACGTCGCGGTCTTCAGCTCCGGGACCTGGTTCGGCTCGGGAACGAATTCGAGGTAGCGCAGCGAGAGCTCGACGAGCCATTCGCGCATCGCGTGCGTCTTGTCGGGCGAAGCGGCGACGTCTGGAAGCCGCACGACGCGCGCGACGCGATAGGGCAACTCGCTCACCAGCTCGACCACGCGGAAGCGCGCCTCGCCGTTGAGGATCAGGTTAAACCGCCCGTCCTCGAGCGCCACGAGGCTCTCGATCTGCCCGAACGTGCCTACTGGATGAACCGACGGAGCGCCGTAGTAGTCGCTCTCCCAGCCGGGCTCCAGCAGGACCATTCCGATCCGCTCGTCTCCCGCCATCGCGTCCGCCACCATCTGCCGGTATCGCGGCTCGAAGACATGGAGCGGCAGCCGCGTCCTCGGAAAGAAAACGACGTTCGGAAGAGGAAACAGCGGCAGCAGGAACTCCTCGCCCGGCTGTGGAAGCATGAGCAGATTGTACGACGCGGACGAGCCGCGTCGAGGCGAGAGTCGACAGGCGTGAGGCGATGAGCAGGCGGGGGGCAATATCGTTCTCGCGGCGAAGAGCGAGGCGAAGCTGGCTCTGGTCGCGCGAACGCCAACCTCCCGCTTCGGGCACGACGGGCAGGCATGCGGCCCTGCGTCAGACCAGGCTGCTCATCGCCTGTCGCCTCTCGCCTCTCGCCTTTTTCCACTCCACTTCTCTATGCTTGCGAAGCCATGGCCTACAAAGACCTTCGTGACTTCATTGCGGCACTCGAAAAGGCGGGAGAGCTGGTGCGCATCAAGGAGCGCGTCTCGCCGAAGCTCGAGATCACCGAGATCACCGATCGCGTGTCGAAGAAATTCGGACCCGCGCTCCTGTTCGAGAACGTCGAAGGCTCCGACATCCCCGTCGTCATCAACCTGATGGGCAACGAGCGCCGGATGAAGATGGCGCTCGAGATCGAGAGCTACGAGGAGTGGACCTCACGCCTCGACTTCTTCCTCGAGCCGCGCATCCCGACGGGGCTCATCGACAAGATCAAGATGCTCCCGGCGCTCGGCGAGCTCGCAAACGTCTTCCCGAAGTACGTCGACTCCGCCCCCTGCCAGGAGGTCGTCCACAAAGGCGCCGACGTCGACCTCGGCAAACTCCCCGTCCTCACCTGCTGGCCCGACGACGGCGGCCCGTTCATCACCTTCCCGCTCGTCTTCACGAAGGATCCGAAGACGGCAAAGCGCAACGTCGGCATGTACCGGATGCAGGTCTACGACCGGAACACGACCGGCATGCATTGGCAGCTGCACAAGGACGCGGCGCGGCAGCACCAGGACGCCGAGGCGATGGGGAAACAGAGGATTCCGGTGAGCGTCGCGATCGGCGCCGATCCGATCACCTGCTTCGCGGCGATCTGCCCCCTGCCGCCCGACATCGACGAGATGCTCTTTGCCGGCTACGCGCGCAAGGAGTCGGTGAAGCTGGTGAAGTGCGTCACCAACGACCTGGAGGTTCCGGCCAACGCCGAGATCGTGCTCGAGGGTTGGGTCGATCCGGCCGAGAGACGCGACGAGGGGCCGTTCGGCGACCACACCGGCTTCTACACGCCGGTCGAGCCTTACGCGGTATTTCACGTCGAGGCGATCACACACCGGAAGAATCCGCTCTTCATGGCGACGATCGTCGGCAAGCCGCCGCAGGAAGACGGCCACATGGGCTTCGCGATCGAGCGCTGCTTCCTTCCGATCATGAAGAAGCAGTTCCCCGAGATCGTCGACATGCACATGCCGATGGAAGGGGTCTTCCACAACCTGATGATCATCGCCATCAAGAAGCGCTACCCGGGGCACGCGCGCAAGATCATGCACGGCATCTGGGGGCTTGGACAGGCGATGTTCACGAAGACGATCGTGATCGTCGACGACCACATCGACCCGCACGACCTGAAGACTGTCTCCTGGTACGTGCTCAACAACGTCGACCCCGAGCGCGACATGGAGTTCGTCATGGGGCCGATCGACGTCCTCGACCACTCGTCGCGCGCCTTCGGCTACGGAAGCCACGTCGGCATCGACGGGACGAAGAAGCTCGAAGGCGAGGGTTTCACCCGCGTCTGGCCCGACGAGCTCGAGATGTCGGCCGAGGTGAAGCGGAAGATCGACGCGATCTGGCCGAAGCTCGGCCTGTAGCCGGATACGCCAGCCGCCGACGCTCGGGGTCCGAAGCCGAGCCTGCGCCAACGTAGGCAACCGCCCGCGAGATCGCGCGCGTCGGAGTGTGCCTTCGGCCCCGCGGCTCCAGACTCCCCGCGTCGCCTTTACCTCTGATCCGGACGCCGGCGGATCACACCCGCCTCACTCATTCGTCGCCTGCCCGTCTCCCGCCTGATTCAATCTCTCGAGTAGCTCCGGGCTGAGACCGAACGTCGCGCCGACGACGTTGGCGCTGATCTGCTCGGGGCTGCTCGCACCGCAAATCGGCAGCACGCCGTTCGCAACCACCCACGCCAGCACGACCTGCTCGGGCTGGAGAGACAAATCGTGCGCCACGCGATCGAGGACCGAGAGCCGTCCCACCGTGTCCGCATGCGCGTAAATGCGGGGGAGCTGCACGTTGCGCCGCCCATAGGCGCCACCGAGCAGCGGCGAATACCCGAGGACCGGCAAGGCCCGACTGCGGCAGAAATCAAAGAGATCGTCGTTGCACTGCATGTGTGTCTCGAGCTCGGCATCGACGCGAGGGCGCAGATACGAGAATCGCTGCTGCACGCAACTGAATGACACCACGCGCCGCGTCGCGCTCGATGCCTCGGCCTCGGCAAGCCGCCACGCTCGAAAATTGCTCGCCCCCACGTAGCGAACCTTCCCCGCGCGAACGAGCGAGTCGAACGCCTCGAGCTGCGCCTCCATCGGCGTGCTGCGGTCGTCAACGTGTGCGTAATAGAGATCGATGACGTCGGTGCCGAGCCTCCGGAGGCTCCTGTCGCACTCCGCGATGATCCGGGCTGGCGTGACCCCCGCCTCGACGTCCGCGTAAGCGCAACCGACCTTGGTCGCAATGACGAGATTGCGCCGGTTCGCCCGGTCGTTCATCCACGCGCCGAGAAGTGTCTCGCTCTCCCCTCCCTTCCCCAGCCACGCAGCGTAGGCGTTCGCCGAGTCGAGGAAGTTGCCGCCCTCCTCGACGAAGCGATCGAGCACGGCGTACGAAGCGCGCGAATCCTCGCGTGTTCCGAAATGCATGGTGCCCAGGCAGAGCCCGGAGACGTTCAGGTCGGTCCTGCCGAGTGCCCCGATCCGCAGCATCGCTGATTCCCCTTTCGAGTACGAGACCACAGCGCCCGGTCACCTTAGCATGGGCCGAGCAACCCTTCGTCTCGACGGGCCACTGAATCCGGGCGTGAAGACGCGAGGGTGCCGGTCGACGGGTCGAGACGACGGAGGCCTCCGCAGGCAGAGGCGCCCAGACACGCCCCGACCGACCCGCCGGCGAGCGGCCGGAGGCGGAGCCCGGCTGTCGCGAGGCGCGGGCCGGGACTGGAACAGACGCTGGGAAGTAGACGTTGTCGGAGCCAGACCCGTATACCCCACCAAACCATGTTCGAGACGACCTTGCCACCTATGACGACGAACGACACGCCGCCTTCTGAACGCCTTCTCACCGAACCGTTCCTCAACCTCTCCGCGGACCGGATTTACAACCCGATGACGGACCGGTCCCTGGCTCCCGGGGACAGGGGGTTCGGGGAATTGCAGACGATCGTGGCGGGCTCGACAGCGCCAGCCGACCTCTCGGCCGAGCTTGCGGCGACGCTGAAGCTCGACGGCTGGCTCGTCAAATCGGCAGAGGATCTCTCGACGCGGTTCCGCCTCAAATACGTGTCGCTGGAAGCGAGCACGATCTGCAACCAGGCCTGCTACTTCTGCCCCGTTTCGATCACGCGGCGCGAAGACCATTCGATGACGATGGAGTTCTACGAGTCGATCGTCGCGCAGCTCGCAGCCTACCGCGACACGCTCGACGGCGTCTCGATGGTCCACTACAACGAGCCGACCGTCGACAAGCGGTTCGTCGACCAGGTTCGGATGCTCAAGCAGTACGGCCTCGGTCCCGCCGTGCTCACGAACGGCACCGGCCTCACTCCGGACCGGGTTGATTCGATTCTGGGTCTCGGCGGGCTCCGGTACCTCTCGGTAAACCTCTCGACGCTCGACGGCGAGCGCTACGCGCAGGAACGCGGCCGGAAGCATCTGCCACTGGTGCTTCGAAACCTCGAATACATCAAGGACAAGCCTCTCGCACCGCAGATGGATCTGGCGGTGCTCGGCACCGGCGACGAAGCCCACAAGCGCGACTTCGAGGAGATTCGCGCCCTGTACGCTGGCTCACTCTTCAACGTCCAGTATTACGAGGTGATGGACCGCGCCGGCGCCGTGCCTATCGGTCTGCATCCCAGCGGTGAGAAGAAAAGGCTCCGAGGATGCGAGCAGACCGGTTCGCGGCCGGTCCAGTGGGTCCACGTGAACCCGATGGGCCAGTGCGTTCTCTGCTGCCAGGACTACAACGACGACTACGTGGTCGGTGATCTCCACGACCAGACCCTCGACGAGATTCTCGCGGGTCCGAAAATGGCGCTCTACCGCCGCTGGGTCTACGGCATGGAGCAGGCGCCCGACGACTTCATCTGCAATCGATGCATCTACGCGATCACGGAGTGACGATCTACTACCTGCTCGCCGATTTCACGGCTCCGAGCTGGGGGATCGGGATGCTCTACGAGCACGTTCGGCTCCTCCGCGCCCAGGGCTTCGACGCGCGCGCGCTTCACCATCACTCGCCCTTCAGGCCGGCCTGGATCGACGTCGAGGTTCCGATCGTCTACCTCGACGACGCGGACTTCGCCCCGCGGTCGAGCGATATCGTGGTCGTTCCCGAGGTGCTGGCATCCCTGGAAGTGGTTCAGCAGTTTCCGTGGCATCGGATCGTCTTCGTTCAGGGCAGCTTCCTCATCACGCGTGGGCTCGGCGACGCCGCCGACTATCGCGAGCTTGGCTTCGAAGCTGCCATGGTGGTACTCCCCCACGTGGCCACCGTCGTGGGACAACACTTCGGGCTGCCGGCCACGGTGGTTCCGCCGTTCGTCGCGAGCTACTTCTTTGAGCCGTCAGCCGCTCCTCGCAGAAAGCGCGTCCTCCTGGCGTGGAAAGAGGCCTATCGAGCCGCCGGGCTCCTCGATCATGACATCGTCCTCTGGCTCCTCTCGCGCGAGCTCCGGAAGCGTCCGGAGTGGGAGCTCGTCCGTCTCGACGGACTCTCCCACCGCGAAGTTGCCGCGCTGATGTCGAGCTCCGCGTTCCTCGTCAACGTGAGCTCTCACGAGGCGTTCAACACGACCGTCCCCGAGGCGATGGCAGCCGGGTGCATCCCGATCTGTTACGAAGCGATCGGCGGACGCGATTTCCTGCGCGACGGATTCAACGCCGTCGTCTTCCCGAACCAGCAGGTCTACGCGCTCGTCGAGCGTGCCTGTGAGCTCGTCGACACGTTCGACGAGTGCCCGGGCCTGATCGCCCGGCTGCAGTCCGGCGGCAGAGAAACCGCTGGCACGTTCACGCCGGAGAGAACGGCTGAAGCGCTGCGGTCGTTCTTCGAGTCGCTCAACTTCGCCTGACCTCCGCGGCGCTCGTCTGCAGCGGAACAAATTGAGCGGCCTCCCGAGCCTGCGGGGGCGATCTGAAGCAGTTTCGGAACATCCAGGTCGGCTTGGTTTGAACGTACAATTCCGCTCGCGAACGGGGCACGCGCCTCGATCGCAGCCCCCTCGAAGTGAATGAATCCGAACACAATCAAGGAGCATGCATGAAGCGAAGGCATTTCGCCCTCGTCGCTGCGCTGCTCGTCGCGATTCCGTCGCTCTCCCTCGCCGCTCCCGCGGCGGCGAAGCCCGACCTCGCGAGCGAGATCCGCGAGACGACGCTCGGCAACGGCATGAAGGTCATCGTCTGGCCCGACCGCGACATCCCGAACGTCGCGATGTACATCTGGTACCGGGTCGGCTCGCGCAACGAGCGTCCCGGGATCACCGGGCTCTCGCACTTCTTCGAGCACATGATGTTCAACGGCGCGAAGAAGTACGGCCCCGGCGAGTTCGACCGGGTCATGGAGGCGAACGGCGGCGCGAACAACGCCTACACGTCGACCGACGTGACGGTTTACCAGAACTGGTTCCCGAAGAACGCGATGGAGCTGATCTTCGACCTCGAGGCCGACCGGATCCAGAGCCTCGCCTTCGACGACAAGATCGTCGACAGCGAGCGCGGCGTCGTCTACTCCGAGCGGCGGCTCCGCGTCGACAACAGCAACCAGGGGCTGCTCAACGAGCAGGTCCAGGCTGCGGCCTACGTCGCCCATCCCTACCAGATCCCCGTCATCGGCTGGCCCAGCGACATCGAGGCCTGGTCGAAGAGCGACCTCCAGAACTACTTCCGGACCTACTATGCGCCTAACAACGCGACGATGATCGTCGTCGGCGACGTGACGGCCGACGACGTCTTCGCCCTCGCGAAGAAGTACATCGAGCCGATCCCGGCGCAGGCGCCTCCCGAGCCGGTCCGTACCGTCGAGCCGGAGCAGCAGGGGGAGCGGCGCGTCACCTTCACCAAGGACGCGCAGGTTCCCCTCGTCCAGATCGCGTATCACGTAGGCACCGCCGACGATCCGGAACGCGAGTCGCTCGACCTCCTCGAGGCGATCCTCACCCGCGGCGACTCCTCGCGCCTCCACCAGCGACTCGTCGAGCAGGAACAGATCGCCCTCGGCGTCGGCGCCTTCGACGACCCGCGCGGCTTCGACCCGGGACTGCTCTGGATCGCGATGACCCTCTCCTCGGGAGCCGACCCGGCCAAGGCCGAGCGGATCCTCGACGAGGAGCTCGCGAAGATCACGAACGAAGGCCCCACCGAGGCCGAGCTTCGGAAGGCGAAGAACATCCAGGTCGCCGACTTCTGGCGCAACCTGAAGACGATCAGCGGCAAGGCGCAGGCGCTCGGCAGCAACGAGACCTTCCAGGGTGACTGGCACAGGCTCTTCACCGCACCCGAACGTTACGAGGCGGTTACCGCGGAGCAGATCAAGCAGGCCGCGGCGAAGGTCTTCCGCACCACGAATCGCACCGTTGGCGTGCTGATGCCCGCCGCGGCGGCGCCGGCGTCGAAGGAGCCCGCGCGATGAACCGCAATCGAATTCTCGCAGTTGTCGCCGCGATGGCGATCGCAATCCCCGCCGCGGCGCAGACCGCGTCGATGAAGCTCCCTCCCTACGAGAAGGTGAAGCTCGGCAACGGCATGCAGCTGATCCTGATGGAGAAGCGCGACGTCCCGATGATCGCGTTCCACGCGCGCATCGCGGGAGGAGCGATCACCGATCCAACCGGCAAGGAAGGGACCGCCGACCTCGCCGCCGACCTGCTGCAGAAGGGCGCGGGATCGCGCGACGCGCTCCAGTTCTCCGCGGCGACGGACAGCGTCGGCGCGAGCTTCGGAACGGCGAGCGCGCGTGAAGCTCTCGTCGTCAGCGGCGAGTTCCTCTCGCGCGACCACAAGCTCATGCTCGAGTTGCTCGCCGACGCGCTGCGCAGACCGCGCTTCGAGCCTGCGGAGCTCGACAAGCTCCGCAAGCGGATGATCGACGGGATCGCCGCCGCGCGGGAGAACCAGCCCGATGCAGTGATCGACAACTACTTCGACGCCTTCCTCTTCGGCTCGCACCCGTACGGGCGCAGCGCGACCGAGACCTCGCTCGCGGCCGTCACCAGGGACGACGTGACGAAGTGGTACCGCGACAACGCGGGCGCCGACAGGACGATCCTCGTCTTCGTCGGCGACTTCGACGGTAAGGCGCTCGCGAAGGACGTGAAGAAGGCGTTCGGCGACTGGCAGAAAGCGGCGGCGCCGATGCCGAAGCTCGAAGCGCCCGCGATGCAGAAGGGGCGGCGCGTGCTGCTCGTCGATAAGCCCGACGCGACGCAGACCTACTTCCGCATCGGTAATGTCGGCATCGCGCGGAAGGATCCCGACAACGTGGCCGTCGACCTCGTGAACACCGCCTTTGGCGGGCGCTTCACCTCGATGCTCAACAGCGAGCTCCGGATCCGCACCGGCCTCACCTACGGCGCGCGCTGCTATGTTCTCCGCGACACGGTGCCGGGCAGCGTCGCGATGAGCTCGTTCACGAAGACCGAATCGACGGTGCAGGCGGTCGACCTGGCGCTCGCGACGCTCGAGCGCCTTCACAAGGGCGCGATCGACGAGGCAACGCTGTCGTCGGTGAAGGCCTACGTCGCCGGCCAATACCCGCCGCGCCTGGAGACGGGAAACCAGCTCGCCGCGAAGCTCGCCGAGATCGAGGCCTTCAACCTCGGCCGCAGTGACGTCGACGACTACGGCGCAAAGCTGAACGCCGTGACCGGCGACGGCGCGAAGTCGGTCATCGAGCGCGTCTACCCGAAGGAGTCCGACCTCTCTTTCGTCTTCATTGGCAACGCCACCGCAATTCGCGACGCGGCAAAAAAGTACGGAGAGGTCACCGAGCGCAAGATTACCGACGCCGGCTGGAAATAGCCTTACAAGACAGCGAATCGAAGTAACGACGGGCGGTCGCGCAAGCGACCGCCCGTTCCCATGTGGAAGAGCGAAAGCGCAGCTTTCGCTCTTCCAGGCGGAAGCGACAGCTTCCGCCCGGAGATCGCATGAACAGCGCCGAAGCTTCGCTTCGGCGTGGAAGAGCGCAAGCTGCGCTTGCGCACTCCCCATCGCCCTGCTACCGAACGGTACGAGTTCGGATGCCTTATCCTTGACGTCAAACTCCACGAGGAACGCATGAGCCATCTCTTCTCGCCTTTCACGCTCCGCTCCATCACCTTCCGCAACCGGATCTTCGTCTCGCCGATGTGCCAGTACTCCTCGGCCGACGGGATGCCTAACGACTGGCACCTCGTTCACCTCGGAAGCCGCGCCGTCGGTGGCGCCGCTCTCGTGATGGTCGAAGCGTCGGCCGTCCATCCGGTCGGGCGCATCTCCCCCGACGATTCAGGCATCTGGTCCGACGCGCACACCGCGGCGTTCCGTCCGATCACCGCGTTCGTCAAGGCGCAGGGAGCAGTCCCCGCGATTCAAATCGCGCACGCGGGACGCAAGGCATCGACGCAGGTTCCATGGATCAAGGGCTCGGGGCTCGCCGACGACGCGCGAGGGTGGGAGCCGATCGGGCCGAGCGCGGTGGCGTTCGCAGACGGCTATCGCGTCCCGCGCGCGATGAGCCTCGCCGACATCGACATGGTGGTCGAGCAGTGGGTCGCCGCCACGAAGCGCGCGCATGCCGCAGGCTTCGAAGTCGTCGAGATTCACGCGGCGCACGGCTACCTGCTCAACGAGTTCCTCTCGCCCCTCTCGAACCAGCGCACTGACGCGTACGGCGGCTCGCTCGAGAACCGGATGCGATTCCCGCTTCGCGTCGTCGAGGCAGTAACGCAGGCATGGCCCGCGGAGCTCCCGCTCTTCATCCGCATCTCAGCGACCGACTGGGCCGATGGCGGCTGGGACCTCGAGCAGTCGATCGTCTTCTCGAAGCGGGTCAGGGAGCTCGGCGTCGACCTCGTCGATTGTTCGAGCGGCGGCAACGTGTCTGGCGCGAAGATTCCGCTCGGGCCCGGCTACCAGGTCGCGTTCGCACGCGAGATCCGCAGGAACGCCGCAATCGCGACCGGTGCGGTCGGCCTCATCACCGGAGCGAAACAGGCCGAGGGGATTCTCGCAAACGGCGAAGCGGACGTCGTGCTGCTCGCGCGGCAGCTTCTTCGCGATCCCTACTGGCCGCTCCACGCCGCACGCGAGCTCGACGTCGAAGTCGAGTGGCCGAAGCAATACCTGCGCGCAAGAATGTGATGTGCATTTGGCGTGTCCCGCTCCGAGGGACACGCCAGATGGCTCCGCGCTACTCGTACATTCGGCTGTGACCATCCTCACACGCGGCCGTTTGCCCGTAGGCGTACACCAATCGTGCCGCGCCCCCACGCGCGAGATCACGAAAGACTCCGGAGGCCCGAGGAATGAGCAAGGACGCAACCATCGAGCTCAACGCAACGCAGCAGGCCGCCATCGAGAAGCTCGCCAAGGACGAGGTCGTCATCAAGCCGCCGATCTGGCTCGCGCGCGAAGCGTATCTGCCTAACGACCAGATCGATCGCGACTACGCCCTCGCCCACCCCGACGCTTTCTGGGCCGAACGGGCGAAGGCGATCGACTGGGTCGAGCCGTTCAAGAAGGTCTGCGAGTTCGAGGCACCGAGCCATTCGTGGTTCATCGGCGGCAAGCTCAACGCCACCTACAACTGCCTCGACCGCCACGTCTACAGCGACCGCCGCAACAAGGCGGCCCTCCTCTGGGTCGGCGAGAACGGCGAGGAGCACGCCTACACCTACAACCGCCTCTACCGCGAAGTGAACCGCTTCGCCAACGCTCTCCGCCGCCTGGGTGTCGTCAAGGGCGACCGCATCATCATCTACATGCCGCTCGTCCCCGAGGGGATCATCACGATGCTCGCCTGCGCGCGCATCGGAGCGATCCACTCGGTCGTCTTCGCGGGCATGGGCACCGCGGCGCTTCAGGCTCGCATCATCGACTCGCACGCGAAAGTCATCGTCTGCTCCGACTTCACCTTCCGCCGCGGCAAGAAGATCTCGCTCAAGCCGACGATCGACGAGGCGGTGCGCGAGCTCGATTTCGTCGAGCACGTCGTCGTTCACCGCCGCGGGTCGCGCCCGGGCGACGAGCCGTTCGAGTTCGAGAGCGAACGCGAGCACGACTTCTACGACATCCAGCAGGCGCGCGACATTCACTGCGAGCCGGAGCCGATGGATGCCGAGGATCCGCTCTTCATCCTCTACACCTCGGGAACCACCGGAGTGCCGAAGGGCGTCGTCCATACGACGGGCGGCTACATGGTCGGGGTCACGTACCTCGCGCGCGCCTTCTACCAGATCGGCGAGCGCGACATCTACTGGTCGACCTCCGACATCGGCTGGATCGTCGGCCACTCCTTCATCGTCTATGGCCCCCTCTCGAACGGCGCGACGGTCTTCTGCCGCGAAGGCGTGCCCGACTACCCGTCGCCCGACGTGACCTGGGAGCTATGCGAGCGCTTCGGCGTGAACATTCTCTTCACCGCTCCGACGGCGCTCCGGATGTGGATGAGCCACGGGGCCGAGGCCCCGGCGAAGTTCGACCTCTCGCGCCTCCGCCTCATCGCGTGCGCCGGGGAGCCGCTCAACGCCGAGGCGCAGCTCTGGGCGCAGAAGAACCTGGTCAGCCAGTCGAACGGGTTCGTGGTCGACAACTGGTGGCAGACGGAGATCGCAGGTCCGGTGTTAGGAACGCTGCCGACATTCGAGGCGCGGCCCGGCAAGGTGGGAAAACCGCTACCGGGAGTCGTCGCAGACATCGTCTCGCGCGACGGCGTGTCGCTTCCCGACAACCACGGCGGCCTGCTCGTGCTCCGCAAGCCGCTCCCCTACATGCTTCGCACTGTATGGGGCGACCACTCGCGCTACGAGGCGTACTGGACGCAGATCCCCGGCTGCTACACCGCCGGTGACATCGCCGTGCGCGACTCCGACGGCTACATCGCGGTGTTAGGGCGCGCCGACGACGTCCTCAACGTCGCGGGACACCGGATCGGCACGGCCGACGTCGAAGGCTCGCTGCTGCGGCATCCGGCGGTTGCCGAGAGCGCCGTCATCGGGCTCCCAGACCCGCTCAAGGGAGAGAAGATCAAAGCGTTCGTCGTGCTGAAGGCGGGGCACACCGAAGGCGCCGGCCTCATCGGAAGCCTCAAGGACCACGTCAGACAGGACCTCGGACCGATTGCGCAGCCGTCCGACATCGAGATCCGCACTTCGCTGCCGAAAACGCGCTCCGGAAAGATCGTCCGTCGCTATCTGAAGGCGGTGGAGTTAGGACAGGACCCGGGAGATTTGTCGACTCTGGCAGACTGACGGGGATTTCGGATTTAGAGGAACAAAGACTTCGGGCCTCGCTGGCATTGCCTGGCGAGGCCCGAAGTGTTTCGTGCAGATTTCGCGTTCGGCTCAAATCCGAAATCCGAAATCCCAAATCCGAAATGTCTTATATCAGCTCAGTCAGAATCCTGTTCGCGGCGTAGCGGACGCGGCGGCGGGAGGCGTCGATGGCGCCGGGGAACGGGAGGTCGGTCTGGAGCTCGGGGCCGGCGTCTTCTTCGATCTCGTCGATGATGCGCGTGGCGACTGCGGCCGCTTCCCAGCTCCGGTCCTGGCCTTCGTTCGGCAGTACCGTCGTCGCGAGGAATTCGAGCATCCGGCGAAGGACCTGCTGGATGGAGTTGTCGCGCCCGAGCGAGTAGGTGATCGCGCCTTCTTCGTCGACGCGGATCTCAGGGTCGAAGTCCATCCGGCGGACGACACGGTGTCCCTGTTCTTCCAGGAGCTCCAGGACTCTCGCCAGCAACTCTTCTTCGTTCTCGGGCATCATGCTTCCTCCTGCGGGGCCAAACAGTATGCCCGTTCCTGCGAGATCGGGCAAGCAGTCGACACCGAGCCTCAGGCGACGCGAATCCGGAGAGGCACGTCGCCCAGCTGTTCTCCACCTTTCTCGACCGAAAGCCACCCTTCGACCTGACTGTCCACCGTGCCCGGCGGCGCGAACACCTTGAACGTCGCCGCCGTCGCTGCGCCGTTCCAGTCGATTGCGATCGCTGAAAGCCCTTCGATCTCGAGGAGCGGCAAGGAGAGCGAGAGAGTCATGGTCTCGCCGCGCCTTACAGGCGAGGCCAGCACCGCGGCCTCACGGCGGTCCTCGACGATCGCCACCCCGTTCGCTTCGGTTTGCGACGTGGTGTGAAGCCATGCGCGAATCTCGAACCTGTCTCCCTCGTCGACCGCCAGAGCGCAGAAAACGCTGCAGACGAGCTCGTCTGCCGTCGCCGTCAGGGGCTCCGCGGCGACGGGTGGTCGCATCGGCAAAGGAGCCGCCGCCGGCTTCGCCTGCGAGGCTGGCGGCTCGGGCTCTGCCGCCGGCGCTCCCCAGTCCTCATCGAGCGAAAGCGCGAGGGCGAGCCCCGAGCGCGGTCCGGCGGCCGCCTCGAGCCGTCGCCTGCGCTCCTCCACCCCGGAGTGGCCGGGATGCTCGTGAGCGAGCTGATCGACACGCATGCGCGCCTCGTCGAGCAGGCCGTGGTCGAGAAGGAAATCGATGCCGCTAAGGTCCGAATCGATGCCGGTGCTCTCGAGCGCCGGCTGCGACGGCCTGAAGTTCCTGAGGATGGGGAGATCCAGAGGTAGCGGCTCGGGAGCGAGGCTGGCCGCACTTCTCGGAGGCGCCGCGACGGGAGCTGCCATTCGAGGCGCGGCCGAGGCCGCGACGGCAGACACCAGGTCGGGTGGGCTCGCGTGGAATCGCGTCGTTCGGAACACGCCTCCCGCGGCGCCGACCGCAACCGGCGGGCCGTCGTCGACCGCAAACCCGTGCTCGAGCAGGTGCGAGCGGAGCATCGCGTAGGCCGCTTCCTCGCCGCGGTACAGAAGCGAGTCGAGGTAGTCGGCTGCAGTGGCCGCCGCGTTGTCGTGCTCGTTCTCCTCGAGATAGATCTTCAGCATCTCGTCCTGCGCCTCGAGATTTCTCGGCGCCCGCTCGAGCACCATCCGAAGCCGGCCGATCGCCTTGTCGAAGAGGCCGAAGCGGACGAAGACCTGCGCCTCCGAGACGTTCTCGGCAATGAACTCGATGTGCTTTTCTTCGTCGTCGGCGATGTAGACGCGCGGCTGGTTGAATCCGGCCGCCTTCGCGCCCGACGCCGCCGTGTCGAGCGCTCCCGCATCCTGGAGCTCCCTGAGCGTCGCGCTCCACGCCTCGGAGCCGTCTTCGGGCGGCGCGACCACCACGCGGACCGAACGCCTGGTCGCCAGATCGACCTCGTGCCGGTACTCGAGCGGATTGCGCGTCAGCAGAACGAGCGCCATCGCGTTGATGATCTTCCCGTCGACGAGCGACTGCGTGACCTCGTCGGGCGAGTAGCGGACGGGGCTCCAGCACTCGACAGCGCGTGCCTCCACGGCAGCACAGAGCCCCCGCGCCGCAGCCTCCTCCCCGGGAGAACAGATCACCACCACCGGCTCAGCCATATTCGAAGGGCGGACGATGCCGCCAGACTTCGATTATACAGAGGCGAAGTGCGATCGCGACAACCGCGCGGACGGCACGCGAGCGCAGCGGCTCACGCAGAGTCGCGACTGAGCGCGAGGATCGTCAGGTCGTCGCCGAGCGGCGTGCTTCCCGTGAATCCGAGCACCCATTTCTCGAGCCGTTCGATCATTCCCGTCGCATCGAGGCCGTGCCAGGCAACAGCGCTCGCGCACACGGCGTCGTGGCCAAGCTCCTCGCCCTTCTCGTTCTCCGCCTCGATCACGCCGTCCGTGAACATGAGAAGGGAGTCACCTGAGGCAAGCGTCGTCGACTGATCTCGATACTGTGCCTGCGGGAAGAGTCCGACGACCATGTCCGTCGTCCCGAGGACCTCCACGCGGCCACCGCGCAGAACGAGCGGCGGCGTGTGGCCGGCGTTGGCAAACCCGACGACGCCCGTCGCGGGATCGAGGACGCCAATGAACATCGTCACGAACTTCGACGGTGCGGTCTTCGGCGCGAGGGTCTGGTTGATGTTTCGCATCAGCTCGGCGGGGGTCGGGTCGGACTTCGTGAAGATGCCGAACGCGGTCGCGGTGCTCGCCATGACGAGCGCCGCCGTGATTCCCTTCCCCGAGACGTCGGCGATGATGAAGTAGATGCGCCCGTCGGGGCGCTCGACGAAGTCGTAGTAGTCGCCGCTCACGGTGCGGACCGGCCTGTTCACACCCGCGAGGCGATAGCCGGCGATGTTCGGCGGCTTGCTCGGCAGAAGGCGGCTCTGAATGACGTAGGCGGTCCGGAGCTCTTCCTCCATCTTCGCCTTGACGTGCGACTCCTCGCGGAGCCGTGTCGTCTCGAGTTTCGCGGCCGCGACGCGCGAAATCTGCGCGACGAGCCGAACGTCGGCCTCCATGATCGTCCGCTGCGTCAGCAGGTAGTCGAGGTAGAGCACACCGAGAACCGAGTCGCCGACAACGAGAGGAGCGCAGAGCGCGGAGCGGATCGACTGTCCCACGATCGACTTCGCCATCGCGAGGTTCTCGTCCTGCGAGACGTCGTTGAACGACAGCACGTTCTTCTTGACGACGACTTCCTCGAGGAGCGTCCGGCTGATCGTGAGCTCCTGCGAGTCGCTATCGCTCCTGCAGCGCATGTAGACCGCCTGGAACGACTTCGAGTCGGGATTCAGGAGCGCCAGAGCGCAGCGCGACGGGGCCATCAGGTGCATGACGCGCTCGACGATGAAGTCGAAGAGCTCGCTCATCGGGCGGTCTTCGATCAGCTCCATGGCGAGCCGGTTCAGGATGCGCAGCCCTTCCGCGTTGGGGTCGCGGTGGGTGTCGGTCATGTCGCCGATCTGTTTGATCGGGATGGCGATGCTGAGCCCCGAGTTCGAGTCGTCGACCGAGAAGCGCGGGGTCGACTCGGCGGCGCCTCCGAGCTGGAGCTCGCTGTCGCCGAGCATCACGATGTCGCCTTCGCGTAGACGCTCGATCTGTTCCAGTCGGGAGCCGTTCAGGAACGTGCCGTTCGCACTGCCGAGATCGTGAATGTGCCAGGCGCCGTGCTGCCAGAGGAACTCGGCGTGATGCCGCGAGAGGAACCTGTCGCGAATCGGAAGGGAGCAGTCAGCTGACCGTCCCATCGTGATCTTCTCCCCCTCCAGAACGAGGCGCGAGGCCTCACTGTTGGGCTGGCGCAGCGTGACTTTCAGGACGGGCGCCTTGTTCATCGGCTCACCCTGCCCGCGACGCGGGCCGGAAAGGACGCACGCGCCTCGTCGGAATCGAGTTTCCGGGGCATGACTCGGCGATTGTACGCGGAGCGCACGGTAGAGGAAAGGAATGTCACCGCGCACGCCTCCGGCCTGCCGAACTGCTCGGTTCAACGTCGGGAACGTGTGCGACTCCTATGGTCGTGGTCGGAAGCGATGGATCCGGGGCGTTCTTCATGCTCGACCCTAGATGCTCGAATCGCCCGTTCGGTTTCACGGTGTACTCCCTTGCGGATGCGAGCAGCGGCGGACGAACGGCCCTCGCGTCCGGGCCGCGACGACGAGAGAGGTGCCCTTCAGGGCCTGACGACGATCTTCAGAGCTTCCCTTCGGTCCATCGAGTGAAGGGCCTCCTCCACGCCGTCGAGGCCGCACGTGCCGCTGAGCAGCAGGCGCGCGTCGAAGACCCCGCGCGCCAGCACCTCGATCGCGCGGGCGAAGGTCGCCGGGCGATGATGGTATGCACCCCGCAACGTCAGCTCGGAGTAGTGCGTGAGGTGCGTGTCGAGCGCGACCGATGTCCCCGGCGCACAACCGCCGAAGAGAAGCACCGCTCCCCCGGTTCTCACGACGCCAATGCCCGTCTCCCATGCGGCAGGCGAGCCGGTCGCCTCGACGACCACGTCGAATCCTTCGCCGCTGCCGCCGAGCACCCGAAGCCGCTGCGTGTCGTGCCCGTCGTGCCGCGCCGCGAGCGTCTGCGTCGCGCCGAGAGCCTTGCCAACCTCGAGCCTCGCCTCGTGCGGGTCGGAGAGCGTCACCGAATGTCCTTCCGCGGCGAGCATCGCGACGAAAAGGAGCCCGATCGGCCCGCCTCCGATCACTAGCGCATCCGATCGCGCCGGCAGCGCCGCCGCCTCGAGCCCGTGGATCACGCAGGCGAGCGGTTCGGAGAGCGCCGCGAGCTCGAACGGCAGCGACGCCGGCTTGCGGTGGACACTCCGCTCCACGAAGCGGGGAGGAACGATGACGTACTCCGCAAAGGCGCCATTGAGATAGTGAAGGTCGCGGCAGAGATTCTCGCGCCCCCGCGCACAGAAGTCGCACACGCCGCAGGGCGCCGAGTTCGAGACGATCACCTCGTCGTTCATCGACCAGCCGGTGACGCCGTCGCCGGCATGCACGACGACTCCCGCCATCTCGTGTCCGAACGGCGTCGGGACGACGAGCATCCGGGGATGGCCTCCCCTCTTGAAGACCTTGAGATCGGTGCCGCAGGTGGTCGCCGCGCGGATCGCGACGAGCAGCTCGCCATTCCGCGGCTCCGGCACCTTGTGCCTCCGGAGCTCCACCTGTCCCGGACCGAGAAGGAAGAGCGTTTGCTGCATCGGGGGCTTTGCCATACGCGACGCTCCTCTCAGCCGGGAATGACCATCGCCTTGAGCGCCTGCTGAGAGCGCGCGAGTGAGACAGCCTCGGGGAAACGTGAGAGCGGCACGCGGTGCGTGACGAGAGGTGACGCATCGAGCGCGCCGCTGACGATCAGGCGCCAGACTGCCTCCTGATCGTCGAGCGATCCCGAATACGTCGCCACCACTCGCTTCTCCGCCTTGAAGAACGAATTGAGGTCGAACGACGCGCGTTGATCGCGCGGCGCGTGCGCGAAGAGCACGACCGACCCTCCCTCGCGCACGAGCGAGAGCGCGGAGTCGAGGATCGGCGCGCCGCCGACGGTGTCGAACGCCGCGTCGACGCCGAGCCCCGCCGACGCGTCGACGACCGCGGCGCGAAGAGCTTCTCCCGGTTCCGAGGCGGCGAACGCGCCGAGAGACATCGCGAGCTCGCGCCTCTCGCGCCGGAGGTCGGTCACGACGACTCGGAACGACGGGTCGATCGCCTTGAGCGTGAGCAGGTGCAGCAGCCCCATGCTTCCGGCGCCGATGACGAGCGCTGCGCGCGCGGGTGAACCTTCGGCGACCGGATCGAGCAGCCCGCCGCGACGGATGCCTCGGTGGACGCAGGCCGCGGGCTCCATGAACGACGCAGCGTCGTCCGAGATGTTCGCGGGCACGAGGCGCGCCGCGCGATCGACCGCGCGCCTCCCGACGACGATCCGGTCACTGAAACCGCCGGGGAGCAGGAGGTTTTCCTTGAACGTCGGACACATCGTGTCGCTGCCGCGCGCGCAGAGCGCACAACTGCCGCACGAAACGTGATGCGGCACGACGACTCTGTCGCCTTCGCGGAAGCGCTCGCTGCGCGAGAGCTCGACCACGCCGACCAGCTCGTGCCCGAGCACCGTCGGAGCCATCGCGGGGCCGTCGATCTTGAAGAGATCGGTGCCGCAGAGCCCGCAGCAGCGAAGCGCGAGCACGATCTCCCCGTCGGCGGGCAGGGTCACCTCACGACGCTCGACCACTGTAAGGCCGCTTCCGTGCGCCACAGCGACCGTGGTCTCGAATGTCGACACGCCGGACATTATCTACGCACCGAGGCGGGAGGCGAAAGGCGAGAGGCGATGAGCAGGCCAGAGGCCAAAGGCCAGAGGCCAAAGCAGGCCCGGTGTGGCGCAGACACTCCTGTCTGCGCGCGGCGCGAAGCGCCGCCTGGTCGTGGCGCTTCCCTGAGTCGAGTCGCCTTCGGCAACGCGCAGGCAGGAGTGCCTGCGCCACATCGGCCGCCTGCTTTGGCCTCTCGCCTGCTCTCGCCTCCTCGCCTCTCGCCTTTGGCTTAGACCGCTATCGCCTCACCTTCCTCGCGCTCTCTGCCCGTAACGAAGCCGACGGCTGCTGACGTGACGCCGGCGTCGCGGAGGATTCGCGTGTGGCCGAGCCCGCGCGTCTTCATGAGCTCCGCGCCGGGCCAGACGCTGGCGACCTTCGCGCCCTGAATGAGCGGGATCTCGCGATCGACTTCGTCGTGGATGACAAGAAGCGGGATCGCGCGGTCGCTCGGAAGCGCATCTGGCTGAAGCGATTCCCACGTGACGCCGACGCGGCGTTCGGTCTCGCGCTGAATTCGGCGCGGCATCGTCGCAGGCAGGCCGAGCACCGACGAGAAGGTCTCGCTGTAGAACGTGAAGTCGTTGGCGGGCGCGATGAAGACCGCGCGCGCGGCGTCGATTCCGCGTCCGATCGCCACGGTCGCGGCGGCACAGCCGAACGAGTGCGCCACGATCGCCTCGAGAGGACCGACACGACGCGCGACATCGCTCACGACCCACGACGCCTCGACCACGTTAGTGCGGCTCCCGAGGCTCGCGCCGTGGGCAGGGAAATCGGGAGCGACGACGCGGTAGCCTGCATCCACGAACTCGCGCGCGATCGCGCCCATCTGCGAGGCGCGGCCTTCCCATCCGTGAAGCGCGAGCACGGTGCCGCGCTCACCATCACCCCAGACCATCACCTCGATCCGGTTCCCTTTCGAGGTCACCATGCCGAACGAGGCGGCGTCCTTCGCCCACTCCTCTTCCCGCTTGGGCCTGGAGATGCGCCTCGGCGTCAGGAAGAGCTCCGTCGCCAGAGTTTCGGCGCGATGCGGCGCGACGCGATCGAGCATCCGGATCGCAGCCCCGAGTGTGCTTGCGATGATAGAAAAACGACCGTTCGTACTATTCTGAAATGTGGAAAAATCCTTCGCTTCGTTCATCTCGTGTCTCCCGATGGTTAGTGTGGGGATCAGGCTCGCGACTGGGCGAGCAGGGAGTCGAATTCCGCGCGTGCCTGCGCCTCGGCGTCACTCATGTGAAGCAGGCGGGCAAAGTGGTGATACGCGAGAAAGATCGAGTAGACGCGACGCGAGAACATCTCGACGTCGAGGTCGCTCCGGAAGTGCTTCTCGTCGACGCCGATCTTCGCCGCCTGGGCAAAGGTCGCGAGCCAGTCGCGCTGCGAGCCGACGAGGAAGTCGCGCAGCGGGCCCGGTTGATCGTCGAGCTCCGTCGCCGCTGCGATGAAGAGGCATCCGCCCGGCAGCTTCGAGTCCTTCGCCCATTGGAACCAATTCTCGAAGAGGGCGCGAACACGAGGCTCGCCGCGGGGCGCGCGAAGCGCGGGAGTGACGATCTGGTCGATGAAGCGCTGCGCCGCCGACTTCATCACCTCGAGCTGGAGGTTCTCCTTCGAGTCGAAGTGCGCGAAGAGGCCGCTCTTCGACATCCCCGCCTCTTTGGCAAGCTCGCCGATGCTGAGCGCACCGAGACCGACCTGGCTCGCCTTCGCCAGCGCGATGTCCAGGATCGCATCCCGAGTCTGTTCGCCCTTCGACATGCGAGCAAAATAGTACGATCGTTCGTATAAATCAAGACGTGATTCTGGAAAGAGACCGGATCGTCGGAGTTGCGCGCTAATCGCGGAACGTGAAGCGCGAGACCGAAAAGACACGAGCGAACCCGCAGGCTCCTGCTGAATCGAACGCCCTGAAGCCCGCGGAGCGGCCTGCCGCCTGCTTTAGCCTCTGGCCTATGGCCTTTGGCCCGCCTTTCGCGTTCATCGAACTTCGTGCGGCGCATATACTTTCCCCCGCAATTGCGCTCTTTCCCGCGCGATTCGAACCATCCAACCGGAGGACTCTGATGAAGCCAATCTCCACACTCCTCGTGTCGGGGCTCGCCGTCGCCGCGCTCCTCGCTTCGGCATGTGCAACCTCAACACAAGCGTCGGTGCCAGTTGGCCTGCCGGCCCCCGTCGCACACGTCGCTCCCGATCCCCCGCCGGCGCAACCCTCGCAACCCGCGCCGCCCGCGCCACCGAAGCTGACCGCCGCCGACGCGGTGAAGTTCGTCGCGGATGCGAACGTGAAACTTCTCGCGCTGCGGCAGGAATCGAATCGCGCCTCATGGGTGAAGGCCAACTTCATCACCGAGGACACGCAGTACCTCGAAGCGGTGGCCGCCGAACGGACGATCAACGCCGGAGTCGACTACGCGAAGAAGGCGTTCGAATTCGACAGCGTCGAAGGAATCGATCCCGTCACGAAGCGCCAGCTCGAGATGATCAAGCTCGGGCTTACGATGCCGACGCCGGCCGACCCCGAAAAGAGCCGCGAGCTGACGACGATCGCCACGCGCATGGACGGCATGTACGGCGAAGGCAAGTACTGCCCGCCGGGTGGAGGCAAGTGCCTCGACATCGAGGAGATCTCCGAGATCCTCGCGAAGAACCGCGACCCGAAGCGTCTGCGCGAGGTCTGGGAAGGCTGGCAGGCGGTCGGCGCACCGATGCGCAACGACTACGCCCGCTTCGTTGCGCTCTCGAACGAAGGCGCGCGCGAGCTCGGATTCAAGGACACCGGCGCGATGTGGCGCGCCAAGTACGACATGCCGGCGGACGACTTCGCGAGGGAGCTCGACCGCCTCTGGGGCCAGGTCAAGCCGCTCTACGAGTCGCTCCACTGCTACGTCAGGACGAAGCTCGGCGAGAAGTACGGCACCGACGCCGTCCCGCCTAACGGACCGATCCCCGCTCACCTGCTCGGCAACCTCTGGGCGCAGGACTGGGCGAACATCTACGACCTCGTCGCGCCGAAAAACGCAGACCCGGGCTACGACATCACGAAGCTTCTCACGAAGAAGAAGGTTAACCAGATCGAGATGTTCCACTACGGCGAGCGCTTCTTCTCCTCGCTCGGCTTCGACCCGCTTCCGAAGACGTTCTGGGAGCGCTCGCTCATCGTGAAGCCGCGCGACCGGAACGTGATCTGCCACGCCTCGGCGTGGGACATCGACGAGGACAACGACCTGCGCATCAAGATGTGCACGGACGTGAACGAGGAAGACTTCCGTACGATCCACCACGAGCTGGGACACAACTACTACCAGCGCGCCTACAACAAGCAGCCGCTCGTCTTCCGCGACAGCGCGAACGACGGCTTCCACGAGGCGATCGGCGACACGATCGCGCTGTCGATCACACCCGGCTACCTCGTCAAGGTCGGACTGCTCAAGCAGGAGCCCGACACGTCGAAGGACACCGGCCTGCTCCTGTCGGCCGCGCTCGACAAGGTCGCGTTCCTTCCCTTCGGGCTCCTCGTCGACCAGTGGCGCTGGAAAGTCTTCGCCGGCGAGATCACACCGGCCGAGTACAACAAGGCGTGGTGGGACCTCAAGCTCAAGTACCAGGGAGTCGCACCTCCGTCGCCGCGCGGCGAAGAGTACTTCGACGCCGGCGCGAAGTACCACGTGCCGGGCAACACTCCCTACTCGCGCTACTTCCTCGCCGACATCCTTCAGTACCAGTTCCACCGCTCGCTCTGCGAGATCGCCGGCCAGAGCGGTCCGCTCAACCGCTGCTCGATCTACGGCAACAAGGAAGCGGGCGCGCGCCTGAACGCGATGCTGTCGATGGGCGTGAGCCGCCCCTGGCAGGACGCGCTCGAGACACTGTCGGGCAAGCGCGACATGGACGCCTCGGCCATCGTCGACTACTTCGCGCCGCTCAAGGCGTGGCTCGACGAACAGAACAAGGGCCGCAGCTGCGGCTGGTAATCGCACCGCTGGGGGCCGGCATTGCCGGCCCCCGCCGTGACTTGAAAATTGAGAGAGTGCGCGAAAGGCCGTTAGGCCCGAAGGCCGCCTGCGGCGGCCGTGAGATGCGTAGCCCGGCCCGTCAGGGCCGGGGACACGAGACCTTCCCATAATCGAGCCGCGTGAGCGGCGATACTCGCAGGAGATGGTCTTCGTCGTGCCGGTGTCGCCGCTCACGCGGCTCGGCATTCGCGGCCGGCATCCGGTCCCGGACCCTCACGGGTCCGGCTACGCTTCTCTCGCATCGCTGCGCGACGCTGGAGCCCTTACGGGCTCGGTACGAACGGCAAGCGTCGGGAGGAAACCAGCAGGCCCTTTCCAGAGCGAAGGGTCCGCCGTCAGCACGAGTGACTCGCCTTCCCCCGTGTCTGACACGGCATGAGGGCCGTTAGGCCCCGAGGCCGCCCGCGGCGGCCGCGAGATGCGTAGCCCGGCCCGTCAGGGCCGGGGACACGACGCCCTCGCGTGACCGAGCCGTGTGAGCGGCGACAGCGTCGGGAGGAGCTTCGCCGCCTAGTTGACCCGGCGGACCTTCGACGCCAGCCCGAGCTTCTCGAGGACGACGATGGCGTACCAGCCGAAGTCGATCTCCCAGAACTTGAAGCCGAGCTTCGCGGACGACGGGTGCGAATGATGGTTCGCGTGCCAGTTCTCTCCCTGGAAGAATTGCAGGAAGCCGAGCCAGACGATGTTCTGCGACGAGTCTTCGCCGGGCTTCGCGTCCTCACGCATGTGCGCGATGCTATTGACGAAGCACTGCGCGTGCAGCGACGTCACGAGTCGCATCGGTCCGAGCCAGAAGAATGCCTCCCAGCCGAACGGGATCCACGCGAAGAGCGACACCGCGAGAACGGGAATCTGCGCGCGGTTCCAGAAGCGGTACTGCGGTTTGTTGAGATCGGGACACCAGCGATCGAGGGGAACGTTCCCCGCCTGCCAGAGCCAGCGGAGGTGCGACCACCAGAAGCCGCCGATGGCGGGGCTCGAGATGTCTTCGGGAGTCTCGACCTTCGCGTGATGCTGGCGATGATTTGCCGTCCACGAGTCGGGGGAGCCCGAGCCGCCGAACTGCGCGAAGAAGATCAGAAAATGGCGAACGATCGGGTTGAGCTGAACCGCGCGGTGCGCGAGCCCCCGGTGGTAGCAGACCGTGACGCCGAGACCGCCCACCCATGCGATCGCGAGCGTGGCAACGGCGATCTTCCATCCCGGAGAAGGGAAAAAGATCAGTCCCGCCAATGCGAGCGAGTGAATGAGCACCATGTAGAAAAACGTCGGGTAGTCACCCTTTGCGGGCTTCCACCAGGGCGCCTTCCACGGCTCGGGCCCGAGGCTGGAAACGATCGGGGCATCTACCGGGCGTGATGACACCTCGGCCAGGGTCGGGATACTCTCGGCGATAGCGGACATTCGGACATTCTGCACACGGGCGCTGAGTGATCAAGCAGAGATTCTGAACGGCCATTCATTGACCGCCTGTCGACCGCCTGCAGCGCTGGTGCCGGCAAGTCCCGCAACAGCGCTGCTACGCGAGTCGTTCCGGCTTGGCCGAAGTGCGACCGAGCGCAGTAAGATCGTCACCGTGATGGCACGATTCCTCGCTCTCGGCGACTCGTACACGATCGGCGAGGGTGTCGATGCGTCCGATCGATGGCCGGTTCGGCTTGCAGCGCTCCTTCGGGCCGATGGCATTCAGATCGGCGATCCCGAATTCGTCGCACAGACGGGATGGACGACGGACGAGCTCGCGGCCGCCATCGACGAGGCGAATCCGAGCGGCCCGTTCGACCTGGTTTCCCTCCTGATCGGCGTGAACGACCAATACCGCGGGCTCGAGATCGGCGGCTTCCGCGAGCGATTCGTTTCGCTTCTCCAGCGCGCCGTCGGCCTCGCCGAAGGCAGCTCGTCCCGCGTCGTCATCGTCTCGATCCCCGACTGGGGCGTGACTCCATTCGCGCGCACGAAGGGGCGCGACGTGATCCGCGTCGCGAGAGAGATCGACGCCTTCAATTCCGTCGTACGCATCGAGGCCGCGAGGGCCTCCGCGCAATTTGTCGACGTGACTCCGATCTCCCGCCTCGCCTCTCACGATGCTTCGATGCTCGCGTTCGACAGCCTTCACCCGTCCGCATCGATGTACCGGCTCTGGGCGAAGCTCGCGTTAGGCGCGGCGCGGACCGCGATGGGGCGCGGAGGCTCCGGCCACGGCCATGGGGTCACAGCCGCAATATGAAGTATTTGGCGCCTGCGGAACCCGACCACCCATAGCCAAGAACTTCATATTGCGGCTGTGACCCCATCAATCCGGAAGCTGACGCGATCGCCCCAACCGCCACGTTCACACCGTCGAAACCGCTCGCGCGGCCGGTTTCCGCTATCCTTTTGCTGTCCGAACCGAGGAGCACCGCGATGACCGTCGTCTCTACCATCTGTCCGATGGACTGCCCTGACACCTGTGCGCTCGAAGTCGATGTCGCTGGCGGGCGCGTGACTGCGATCCGCGGAAGCCGCGGCGATCATCCGACGACCGACGGTTTCATCTGCGGCAAAGTCGGCAACTTCGCAAAACGCGTCTATCACGAGTCGCGGATCCTCCATCCGATGCGGCGCACCGGGGCGAAAGGATCACGCCAGTTCGAGCGGATCACGTGGAACGAAGCGCTCTCCGAGATCGCGACCCGCTTCAAGGCGATCATCGCGGAACACGGCGCCGAGGCGATCGTCCCGTATGCGTATGGCGGCTCGAACGGCTTCGTCTCCGACGGGCTCGTCGACGACTACTTCTTCGCGAGGATCGGCGCCTCACAAATCGAGCGCACGCTCTGCGCGGCCCCGACAGGCGCGATCGCGACCGCGATGTACGGAAAGATGCCGGGAGTCGCCCCCGAGGACTACGTCCATTCGAAGATGATCGTGATCTGGGGCGCGAATCCGAAGGCGTCGCAGATCCATCTCGTACCGTATCTCCACGAGGCGCGGAAGCGAGGCGCCTTCGTCGTGACGCTCGACCCGCGGCAGGCCCTGGCGCCGAAGGAAGTCGACCTGCACATCCCTCTGCTTCCGGGAACCGACGTCGTCGTCGCTCTCGCCATCGTCGACGAACTCGCGAAGCTCGGCGCGGTCGACCGCGACTTCCTCGCACTCCACGCGACCGGCGCGGACGAGCTGCTTGCGGAAGCAGCGAAATGGCCCGTGGATCGCGCGGCAGCGGCTGCGGGCGTCGATGCCGGCGCAATCCGTGAGATCGCGCGCCGCTGGGCGGCGGCAACGCCCGCAGTCATGCGCTGCGGATGGGGACTCGAGCGCAACACGAACGGCGCTCACGCCGTGGCAGCCATCCTCGCGATCCCTGCAATCTCGGGCAAGTTCGGAGTTCGGGGCGGCGGCTACACGCTGAGCAACAGCGGCTCCGCGAAACTCGACACCGACCCGTTCTTCGACGGGCTCCGCTGGAGCTCGCGCACGCTCAACATGTCGCAGCTCGGCATCCTCCTCAACGAGCCGCTGGCGCCGCCGGTCAAGGCGCTCTTCGTCTACAACTGCAACCCTGTGGCCACGGCACCCGACCAGAACGCGATCGAGCGCGGCCTCCTCCGCGACGACCTCTTCACCATCGTCCACGACCAGGTCATGACCGACACCGCCGCGCACGCGGACATCGTGCTCCCGGCGACAACCTTCCTCGAAGCGCGCGACGTGAGGCGCGGCTACGGCACGTTCATCGTCGGCGGAGTCGTGCCGGTCATCGCCCCGGTCGGAGAATCGATGCCTAACGACCAGCTGTTCGCGGCGCTCGGCCGCGCGATGGGATTCGAGGACCGGCAGTTCAGGATGTCGAGCGAAGAGTGCGTCCGCTACGTCGCCGAACATCTCGACATGGGGAACGGCCGCAGGCCCGACGCCGATGCGATGCTCGCCGGCGGCTTCAGCCGCTTCGACTTTCCCGGCAGCTCGCCGGTTCAGTTCGAGACGACCTTCCCCCGCACGACCGACGCCAGGATCCATCTCCACCCGTCGGTCCTCGGTGATTCGCCCTGGCGGTACGTCGAGATCAACGACGCGCGCCACCCGCTCTTTCTGATCACCCCCGCGAGCTCGCGGATGATCTCGAGCACGATGGGCGAGTTCAACTACGACGAGCTCTTCGCCGAGATGAATCCCGCCGACGCCGCGAGCCGCGGCCTGGCCGACGGTGACACCGTCCGTGTCTTCAACGCTCTCGGCGAAGTCGTCGTGCGCGTGAAGATCTCGTCGCGCATCCGCCCGGGCGTCGTGTCGATGAACAAAGGCGCCTGGATGAAGTCGACGAAGAACGGCCGCACCGCCGCGGCGCTCTGCCCGCAGACCGTGGAACCCGTCGCAGGTGGCGCCTGTTATAACGATGCGCGCGTGGACGTGGCCAAAGCCGCGAATTGAGAATTGAGAGATGGCGGATGCACGGCCGCCTGTTGAATTCTCAGTCTCCGGGCGCCCCGATCGTGCGTGTCTGCACGACCGCGCATCCCCCATCTCTCAATTCTCAATTCACTCCGTCACGGAGAGAACTTGTACCAGTCGGCAATCGCCTGGATCTTCTCGCGAAGCAGCGCGTGCGCGCGCCGGATCTCTCCCGGCTCGGGATCGCGTGACTTCGCCGCTCCGTCCGGCGGGATGTCGTACACCGAATCGCGGAAGTTGATCGCGTCGGCCACGTAGAGCCTGCGACCGTTTTCTCCGAGGATTCCCCAGACCGGCCCGTAGCTCGAGGCGACCAGAAAGTCGCCACGCAGGTACGGCTTCTGGTCTCGCAGCTCCTCGGTGAAGAGCGGGCGTCCAAGCATGTCGTTGTCGCGGATCGGGCGGTGGCCGAGCAGGTAGTAGAGAGTCGGGGTGATGTCGGTGACGAACGCGATCGCACTCCGATCGGCCTTGAGCACGCCCTGTTGAGCTTTGGGCAGCTTCACGATGAGCGGCACGCGGAGAATCTCGGGAGCGATCGAGTAGGCATGCCCCCACTGTCCCCCTTCTGCCAGCGCATCGCCGTGATCCGCAGTGACGACGATGACGCTCGAATCCCACATCCCTTTTTCGCGAAGGAAATTGAAAAAGCCGCCGAGGCAGGCGTCGAGACGCCGGACGCGCGAGGCGTACGGAGCGTAGAAGCCGGGATACGACTCGCCCGGAGGCACGCTGTCCCCTTCCCGGCGGATCGAGGAGATGTGCACGTCGAGCGGCTGGAGGTAGGAGAAGACCGGCTGGTCGCCGCCCGCGAGCGGAGCAACGCGCGTCTTCAGTTGTTCGAGCTGAGCGCAGAGGTGCTCGCCGACGCCGACCGAGGGCATCCGTTCCAGCATCGGCCCGCCGCGGACAACCGCTTCGAGGATCGGATCGTGCCCCAGGAACTCGCGATAGCCATCGCCTTCGACGAGCTTCTGAAGCGTGTTCATCGGATCGAAGGGCTCCACGTACTGCTTGTGGATCATCGCTCCGCCGACCCAGATCGACGGCTCCGACAGCCCCGTGGCGCCGTAGCGCGCGAACGCGTTCGTGAAGACCGTCCCTTCACGCGCGAGCGCGTCGATCGACGGCGTGAACGTGACGCTCTTGTTGATCGCGCCGACGTAGTCGCGTCGAAGACTGTCGACCACGAAGACGAAGATGTGCGGTCGCGGCCCGGTCGCGGGCTCGAAGCGCTCGACGAGCTCGACCTCGACTGGATCGATCCTTTTTGCGCGCGAGATGTTCGTGTGGCTCCGCAGGAAGGTATAGAGGTCGTCCGCGCTCACGGCGGGACGGAGCGTCACGGCATCTCGCCCCAGCTGATACGAGACGTCCCAGGAGCGCCATCGCGACTCGGCCGCCTCGACGTCGCCGCCGCCGGCGAGCGCGGCGATGTTTCCTCCCCAACGGTCGATCGCGTAGTGGCCGCCGATGATCAGCGCGCAGAACTCGAGCCAGACGATCGTCGCGTCGGGCGCCGGATCGCGCGCCGGAATGATGCGGTAGAAGAGCGCGACGAACGCCGTCCAGGCCCCGATCACGAGCAGCTTCTGCTGCAGGAAGTTCCAGTCGAAGCCGGCGAGTGACACGGCCGCGAGGCCGACCGCGACTGCGACGACGGCCGCCGCGGCCGCCAGCACGTGTCGCGGAATCCCGGCGGGCACGCCGAGCCCTGTCACCACCAGGTCGACACCGCTCCCGATGCCGACGCCCCCGTCGATCGCGCGGTGGCGTATCCCCGTGCCGTAGACGAGCAGCGCGACCGATCCCGACGCGGCGGATGCGAACAGCCAGGCGGGGAAACCCTCGATTGAAAGCGGCGCCAGCACGATCGAGACGAGCGCTTTCGCCAGCCCGAACCCGCCTAACGCCAGGAGCAGCACCGTCTCGACGAACGCCGATCGATAGAAGAAGGCTGCGACCGAACGCACGAACGCGAGTCCCGCGAACGCGCAGGCCGCGATTACGAGTTGTGTCCAGAACCCGTTGACTCCGACCGCCACCGCTTCGCCTGCGACGAGCGTTCCGCGCGGCGCTCGAAGCACGGCAACGGTCGAGAAGATCAACGTTACCGCGATCGCCGAGACGAGCATCGTCTGGAACTGCCGCGCGGACTCCGCTCCACGGCTCGACGTCCAGATCAGCCGCCGCGACGCGTCGGGCAGGTCGAAGAACCCGATCACCGCCAGCGGCACGAACATCCACGACGCGCGCGCAAACGTCGTCGGATCCATCCCGGCGCTGCGGAGCGGGTTCGCGGCGAACATCCAGATCGAATAGCCGGCCAGCACCACGCCGAGCGTGACCGACCAGGCGTTCGACCGCCCGAAACCAAAGCGGGGCAGCGTCGCCGCCACGACCGCCGCCGCAAGCAGGAGGAAAAGGAACGGCTGTACCGCTACGAACGCGGGCAGCCAGGAGATCATGTCCGACTTGATGAAGTTCTGGTTCGTGAAGGGGATGTAACAAAGAAGGCAGTAAGTCGCGCTCAACGCGCAGAGCAGCGCGAACGCGAATCGGGAGAGATGGATCGCCGCGAGCCGCATCGCACGGCGCATCACGTCCGTCATCTCAGGAGGAAACTGCATCGAACCGAGGCGCATCAGGCGCCCCCTCCGAGGCCCTCGATGCGATGCTTCGCGTCACCACGATCGGGGCTGATCGCGAGTGCTTCGCGGTACCAGCGCAGCGCCTCGTCGCGATTGCCTTCGTCCTCCGCGAGCCGGCCCATCATGTAGTGGAAGTCGGAATAGCGCGGCGCCACTGCGATCCCCTTCTCAAACGCCACGCGCGCCTCCGGGAGCTTCTTCTGATCACGCAGCGCCATCCCCAGCACGAGCAGCGCGTCGGAATTATCGGGGCTCTTCTCCAGGACGGCGCGCACGAACTCCTCTGCACGCTCCGGCTTGTCTTCGGCGAGATACGCGCGCCCGAGCCCCACCGCCATGTCGGAGTAGGTCGGGGCAAGCTCGAGACCCTTCTGATAGAGCGCCTTCGCTTCGCGGATGCGCCGCGCGCGCTCGTACGCTCGCGCGAGATAGAAGATCGCGTCCGTGTTCTGCGGCGCGAGCTCGTAACAGCGCTCGTACGCGGCGAGCGCTCGATCGGTTTTCCCCGCCTTCTGCCACGCTTCGGCGATGTTCGGGCAGCCGTTCGACGGCGTCGGGGCGACGAGCATGTACCGCTCCCAGATCGCGGCCTCCTCGGGGTAGCGGCCGAGCTCGTGAAGCGCGCGCGTCATCTGCTTCATGTAGATGTAATTTTCCGGGTCGTCGGCGAGCAGCTGCCGCGAAAGCGCGACCGCACCGGCCCAGTCCTGCGCCGCGATCAGGTCCTTGCTCTTCTCGTACATCGAGGCCGCACGGGAGATCTTCACCTGCACCGCGGCAGCGCGTTTGATCTCCTCCTGCTGGCGCATCTCCGGCACGCGGACGAGCACGAATCGGAAGAGCCAGATCGTCGCGATCGTCGCCGCGAGATTGCACACCTTCAGCGTCACCGGCGACCCGATGAGGCCCGCCAGAGTGATCTCTTTCTTCCGCGGATTACGAAGTATCTGGTCCGTATCCGAAGTGTATCGGAAACGGTGGCGACTCGCCGAGTGAGGCGACTGGCAGCTTCATGGGTACAGACACTCCTGCCTGCGCCGCCCCGTGCGCAGGCAAGAGTGTCCGCGCCAGACGATTCGCGCGCAGCCCACGATCCGCTAACATGGGCGCGATGGCAGACGAGACGGAAGCCGCGCCAAAGAGGCGCGGCATCAGCTGGAAACGGGTCTCCCCGCTTCTCGGCGACGCGATCGACATCGCGTGGAGCCGCCGCTGGAAGCTGCTCGCGGCCTTCCCCCTGCTGCTGCTCAACCGCATCGCTAGCATCGTCCTCCCCGGGACGACCAAGTTCCTCATCGACGACGTCATCGGGAAGCAGAACTTCGAGCTGCTGCCGAAGCTCGCGATCGCCGCCGGGGCCGCGTCGCTGATCGAGGCGGCGTCGAGCTTCACGCTCGCGCAGCTCCTCGGCATCGAGGCACAGAAGACGATCACGGAGTTCCGCCGCCGGATGCAGCGCCACATCCAGCGGCTTCCCGTCAGTTACTTCGATTCGAACAAGACCGGAACGCTCCTCTCTCGGACGATGTGGGACGCCGAGGGGATCCGGAACCTCGTCGGCACCGGCCTCGTGCAAATGGCCGCGAGCTCGATCACCGCCGCGGGCGCGCTGGTGATCCTCTTCATGCTGAGTCCGCGGATGACTGCCATCGTCGCGGCGCTCATCGTGCTCGCGGGGGGAATCTTCTGGTTCGCGATGAAGAGGCTTCGTCCCGCCTTCCGCGAGCGGAACGAGATCTCGGGGCGCGTCATGGGGCGCCTCAGCGAAAACTACTCCGGCATCCGCGTCGTCAAGGCGTTCCGTGCCGAGCGTCGGGAGGCGCGCATCTTCACCGAAGGAGCACACCAGCTCCTTCGCAACGTCGTCGGCACGATGCGCACCACGTCGTCGATGGGGGTCGTCTCGAGCCTGATGCTCGGAATCGTCGCCATCGTCATCCTGGGAGTCGGCGGCCGCGAAGTGCTCGCCGGACGGATGACGACGGGCGACCTCGTCTCCTTCTCGCTTTACATCGGCGTCCTCGTCGCGCCCGTGCTCATGGTCGTCGCGATCGGGACACAGCTCGTCGAGGCGTTCGCCGGCCTCGAGCGGATGCGCGAGATTCTCGGCCTAACGTCCGAGATCGCCGACGACCGGTCGAAGCAGCGGCTCGGCGTCGTCGCGGGGCGGATCGAGGTCCGGGACCTCTCCTTCGCCTACCGCGAAGGGGTTCCGGTGCTCGAGGAGATCAACCTCGTCGCGGAGCGCGGAACGACGACGGCGCTCGTCGGCCCGTCGGGCGGCGGCAAATCGACGCTCGTCGCGCTCATCGCGAGCTTCTACCGCCCGACGACGGGATCGGTACTGATCGACGGGCGCGACCTCGCGACGGTGCGGCTCGACGACTACCGCAGACACGTCGGCATCGTTCCGCAGGACGCGTTCCTCTTCGACGGCACGGTGATCGACAACATCGCGATCGGAAACCGGAGTGTCGGTCGCGACGAGCTGATCCGTGCCGCGAAGGTTGCACACGTCGACGAGTTCGCGGAGAAGCTCCCCGAGGGTTACGACACGGTCGTCGGCGAGCGGGGAGTAAAGCTATCGGGAGGGCAGAAGCAGCGAGTCGCAATCGCGCGAGCGATCGTCGCCGATCCGGCGATATTGATCCTCGACGAGGCGACCTCTTCGCTCGACAGCGAGAGCGAGGCGCTGATCCAGGACGCGATCTACAGGCTCGTCGAGGGGCGCACGACCTTCGTCATCGCGCACAGGCTCTCGACGATCCGCCGGGCGAGCCAGATCCTCGTGGTCGACAACGGGAGGATAAGCGAGCGCGGAACCCACGCATCGCTTCTCGCGCAGGACGGCCTCTACCGGAGGCTCTATGAGCGCCAGTACGAGTTCGAGACGAACCTCTTCGTGAATCCGGGCGAAGAGGTCACAGACTTCAACGAAGCGCCTAAGGCGGAAGACGATGCGCCTGCACCCGCCGCACCACGGACGTCGCTCAGGGGCGACTGACCGCGGCGAAGCACCGCATCGTGGCGCCGTCACTCCGTGACGGCGTGCCGCCGAAGGCGGCCCGGGGACCAAGGGCGGCCGCGGGCCAACCAGCCGCGATTCCGCAGTTCGGCATCCCATTCCGCATTCCGCGTTCCGCGTTCGTCCTTGCGCTCCCCTCCCCTTGTCGCGAGAATGTGACCCGTCGCCCGGCGGGCGACTCGAGCCATGCAGATCAACGACGCGATCGTATTCGGAAACACCGTCCAGCTCTGGACCGCAGCGGGAGCGCAGGCAGCGCTCTTCATCCTCGGTTTCTACCTGATCAAGCTCATCGTCAAGCGTCGCTTCGCGAACGCGGCGGAGACCGAGACCCGCGTCGACGACTTCATCCTGCACGCGATCTCGAAGACGAAGGCGTGGCTCATCGCCTTCCCGATCATCTACGTCGCGACGCGGGTTCTGGTGCTCGCACCGGTCGCGGACAAGGCCATCCACGGACTGATGGTCGCCGCGTCGTTCGCGCAGATCGGTCTCTGGGTCTCCGGGCTCGCGCAGTTCTGGATCGCCGGTTACCGCAACGCCGACGATCCGGGCGTGGCGACGTCGACGCGGATGATCATGATCCTGGTCCGGATCGCGGTCTGGTCGGCGATCTTCCTGCTCGTCCTCGACGGACTCGGATTCGACGTCACCACCCTGCTCGCAGGCCTCGGCATCGGTGGCGTCGCAGTCGCCTTCGCGCTGCAGGCCGTGCTCGGCGACCTCCTCGCGTCAGTGTCCATCGTCATGGACAAGCCGTTCGTCGTCGGCGACTTCATCAGCGTCGATCTCGTTTCGGGAACCGTCGAGAACGTAGGGCTGAAGACCACGCGACTCAGGTCGGTGAGCGGCGAGCAGGTCATCGTGTCGAACAGCGATCTGCTCAAGAGCCGCGTCCGCAACTTCCAGAGGATGACCGAGCGGCGCCAGATCTTCAACTTCGGAGTCATGTACGAGACGCCCGTCGACAAGGTCGCGCTGATTCCCGGGATCGTCAGGGAAATCGTCGAGTCGATCGCCGACACTCGATTCGACCGCGCGCACTTCAAGGCGTTCGGCACGTCGTCGCTCGAGTTCGAAGTCGTCTGGTGGATGCTCAAGCCCGACCTGCCTGTCGCGATGGACGTCCAGCAGGAGATCAACCTCCGCCTCATGCGGCGTTTCTCCGCTGAAGGAATCAACTTCGCGTATCCGACGCAGACGTTGCGCCTCGTCAACACGGACCGAAGGCGAGAGGCGACAGGCGAGAGGCGATGAGCAGGCGAGTCGCAGCGGTCCTCCAGCCACAGCCTTGAGGAAGTCGGCTCGCGTCGCAACGAAGCCGCGCCAACACGGCTCTTGTTCCCGCTCAGGTCGCACTCCGATCGGCTCGCCTGCTCATCGCCTCTCGCCTGCTGATCGCCTATCGCCTATCGCCTATCGCCTGCCTTCAAGGCTCAAACGTCGACACGTTCCCCACGCCCTTCCAGACGCCGTCGCGCTTCTCGTACATCATCACGCCGGCGTAGACGAAGTTGCGGTCCTTTGCGACGCCGTCGATGGTCTGCGTTCTGCGGACGCGCGTGCGGACCATTACCCACGCCATCGAGCCGTCGTCGCTCACATGAATCACCGGCTCCTCGAGCGTCGTGTACTCGTGATACTTCGCGCCGCGGAAGTAGCGCGTGAAGAATGCCTCGATCTCGGCCTTCGTCATGGTGCTGATCGCGCCGTTCGACGCCGTGACGAACCTGTCGCCCTGATTCTCGAGAATCGCGCCGACGTTCGTTTCGACGTGCGCCTTCACCACCTTCTCATGAATCTCGCGCAGCGCGCGGCGGTCGTCCTCGCGTGTCGCGGGGAGGTCGAGGCCAAGCAGGTAGGTGGGTTGCAGCTTCTCGGAGGCCCGGATCTTTCCGTCACTGAAGGCTCGCAGCTGCGAGTTGGCCAGATAGACGAGCCGATCGCCGGAAACGACACCGCACGTCGGGATGTCGTGCAGCGGATGCGCGCGCTCGAGCACCGTCATCGACTCGACCCGCGTGCGCGACTCGTCAAGCGACGCGATGATCACCCGAGGCGGCACGCCGCGCAGTGCGTTCTGGATGCCTACGAGTCTCCCTCGCCACACGTAGAGTCCGTCGATTCCGCCGAGGCTGACGCCTTCCGGCATTCCGAGGAGCGTGAACGTGCGGGCGTCGGGGTCGAACCGCATTACGCCGCTGAGCGCGTCGGCGACGTAGATCGCGCCCCGCTCGTCCGACGCGATGCCGTTCGCCCAGAGGTCGCGAGCCGCGGCCGCCTGCGCGATTGTGTGAACTTCAGGGTCGATACTCCAGATCCCGTCGGAGCCCGTGGTCATCCAGACGCGCCCGCGCGCGAACGCGAGGTCGTTGAAGCAGACCTTCGCTTCGGGGAGGTATCTGCGGACGAGCTTCCCCGTGTCGAGCGAGTAGCGCCACACCCCGCCGCGGCCTTCGGTCGTGGCATCGGGCTGCTTCATCGGCTGATCCTTGCCGACGTTGCACGCGTTCGCCCATAGCTCGCGCCGCGCCGGATCGATCTTCATGCCGAGCACGCTCCAGATACCGTCGGCGGCGGGAGGAACGAAGTCGGTCACTTTCCCGTCGGCGGAAACCTTCACGATCTTCCGGAGGTAGAGGCTTCCGACGTAGTACGCGCCATCTCTGGCGTCGAACGCTATGCTCTCAGGCACCAGCTCGCGCTCCGGGATCGTCGCGACGACGCGGCTCGCGTTGATCGGCGTCGCGCTCTCGCGGAACTTCGCGGCGAGTGAGTCACGCCGCAGCGACGGCACGATCTTCGACAGCGGCTCGGCCGCGAGGTCGGCTACGCCGCCTAACCTCGCGAACGCCTCGAGCGCGTCGAGCGCTCGCTCCTGGTTCCCCGCCGAAGCCGCCGCGCGCGCCAGCCCGCTGAGCATCAGCGTGTGTCGCGGATACGCCTCGACTGCCCGCACGTAAAGCGGAAGCGCCTCGGAGGGCTTCCCCTCCTTCATCAGCGCCTCACCCTTCTCGAACGCTTCGTAGCCTCCTTGAGCGAAGAGGGGAAGAGCGACAGCCAGCGCAACGACGAGCCGCAGAATCCGCATCGTGAGCCTCCGAATCAGTCGAGACCCTAAATAGCAGCTTGTGAATCGCGCGCGGATAAACGTCTCGCAACAATCGCCGACGCGACGATCGCCGTCGCGCCTCGCCCGTCACTGCGTCAGCAGAAGCGCATAGCAACTCGGAGGAAACATCCCGCCTGCTCTGGCCTGTGGCCTCTGGCCTCTGGCCTGCTTTTCGCCTCTCGCCTCTTCGCCTCTCGCCTCTCGCCTCTCGCCTTTCGCCTGCAAAATTAATGCGGCCGCTTTCGCGGCCGCATCGAACAACCGGACCAGCGTGGGGCTTACTTCAACTCGCCGCTGTCCTTGATCTCGATCTTCTTCGAAGTGCGCCCACTCTGGCTGCCGTACTTCTCGATCGTGCGGACGACGTCCAGCCCCTCGACCACCTTGCCGAAGACGACGTGCTTGCCGTCGAGCCATGCGGTCTTCTCGGTCGTGATGAAAAATTGCGAACCGTTCGTGCCGGGCCCGGCATTCGCCATCGAAAGAAGCCCCGGCTCCGTGTGCTTCAGCGTGAAGTTCTCATCCGCGAACTTCGCGCCATAGATCGACTTCCCGCCGGTGCCGTTGTGGTTGGTGAAATCGCCACCCTGGCACATGAACTGCGGGATGACGCGGTGGAACGAGCTCCCCTTGTAGCCGAAGCCCTTCTCGCCCGTGCAGAGCGCGCGGAAGTTCTCCGCCGTCTTGGGGACGATGTCGGAACGAAGCTCGAAGGTGATCCGGCCGAGGTCCTGGCCGTCGGCGGTCATGTCGAAAAATACGCGGGGTAGTGTCATTGTCATCTTCTCCTTGTCGTATGAATCCTGAGGGTATCCTACTGCGAAAGTCGGGCCCCGCAGCCTACCGGTTCACCGCCGCAAGGCTTGCCGCGGGATAGCGCGTCCCCGCCGTAGCACCCTTCGGAAACGCCTTCGCGATCTTCTCGAGATCCGACGCGGTCAGCTCGATGTCGAGCGCGGCGAGATTCTCCACGAGATACTTCGGCCGCTTCGTTCCCGGGATCGGCACGATGTCCTTCCCCTGCGCGAGCACCCAGGCCAGCGCGAGCTGCGACGACGTGCATCCCTTCTCGGCCGCGATCGCCTCCACCGCCTTCACGAGGTCGAGGTTCTTCTCGAAGTTCTCCCCCTGGAAGCGCGGCGCATTCCTTCTGTAATCGCCTTCGGGGATGTCCTCGAACTTGCGGAACTGCCCCGTCAGGAAGCCGCGGCCGAGGGGGCTGTAGGCAACGAAGCCGATGCCCAGCTCCCGGCAGAGATCGAGAAGCCCATCCTCCGGGTCGCGACTCCAGAGCGAGTACTCGGTCTGCAGCGCCACGATCTTGTGCACCTTCACCGCGCGGCGGATCGTCTCCGGCGCCGCCTCGGACATCCCGAGGTATCTCACCTTCCCCGCCTTCACGAGCTCCGACATCGCGCCGATGGTCTCCTCGATCGGCGTCTTCGGATCGACGCGGTGCTGGTAGTAGAGGTCGATCACGTCTACGCCGAGACGCTCGAGGCTTTCGTCGCAGCACGTCCTCACGTATTCGGGCGAGCCGTTGACGCCGAGGAAGCTGCCGCCCGGGCCGCGCATGTTGCCGAACTTCGTCGCAAGGACGACGCGGTCGCGCCGGCCGTGCAGCGCCTCGCCGAGGAGCTTCTCGTTGTGCCCGCTACCGTACATGTCGGCCGTGTCGAGGAACGTGCAGCCTTCGTCGATCGCCTTGTGGATCGTGGCGATCGATTCCGCACGATCCGCCGTTCCGTAGAACTCCGACATTCCCATGCAGCCGAGCCCGAGCGCCGAGACCTCCGGGCCGAACGCGCCGAGCATTCTAGTTTTCATGACGAACCTCCTGACGACGAATCATAGTGACTCGGCCCCTCGGCGGCCATTGATACGAGTGAACTTCACGTTCCGATTCCTCGGACGAGCAGCACCTCGCCGCGCCCGGCAAGGCGTCACCGTCTCGAGCGCGACGATCGACGTCTCCCCATGCGCGCAGGGGCACGGCTTTCCGTGCCCCTGCGTGCCGGACCTCACGCCGCCTGCGCGATCTCGATGATGTCGGCGAGGACCGCGCTCGCCGTCGGGAGCGCGCCTGCGCCCCGCCCGAGGAACGTGAGCTCGCCAGCCGCGCGGGCGCGGACGACGAGGGCGTTGTTCTCGTAGCGCACCGCCGCAAGCGGATCGCTCGACGGCAGAAGCTCCGGCTTCACCGACAGGCGAAGCACACCATCGTCGACTCGGGCCGACGCGATGTGCCGGATCACACGCCCTTCTCGCCTCGCCCGACGGATGTCGCGCAGCGTCACGTCGCGGATCCCTGCGAGCAGAACCTCACCTGCCGGCGCGCCTCCGAACGCGATCTCCGACAGGATCGTCAGCTTCTGCAGCGCGTCGTGCCCGTCGACGTCGAGTGATGGCTCGGCCTCGGCGAACCCCAGCTCCTGCGCCCGGCGAAGAGCGTCGTCGAAGCTCTGGCCCTCCTCCATCAGCGTCAGGATGTAGTTGCACGTTCCGTTGAGGATTCCGGTCAAGCTCTCGACCGAATCTCCCGCGAGGCTCGTGCGAAGCGCCCGGATCACCGGCACGCCGCCACAGACGCTCGCCTCGATGCCGAAGCGAACGCCCTGCGCCTTCGCCTTCGCGAAGAGCTCCCCGCCGCGCGCCGCGAGCAGCGCCTTGTTCGCGGTCACGACGCTCCGCTTCGCGTCGAGCGCGGCACCGACGAAGCGCGCCGCGTCGTCGACGCCGCCGATCAGCTCGACGACGATGTCGCAGCCGCTCGCGATCACGTCCGCATTGCGCGTCGTGATCAACGACGATTCCACTCCTTTGCGCTTCCGATCCGCGTTGCGAACGAGAACGCGCGAGAACTCGAGATCGACGCCGTTACGCTCGCGGATCTGCGCGCGCCGCTCGGCGAGCAGCGCGACGAGGCCCCCACCCACCGTGCCGCATCCCAGCAGCCCGATTCGTACCTTTCTGCTCATGCGATCGCCTCCTCTCTCACCGCGCCGCAGCGCGCCGCGACGAGCGCCTGCTCGAGATCGCAGATAAGATCGCGCGGATCCTCGAGCCCGACCGACAGCCTCACCAGGCTGTCGCCGATGCCGACCTCGCGCCTAACCTCGGGTTCGACCGACGCATGAGTCATCGTCGCCGGATGGGATACGAGGCTCTTCACCCCACCGAGGCTCTCGGCGAGCGTCCAGAGCCGGAGCGAGCGGGCGAAGCGGCGCGTTCCTTCGAGGTCGAGGTCGAGATCGACCGCGATGACGGCGCCGAAGCGCTTCATCTGCCGCCTCGCCACGTCGTGCGACGGATGCGACGCGAGCCCGGGGAAGTGAACGCGACGGATGCCGTCGAGGCCGTCGAGGTAGTTCGCGATCGTCTCCGCGTTGTCGCAGTGCCGCTCGACGCGCAGGCCGAGCGTCTTCGCGCCGCGCGCGATGAGGAAACAATCCTGAGGGCCGGGAACCGCACCGACGGCGTTCTGGAAGAAGCGAAGCCGTTCGTGCAGATCCTCGCGCTCGGTAATGACGACGCCTCCGAGGGCGTCGCTGTGCCCGTTGATGTACTTCGTCGTCGAGTGGAGGACGACGTCGGCGCCGAGCTCGAGCGGACGCTGGAGACAGGGAGTCGCGAAGGTGTTGTCGACGACGGTCACGACGCCGCGATCGCGGACTGCCGCGGCGCAGGTCGCGATGTCGGTGACCTTCAGCAGCGGGTTCGAGGGAGTCTCGAGCCAGAGCAGCTTCGTCTCGGGGCGGAGCGCCGCCGCGACGTTTGCAGGGTCGGTCGTGTCGACGAAGGTGAACTCGACGCCGAAACGAGCCCAGAGCTTCGTGAAGATGCGCCACGCGCCGCCGTAGAGGTCGCGCGTCGAGACGACGTGATCGCCCTTCGAGAGAAGGGCAACGATCGCGCCGTTGATTGCCGCCATGCCGCTCGCGAAGGCGACGCCGTGCCGCGCCCCTTCGAGCGCCGCGAGCGTCTCTTCGAGTGCCTTACGGGTCGGGTGGTTGGTACGGGCGTAGTCGAAGCCGCGCGTCACGCCCGGCTCGATCTGGCCGAAGGTCGAGGTGAAGTAGACGGGGGTGTTGATCGCGCCGGTCGCGGGATCGTTGGGCTGGCCGCCGTGGATGGCGAGCGTGTCGAAGTGCCAGGTCATTGAGAAATCTCCTTTCGGGTTCGTGTCTCATGGTTGTCGTCGACGTGTGGGAGCGCGTCGTCCCGGGGAGCCGGTGCTGCTCAGTGGCCGGCGCCCGGGAGGGGCATCGAGACGAGGCACATCGAAAGGAATGCGGAATGCCGAATGCGGAGTGCGGAATGCGGAGCGCGGAATGAAGATGCCGAAGCGCGAAGCGATGTGGCGCAGGCACTCCTGCCTGCGCGCCGCCGAAGGCGACCGGTAGTCCGTGCGTTCGCCGCGATCCGATGCGGTGCTTCGCACCGCGCGCAGACAGGAGTGTCTGCGCCACACTCAGCAGGAGCGCAGGCGTGCGCATACGGCGCCAAAGCCGCGAGTCGTGAAGGTGCAGTGCTGCCTGAGAGACGATGCATGGACTCCTCCCGCCGTGAGCCGGAAAACGCCAATCGAGTTGTGGGGGATGGGGCTTGAAACTCGGGAGACCCGGGTCAGCCGCGACGGAGGTCGCTGGCGCCCGGGCGGGGCATCATCATGGCGGGAACTGCGAAGCGATGCATGTTGGACGAGGATGCTAGCGGCAGCATTATCCAGCGTCAAGAAAAAGATTTAGCTGTTCGACAAAACGAGCGGCGCGCCTGCACGCAAGCCGTCAGGGCCGCGCCCCGTGTCCTCGCGTCAGTTCGATGGGCGACGTGACAGGAGGCGGATCCACGACGTTCACCTTGATCGCCAGATCAGTCGTCCATCCTCCTGAGCCGCACGCATTCTGCACATAAACCCCGTATGACGTCGTCTCGAGCGGCCTAACCTCGAACGTCTCTCTCGTACTCGAAAGCTCGTACCAAGCTCGCTCGTTGATGATCTGCGTCCAATTGACGTGGAACGGCGGAGTACCCGCGGTGATCGTGACCTCCAGCGGCGCCCACTCGCCCAGTGCGATCGCGATCACCGGGTTGCGAATCGAGATCACGGGCCTCACGCACGTCGAAAGGAACTGGAACTTCGACGGCGCCGTCGCACTCACGCCATTCGAATTCGTCACGACGAGATCAACCGCACCCGAGAGCCCCGCGGGTGGAGTGACTCGGAGACTCAAGGCAGAGACCGATTTCACGACCCCTTCCACTCCGCCGAACGTCACCTTCGGCTTGGCCGCACCCGCGTCGAATCCACTGCCTCGAATGTCGATCGACGCGGCAGAGCCGATCATCGCGGCCGGCGGAATGACCGCCTCGATGCGGACGCCCACGATCTCGAACCGGACCTCCGCCGTCTTGCCTGGTTCGACGACGACCGAGGTTCCCGAGAAGAGGTCCTTCGCCCATTTCACGACGCCGGGATAGACGAAGCTGACACTGCTCCCTTCGGGCTTTGCCACGATTCGGTACGCTCCGGGAGGCAGGTTGTACGAAACGCGTCCCGTCGCATCAGCTTCTGTCGGGGTGTAGTAGAACGGCGAGTCCGAGGCGCCGTAAACCGAGACGCTCGCTTTCGCGAGGGGGCCGCCCGTCGTCTTGTCGACGACAGTGATTCGAAGCACGCCAGGAGTGAGCATCGGGACATCGACGCCGGGCGTGTTCAATCCGAAGCGCACCGGCACGGCGTTGCCACGCAGCCGGTCTCCGCAGTGGGCCGTCGTGCAGGCGCCGCCGGAGTGGAGCGAGTTCGCGTAGCCGGCTGAGGAAGCGACAACGAAGTACGTTCCCTCGATCAGGCCGGCAACGCGGAACTCCCCGTTCGCGTCCGACTGAACGTATCCGGTGTCGAAGCCGAATTCCGGACTGTAGATGTCGAGGCTCGCGCTGCGGATCGGCTTTCCCGTCGCCGCATCGACCACCCGGCCGCTCATCGTCCCGGGCTGCTCGAGCGCGAAGTCGACGTCGTCGTAGCGCTTGCCTGGCGCAACATCGAATTGCAGCCCGTCCTCGTCGTCGCAGTCGCCGCAGATCGGGCCGCCGTAACGCCGGGCCAGGTGAGTGCTCCGCGAGGCCGTCACCGTATACCGTCCGTCGGGAATGGCGGCCGCCTCGTAATGCCCGTTGACATCGGTGACGGTGGCTTCCTCACAGCGCGAGAAGAACGAGGCGAGGCAGAGCTGGACCTTTGCGCCGGGCAGGCCTTTGCCCGTCGTGTGGTCGTAGACCCGTCCCGACAGCACTCCCAATCGAAGCAATTGGAAGTTCGCGACCGATCCAGCGGAGCTCGCAACGTTGATGGGAGTTCCGTCGCGCACGGAGCAGGTCCGGTTGGGATCGCACGCGGGCATGCCACTGTAAAGCTCCCGCACGAAGCCTTTCGCGGTCGTGAGCTGCACGAAATGGGTCCCGGGAGCGAGGATCGGGCTTGAGTCATAGCGCCCGTCGCTGCCGGTCTTGAGTTTCGACGAATACGGAGGCGCCCACGCCCGCACGGGCGTGCCGAGCCGGTCGTAGATCTCGACCTCTGCTCCCGCGACGGGAGCACCGCTCTGCCGGTCGACGACGATCCCGCTCATCGAGACCCCGCCCCGCTCGAGCGAAAAGTCGGCCCCTGCGGCCACGCCTCCCGCTTTCGGAACGAACCCCGTCCCGCGAGAGAAAACACACCGCCCGGAGCAGGAGCCGCCGCTCTGGATCGCGCCGGCGAAGCCGGCGCGCGGCCGCACGATCAGATAGATCGGCGACGAATACGCGGGTGTGTGAAGTTCGTATCGTCCGCTCTCGTCGGTCGTCGTGTAGGCCGCTGTTCCCGAGCCGTCGCCCATCGCCTCGACGCGAACGCCGGGGAGCGGAAGCTTCGTCACCGCATCGGTAACGACTCCGGTAAAGGTCATGTCCTCGCGGAGAAGAGCAAAGTCGATCCCGCTGAGCTCGGTTCCCGGCTTGAGCTGCAGCACCGTTCCTCCGGCGGGACAATACGGATTGCAGTCGACGCCCGGATAGACCTGACGGAAGTAGTCCTGCGCCGATGCGACGAGTATGACGTCGCCCTCAGGCGCACGGAGAACGAAGTTGCCCTCAGCGTCCGCTCGCGTCGTCGCCCAGTTCTTCCCTCCCGAGAGCGCCTCGATCAATGCGCCCGCGACCGGCTTGTGCGAATACGAATCGACGACCCGACCGCGGATCTCCGGCCGCCCGCCTAACGTGAAGTCGACCCTCGAGCGTGGCGACGTGCCGTCGACGGCGACCGCAGTGCCCTTCAGCGGGTCACACCCGACGCCACACGGAAGAGCTTCGAAAAGCTGGTCGGTGTAGTTCGGCGAACCGGTCGCCAGCACGAAGTAGTTGCCCGCCGTCAGGCCGCTTCCGCTCTCGTACGAGCCGTCGGCCCTGCTGGTGGCTGTGGAGACGACCCGCCCGGTTCCGTCGAGCACGCGGATGCCGACACCAGCAAGACTGCCTCCACCCGTCAGGCGGACGCTGCCTCGCACGGTTCCACCCTTGTGCAACGCGAAGTCGATCGAGGAGGTGATCTCGCCGGCTCGTACTTTCACGGGCGCCGCGGCCGCAAGGTTGCCATCGACGCTCACCGTATCGGGCCACGCTTCGCTGACGTGCCCCGAGGAACTCGTGGCCCTGACGTAATAGTAATTGCTCGAGACGAGCCCGGTCGCGGAGTAACTCCCGTCCTCGGCGGTCCTCGCCGTCTGCACCGGCACGCTTCCGGCCCTGTTCGAGTCGTAGACTTCGACGGTCGCAGCCGCGATCGGGCGCGCACCCGATTCGTCGACGACGCGGCCGCTGATCGATCCTTCTTCGTAGACGTTGGCGACGAGCCACGTACCGTCCGGCGTTCCGTCGCTGCGCCATAGCTCGCGCCCGTGCTGGCCATCGTCGGCGACGAACACGAGCAGCCCGTTGAACTCCGAGAACGCGTTAGGCCGCGACGAGCTCGTACCCGCTCCGGCTGTGACGGGAAATAGGTCCTGCACGAGATGCGTCCCGCCCGCCGTCCCGTCGGTCACCCAGGGCTCGCTGCCGATCTCGTAGGTCGACAGCTCGAAGAAAAGCTTGTCGCCGATGGCAAGGAGCGACGAGGGAAGCGCGCCCGGAGAGGGGAGCGCGCCCGGATAGAGCGGCCGCGTTCCGGCGCGCGTGCCGTCGCTGAACCAGAGCGAAGCCGCCGCTCCCCACGCCGAGAAGACGACACCGTTCCGGAAGGCGCCGGGCGAGCCAAAGCTCGTGAAGTCGGAGGCCTCCAGCAGCGTAGTCGTCCCTTCCGGAGTGCCATCCGAAAACCACAGGTTCGTCGCCTCGTATCGTCCGAGCAGGAAGGTAACGCCGCCGCCGACGGGCACGATGCTCGACATCTCGAGTCCGTACGTAGTTGTGGTGAGGGGCACGACGCGGAGTCCCCTCTCCGTTCCATCCGTAGTATGCAGGCGCGTCCCGAAGCGCGACTGGCAGACGAACCAGGCGCGACCGGCGGTCGCCGCCAAGCGTCCCGTCGTCGTGCACTCCACGCCATGGAGTGACTGCGTCGAAACGACGGTCCCCTCGCTCACCGACACGACCAGCATCCCCTTCTTAAGCGACGTGAAGACCACCCCTCGGCCGAACGGAACGACGTCCCGGAACCCCGCAGGCTCCGAACGAAGCGCGACCGTGCCAGGCGCGCTGCCATCCGACGCCCAGAGCGTGGACGAGCCCTTCTCCGCGACGACGAAATAGCAGCGCCCTCCGGACGCGGCCATCGTCTGGATAGAAGTCGGATCGTAGAGAGTTCCGGGAGGAGCGAGCGCCGCGATTCGCTGCGTGCCGCCGATCGTGCCGTCCGTCCGCCAGAGCTCGAGCGACTCGGCGGTGCGCAGCCCGAAGAACACGGCGTCGTTCGTCGCTGCGAGCCCGGTCACCTCTCCGTTCAGTTCGATGCCGAGCTCGCGAAACGGGACGGCCGTTCTCGCTGACTCGTCGGCACGCCAGAGGCCCGCGCTCCGCGTGTTCGACGAGGCGACGAAATAGAGCGCTCGCTTGAAGATAATCCGTTCTTTCGGGTATGACGTCTGGCCGAGGACCTCGGTGACGCCGGCATTGGGCTCGGCCGCAGCGAGCGCCGATGCGACGAGCAGAGATGCGAGGAGCAGACGGATGGATCGCCGGCAGAGGGTCATCGGAGGGGCCTTTCCCGTTGGCCGACCACCACGGAATGCCGCCGGTCGGTTCAAGAGTCGGCGCACTATAGCAAACGCGCGGAACGCTCGATGGAAATGGCCGTCACGGCCTGATGTGACCAGGCCAGGCCTGACCTACGGCCCGCAAAACCACCGCGCGCGCAAAGAGCAGCGGCCGGCCTCGCGGCGAAACTCCGAAGTTCGCAATCCGGAATTCGAAGCCTTGCTTACTCCAGCCTGACGATCGCGTCGCCGCTCCCGTTGTCGGCGGCGATCGCGAACGGCGTGATCGCTCCCTCGCCCGCGATGACGCGTATCTCGAGCTGAATGTCGCGAAGGTCGCCGAGCTCGGTCTCGCGCGCGTCGCCGACGATCGCGCGCGCGATGCTGGGAATCAGGAGGAGCTGATTCGCGCCGACGGTGAACTCGCGCGTCGAGATCGTCGCGGCAAGCGAGAAACCGTCGACGTAGAGCATCGAGACGCGCAGCGTCGCGCTCTTCCCCGCCGTCTCGGCGAAGCCTAACGTCGTCGACGTCGTTCCGCCGCGCTTCGCATCGATCGTCGACTGTCGCGTGTCGTCGATGCCGGCGAGCAGCTGGGCCTGTCCGAGGCGAAGACCGGAGCTGAGCGTCGAGACCGGGACCGACGCGGTCGACGGCGACGCGCCGGTGGTCACGATGCGCGCGCTCAGCGCGAGCGGCGTGTTCCGCTGCGGCTCGACTGCCAGCCATCCCGTCGCCGAGCCGCTCCGGCCGAACAGCGACGCCACGACGTCGTCGATCGTGCGCGTTTCGCGCGCGCCGAGCGAAATCGCCTTCCTCCCGATTGCGGACCCGTTCTCGTAGTAGGTGATCGAGGCGGTCGCCGGCGCCCCGCTCGCATTGTGCGCCGTGAGCTCGAGCGTCGTCCGCGACGTCTCCGCTTCGCCGTCGCGCGCCGACGCGCTTCCCCGCCTTACCGGTCTGCGCCGCGCCGCGCCCGGGTCGCGCAGCGGCGCGTAGACGACCTTCTGCGCGGCGGAGGCATCGAAGCCCGACAGTCGGCTCCAGTCGTTGACGATCCAGAGGTCACCCGACGAGGCGTCGAGGTTGAGCCCGTACGCGACGATCCGGCCCGCCGAATCGCTCCGGTTCGTGACGAGCGCCGTCGCCGCCTTCGCCGGCACACTCCCGCGATACTCGACGCTTCCGAATCCTCCGATCGTCACGGGATCGACGAGCGACACCCTCGCTCCCGTCGCGTCGAGGTACTCGATCCTCACCCGCGCCTCTGCGCCGCTCGTCTCCTGCACGACGAGGTCAGACTCGGTGGCATCGTTTCCGATCCCCGCGAGGCGGATCTCCTCACCTGGTTTCGCGGAGCGCGTCGAGCGATAGACCGGCAGCTGCGTCCCGATCGTTCCCCGACCGACCTTCACCGTGACGAGCCGCGCTCCCGTGAGCAGCCTGTTCGCGTCGAGGCTCCGCACTTGAAGCGAGCCGCTCCGATCCTGCTGCCCGTAGACCGTCGTCACAGCGTCGGCAAGAAGCAGCGAGCCGCGCGGCCCGACGGCGCCCATGCTCGCGACACTCGTCGCCGTTCCGTCTCCCGCCGGTGTGAAGTAGAGTTTCAGGTCGCTGATGCTCGAGGCGCCGAACGCGTTTGCGATCGAACAATCGGAGAGCAGCTCGCCGACCGCGCGGACGCGATGTGCGATCCCGGGCACGAACAGCGCAAGCTCGCCCGACGCGAGCGACGGAATCGGCGAGCTCGCGAGCGGCGGCTTCACCGTGTCGATCACCGAGACGAGACTCGTCGACGAGCCCGTGCCTCCCGCGTCATACGGCCCTACCTTCAGCCCGTCCCCCTGCGCCGGATCTGCATAGTCGAGCGTGAGCGACGCCGAGAACGCCGCGCCGTTCTCCGAGTACGAGTCGGGGCGCTTCGAGCGGTCGACGGTGAACGTGACGTCGCGGCTCGCGCCGGCGGGAATCGTCACGAGCCCCGACTGCGGCACGATCCACGCGGCGTCCGATCGCACGACACCGTTGAGCGCCGCGCTTCCGCGATTCACGAACGAGGCGGTCCCCGCCGCGTTGCTGCCGCGCGCCGCGGCGACGTCGACGCGAAGCTTCGACGGCTCACCGAGCACCGTGCCGGCGACAGGAGCGGTCGAGACGAGAGTGATCGGAATCGCGAGCTCGCCGAAGACACCATCACCCGACACCAGGCTCGCTCCGTCGTACGTTCCCGCGGGCTGCGCGCTCGCTGTGACGGTGATCGTCCGGCTCGACCCCTCCGGCAGCAGGAACGTCGTCGGAGACTGGGTGAAGAAACTGCCGGTCTGCGCGAGCGTGATCTCAGTCTCGAGCGTGCCGATGTTCACGATCGTGTAGGTCACGCGGTTCGCGGCCGCGGGGCCGGTCTGCGCGAGGATGTCGGGCGGCGTGCCTGCGACGACCCACGCGTAAGGCGGTGCGTAGAAAAACTTCGACAGCAACGCGGCGTTGGACGGCTCGCTCGTGATGGTGTTCTGCTGCAGGCCGTGCGAATGCGTGACCGTCCGGACGACGAAGGAGAAGCTGCCCGATCCGGTGCCTGTCAGGAGAATGTCGTCGAGCTCCTTTGACGAAGTGGTCTCGACCGCCTTGACCAGCTTGAGGTCGGTATCGGTCGCGGTGATCTGATAGCCGCCGGGGTCAGCCGCGTACGCGGCGAGATCCCAGGAGACGATCACGTCGCCCGGCGACGCGAACGGGTCGTGACTGAGGTCAGCCCTAACGTTCACCGGCGGGAGAGTCTGCGATCCGCGGATGTCGCCACCCGCCTGCTTCTGCTCGAGGTAGGCGCGGAGCACGGGGTCCGAGATCGCGATCGCGTTGTAGCGAAGGTCGAGCGCGCCGATACCGAGATGCCCGAGCGACTGGAGCGCGACGGGCGCCTCGCCTCGCAACTGGTTGTTCGAGAGGTCGAGACTCACGAGGTTGGCGAGCTGTCCGATCGCCGAAGGGATCGCCCCCCCGAAGCGGTTTGCGCCCAGCCGGAGCGACGTGAGCGCGGTCAGCGAAAAGAGGGCTGCCGGCAGGTCACCCTCGAGGTGATTCTCCGTGAGGACGAGGCTCTGAAGGTTCGTCAGCTGCGCGATCTGCGGAGGCAGCGTCCCGCCGATCGCGTTGACCCCGAGGTCGAGAGCGGTGAGGCGCGACAGCGCGCCTATTTCGGGAGGCAGCTTGCCCGTGAGATTGTTTCCGCCGAGCATGAGCGCAGTCACCGACTGTTGCGACGGGTCGCAGCGGACGCCGAACCAGTTGCACTCGGTTCCCGCCTCGCGCAGCCAGTGCGTCCGGTCGTTCCACTGGTCGCCGTTGGTCGACTGGTAGAGGGAGACGAGCGCGGCGCGCTCCGACGCCGGCACCGCGGCGCCCGCGAACGGCGGGAGCGCCAGGGAGGCAAGAACGAGGACGAACGCGCGAATACGTTGCATTACGCAACCCCGCTTTCTGTTGCGACCCGCCGGCCACGGGAATGCGGGCCGATTACGCCTAACATCTCGACACCCGCGGCAGGCCCGCGCCCGCTCGAGCCCGCGTTCCTGCTTTGACCTCCGGCCTTTGGCCTTTGGCCTGCCTTGCCCTCTCACTCAAGCCTTACGATCGCGTCGCCGCTGCCGTTGTCGGTTGCGACCACGAAAGGGGTGACCGCCCCGTCTCCCGCGGTGACCCTGATCTCGAGCTGGATGTCGCGAAGATCGCCGAGCTCGCGCTCGCGCGCGTCTCCGGCGATCGCGCGCGTGATGTTAGGCACGAGCAGGACGCCGTTCGCGCCGACGACGAATTCCCTCGACGTGATGCGCGCCGCCAGCAGGGAACCGTCGAAGTACACCATCGACGCGCGCACGGCGGCACTCTTCCCCCCGGTCTCGGCGATACCGAGAGTGGTCGACGTCGTTCCGCCGAGGTGCTCGTCGATCGTCGCCTGACGCACGTCGTCGATTCCGGCGAAGAGCTGCGTCTGCCCGAGTCGGAGTCCGGAGCTGAGCGCCGCGACGGGGACGGTCGCGGTCGACGGCGCCGCGCCGCCCGTCACGATGCGGGCGCTCACCGCAATGGGAGCCCCGCGTCGCGGCTCGATCGCGATCCAGCCGACGGCGTCGCCCTGCACGCCGAAGAGAGTCCGGACGACGTCGCCGATCGATCGCGTCTCCCGCGGCGCGAGCGATACCGTCTTCGGTCCGACCGCCGTCCCGATTGTGAAATAGGTGAGCGAGACGCTCGCGGGCTCGAGCCCGGCGTTGTGAACGATCAGCTCGAGCGTCGTCAGCGTGACCCCGGATTCTCCGGCACGTGCGGGAGCGCTCCCCGGCCTGACCGGCCTGTGCCTCGTCACTTCTGCCACGCGAGGCGGCACGTAAATGATCTTCTGCGCCGCGGAGGGATCGAATCCGGACAGGACACTCCAGTCATTGACGGCCCAGACGTCGCCGATCGTCGCGTCGAGATTGCGTCCGTATGCGACGATGCGACCCGTCGAATCGCTGCGGTTCGAGACGAGCGCGACCGCCGCCCCGTCGGGAACCTCGCCGCAGAATTCGACGCTTCCGAACGGCTCGATCCGCACGGGATCCTTGACGCCGAGGCTCCTGCCGCCCGCGTCGAGATACTCGACTCTCACTCCTGCCGGCGCGCCACTCGTCTCCTGCACGACGAGATCGGCTTCCGAGGCTCCGTTCCCGATTCCGGCGAGACGCAGCTCCTCGCCCGGCCTCGCCGAGCGCGAGGAGCGGAAGACCGGCAGCATCGTCCCGATCATCCCACGCCCGGAAACCGCCGCGACGAGGCGCGCGCCCGCGAGCAGCCGACCCGCCTGGAGGCTTCGAATCTGCAGCGACCCGCCGCGCTCGGTCTGCCCGTACACCGTGCTCACCACGTCGGCAAGCTGAACGGCACCACGCGGCGCGACCGCCCCCAGGCTGGCGACGGAGCCGGACGAAACGCCTCCGGGCGTCGAGAAGTAGAGACGGACGTCGCCGATGCTGGCGCTACCGAAGGCATTCGCGATGCTGAGGTCGGACAGCAGTTCCCCCACGATGCGCCGTCGATGCTCGAGTCCCGGGACGAAAAGCGCCACCTCGCCCGGAGCGAGCGCCGGCGCCATACCGGTCGTGAGGGGTGGCGTGACTGTGTCGATCACCGAGACGAGCGTCGTCGAGACGCCCGCGCCGCCTGAGTCTTCCGCATCGAACCGCGCGCCGGCAGGTGGCGGCTCCGGCTCGACGAAATCGAGCGTGAGCGCGCCGGAGAATGCGGTGCCGTTCTTCGACGTCGCATCGGGACGCTTCGCGCGGTCGATCGTGAACCCGACGCTCCGCGTGCCGCCCGGCTCGATCGTCACGGCCCCCTGCTGCGGCACGATCCACTCGACGTCCGACCTCGCCACGCCGTGGAGCGTCGTCGTCCCGCGGTTCGTGAACGACACCCTGCCGGTCGGGTTGGTGCCGCGCCTAACGCTGAGGTCGATGCGCGGCGACGCCGGCCCGGCCACGACCGTTCCGGCGAGCGGAGCCGTCGACACGAGCTTGACCGGAAGCGCGACGCTCCCGGACATTCCGTCTCCCGACACGAAGACCTTCCCCTCGTATGTTCCCGCGGGCTCGGCCGTCGGCACGATCGTGATCGTCTCGCTGGCGCCCGGCCCGAGAACCGTTGCCGACGGGCGCGCGTCGAAAAAGGCGCCGACGCTCGCGATCGACATCGCGGCCGGTGCGTCGCCGAGGTTCAGGATCTCGAAGGTCACCGGCTTCGCCGCGGCGACGCTCGTCTGGACCATGGTTTCGGGCGGCGCGCCGACGACCGGCCGCGGGTACGGGAATGCCATGGGAAACACCTGCAGGCGTGCCGGCGCCGAAGGGTCGCTCGTGAGCGTGCTCTGCTGGCGCCCGTGAGGGTGAGTCACGGTCCTCACGACGTAGGAATGGCTCGCCGGACGATTACCGGTCAGGACGATGTCCGTGTACTCCTTGGACGCTGTCGTCTGCACCGTGACGAGGTCCGCGCTGCCGGGGTCGAGCACGGTGACCTGATAGCCTCCCGGGTCGGAGATGTAATCGGGCGGATTCCAGCTGACGAACACGTCCCCGGCCGCCCTGAACGGATCGTCGCTTTCGCTCACCTTCACGTTGCGGGGAGGCAGCGTCTGCGTGCCGAGAACGTCGCCGCCCGCCTGCTTCCGGTCGAGGAACGGACGAAGCGAGAGCGGCACCGCAATCGCGTTGTACCGGAGGTCGAGCCCACCGTCAGCCAGTTTCGTCAACGACTGGAGCGCGGGCGGCGCCTCGCCGCTCAGCTGGTTGTTCGACAGGTCGAGCGTGACGAGGTTCACGAGCTGGCCGATCATCGGGGAGATCGCCTGGGAGAAGCGGTTTCCGCCTAACCGCAGCGACGTCAGCGACGCAAGTGCGAGAACCGAGGAGGGCAGCCCGCCCGTGAAGTGATTGTTGGACAGGTCGAGCCTCGTCAGCTTCGTGAGCTGTGCGAGCTCGGCAGGCACCACGCCGCCGATGCCGTTGAAGCCCAGGTCGAGCTCGGCCAGATTCGACAGCGCGCCGATCTCCTTCGGAAACGTTCCCTGCAGGCCGTTGTCTCCGAGGAGAAGCCCGACGACGCTGTTCTGCGAAACGTCGCATCGCACGCCGAACCAGTTGCACTCGGTTCCCGCGGCGCCGAGCCAGTTCGTACGGTCAGCCCACGCGGCGCCCCCGGTCGACTGGTAGATCGCGACGAGCGCGGCTCGCTCGGCGCCGGAGACCGACGCATTCGCGGAGGATGCCAGCGCGATGCCGAGCGCTGCGAGAAGAGCGCTGATCCGGGACCGACTCATTCGGCTGCCCTCCGCTGACACTGAGTGCGTCAATCGTCATTTTATCGTCGCGGGAGATGCGCGGTGGGCTGCTGAACATCGACAGGTCCGCGGCGCACACGAGCCCTGTGGCCCTCGTCACCTCGGTCCGTGGCGCCGCCCGCCTCTGTGCGTCCGCGCCGCGTTCGATACTTCCGGTGACGGTTGCCGCAACGGCAGCGGAGGTCACCCGCCATGCACGACTACCTCACCAGGCTCCGCGAGATGCGCGACAAGGCGCTGCTCGGCGGCGGCGAGGAGAAGATCTCGCAGCAGCACCAGAAGGGAAAGCTTACGGCGCGCGAGCGCCTCGCGCTCCTGCTCGACGAAGGCTCGTTCCAGGAGCTCGGCGCCCTCGCGACGCACGACATGACCGAGTTCGGCCTCGACTCGCAGCGCTTCCCGGGCGACGGGGTCGTGACCGGCTTCGGCCGGATCAACGGCCGCCGCGTCGCCGTCTTCGCGCAGGACTTCACGGTGTTAGGCGGCTCGTTCGGCACGGTCCAGTCGAACAAGATCTGCCGCGTGCAGGATCTCGCGCTCGAGAGCGGCATCCCGCTCATCGGGATCAACGACTCGGGCGGAGCGCGCATCCAGGAAGGGGTCCGCTCGCTCGCCGCCTACGGCGAGGTCTTCGTGCGCAACGTCCTCGCCTCCGGCGTGATCCCGCAGATCGCCGTGATCCTGGGCCCCTGCGCCGGCGGCGCCGTTTACTCCCCCGCCCTGATGGACTTCGTCATCCAGGCGCGCGACACGAGCTTCATGTTCCTCACCGGCCCCGAGGTGATCAAGGCGGTCACCGGGCGCGACGTGACGGTGCAGGAGCTCGGCGGCGCGGAAGTGCATTCGACGCTCAGCGGCTGTACTCACCTCGTCGCCGACAGCGAGCAGGCCGCGATCGAACAGGTCAAGGTGCTCCTCGGTTACCTGCCGCAGAACAACAACGAAGACCCGCCTCACGTCGTGCCGCACGATCCGCCGACGCGGATGGACCCGGAGCTCGACACGATCGTCCCCGCCGACGAGAAGGCGCCGTACGACATGCGCCGCGTCATCGAAATGGTCTTCGACCGCGACAGTTTCCTCGAGGTCCATCCTTACTACGCCTGCAACGCCATCGTCGGTTTCGCGCGCCTCGACGGCTACGCGGTCGGCGTCGTCGGCAACCAGCCGATGCACCTCGCCGGCTCGCTCGACATCGACTCGAGCGACAAGATCTCCCGCTTCACGCGCATCTGCGACACTTACAACATCCCGATCGTCACCTTCGTCGACACCCCCGGCTTCCTTCCCGGCGTCGAGCAGGAGTACGGCGGCGTGATTCGCCACGGCGCGAAGATCATCTACGGTTACAGCGCGGCGACCGTGCCGAAGATCTCGATCGTCGTCCGCAAGGCGATCGGCGGCGCCTACGTCGCGATGAGCTCGAAGCAGCTCCGCTGCGACCTCAACTTCGCCTGGCCGACCGCGCAGATCGCCGTCATGGGCCCTGACGGCGCGGTCCGCATCCTCCGCCGCAAGGAGATCAAGGCCGCCGCCGATCCTGTGGCCGTCGAGCGCGAGTTCGTGCAGCAGTACCGCGACGCGTTCTTCAACCCTTACCGCGCCGCCGACCTCGGGCAGATCGACGAGGTCATCGAGCCGCACGAAACGCGGCCGCGCCTCATCCGCGCGCTCGAGGTGCTACGGACGAAAGTGCAGCTCAATCCGAGTCGCAAGCACGGGCTCATCCCGTCGTAGAGAGAACGCGATGGAGAATCTCGGCTTCGGACTCAACATCACGCTCTACGGCATGGGGCTCGTCTTCGCGCTCCTGACGCTGCTCTGGGGCTTCCTCGCACTCATCGGCCGCCTCGATCGCGTCCCCGAGGAGGAGCCCGTCGAAGGCGCGCCCCCGGCACCCGCCGTCCGATTCAAGGTGGCCGACGCCTTCGATCTCGAGCCCGAGGTAATCGCCGCAATCACGATCGCGGTGCTCGCTCACACCTCCGCGCGCAGGCGCCAGGCCGCGCCCGCGATGCGAAGCGCGAAACCCGGGAGCCAGCTCTACGCAAGCCGGTGGCTCGCCGCCGGTCGAACCAGGCAGACGCGGGGCTACGTCCCGCCAAAACGGTGACCCATGCGCCGATACACGATCGTCGTCAACGGAAGAAACGTGGTGCTCGACGTCCGCGAGCTCGAGTCGGACCGCTTCGAGGTCCAATACGGTGACCGCCAGATCGACGTGCAGCTCGTCGACGAGACCGACCTCCCCGAGGCCGCGATCACGCCGGTCATGACGAAGGCGATGGGGATCGCGCCGGTAGCGCCTCCTCCGCCCCCCGCCGCGACGAACACAGGGAGCGCGGCGCCGGTTCCGGTCGCGCGGCCCGCGGTGACGAACACGGCGACGATCACCGTCGCGAAGTCGCTGACCGCGCCGATGCCGGGCGTCATCACGTCGATCGAGGTGACGGCGGGACAGCAGGTCAAGCGGGGCCAGACGCTCGTCAACCTCGAGGCGATGAAGATGGTCAACGCGATCCGCGCGCCGCGCGCCGCGGTCGTCTCCGAGATCCTCGTCAGCGCGCAGCAGCAGGTGGCGTTCGGCGACGCGCTGATGAAGTTCGAGGAGCCGGCGAAATGAACGCCGACCTGGTTTCGCGGCTCATGCAGGGGATCGACAATGTCTCCTGGGAGTCGCTCGTCATGCTCGCAATCGCGGGCGTGCTCTTCTACCTCGGGATCGCGAAAGACTACGAGCCGCTCCTGCTCGTTCCGATCGGCGCCGGCTGCATGCTGGCGAACCTCCCGCTCTCGCCGCTCATCGCGAAGGACGGGATGCTGAAGGTGCTCTACGACGCCGGGATCACGAACGAGCTCTTCCCGCTGCTCATCTTCATCGGCATCGGCGCGCTCACCGACTTCGGGCCGCTGCTCGAGAACCCGAAGATGGTGCTGCTCGGCGCCGCGGGACAGTTCGGTATCTTCGGAACGCTGATCCTTGCGCTCGTCTTCGGCTTTACACGGAACGAAGCGGCGTCGATCGGCATCATCGGAGCGATCGACGGCCCGACGTCGATCTACGTCAGCGGAATTCTTGCCCCTCACCTGCTCGGGCCGATCACGGTCGCTGCCTACAGCTACATGTCGCTCGTCCCGATCATCATGCCGCCGGTAATGCGGCTGCTGACGACGAAGAAGGAGCGGAGCATCAGGATGCCGTACAGCCAGCGCTCGATCTCGAAGCGGACGCGAATCCTCTTCCCGATCGGCGTGACGATCGTCGTCGGGACGCTGGTGCCGTTCGCCACGCCGCTGATCGGCATGCTGATGTTAGGCAATCTGCTCAAGGAATCGGGTGCCGTCGAGCGCCTTACCAAGGCCTCGTCGAACGAGATCGCGAACGCGGTGACGCTCTTCCTCGGCCTCGCGATCGGCTCGACGATGGTCGGCGTGCAGTTCCTCAAGCCGTCGACGCTCGCGATCCTCGTCCTCGGAATCCTCGCCTTCGCGCTCGACACCGCGACGGGGCTCATGTTCGGCAAGCTGATGAACGTGGTGAGCGGTGGCAAGTTCAATCCGCTGATCGGCGCCGCGGGGATCAGCGCCTTCCCGATGGCGGCGCGCGTCGTACAGCGCGTCGCGAGCGAGGAGGACTTCGAAAACTTCATCCTCATGCACGCCATGGGAGCGAATGCGGCAGGACAGGTGGCGAGCGTGGTCGCGGGCGGGGTGCTGCTGGCGCTCATGGGGGCTGGGTAGGCGACGAAAAGGCCGAAGTGAGAACGTAGAACGGTGAATTGAGAACCCAGAAATCAGGCACTCCGGCTGTGTCCCCCTTCTGGATTCTCAATTCACCGTTCTACGTTCTCACTTCATTCTCTCGTCCGTTGGCTCGAGATGTCAGCCCGCGTAGAATCGCCCCATGCCCGACCTCCTCGAATCGACCGCGCCCTCGAATCCGATCGAGCTCTTCCGCCTCTGGTGGGACGAGTCTCTGGCCCTCGGGGACGAGCGGCGGCAGTGCATGGCTCTGGCGACCGTCGGTGAGGGCGAAGCGCCGGTGTCGCGCATCGTGCTGCTCAAGCAGTTCGACGAGCGCGGCTTCGTCTTCTTCACGAACTACGGCAGCCGCAAGGCGCGGGAGCTCGAACGCGATCCGCGCGCGGCGCTGTCGATCCACTGGTTCGAGCAGCTGCACCAGGTGAGGATCGAGGGGCGCGCGGAAAGGACGAGCCGCGCGGAGTCGGAGGCCTACTTTGCGACGCGCCCGCGAGGAAGCCAGATCGGCGCGTGGGCGTCCGAACAGAGCCGCGTCATCGCGTCGCGCGAGCTGCTCGAACGCCAGGTCGCGGAAGTCGAAGCCCGCTTTGCCGGCGCAAACGTCCCCTGCCCTCCGTTCTGGGGCGGCTACCGCGTCGTGCCGCACACCATCGAGTTCTGGCAGGGACAGCTGGGACGCCTGCACGACCGGCTGCGCTATACGCGAAACGGCGAGGAGTGGAGGATCGAGAGGCTGGCGCCGTAAAGGCAGGTCAAAGGTCAGAGGTCATAGCAGGCAGGGGCAGGCCAGAGGCCAGAGCAGGCTTGTGTGGCGCAGACACTCCTGTCTGCGCGCGGCGCGAAGCGCCGCAATCGATGCATCGCGTTCGGCGGGAGGTCGCCTTCGGCGACGCGCAGACTGGAGTGCCTGCGCCACACACTGCCTGCTTTGACCTATGACCTTTGGCCTATGACCTTTCGCCTCTGACCTGCTTCTCCTACACTTGGCCCGTGCCCACCTTCCTCACCGCCTGCCCGCGCAACTGCTACTCGACCTGTTCGATGAACGTCACGGTCGAGGAGAACCGGGTCGTGAAGATCGAAGGCGTGCCGGAGAATCTCGCGACGCCTGAAGGGCCTTGCATCAAGGGGCTGTCGTACGTCGAGCGGGCGCATTCGGCGCAGCGCGTCGTGCAGCCGATGCGGCGCGGGCCCGACGGGCAGTTCCGCGCGATCGCGTGGAGCGAAGCGATCGAGCTGATCGCGACGAAGCTCGAAGACGTCAGGGCTCGGCTCGGACCGCAGAGCGTTCTCTACTACACGGGCAGCGGCACGAAGGGGCTTCTCAACTCCGCCGGCACGGCGTTCTGGCGCCTTTTCGGCGGCTGCACGACGACCTACGGCGACCTCTGCTGGCCCGCTGGTCTCGAGGCGACACGCCTAACCCTGGGCGACAACACGCACAACGCGCCGTGGGACCTCGCGAACGCGAAGCTGATCGTCTTATGGGGGAAGAACAGCGCGGAGACGAACATCCATCAGATGCTCCACGTCGACCGCGCGTTGAAGGCCGGCGCGAAGCTCGTCGTCGTCGATCCGCGACGGACCGAAACTGCGGAGCGCGCCGATCTCCTGCTTCAGCTTCGCCCAGGCACCGACGGCGCGCTCGCGCTCGGCGTCGGCCACCTCCTCGTGCGCGACGGACAGGTCGATCGCGCCTTCATCGAGACGAACGTGCTCGGCTTCGACGACTACGCGAAGCTCGTCGCCGAATGGACGCCGGCGAAGACCGCCGAGGTGACCGGGCTGAAGGCGTCGCAGATCGAAAGCTTCGCCTCGCTCTTCGCCACCATGGCGCCCGCGACGATCAGCGCCGGCTTCGGGATGCAGCGCTTCACGAACTCGGGGCAGGCGATGCGCGCGATGATCGCCCTCCTCGCGATCACGGGCAACATCGGCAAGCCGGGCGCGGGCTGGATGTACGCGAACCTGCAGACGCAGGTTTTCTCGCACGTCAAAGACCCGATCGACTTCTATCCGCCCGAGACGCCCGACGGCGTCGTTCGCGTGTCGATCTCGACCGCGAAGCTCGGCCGCGACATGCTGGCGCAGGCGGATCCGCCGCTCGCCTTCGCCTGGGTCGAGCGCGGCAATCCGATCCCGCAGAATCCCGAGACCCGTCTCGTCGTCGAGGCGTTCCGCCGGCTCGAGTACCGCGTCGTCGTCGAGGAGTTCATGACCGACACCGCGCGCGAGGCCGACATCGTCCTCCCCGCGAAAAACTTCTTCGAGCAGACCGACGTGATCGGCGCCTACTGGCACCCCTATCTGCAGATCCGCCCGAAGATCGTGGAGCCGCCGCCAGAGGTGAAGCCGGAGACCGAGATCTACCGCGCGTTAGGCCGGAGGCTCGGTATCGACGATGATCGGCTCGCCTCGGCGCTCCCCGGCCCGACGAACGAGGCGATCGAGGCGTGGCTCACATCGAAGCTCGACAAGTTCGGGATCACGCTCGACCAGCTTCGCGAGGGGCCGGTCCTCTCTCCCGAGTTCCGCGAGGTGGCGTTCGCCGATCTCCGCTTCCCGACGCCGTCGGGGAAAATCGAGCTTTACAGCAGTGAGGCGCGAGTCCGCTGGAGCCTCGACGAGCTCCCCGCGTTCCGTGAGGCAGACGAGCGGCCGGATCGAGGAGACCGCTTCCCGCTTCACATGCTGACGCCGAACACGAAGAACAGAATCCACAGCCAGTTCGGCAACCTCGAGACGATCCGCCGCATGGCCCCCGCTCCGTTCGTCGCGATGCATCCCGCCGACGCGAAGACGAGGAACATCGCCGAGGGGGACGGAGCGAGGATCTGGAACGAGCGCGGATCGCTCACGCTGCCGGTGAAATTCGACTACGGCCTCCGCCCGGGCTGCATCTCCGTGACGAACGGCTTCTGGCTCGTCGAAGGGGGCGCGGTCAACGTGCTCTCGATGGGGCGCGAGACCGACATGGGCTACGGCGCCGCGTTCCACGACAACGCGGTCGAGGTATCGCGCGCGTGAGGGCGGCCTTCCTCTTCGATCCCGACCGCTGTACCGGCTGCGAGGCGTGCCGCATCGCCTGCGGCATCGAGAACAACGAGGGGCGCGACACCGGCTGGCGGACGATCTCGACGTTCAATCCGCAGCGACATCCCGAGCTTCCGACGCGCCACCTGAGCCTCGCCTGCAACCACTGCGACACGCCGGCCTGCGCGTTGGGCTGTCCGGCAGCGGCCTACGACCGCGACGAAACGACGGGCGCGGTACTGCTCGATCCCGAGAAGTGCATCGGCTGCCGTTACTGCTCCTGGGTCTGCCCGTATGACGCACCGAAGTTCAACGAGTCGAGCGGCGTCATGACGAAGTGCACCTTCTGCGCGCCGCGGCTCGCCGAGGGTGGGCAGCCGGCCTGCACGGCGGCATGCCCGACGGGATCGCTTTCGTTAGGCACTCGGGAGAACGGCGAGGCCGAGCCGACGTACCACGGTCTGGGGAAGTTCGGTCTCGGCCCGTCGCTGAAGGTCGAGAAGTCGCGGCTCGCGGGCCCGCCTCCCGCGCTCGCGATCGACGAGCTCGTCCTCGACGCGCCGTCACAGGCGGTCCCAAAGCGGAAGATCACGCTCTCGTCGGAATGGGTGCTGCTCGTCTTCACGCTCGTGATGCCTGCGCTCGTCGCCTGGCTCGGCGGCGGGATCATCCGGCCGCCGCGGAAGCCGCCGTTCCTCGTCTTCGCCGGCTTCGGCGCGCTCGCCATCGCGCTCTCGACGCTACACCTCGGCAAGCCGCTGCGCGCCTGGCGCGCGATACTGAACCTGAAGAGCTCGTGGATCAGCCGCGAGATTCTGTTCACCAACGTCTTCCTCTTGTTAGGGATCCCGTTCGTCAGTGTGCCTCACCTCTCGGTCGCGTTCGGAATGCCGGCGCTCGTCGCCGGTATTGCGCTCGCCTTCTCGATCGACGGCGTCTACCGCGCGATCCCGCGTGCCGACGCGAAGAGGATGCACAGCGCGGAGGCCGTGCCGACCGTCGCGCTCCTGTTCGGGATCGTAGCGGCCGAGCCGGTCGTGACGATCGCAGCGGGACTCGTGAAGGCCGTGCTCTACGGCTGGCGCTGGGCCCGGAGCGATGCAGGCGTCCCCGAGCCGTTCGGCGTGCTCCGCGTCATTCTCCTCGGCGTCGCCTGCGCGCCGACGATGCCATGGACGATCGCCTTCGCGCTCGCGTTCGCGGGAGAGATCATCGACCGTGCCGCCTTCTACAACGCCCTCGAGCCGTCGAGCCCGGGACGGCGGATGAGCGAGGAGCTGGCAACGCGGAGCGCGAAACCGTAGCAGCAACCGAAGTTAACCCATGCGATGGCAATGTTCACCGATGACTACTCCGTCTGCGAACGAACCGGCCGCGAACGCGGCCAAGGATCGGTAGCCCCCGGCTTCAGCCGGGGGCACGGCATCGCAAATATTCGTCGCGCCGCGTAGCGGCGCAGGACGCTCGAATCCTGCGCCGCTACGCGGCGCTTATGTTTCTTGCGCACGTTCCCCCGGGCTGAAGCCCGGGGCTACCGATCCTTCGGCGCTTCGCGCCGCAGTCCCATCGCGAAACGCACGATTTGCCTCGAATGGCCGCACCGAGGTATTGGTTCGGCCTACCGACATCAGACTTCGGTTTCGCGTTCAGCGTTCCGCGTTTCGCGATCCGCGTTCCGCATCGCCACACACACCAGCTCCGCGAAATGCTTCGGCGTTCGTTCGGTCAGTTGCGAGACCTGCTCGCGACAGCTGAAGCCGTCGGTCACGATGACGGTATCGTCCGATGCCGCGCGAACTGCGGGAAGGAGGACCCGCTCGCCGACAGCCGACGAGACGTCGTAGTTCTTCGCCTCGAATCCGAACGCGCCCGCCATGCCGCAGCAGCCGCTGTCGGGCGTCTCGACACGCGCTCCCATCCGCGCGAGCACGCGCATCTCGGCGTCGGTCTTCATCACCGCCTTCTGATGGCAGTGCCCGTGGAAGAGAATCTTCGCCTCACCCGTCGGAAGGTCGACGTTCTCGCGCTCGAGGAACTCGGCAAGGGTGAAGACCTGGCTGCTGAGCCTCGCGGCGGCGTCTCCCGGAATGAGGTTAGGCAGCTCGTCGCGAAAGACCGCGACGCACGAAGGCTCGATCCCGACGATCGGCGTTCCCGCGCGAATCTCGTCGCCGAGCGCCTCGATGATCTGGAGGAGCTGGCGTCTCGCCATGTCGAGGAAACCCCAGTCGTAGAGCGGCCGGCCGCAGCAGAGTCCCGCGGGAGGCAGGACGACGTCGAATCCCGCGCGCTCGAGAACTTCGACCGCAGCGTGAGCCACCGAAGGGGTGAAGTGGTTGTTGAAGGTGTCGGGCCAGAAGATGACGCGAAGGGAGGCATGTGGCGCAGGCACTCCTGCCTGCGCGCGGCGCGAAGCGCCGCTCTCGTCCACATTCTCTCGCAATGACGCGGTCGCCTTCGGCGACGCGCAGGCAGGAGTGCCTGCGCCACATTGACTCGCGGGAAGCGCACTCCGATTCCGGTCCCCTTCTCTGAACGTCGTGTCCGCGAACTTCGGCATCGCGCGTCGCGAGTCGATTCCTGCGAGCTTCTTCATGATTCCCGCCGAAATCGGCCACTCCATCATGAAGTTCGCAAGGCGCGGGACCATCGATCCGATCCGCGCCCAGATGTGAATCCATCCCATCGTGTAGGCAGCGAGCGGTCGCCTCCGTCCCTCGTAGTAGTGCGAGAGGAACTCCGCCTTGTACGTCGCCATGTCGACCTGGGTCGGGCAGTCGGACTTGCATCCCTTGCAGGCGAGGCAAAGATTGAGCGCCTCCTTCACCTCGGCGCTCTTCCAGCCGTCCTTCACGACGTCGCCCTCGAGCATCTCGAAGAGAAGCCGCGCGCGGCCGCGCGTCGAGTGCTTCTCCTCACGTGTCACCATCCAGCTCGGGCACATCGTCCCACCCGACTCGCGACGGCAGAGGCCGACGCCGACGCAGCGCGAGATCGCGTGATCGAAGCTGCCGTCGTCCTTCGCGAAGGCAAAGCGCGTCGCGGGGCGCTTCTCCTCGTAGTGCTCCCCCAGTCGCAGGTTCTCGTCGAGCCGGTACGGCTCGATCACCTTGCCGGGGTTCATCCTCCACTCGGGATCCCACGCTTCCTTGAACTCGCGGAACGCTCCCATCAGCTCGTCGCCGAACATGATCGGCAGCAGCTCGGCGCGCGACTGCCCGTCGCCATGCTCTCCCGAGAACGATCCTCCGTAACCCGCGACGAGCGCCGCGGCCTCGTGCATGTAGGCGCGGAACTTCGCGATGCCTTCTTTCGACTGAAGATCGAAATCGTTGCGCGTGTGGACGCAGCCGTCGCCGAAGTGGCCGTAGAAGTCACCGATATAACCGTAGCGGTCCAGGAGCCGCCGGAGATCGCGCAGGTAATCGCCCAGTCGTGCCGGCGGCACCGCCGCGTCCTCCCAGCCCTCGTACGCATGGCCGCGCCCCTCGACGACGGCGGTCGAGCCTAACGCAGACTCGCGCACCTTCCAGATCCGCGCGGCACGCTTCGGGTCGTCGAGGAGGAGGATGGAAGGGACCTCGCCGCGCGATGCGCGCATCGCCGCGATCATCCCCTCCCCCTTTTCGTTCGCCTCGGCCAGTGTCTCGCCGCCGAACTCCACGAGGAGCCAGCCCGCGCCAGCGGGAAGCATGGCTATCGACTCGGGATCGAGCCCGCGCGTTCTCACGTCGCTCACGAGCCGGTCGTCGAAGCCTTCGAGCCCGATGCAGCCGAACTCGAGCACCTCGGGGACGCGGTCGGCCGCGGCGTAGACGTCGGAGAACCCGAGCACGACGAGATTCCGCACCGGCGGGCTGTGGACGAGCCTCGTCTTCGCCTCGAGCACGACGACGCACGTCGACTCGGTACCGACGAGCGCCCGTGCGACGTGGAATCCGTTCTCCGGAAGCAGGTACGGCAGGTTGTAGCCCGAAACCGCGCGCGGGATCTTCGGAAACTTCTCCCGGATCAACGGCGCGTAGCGGTCGCGGATCGAGCGGAGCTTCTCGTAGATCTCGCCGCGGCGGCCTCCACCGCGGACGATCGCGTCGAGCTCCGCTTCGCCCGTCGCCCCGACGCGCATCCGAACGCCGTCGTACGTCACGATCTCGAGCTCCTCGACGTTGGCGTCGGTCTTCCCCGCCATGATCGAGTGGACGCCGCACGAGTTGTTGCCGATCATGCCGCCTAACGTGCAGCGGCTGTGCGTCGCCGGGTCGGGGCCGAAGGTGAGCTTGTGCACCTCGGCCGCGTCGCGAAGGTTGTCGAGCACCACGCCCGGCTCGACGCGCGCGAACCGCTCCCCGGCGTTGACCTCGAGGATCCGGTTCATGTGCCGCGAGAAGTCGAGGACGACCGCCACGTTGCAGCTCTGCCCGGCGAGGCTCGTTCCGGCGCCCCGGCCGAGGATCGGAGCGCCGTGGCGGCGGGCGACCTCGAGCGCCGCGATGACGTCGGCGGTGCTCTTCGGACGAACGACGCCGATCGGTACCTGGCGATAGTTCGACGAGTCGGTCGCGTAGAGCGCGCGCGACCCGGCGTCGAAGAGCACGTCACCCTCGATCGCCGCGCGCAGCTCGCGGGCGAGCCGCTCCGCGTCACCGCGGTAAGGCTCGCGAATGCGGCGCGCGTAGTCGTCCTGCCATGCCATCGAGGCTCGATTGTATTGGAAAGCGCGCTCCGACTGAGGACCTCCCGAATGCCAGGTGGAGAACGCGAAACAGAGCGTAGCCTTCTTTATCCCCTCCTGCGTCCGACACGAGACGCAGCTCTACCCGATCGTCCTCTGCAGCTGACGCTTGTGTCCCCTCCGGAGGATCGACCCACTCCGTCGCCCGGTCGATTGCCCTGAAAAAGGCACGTCGACCGCGATCTGACATGGCATGACTCGAGCAGGAGGAAGGTGGCCGGATACCCGGCGCGGAGGCATGGTTTGCGCACGAGATCGCTGCTCAGCGGGTTACTCCTGCTTGCCGTTGCCACTACAGCCACAGCGTCCAACACCATCAGCTTCGACTTCAACGGAGAGCGCTCCGGCAATCCGCCGATCCGCTTTGCGGGTCAGGGATTCATCGACGGTCAGGCAAGCCGCTACGACTTCAGCGACGGTAACCATGTCCTTTTCCGGAAGGACATGTCGATCCTCACGCGCGACAACAAGGTGCTGACGGTTGTCGATCAATCCAACGGCATCTTCTACCGCCGGTCGACGAAGGGGATGGGCGGGATCATCACGACGTACCAGGGCCCGTACCAGACCGGTGCCGACCAGTTCGAGATCAATCTCGAGACGCTCGACCGCGAATCGTGGCTCGGCAACTTCCGCCCCGTGAAACACCACCTGACCTTCAGCTACCGGATCAAGATGAGCCTCGAAGGCGACGAGTTCTACGGGCGGGTCGAAGCCGACGCCGAGCTCTGGCTCGATCCGAAGTACCGCGTTCCCGCCGTGCCGTGGGGCCACCAGTTCGGCCTGAAGACCGGCATCGACGAGTTCGACGTCGAGATCGCAAAGAAGATACAAGGCCTCGGCTTCCCCTTCCGCCAGATGATCAGCGTCACGCGGACGATCGATGGGGGCGAGCGGATCACCGAGACACTCCGCACCGACGTCACGCGCTTCGGCGACGTCGCCTTCCCGCGTTCCGGATTCGACGCGCCAGCCGGCTACCTCCAGTCCGAGCCTGTCCTCACCCGCCCCGAGCTCAAAGGCGTGCCGGTCGAGACCGCGCAGTCCGCGCCGCCGCCATCGCCGGCGCCGGCCGAGCCGGCCCTGCCGATCACGACGGTCGATCCAAAGCTGGCGAAGCCGCTGCTCGTCGAGAGCGTCGAGGTGCGCGTCGTCAACATCGACGCCGTCGTTACGGACAAGTCGGGCAAGCACGCGCCCGGACTGAAGAAGGAAGAGTTCGAGGTGCGCGAGGGAGGTCAGCCGCGCGAGATCACGAACTTCCTCGAAGTTTCCACCGCGGCGGGGACTCTCACGCAACGCGCTACGACCGAGTCCGCCGCCGCGCCCGACGCGGCCGAAGCCGCTCCGGCAGTGGCAGCGACCGCGGGGATCGAGCGGCGCAGCCGCAAAATCGTCATCTTCTTCGACCAGAACACGATGCAGCCGCGCAACCGGAACCGCGTCATCGACGCCACGACCGGCTTCGTGACCGAGACGATGCGCCCCGGAGACGAGGCGATGATCGTCACATTCGACAAGGGAATGAAGATCGCGCTCCAGTTCACCGGAGACCCCGCGGTCGTAGCGCAGACTCTGACCCGGATCAAAGGTGAAACGACGGGAGGAATCATCACCTCGCAGCGCAGGACACGCGCGCAGAACGAGATCCTGCAGGCGATCATCGACGACGCGGGCGCCGATCTTCTCGGAATCTGCCAGGTCTACGCAGCCACCGTTCAGCACGATGCGAACCAGACCATCGGCGCACTCCAGGGGCTGATGACCGCGCTCTCGCCCGTTCCGGGTCGCAAGGTCCTCGTGCTCGCAACCGAGGCGCTGCCCGCAAGGCCCGGGGCGGACATGTTCTATTTCCTCGAGGGCATCAAGGGAATGGGCGGCGGAATCGGCACAGGGCTCCAACCGCTCTTCGAAATCCCCAAGTACGACATCTCGCCTAACCTCAAAGCGCTCGGAGACACCGCGAACGCCTCAGGCTTCACGATCTACCCCATCCTCGCAAAAGGGAACACCGACGACATGGACGGCGCAGAGGCGGCGGGATCGCTCGGGTACAACTTCGGCCAGGCGATGAACATGTCGCGGGACGTCGCGCGCACCAACGACGCGGAGCCGCTCATGACGCTCGCCAATCGCACCGGCGGGCGGATGTCGATGGGAGGGAACGACCTCTCCGTCGCCTTCGACGGGATCACCACCGACCTGGAGAACTACTACTCGATCGGCTACCGCCCCGAGGGGGAGCGCTCCGGCATGTCGCGCTCGGTCGTCGTCAAGGTCGCGAGACCTGGCCTCAAGGTGCGCACCAAGTCGTCGTTCCTCGAGCGGACGCTCGAGAACGAGATCGAGGAGACGGTTGCCGCGGCGCTCTTCTACCCCGTCGACCGCAACGACCTCGGCATCACGATTTCGACGAAGCCTCCCTCGGCGGGTCCCGACGGAACATTGCAGACGAGGCTTCGCATCGACCTCCCCACCGCGAGCCTGGCGCTCATTCCGCAGGGCGACGATCTGGCCGGGAGCATCGTGGTCTACATCGGCTTCGTGAAGGCCGACGGCGGCGTCTCGAAAATCTCGAGGCACAGTCAACAGTTCACCTTCCCGGCCACGACGGCGGCGAGGAGAAAGAGCATCACGCTCGAGCTCGACGTGACGGCAGACGCGTCGACGAACCGTATCGCAGTAGGCGTGCTCGATCAGGCGTCGAAATCGACCGGCTTCGCGTCGACCTTCATCGGCGCACCGGCGCCGGCGCAGTAGCGTCCTCACTCGAACGCAACCGATCCGCAACACGTCCTTAACCATCCGGCGATATGCTTCATGAATGCGCTGGATTCCGACGATTGCCCTCACCCTGCTGACCATCGCGGCTCCCGCCGCTCGCGCAGCGCTCAACTTTGACTTCAACGGTGAGCGCTCCGGGAACCCTCCAACGCGCTTCGCGGGGCAGGGATTCATCGACGGCACGGCGAGCCGCTACGACTTCATCGAAGGCAACCACGTCACCTTCCGCAAGAACATGTCGATCCTCTCGCAGGACAACAAGGTCCTGACGATCGTCGACCACTCGAAAGGGATTTACTACCGACGCTCCACGAAAGGGATGGCGGGGATCATCACGACCTACGCCGGGCCCTACCAGATCGGCGCTGACCAGTTCGAAATGAAACTCGAGACGCTCGACCGCGAGTCGTGGCTCGGAATCTACCGGCCCGCGAGGCAGCACCTCACCTTCAGCTACCGGATCAAGATGAGCCTCGAAGGCGAGGAGTTCTACGGGCGCGTCGAAGCCGACGCCGAGCTCTGGATGGATCCGAAGTACCGAACTCCCGCGGTGCCGTGGGGACATCAGTTCGGGCTGAAGACCGGCATCGAAGAATTCGACACGCAGATCGCGAAGAAGCTTCATGGCCTTGGATTTCCATTTCGCCAGATAGTCACCGTGACGCGGACGATCGAAGGTGGCGAGAGCATCACCGAGACGCTTCGCACCGACGTCACGCGCTTCGGCGACTCGGCGTTCCCCCGTTCAGGATTCGACGCGCCGGGCGGCTATGTGCAGTCGGAGCCGATCCTGACGCGGCCCGAGCGGGTCGGCGGTCCCGTCGAGACGGCGCAGGCCGAGCCGCCTCCGGCGCCGGCAGCGCCGGCCGCAGCGCCCTCGCCCCTGCCTCCGATCAAGGCCGTCGATCCGAAGATGGCGAAGCCATTGCTCGTCGAGAGCATGGAAGTGCGCGTCGTCAACATCGACGCGGTCGTGACCGACAAGTCGGGCAAGCACGCGCCCGGCCTGAAGCGAGAGGAGTTCGAGGTTCGCGAGGGAGGACAGCCGCGCGAGATCACGAACTTCCTCGAAGTCTCCAGCGCGGCGGGAACGCTCGCGCCGCGCGAAACGGCGGGTGGCGACGCCGCGGCCGCGCCGGCAACGGCGACCGGAATCGAGAGGCGCAGCCGGAAGATCGTCGTCTTCCTCGATCAGAACACGCTGCAGTTTCAGAACCGGAACCGGATGATCGACGCCACCAGCAAGTTCGTGAACGACACGATGCGACCTGGCGACGAGGCGATGGTCGTCACCTTCGACAAGGGGATGAAGATCGTCCTTCAGTTCACCGGCGACCCCAAGGTCATCGGCGAAGCACTGGCGAAGCTGAAGGGAGAGAGCGTGACCGGCGTTCTGACGTCCCAGCGACGAACGCGGGCGCAGAACGACATCCTGCAGCTCATCATCGACGCCGCGCAGATGGGCGAGCCTCCGCGCTACGCCGACGCGCTCAGTGTCTGCACCGTCTATGCGGCGACCGTGATGCACGACGCCAATCAGACGATCGGCTCACTGCAGAGCCTGATGACGGCACTCTCGCCGATCCCCGGCAGGAAAGTGCTCGTCTTCGCGACCGAGGCGCTCCCCGCGCGGGCCGGCGAAGACATGTTCATCTTCCTCGACGGCATACGCGACCAGTTCCCTGACGGACGCTCGCAGAACCCGATCACGGAAGCCACGAGGTACGACCTCGCGCCGAAAGTCCAGACTCTGTCCGACACCGCGAACGCGTCGGGATTCACGCTTTACCCCGTACACGCGAAGGGACTCGCCGATGACTCGGTGGGTGCAGAGATGTCGGGCTCACTCCAGATGAACTTCGGCATGGCGGTGAATTCGGCGGCCGACGCAGCGAGGACCAACGACACCGCGCCGCTCCTGACGCTCGCAAACCGGACCGGCGGCAGAATGTCGATGGGCGGAAACGATTTCGGCGCGGCGTTCGAAGGTATCACCGCCGATCTCGAGAACTACTACTCGATCGGCTATCGCCCCGAGGGAGACCGGTCGGGCATGCCGCGATCGGTCGCGGTGAAAGTGAGCAAGCCCGACCTCAAGGTCAGGACGAAGGCTTCGTTCCTCGAGAGGACCCTCGAGAACGAGATCGAGGAGACGGTTGCGGCGGCGCTCTTCTACCCCGTCGACCGGAACGATCTCGGTATCACGATCTCGACGAAGCCGCCGGAACCGCAGGCTGACGGCACGCTGCGCACGAAGCTCCGGATCGACGTGCCGACGGCGAGCCTGGCGCTCATTCCGCAGGGCGACGATCTCGCGGGGAGCCTCGTCATCTACATCGGCTTCGTGAAGGCCGATGGTGGCGTCTCGAAGATCGCGAAGAACAGCCAGCAGTTCACCTTCCCCGCGTCGTCCGCGTCACGAAGGAAGAGCATCACGCTCGAGCTCGACGTGACCGCCGACGCGTCGACGAACCGGATCGGCGTCGGAGTGCTCGACCAGGCGTCGAAATCGACCGGCTATGCATCGACGTTCATCGGCGGGGCGCCGGCGGCGAAATAGAGGAGTCAGGAGGCGCGGCACGTTAGGGCGTGCCGCGCCGCCGTCATTCATTCCGACTAGCGCGCGGAATGCACGATGAGGAATCTGTCTGAGAGACAGCTGGCCGATTCCGGGGAGCTGCCCGAATTGCGATGCCCGAGGGAGTTGTCGTCCCGACGACTGACCCCGCGACGCGGGGGAAGGAGGAGGGACCTCGCAGGCTGGTACTCACGTGCCACAGGCGAGAGAGTTCGCGACGAACCTCATCTGAACCAGCCTGCGAGATCCCTCCTCCCTCTCCCGCTTCGCGGTTTCGGTCGTCGGGATGACAGTCCGGAAACTCATCGACAATGGCGCGAGCCTCCCACCTGGCTCCTGTCTCTTCCCTCGCTGCGCTCGGGATGACATGGCTGCACTTGCGGCGCCGCTCCACGTGTTCAATCCGTAACCGGACGTATACCGTAATCGACCGAATCGCCGCCTAATGCCGCGATATGCTTCGTCCATGCGCCGGACCTTCGCCTTCGCGGTCAGTCTCCTCGTCTCCACCGCCGCGCACGCCGCCGTCACCTTCGATTTCAACGGCGAGCGCTCGGGCAACCCGCCGATCCGCTTCGCCGGACAGGGCTTCATCGACGGCCACGCGAGCCGCTACGACTTCATCGATGGCAACCACGTTCTGTTCCGGAAGGACATGTCGATTCTCGCGCGCGACAACGACGTCCTGACAGTGGTCGACCACGCGAAGGGGCTCTACTACCGCCGCACGACGAAAGGGCTGTCGGGCATCATCACGACCTACCAGGGCCCCTACGAGGTCGGCGCGGACCAGTTCGAGATCAATCTCGAGACGCTCGACCGTGAATCGTGGTTAGGCATCTACCGGCCCGTGAAGCACCACCTGACCTTCAGCTACCGGATCAGGATGAACCTCGAAGGCGAGGAGTTCTTCGGCCGCGTGGAGGCCGACGCCGAGCTCTGGCTCGACCCGAAGTACCGCGTACCCGCGGTTCCGTGGGGACACCAGTTTGGGCTCAAGACCGGCATCGAGGAGTTCGACCAGCAGATCGCGAAGAAGATCCAGGGGCTCGGGTTCCCGTTCCGTCAACTGATCACCGTGACGAGGACGATCGAAGGGGGCGAGCGGATCACCGAGACGCTCCGGACCGACGTCACCCGCTTCGGCGACGCCGCGTTCTCGCGCTCCGGCTTCGACCCGCCTGCAGGTTACGTGCAGTCGGAGCCGATCCTGGTCCGCCCCGAGCTCAAGGGCACGCCGGTCGAGACCGCCGCGGCCGTGCCGCCTCCCTCGTCGCAGCCAGCCGCAACGGAACCGCTTGCTCCCGTGAAGAGCGTCGACGCGAAGACTGCGCCGCCCCTGCTCGTCGAGAGCGTCGAGGTGCGCGTCGTCAACATCGACGCCGTCGTGACCGACAAGTCGGGCAAGTTCGTCTCCGGGCTCAAGACGGAAGACTTCGAAGTTCGCGAAGGTGGACAGCCGCGCGAGCTCACCAACTTCCTCGAAGTATCCAGCGCCGCGGGCACGCTCGCGCCGCGAAATGCGACGGAGGCCTCCGCCGAGCCTGCGGCCGAGGCGGGCATCGAGCGGCGAAGCCGCAAGGTGGTGTTCTTCCTCGACGAGAACACGCTCCAGCCTCGGAACCGCGACCGGGTGATCGACGCCGCGAGCACCTTCGCGACGTCGACGATGCGTCCGGGCGACGAGGCGATGATCGTCACGTTCGACAAGGGGATGACGATCGCGCTGCAGTTCACCGGCGACCCGGCCGTTGTCGTGCAGGCGCTCGCGAAACTCAGGGGTCAGACCTCGGGCGGCATCATCACATCGCAGCGGCGCACGCGGGCGCAGAACGCGATCCAGCAGTCGATCCTCGACTTCACTGCGACAGGCGGGGGCCGCCTCAGCGAGCCGCCCGACTTCCGCGACGCGCTCAACATCGCCAACGGCTACGCATCCGAAGTGATGCACGACGCGAACCAGACGATTGGCGCGCTGCAGGGGCTCATGACGGCGCTCTCGCCGATTCCCGGACGCAAGATCCTCGTGATCGCCACCGAGGCGCTGCCGGCACGGGCGGGTGAAGACATGTTCGCCTTCCTCGACGGCATCAAGACTCTCTATCCCAATGGAAACGCGCAGAACCCGATGACCGAGGTCTCGAAGTACGACCTCGCGCCGAAGATCCAATCGCTCACTGACGCCGCGAACGCCGCGGGCTTTACCCTCTACCCGATCCAGGCCAAAGGGCTGGCTGACGATTCCGACAGCGCTGACATGGCAGGTTCGCTGCAAATGAACTTCAACAGCGCCGTCAGCTCCGCGCGCGACATCGCGCGCTCGAACGAATCCTCACCGCTGCTTACGCTCGCGAATCGCACCGGCGGACGCGTGTCGATGGGGGGCAACGACCTCAACGCCGCGTTCGACGCGATTACCACCGACCTCGAGAACTACTACTCACTCGGCTATCGCCCCGAAGGGGAGCGTTCGGGGATGCCCCGCTCGGTCGTCGTCAAAGTCGGCAAACCCGATCTCAAGGTCAGGACGAAGGCGTCGTTCCTCGAGCGGACGCTCGAAAACGAGATCGAGGAATCGGTCGCGGCTGCGCTCTTCTACCCGGTCGATCGCAACGACCTCGGCATCACGATCTCGACGACGGCGCCGGAGACAGCGGCCGACGGCACGCTCCGAACGAAACTTCGTATCGATCTTCCGACGGCAAGCATGGCGCTCATCCCTCAGGGAGAAGACCTCGCGGGGAGCGTCGTCGTCTACATCGGCTTCGTCAGAGCCGACGGCGGCGTCTCGAAGATCTCGAAGAACAGCCAGCAGTTCACATTTCCCGCGTCGACGGCTTCGCGACGGAAGAGCATCAAGTTCGAACTCGAGGTCTCGGCCGACGCGTCGACGAATCGGATCGCGGTCGGCGTTCTCGACCAGGCCTCGAAGTCGACCGGATTCGCATCCGCATTCATCGGCTCGTCACCGGCGAAGTGACGGTAAGGCCGCGTCGTGACTGCAGGGACACGGCATACCGTGTCCCTGTTTTGCGTCGCGCCTGCATCGGCGGCGTACTTCACTCGTGCTGAAATCCCGCTCTACGTGCCGTAGATCGAAGCCATCGATAACGGTAGATCTCCCGAATCCACGCTACGTGGAGTGGATTCCTACCGGGCAGCGAGCACCTGGACATAAAATCTTCCCGCTCACTTCAAACGAATCACCGAGGAGGACTTTATGAAGATCACACGTAGGATGACCCTTGCCCTGTTCGTGCTCGCTTGCACGCTTCCCCTGTTCGCGGCCGACCCGCCGCAGATGGACCAGAAAGCGATGATGGAAGCGATGGCGAAGATCGCCGCGCCGGGCGAGAACCACAAGAAGCTCGACACACTCGTCGGAGCCTGGGATACGAAAGTCACGATGTGGATGATGCCCGGCACGCCGCCCATGACCTCCACCGGCAAGTCGAAGAACGCATGGATCCTCGGAGGGCGTTACCTCGAGCAGCGCTACGACGGCACGTTCATGGGCGCGCCATTCCACGGGCTCGGCTACACCGGCTACGACAACGTCACGAAGAAGTGGTGGGGCACCTGGATCGACGACATGAGCACCGGCATGATGGCGAGTGAAGGAACGATGGACGGAGACGGCGTCTGGTCCTTCGATTCGAAGATGGCCGATCCGATGACGGGCCAGATGACGGAGATGAAGGAGAAGCTGACGATCAAGGACAAGGATCATCACACGATGGAGATGTGGATGCCGGGTCCCGACGGCAAGCTGTTCCTTTCCATGCAGATCGACTACGCCCGGTCGAAGTAGCCCTGCACCTTGCGGTTCCAGGCAGGAGGGCGGCTTCGGCCGCCCTTTCGTTTTTTCCGCAACTTCGCCAGCGATCGGACGTATCTATTTACGAGCGGGCCATCGGCTCGCCGACGATGTCATGTCCATCCAAGGAGGGACAACGATGAACGAACTTGAAACGCTCCCCGAGGAACCGAAGAACGAACAGCAGCCGTCGCGATCGATTCGCGAACAGCTGAAGGACTGGGGCTTCGACCTCGACGTCTTCGAAGAGCGCGCAAAGAAGGCGCGCGGCGAGGCGAAGGACGAGTACGGCGACGTGATGGATAAGGTTCGCGACGGCCTCGCGAAGGCGAAGGTGCAGCTCGGCGAAGTGGCGAAGGCGAGCAAGCCCGCAGGCGCAGAGCTGAAAGTCGGCTTCGAGAAGGCCTGGTCGGAGATCGTCGCAGCCGTGAAACGCGCTGAAGAGAAAGCTGCCGAGCAGAAGCAGGGGCCCGGCGGTCCACCTCCTGAGAACCCTTCCTGATCGAAACGCGATCAGTTCGACCCCGGAAAGGCCGGCGCTCACGCGCCGGCCTTTTTGTCACGCATTCGTAATCAGCGGCCGGCACGCCGGCGATACACTCCTCGAATTCACGACGAGGAGGACGGATCATGAGAGGCAACCGATTCACGTCGGCGGCGCTGCTGTCGCTGCTGCTTTCGATTCCCGCTGGGACAGTCGATCGCCTACGCACGAATGAACGGCGTCCCCCCCCCCTGGAGCAAGAAAGGCGACTAGCTTCACGAATCCAATCGGGGGTGCGGGAGCCGGGCTCTCGCACTCCCGCGTAGGAGCAGCCGGCTCCGCGCCAGGTAATCCCCCGGGGCACTCCGGCGAGCAGAAAAAGAAACGCCGAAGCGCGTCGCTTCGGCGTGGAGTGGTTGACGCTGTTCTCAAGCGTTACACGGTGACCATGTCGTCGAGCGCTTCACGGTTCTTGATGTAGACCGACGCGCCTTTGACCTCGATGATCTTCTTCTTCTTGAGGTCGCTGAGGAGACGAGTCACGGTTTCCCGGCTCGTGCCGATCATCTGCGCGATTTCCTCGTGCGTCAGCAGCACCTGGACGCGCGTTCCCTGGGGGGTCTGCTCGCCCTTCGTCTCGCACCAGTCGACCAGCAGACGCGCGAGTCGCTCGGCGGTCGTCTGCGCGAGACCGAACGCGCGAATCTCCTTCTGCGCGGAGTGGTAGCGATCGCTGAGCTGCTCGGCGGTGTGCATGCACGCCTCGACGTTCTCGGTGATGAAGCGGACGAAATCGTCGCGGCGGATGAAGTTGACCTGCGACGGCTCGATCGTCTCCGCCGAGACCTCGTACGACTTGCCGAGGATGCTCGCGCTCATGCCGAGCACTTCACCTTCTTCGGCGATCTTGACGATCAGGGTACGTCCTTCGGACGACGATGACGTGAGCTTGACCTTCCCCGAGCAGATGATGAAGACGCCTCGGGGATCCTCACCTTCGACGAAGAGCACCGAGCCTTTCGGATAGACGCTCGTGAACGTCATTCCGCTCAGCGCCTCGACGCCGGCCTCGCTCATGTTGCAAAACGTGCGCTCTGCGCGAATCTTGCAATCGGAGCACTTGTGAAAAACTTCGAGATTATATGGAGTCGGCATGCAGTGCCCTCGGACGTACAACACAATATAGGTTATCACACGAAGGGGTGAACGTCGTCACTGCGGTGACGTGGGGATTGGCCTCGGCGGCTGTACGGTGACGGGAATTGCGGAGCGCCGTTAGGACCGATTTTCCCTACCATGCGCAATGCCCTCGTCGTGATGGCGCTCGTCCCGTCCGGCAGGCCGGGTCTGTGGCACGACTGCTCGATCTGGAGCTCTTGCTGCACGGAATCGCTTGCAACTCCAGGCTTTTCAACGAAACTCTCGTTCTCACGGCGTCGCACGTAATTACAAGAGGATCAGAAGGCAATTCGAGTCGGCGGCACTCGCCTCCGGGACGATCTTCTCACGGCAATATTAAGGAAACTTAACCTCCGGCCGGATTCGCTGCGCCCGCGAGGCTCCGGCCGGTCCACGGACGGGACTGAATCTCCGAGAACCGGGGAGCGCTCAGGCAACGGCTCATGCGCGCCTCATTCATCCCGCGAAGAGATAGCTCTGGACGACGCAGGCCGGAGGGTCCGAAATGACGGCTAAATAGCCGAGCCGGCGAGCAACTGCTCGGCCTTGTGATCGAAGTACTTGAGCCCCAGGGCTTGCGCTCGGGCGCGCGCCCTCTCGATCGTCGACACTCCCCGCTTCTTCGTCGACGGATCTGCGAGCTGGAGCTCGCCCAGCGTCAACGCCGCACCGAGCGACTCGAGCGGTAGCTCGATCCGGTCGGCCTCGCTGATCGCCGAGGTGAGCAGGCTCGTCGCTTCCGCACGACGGCCCAGCGCCGCGAGAATCCTCGCTTCGGTGACCGCAACGCGAATCCGCAACGACGGCTTCTCGATCCGCGGCGCGCGCTCACGGATTTCGCGGATCGGCAGCAGCGCTTCCTCCGCCCTTCCGCGCGCGAGCGCCAGCTCAGACGTGACGCTGGACGCGTAGACCCAGTCATACAGCACGTGCTGCTCGGCGAGGGTCTTCCGCGCGCCCGGCAGAATCTTCTCGGCCTCGTCGAGCCGTCCCTGCGCGACCCTCACCGCGGCAAGCCGCGCCAACGAGTCGGCCTCCGCCGCCTTCTCCCCCGTCTTGTGCTGAATCTCGACAGCATGCTCGAGTTCCTCGGCGGCCTTGTCCAGATCACCGTCGAAGAAGCGCGCGACTGCGAGCTTCGACAGAGCTTCGGCCTCGTGCCTCGTGTTCCCTGCTGCCCTCGCGCTTGCGATGGCCTTGAGCAGGAGCTCCCGCCCAGGCGCGATGTTCCCCTGCTGCAGCGTGGCGGTTGCCGCAGCAGTCTGCGCGCTCGCCAGGAGGATGGCTCCGGTTCCACTCTTCAGCTCGTCGAGCACTTCGTTCGCGTGGACCCACGCCTGTCGCGATTTCCCGAGGTAGACCTCGAGTTGCGCGATGTTCTGACGCGCCATGAGCTCGGCAAGGTTGTCCGAAGTCTCTCTCGAGATCTCGAGCCCCTCATTCAGGTGTTTCTCGGCGTCGCCGTAACGACCCTCCACCCACGCGATCGCAGCGAGCACGTTCAGAACTGACGCCTCGCAGCTTCGCCAGCCGATTCGGGTACAGGTCTCCTTCGCCGGCGCGATCCGCCCGCGCGCCGCGGTGTAATTTCCGACGTAAAAGAGCGTGCTTCCGGCTTGAACGTCGGCCAGTGCTGCACCTCCCTCATCCCCATGTGCCGCGTACGTCGCCTTCGCGAGCTCGAGCGTCTGAAGCGACGCGTCGTACTTGCCCCCCATCCTCTGGGCCCATCCGAGCAGCAGCCGCGCCTTCGCGACGAGGAGCGTCGCTCCGAGCTTCGTCTCTTTGTCGATCGCGGCCCGCGACAGCCTTGCGACGGCGGCGTAGTCACCCCGCGCGCGGGCGGAGCCCGCTTCCGCGATGTCGATCCTCGCGTCGTCCGAGAAAGGCGTCTGGAGCGACCGCAGATCGCGGATCGCCTCGCGCGCGGCAGCCTGATTCCCTGCGGTGGCGCGCGCCTCCACGAGCCGGATTCCGTAGTCGAGGTTGTCCGGCGCGAATCCATGAAGCACCGCGTAGACCTCCGCGGCCCTCTTCCAATCCTTCTGCATCGCCCGCAACCGTCCCTCGATGGCCAGGCTCTCCTCCCTGCCGAGGTCCTTCGAGGCGTCGACTGCGAGTTGCGCCTGTTCCACCGCCCGCGCGTCGTACCCGAGCGTCGACCACGCTTCGGCAAGAGCCGCGTGCGCGAGCGCGAAGTCGGGCTCGATCCCGATCGCCTTCTCGAACCTACCCTTCGCGCCTAACGCATCGAAATCGTGCAGCAGCGCAAGTCCTTCCGCGTAGAGTCGCAGCACCTCGGGACTCCGCGGCCTGCTCGCCGCGAGGTCCGCTGCTCGTTCGGCGTCGAGCGCTCCCTGTCCGAACACGCCCCGCAGCTTCGTTCCCGCCGACGCGACCATCGCGAGAAGATCATTCTCGGTGCCCGACTCGCTGATCGCCGTGATCGTCTCGCCGCTTCGCGCGTCCTGGAGGCGGACGTCGAAACGGATGCGCGCTCGGTCGCCCGTGCCGAACGCCACGTACGATCCGGCGACGACGTAGTCGGCGCCGAGACTTTCGCGGATCCGCTCGAGCGTCTCCTTCGAGTACGTCTCGCTTCCCTGCAGTCCGAGCTCGTGCCGCGCCCGCGCGATGTCTTCGCCCGGGATCAGGCGGAGTTTGTCACCCGCCGCGAGCTCGGTGCGCATCATTTCCGAGAACGCGGTGGAGAGCCAGAGCCGATCGGGCCTTCCGGAAAGGTCCTTGAAGCCGATGACCGCCGCTCCCGGGCGAACCGCGATCACCGGCGAAGCCTCCGCGACCGATGTCACCGCCTGCCGAGAGCGCATGGCGAACTCGTAGAGGCCGAGGCCTGCGACTCCGCTCAACACGACGATCCCTGCCGCGGCCGCGATCTTTTCGATCTTCTGCCTGCGGATCGTCTTGTTTCTCGATCGCCCACCGCCCCGGGCGACCGCCTTACCCGACAACGCTGCGACGACGTCGAGCGGCGAGGCGAATCGCGCCCTGGGATCGGACTCGAGACAGCGGAGGATCGCCGACTCCCAGGCGGGATCGAGCGCTTCGCAGAAACGCGCCGGCGAATGCGGCGCGGACTTCAGGCGTTGAATCGCCTGCGAGATCGGGGTGGCTCCGTCGAACGGCTTCCGCCCCGTGATCATCTCGTAGAGCACCACGCCGTACGAATAGATGTCCGAGGCGCTCGTCGCATCCTTGCCTTCGAACTGCTCGGGGGCCATGTACGCCGGCGTTCCGACCACGACGCCGGAGTCGGTCAGGGATGCGTCCTGCTCGCTCGACTCGCTGCGACGCGCAAGGCCGAAGTCGGTGATCACCGCGCGCGTCGCGCCTTCGGCATCCGCACCCGATCCCTGCACGAGCATGACGTTCGCAGCCTTGAAATCGCGGTGGATCACACCGGCGGCATGCGCTGCCGAGAGGCCCTCTGCGAGCTGCCGCGCGATCGGGAGCGCCACGGCGGGCGAAATTGCACCGTCGCGGCTCAGCCTCTGCGAGAGTGTCTCGCCTTCGAGGAGCTCCATCGACACGCACATGAGCCTGGTGGTCAGCTGCTCGCTGCCGACGATCTCGACGGTGTGATACGACACGTCGAACAGCCGGCACACGTTCGGGTGCGTCACGCGACGCGCGATCTGGATCTCACGCCGGAAGCGCCAGAGCAACGTCTCCTGCGAGGCCGCCTCCGCGCGAATCGTCTTCAGCGCGACGCGGCCGCCGAGCTCGATGTCCTCTGCCTCGTAAACTTCACCCATCCCGCCGCGCCCGATCGTGCGCGCGATCCGGTAGCGGCCCGCGACCACCTGCTCCGGGTGGAAACTCCAGATGCGCGAGGCTCCGATGTTCTGAACGAACTGATCCGCACCGAGCTCGGCGGTGCGCTCCCCGGAAGCGTCTGAGCCGACGCCGTTGGGTTCGCCGTTTGGCGGCGGGGGCTTCTGCTCGCGTTCGTCCAAACTCGAGGCTCCGGCTTCCTAGGTCGCTTCTTCCGTCAGAATGACTTCCTTACCTGATGCGTCACGGCAGATGGTGCAGATCGCGACGGTCTCATGCGCCACCTCGCCGTGACCGCAGCGGCAGTTGCTCGCGGTGTGCTTTCCTTCGAGCGGCGCGGCGACTCGCCTGAGCCTGATGATCTCGCGCTTGAACGCGTCGACGTAGATCGAGGTCGCCCGCCATCCGAGGACCGCGCGCTCACTCTCGTCGACGGTCTCGAAGTGATGCCTGATGTGATGAATCTCGCCGTACTCGTCTTCCGTCAGAAGCGCGTCGGCGAGCTTTTCGTCGAATTCGTCGTTCATCGTCGTCTCCGCCCGACTCCCCGCGGAAGCGCGAGGAGCCGAGCCGTCAGTCGGTTCCCAGCTTGTGCCGCACCTTGTCCACGAGCTTTCGGAAAGCAGCGTCGCGCTCGTACAGCCGCTCCCCTTCCGTGGCGAGGTGAGACGCAGAGAACTCGCGGATGCCGAGCGTGTCTCCGATCTCGGGAAGCTTCAGGGCTCCGTCGCGCCGTGCGAGAAATGCGACCGCCTTACGCGCGAGTCCGCGGCGCCCCGCGCGAACGTCTTTCTCGGTGGTGCCGAATACATCAGCAGTCGCGAGCAGGACGGCGCGCATCTTCGGCCGCTCCACGCCCGTCACGCGCGAGTTTGCGCGCCCGGCGCCGCCCCGCCCGGCAGCCTTCCGGATTGCGTCGACGCGAAACGCCTCGCTCCCGAGAAACAGCTGGCCGATCACGTGGCGCGACGGCTCGTAGCCGGATGACTTCCCCTCCGCGACGAACTTGCGGAACCGCTCTTCCGCGACCTTCTGCGTCTTCGCGAACGAATCGAGGAGGGGGCGGGTCACCAGCCACTCGGGGGCTGCGACGCTGCCGGCCGTCGCGCGGTAGCTGGTCCACTTCCAGTCGGCGACGCCTCGCGCGAGCGAATCGGCGACCGGCGACCATGCGACGTGGCGGACGACCTCGACGAGATGCGGGTCGCGCTCCACGAGGAGAGACTTGTAGCGGCCGCTGAAAAGCGCGCCGCCCCGCCCGTAGCGGCGGTTCCAGTACTGCGTGTACACGCCGTTGATCTGGCGCATGCCGCGCGAGAGGTTAGGCTCGGGAGTCTCGACGACGAGATGGAACCGGGTGCGGAGAAGCGAGTAGGCGACGACCTTCCAGCGGAGCATGGCAGCGGAGCGCCCGAGGATCGAAAGAAACTCGGCGCGGTCGTCGTCGTCGCGGAACACCTCTCTCCGCGGCGCGGCCGAACTGGTCACGAACCAGGTCGCCCCCGCATACTCCAATCGCATCGGTCTCGCCATCACGCACCTCCGCGCGAATCATAGCAGACCTGACCCCGACAATCGCCCGGGCCGCAATCGCGACCCGCGATCGGGTACCATACCCGCGATGAATCCGGAAACAGCCGCGCCGAGACGGCTCGCGCTTCCCCTCGCCTGCCTCGTGCTCTCGGGGATGGCGGGGCTCGTCGCGGAGGTGTCGTGGTCGCGGGCGCTCGCCGCGCTGTTCGGCTCCGCGCTGACTGCCACAGGGCTGCTCCTGGCTATATTCATGGGTGGCCTGGGACTCGGGTCTGTGGTTGGCGGCCGCCTCGCGCGGCGCGTGCGCAATCCGCTCGCGGCGTTCGGCGCGGCGGAAATCTCGATCGGGCTGCTCATTCTGGCGACTCCGTACTTCTTCGGGTCGATCGCACCGGCGGTGAAACGCCTCGACGTCAGGCTCACCGACGCGCTCGCTCCCGCGGTGCCGGCCCTTCTCACGCTTCCTGTCCTCGGGACGATCGTCATCCTGATGGGGACGACCTTCCCCCTCTTTCTCACCTTCGTCTCGCGATCGCGCGCGACGGTCGGCAGCGACTCCGGGCTGGTCTACGGAGTGAACACCGCCGGCGCGGTCGCAGGAACGCTCGTCGCGGGATTCTGGCTCCTGCCGCAGCTCGGCATCGCGAACGGCATCAGGGTCGCCGCCGCGCTCGACCTGATCGCGGGAAGCGTCGCGCTCGCAGTTGCGCTCTTCGGTGCAGCGCGCGTCTCCGAGAAGGCTGGCGACGACATGGCGGGAGCGGATGCCGCCGGATCAGCGCGACGGACGTTCTTCACAACGCCCGTCACGATCGCGCTGCTCGGCGGCTTTGCGGCGCTCGCTCTCGAAGTCGCCTGGTTCCGTGCGCTGATGCTCGTGTTCGGCTCCTCCGTCTACGCGATCTCACTCATGCTTGCCGCGTTCCTCTGCGGACTGAGCGGCGGCGCGATCGCGATCGCGCGACGGAGCGGCCTGCAGGGTGACGTGCGCGCGTCGCTCGGGCGGATTCACTGGCAGATCGCGTTCTCCTCGACGCTCGTCACGTTCCTCGTCCAACTCGTGCCGATCGCATACATCGCGATCCTCGAGTCGACGCACGGCGTATTCGGCGGAATCGCGTCGAGCTCGTTCGTGGTGATCCTGGTTCTCCTCGCCGTTCCGACGCTGCTGATGGGAGCCGCGCTCCCTCTCGCGATCCGCCTCGCCGTCGAGCAGCGGAGCGAGCACGCGTCGAGCGAGGCGGGCACCGTTTACGCCGCGTCGTCGATCGGCTCGTGCGTCGGAGCTCTCGCTGCCGGTTTCGTGCTGATTCCCGCAGCGGGAGTCCGAGGGACCGTTGCGGCCGCCGCAGTCGCGTCACTCGTAGCGTCTGCGCTCGCTCTCCGCGGCTGCGCCGATCGCAGGACGCGAAGGCTCGCGCTTCAGGCGGCGACGCTGCTCGTCGTCCTCTGGGGAGCGTGGTTCGGAAACCTGCTGCCCTGGGACTGGCGGGTCCTCACGGGCGGCTATTACGCCTACGCCCATCTGTACACGAAGAATCACGCGCCGGCGACCGGCCCGCTCCGTCGCGCCGTGCATCTTGCGGACGACCTTCCGCTCGCGCCGGGACACGAGCCGATGCGCTTCCCCGATGCGTCGGAGCAGGGAAACGAATCGCTGCTTTTCTGGCGTGACGGACGGCTCGCGCAGGTCGCCGTCGTCGAGAACGGGCCGGTCCGCTCGCTGCTGCTCAATGGAAAGGCCGACGCGTCGAACGCGAGAGGCGACATGCGCACGCAGCTGCTGCTCGGCCACCTGCCGGCCCTGCTCGCCCCGTCGGCACCTAGCGGTGAGGCAATGGTGATCGGGCTCGGCAGCGGGGTGACTGCCGGCGCCGTGGCATCGTGGCCTTACGAACGTGTCACCGCGGCGGAGATCGAGCCGATGGTCGCCAAGGCGGCGCGGTTCTTCGATCGCGAGAACCGCGGGGTGCTCGACGACAAGCGCGTGGAGCTGCGCGTCGACGACGCGCGCCGCATTCTCGACCGATCGCCCGGCGGACTGCGGCTCATCACGTCCGAGCCGTCGAACCTCTGGATGTCGGGCGTCTCGCTGCTTTTCACGCGCGAGTTCTTCGAGCTCGCCGCTTCGAAGCTCGACGATCACGGCGTCTTCTGCCAGTGGCTGCATCTCTACCAGGTCGGGGACGACGACGTGCGCACGCTCTTCGCATCGATGGGGAGCTCGTTTTCGCACATGATCGTCTTCGTCGACGAGACCGACCTGCTGATCGTCGCGTCGAAGTCGCCGCTCGAGCTCGACTCGCGCGCCTGGAGCGAACGGCTCGCCACGAACCGCGTGGCCGGCTCGATGCTCGCCGGAGCCGGCATCACGAACGCTGGCGACATCGCCGCGGGCATCGTCGCCGACGAGCGCGCGGTCGCCGTCTTCTCTCGCGGCGCACCGCTGCATACCGACGACCGGCCCATCCTCGAGTTCACCGCGGCGCGACAGATGGGATTCGACCGCTCCGCGCCGATCGTTTCGGAGCTCGTCCGCGCAGGCGTGGAGGCGGGAACGATCCGGCTCGGACCCGGCGGCGACGTGGGTGGTTATGCGACCGAGTCGGGCGCGGGAGAGTGAGCGCGTGGCCTCCTCGTTTCATCCGACGCGACGCGACATCCTGACCGCACTGCTCGGCGCACCGCTCGCCGCTGCCGCCTGCTCGAAGTCGCGGCCGCCGCGACGCCTGGAGGGGAGCATCGTCGGCGCCTCCGCGGCGTTTGGCCATCAACTGCGGACGAAGCGCAGCGTCGAGCTGCACCCCGACGCGTGGAGCCGCGCCGGAGTCGTCATCGTCGGCTCAGGGATCGCCGGGCTCTCCGCAGCATGGGCGTTCGAACGGGCCGGCTTCCGCGACTACATCGTCGTCGAGCTCGAGAAGAAGCCGGGTGGCACGTCGGTCGGCGGCGAGTCGAAGCTCTCCGCGTTCCCGTGGGGAGCGCACTATCTCCCTGTTCCGCTCGCGAACAACGTCGCGCTGATCGATCTGCTCGACGAGATGGAGCTCCTCGAAGGGCGCCACGACGACGGCAGCCCGATCGTGAAGGAGGAGCATCTCTGCCGCGACCCCCAGGAGCGAATCTTCCACCGGGGCCGGTGGCACGAAGGACTCTACCTGCACGCGGGGGCGTCGCGCGAGGACCTGCGCCAACTCGATGCGTTCAAGCGCGAGATCGACGCCTGGGTCGCGTTCCGCGACGATCTCGGACGGCGCGCATTCGCAATTCCGCGCTCGCATTCGTCCGACGACGAGAGGGTTCGCGCGCTCGACACGATCTCGATGCGGGAATGGCTCGACGAGCGCGCGTTCGTCTCCCCGCGGCTCCGCTGGTTCGTCGAGTATGCATGCCGTGACGACTACGGCACGATGCTCGAATCGACCAGCGCCTGGGCCGGCGTCTTCTACTTCGCCTCACGCGTGGCAAAGCTCGGAAGCGACGACGAGCCGCTCGTCACGTGGCCCGAAGGAAACGCGCGATTCGTGGCGCATCTCAGCCGTGCGTGCGGAGGGAGAATCCGGACCTCGAGCGCGGCGTTCCGCGTGCGCGACAATGGCACCGACGTCGAAATTCTCACCGCGTCCCCCGATGGAACGATCTCCGGAATCCGGGCCTCGCGCGTCGTCTTCGCGGCGCAGCAGTTCCTTCGCCCATGGGTCATCGAGTCGCCGGATGGCGGCAGGACGCCAGGCCCCGAGGGCTTCGAATACAGCCCGTGGCTCGTGGCGAACCTTCAGCTGGACGGTCGGCCCGCCGAGCGCGACTTCCCTCTCTGCTGGGACAACGTCTTCTACGAAAGCCGTTCGCTGGGCTACGTCTGCGCCACGCACCAGCGCGGGATCGATCACGGCCCGACCGTGCTGACGTGGTACTACGCCCTCTGCCATGAACCGCGCGACCGCGAGCGGACGCGCCTGCTCGACCTCGGGTGGGACGAATGGGCCGACGTCGTGATGTCGGACATCCGCCTCGCCCATCCCGATATCGATGACCTGACCCTCCGCGTCGACATGATGCGATGGGGGCACGCGATGGTCTCGCCACGCCCGGGCTTCATGTTCAGCGAATCGCTTCGCGGCGCGGCGCGCCCCGTCGGACGGATCCACTTCGCGAACTCCGACCTGTCGGGGCTCGCGCTTCTCGAGGAGGCGTTCGACCACGGGACGCGCGCCGCCGCGGAGGTGTTGGCGGTGATCGGGAGCGAGGCGCAGAGCGGCGCCCGCTGACGATCGCGGCGCAATGGCGACAGCAAGATCGCGCCCCTTGCTGACGCGGCGTCTCGATCCTATAGTCGAACCATGCCTCAGGCTCACGGCAGCGATCGTCTCGAAACGCTCGGCGGCGGCCGCTTTCGCATCGTCTCGTCCAGTCCCAAAGGGTGGCGGCCGGCGCGCTCCGCGACGAGGACCACGGCGGAGTTCCCAGGCACCGCCGTCGCCTGGGACGGCTCCCTCTGGGAGGTTCTCTCCTGCGAAGAGCGTGAAGGTGCGAGTTCCCGATACGTGCTGGCTCCCTGGAGAGAGCATCACGCGATTCGCCTAACCGTCGACTACGACGAGGCGAGCGAGGCCGCACTGGAAACCGCGCGCAGGAAGGCCGCGACGCGAAGACGAGCCTCGACTGGTCTCGTCGCCGCGGGTCTGGCAACAGGTCATCTTCCTGCGCACGTGCAGCAGGAAATCGAGAGCGAGTACGGCTTCTTCGCCACCCGGCTGACGCTGACTTCCGTCGCCACGCAGGTCGTATTCGGGGCGATAGCCTTCGCAGGGCTTCCGATCGAAGGGCTTCCCGGGCCGAAGTGGCCGCTCTCGATCGTCGCGCTAGGCGTGGTCGTGTTCTTCGAATCGCTCGTGCGCGGCTGGTACTCGCTTCTTCGCAATCAGCCGATCGGCTCGATCGAAGGGCTGCTTGCATGGTCGGTGCTATGCGCCTTCTCGCAGCGCGCGCGTCGGTTCGACCGCGCGGCCCGCCGCCAGTCGGAGCGGCAGCGTTCGACGACATCGGTCCTTCCCCCGGAAGAGTTCATACGCGAGCGTGATGCCTATGCGGTCAGGGAGCCGTTTCTAGCGCTTCTCCCGCGCGAATCGCAGGAACAGCTCGCAAATTCCTTCGGCTTCGACCCGCACGAGTGGGGGATCAAGAGCGCGGCGACAATCGCAGCGCTCTCCGGCGCGGGCATCGTGTCGGCGCTGCTGAAGATCGCCGACAAGGTATCGACGTTCGACACCTGGCTTTCGCTGACTCTCGCGACTCTGCTCTTCGTCGAGCAAATGAAGCGTCTCCTCGACGTTAGGCGCGGAAGCGCATCGGGCAGCGTTCTCGGCGCGTTCGTCCGTCCCTTCTGCACGAAGCTGCTGTCCGTGCCGCCACGCGCTCTGGAGAAGGGAAGCACGAATCGCCTGGAGCGATCGCTCCCCGAAGTGTGGGACGGCGACGCGTCGGGCTCCGGCGACGATCAGACGGGACGCTGAATCGAGTTCGGATCTTCGCCGGCCCGGAGCGAGATCTCCGCGCCCTCTTCGCCGAGCTCGAGACACTCGAAGAGATTGCGCACGTGCTGTCCGAGCCGGTCGTGTGCGACGCCGACCGCCTCGATCCTGTCGACCAGGGCGCGACCTAACGCGGCCACCCTGTCGCGAAGCTCGAGCGCTTCCGCCTCCGGCGGATTCTCACCGTTCATGGAGCAGGCTACGAGCGCGTCGTGGATCTCTTCGGCGATTCGCAGGAGCTCCGCGTCGTCCTCACCCTCCGCGCCGGAACGGGAGTCGAGGAAGCGGACGATGCGCGACGCGATCGTGCCGGCGTGCGGGAGATCGAGGGAGACGTTGTAGTGCGCGCCCACGCGGGCCCTCCTCAGGCGCCGGCCGAAAGCCGGTCGGCAAGAACGCGCGGGAGCCCCGCGTCGACGATCGAGCGCTGCGTTTTCGAGATGTCGTACTCGACCCGCATGAAGTGGATCGTCGACCGGTCGTGGTCGATGATCGCGTACGCGGCCATCGGGTTTCTGTCGCGCGGCTGGCCGACCGATCCCGGATTCACGAGGTAGCGCTTCCCCTTCTCGAGCCTGAACGTCGCAGGCTCGCGCACGAGCCAGCCGCTGATCCCGCCCTGCTCGTCCTGCACGAAAAACGACGGAAGGTGCGTGTGCCCGAAGAGGACGAGATGCTGCGGGAACTTCCGCAGGATGTTGTGCGCGTCGTACTCGCTGAACACGTACTCGTCCTCGTCGAACGGCGAGCCGTGGCAGACGAGAATCCCGTCGTCCGTGGTGACGGGGCCGAGGGGGAGGCTCTTCAGGAAGTGAAGGTTCTCCTTGCTGAGGTGCTCGCGCGTCCAGATCGCGGCATGCCGGGCCGCATGGTTGAAGCCGCTTCCGTCATCGGCTCCCGACGCGACGCGGTCGTGGTTTCCCCGGATGAACCACTTGCGACCCTTGATCCGGCGCACCCGGTCGAGAACCTGATTCGGCTGCGCGCCGTAGCCGACGAAATCGCCCATGCAGATCACGCGGGTCGCGCCCTTGCGACGCGCATGACCCAGCACCGCGTCGAGCGCGGTCTGGTTCGAGTGGAGATCCGATATGACGAGCGTCTTCATCCGATTTGACCCGGGCGGCGGGACAGCGATCCCAGCAGTTCTCTCGGCAACTGCAGGATCATCCGCTCGACGACCTCCGCGACCGATTCCTCTTCCCGAATGTCGAGCGTAATGTCGGCCATCTTATAGTACCGAAGGCGGTACTGGTACAGTTCGCGGACCGCCGCCTCGTCGCGGAACATCGGCCGCTCGGCAGCCTTCACGCCGATCCTCTTCATCACGAGGGGAAGCGGCGCCTGCAAGTAGACGGAGATGCCGTGCGCCAGGACGAACTGGATGTTCTCCTCGAACGTGAAGGTGCCTCCACCCGTCGCAACGACTCCGTGCTCGAGGTGCTGGGTGGAGCGGAGCAGATCCGACTCGCGGCGGCGAAAGTGAGGTTCGCCCTTTTCGGCGAAGATCTCGCGAACCGGCATTCCCTCGGCCGATTCGATCAACTCGTCGAGATCGAAGAACGGCACGCCGAGGCGCCTGGACAGCTCCTCTCCGACGGTCGTCTTGCCGGCGCCCATGAAGCCGATGACGTAGATCTTCATGCGACGAGATGCTGAAGCGCGCGGCGGCGGCTACTTGAGCAGCGCCTCCATGAATCGCGTGGAGAGCTCGCCCCGGAGGAACCGCGGATCGCTGAGAATGCGACGTTGCAGGGGGATCGTGGTCTTGATCCCCTCGACGATGAACATGTCGAGCGCGCGTCTACCGCGCTCGATCGCGTCACGCCGCGACGGGCCCTTCACGATCAGCTTCGCGATCATCGAATCGTAGTGCGGCGGGATCACGTAGTCGCTGTACGCAGCGGTGTCGACGCGCACGCCGGGCCCTCCCGGCTGGTGAAACGTCGTGATGCGCCCGGGGTTGGGCGCAAACGTCACCGGGTCCTCCGCGTTGATGCGGAACTCGATGGCGTGCCCCTCCATCTCGAGCTGCTTCGGGAAGGAGAGCTTTTCACCCGCCGCGACGAAGATCTGCTCCTTGACGAGGTCGAGGCCGGTGACCTCTTCCGTCACGGGGTGCTCGACCTGAATGCGGGTGTTCATCTCCATGAAGTAGAAGTTCGGGCCGTCGACGAGGAACTCGATGGTGCCTGCGTTGTTGTAGCCGACCGCCTCGCAGACTTTGACTGCCGCGGCGCCCATACGCTCGCGCAATTCGGGCGTCATCATCGGCGACGGAGACTCCTCCATCAGCTTCTGGTGCCGCCGTTGGATCGAGCACTCGCGCTCGCCGAGGTGAACGATCCGGCCGTGCGTATCGCCGAAGACCTGGAATTCGATGTGCCGCGGATTCTCCAGATACTTCTCGATGTAGACGTCGGCGACACCGAAGGCGCGCTCCGCCTCGTGCCTCGCAGTGTCGTATGCGAGACGAAGCTCCTTCTCGTCCCAGCAGATGCGCATCCCGCGCCCGCCGCCACCGGCTGAAGCCTTGAGAATGACGGGAAACCCGATCTCGCGCGCGATGCCTTCCGCGCTGTCGACATCTTCAACCGGCCCGTCGCTCCCCGGGATGATCGGAACTCCAGCGGCCTGCGCCGTCTCGCGCGCCCGTGACTTGTTGCCCATGAGGCGGATCGCTTCGGCGGGAGGGCCGATGAAACGGATGCCGCACTCTTCGAGGATCTCCGCGAAGTGGTCGTTCTCCGCGAGGAAGCCGTACCCGGGATGAACGGCGTCAGCGCCGGTGATCTCCGCAGCGGCGATGATGCTCGACATGTTCAGGTAGCTCTGCTTCGACGTCGCCGGCCCGATGCAGACGTCCTCGTCCGCATAACGGACGTGGAGAGAGTTCCGGTCGGCTTCCGAGTGGACGGCAACCGTCTTGATGCCGAGCTCGCGGCAGGCGAGGATGATGCGGAGAGCGATCTCTCCACGATTCGCGATGAGAATCTTAGAAAACATGGCGATTCCGGGATGTTTCGGGCCGGCACGAGGCCGGACGCCCGCATGACTCCGTCAGGACGTCCTCACGGCGAAAAGCTTCTCGCCGTACTCGACCGGCTGGCCGTTCTGAGGATAGACACTCGCGACGACGCCATCGATGTCCGATTCGATTTCGTTCATCAGCTTCATCGCCTCGATGATGCAGATCACCTGCCCCTTCGTGACGCGGTCGCCCACAGCAACGAACGGGGCCGACTCGGGATTGGGCGCCTTATAGAACGTACCGACGATCGGGGAGGTCACGACGTGCAGACCGGCGTCCTCCGCCTCCGCGACAGGCGCAGCGGCAGGAAGCGCGCCGGGCGCCAAGGCGGCAGCCACCGCACCGCGGGGTGCCAGCGCGGGAACGGGGAGATTGTCGTGCACGTACGCCGCCACGACCGGATCGTTGGACTTGCCTTCGACGCGAAGCTTGAAGCCGGACGACTCGATTTCGACCGCTCCGAGCCCCTTGTCAGCCACCTTGTCGATCAGCTCGAGGATTTCCTTGAAGTTCAGGAGTGCCACGTCAGGTCAGTTCATCCCTTAGTCTGAATTTGAGTTTCCGAAGCTCGTACCTGGCCCGCCCGAAGTTGCCGTTCCGATCAAGGACCAGAAGGACGAAGTATTCTACGGTGACCGCGGAGAGTATCGTGATGTAGCGGTCGGTTACAAGGGAGAATTGCTCGACGCTGCCTACGTTCAAATCGGCACTGGAGATCCGCACCGACTTCACGAAGGAACCAAGTTCGGCTCCAAGCGAGTCGAGCATGACGTCATCACGACGAAGAATCGAGTCGATGGCGATCCCGTCAAGCCCGATGAGGCTGACTCCGAGGAAGCCCTCCACTCTCGACCCGAGATCCTCCAGTGCACCTCTGAATGGGCCGCTCACGATCGTGCCACCCTCGCCCGCCACTGCTCGAGCCGTTTGATTCTCCCATCGTTGCCATCGGCGAGCGTTCCAGCCTCTTCACTTTGGATCGCGGCACCAGTCCGCGCGAGCGCGCTCTTCGCCTCGGCATTGTCAGGCGCGTGGTCGAGAATCTGCCGGTAGATTTCAGCGGCTTGCTCGTCGTGCCCCTGACTCTCGTATAGCTGCGCCATCGTGAGCGTCGCCGGCATCGCCGCGGAGGAATCGAACAGCTGCTCGTCCGGCTCCGGCGCTTCCGGCTCCAGAGGCATCGTGGCCGCCTGCGGGAAGAGGTCGGGACTGGCCGCCGTCTCGCCGAAAGGCTCCGGCTCTGAACTCGGCTCGCTGAGATCGGCTGACTCCTGCGCTCCAGGCGACGACAACAGCGCTTCGACCTCGGGAACGGCCACCTCTGGCGACTCGAGCAGGCTCGAGAGAGCCCCTTCCGACGTACTGCCTAGCGGCTCCTCATCGACCGAGAACGGATGGGAGTCGGTCATGTCGAATCGTGATGCCTCAGGCATCAGGCTGATCGGGGCGCCGGCGGCAGGCTCGTGCAGCTCCGTCGCGAGACCGAATGGACTGCTCGCCTCGGCGCGGTCCTCCGCCGGAACATCGATCGGAGGCGCCGCGTCAGGCTCCGGAGCGTACTTCTCCGGATTGATCTCCCGGTCGAGGCGATCGATCTCCACCTCCACCTCGGAATCAGACGGCATCAGCGCGTAGACGAGCTTGAACTTCTTGATCGCCTCCACCTTGTCGCCAACGCCGAGATATGCCTGCGCGAGGAGCTTCGCCGCCACCACGTTGCCGCCGTCGAGGCTCAGCGCCCGCTTGAGCACTTCCACCGCCTCGTGATCTCGCCCGCGATCCCTTAGAACACGGCCAAGCGAAATCCAGGCGGATAGATAGCTGGGATGGGTCTGGATGCCTTCGCGAAGGATTTCTTCAGCCTGCTCGAGCTGGTGGAACTTACGCAGTTCTTCGGCGAGCGGATAGAAGTGCCGCGACTTCGGGTCGGCCTTGAGCCTGGCCCGAAGCTCCTCGATCTTCGGAGTCGTGGCTGCCGTCGCGTCCGCCATCGTTCAGGGTCCTGACCACTCGAATTCTATCGCGTTTGACGCGACGACCGCCCGCAAGGGGCGGTCGTCGTCAGTGCTTATCGGAAGTGACCGCAGCTGCTAGGTGCCATTGCCGGTCAGGTCCCAATCGAAATCGCCGCCCGTTGTCGGGATGGTCAAAGTGCCGGTCGCAGGACCCACCACGGTAGGATCGAACGTCACGTTGAACTGAACCGACTGTCCCGGACCAATTACCGCGGGTGTCGCAGGACCGGACACGATGAAGTCGCCGGTGACCAATGGCGTATTCACCGTCAAATTGACACCGCCGATGTTCGTGATGAGGAACACCTTCGGCACTAACGTGGGCCCGGCCGCTGCGGCCTGGCTCCCGAAATCGATAGTCGTTCCGGTGGCCGGAGTGGACGTGGCCGTCGGATCGGTTACGCAAGTCGGGTTCAACGGGGCGATCGGAACATTGATCGAAGTCTTGCATCCGGTAAGGATGTTCTCGAAGCCAACTTCGAAGTCCGTCGTGATCTCGATCGAACCGGCTACGCCACCTGCGCTCGTGCAAGTGTCGTCCGTATCGAACACCAATCCTGTCGGCACGGTGAACGTAAACGTCGTCGCGCCACTCGGCTGAGGGGCGCTGGCCGGCGCCGGGAACACGGTCTTTCCGCCAACCGTGAACTTCACGCTTCCCGTTCCCGGATCGTTGATGACAACGGAAGCGCCACCGCCTTCAACCAGCGGGAGCGGCGACACACCGAGGATCTTTGTCGTTACCTGATAGCCGTAGGCGCTGGATATCGTAGCCGTACCGGTGCCCGAAGGCTGCTCGAGGTTCGTGACGACCACTTCACCGGCAGAACCGCTACCACCTGAGCTGTCGCAATTCTGCAGCCCGCCGCTGAGCACGATGACTTCCGTACCGGACACCCGAATGACCTGGGCGGGTACGCCGGCAAGTGATACGAGGACCGGATCATCGAAGCCGAAGCCGAAGATCGTGACGCGCTGACCACCCAGGTGCGAGCCGATCGACGGCGACACACCAGTGATCTCGATCTTCGGACCGTAACGGAATGCGCTTTCGAGCGTGGCTTCCTTGTTCGAAGCGAGGTTGAGCACGCGCAGGCTCACCGAGCTATTGAGGAACGAGGCGCCAATCCCTGATGCCGGCGGCGTGATCGCCTGGATCTGCCCGAACGTCACGCTGACGACATCGAGCTCAACCTGCGTGGCCCCGGCTCCGAAGAAGACCTTGACCGGCGACTGGAAGCCCGAGCCGATGATCGAAATGCGGGTGTTGCCTTCGTTGGGACCCGACGCCGGACTCACATGGGTGAGACTCGGCGTGAGGATCTCAAGTTCGTACCTGTAGCCCTTCGCGAGCGTTCCGGAGGCCTCGGTGGCCGTTCCGGCTTCCGCGACGACCTTGACGTCGACTTCGAGAAACTCGTCGGATGCAGCGAGGTTCACCGATGGCGTGACAGCTTTGATCTGGGTTTCGGTAGCCGACACGATCGTAGCCTCCTTCGAGCCGAAGAAGACTCGAACAGGGGCTTTGAAGCCCGATCCGTTGATCGTGACGATCTGGTTGCCCGAAGGCGGGCCGGAGTTCGGGACCACGGAGGTGATCTGCGGACCGACTCCGCCGTCAACTCTGAAGTTAACCGTGATCGACTTCGATACCGCGCCGAGACGCGCCGTGACGACCGCCGTGCCGACTTCGGCTGACGTGAGCGTCACCGTCGCCGCGCCGGATGCCGTCGTGCGGAGCGCGTAGACGTCCGAGGTCTCGATGAACGTCCCGAAGGTCGTGGCGAACTCGATCGCGGTGCCGTTCACGACGTTGGAGCCGGCAGAGGTCGCCTTCGCGGTGATCAGGACGCTCGAACCCGCGAGCGGCGCCGTATTCGCTGCCGTCAGCGTGATCGTGATGTCGCTGGTGGGCGGGGTGGTCGTACCGCCGCCACCGCCAGTGCTGGGCTCGGTCGGCGACTCCGACTGGCAACCAAACAGCGCCAGCAGAAGTACCGTGGCGAGGGTCGCCACCGTTCGCGTCTTCATCGTCTTCATCGTCGTCTCTCCCAACATCCTCTCGCCCATCCCAACGGTCGTCGTCGGACCGCTCAGTTCACCGTGGAGCAACCGCACCCGTAGCAGAACGAAATCGGGAAGCGCGTCGAGGTGGTTACTTTATCTCCGGCGAGCGTCTCACCGAAAACCTCGATCTTCGTCTCGATCGTGATGGCGCCCTTGCCGGTCTCCGGATCGCGGCCACCGTTCTCCGGCAGAAGCGCAGCGAACGGAGCCTGGCGGAGCACGTTCGGGTCGAACAGCAGCATACCCGACAGATCGCCGCTGCTCCCCGGCTCGATCGTGCCGGACATCGCCTGCACGTAGGTCGGTGGCACCACCGTACCTCCGTCGGTCCGCTTGTAGGTGATTCGAATGGTGCTCAGCTTCACAGCGAGGAACCGTGTGTCCGGATTCGTCGTCTTGGTGACGGAAGCCACGCTCAGCGTTCCGACACCGACCGTGCAGCCGGTCTCAGGAGCCCAGTCGTAGACCAGCACCTGCTGGGCAAACGACGCAACCAGTTCAACCGGTGCTCCGCTCTCGTTGATGTCGCTGCCGCACGAAGCCAGCCCAAGCAGCGCGCCCATCGCGAGCAGTAGCAGGGTCGTCCGTCCGATCATATTCGTGTTCATATCAGTTCCTCGCCTCGTCCCATTCGCCCCGTCCCCTGAAGGCATCACTTACTGATTTCTCACGATCTTCGGAGTGATGAAGATCAGCAGTTCGTCGTGCTTGCTCTGAATGTCGTGATTCTTGAACAGCCATCCAAGGCCCGGAATCTTCCAAAGGTACGGAACCCTGTCCTGCGAACGGTTTTCCGTCGCCTGGTAGATACCGCCGATGACCGTCGTGCCGCCGTCTCGCACCATCAGGCGCGTCTGCGCGCGGCGAGTCGAGAGCGGAACGTTTCCGCCTCCTGCGAGCGAGATACCAGTCAGCGGCTCCGTCTTCTGTACCTGCACGTCCATGATGACCGTATCGCGAGCCGTGATCTGCGGCGTGACCTGAAGGCGCAGCGTCGCATCGACGTACTGCACCGTCGTCGTGAAATTGACTCGGGTCTGAACCGGAATCTGAATACCGCTCTGGATTTCAGCCGACTGGTTGTCCTGCGTGAGGATCTTCGGCGCGCTTACGATTCGGGCGAGGCCGTCGTTCTCGGCCGCGGCGAGCGCGATGTCCAGATCGAATGCACCCAGGACGTCGGTCATCGCGATGTCGAGCAGCGTGTTCCCCTTGCCAAAATTGAACGGACCGCCCGTCACGTCGGCGGAGTTCGGGAACTGGAGTCCCGTGCCGGTTCCGAGCGCCGGGTCGAAAATCATCCCGAAACCCCAATCGATGCCGAACTGCTGCAGGAAGTTCTTCGTCGTCTCGACGATGCGCGCCTCGATGACGACCTGAGGCGTGGCGATGTCAACCGTGTCGATGAGGTTCAGCATCGTCTGGAGGTAATCGGGGACCTCGGTGATCACGAGCTGGTTGGTCCGAGCGTCGACGATGATCTTCCCTTTCGGTGAAGCCATCTGCGTCAGCAGGCCTGAGACCGTATCCGCCTTCGCGTACGACAGGTCCTTGATGATCGTGACCGTCTGCACATTGAGTCGCGCTTCTTCTTCCAGCTTGCGGTTGTCCGCCGCCTCTTTCGACAAGCGGTCGATGCTGCCCACGCGCATCACGTTGCCCTGCAGCGCGTAGGTGAGGCCATTCTGCCGAAGAATAATCTCGAGCGCCTGGTCCCACGGGACGGCGACGAACTCCACGGTGACGGTTCCGGTTACGCCTGGATCGACCGCGATATTCAGTCCCGTCAGCTGCGCGAATGTCCTGAGGACATCCTTGATATCGGCATCCTTGAGGCTCAGGTCGATCGGCTCACCGGTGAAGACCCGCTCGCCGGCGCTGAGTGTCTTGCTCTGCCCTTCGGCAGTCATACGCCCACCCGACATCTCGGGGGTGGCGGGATCTGCAGCAGCACGGACGACGTGGCGTTCTGCGGCGTCGGCCATCGACGGCGGCGCTGCCGGCTTCGACGCCTCGGCGATCACCGGGACCGCTGGAGCCTGCTCGAACACGCTCTCAGCAGCCTGCTGCGGCGCCGGGGCAGAGACAGCAGCTGGGGAAGGAGCGACCTCGGCCGCACGAGGCGCCGAGGAGGCTCCGCCGAAGGCGACGAACACGCTGTCGCCGTCAGCCGCGACCTGATAATCGACCGAGGAGCCGAGATCCATGACGACTCGGGTGACGGGGCGCGGGCTGCTCTGGAACTGCGCGACGCGCACACGGCGGACCGCAGAGTTGTCGACTTCCTGCTGCGAAGTGCGGACCGCGTTGCGGACACCGTTCAGATCGATGACGAGGCGCGAGGGGTTCTCGAGCCGGAATACCGTGTAGTCGAGGCTGCCGTCGGCCGTGAGCCTAACGCCGATGCCTCCGTCGATCGCTTCCGTCGTTACGCTGCCAAGCTCCTTCGCCTGGCGACCGGACGACTTCGCGACCTTTGCGGGGGCCGGGGCAGGCACGACCTGGGCAACGGCAACGGCCGGAGCCGGTGCAGCGACAGCAGGAGCCTCAGCGACCTTGACGGGAACGTCCGGAACCGCATCGGGCTCCTCGACAATCGCCGCCGGTGTCGCGACTTCTCCCGCGTTTCCGCCGAAGCGGATCGCGATTCCCTTGTCGAAACTCACCGTCTCCGGTCTCGCGTCCGAGCGCAGGCGAATCGTCACCCGCGTCAACGCGGAGCCGAGCTCCATGGCTTCGTCCGCAGAGACCGAGGCGACGCCGTCGGGTAGTTTCGCGGGAACCATCGCATCGGGTCCCTTGGCCGCGAGGGGCAGGTCGACGACGTAGACTCCCGGCTGCGGCGAATACGATGAGAAGGCCGGGCTGACGTTCGTCTGAAGGATGAGCGTGGTCGCGTCTGCCTCGATGCGCTCGAGAGTCAACTGATCGCGTACGTCCCCTCCACCCCGGCTGTCCGGCGCCGCGGGCACGGCCGACGCCACAGCGGCGAAGAGAGCCGCCGCCAAGAGCAGGGTCACCGCCCTGAGCGTTTGCGGCTTGCTCACAAATCTCGCTTGCTTCACCATCACACCAACCCTCCACGCAGCCATGCGGCTCCTACATCACTTCTTGACCGTCTGCGGAACCAGTTCTTTGACGACTTCCTTGTAGCGCTCGATCTGCGTCGGATCGTTGACTTCCTGCCGGAAAACGATCGAGCCCTGAGCGATCCGGATGAGTTCACCGTCAAAAACCTTGTCGCCTACGCGAACCAGATAGCCCTTGTTGTCGGGGCCTTTGATCATCGCGACCAGCCCCTGCTTGGTCTTCACGACACCGGAAAGGTCGATCTCGTCGACGAGGAAGCCGGGAACGCCGGGTGGCCTCTCGCCTTCTCCAAGCGACTGCCGGGGACCGATGAGTGACCGGAACGGATCGCGCCGCCCCTGGGAATCATAACGATACGAATCCGCGCCCATCGGCTGCTGCTGCAGCACGTCTTCGAGGTTCTGTTCGATGTCGAACTCGCCCTCTTCCTTCGCACCCGTCGAAGTGGCTGCGGGCGCGGGCTCCGCCTTGCCGGCCTTCGGGGCCTGCTGCGCAACGACCGGAAGCGCGACGAGCGCCGCGATTCCAGCTGCTAACACGAGTCGGTGCCAATGCGTCTTCATGGTTTCATCCATCCGGCTACTCGCCACCACTCTCGTTGCCGCCGCCACCGCCACCCGGAGCGCCACCTTTCGCCTTCTTCTCGTCTGCCGGTTCTTCCTTCGGCTCGACGTACACGAACGTCTTGGCGACGAACTGGCTGTCGATGGTCTTCTGCTCCTGGGAAGCGAGCGCCGTGATCGTGAACTTCTCCACATTCATGATTCGAGTGAAGTTGCTCAGCTTGTTGAAGAGGATCGCGAGGTCGTGATAGCTCCCCGTGACGCTCACTTCGATCGGCCACTCGACGATTGGAACGTCTCCGGTCTCCGCGCTCGTCGCACTCGCGAGGTCGGGGAACTGCAGGTTGCGCAGCTGGAAATCTCCCTGGTCGACCAGTGCCTTGAGCTTCTTGATGATCTCTTCGGTGTTCCGGCTCGACGGAAGGATGCGGCGCAGCTTCTCGAGCTCGCGCTCGAGTCCGGCGACTTCCTCGCGGAACTGCGGAAGCTTCTTCTCCGCGTCCCTTCCCGCGACGATCTTCTTGTCGAGCGCTTCGATCTGAACGTTTGCGTCGGCGATCTGATCGTTGAATCCGCCGGCTTTGGAGACCCAGTTCCAGTGCACACCGCCCACGATGGCGGCGGCGAGGACTGCTCCGATCCCGAAACCCCACCAGATCGGCTTGCCTTCGAGCGCAGTTTCGAGCGCCATATTCGCCCCCTACCTCGCGGGCGGCGGCGTAGTGCCGTCACCCTTCCCTTCTTCGCTCGCCGCCGGCGCGGTCTCGTCGAACTTGAAGCCAAACTTCATCGTGAACGAGTAAACGTCGGGCCCTGTGCTCGCGCTGCTCGTGGCCTGGGTCACGTTCCCGACTTCCGGCTCGTCGAAGAGCGGGTCAGCCTTGATCTGCTCGATGAATATTGCGATCGCGTTCGGGTTGAGCCCTCGGCCCTTGATCTCGATCGTCTTCTGTCCGCCGTCGAGTGTGAGCTGGTCGAGCCAGACGAGATCCGGCAGGTCCTGGCTGATGCGGTCCATGACCCGGACGGGACCCTTCTGGTTCTGCTTGAGCGCGTTGATCGTATCGATGCGCTTCTTCAGGTCTTCTTTGCGCTTCTCGAAGGCCTCGACTTCCTTGATGATCGCTTCGAGCTTCTGCGCTTCCTGCTGCTTAGCCTCGACGTCGGCCTTCTTCGTTGCGAGCTCTCGGCTCTTGACGACGTACCAGCCGCCCGCAAGAAGGGCGGCGAGGATCAGAAACCCGACGATGATCAGATTGTTTACGTTTGCGGCGCCGCCGCCCGAGGTCGAGGGGCCCGCTCCGGCGGACGCCCCGCGAACCGGCGCGCGTCCCTCCCGAACCAGGTTTATCTTGATCACGCGTCGCCTACCTTCCTGATCGCAAGCCCGACGGCGACCGCCATGCTGGGAGCGACTTCGCTGATCCACTCGGGGCTGTAGTCGCTCTCGTTGAAGGTGATCTTCTTCAGGGGGTTCATGATCTCGACATCGATCCCGAACTTCTCACGGAGGATCGAGTCGAGATTCATCACGCCGGCGCCGCCCCCGGAGAGGACGACGTGATCGACGCGATCGGTGCCCGAGGTCGCGGTGAAGAAATCGAGCGTCTTGCGAAGCTCGCTCGCGAAGTCCTCCGACACCGAGTTCAGGATCGGGATGATCTGCTGAACGTTGTAGTCACCCACCTGATCGCCGCGCTTGAGCTGCTCCGCCTGAGTGAACGAGAGGTTCAGCTCGCGCTGGACTGCGTCGGTGTACTGATTTCCGCCGAAGGTGATGTCACGCCAGAACACCGAGGTCGCTCCGGAGAGAACGTTCACGTTCGTCACCGAGGCGCCGATGTTGACGAGCGCCGTGACCCGCCCCTCGTCGATGTCGTAGTTCGTCTCGTACGCGTTCTGAACCGCGAACGCGTCGACGTCGACGAGCACGGGCGCCTTGCCCGCCTGGGAGATCACCGACGTGTAGTCGTTGATCTTCTCCTTCTTCACCGCGACGAGAATCACCTCGAGGTTCTCCCCCTCCCTCGCGGGCATGGGGACGTAATCGAGATTCACGTCGTTGATGTCGAAGGGAATGTACTGCTCGGCTTCCCACTGGATCGACTCGGCGAGCTCATCAGGCGACATCGCGGGCAGCGATATCTTCTTGATGATGACCGAGTGGCCCGACAGCGAGACCGCGTAATTCGCGTTCTTGATGCCGAGCGTGGAGTTGATCCGCTGGATCGTCTCGACGACCATGGACGAATCCATGATCGAGCCGTCGACGATCGCTTCCGGAGAGAGTGGCTCGACGCCTATTTTTACGAGCTGAAAGCCAGACTTCTTCTCTTTCAACTCCACCAGCTTGATCGCTGAGGACCCGACGTCAAGCCCGACGAGATTCTTGCTCTTTGAGAAGAACACCGCTCACCCCATCCATCTCACACGACTTCTCGTTGGCGTCAACTATAAGAGACTGAGAAAGTTGAGACTGACGGTACACTCTTTAGTCAGTGATGTCAACATCATGGAATTCGGCAGATCGGATTTTGTTTATGCCGCACCGGACCGGAGAATCCGAGGGGATTCGAACGGCCCCAAACCCTGTTAGACTCTCGCTTCCGTCGGAGGAAACCACCATGGCAATGATGTGCGAAATGTGCGGAAAGAAACCGGTCTTCGGTAACCGCGTCAGCCACGCCCATAACGTTTCGAGCCGTCGCTGGCTCCCGAACGTCCAGCGTATTCGCGTGAAGGTCGGCACCGCCGTCCAGCGCATGCGCGTCTGCACCCGCTGCATCCGCAGCGGCAAGATCCAGAAGGCCGCGCGTTAGCAGGCAGTCGGCGCCCGCCGACTGCCCTCGCCTTCCCTCTACCCTTCAGGCGCTCGCGTCCCTCACCTTGTAACGCCGCTCCACCCGCGTCACCCCCTCGATTCCCGTGATCGACTTGACCAGCCGGTCGAGATGCCGCCGGTCGGCGATCTCGACGCTGAGGTCGATCACTCCCTTCCCTTCCGCCGCCCTCGCCTCCATGTTCCTGATGTTCGTCTTCAGGTTCGCGATCGACGAGATCACCTTGGCGAGCACCCCGGTCTGATCCGTCACGATCACCTCGAGATCGACTTGGAAATGCGCCTCGGGCGCCTCTCCCCACTCGACGTCGATCTCACGGTCGGGGCTGAACAGGAGGTTTTTCACGTTCGGGCAGTTTGCGCTGTGAACGGCGACGCCTTTGCCCCTCGTGATGTACCCGACGATCTCCTCTCCCGGCAGGGGACTGCAACAGCGGGCGAGGTAAGTCAGAAGATCGTCGAAGCCGCGGACCCGGATGACGGGCCCCGCCCCGAGAGGCAGCAGCTTCCTCACCGCCTGCTGCAACAGTCCGGGCGACGCATCCTTCTTGTCACGCTCGCTGTCGGGGATCAACTTCTGCACGAGGCTCTTCGCCGAGAGCTTTCCGAAACCGACGTCCGCGAAGAGCTCGTCGCTCTTCGAGTGCCCGTGCTCCTCGAGAAGGCGCCCGAGCGAGCCGTCCTTGGTCATCTTCTTGAGCGAGAGGCGGTACTTCTTCGCTTCCTTCTCGAAGAGGCGCCTTCCGAGCTCGATCGAGCGGCTCTTCTGCTCCGTGTTGAGCCAGTGCCTGATCTTGTGCCGGGCGCGCGAGGTCCCGACGATCGAGAGCCATTCCTGGCTCGGCGTCTGGCCGGGTGAGGTGAAGACCTCGACGATGTCGCCGTTGCCCAGCTGCGTTCGAAGGGGAACGAGCTTTCCGTTGAGCCTCGCCCCGACGCAGTGATTGCCGAGATCGGTATGAATCCTGTACGCGAAATCGAGCGGCGTCGCGCCGCGCGGGAAGGCGTAGACGTCTCCCCGCGGCGTGAAGGTGTAGACCTCGTCGGGGTAGAGATCGATCTTCAGCGAGTGGAGAAAGACCCTGGGGTCCTTGATCTCCTGCTGCCATTCCACCAGGTGGCGCAGCCAGAGGAAGTTCTCGTCGTCGACCGAGGGGCCCACGCGCCCTTCCTTGTACTTCCAGTGCGCCGCGATCCCCTGCTCGGCCACCAGGTCCATTTCCCGCGTCCGGATCTGCACCTCGAACGGATGCCCCTTCTCCGCGACGACCGTCGTGTGGAGCGACTGGTAGAAGTTAGGCTTGGGCATCGCGATGTAGTCTTTGAAGCGCCCGGGCACGGGCCGCCAGAGCTGGTGCACGAGCCCGAGCGCCGTGTAGCAGTCCTTGACCGAGGGGACGATCACGCGGAACGCGAGATAGTCGTAGATCTGGCCGATGTCGATTCCCTGGCGGATCAGCTTCTGCCGGATCGAGTGCATCGACTTCACGCGCCCGATCACCTCGACCTCGATGTCGCTCTCCCTCATCGTGTCGAAGAGCACGGTGCGGATCCTGCCGATGAGCTCGCCCGACACCTCGAGCTTCGCCTCGACCGCGTCGCGAAGCTCGGTGTACTCCCTGGGATGAAGATGGCGGAGCGCCAGATCCTCGAGCTCGCCCTTGATCCGCCCCATGCCGAGCCGGTTCGCGATCGGCGCGTAGATCTCGAGCGTCTCCTTCGCGATCGCGCGCCTCCGCTCCTCGGGGAGATGCTCCAGCGTCTGCATGTTGTGCAGGCGATCGGCGAGCTTCACGAGCACGACCCGGAGGTCGGAGGCCATCGCGAGGATCATTTTGCGAAACGTCTCGGCCTGCTGCTGTTCCTTCGAGACGTAGGCGAAGCGCGAGATCTTCGTTAGGCCGTCGACGACCTCGGCGACGTCGTCGCCGAAGAGCTCGACGAGCTTCTCCTTCGTCGTCAGCGTGTCTTCCAGGACGTCGTGGAGCAGTCCGGCGCAGATCGACGCCTCGTCGAGCTTCATCTCGGCGAGAAGCAGGGCGACGTGGAGAGGATGGATGAGATACGGCTCGCCCGAGCGGCGCGTCTGGCCCTTGTGCGCCATCGCCGAGAAGACGTAGGCGCGCCGGATGAGCTCGTCGTCGAACTCCGGCTTGTACGACTCGACCTTGTCGAGAATGTCTTCCAGACGGATCATCGCTTGGCCTGCCAGGACAATAGTAAACGCGACAGCAGCCGCTGCCGTTCCGTGAAGACGAAAAAGCCCCGCTCGAAAGCGGGGCTCGAAACGTCGGTGGCGGCGCCGCGGCTCGGGGCTAGCCCTGGCCTTCGTTCTCGTCGTCGAGATCGTTCGGCACGCCGAGACGGTTGCACGCGGCCTCGTACATCTGCTTGGCGGCGTTGATCGCATTCTGGAGATCGGCGATGCGGTCTTTGACCTTCGCCAGCTCCTGGTCGACCTGGTCCTTGAGATCGCTGATCTCCTGACGCGTCACGTCGAGCGTCGTCTCGTAGAACTTGCGCTGCTGATCAGTCAGAATCGGCATTTTTCCCTCGCATTGCGCTCGCTGAGCGGTGTTTTAGAGCTTGAACGGAATCGTCATGTTGTAGTACGAGCGCACCCTCACGCCGTCCTTGGTCGCGGGACGGAACGTCGAGCGGCGGGCCATTTCGAGAGCGGCGTCGTTGAGCTGCGGCACGCCGCGGAGCACCTTGGCATCGACGGCCGCACCGGTCTCGGATACGAGCACCTGCACCGTGACCGTTCCCTCGACCTTCGACATGCGCGCCTGGTTGGGGTACGGCGCCTTGAAGAGCTTGTCGAGTTTCGGCGAGATCAGCCCCGGAGTCCCGATCGGGACCAGGTCGCCTTCCTTGACCTGCGCCGCCGCAGGCTGTGCCGGGCGCGGCGCGGGCTGTGCGGGAGTCTCCACCGGAGCGGGCTGCGCCGCGACGACGGGAGGCGGCTCGGGCGCGGGCGCTTGTTGAGCCGGCTGCTCCACGGGTGTCGTGGCCGCCGTCTCCACCGGCGTCGCGGGAGCCTTCCCCTGCTGCGCCGCCTGAGCCTTCGCCTGATCCTGCGCGCGCTGCTGGTCGAGCTTCGCCTTCTCTTCGGCGAGGCGACGCTTCACTTCCTCGTCGATCATCGCCTGGTCGGAAGTCGCGTTCGCGGTCGTCGTCGCCGTGTCGGTAGCGATCGCGGGAGCAGGGATCGCGCTCGCGGTCGTCGTCGCAGCGGCAGCGGTCGCGGTCGCGGTGGGTTCCGTCGTCCCTTTGCTCTTCATGAAGTAGAGGCCGCCGCCGATGATGCCGATGAGTACAACCGCAGCGATGCCGATCGCGGCAATCGGAGGCTTCTTCTCTTCGTGGGGCTCCGCCGCGGCGAACGTGGCCACTGGTGCGGGAGCCGGGGCGGGAGCTGCAACCGGGGTCGGCGTGACGACCTGAGGTGGCGGCGCAGCCGGAATCGAAAGCTCCCGATCGCGGTCGTGCGATTCCTCCACCACGTGATCGCCCATCACTGGTGCGACGGGCTGCTCCGAGTAAATGCGGTTGAGGTAGATCGCGAGGTCCGCGCTGCTCGGCGTCGGGCGCATGCTGAAAAGCACCCGATCGAGGTCCTTCGCCATTTCGCCGGCCGTCTCGTAGCGCTGCCCCTGCTCCTTCGCGAGCGCCTTGAGCACGATCGCGTCGACGTCGGGCGTCACTTCGTCGTTGATGCTCGACGGCGGGCGGACCCGCGCCTCACGCACCTGCTCGAGAACCGAGAGCTCGCTGTCGCCGGTGAAGAGCTTCTCGCCGGTCAGAAGCTCGAAGAGCACCGCGGCGAGCGCGAAGATGTCGGAACGCTTGTCGATCGACTTGCCCCACGCCTGCTCGGGCGACATGTACTGCAGCTTGCCCTTGAGCGCGCCGGCCATCGTGTGCGACGCCTTCGACGCCGCCTTCGCGATGCCGAAGTCGCACAGCTTGATGTCGCCTTCGTAGGAGATCAGAACGTTCTGCGGCGAGACGTCGCGATGAACGAGACCCATCTCCTTCTCGTCGAAATCGCGCTTGCGGTGCGCGTAGTCGAGCGCCGCGGCGACCTTCGACGCGATGAAGAGCGCGATCTCCGGCGCCATCGGCTGACCCACCTCGGCGCCTCGCTTGAGGATGCTCTTGAGGTCGTGGCCGTCGATGAACTCCATCGCGATGTAGTAGGAGTTCGAGATCTTGCCGAGATCGTAGATGTGGATGATGTTGTTGTGATTGAGCTGGGCCGCGAGCTTCGCCTCGTCGACGAACATCGTGACGAACTCTTCGTTGTCCGACATGTGCGGCAGGATCTTCTTGATCGCCACCGTCTTCTGGAAGCCCTCGACACCCTTCATCCTGGCTTTCCAGACCTCGGCCATGCCGCCCGTCGCAATCTTCTCGAGGAGCGTGTACTGACCGAAACGGACGCCGTCGTCATCCTTTGCTTCCGGTTCCTCGGCGCGCGGCGCCGCGGGGAAGACCGGGGCGGACGGACCAACGGTCGGAGCAGCTGGAGGAGGAGGAGGAGGCAGCGGGGCCACGACCGCCGGAGCCGGCGCGGCTGGCTTCGGCGCAGGCGCTGCGACAGGTGCAGGCGAGGCAGCCCTGGCAGCCGGTGCGGGAGCGGCAACCGGGCGCGGAATGGGCTGTTCGCCCGTCGGCGTTCGCGGCCTCGACTTCTCGAGACCCGACAGCGTGTCCTCGAGCAGCTTGTCGAGCTCGTTCGACGATCGCTTCCTGGCTTCTGCGGCCTTTGCCGCCGCGGCGGCCTGCTGCGTGGCGACGGCCTGAGCGGACGACGTCTCGGCCGGCTTCTTCGACGTGCCCTGAATACCGGAGAGCGTCTTCGAGAGAAGGTCGTCGATGCTGCTGTCGCCGGCGCGCACTGTCTTCTTCTTCGCAGCTCCGCCCTCGTCGAGCAGGTCGCCGAAGATGTCGTCGGAGGTGAGCTTGCCGGGAGTGCCCGTTCCAGCCTTCGGAATCGCCATCTGCACGGTCTGCGCAATGGAGGGATCAGCCTCTCCCGACGAGACCGCGAGTTGCCGGATCTTGCTGAGGAACTCTCCTTCCGAGTATGGCTTCGGAAGAATGTCGTTCGCCCCAAGACGGATCGCGTCGGACTTCGGGTTCTTCCCGTTGTAGCCCGACACGGTGATCAGGATCGGCGTGTTCTGGAACTGCGCGTTCGCGCGGATCCGCCGAATGAGCTCGGACGTGCTGATCTTCGGAATGATCGACGACAGCACGATCAGCTGCGGCTCGCGCTGCGACAGGGCGGAAAGCGCCTCTTCACCATCCTTCGCAAAGGTGGCTTCATAGGACTGACCGGTCAGCGCCTGCCGAACACGTTCGGTGTAGCGAGGTTCGTACTCGACGACGAGAATGCTCTCTGACATGGGATTTTTGGCCGATAAAGCGGCGCGCTCGATTCTTGCACACGCATATCTGATCGTCAATCGAACGAAGTGAGGAATCCGCGCCTCGCGGCGCGTCGTTCAATTGACGCTTGCGCGAACGGACGACGTATCCGGTATACTAGCGCCGCGTTCGCGCCCCATCATGCTGTCGCGAGCGGCACCTTCGGAACGGAAGCCGGAGTGCCGGGCCAGCGACGCGCGATTGGCGGCGAATCCAGCACGTGATGGTTGCGGCAGGGTTGCCGAGCCTCGCGCCGACGACGCGGTTGAAGGTCGCACACCGGCCCGCCGCTCAGGCGTGAACGCCTCAGGGAAGCGCATCGCGGGGGCGAGTCGCTTTCCGACGATTCCGAATCAGACGATCGAAACGTACTTGCATGGAGACGATGAGTCCGCATGACCGATGAATTGAAGCCACGTAGACGCCGGCGTCGCAGACGTCGCGGACAAGGACCCGGACCGGCTGCACAGGGAGGCGCGCAGGCGCAGCCCGGTGCGCCTCTTCCGCCCGACGACGGAGCGGAGCCGCAGGATCTTCAGCCGGGCGCCGATGGTGCGTCGCGCAACCGCCGACGCCGCTCGCGCCGTCGCGGTCGCCGCCCCGGCGAGGGATCGCCCGAAGCAACGGGCCAGCCAGCACTGCCGGGCGAACCAGCCGTTCAGGGCGCTGCCGAAGGCGTGCTCTGGATCAAGCCGAATGGCACCGGCGTGCTCGTGAGCTACGCGAACAATTACGTCGCGAAGCACGGCGATCCGATCGTTCCGCGTCCGCTCATCGAGAGAAACCGCCTCGAAGCCGGCGTTCGCATCGCCGGTCCGACGCGACGCGCGGGCAACACCACCGAGCTGCTCGCGATCGATACGGTCGAGGGGCTGCCGGTCACGGAGTACCAGGAAGGTCGCCAGCCTTTCTCCGAGCTGACCTCGATCGACCCGCTCGAGCAGTTCAAGCTCGAGACCGAATCGAGCCGGCTCTCGACGCGCGTGCTCGACCTCCTCTCACCGCTCGGACGCGGCCAGCGCTGCCTCATCGTCGCGCCGCCGAAGGCAGGCAAGACGACGCTGCTGAAGGACATCGCGCACGGCATCGAGACGAACCATCCGGAAGTCATCGTGATGGTGCTTCTCGTCGACGAGCGCCCCGAGGAAGTGACCGACATGCGCCGCTCGGTGAAAGGCGAGGTCATCGCCTCGAGCTCGGACGAGACCGCGGAGAACCACATCTCGATCGCGGAGATCGTCCTCGACCGCGCGCGTCGTCTCGTCGAGATCAAGCGCGACGTCGTGATCCTCTGCGACTCGATCACGCGCATGTCGCGCGCGTACAACAACGAGCAGAAATCGAGCGGCCGCATCATGAGCGGCGGTATCGACGCGCGCACCATGGAGAAACCGCGCCGCTTCTTCGGCTCCGCCAGAAACGCCGAGCACTGGGGCTCGCTCACGATCATCGCCACCGCGCTCGTCGATACCGGCTCGCGCATGGACGAGGTGATCTTCCAGGAGTTCAAGGGAACCGGCAACACGGAGATCGTCCTCGATCGCGGCCTCTTCGAGCGCCGCATCTTCCCGGCGATCAACATCCCGCAGACCGGGACGCGCAAGGAAGAAAAGCTCCTGCCTGCCGAGGTGCTCCCGAAGATCCACACGCTCCGTCGCGCCCTCGCCGGCACCGACCCGATGACGGCGATGAAAATGCTCCTCGAGAAGATGCAGCGCTTCCCCAACAACGAGGCGTTTTTGAAGAGTTTTTAGTTGTTAGTTGTTAGTTGTTAGACAGTCAGCACTGAACGTGAAAAGGCGGCTCGCGAGAGCCGCCTTTCGTATTGCTGTCGATGAAGAGGACCTGGTCGGATCGCGCAGCCTGTCTAACAACTAAAGACCTCGACCACCAGATCGTGCGGAAAAGCTGGTCGAATCGCGCGGACTGTCTAACAACTAAAAACTAACAACTGACCACCCCGCCCACGAGATCGTACGGATGCGCATCATTGATCTCGACTCGGACGAACTGCGGGAACGACTTCACCAGCTCGTGGCCGTCGTTGATCAGCAGCTTACCGTCGATCTCGGGCGCCTGGCCGACGATCCTTCCTTCGAGCAGCAGGTCGATCTCGGACGAGATGCCCGTCACGATCGCGTCGTACTGCCGTCCGACGCGCTCGCGATTCTTTGCAAGAGAGATTTGCTGCTGCAGCTCCATGATTTTCGCGCTGCGCCTCTCCGCCGTCCTGCGCGTCGGCAGATCGCTCATCTTCGCCGCCGGTGTCGACTCCTCCGGCGAGTAGCAGAAGACTCCGAGCTGGTCGAACTTAGCCCACTCGACGAAGTCGTAGAGCTCGCCGAAGTCCTTCGGCGTCTCTCCCGGGTGCCCGGTGATGAACGTCGTCCTCAGCGAGATGTCGGGCACGAGCTCGCGCATCCGGGTGATCATCTCGCGGTACTCGGCCGGCGAGCCGGGGCGGCGCATCTTCCCAAGGACGTTCGCGCTGACGTGCTGGAGCGGAATGTCGCAGTACGACACGAAGCGCTCCTCGCGCCCCATCAGCTCGAAGAGACTCCAGTCGAGGCTGCCGGGGTACGCGTAGAGGAACCGGATCCATTTGAAGCTCGTCTTCGCGAGAAGCTCCTCGACGAGGCGCGTCAGGCCGTGCTCGACGCCGAGGTCCTCGCCGTAGCGCGTCGTGTCCTGTGCGATGAGGCAGAGCTCGGCGACGCCCATCGCCTCGAGGCTCTTCGCTTCGTGGACGAGCGAGTCGATCGTCCGGCTCCGGAACTTTCCGCGCATCTGCGGGATCGCGCAGAAGGTGCAGGGATTCGAGCAGCCCTCGGACACCTTGAGGTAGGCGTGCGCGGTGCCCTGGGCGAGAACACGCGGCAGATCCTCGTACAGGCGGGCCGACATCTTACGCCTAACGGGTGCGGCGTCGGAGACGTCGCCCCCGGTCACCGCGGCGCTGATCGACTCGAGGTGGTCGAGCCCGACGAATGCGTCGATCTCGGGGATCGCCTCCTGGAGCTCGCTCCGGTATTTCTGAACCATGCAGCCGCTCACGACGAGCCGCTGAACCCCCTGCCCTTTCCGCCCAGCGACCTCGAGGATCGTGTCGATCGACTCCTTCTTCGCCGCGTCGATGAAGCCGCAGGTGTTGACGATGACGACGTCGGCGTTTTCGATGTCGTTCGTCAGTTCGACCTCGGTCTCCTGGCGGAGCTGACCGAGCATGATCTCGGCGTCGACCAGGTTCTTCGGGCATCCCAGTGAGATCATCCCGACGCGGGAGACCGGCTTCGAAGTCGTTTCGCTCATCGTTTCCTTTAGCTTGCAGTGGACGGGAACAGGGCGCGCGAGCCCCCCATTTCGTCGCCGCGCGGGATCTCTGCCCGCCAGACCGCCGCGGAGGACCCATTTTCCGCGACGAACTTCGAAAGGCCGGTGTTCATCAATCCCGATTCGGCAAGCGCGCTCCCCTCCCTTGCCGTTGGTTCTCGCAGGAGCCCGCCAAGCCCGCCGATGACCGCAGCGACCGTCCGGTCGTGGATCGCGACGAGCGCGTCGGTCACGGGTTCTTTCGGATTGACCTCGTGCGTCGCCTGAAGCGCCTGACCGCGAAGCACGTAGATCGCAGCCCCCGCGCGCTGCAGCCATCGAATCGCCGCAACCATTGTCACCACGTGCCAGTTGCGGTTGCGCCGCCAGATCTTTGCGATCGCGCGGTTGCGCTCCCCCTGCGGCTTCCACGCGTTCGGCTGCACCTCCCAAAGGAGCGCGAGCTTCGCGATGCCGTCGTGCGTGCCGCTCGTCTCGCCGATCGAGCCAGGTGCAGTGTGCTGCCTGCCCGCCGCATTTCCCACCGCGATCGCATCGTCGAGATTCTCGCAGACCAGATCGAACGAGACGGTGTCGTCGCGCCCGCCGTAGTGGCCGTTCCTGCTCATCAGAAGCAGCCCACGCGGCACCGTCTGGCCTTCGCCGACGATCGCCTCGGTGTTGCGGCGCACCATCTCGGTGAACCCGCAGTCGCCTTCAGCCCCGATCGAGCCGAGCGGCGCGCAGAGACCGTTCGCTCTCCCCTGAGCCGAGCGGGGTGCGAAGAAGCTCGGTGTCGGACTTCCCTCGAGCCACTTCGCGTGCATTCCACCGAGGTATCGCGCGACGGCGACCTCGCGCAGGCGGGCAAGGTCGGCAGGCTCGATCGCCGATGGCGCCGCGAACGACTCGCAGAGATCGGAGAACGCCTCGAGCGAGTGCGCACCCATCTGAAGGTACGCGTCGAGCAGAGCCGCCTTCGTGGCCGCGGTGATCCCGTAGAGGTCGAGCACACGCGCGATGTGCGGAGGAAACGACATCGCGCTCTCCGTCACGCGACCTCGCGCTCGCGTGTAAGGTCGAGCAGGCGCAGCACGTCGTCGATCGACGCGATGTCATTGAGGCCGGTGCGAAGGTGCTTCGCGTTCGGAATCCCTTTCGAGAACCAGCCGATCACCGTCCGCGCCTTGTGGAGCTTCCACTTCTCGATCTGTGGCGCGCCGTCGATCTTCCGGAGGTAGCGCATCATCGCGTCGATCCGGCGGTCGACTTCGTCCTCGACCTTCCGCCCCGTCACGTGCGTCACGATGTCACGGAAGATGAACGGATTGTGGAGCGCCGCGCGGCCGATCATCACGCCGTCGACTCCCGTCGTCTCGAACATCCGAACCGCATCCTCGGGAGTCTTCACGTCGCCGTTGCCAAAGACCGGGATCTTGAGCTCGCGCTTCACTCCCGCGATATAGGCCCAGTCGCTCGCGCCCGTGTAGCACTCATTGCGCGTCCGGCCGTGGATCGCGATCGACGCCACACCGATCTCCTCGAAGCGCTTGAGCAGAGGGAGCACGTCGTCGCTTTCCCACCCCTTGCGCACCTTGACCGTGACCGGGATCTTCACCCGGCGACAGATCTTCTCGACGATCGACGCAGCGCGGTCGAAGTCCTTCAGCAGCGCAGACCCCGCTCCGCTTCCGACGATCTTCTTCACCGGGCAGCCCATATTGATGTCGACGATGTCGATTCCCTGCTCCTCGACGATCGCCGCGGCATCATCCATCCGATCGGGATTCCCGCCGTAGATCTGGATCGAAACCGGCCGTTCCGCCTCGTCGAACGCGAGCATCTGGTGGCTCCGGCGGTTCGACCTCGTCAACCCCTCGGCGGAGATGAACTCCGACACGACGAGGCCGACCCCACCAAGCTCCTTGACGAGCGAGCGGTAGTAGGTGTCGGTCACCTCCGCCATCGGCGCGAGGGCGAGTGGAGGATCGATCGCGATCCCCCCGATATGAAACGGCTTCAGCTCCATGGTCCTCGATCTCTGCAAACAAACTGCAAACAGGCCGGAATGACGGTCAACCGGCGACACGTTCGGAAGTTACGTAGTTAGCCTCTGATCGTCACAAGAGTAGTCGATACCGCCGTCGGGCGGGTCGAACCGAGCTAACCAACACACATCTCCATATCTTTCCAGGAGGAAGAAGGATTCATGAGTCAGACCGCAAAGCGTGCCGTTTCGGTGGCTGCAATCGTCGTGGCCTCGTTTGCCGCAGGTGTCGTATTCACCGCCGACTTCGGTTTCACCCGCCCGTCGATCGCCCAGGAGTCGACCGCGGAGAAGCGCGGTCCGGTCGCCTCGGTGACCGTCCCTTCGTTCGCTGACCTCGCCGACCGCGTGATGCCGGCCGTCGTCTCCATCACCTCGACCGAGGTCGTCAAAGAGGCGCCGCGCAGCCCGCACGGCAACGACCCGTTCGAGTTCTTCTTCCCCGATCCGCGCCGCCAGACGCCGCAGGCGCCGGGAGGCGAAACCGAAGAGCACCGCCAGGTTTCGGGCGGTACCGGCTTCATCATCAGCGATGACGGCTACATCCTCACGAACAACCACGTGATCGAAGGGGCGACGAAGATCGAAGTGGTCATCGGCCAGACGCCCGACGATCCGGGCCGCACCGTTCCCGCAAAGATCATCGGGCGCGACGAGGCGACCGACATCGCCCTGATCAAGGTCGACACGAAGGACAAGCTTCCGACCGTGAAGCTGGGCGACTCCGACCGCATCCGTGTCGGTGATTGGGCGATCGCAATCGGCAACCCGCTCCAGTTCAACAACACGTTGACCGTGGGCGTGATCTCGGGCCGCGGCCGTTCGATCGGCATCAGCCAGGCCACGACGTCGTTCGAGGACTTCATCCAGACCGACGCTGCGATCAATTACGGCAACTCGGGCGGTCCGCTGCTCAACATCAACGGCGAGGTCATCGGCATCAACACCGCGATTCGCGCCTACGCCCAGAACATCGGCTTCGCGACCCCGATCAACGTCGCCAAGCGGATCTACCCGCAGCTCAAGGACAAGGGCACCGTCACGCGCGGCTACCTCGGCATCAACATCACCGACCTCGACCCGAAGGAAGCGAAGGCGTTCAACGTTCCGGACGGCGTCCGCGGCGTCGTCGTCGAGCAGCTCGTCGCCGGCAAGCCGGCGGAGAAGGCAGGGCTGCAGCCGGGCGACGTTATCGTCCAGGTCGACGAGAAGCAGGTCAAACGCACGCGCGACCTGATCGACTACGTCTCCGACGTCGGACCGAACGTAAAGGTCAAGATCACGATCTATCGCGACGGCTCGAAGAAGACGCTGACGGCGACCACCTCAGAACGCACCGAGGACTCGACGCAGACCGAGAAGCCCGAAGTCGAAGCCGAACCGGCGCGCAACAAGCTCGGCATTTCAGTTCAGGAGCTCACCGACCGGACCCGTCAGACGTACGGGATCGACGAGGGGCTCGCCGGGATCGTCGTGACCGACGTCAAAGAAGTCTCGCCCGCGGGCGATGCGGGAGTCGCCGTCGGCGACGTCATCACGCAGGCCCAGGGCAAGAAGATCAGCACGCCCGAAGATCTGAAAAAGGTGATCGAAGGCATGAAGAGCGGCGACGCAATGCGTCTCTACGTCACGCGCGGCTCGCGCGCCGGCGGGCCGTCGCGCTCGTTCTTCCGCGTGATCGAGATTCCGTAAGCAGAACCAGACGCAATTCCCCCAGGGGCACGGCATGCCGTGCCCCTGTTTTTTTGCCGTTCGATCCACCGGCTCCCCCTTCTACATTCCTCATTCTTCATTCGACATTCTTCATTTCGGTGTTCGCGCTCGTACGGAAACCGAAACGAAGAATGTCGAATGAGGAATGGAGAATGAAGAAGCGAGGCGATCTCGCAATGCTGCACACGCCTCGCTGTGCCCCCCGCCACCACTCCTCCTCCCGGCTCCGGATACAATCGCCCCCGATGAACGACGCGCAGTTCATGCATCGTGCCCTCGAGCTTGCGGAGAAGGGGCGCTACTCAACCAGCCCGAATCCGATGGTCGGCTGCGTCATCGTCCGTGACGGGCGGGTCGTCGCCGAGGGCTTTCACGAGAGAGCCGGCCTCCCTCACGCGGAGATCGAAGCGCTCACGGCCTGCCACGACGATCCGAGAGGCGCGACGCTCTACGTCAACCTCGAGCCGTGCAGCCATCACGGCCGGACGCCGCCCTGTGCCGACGCGCTGATCGAGGCGGGAGTCGCACGCGTCGTGGTCGCGACCGGCGATCCCAATCCTGAGGTCGCCGGCGCCGGCATCGATCGTCTCCGCGCGGCGGGGATCGTCGTCGAAGTGGGTTTGCTCGGTGACGAGGCCCGGAAGCTGAACGAGAAGTTTCTCGTCTCGGCTGCGACGGGACGGCCTTTCGTTCTGCTCAAGGCGGCGATCACTCTCGACGGCAAGCTCGCCACCGAGTCGCGCTCGAGCCGCTGGATCACCTCCGGTGAGGCGCGTGAGCGGAGTCTCGCGCTGCGCGAGGAGTACGACGCGATCCTCGTCGGCGCGGGAACGATCGCCACGGACGATCCGGAGCTGACGCGCCGCCTCGGGCTCTCGACCTCGATCACTCCCTGGATGCGCGTCGTCGTCGACGCCACGGGGCGCGTCCCCGTCGGCGCGCGCGTGCTCCACGACGGAGGCCGGACGCTGCTCGTGACCTCATCGCCTTCGCGAATCACCTCGTCTCCCGGACTCGAGATCGTCTCCGGCGTCCCCGACAGCTGGGACGAGTCGCTCGATGCCTCGCTCACGGAGCTCGGCGCACGCGGCTGCAGGTCGGTGATCGTCGAGGGAGGATCCGGAATCCACTCCGCCCTGATCCGCCGCCGGCTCTGGAACAAGATGGCGATCTTCGTCGCGCCGAAGATCATCGGTGGCCCGAGCGCTCCGTCACTCCTCGGCGGAGACGCAGTAACCGATCTCGCGGACGCATGGGCGATCCGCTTCGACTCGGTCGAGCCCGTCGGGCCCGACCTCCTGATCACCGCATATCCCGAATGAACGAGACGACCATGTTCACTGGAATCATCGAGCACCTTGGAACCATCGCGCAGCTCGCTCCCATCGCAGGGGGCGCGCGACTCGAGCTCGCGCCAATCGACTTCGGCTCTCCCCTTCGCCGCGGCGAGAGCGTCGCCGTCAACGGCGTCTGCCTGACGTCGCTGCCGAACGACCGGGGCGTCTTCATCGCAGATCTCTCCAACGAGACGCTGTCGGTCACCAGCCTCGGCAGCCTCACTGCCGGAGCGCGCGTGAACCTCGAGCGGGCGCTTTCGTTAGGCGCACACCTCGGCGGGCACATCGTGCAGGGACACGTCGACGCGGTCGGCAAGCTGGTCGAGGTGAAGCGCGATGGCGACTTCGCCGTCTTCCGCTGGAGCTTCCCGCGCAGCTTCGGCGACTTCATCATCTCGAAGGGCTCGATTGCCGTCGATGGCGTTTCGCTCACCGTGGTCGAGCCCGACGACGAGTCGTTCGCGGCGGCGCTCATCCCGGAGACGCTGGCGCGGACGAACCTCGGCGCCTCGCGCGTCGGCGACCCGGTCAATCTCGAGTTCGATATGATGGCGAAGTACGCGGTCAAGCTGCTCGGCCCGTACCGTCCGAACCGCGATTGATCACGCACCAGAAGATCTCCCAGCTGCGCCTCGAGCGCGCCACCTCGCCGCAGGCGCCGTTCTGGCAGGCGACTACGGTCGCCCCGTACGGCGCGCCGCGTGGCCAGGACCTCGCTGTGAACTACCTCACCCTTTCGGCGACCGGAAAGGCGAAGCGCGAGATCACCGTAACCCGAGGCGTGACCGGCAGGCTCGAGCGCGAGCAGAGGCTCGAGGAGCCGGTGCTCGTCGAGTCGGCCGACGTCACGGAGACCATCTTCCGCCGCGGCGAGGAGGCGATGCGCGTCCTCCAGGCGCGTGGCATCCGCGCGATGCAACTCGTCTCGACGACCGGACGGATACCCGAGATCGGCCCCGCTCAGACGACCTCGATCGTCGTCTCCTGCTGGCCGCTCCTGGTGGGTGACCTCGGAAGGCTCTTCCGGCGCGCGGCAGAAGCGGGTCTCCAGTGGGGAGCCCTGGTTCCGGCGGTGATCCCGCCCGAGGGATGCGAGGAGGCACTGAAGGAGATCGCCGACCTCGCGGCGGAGAGCGGAGCGGCATTCCTCGCGTCGGCGCCGCTCGACCTCGACACCTCGGCGCGACACGCGATCGCGACCATGTTAGGCGGAGGCGAGGGAGCGTGGCAGTCGATGTTCGAGGGGGATCCCGACGACGAGAGCGTCGATACCGAGCGCCTCGTCGCGAAACTGGCTCACGAGAGGTCGATGAGCGACCGGGTCGAGATACCCGGCCTGGCGGCGTGCGGCAACTGGAGCGCGGCGATCCGGCTCTCGGTCGCGGGCGCCCGGCTGCTGCGGCTCAAGCGCGACGTGGAGCTCGGCTGGGCCCTGCTCCGCTCCGCGAAGCTCGTGGCCCAGCTCCACAAGCCGATCGACCGCATCGCAGCGGCCGCGAGCCTCTCGATCATCCAGTCGCTCGACCCGACCTCCGTGAACGCTCTCGAAGCGTGGCTCCGCAGAGACGACACCACGTTCTTCGACGAGATCGACGAGGACTGGCGGGACGTGTGAGGAGAGTGGTTAGTTGTTAGTTTTTAGTTGTTAGACAGTTTGCGTGGAGACAACTAGAAAGGCCCACGCAAGCCACCATCGCGCAACTCGAGAACACCCGCGCGGACAACGCAAATCGTCTAACAACTAACAACTAACAACTAAAAACTAACCACCAACCTACGGTTCGCCCTCGCCATCCCGCAGCGCCGCGAGCCGCGGGTCGTCGACGGGAGCAGCCTCGACCAGCCGGTCGATCTGCTCGGGCTCTTCGATCTGCTTCTCCGCGCCGACCATTCCCTGCAGCTTCGCGATCTGCGGGATGAGCTTGGCGCTTGCCGACCGCATCGCCTGGTTGTAGGCGTCGACGCTCTTCGTGAGCGAGGTCCCGACACCCGCGACGTGCTGAAAGAAAACGGCGAACCGCTTGCACAGCTCGAGCCCCAGATCGAGCGACTCCTTCGCGCTCTGCTCCGCCTTGTCGGCACGCCAGCTCGCCGCGACCGCGCGCAGCATCGGCAGAAGGACCATCGGCGACGCGAGATAGATCTTCTTCCCGGCTGCGTACTCGAACAGGGTCGAATCCTTCACGAGGGCGGCCGAAAGGAACTGCTCGCCGCCGACGAAGAGGATCGTGAAATCGAGCGAAGCGCCGATGCTCGCCTGGTACTCCTTCCTCGAAAGCGCGTCGACGTGCCGCCGGATCTTCGAAGCGTGATCGGCCAGCAGCTGATTGCGCCGCGACTCGTCCTCCGTCGCCGCAGCCTCGAGATACGACTCGAGAGGCGCTTTCGAGTCGACCGCGATCACGCGGCCTCCCGGCAGCTTGACCAGCATGTCGGGACGGAGCTTCTTCCCTTCCTCCGAGGTCACGGTTTCCTGAGTCGTAAAGTCGCAGTAGTCGCTCATCCCCGCCTGCTCGACACAGTTCCGGAGCGAGTTCTCCCCCCACGAGCCGCTGACGGCGGGGTTCCTGAGCGCGGACGCGAGCTTCGCGGTCTCGTGCCGGGTCTGCTGATTGGCTTCGAGAAGGCTCGTCAGCTGCTGCCCGAGGCTTCCGAGCGCCTTGTTTCGCTGTCCCTCGCTCTCCTCCATCTGCTTGCGGTACGCCTCGATCATCTCGCGCACCGGGGTGAGCAGCGTCTCGATCGCCTTACCCTTCTCGTCGAGCGTCGTTCCGATCGACGTTTGCGCTCCCTCCAACTGCGGCTTTACGACTGCGGCGAGCTGTTCGATCGCCTGCTTCAGGGCGTCCTGGGAGAGCTTCGCGTACGAGCCTTCGAGCTGCTCGCGCGAATCGTCGACGAACTTCCGCAGCTCGCCCACGTTCTTCTCCGCTTCCTCGAGCCTCGCCTTAGACGTCGCTCGCTCCTGCTGCTCGGCCTCGAGGCGGCCGCGCAGCGCTACGAGCTCCCCTTCCGCGCGCTCCCGCTCGCGCCGCGCCGCATCCGACTCGGCGCGCACCCGCTGAAGCTCGCCCGTCGCTTCGCCTAACGCAGCTCTCGCGCGCGACGACGCAGCAATCCAGCCTCCGAGCGCTCCCGCGAGCAGCGCGATGAACGCGACGACGATGATGATCGGATCCATTGATCGGTGTCCCTTCCGTTGCCCGGCCGTCAGACCAGCGTGCCGAGCAGGTCGGCCACCAGCGAGATCTCGGCGTCATCATTGTAGAAGTGCGGCGAAAAGCGGAGCATCCCTTCCCTGGCCGAGCAGATCACGCCGTTCAGCTCGAGCCAGGCGTGCAGTAACTGCACCGGGGTGAGGTCGCCCGTCGCGTCGCCCGATGCTCCCCTGCGCAACGCCTGCCTCACGCTGACGAGGTCGATCTCGACCGGAGGCGTCAGCGCAACGATTCCCGAGCAGATCGGCGCCGGCGTGCGAACCGCGAAACCGAGCGCGGAGAGCTTCTCCGCCAGCAGCCGCGCCAGCCGGATCACCTCGGTCTCGATCTCCCCGATCCCGATGCTGTTGAGGAACGCGATCGACGCGTCGAGACCGCAGACTCCCGCCGTATTGATCGCCCCGGCTTCGAACCGGCGCGCGTCGCGGTGCAGCTCCGTCGTGCTCCCGACGCTCGTCGCGTTGCGCGCGATGCTCATCCACCCCGACTCGAGCGGTGTGAGTCGCTCCCTCGCTTCCGCCGACGCGTAGAAGATCGCCAGCCCTTCGGGACCCATCATCCACTTGTGACCGTCGGCGGAGAGGAACGAGATCCGGCACTTCTTCACGTCCATCGCGAGCGCGCCGAGGCTCTGGATCGCGTCGACCGAGAGAAGGACCCCGCTCGCGGCGCAGAGCTCGCCGATCGCCTCGAGGTCGGGACGGAAACCGTTGTGGAACGAGACCGACGAGATCGCGACGACGCGGGTCTTCCCGTCAATCATCGCCTCCACGTCGGAGACGTCGTACCGTCCGTCGCGGTTCGCGATCTGCCGGCATTCGATGCCCCGCCGTTCGAGCCGCTTCCAGGCAACGAAGTTCGACGGGAACTCCATGTCGGTCGTGACGACGTTTTCGCCCGCGCTCCAGTCGAGCCCTTCGGCGACGAACGAGATCCCCTCCGAGGTGTTCTTCAGGATCGCGATCTCGCCCGGGGTCGCGTTGAGAAGTCGAGCCGCGTCCTCGCGCAGCCGCTTGTAGTGCCCGAGCCACGCGCGCCAGTGAACCGCGCCCCAGTCACGCTGATCGCGCGCGAGGTCTTCCATCGCCTCGTACGAATGCCGCGCGAGCGGCGATACCGCCGCATGGTTGAAGTAGACGCAGTTCTTCGTGACGGGAAAGAGATACCGCAGTTCCTTCTTGTTCATGGCTGGCACGAATCAGTACGCGCGTGCCGCGTCGACGTACGCGCGGAAGTTTCGCGTCATCTCCCCAAGCGAATCGCCGCCGAACTTCTCGCGCATTGCGTCGGCGAGCGCGATCGCGAGCATCGACTCGCAGACGACGCCGCACGCCGGCACCGCCGTGATGTCGCTCCGCTCCCACTGCGAGCGCTCCGGCTCGCGCGTGTCGACGTCGACCGACGGCAGCCCCTTGCGCAGAGTCGAGATCGGCTTCATGAAGGCGCGGACGACGAGATCCTGCCCGTTCGTCACGCCTCCTTCGAGCCCGCCCGCACGATTCGTCGTGCGGCTCCATCCCGCGTCCTTCTCGAAATAGATCGCGTCGTGGACTTCGGAGCCCGGGCGCGACACTCCCGAGATTCCGTCGCCGATCGCGACCCCTTTCACCGCGTGCACCGACATGACCGCCTGGGCGATCCGGCCGTCGAGCTTCGTGTCCCACTGCACGTGGCTGCCGAGCCCGACCGGCAGGCCGTGCGCGACGACGACGATCGAACCGCCGAGCGTCTCCCCCAGCGTGCGAGCGCGATCGACTTCCGCGGTCATCGCCGCCTCCGTCGCGGCGTCGACCGTGCGGAACGGCGACGCATCGTCGATCGCGGTCATCTCTTTCCACGACACCGGGCGCTGCGGATCGCCGGCGGCGCCGACGCTCACGACGCAGGAGCGGACCTCGATACCGAAGGCGAGGAGCAGCTCCTTCGCAAGGGCGCCTGCCGCGACGCGCGCCGCCGTCTCGCGCGCCGACGCGCGCTCGAGGATGTCGCGCATGTCGCGGCGGTCGTACTTGATCCCGCCGACGAGGTCGACGTGCCCCGGCCTGGGCGAGCGGAGCCGTCGCGCTTCGGCGTCGTCGGGATCGAGCTCCCACACCCCCATCGCGCCCTTCCAGCTTTCGTGGTCCGCGTTGACAATGGAGATCGAGACCGGGGAGCCGAGCGTCTCGCCGCCGCGAACGCCGGCAGTCACGACGATCTCGTCCTTCTCGATCTTCATCCTGCCGCCGCGGCCGTAACCGAGCTGCCGGCGCTCGAGCTCGCGGTTCATTCGCGTGCGGTCGAGCCGGAGGCCGGCCGGCATGCCGCTGACGATCACCGTCAGCGACGGACCGTGCGACTCACCCGCGGTCACGAACGTGAATCGGCTCACGCGTCGCGCGCCTCCGCTTTCAACGACATCACCCACGCGCCGCCCAGCACGAGCACGACGCTGATGACCTGCGCGACGGTCAGCGGACCGAAGAAGCGGTCGTCCTTCGCGCGAAGGATCTCGACGAGAAAGCGCTCGACGCCGGCGAGAATCATGAAGAGCCCGAACACGCGGCCGGGAACTTTCCAGCGCGAAGCGACCCAGAGCAGGATCCCGAAGAAGATCAGCGAAGCGCCGGCCTCATAGAGTTGCGTCGGATGCACCCTAAGTAGCGTCTCGCCGGGCAGTGCGGGATCGACCGCGACACCGAATCCGCGAAGGCTGTCGGCGGTAGTCGGCGGCAGACCCTTCGGGAATGCGATGCCGAGCCAGCTGTCGGTCGGGCGCCCGTAGTCGTCTCCGACGAGGAAGCAGCCGATCCGGCCGAGGCAGTAGCCAAGCGCGAGTGCGGGTGCGACGGCGTCGGCAACACGGAGCCAGCTGACGCGAGCCCTGTGCACGACCCAGGTCACCGCGAGGAAGCCGCCGATGAAACCTCCGTACCAGACGAGGCCTCCGCGGCTCCAGAGTGCGTCGAGCGATCGGAAGAGGATCGCGTAGTAGACCTTCGCGCCGACGATCCCGCCGACGGCGGCCGCGAGCACGACCGACGACGCGAGCTCGTCACCGAGTCCGGCTCGGCGGAATTGCCGCCCCAGCACGAGCCCCCCGATCATGAAGCCGAGGAACATCATGAAGCCGAACGTCGTGATCTCGAAATTTCCGAACTTCAGGAGGGTGGGATACATGCGGCTGGCAAGTTAGCAGATGTGGCGTGGGGGGTGAAAGCCGAATTGAGAATTGAGAATTGAGAATTGAGAATTGAGAGATCGCGGGGGCATCAGGGCGGGCGAATCGGACAGCCGGCACGGAACGGTGAATCAAGCCTCGAGAAGATGGTGTGCGGCCGCCATCTCTCAATTCTCAATTCTAAATTCTAAATTCGCGGGCCTCAGCCCGCGAGTGCCGCTTCCAGCTGCGACTTCTGGTCCGAGATGAAGCGGAAGACTTCGACCTTTCCCTTCGCGTCGAGGTGCTGGGAGACCTCGAAGAGTTGGATCGACAGGAGCGTGTTCAGCCCCTCGTCGAGAACGTTCTTGCGCTGCTCGAACGGCAGCTCCGAGATGTTCGCGATCAGCATGTTCTCGTCGAAGCGGCCGTACTGGTCGAAGAAGACGCCGTTCCAGAGCTCGTTCTCGTTCGTGCTCTGCAGCGTCGCCATGAAAATCTCGCGGGCGCTCTCCTCCCCGATCGACCGGTCGAGCGCGCGATACAGGTACTCGAACATTCCGTTGTAGGTCGAGATGACCTTGAGGAGCTCCGGCGAGTCCTCGACGTCGAGGAAGACGGGACGGTAGGTCTTCTCGCGCGTGACCTCTTCGATCATTCGCGCGGTGATGAGCTGGAACATCGTGCGCGAGACTTCGAACTCGGTCATGTCCGAAAGCCCGGCAAGCTCGCGAATCGTTCGCTGCCCGTTGATCTGATCCCAGATCCGGAGCTCTTCGTGCGTCAGGTCGAGGTCTTCCTTCGCCGGGTCGGCGCCCGCCACCCGGTCGAAGGTCATCTCGGGGCTCTTGATCTTCTCCTTGATCCGCGCGCTCTCGTCCATGCGGCGGATCCCTTCCATGATCAGGCTCGTCGTCGAGAGCGACAGCGTGATCTTCTCCTGGAAGTCGATCATCGATTCGAAGAAGTGGAACGACCCCGCCTTCCAGGTGAAGAGACCGTAGAGGATCTCGGTCACCTGGTTCTTGACGCCCCACCAGAGATCCTTCGGCGAGATGTAGGCCATCTGCACGAGGAGCTTTCCGTGACGCATTCCCGGCTGCAGGCGCGCCTTTGACTCCTCGTACTGCTGCTGGGTGATCTTCCCCTGGTTCAGGAGAAAGCGGCCGAGGGTCTCGTCAGGGGAGTTCGAGGAGGCGAAGACGATCTCGCCATCCTTCCAGTAGACGGTCTTCTCGAGCTCCTGAAGCTTGATGATCAGCTTCCCGGTGGCGCGGATCATCGCAATGAAGGAGAGCAGGTCGGGCAGCTGGATTGCACCGAGATCCCCTTCGAGGATCGGCTTCTTGCGCCTCCTCGTCTGGGTATCGTCGAAACTGTCTTCGATCTGCTGCTCGATCATCTCGTGTGTCCGGACCCGTCGGATCCGACGGTCGCTCTCGCAACAGACGTAGCCGTGGGTTCCTTCCGATTTCGGGGTAAGACGATCCCGATCGCGTCGACCGCCTGACGAGCATCTTCCGACGTCGTCATCCGGCCGAGCGAGATCCGGATCGAGCTCCGAGCATCTTCCTCCGAAAGCCCCATCGCGAGCAATACATGGCTCGGCGCGATGCGCCCCGAGGAACAGGCGGAACCGGTCGACACCGCGACGCCCGCGAGATCGAGACCGATGACCACCCCCTCGGCGTCGTGGCCCGGCAGGCAGAGGCTCGACGTGTTCGGGAGCCGCCTCGCCCCGGAGCCCTGGACGCGCGCCGACGGAAGCAGAGCGAAAACTCCCGACTCGATCCGGTCGCGCAGCTCTGCCATCCGCGACTCCCCTGCCACGTCGGCCGTGAGCGCTTCGACTGCCGCCGCGAAGCCCGCGGCGAGGGGAACGCTCTCGGTTCCTGCCCGGCGGCGCCGCTCCTGTGCCCCACCGGTCACGAGCGGCACGAGCTCGATGCCCCGACGCAGGAAGAGCGCGCCGATTCCCTTCGGGCCGTGCATCTTGTGCGCGGAGATCGCGACGCTGTCTGCGCCGAGCGCGGCGACGTCGAGAGGAATCCTCCCCGCCGCCTGCGACGCATCAAGGTGAAAATGTACGCCGCGGCGCCGGCAGATCTCCGCGATCGCGGCGACCGGCTGGATCACCCCGGTCTCGTTGTTCGCGAGCATCACGGCGACGATCGCGGTCGACGAACCGATGACGGCCTCGACCGCAGCCGGATCGACGACGCCCGACGCATCGCATCCGACGACGCTCACCTCGCACCCCTCGGCGCGAAGCGCTTCAGCGGTCGCCAGCACCGAAGGATGCTCGATCGCGGAGACGACGACGTGGCAACGTTCACGCGTTCGAAACGCTACGCCGCGGATAGCTGTGTTATTCGATTCAGAACCGCCACTCGTGAAGAAGAGCTCGCGCGAGGCGGCGCCGAGGAACGATGCGATCGTCTCACGCGACTCTTCGAGGACACGGCGCGCGCGCCGCCCTTCTTCGTGCACGCTCGAAGCGTTGCCCGACAGCTCCCGCATCGCGCGCGCAGTCGCCTCGATCACGCCGGGAAACGGCGGTGCGGAAGCGTTGTTGTCCAGATAGACTCGACTCATCGAAGTTGACCGCGCGAGGTGCCTGATGACTCGAACCGCCGCCATCGTCGCGCTCGTCGCGCTCTGCAGCCTGAACGCCACGGCGCAGGACAACAATCCCGCGCCCTCGAAAGCGCCCGAGCCGGCGAAGACCGAAGCCTCGAAGCCCGCGAAAACCGAGGCGTCGCAACCCGCGAAGAACCCGACCCAGGATCCGGGGATGCGCAAGCTCTCCCGCCGCGAGCGCAAGGAAGCAATTCGCCAGCTCCCCGAGAAGTACCGCGACTTTCTCGACAAAGTCGAGCCGATCATCATGCCCGACGAGCAGAACGCCTTCCTCATTCTCGAATCGGACGCGCAGCGCGACGTCTTCATCGAGGAGTTCTGGCTCCGCCGCGATCCCGACCCCAAGACCACGTACAACGAGTATGAAGAAGACTACGAGCGGCGCATCGAGATCGCCAAGGCGAAGTTCAAGTACCTGGCCTCCGAACGCGCCCGCTTCCTGCTGATCAACGGAGAGCCCGACGAGATCATCGACTTCCAGTGCGAGCGGTACATCGCGCCGACCCAGATCTGGCTATACGGCTACCTCCCCGGCTACGGCGAGCGCGCGATGTTCGTCTTCTACTTCCCGTCGTACGGAGCGAGCGACTACATCCTCTACAGCCCGATCGGGACGCGCGACGAGCGCGAGTCGCGATCGAAGCTCCTCTCGCCCGACGGGCAGCAGTCTGGCTACGAGGCGGTCTTCTACGGCGAGGTGGTCAACGGCGTCCGGATGATTCCGAAGATCATGATCTGCCTCAACTCCGAGATCTTCATGGAGGCGGTCGCGAAGTCCGAGTACAACAAGATGCAGATCACGAAGGCCTTCAACGCCCCGAAGGTGGACCAGGAAGGGGTCGCGAAGATCTTCGAGCGGATCGTCATCCCCGACGCCGCGGCGCCGAAGCTCTCCGCCGAGCTCGGCATCCGCTTCCCCGGCAAGCGGGGCGCCCGCACCGCGGCCGAGATGACGCTCCAGCTCAAGCGCTCGGAGCTCACGCCGAAGAATCTCGAGGGGATGTCCTACTACAACGTCGACGTGATCGGCGAGATCCTCAAGGAAGGGAAGATGTTCGAGACCTTCCGCTACCGCTACGACTATCCCGTCGACGGAAGCCCGGAGGCGATCCCCGTCATCATCGAGCGCTATCTCCGCCCTAACACCTACGTGGCGCGGTTCAAGGTCATCGACGTCAACTCCAACGCGCAGGCCGTCGTCGAGAAGGCGCTCGAGGTGCCGTTCGTGCAGGAGTCCTCCGAGCGCCGCGAGGCGAAGGCGGAAGCTGAGGGAACGATCGACCGGATGCAGGCGGAGATCCGCCTCGGCGAGTCGCAGCTCAAGGTCGTGCCGCTCGCGAACGACATCCTGACGGGTCTCCAGCAGATCGAGGTCATGATCACCGGCGAAAAGATCAAAGTCGTCGAGTTCTACCTCGACGGCAAGAAAGTGATGTCGAAGCGGACGCCGCCGTACCGCCTCGACCTCGATTTCGGTGACGTGCCCCGCACGCGCAACGTCCGCGCCGTCGGCCTCGACGAGAAAGGCAAAGTCGTCGCGGGCGACGACCTGACGCTGAACGTCGGAACGGACCCGTTTCGCGTGCGCATCGCCTCGCCGCGCGTCGCCCTCAGCGTAAGCGGCCCCCTGCGCGTGACGATGGAGGCGAACGTCCCGCAGGGCAAGGAGCTCGACCGCGTCGAGCTCTTCTTCAACGAGACGCGCATGTCGACGCTCTACACCCCGCCGTTCGTCGCGACGATCAACATCCCGAAGAACAAGGCGATCGGCTACATTCGCGCGGTCGCCTACCTCAAAGACGACACGGCGACTGCGCCCGCCGAGGATCTCGTCTTCATCAACACTCCCGACTTCATGCAGAACATCCAGGTTCTGCTCGTCGAGCTGCCGACCTCCGTCATCGACGCCAAAGGGAGGCACCTCACGGAGCTGAAGCAGTCCGACTTCCAGGTGTTCGACGAGAAGAAACCGATCGAGATCGCGAAGTTCGAGTACCAGAAGGACCTGCCGCTCTCGATCGGAATGGCATTCGACACGTCGGGCTCGATGCGCCCGCGACTGACTGAGGCGCAGCGCGCGGGTTTCCAGTTCTTCCGCAACGTCCTGCGCCCGGGCGACAAGGCGTTCCTGCTGGGCTTCGATTCGCAGACGGCGGTGATCCAGAAGTGGACCGACTCGCTCTCGGCGCTCAACGGAGGGCTCGCCAGCCTTCGCGCCGAGGAGGCGACCGCACTCTACGACGCCATCGTCTATTCGCTCTACAACTTCAAGAACATCAAGGGGCAGAAGGCGCTCGTCGTCATCTCCGACGGGAAGGACACCGCCTCACGCTTCACCTTCGAGCAGGCGGCCGAATACGCGCGAAGAACCGCGGTGCCGATCTACGTCATCGCGATCGGCATCAAATCGACCGAGATCGACACCAAGTACAAGATGGGCAAGTTCGCCTCCGACACCGGCGGCGACATCTTCTACATCGAGAAGGCCTCCGACCTGGAGCGGGTGTACGACTCGATCCACACCGAGCTGCGCGCGCAGTACCTCCTCGGCTTCTACCCGCCCGGCGACGTACAGCCTGGAGGGAAATGGCGCGAGGTCAGCGTGAAGTCGTCGCAGGGCAAGGCGAGGACGATCGCGGGCTACTACCCGTAGCGGAGCTACGGAATTGAAAATTGAAAATTAGAAATTGAAAAAGTGGAGTGTGGTGGTGGGTACCCTGGGCTCCCGTTGCACGGTATTCACGCCAATGGGCCGGTGCGTCTTGGCTCGTTTTTCAATTTTCAATTTTCAATTTTCAATTTTCAATTCCGTCTAGCCCTCGCCCCGCGCCGCCTTCCGTTCCGCCGCCACCCGCTCCCGCTCGTCCGCGGCGGCCTGACGCTTGTCGTTCGCCTCGCCCTTGATCCGCTCCGCAATCGCGCAACCTGTGGGAGTCATCGCGAGCCCCCCCTCGGCGGTCTCCTTCAAGCCGCGCGGCAGCGCGCGACCGATGCGCACCATCGCGTCGATGATCTCGTCCATCGGAATGATCGACTCGACCCCCGCGAGCGCGAGCTGCGCGGCCGTTAGGCCGTGTACGGCGTAGAACGAGTTCCGCTTCACGCACGGGACCTCGACGAGCCCGCCGACCGGATCGCAGACGAGCCCGAGAACGTTCTTCAGCGCGAGGGCTCCCGCCTGAACGCACTGGCGCGTGGTGCCGCCCATCATGTAAGCGATCGCCGCGGCGCCCATCGCGGTCGCCACGCCGACCTCGTTCTGGCAGCCGCCCGCAGCCCCCGAGATGTTCGCCTTGAGCGAGACGAGCGAGCCCACGCCTCCCGCGACCACGAGCCCGCGGATCGTGGTTTCCGGCGCGACCTTTCGCTCTTCTTCCAGGGCCAGAAGCATGCCGGGAACGACGCCGCCTGCGCCGGCTGTTGGGGCGGCGACGATGACTCCCATCCGCGAGTTCTCGTCCATCACCGCGAGCGAATAGATCATCGTCTTGACGGTAAGCGGATCGAGGAAGGTGTTACCCGACTCGAACGCGACGGCCATCGCCATCGCCTCGCCGCCGACGAGCTTGCCCATCGAGAGTCCCGCGTTCGCCTTACCGCGGCGCACGCACTCCCACATCACCTCGCGCCGCTTCGTCAGCGCGTCGAGAATCTGCTGCTGCGTGAACCCGCTCTCCTCCGCGTCGGAGTCGAGCAGGACCTGCGCGAGATCGAGGCCTTCGCCGGCCGCCAGTAGTTCGTTGAAGCTCGAGATCATGGTTGCTCCGCCTTGCGGAATTGAAAATTGAACATTGAAAATTGAAAGAGTAAGTAGTGCGGCGCGACGTGCGTTCTACGTCCCGCCAGCCGAGTGTCGGAGGCGCCCGGGACCAAACGCGCACTAAGTTCGACGCGGAGCGGGAATTCGATCTGTTTCTTCATTTCCAATTTTCAATTTTCAATTTTCAATTTCTCACTACGGGATCCGGTCCAGGTACCTCGCATCATCCATCTCGTCCAGCGCGAGGATTCTCGCGATCCCCTCGTGCGACAAGGGGGAATCGACGTCGACTTGCATGAACGCATCCTTCCCCCGCTCCTTGCGCGAGCACGAAAGCGACGCGATGTTGATCCCTTCCCGCGCAATCGCTTCCGCAACCTGGTGGATCATCCCGATCCGGTCGCGGTAGAAGAGGAGCAGCGTCGGCGAGTCGCCTTTGTAGCGCGTCGAGAAACCGTTGATTCGGAAGACCTCGATCGCCGCGCCTCCGATCGACGAGCCGACGACCTCGACCTCGCGATTCGCTCCCTTCGCGACGATGCGTACCGTGTTCGGATGCACGTCGCCGAGATCCTCCTCGACGAAATCGACGTCGACTCCCATCTGCTCCGCGATGCGGATCGCCTCGGGGATGCGGGGATCGTGAACGTCGAGCCCGAGGGCCCCGCCGACGAGGGCAAAGTCGGAGCCGTGGCCGCGAAAGGTACGCTCGAGCGGAGGGTGGAGGTAGAACCGGAGTATCAGCGGATCCTCGTCGAGGATCTCGTGCGCAACGCGGCCGAGACGGGCGGTGCCCGCCGTGTGCGAGCTCGACGGCCCGACCATCACCGGCCCCATCACGTCGAGGATCGGTATCTTGCGGTCTGTTCTCACGTGCGGCAATTCTACAGGAGAGGGCGGGCGACGCCGGATACGGCCGTCAGCGGAGCGCCGCGACGGCTTCGACGACCTGGCGCACGCGCGCCGGATCGACCGACGCCGCGAGGTCGCCGTTCCGCTTCAGCGACGTACCGACGATCGCTCCGTCGATGAGCCCCTTGTAGCGCCGCGCGTTCGCGGCGGTCAGCCCCGAGCCGACCACGAGCGGCGCGTCGGGAACAGCGGTCCGCAGCAGCGCAAAGCGCTTCGGGTCAGCCTCTCCTCCGGTTTCCGCGCCGCTTCCGATGATCGCGTCGGCGAGCCCCCGGTAGCGAAGATCCTTCGCCGACTGGGCGGCGTCGACCTCCTCCAGCGGCACCGCGTGCTTCACGAGGTGATCGGCGAAGATCGCAACGGCATCCGCTCCGAGCTCGTGCCTGCGCCGGAGCACCGACGCCGCGTCACCTTCGATCAAACCCTGGTCGGTCAGCATCGCGCCGGAGTGGACGTTGATCCGAATGAACGCGGCGCCTGTCGCTACCGCGATCGCGAGCGCCGACAGCCCGTCGCTCCGCAGTGCATTGACGCCGAACGGAATCGTCACCTCGCGCGCGATCTCGCCGATGACGCGCGACATCGCCGCGATCGTCTCGGCTCCGATCGTCTTGCCGAACGGCTTGTCGCCGAAGTTTTCGATCACGATCCCCGCCGCCCCACCATCGGCAATCGCCTTCGCATCCCCGACGGCGCGGTCGATTACCTCGGCGATCGATCCGCCAAAGAGCGGTGCTCCCGGCAGCGCCAGCAGATGAACCATGCCGAACACCGGCATCTCTCCGAATCGGGCGCGGAACGAAGCGTGATCGAGCATACCGCCATGATAAGGCGTGGAACTTCGGGGTCACACCTGAAAACCGGAAGTTCCCGACCCGCAACATCGGGTTTCCAGGTGTGACCCCGAAGTTCCCGTATCATTCGTCCAAGCCGGCTGACTATGGACCGCGACACCGAAATCGGAGGCCGTGACGCGCGCTTCCCCGCGACGCGACTGAGCGTGATCGACTCGCTCCGGAGCGACGACACAGAAACGCGCGCGCGGGGGTGCGAGCGACTCGTCTCGCTCTACTGGAAGCCGCTGTACAAGTACGTCCGGATCAAGTGGAACCGCTCGAACGAAGACGCGAAGGACCTGATCCAGGGATTCTTCGCGCTCGCGCTCGAACGGGAAACACTCTCCTCCTTCGACCCGTCACGCGCGGGCTTTCGCACGTTTCTCCGGCTGCTCCTCGATCGCTTCGCGTCGAACGAGCTCAAGGGCGCGGCGAGGCTCAAACGAGGGGGCGCCGCCGTGGCGCTCGACTTCGACGCGGCCGAGGCCGAGCTTGCGAGAGTCGCATCCAGCAGACCTGACCCTGAGGAGCTGCTGCACCGCGAGTGGGTCCGAAGCCTCTTCGGCGCGTGCGTCGAGCGATTGTGCGCCGAGCTCTGCGAGTCGGGCCGCGCGCAACAGTTCCTCGTGTTCGAGACATTCGATCTCGAAGACGGCGCGACGAGGCCCACGTATCGCGAGATCGCGGCGTCGCTCGGCATCGCGGAGACGACCGTTACGAACAACCTCGCGGCCGCGCGACGACGCTTTCGCGCGATCGTCCTCGAGACCCTCCGTGAGATGACCGCCTCGGACGAGGAGTTCCGCGCCGAGGCGCGCGCCGTCCTGGGGATCGATCCGTGATGTGGATCTCGGACGACGCGATCACGCGCCTCCGGGCACTGCCGGAGCTGCCAGATTTCTCCGATACCCGCTACAGGCTCATCGGCGAGCTCGATCGCGGCGGCATGGGAGTCGTCTACGCTGCGGAGGACGTCGCGCTGAGGCGAGAGGTCGCGATCAAGGTGTTGCGCGACGGGCTGCTGCGCTCCGACGCGGCAGACCGCCTCGAGCGAGAGGCGAAGATCCTCGCGGCGATCGAGCATCCGGGCATCGTCCCGGTGCACGACACGGGGACGCTCCCCGACGGCCGCGCCTGGTACGTCATGAAGCGCGTGCGCGGCGCGCGGGTCGACGAAATCGCGAGAGCCGGACTCTCCCGCGCCGAGGCATTGCGGATGTTCACGAGAATCTGCGAGCCGGTGGCGTTTGCACACGCGCGCGGGATCGTGCACCGCGACCTCAAGCCGGAGAACGTGATGATCGGCGAGTTCGGCGAAGTGCTGGTGATGGACTGGGGTGTCGCGAAGCTGTTGCGGGACACGGAGCCGTCATCCGGCCGTGAGCCGGCCGGCGCAGTCACGTCTCCGACCGTCAGCCTCCTCGGTCGGTCGGCGATCGACCGGCCACTGACGTCCGACGGTGACGTGATCGGGACGCGCGGCTACATGGCTCCCGAACAGGAGCGAGGCGACACCGGCGCGATCAGCCCGCGCACGGACGTCTGGGCTCTCGGAGCGATTTTGCGCGATCTCGTCAGCGCGGCAGCCGCTCGCGAAGGGATCAGGCTTCCCAGACCGCTCGCTGCGATCATCGCAACGGCCACCGCCGACGAACCCGACCGGCGGTACGCGTCCGCCGTCGAGCTTGCCGCCGACGTCGTCCGCTTCGCCGACGGGAATCGGGTCTCCGCCTACCGCGAACCGCCATGGGAACGCGCCGCCCGGTGGCTGCGCAAGAACCGGGCTGCTGTCGCCGTCGTCCTTGCCTACCTCGTGATGCGAACGGTCAGCTATCTCTGGTTCGGTCGATAGCCCGGAACCGGTTAAAGGAAACGCCGCGATCGTTGAATAGAAGGATTGAACCCGAATCGACGGAACACATAGAAAGAGGAGACACGATGAACAAGGTGCTACTGGGACTGCTGCTGGGAGGTTTCCTCGGTATTTTCGACGGCCTGACCGCGTGGTTCACGCCTGCTGTAAGGCCGATGATCATCGAGATCGTCATCGGCTCGACGATCAAGGGGATGATCGCCGGGATCGCGGCCGGCTGGTTCGCGCGCAAAGTGCATTCGGTTCCTGCGGGGATCGCATTCGGCCTCGCCGTCGGGCTGCTGCTCGCTTACGGCATAGCCGCAATGCCCGACGCGAGCGGGAATCACTACTACTTCGAGATCATGCTGCCGGGAAGCATTCTCGGCGCAGTCGTCGGGTGGGCAACGCAGCGATACGGCACTGCGCCGAAACCCGCCACCGCGAGCTGACGCGGCGGAGCGCACGGCGAAAACACGAAAACCGGAGGACGCGATGGCAGACCTGGACAAGGCAGTCGCGACGCAGATCGCGAACATCGAGAAGAAGACCGGAACGACGCTCGCGCAGCTGCGCTCGGCGATTGCGAAGTGCGGAAAAGCGAAACATGGAGAGATCCGCGCGTGGCTGATGGAAAGCTACGGGCTCGGCCACGGCGACGCGAACACGCTCACGCACGTGGCGCGCGAGTCGGACGGCGCGAGCGCAGCGAAGGCGGCGGGAGCCTCCACCGACGATGTGCTGAGCGAGATCTACTCGGGGAAGAAGGAGCACCAGCGCCCGATCCACGAGAAGCTGATGGCGGAGATCGCCGGCTTCGGCGAGTTCGAGATCGCCCCGAAGAAGGGCTACGTCTCGCTCCGGCGGAAGAAGCAGTTCGCGATGCTCGGGCCAAAGACCAACGACCGCTTCGAGCTGGGGCTCAACCTCAAGGACGAGGTGAAGGACCCTCGCGTCAAGGCGCTCCCTCCCGGCGGCATGTGCCAGTACGTCGTGCCCCTCAGTTCACCCGACGAGGTCGACGCGAAACTGATCGCGATCGTGAAGCGAGCGTACGAAGCGGCGGGCTGAGGAGCTTCGGGGTCAGACCTGATGGGATCGCATTGGCGAAGGAAAAGCTGAAGTTAGACGTGAGAACGTTGAATTGTGAATCCAGAAAGGCCTGAACGGCTTCTTTTCTGGGTTCACAATTCAACGTTCTCACTTCCAACTTCAATTTTCCTGACGTCGATCTCGGGCCGTCGGGCCTGACCCCACCCTTGCCCGGCCTTGACCCTTCCCCCCGGCGCCGCTAACCTCGCCCGATCATGTCGGACCTCAGGCTCTTCAACACGCTGACACGCAAGCAGGAAACCTTCACGCCGCTCGAACCGGGCCACGCGAGGATGTACTGCTGCGGTCCGACGGTCTACAACGTCGTTCACATCGGGAACCTCCGGACGTTCCTCTGGGCCGATCTCCTCCGCCGCTTCCTCGAGTGGAAGGGGATGAAGGTCACGATGGTCATGAACGTGACCGACATCGAGGACAAGATCATCCGCGACGCGGCGAAGAAGGGTGTCGACATCTTCACCTTCACCGCCCCCTACACCGAGATCTTCTTCCAGAATCTCGACACGCTCCGGATCCGCCGCGCCGACATCTACCCGAAGGCGACCGACCACATCCCCGAGATGATCGACATCGTGAAGAAGCTCGACGCCCGCGGCCACACCTACGAGGCCGACGGTTCGACCTATTTCCGCATCGCCACCCTTCCCGGCTACGGCAAGCTCTCGCAGGTCGAGCTGGCGCCGGAGAGCTCGCTCAGCCGCGTCGAGAACGACGAGTACGAGAAAGAAGACGCGCGCGACTTCGTCCTCTGGAAAGCGAAGAAGGAGGGCGAGCCCTCCTGGCAGACCGAAATCGGCGAAGGCCGCCCCGGCTGGCACATCGAGTGCTCCGCGATGGCGATGAAGTACCTCGGGGAGACGTTCGACATCCACACCGGAGCGGTCGACCTCATCTTCCCGCACCACGAGAACGAAGTGGCGCAGAGCGAAGGGGCGACAGGCAAGCCATTCGTCCGCTTCTGGATCCACGGCGAGCACCTCGTCGTCGACGACGCGAAGATGTCGAAGTCGGCCGGGAACTTCTTCACGCTCCCTGACCTGATCTCGCAGGGGAGCAGCGCGCTCGAGATCCGCTACGCGCTTCTCGCCGTGCCTCACCGGACGAAGCTCAACTTCACGCAGCACAGCCTCGACGACGCGAAGAGCGCGCTCGCGCGGATCGAATCGTTCGCGATCCGCCTCGACGAGATCGTCGCGGGCGCCGACGACCGTCCGGCTACACGCGGCCTGGAAATCGCGCAGAAGTTCCTCCGCGAGTTCGAAGACGGGCTCGACGACGACCTCAACACCGCCGCGGCCCTCGGCGCGCTCTTCACGATGATCCGGGAGGCCAACACCGCCGCCGACAAGGGCGAGCTCGCCCCGTACGACGCGCGAGAGCTTCGCGCCGCACTCGAGCGCGCCGACCTCGTCCTCGACATCGTCCGCCGCGACGCCGTCGTCCTCGACGCCGACATCGAAGCGATGATCCAGGCGCGCGTCGACGCCCGCAAGCGAAAGGACTTCAAGGAGTCCGACCGGCTGAGGGACGAGCTGCTGACCGCAGGAATCATTCTCGAGGACACGGCGGCGGGGACGCGGTGGAGGAGGAAGTAGCGGAATTGAGAATCGAAAATTGAGAATTGAGAGATAGTGGAAGCGCGCACGACGCGTCAACCCCACCCGTCTCTGATCTCTCAATTCTCAATTCTCAATTCTCAATTCAAAATGATCGGCTACCTCGAAGGTCCCATCCAGTCTCTCGAACCCGACCGCGTCGTGATCCTGGCGGGGGGCGTCGGGTATCTCGTCAATATTCCGCTTTCGACCTACTACAAGCTCGAAGGGACGAAGATCGCCACGCTGCAGATCCACATGCACGTCCGCGAAGACGCGCTCGCGCTCTACGGCTTCTCGACAGGCGAAGAGAAGATCACGTTCGAGAAGCTGATCGCGATCTCGGGCATCGGCCCGCGTCTCGCGCAGGTGATCCTCTCGGGCATCGCAGTCCACGAGCTCGCCGCCGCGGTCGCCACGGGTGATGTGCGCCGACTCTCGTCGATCCCGGGGGTCGGCAAGAAGACCTCGGAACGCCTCTGTCTCGAGCTTCGCGACAAGCTCGCGTTCGGGGTCGCGCCGGAATCGAAGTCTCCGCTCCCCGTCCGCTCGACGACCGGGGACGACGCCGTTTCAGCTCTCGTGAATCTCGGTTACAAGCCCTCGGTCGCCGAAGGTGCGGTCAAGGCGTCGCGCGAAGCGTTAGGCGACGACGTCGAGTTTTCGAAGCTGCTCCGGTCGGCACTGTCGAAGCTGGCGAGGTAGCGGGTTCGCAAAATGAAGAAGGGGGCACGGTTCAACGTGCCCCACATCGACTCCGAACCGAAGGCCCGTTTGTCGGCGTCACTCGGTGCCGTATTCGACCAGTTCAGCGCCGTTGTCGTAGACGAGCCCGACACCTGGGCAGTAGAACTTGACCGAGACGCTCTTCGGCTCGAGTGGCGACGTCTCGACGACTTTCACGCAGTCGTGAAACGAACCCGCCGGTGTCGTCACGTCGAGGCCCATCTCCGTGTGCTCCGCGCGGTCCATCGCGATTCCCTCGGCCGTCTCTTGGGAGTAGCGCGACCCGAGTAGGAAGCGGCCCGGCATGATGATCCCCGCTTCCGCAACGCCGTTCGCATCGGCTTGCCCCGCGCGCCAGGCCCCTTCGTGCGTCACTGATCCGTCGTCGTTGTAGATGTCGACCTCTTCTCCAAAATAGAAGACGTCGTTCGTCTGCTCGCACGTCGCGAAGAAGTTCCGTGAAATTTCGACGATCTGCCCGTTGAGTGTCTCGCGCTCTTCGACGACCCGGGTGAAGACGGTCCCGAGCCCCGGGAGCGCGATCGGCTCGAGGTCGTTCGTCACGGTGATCTCGACGCGCTCGACGTCGCCCTTGTCTTCCCCCTCGAGCACGGAACGACCGCCATTCAGACCGAAGAGGGGGTTGTCGCCTCGTGAGCTGAAGGTGCAGTCCCCGATCCGGAAGTCGGTGGTAAATGCCGGCCCGCGGTCCTTCGCGTCGACTTCCGCCGCGACGAGAATCGCGAGCGCGCCGAGCGCGACGATCAGTGGCGTGCGACGATGACTGTTTCTCATTCGAATCTCCTTTCGTCTGCTGGTTGTGGTTCGCGGTTAGGCCCAGCGGCCAGAACCGGAACTCCGTTGCTCTTTCGGCGGGCGCAACGGCCTCGCTCCCGTCGATTTCGCCCGGTCGATTCGTGGTCTCCATCAACGACGCGTCCGCCTCGGGTAATGGCCTCGATTCCGGGTGCTATACTCAAGATGCTCCACTCCAGAGAATCCTTCGCGACGCACGGTGCATCTCACCGCCGTCGATCACGAGTCGAAGTGTTCAGCGGCCTGTAACAAGTCGAAGGTGATGCGAAAAGGGAAGCTCCTCACCCGGATTGCATTCGAGATCACGTTCTGTCTCTTCATCGTCGCAGACTCCGCGGCGGCCCAACGCAGCTTCACCGGCATGGAGCTCTCGGAGGCGCTGCTTGCGTTGAAGGCGGACGGGATCGCGATCGTCTTCACGAGCGAGCTCGTGAGGCCCGGGATGCGCATCGAGCGGGAGCCGGAGTCACGCGACCCTCGAACTCAGCTCGACGAGATCCTCGAAGCGTTCAACCTGCGCGCGCAGGAGGGCGCGGGTGGAATCGTCGTCGTCGTGCCGGCACGCGCCTCGAGCTCCGTGAAGTGCTGCTCGGTCACGGGCCGCGTTCGCGATCGCGAGACACTCGCCCCGATTGCCGGGGCGATCGTCCGCGTCGACGACGCGGTGGTGACGTTTCTGACCGACGAATCGGGAAGGTTCAACGCCGCGAACATTTCTGCGGGGAGGCACTCATTCCACGTCACCACGCGCGGCTTCGTCGACGAGGCGGTGCACGGCGTCGGCGTGGTTCCCGGAATCGAGCGACACCTCGAGCTTCTTCTCTCGCCTGCTCCGTTCCTGAACGAGAGAATCGAAGTGTTCGGCACTCCGGGCACGTCGTCGCTCGAGCCGCTCGCCACGACCTGGTCGTCAGGCCACGACGAGCTCGAGCGCGTGCCGCAGCTCGGCGACCCGCTTCGCGGGCTCGCGCTAGCACCCGGCACCGCCGCGGGCGATCTCTCCGCGCGTCTCAGCGTGCGCGGCGGACGCCCCAACGAGACGAGCGTCGTTCTCGATGGCCAGGAGATCTACGACCCCTGGCACCTCAAGGACTACGAGAGCGCGCTCACGATCATCCCGTCGCTCGGCCTTGCGAGCGCGACGCTTCTTTCGGGCGGGCTCTCATCGGCGCACGGCGACAGGATGGGCGGAGTGGTCGATCTTCGGACGCGCGGCTCCTCGGATCCGACCGCGCGCCTCAGCGTATCGACGCTCGACGCGCTTGCGCAGAGCACGGGAGCCTTCGCCTCCGAGCGCGGCAGCTGGCTCGTCTCGGCCCGCCGTGGCCTCGTCGATGTCGCGTCAGAGGTGAGCGCCAACGAAAGGCCGACGTTCTGGGACGTTTTCGGACGGCTCGACCTGCGGTCGACCTCCGGGAGCTCCCTGCGCGCGCACGTTCTCGTCGCGGGCGACGACGTCGATTACAGCGTCGTTTTCGAAGGCGATTCCGAACGTCTCCTCACGAGCTATGCGAGCGACTACTTCTGGCTGACTCACGCCATGAGCCTCGGCCTCGTCGAGCAGCTCGAGACGAACGCCTCCTGGAGCCGCACTTCGCGCGACCGCAACGGCAGCGAGAACCAGGCCGAAAACGTCTTCGAAGTTCACGACAAACGCGACCTCGACATCCTCGAGGCGTCACAAAGCATTACCTGGCAGCCCGGCCACGGGCAGACGATCCGGCTCGGGTGGGAGTTTCGCGATTTCGACGCCGACTTCGACTACATGAACGAGATCGAGCCAGACCTCGTGATCGAAGCGCCGTTCGCGCCGCGCCGTCAGTTGACGACGAACTATGCCGAGGAGCTTCACGGCCGCCAGGCCGCCGGCTGGATCAGCGACCGCATCACGATCGGCGACGTTGCGGCCGAGCTCGGGCTACGCTACGACGATCATTCGCTCCCCGAGGAGAGTTTCTGGAGCCCCAGGACCGCGCTGGCATGGCAGGTCGCGCCGCAGCTGGCGCTCATCGCGAACTGGGGCGTCTACCGGCAGAGTCAGCGACCGTACGAGCTTCAGGTCGAAGACGGCGAGACGGCGCTCGCCCTGGCCGAACGTTCGGAGCAGTGGTCGGTCGGGCTCGAACGGCAGTTCGCGTCAGGGCGGCCGCTGCTCGATTCGCTGCACATCGAGTACTTTCACCGCCGGATCGACAATCCCCGTTCGCGCTACGAGAGCCTGCTCGAGCCGATCAACCGCTTTCACGAGGTCGAGCCCGACCGCGTGTTCATCGACCCCGACGAGAGCCGGGCGGAAGGGATCGAGCTGGTGGCGCGGGGGAAGCTCGACGCGGCCCTCGGGTGGCAGCTCGCGTACACGTGGTCGGAGAGCAGCGACATGATCGATGGCACGGAGGTGCCTCGCTCGCTCGATCAGCCTAACGCCGCGACACTCACGGCCGACTGGAGCTTCCGCTCGGATTGGAGCCTCGACATCGTCTGGAGCTATCACACCGGATGGCCGACCACGCCGGTGACCTCGCATCTCGAGACCGACCCCGAGGGCGATGAGGGGTTCGTCCTCGAGTTCGGCGCGCTCAACAGCGAGCGGCTTCCCGACTACCACCGGATGGATCTTCGACTGAACCGGAGCTGGCAGCTGGCGGCCGGAGAGATCCGCGCCTTCGTCGAGCTGCGAAACGCCTGGAACCGACAGAACGTCGCCGGCTACGACGTCTCTCTCGACGAGGAGAGCGGGGAGGTGACGCTGACTCCGGAATACTGGCCCGGAATCGTCCCCGTCATCGGCTTCGTATGGGAGTTCTGCGGACGCGGCTGTGGTGTTCGTTAGGCCTCGCCGCCTGACAGGCATTTCGAATTCCGCGCGAGCACTCCTGCCGCCCACTCCCAAGCCTCGGTCAGTTCGCTTCCCGAACCTCCAGCACGCCGTCGGCCAGTTTCCCTTCGAGGCCTGACCCCGCGAGCACCGCGAACGGCGCCTCGTCGGGTCGCGTTCCCTCGATCGTTCCGTGGAGGACGATCACTCGGGCCCTCGACTCGATCGCCGGATCGGAAAAACGGACGGTCCAGCCCGTTTCGCGCGCGACCCACGCGAGAAATTCCGAGAGCGTCCGCCCCTCGATCTCGTAGCGCGGCGATGTGGCAAGGATCCATTCCCAGCCCGCGCCCCAGCCACGGATCTCGCGTGTCGTTACCTGCCCGTTCGACGCGACGACCAGCTCCTTCTCTGCCGCCACCTCGTGGCGCCCGCCGTTGTTCTCGACGGAGACCCGTCCGTCCCGAACCCTCACCACCATCGCACGCGCGCCGTCGGGAACGCGAACCTCGAACCGCGTGCCGATGTCCCGCGCGATGCCCGACTCCGTCCTGACCACGATTCCGTTCGACTTTCCGGGTCCCGCTGATACACCTGTGTCGAAGTAGACGACGCCTCCGGTGAGCTCGAACTCGGACGCGGACACGATCGTCGCCTTCGTCGCCTCGTCGAGCCGAAGCTCGACTCCGCTCGCGATGCGGAGCGCGGCACGCGCCGCGTGGCCCTCCGTCGTGATCGTGGAGCCCTCGACGATCCGATCGCCTCGGGAGACCAGGTCGGTTCGAGCTCCGTCCCGCGTCGCGGTCACGTGCCCGGACACGAATTCGACAGTCGCGATCTCGACGGGTGCCGGCGCCGCGACTCGGCCTCGAAGCATCCAGACGAGCAGCAGCGCTCCGCCGACCGCAGCAGCGATTGCAATACGGGTGATCCACGTACGCTTCGCGGCCGACCTCGAGTGCCTGGATTCGTTCTGCCAGGCCGCACAGGTCTTTGCGCGAATCGCTGCGAGCTCGAGCGACGGAAGGTCTGCCCTCGGCCCCGAGGCGCGAAGCAGTTCGCCGATCTGGTCGTCACTGAGCACATTTCCCGCTGCTTCGTAGCGCTCGTCGTTCATCGTGCCTCCGATCGCGCGCGCGCCGGAACGGCGCCGCCGCCGAGACTCGCCCACACCTCGCGGAACGCTACACGCGCCCTCGTGAGGAGCGACTCGGTCGCCTTTTCGCTCAACCCGCAGCGCAAGCTGATCTCACGCACCGACACGCCGTCGACGTACTTCCAGCCGAGCACCTGCGCCTGACGCTCGGGCAGGATGTCGAGGACGAGATGAACCAATTCCGATGTCTCCGCGCTCAGAAGCAGCGCGTCGGGCTGGCCGCTCTGCGGAGCCGGCAACGCGCTCGAATCGACTCCGTCGCCCTCGAAGCCGACTTCCCGAGGTATTCCCCGGAAGTGCATCGCGATCTCGTTGCGGCAGCAGGCACAGAGCCAACCGAGCAGCGGCCCATCGCCTCGGTAGGTGCCGAGCTTCGTGACCACTTTGCAGAGCGTCGACTGCACGATGTCATTCGCCAGCTGCGCGTCACCGTCGAGCCGCGCAATCGCGAATCGGTACACCGCCGGGATGTAATGCTGCGAGAACACTTCGTACGCCTCCTCGTCGCCCGAGCGCATGCGTGTGACGAGCGATTGCTCGTCAAGGCGTTCCCATCGGGTTTCGTCGCGCATCCCGACTCGATTCTCCCGGGCACGCAGCCCCGGTATCCGGCTCTGCGTATCCATCGTCCTAAAGCTCAAGATGCGTGTCGTGCCGGAATCCTTCTCAAGATAGATCCTGAGGGCGGCACGCGCGACCACGAGGGGTCCATCAACCGAGGTCGGGGGTCACGGGGCAAGCCTCCCGATCGCGAGCCGAGACGCGATCACTTCCCGTACCGCAGAACCCGTACCTTCTCCATCGTCACGAGTCCGTCGGCGATCATCTCGTCGAGGATCGGCTCGAGCTTCGCGATCATCTCGGGTCCGTCGACGATCTCGACGACCACCGGGATGTCCTCCGACAACTCGAGGATGTGCGTGGTGTGATGGATGCGGCGCGCACCGAAGCCTGCAATGCCGCGGAACACGGTTGCGCCGGCGAAACCCTCGTGGCGAAGGCGCTCGAGCAGCGCGTGCGAGAGCGGCTGCGCATTCCATCGCTCCGACTCTCCGAAGAAGACGCGAACGAGCGTCTGTTCCCGTGTGATCTTTGCCATGCCCTTACCTCCCCGCGAGCCATTTGCCTAACGCGAGCCCGAGGAACCCGGTGACGAGGCAGACCGCGATCGTGACCGCGACGTTAGCGAGGGCGAGCCCCGTCGCCCCCTCGCGCAGCAGCTCGGTCGTCTCGTAGTTGAACGTCGAGTAGGTCGTGAAGCCCCCCATCACGCCCGTCGTCAGTCCCAGCCGCCACATCGGCGAGATCGCCTCGGTCGAGAGCCCGACGTGCATGACGAGCGCAATGAAGAACGAGCCGAGTGCGTTGACCGCGAGCGTCCCTGCGGGAAACGCCGACGGCGCAACCCGCGCGACCCAGGTCGAAAGGAGGTAGCGGGCCCCACTGCCGAACGCGCCACCGAGACAGACGACGAGGAGCCGCGTCATCTCAGAGCATCGGCTCCACGGTCGAGGTGCAATTCGGGCAGCGAGACGCCTTGCGCGAGATCGACGTAACGCAGCTCGGGCAGTCGCGCTCGGTCGGATCGACCGGGGCCGGCTGCTCACGGAGCGAGTTGATCCACTTCACGAGGAGGAAGACCGCGAACGCCAGGAGTGCGAAATTGACGATCTCGTTGATGAATAAGCCGTAGTTCAGCGTGACCGCACCCGATTCCTTCGCCTTCGCGACCGTGTCCATCTTCTCGCCCGAGAGCGTGAAGAACATGTTCGAGAAGTCGACCTTGCCGAGGAGCAGGCCGAGCGGCGGCATCAGCACGTCGGTGACGAGGCTGTTGACGATCTTGCCGAACGCGCCGCCGATGATCACGCCGACGGCGAGGTCCATGACGTTGCCCTTGAGCGCAAATTTCTTGAATTCCGTGAGCATGAGGCGGTTCCTCCCAATTGCTGGGTTGTGGTGATCAGTGCGAATTCTACTCCGGGGATGGGAGAGCCTCGCGTGTGGGCTGAGCAAAGACGACGAAATGCCGACCGGGAAAAGTCAAAGGCCGGGCGCGGGCGCGGGAGCGTTCACGTTCACGGGGTGCGAGACGCGTTGATGCGGCGCGAGTGACCGAAAAGCCGGGCGCGGGAGCGTTCACGGGGGTGCGAAAGACGATCGACCTGGAGTGACCGGAGGGACCGTTCGATCGGGCTTTGGGCGCCCCGTGAACGCGCCCGCGCCCGGGCCCGCGCCCGGTCTTTCCGAATCGCGATCAATCGCAATCAAGTGAAGTTGCAAGCCTCCTGGAGATTCCCGCGAGCATGATTGAACGATCACAAAATCGCCCCCTCCGCGCTCACTTCCCCGCCTCAACAGAAGTGATATTCTTTCGCCCGCTTGCCGCCCTCCATTGGCGGACCACCCATTCAGGAGGATTTCAGATGCCGAATCGATATCCCCAGGAGGCGGCGCTCCGAGACGGTCGCCGACTGCTCATCCGTCCATTCGAAGAGAAGGACTCGAAAGCTCTCTACGAGTTCTTCATGCGCCTTCCGAACGAGAGCCGCCGCTTCGCGTGGGACGCGATTGACGATCCCCATCTCGTGGAGAGTTGGGGCCGTGATCTCGACTACGCCAAGACGCTTCCCCTTCTCGCGATCGACGGCACGAAGATCGTCGCCGACGCGACACTCCATCGCCGCCACGGCGGCCCGCTCCGTCTCGTGGGGCGGATCAAGTGGCTCATCGATCCGGAGTACCGAGGCAGAGGTCTCGGCACGCTCCTCGTGAATCACTTCATCGGCGTCGCACGACAGAACGGACTTCGCCACCTGACGGCGATGCTGATCAGCGACCTCGAGGTCGACGCGATCCAGACGCTCAAGACGCTCGGCTTCAACGAGTACATCGTCCCCGGCTACGGCACCGACCCCGACGGCGGCCAGCACGACATGACCAAGATGGTGTTGAAGCTTTGAGGCAGGCGAGAGGCGAAAGGCGAGAGGCGATAAGCAGGCAGTAAGTCCTCGCGTCAATCACAGCCGCCTCGGATACCAAACGAGCGCGACAGCGATGTCGCGCTCGTTCGTTTTGAGCTCGAACTTCCGTCACCACGGGCGACGCACCGCGTCGCCCCTACGAAGGGTGATCCACGCCGCGCGAGGCGAACGACAAAGGCTCAACGATGGCTCATCGCCTTTCGCCTCTCGCCTTTCGCCTTTCGCCTTTCGCCTTTCGCCTTTCGCCTTTCGCCTCTCGCCTCTCGCCTTTCGCCTGCTTTATTGAAACTGCGGCTCGACCCCCATCTCGCGCATCAGGTCGTGCGCGCCGTCGACGGCGTCCATGACCCAGAGGATGTAGCGTGAGTCGACGATGACGGTGCGGACGTACTTCTCGTTGACGACCCAGTCGGCGGCGATCCCTTCCCAGTTCATGTCGAACGCGAGGCCGCAGACTTCGCCGTAGGCGTTCAACGCGGACGAACCGGAGCTTCCGTTCGTCACGTTGTTCGTCGTCACGAAGGCGACGGGGAGCGTGCCGAGGTCGGGGTCGGCGTACGAGCCGAACTGTTTCGCCCGGGCGAGGTCGAGGAGCTTCACGGGACTGTCGAACGGGCGCTTGCCGGTGTTCTTCTCGAGCACGCCGGCAATCGTCGTCTGCGGCAGGTAGGTCACGCCGTCGCGCGGCTCGTATCCCTTCACCTGGCCGAAGCCGACGCGCAGCGTGCCGTTTGCGTCGGGGGCGAGACGCCCGTTCTTCGCGGCGCGCATGGCGTCGATCATGACGGGGCGCAGCCGGTAGCGCGCGCCGCGCATCTCGAGCCCGCGATCCTCGATCTGTTTCGCCAGCGGATAGAGCGACGCCGCGAGGTCGATCATCGAGTCGCCGCGTTTGACGAGAGCAGAGGTCGACTCTCCGAACATCGCGAGCCGGGTGTCGAGATCGTCGACCTTCGTGCCTGCGTAGAGCGAGTCGAGCAGCGCCTCGACCTGATCTTCGTCGGTCGCCTTGCCGGTCTTCGCGAGAGCGGCGTCGACGGCGCCGATCCGCTGCTCCTTCGGCAGTTTTGCGGCTTCGAGCAGCACGAAGCGGAGTCCGGCGCGATCCGAGGCGCGCTCGATCGTCCGCTGCGTCCGCTTGAGGCCGTTCATCTTCTGCGCCCAGTCGCGCTCCTGGAAGCCTTCCTCGCGGTCAGCGTCGTTCTTCTTCGCGCGCTCGACGCTCAGCTTGTAGAGCATCGACGACTGCGCGAGCATCGGGGACGACGTATTCAGATAGCGGAAGACGATGTCCCGGTCGCGCGTCGCGCGCTCCTTCGCCAGCAGGCTCGAGTACTCCTTTGCCGCGGACTCGTAGCGCTTCGCGAGATCGGGACTCGTGGCGACGAACGCAGCCACGTGCGCTTCATCCTCGAGTTTGCGATCCAGCAGCGCATCGCGATGGAACGCCTCGAGCACTCCTTCGTACTTCTTCAGGTAGTTCTCGAGGCTTGCCACGCGCGACGCGTTCGCGATCTCGACGGCACGCCCGCGCTTCCCCTCGCTGCGGAGGATGTCGAGGAGGCCGCGACGGAAGCGGTTCTCCCTCGGCAGCCACCACTCCTGCGCGTTGCGCACTTCCTCCGCGGTAACGAGGCGGCTCGTCCAGCCGGGATAGCCAGCCAGAAGCACCAGGTCTTCCGGATCGAGATCGCGCGTGGAGATCTTGAGCCAGTGTGCCGGCTTGAACGGAACGTTCTCCTTCGAGTAGTCGGCCGTGCGCCCGTCGGGGCCGACGTAGGCGCGGAAGAAGCCGAAGTCGCCGGTGTGGCGCGGCCACATCCAGTTGTCGTCCTCGTCGCCGAAGTTGCCGACGCCGAGCGCGGGCGCGTAGACGAGGCGCACGTCGCGGATCTCCATCTGCGTGAGGAGCAGGAAGAGCTCGCCGCCGAAGAAGTTCGAGACCTCGCAGCGGATGCCGTCTCGCGCCTCGCAGGCCTTGACGAGCGCCTTCTCGTTGCGGTCGACCGCCTTCGCGCGATCGCTGTCGCTCGCCCCCTTCTTCAACCCGCCCGTGATCTTCGCCGTGACGTCCTCGATCTTCGTCGTCACGTAGACGCGCTGGTTAGGCGTCGCCTGCGGCTCGTCGGTGCGGCTCGTCGCGAGGAAACCGTGCTCGATCAGGTCGCGCTCGGGCGTCGAGTTGTACTGGAGCGAGTCGTGCACGCAGTGATGGTTCGTCACGATCAGCCCCTCGGGCGAGACGAACGTCGCGCTGCAGCCGTTGATCTCGACGATCGCGCCCATCGGGAAGCCTGTGAGGTCGGCGAACGACGACGGATCGAGCTGAAGCCCCATCGACCTCAGCTCGTCGCCGAGTCCGGGGATTTGCTGCGGCATCCACATCCCGTCGTCGGCCGACACGGCCACCGGGCAGAGCGCTGCACAGAGGAAGAGCGAAAGAATCGCGGCACGTTTCATCAATTCTCCTCGAAGGTCGATTCGGCGGGCGCACGGGAAGGGAATGCCCCGCGCGGACAGGATTCTATCCGCCCGTTGGGCGTCGTCGATGTGACGATTGCGCCACGGGGCCAACGGCCTTGTGCGCCGCGTCACTCCGGCGCGGCCCGGATCTCCTCGCAAGTGGCGGGTCGCGAACCGAAATTGAGGATGTGCCGGAAGGATCGTGAGTGAGAACCGGCGCTCTCGCTGGAGAAGAGGCTGGAGCGAAATGACCACCGGGCGCGTAACCAAGGACCATTGCCTGGTGTAGAGGGGTACCCGGTCCAGCCAGGGACACAGAAACGGGGGCGCGACAGGCCCGACCCTTCCGGCCGTTGTGTGTCTGACCTTCACGCTACAATTCGCCCATGACCACCGATCCGAAGCTGATCCTGGGGAAAGTCCCGCTCTTCGCCGACCTTTCGGAGATCGAGCTCGACGCGACCTGCAAGCGAGTCACGCGCCGCGCGCTGCTCGGGGGCGAGTTGCTGTTCGCCGAGGGCGACGCGTGCCAGGGGCTCTTCGTCATCGAGTCGGGTGCGGTGAGAATCTTCAAGAGCTCGCCGTCGGGGCGCGAGCAGGTCCTCGCGATCGAGCGTCCGGGCGGCATCGTCGCCGAGCTGCCGGTCTTCGACGACGGCCCCTACCCCGCCTCGTGCTCGGCGGTCGTCGAGACGATGACTCTGTTCCTGTCGAAGGCCGACTTCCGCGCGCTCTGCCTCGAGCATCCGAACATCACGTTGAAGGTCCTGAAGGCGACGGGAAGACGGCTTCGGCGGCTCGTCGCGCTGATCGAGGAGCTCTCATTCACGACGGTGAGGCAGAGGCTCGCGGGTCTGCTGCTCCGCATTGCGGCAAAGGAAGGCGTACCGACCTCCGACGGGCTGGAGATCACCTTGCCGGCGAACCAGGAGATCGGCGCGCACATCGGCACCGTCCGCGAGCTCGTCTCGCGGAATCTCTCCCGCTTCCAGGCCGAGGGGATGATCCGGATGGACGGCAAGCAGCTCGTCATCCTCGACGGCGCAAGGCTCGAGGAAGAGAGCCAGCAGGAGTAAACGCGGAGCGCGAAAGGCGGAGCGAAGCAGGGCGCCTGACCTTGGGCGCGATGGACTTGAGTTAAGGGGAAAACCCAGAAGTCAGAACGCAGAACGATGAATTCAGAACCCAGAAAGGGCACGTTTGAGCCCATTTCTGGATTCAACATTCAGCGTTCTAACTTCTAACTTCGGCTTCTCCTCCGTTAACTCAAGACCATTGGACCTTGGGCGTGGCATACCGTCCCCCTGCCGCGATGCCGCCTTCCGCGCCGCGCAGACAGCAGTAGCTGCGCCCCATCACTCCCGGGCCGCCCGTTCACCCTCGACACCCGGGCCTCGACCTGCGAGCGTGAACGCGGAGCCCGACTGGCACTTGACAAACTATATGCTCATATAGGAATATACCGACGCCTGGCAGACTTCTACCGGGCAACGAACGCCAAGGAGGACTCTTCATCATGACAGTCGACCGTTACCTCAGACTCATCGCCGGCATCGTCGTCGGCATCACTATCGCTCTCGGATATTTCGTTCATCCGGCCTGGCTCCTCTTCACCGCCTTCGTGGCGCTGAATCTCGTCCAGTCGGCGTTCACGAACTGGTGCCCGGCAATGGCGATCCTCCGCAAGCTCGGCGTCAAGGATGCCGTCTGCGAAGTCCCCGCGAAGCAGGCCTGAACATCTCCCCAGGGAGGCACTCGATGAAACGACTCCTCGCCATGGCTGCGGTCGCAATCGCAGCCTTCACCGCGCCGCTCCAGGCCGCCGAGCCCGAGCCCCCTGCAGTCGACATCTCCGACGGGCTCACGCTCGACGAGGCGGTCACGCTCGCGCTCACCGAGAACCCGCGCATCCGGATGGCGTCTTCGGGTGAAGCCGTCGCCGTCGCGCGGCTCCGCCAGGCGCAATCGACCTGGCTGCCGCAGGTCGGCGTGAGCGAGACGTTCACGCGAGGCGACAACCCGGTTTACGTCTTCGGCACGCTGCTCGAGCAGGGGAACTTCGGTCCCGAGAACTTCGACCCGAACTTCCTCAACAACCCTCCCGAGCTCGACAACTACCGCCTCGCGGTGAGCGCGCGCCTGCCGATCTTCGACCAGCTTCGCCGCTGGTCGTCGATCTCGATCGCCGGAACGGGCGTCGAGCAGGCGAAGCTCCAGTCGGAGGCGGCGCGCCAGATGCTTCGCAGCTACACGATCCGCGCCTACTACGGCGTCCTGGTCGCCGATGCTCGCGAACAGGTTGCGGCCGACGCGGTGAAGGCGGCCGAATCGGGCGTCGCATCGATCCGATCGCGATTCGAGACCGGGCTCGTCGTCCAGTCGGACCTCCTCGCGGCCGAAGTCCAGCTCTCGAACTACCGCGAGCAGCTCATCGCGGCGCAGGGCGAAAAGGCGATCGCCTACAGGTCGCTCGCGAACGTCGTCGGCGTCCCGTCCGACACGCCGCTGGTCGTAAGCGCAGACCTGACCCCGCCGTCGTTCCCCGACATGCCCTACGCGGAGCTGCTCGCGGCAGGGATGGAGAAGCGCGCCGACGTGCAGATCGCCTCGCTCGGGCGCCGGCAGGCGGCGCTCGGCTCCCGGATCGCGAAAGGGCAGTTCCTTCCCCGCGTCGACACATTCGCAAACTGGGGACAGAGCGGCGAGACGATGAGCAACCAGAACGACGACACGGTCGTCGGCGTGTCGGTGAGCTGGAACATTCTCGATCCGGGTCGCGCGTACCGCGTCAGCGAGGCGCGCGCGCAGGAGCTCGGCGCCGAGGCCGGTGTCGACCAGGTCAGGAGCGAGGCAGAGCTCGACATCCTCACGGCGCACAGCCGTTACATGACGGCCAGGCAGCGGCTCGTCGTCGGTGAATCGGCCGCGGCACAGGCGGCGGAGGCGGCTCGCATCGTCCGCGACCGCTACGACGCGGGGCTGACCACGATCACCGAGGTGCTTCGCGCCGACACCACCGCAGTTGCAGCACGCCTCGCCCGGCTCGCGGCGAACTACGAATACATGACCGGATATGCGGAGCTCCTCCGCGCGACGGGGCAGTTCGAATCGATCGCCCCGTTCGTGAAGGAGTCAAAGTGATGCACGACGTAACCTCAATGTGGCGCAGGCACTCCTGCCTGCGCGCGGCGCGAAGCGCCGCCCTGACCGGAACCCGCATATCTCCGACGACATGGTCGCCTTCGGCGACGCGCAGACAAGAGTGTCTGCGCCACACAAGCTTGCTGAACTGCACGGTGAACTCATGACGAAAGCAACGACCCTTGCCCTCATTCTCACAGCCAGCCTCCTCACTCTCGCCTGCGGCAAGGCGACGGAGACGAAGGCGCCCGAGAGCCTCTCCGGCATCTCGATCGAAACCGCCTCGCTCGCCCCGGCCGACGACGCCGTCGAGGCGCTCGGCACGATCCGGTCGACGACGATCGCGAACCTCTCGGCGAAGACCGTCGGGAACGTGACGCAGATCCTCGTCTCCGAAGGCGATCGCGTCAAAGCAGGGCAGCTTCTTCTCACGATCGACGACCGCGACATCGCCGCGCAGCAGCGCAAAGCGGGCGCGGGCCTTGATGAGACCGAGAATGCGATCGCAGGCGCCGACGCCGGCCGCGTGGCCGCAGCCTCACAGGCGGCGCTCGCTACGGCCACCTACAACCGCTTCGTGCAGCTTCGCGAGCGCGGCTCCGTGAGCCCGCAGGAGTTCGAAGAGGTCGAGGCGCGCTACCGCGCCGCCGTCGCCCAGAAGACCTCCGCCGACCGGATGTACGACCAGATGGTCGCGAAGCGCTCGCAGGCGCGTGCCGACGCCGACAGCGCGGCGGCGATGCTCTCCTGGACGCGCATCACCTCGCCCGTCGACGGCGTCGTCACGGCGAAGAACGCCGACGTCGGCATGCAGGCGATGCCCGGCATGTCGCTCCTCACGGTCGAGTCGACCTCGGGATATCGCCTCGACACGACCGTCGACGAGTCGCGCATCGGCTCGATCAAGCAGGGGGGCAAGGCGCGGGTCACCGTCGACTCGACCGGCGCGGTCATCGACGGAACGATCGAGCACGTCTCCCCCGCTCTCGATCCCTCGAGCCGGAGCTACGTCGTGAAGGTCTCGCTCCCGCCCACGGAAGGGCTCGCGTCCGGCATGTCGGCACGCGCGCGCATCAAGATCGGCGAGACGACGACGATCAGCGTGCCGAAGAGCGCGCTCGTCTTCCAGGGCCAGCTGACCGGAATCTGGGGAGTCGACCCCGAAGGAATCGCACACCTCCGCTTCGTGCAGACCGGCCGTGACCTCGGCGAGCGTGTCGAGGTGCTGTCGGGCCTCGGCGACGGTGACCGCTACGCCTCCCCCGCCACCGCCGCCCTCCGCGACGGAGTGAAAATCGCGGAGCCTGCCGCGAAAGGAACGAAGTAATGAGCAGCCAGGAGCTCGGCATCGCGGGCAGGCTTGCCCGCGCCTTCATCGATTCGAAGCTGACGCCGCTCGTCATCATCGCGTCGATCCTTCTCGGTCTCGGCGCAGTCGCGCTGCTTCCGCGCGAAGAGGAGCCGCAGATCATCGTCCCGATGATCGACGTCTTCGTGCAGGCGCCCGGCGCCAGCGCGAAGGAAGTCGAGGAGCGGGTGACGCGCCCGATGGAGAAGCTCCTCTGGGAGATCCCCGGCGTCGAGTACGTCTACTCGACCTCGTCGCCCGGCATGTCGATGGCGATCGTCCGCTTCAAGGTCGGCCAGAAGGAAGAGGATGCGATCGTAAGGCTGAACCAGAAGCTTTCCGCGAACGCAGACATCATCCCGCCCGGCGTCATCGGGCCGCTCGTCAAGCCGCGCTCGATCGACGACGTCCCGATCCTCGCCGTCACGCTCTCGAGCGACAAGTACGACCACTTCATGCTGCGACGGATCGCGGCGCAGCTTCACGACGACATCAAAGAGGTTCCCGACGTCTCCGAGGTGACCATCATCGGCGGTCAGCGCCGTCGCGTGCGCGTGCTGCTCGATCCCTCGCGCATGGCGAGCCGCAAAGTCGCCGCGGTGATGTTGCCGGGCGCGATCGGCCAGGCGAACAAGCAGCTGCAGTCGGGAAGCTTCGCGCAGAACAACCGTGAGTTTCTCGTCGAGACGGGCGCGTTCCTGACGAACGCCGACGAGGTCGGCCGCGTCGTCGTCGGAGTCTGGCAGGGCAAGCCTGTCTACCTGCGCGACGTGGCGACGATCGCCGACGGCCCCGAAGAGCCGGCCGACTACGTCTTCAGCGGCAACGGTCCCGCGCACGAAGGCAACGCGAAACAGGCCTCCGGCGTGCGTCCGGCAGTGACGATCTCGGTCGCGAAGCGGAAGGCGACGAACGCCACCTCGCTCTCGCACGCGGTGCTCGCCAAGATCGAATCGGCGAAGGGGTCGATCATCCCCTCCGACGTCGAGGTCACGGTCACGCGCAACTACGGCGAGACGGCGGCCGAGAAGTCGAACGAGCTCCTCTGGCACATGTTCCTCGCCGTCATCTCCGTCGCGGTGCTGATCTGGTTCACGCTCGGTAGGCGTGAATCGGGCATCGTCGCGATCGCCATCCCGGTGACGCTCGCGCTCACCCTCGCGATCTTCTACCTCTTCGGCTACACGCTGAACCGGGTGACGCTCTTCGCGCTCATCTTCTCCATCGGCATCCTGGTCGACGACGCGATCGTCGTCGTCGAGAACATCGTCAGGCACAACCGGCTGCCGGAGAACCGCGACCGTCCGATGCGCGACATCGCGCTCGAAGCGGTCGCGGAGGTCGGCAACCCGACGATCCTGGCGACCTTCGCCGTCGTCGCCGCCATCCTTCCGATGGGCTTCGTCTCGGGGCTCATGGGCCCGTACATGCGCCCGATTCCGGTCGGCGCCACGGCCGCGATGATCTTCTCGCTCATCGTCGCGTTCGTCGTGACTCCGTGGGCCAGCCTGCGGCTCCTCAAGCGCGACTCCGGCCACGAAGAGCACGTCGAGTCGGCGTCGACGAAGTGGTACCGCAGGTCGATGAAGTCGCTCATCGACGATCCGAAGCGCCGGGCGATCTTCCTCGCCGCGGTCGTGGGGCTGCTGCTCGCCGCGGTGCTTCTCTTCCCGCTGAAGCTCGTGAAAGTGAAGATGCTGCCGTTCGACAACAAGAGCGAGTTCCAGGTCGTGATCGACATGCCCGAGGGGACTCCGCTCGAGGAGACGCACGCGGTGGCCAGCGAGATCGCAGCCTCGATCGCGAAACAGCCGGAGGTCGCGAACTACCAGATCTACACCGGCGCCTCGTCGCCCTACAACTTCAACGGCCTCGTGCGGCACTACTTCCTCCGCCGCGGGCCTAACGTCTCCGACATCCAGGTCAACCTGCTGTCGAAGGACGACCGCGACACGCAGAGCCACGAGATCGCGAAGAGGATCCGCACGGAAATCGCGCCGATCGCGACGCGTCACGGCGCCCGCGTGAAGGTCGCCGAAGTGCCCCCGGGCCCGCCCGTGCTGCAGACGCTCGTCGCCGAGATCTACGGTCCCGACTACAAGCGGCAGATCGAAGTGGCGAAGCAGGTGCAGGCGATCTTCGACACGACGCCGGGCGTCGTCGACGTCGACAGCTACGTCGAGGACGACCAGGTGCGCTACCGCTTCGTCGTCGACAAGGAGAAGGCGGCGCTCTCGGGCATTTCCGCCGAGCAGGTCGACGCGACGCTGCGCATCGCCCTCTCCGGAGTCGACGCGGGGCTGCTGCGCGATCCGAAGGAGAAGGAAGACGTCCCGATCACGCTGCAGCTCCCGCGTGCACAGCGCTCGAGCCTCGACGACCTGAAGCAGATCCAGCTCGCCGGCGCGAGCGGAAACATGGTTCCGCTCGGCTCGCTCGTGAAGGTCGAGCAGACCGTCAACGAGAGGAGCATCTACCACAAGAACCTGATGCCGGTCGTCTACGTGACCGGCGACATGGCGGGCTCCGAGGAGAGCCCCGTCTACGCGATCCTGAAGCTCAACAAGGCGATCGACGCGCTGAAACTCCCCGAGGGTTACGCGCTCGAGCGGTACGTTGCGAGCCAGCCCGAGTCGACGAAGAAGCTGTCGATGAAATGGGATGGCGAGTGGTACATCACCTACGAAGTCTTCCGCGACATGGGGCTGGCGTTCGCCGTGGTCCTCGTGCTGATCTACATCCTCGTCGTCGGCTGGTTCCAGTCGTTCAAGACGCCGCTGACGATCATGGCGGCGATCCCCTTCTCGCTCGTCGGTATCCTGCCGGCGCACATGATGATGGGGGCGTTCTTCACGGCGACGTCGATGATCGGCTTCATCGCGGGGGCGGGCATCGTCGTCCGCAACTCGATCATCCTCGTCGACTTCATCGAGTTGCGCGTCGCGCAGGGAATGCCGCTGAATGAAGCGGTCATCGATGCGGGCGCCGTGCGCTTCCGTCCGATGATGCTCACGGCGGCCGCGGTCATCGTCGGCGCAGGGGTGATTCTCTTCGACCCGATCTTCCAGGGCCTCGCGATCTCGCTCATGGCGGGCGAAGTCGCGTCGCTGCTGCTGTCTCGCGCAACGGTTCCGGTGCTGTACTACCTGAGCGAGAGGAAGCGGGCCGCGGCGGCTCTCGATCACACCACTGCATGACGGGAGGATCACTCATGCCTAAACTGCGAATCTCAAGAATCCTGGCGCCGACCGATTTCTCGGAGCTGGCGACGCACGCACTCCGTTACGCGGGAGAGCTCGCCCGTCGCGCGAACGCCGAGCTCGTCGTGATGTACGCCGACGCGTTCCTGCCTCCGCCTCATTTCACGGCGGCACAGATCGACTCGATCGCGAGCTCGCTCGCCATGCAGAAGGCGAACGCGCGCAACGAGCTTGCGAAGTACGCGTCGGCGAACATCCCCGCCGGGGTGCGATACCAGACAGAGGTCGTCGAAGATCACCCCGTCACGGCGATCGTCCGGACCGCCAAAGAGCTCGAGGCCGACCTGATCGTCATGGGAACGCACGGGCGAACCGGGCTCAACCGGCTCACTCTCGGATCGGTCACCGAGAAGGTGCTGCACGAGACGTCGCATCCGTTGCTGACCATCCGGCCCGCGGACCGTGCCGTGGAGAACACTCCGGCGTCGCCCTCGATCCTCTGCCCCGTCGACCTGACGCCCGCGTCGCGCGACGTCTTCCACCAGGCCGTCGATTTCGCCGCCGTCATCGGCGCGACCGTTTCACTGCTGCACGTGCGCGATGCCGCCTCGAAGGCATCCGGGAATCCTAAAGAAGTTCTCGAGTCGTGGCTCGCCGACGTGCCGTCCGGATCCGCGTCTCTGCTCGTGCTCGACGGCGAGGCCGCGGAGACCGTCATCAACCACGCCCGGGAGTCACGAGCCGACCTGATCGTGCTCGGCTCACGGCACCGGCCATTCGCCGACACGAGCGTCATCGGCGTCACGACCTCGCGCATCACCCGGCATGCACCCTGCCCGGTGCTGACGATCATCGTTTGAAGAGGAGAACCGCATGCCCGACTTCGGAATCCGCAGAACCATCGCACTTCGCTACGAACAGGCGATCGAGCGCGCCACAGCAGTGTTGAAAGACAACGGATTCGGCGTGCTGACGACGATCGACATGAAAGAAAAGCTGAAGGAAAAGCTCGGCGTCGACTTCAAGCGCTACACGATCCTCGGCGCGTGCAACCCGTCGCTCGCGTACAAGGCGCTCCAGGCGGAGCTTGAGATCGGCCTGCTCCTCCCCTGCAACGTGATCGTCTACGAGGCGGGAGAGAATTCTTCCGTCGTCTCCGCGATCGATCCCGCGACGATGGTCGCCGTCATTCCCGACAACGCGGCTGTGGCAGAAGTCGCTGCCGACGCGAAGGCCCGGCTGACGAAGGCGATCGCGGAGCTGTAGCTGGGGTTGTTAGTTGTTAGTTGTTAGTTGTTAGTTGTTAGTTGTTAGTTGTTAGTTGTTAGTTGTTAGTTGTTAGTTGTTAGTTGTTAGTTGTTAGTTGT
>JBAZBK010000007.1:0-241179 GCA_041671505.1 Thermoanaerobaculia bacterium | reverse complement strand
ACGCGGCGTCGAACGCGGCAGGTGGTTCCGGCACCCCCAGCTGAAGCTGGGGGCTACCGATCCTTCGCCGCTACGCGGCGTCGAACGCGGCAGGTGGTTCCGGCACCTCCAGCTGAAGCTGGGGGCTACCGATCCTTCGCCGCTACGCGGCGTACGGCATTCGGTGTGCATGAATCCAGCGTGGGACGGGACAATGCTCGGGGACGCAACGTGCGGGGATGCGACGAGGGCGAATCGGGCTGGCGGCGAATCGGCGCGTAGCGCCGAAGGATCGGTAGCCCCCGGCTTCAGCCGGGGGAACATCACGCCAACCCGACCAGCGCGCCGCATCGCGGCGCAGGATGCGGGCAACCAGCGCACCATCGACCTCACTCCTCCAGCTTGCACTCCAAACAAAGCCTCGGCGCCGGGGCGAAGCCTTCCTTCTTGAAGAAGGCGAGGAGGTCGAAATCGCCCCAGGCGACTTCGGTGCGGAGCGTGGTGACACCGAGTGCGCGGAGCTGCATGCGGAGCTGGCGCATGAGCGCCTGTGCGACGTGCTGGCGGCGCGCTTCGGGGTCGACGCCGATCGCCTCGATCGACGCCGACGGCTCCATGATCCCGTACGCGCCGTAGAAGAGCGTCCCGAGGCCGAAGCCGACGACGCGGCCGTCGATCTCCGCGATCATCGAGATCTGCATTCCCGCCTGCTTCACATTCTTCTCGATCATCATCTCGAAGTACTTTGGCCTGCGGCGGCCGCGCGAGGCGGCGTCGATCTTCACGACGGCGTCGAGGTCGCTCTCGCGCATGGCGCGGACGACGACCTTCTCGAGCATCGCTTCTTCGGGGCTTTCGAGCTGATCCAATTCCATGACCTGACCCTCCTACGAGCTTCCGAGAAACTGCCCCGCGTCGACGCGGAGCACCTGACCTGTGACGCGGCGCCCGCCGGGCCCGCAGAGAAACGCGATCGCCGCGGCGACGTCCTGCGGCTCGGTCATCGAGCCGAGCAGCGTCTCGCGCAGCGCCGTCGCGCGAACGTCGTCAGGCAGCGTCTCCGTCATCGCGGTCCGTACCATGCCGGGCTCGACGACGTTGACCGTGATACCGAAGCGCCCTACTTCACGTGCGGCACTCTTGGCGAGGCCGGTGAGCCCCGCCTTGCTCGCGGCGTAGGCCGAGAGGCCGAACTTTCCGCGCGAGCCGTTGATCGAGCCGATGAGGACGATCCGTCCGCCCCCCGCCTCGCGCATCATCGGGATCGAGCTCCGCATCGCGAGGAAGGCGCCGCGGAGATTCACCGACTGGACGAGATCCCACTCGTCGGCCTTGAGCTTCCAGAGGACCGAATCGCGCGACACGCCAGCCGCGTGGACGAGGATGTCGAGCTTTCCGGTGACTTGCACGAGATGTTGGAACGCGGACGAAACGGAGCTCTCGTCGCGAAGGTCGCAGGTGATCGATTCGGCGACTTCGGCCGGGGCGAGGTCGAGCGAGAAGACGCGCGCGCCATCCTCGGCGAGACGATTTGCGATCGCGGTGCCGATCCCGCCGGCGCCGCCAGTGATCGCCGCGACCTGCCCTTCGAGAGGGCGCACGGCGCTCATTGGTCGCCGCTCCGCTTTGCGAGCACGCGGTGACGGAAGGCGCCCCAGAGGGCGGCGCCGATCGCCCCCGCCTGGAGCGAGTTCGGATGCGTGTGCACGCGGATCGGCGCGCCGTCTTCGGCGATCTTCTCGCGCACCGCCTCCGCGAGTCCGACGTCGGCGGAGAGCCCGCCGGTGATCGCGACGTCGTCGAGCGCTCCCGCGGCGCGGAGCAGCTTCACGTAGCGCCCCGCCATCGAGAGGTGGATCCCCTTGAGGATGTCGGCCGGCGTGATGCCGCGGCTCACCATATTGATGACGTCGGTCTCCGCGAGGACGGCGCAGATGCTGCTGACGACCTCCGGGGTTTTCCCTTCGAGTGAGAGCGCTCCGACGTCATCGAGCGCGATGCCGAGGTAGCGCGCGACGTTCTCGAGGAACTGGCCGGAGCCTGACGCGCACTGCGAGGTCATCCGGTAATTGATGACGCGGCTCTTTTCGTCGATCCGCATCGCCCGCGCGTGCAGGCTGCCGATGTCGAGCACGGCGCGCACCTGCGGCATCAGGAAGATCGCGCCGCGCGCGTGCGTGGTCATGCCGTAGAAGTGGCCGCGGCGAAACTCGACGAGCTCGCCTTCTCCGGTGGTCGCGGCGTAGGCGACATCACCGGTCGTGACGCCTGCCTCCTCGAGCGCGACGGCGTAACACTCCTCGATGACCTTGCGGAGGTCGCGACGCCGGATTCGCTCGGAGTGGAGCGCGAGCGCTTTCTCCCCGCCGTCCTCCCCGGTCGACATCACGGCGACCTTCACCGCGCTCGAGCCGACGTCGACGCCGGTCGTGACGAGGGTGCCGGTTTCCACGCTCGGTGCTTCTGCTACGGTCATGCGACCACCCTTCCTTCCAAGGCGAGAGGCGATAGGCGAGAGGCGAGAGGAGGGAGCGATGATGTGGCGCAGGCACTCCTGCCTGCGCGCGGCGCGAAGCGCCGCCCCGAGTTGCGCGGAGCGCCTGGACCCCGGCCGCCTTCGGCCGCGCGCAGGCAAGAGTGCCTGCGCCACACTCGCCAGCGCGGCTGCGTCACGTGGCTAATCACCCTCACGCGTTCCCCCTCTCCGCCCTTAGCGCGAAGAGTGCCGCGCCGAGCGCGCCGGTGTAGATCGAATCGTGCGAGATGTTGAGGGTCCGCGCGCCGTAGTTCTCGCCGACGAGGTCCTGCAGCGCCTGCACGGCGGCGGGATTCCTCGCGACGCCGCCCGTGAACGTGAACTCGTCGGCGATGCCTCCCGAGCGCGCGAGGAGTGACATGGCGCGGAGGATGATCGCGCGGTGCAGCCCGGCGAGGATGTCCTCGCGGCTCTGCCCTAACGCGAGCCGGTCGCGAAGCTCCGCGCCCGCGAAGACCGTGCAGGTGCTGTTGATCTTCACCTTGCAGGTGCTCTGTTGCGCCAGCGGGCCTAACTCGTGCAGGCCGAGATTCATCTCGTCGGCGATGTAGCCGAGATAACGGCCGCAGCCGGCGGCGCAGCGGTCGTTCATGTGGAAGCTGGTGACGATCCCGTCGGGGTCGACCTGGATCGCCTTCGTGTCCTGTCCGCCGATGTCGAGCACCGTGCGGGTGTTAGGGAACATCGCGTGAGCCCCGAGGCCGTGGCAGAGGATCTCGGAGCGGATCTGCTCCTTCGGGAAGGGGAGGCGCGCGCGGCCGTAGCCGGTGCCGACGGTGCCGTGCTCGACGAGCCCGAGCGTGCGGACCGCCTCGACGACGTCGCGCAACGCGGAGGCGTGCGGACCGAGCTCGGGAAGCTCGCCGAGCGCCGACTCGAGCGCGGGTGCCGCGTGGCGCTGGAACGCCTCGCCGCAGACGCTGTTCTCGACGATCAGGATCGCCGAGTCGAAGATCGAGCAGAGCGTCTCGAAGGTGATCCCCTTCGGGTCGCCGCGCTGCTCGGCGAGATGCATGAAGTCGCCGGCGGCGAGGTCGCGGAAGAAGTCGCTCTTGCGGGTCGCCCCTTCGGCGAAGTGCGCGTGCGCAACCAGCTCCATGCCGTCGGCGATCTCTCCGATGATGCGGTTGAGCTCGGCGGCGTAGGGCCTGTGCCGCGGCATCGACGCGGAGTCGTGCATCGAGGCGCGGAGGCGGCCCAGCATGTCGAAGTGCTGCTGCTTGCGGAAGTTGCGCTGCAGCACGGCGAGGAAGCGCGGCGCGAGCGCCTGGAGGCCGGGCCGGGCGCCCATGCGCTCTTCGGTGAGGCGGAAGCGGGTGGAGACGAACGCCTCCTCGCGGACGACCGCGGCGGCGACGTCGTAGTTCGACCGGCTGTTCGTGATTCCCCGGCCGATGATCTGCTCGTTCGCATCGAGCACGACCGCCTTGGTCGTCGTCGACCCGAGATCGATGCCGATGAATACGTTCATCGAGGTCATGCGCTCGCCCTCGCCTGCTTCTTCTGATCGAGCATCTGGAGATAGCTCTCGAGCCGGTTCTTGATGTTCGCCGCCGAGAAGTAGCGCGGGTCGACGAGGTCGCTCTCGATGAACGTCCCGGCGACGCCGGTCCGCTCCTCGATCTGCCTCAGCATCAGGAGCTGCCCGACGCTGAAGGAGTTGCAGCTCTTCACGCTGTTGATGAGGAAGCCGTCGGCCTCGTACTCGCGGATGTAGTGCTCGATGAGGTCGACGCGGGTCGGCAAACCGAGGTTCGTGTAGCAACCGAGGCAGTAGTCGGCGAGGGTCTCGAGTGGGTGCTCGGAGTCGTGGCGGAAGCCGCGGTCGTAGAGCCCGCCGACCTTCGTGTAGGTCGAGGCGACGACGACGGCGTCCTCGTCGGTGAACATCTTCCAGAACTCGCGGAAGCTCGTCCAGTTAGGCGGGCCCTCGACGACGAGGCGGTACTTCTCGCGCTTCATCGGCCCGTCGGGGGTGATGGGGCCGACGCCCGCGGCGATGCGGCCGTCGATCTCCTCGCGGAGCGCCTTGTAGTACTCGACCCCTTCCTGCGTGCCGCGGAAGGCGCTGAACATCGGGCCGATGTAGTAGACACCGCCGAAGTAGGCGTCGATGGGAGAGGGTTTGTGCTTCGCGCTCTCGAGGACGTAGACGAGATCGTCCTCGGCTTTCGCCGAGAGTTTCAGCATCTCGCGGAGGCGGTCGGGATCGAACTTCTTCCCGCTGACCTGTTCGAGCTTCGGGATGATTTCGGACTTCATCTGCTGAACGATGTAGTCGCGCTGGTGCGGGTCGATCTTGCCGTCGGCCTGGTAGGGGACGTGGAGCATCGCGACGGGGCAGTCGTACTCCTCGCGAAGCAGCTCGAACCACTTCATGAAGGTGAAGCAGCCGGTGTAGGAGAGGAGGAGGAGGTCGGGCGGCGGGAGGCGCTGGCCGGTCGGACCGATGTTCCCCTTGCGGAGCATGCCGATGTCGCACTTGACGTAGGTGCAGACGTCCTCGCTGTGCCCGTGCTTCTCCGCTTCGGAGATGTAGCCGCCGGAGAGCTTGCGCATCCCCGACTGGAGTGCGTTGATTTCGGGAAGGACGGGGAGGAGGTCGAACGAGCGGACGAGCTCGTTGAGGTTCCCGGGGACGAAGGTGTAGACGACCTTCTTCCCTTCGTGCTCGGCGCGGGAGAGGGCGTCGAAGTGATCGGCGAGCATCTGCTTCTGCAGCAGCATGCTCGGCTCTTTCTGGACGTCGGGGATGGCGGTCGGTTTGGTCATGCGCCTGTCTCAGCTCCTGGAGAAATGTGGCGCAGACACTCTTGTCTGCGCGTCGCCGAAGGCGACCGGTGTCCGTCCAATTTGCGCGACCCGTGCGGCGCTTCGCGCCGCGCGCAGGCAGGAGTGCCTGCGCCACACACGACGGCGCGCCTCATGCCTCACTCCACAGTCTGATCGAATCCGAGAACGTTCCCGCCTGCTCGCGGATGACGGCGAACTGGCCGGTGTCCTCGGAGTACTTGAACTCGGTGTGGGGGATGCCCGCGCGGTCGAGCGCGGCGACGAGGATCGGCTGCTCGAGGAGCGCCGGGTCGCAGAAGCTGGCGGCGCAGAAGATCACCCCTTCGGCGCGGTTCTTCTCGCACGAGTCGACGAGCCACTGCGCGCGATTGCCTTCAGGCGAATAGCGCGACGCGGTCATGACGCTGGTCGTGAGGTACGCGTTGACGAGCGCGTCGATCGGGTCGCCGGTCGTCGCGACGTCGCTCTTCAGCCAGCGGAGCCCTAACATCAGGTCGTCGTCGACGACCGAGCAGCCGGCCCGCTCGAGTGTCAGGATCAGGCCGTGCGGAGGCTGCTCGCAGAACATCCCGGCGAGGACGACGCGGCTCTGGTCCATCTCCTTGCGAGACGCGTCGGCCGCTGCGGCTGCGAGGTACTCGTTCACCAGCGCGGTGTGCTCCTCGGGAGGCATCACGTTCCCCGCGCGAAGGACGAGGAAGACCTCGGAGAGGGGATAGACCCAGGGGCGGCGGCTTCGTTCGGCGTAGAGCTGGCGGAGCGCCGCGCGGTTCTCGTTGTAGACGACGATGCTCGCGCTGAGCGCTTCGGAGGTGATCTCGCATCCTGCGAGGCGCGCGAAGTCGGCAAGCATCCGCTCGACCTCGAGGCGCCAGAAGCGGCCTCCGACCTTCGGGTCGTAGTTCTGCGGCACGTCGACGTAGCGGACGTAACGGTCGGGGAAGAGCATCTGCCACATGCCGGAAAGATTGCGGATCACGTCGCAGATCGAGGGGAAGAGCATGCCGTCGAGGCAGTCGAGCCGGCCCGAGAGCGCGAGCTCGATCGTCGAGCGCGGGATGCGGCAGATGTAGCTCTGGAAGAAGGCGTCGCCGCGGATGATCTCGAGCCGGTCGCCGCCGCCGACGACGCCGACGGGGAGCATCCCCGCCGCGTGGATCAGCTCGCGCGGCACGTAGATCGGCATGTGGCCGATCGCCTTGCGCCCGGGATGCTCCGCCTTCCAGCGCTTGACCGCGCCGAAGTCGATGTCTTCGTAGAGAGCGCGCGCGAAGTCGACGAGCTCGTTGACCGGTCGGTTAGGCATCAGTCGTTCGCTTTCTTCGCGGGCGGAACCCACGGGGCGATCTCGGCGATCAGCTCCTCGCCCCACTTCGCGCCCTCGGCGAGCCGCTGGCGCAGCTTGATGAAGTCGGCCTCGCGCTGTTGCTTCGTGCCGTAGTGGAAAGCGCGGAAGCCGGCGTTGGCCTCGGTCATCATGTTGAGCGCGAGCCAGGCGCGGTTCGATTCCTTGTTCTTGTCCCAGTGGACGAGCTTGTGCTTGCGGACGCTCTCGGTCGTCTTGATGAGGCAATCGGGCATCGTGTAGGCGAGCTTCGTGACGAGGTCGTCGACCGCCTCGTCGAGCATCGTCAGGTCGACGCTGCCGCGCGCCATGAGCGCCTTCCCCTCGTCGCGGGCCGCGCCCGTCTTGTTCTCGCCGATCGCGATGCGGCCGTACTCGTCGAGGAGGCGGTCGGTGACGACGAGCGGGTTGGCGACGTAGCTGCCGTCGACCTTGAGCCCCGGGACGATCTGCGTGAGGCCGCCGTAGTAGTAGAAGCGGTGGGCGCTCCACATCTGGCAGAGCGTCGCGCTGTACATCGCGCGCTCGGCGCCGACCATGACGGGCAAGAAGTCGGTCGAGCCGCCGTCGGGCGCCGAGCCGTGCTTGGGGCCCGCCTGGCTGAAGACGGCGAGGTCCTGCGCGACGGAGAAGTCGCACGCCATGCCGATCTCCTGCCCGCCGCCGACGCGCATCCCGTTCACGCGCGAGATCACCGGCTTGTCGCAGGTGAGGATCGACGTGACCATGTCGTTGAAGAGGCGCATGTACTGGCGGTACTCGCCCGGGTTGCCGGCGTAGATTTCGGCGTACTCGCGCGTGTTGCCGCCGGTGCAGAAGGCGTTCGTTCCTGCGCCGGTCAGCACGACGGCGACGGCGGCGCGATCGTTCGACGCCTCGCGCAGGGCGAGGATGATCTCCTTGACCATGTCGCTCGTGTAGCTGTTGTACTCGGACGGGTTGTCGAGCGTGATCTGCGCGGCGTGAAGCCCCGGGATCGCCTTGCCGGAGTGATCGAGCACCGGTCGGTGGTCGACCTTGATCTCGCGGCGCGGCGGGTTGTCGACGAGGTTGTGGCTCTTCATCTCAGGTGCATCTCCAATCGTGTTCGATCGCGTCGGAAAAAGCTGAAGTTAGAACGTTGAACGCTGAATTGAGAACCCAGAAATGCCCTCCGGGTCCCCTTTCTGGGTTCACCATTCAACGTTCTGCGTTCTAACTTCAGGGGTTCTCTCCTAACACGGGGTCATTGCCTCAGTTCCCTCACCCGACTCGCTCCGGCACCAGCACCGGCCGCAGGCGTGTCTTGTGGTTGCGGGCGGCCTCGAAGACTTCCGGCAGCGCGGAGAGGGGATGGACTTCGACGAACGGGGCGATGGCAACCTTGCCGCTGACGACGAGCTCGAGCGCGCCGGGATAGTTCGCCGGATCGCAGCCCCAGTTGCCGCGCGCGACGGCGTCGAACGCCATCAGGTTCGACAGCCTCACGTCGACCTTGTCGGGAGTGAAGCCGACGATCGCGAGCTCGGCGCCGAAGTCGAGCAGGCCGAACGCGGTCTGCTGCCCCGCGGTCGTGCCGCTCGTCTCGAAGATCTTCCAGCCGGTGCGTCCCTTGCCGGTCGCCTTCGCCTGCGCGCGGAGGGCGCTTTTCAGCTCCTTCGGATTCATCTCGCGCGCGTTGAGTGTCAGCGAGGCGCCGTGCTTCGACATCAGCTCGAGGCGCGCCGGGTCGACGTCGATCGCGATGACCGACGCGCCTAACGCGGCGGCGATCTGGACGCCGAAGCCGCCGACGCCGCCGGCGCCGACGAAGATCGCGAGGTCGTCCGCGCCGAGCCGCGCGCGCTTTGCAGCTTCATAAGGAGTCGTCACCGCGTCGGCGACGACCGAGAGCATCTCGAGCGTCGTGCCGGAGGGGAGCGTGTCGGGGACGGGGCAGAGGCCGCGCGAGGGGACGACGACGTGCGTCGCGAAGCCGCCGTCGCCGTCGTTGCCCGGCATGAACTGTTTCCGGCAGATCGTCGGGCGGCCGGCGTCGCAGGCGTCGCAGGCGCCGCAGGGGATCACGGCAGGGACGACGACGCTGCGGCCGAGCCAGGACGCCGCGCCTTCGCCGGCAGCGACGACGCGCCCCGAGATCTCGTGCCCCAGTATCAGAGGTAGCGGCTTGCGGGTCGGGACTCCGCCGTAGGCGAAGGCGACGTCGGTGTGGCAGAGGCCGCAGCCGGCGACCTCGACGACGACCTCGCCGGCCGCGGGCGCAAGCGTAGCGAGCTCGTCGAGACGGAACGGGCCGCCCGATGCTGTCAGTCGAAAGCCGGAGGCACCAGAGATCGATGTCACCCTGTTCTCCTCTGTTCTTGTTGTCGATTCCGGGGACTGTTTCCAAGGGCAAGGTATGTGAGCCGGACGCGTGATTGGGGTGACTTTTGTCACCCGGAGGCGTGATTGTTCGGCGATTTTCCGCAAATCCCGCAAATGCAATAGAATGCGCGCGCAGTAGCACAAGAAATTGTGCAATCCCGGAAAGACCACAGAGGTGATCTCCACTCTCCGCTCGCTCGCTCATCCAGATCTCGCGGTCGACCTCGGCACCGCGACGACGCGCGTGTCGCCACGCAGCGGCACGATGACGTTTTCTCTCCCGTCGATCGTTGGCGGTGAGGACGTGCTCCACGGCGGCGTGATCTCCGACGTCGATCGGGCGGTCGAGCTGCTCGCGCCGATGTTCTACGCGGCGAAGCGATGGGGTGTCGGCAAGCCCCGGGTCGTCGCCTGCGCGCCCACGGATGCGAACGCCGATGAACGAAGCGCGGTCGAGGAAGTCGTGCGCCGCGCGGGCGCTGCCGCGGTCGCGCTCGTCGACGAACCGCTCGCCGCGGCGGTCGGCGCGAACCTCGACGTCGGCAGCTTCTTCGCGCGGATGATCGTCGACATCGGGCACGGAGTGACCGACTGCGCGATCGTGCGATCGGGTTCGCTCGTGACTGCGGCGGCGGCGCGCGTCGCCTGCAGCGATCTCGAGCTGGCGATCGCCTTCTACATCCTCGACACGTACGGCGTCGAGATTTCCGCCGATGCGACCCGAAGGCTGCTCAAGGAGATGTCGTTCGATCCGGCGAGCCCGAAGCGGGGCGTGACGCGGGTGACGGGAAGGCTCAAGGCGATTCAGGGAACGGCCGAGGTGGCGATTGCGTATGAAGACCTCGTCGAGGCGGTGAGCCCGGTGCATTCGCGGATCGTCGGCGTGATCTCGGGCTTCCTTCGCGACCTGCCCGCGAAGGTCGGCGTCGAAGTCATCGAGAACGGGATCGACTTGACGGGCGGCGGCGCGCTGCTCGAGGGGATGGCCGAGTCGATCGGGCGCGCGACGCGTCTCGACGTCCGCTGCGTCCCCGACGCGTTAGGCTCCGTCGTTCGCGGCGCGAGACGGATGATCGGCAGCGTCGAGAAGCAGCGGCTGTGGGCGTGATCCCATGTGGAGCGCGGAAGCGAAGCTTCCGCTCTTCCACGCCGAAGCGCAGCTTCGGCGGTGCTGACAATCTGCCGGCCACACCTGAGAGCGGAAGCTGCGGCTTCCGCCGAGGAAGAGCGCAAGCTTCGCTTGCGCACTCCACATGCGCCCGCGCTCGAACCGCCTCCCGCCACGAATCGGTCACATGCTGCCGCCTCCCGTTGCGGCCGCGCGCGCGGCGTTGTAGAACTCCCCTCCAAGGAGACAACTCAATGAAGAAGACACTCGTCGCGATGGCGATCGCGCTTTCGTCGACCGTGGCATACGCCGCGATCGAGCTGCCGCAGCCGAGCCCGGCGTCGACCCTCACGCAGGCCGTCGGCGTCAGCAAGGTCACGATCAATTACCACCGTCCAGGAGTGAAGGAACGCAAGATCTGGGGCGAGCTCGTCCCGTACGGGAAGGTCTGGCGCCTCGGCGCGAACGAGGCGACGACGATCGAGCTCTCGCACGACGCGAAGATCGCGGGCAACGCGGTTCCTGGCGGGAAGTACGCCCTTTTCGCGATTCCGTCGGAGAAGGAGTGGACGCTCGTCATCAACAAGCAGCCGGAGCAGTGGGGCTCCTACTTCTACAAGCAGGAGAACGACGTCGTCCGCTTCAGCGTGAAACCGGCGAGCGGCGAGGCGGTCGAGTGGATGCAGTTCACCATGACGCCGAAGCCGGCCGGCGCGATCGCCGTCGAGATGGCGTGGGAGACGCTGCGCGTCTCCTTCCCGGTCGAGTTCGAGACCGAGAAGATCGTCTGGGCGAACATCGACGCTGCGCTCGCGAAGGCCGATCCGAACATCGACAAGTCGTGGTCCGACTACCTTCAGGCCGCGCGCTACGCGCTCGAGACCGGCAACCGGATGAACGACGCGATGGTCTGGATCGACAAGGCGATGGGCCACGAGAGCTTCTGGAACTACGAGCTCAAGGGGCGGCTGCTGCAGAAGCAGGGAAAGACCGCCGAGGCGATTCCGCTGCTGGAGAAGGCGATGGAGACGGCGAAGGGCAAGGCCCCGCAGGAGTACATCGACGGGCTCGCGAAGACCGTGGCGGACTGGAAGAAGTGAGTTGTTAGTGTTTAGTTGTTAGTTGTTAGACAGGCAGCGCGGGTACAGCGCAGTCGTTAGTTGTTAGTTGTTAGACAGGTGGCGCAGGTACATCGCGTTGCGATGTCTCGGTCAGATCGGTGTTCGTTAGGGCGACTCCTCGGGGTCGCCCGTTTTTTTCTCACCCGGTTTTGTTCGTGCCTCGAAGCGCCGCCCGGACAGGCTTCGACGAACGTCTAACAACTAACAACTAACAACTAACAACGAACAGCCAACGACCGGCCCCCCCCACGCCTTCCGCCTCATTACCGCCATCCCCTTCTTTTTTCTCGACCTTGCGGTGGATTGTTGTGGACTCCGGTGGATTGAAGTGGTACTTTTTGGCTCGAAATTACCAATACATCCATGACGAAGGCCAACGAGTGGAAGTAAGCGTGCTGATGGGGCGCGGAGACGCGCGCGTGGACGAAAAGGGTCGCATCAAGATCCCGACGACGTTCCGCCGCGTGATCGAGGAGCGTTTCGGCTCCGAGTGCTTCATCACCTCTCTCGACGGAGAGAAGGCGCGCGTCTACCCGCTGCAGGTCTGGCGCGAGTTCCAGGGCCGCCTGGCGCGCGTCCCCTCCACCGCCGTGGCCAAAGACAAGCTCCTCAAGCTGGTGAACTACTACGGCGCGCTCGACGTGATCGACGCGCAGGGAAGGCTTCTCGTCCCGTCAATTCTTCGTGACGTGGCGGGCATTCGTGGCGACGTCGTCGTCCTCGGCAAGGAAGACCACCTCGAGATCTGGAACAAGGACCGGATCGAGAAGCGGGTCGCCGAGGAGCAGTTGAGTGCCGACGACTTCAAGGAGCTCGAGTTACACGGCGTCTGATGACGCGCGGGTTAGGCGGCATGACTACCGCCAGGCACGTTCCGGTTCTTTTGACATCCGTCGTCGAGTTTCTCCGGCCGGTCGAGACCGGCGGCCTGATCGTCGATGCGACGCTCGGGCTCGGCGGTCACGCGGAGGCGCTGCTCGAGCACTACGGCTCGGCGCACCTTCTCGGGATCGATCGCGACCCCGCGGCTCTCGAGCTGGCGGGGCGCAGGCTGGAGAGGTTCGGTGACCGTGTCCGGCTCGTACGCGGCCGGCACGAAGAGCTCGTTGACATACTCGAACGCGAGGGAATCGAAGAGGTGGACGGAGTGCTCGCCGACCTCGGCGTCTCGTCGCTCCAGCTCGATGACGCATCGCGCGGCTTCTCGTTCCGTTTCGACGGGCCGCTCGACATGCGCATGGGGCAGAGCGGGGAGTCGGCCGCGGATCTGGTGAACAACCTCGACCAGGGGGCGCTCGAAACGATCATCCGCGACTACGGCGAGGAGCCGATGGCGGGGAGGATCGCGAGGGCGATCGTGAACGCGAGGAGCGAGGCTCCGATCGACACGACGACCCGTCTGGCCGAAGTGATCCGCGCGGCCAAGCCGCGACGTCGCCACGACGAGATCGACCCGGCGACGAAGAGCTTTCAGGCGATCCGCATCGCCGTGAACCGCGAGCTTGAAGAGCTCGGCAGGTTCGTCGGCGCGGCGGTCGCGAAGGCGAAGCCGGGGGCGCGCATCGCCGTCATCTCGTTTCACTCGCTCGAGGACAGGATCGTCAAACAGGCGTTCCGAAATCTCGAGGGTTTATGCGTCTGCCCGCCCGGCCTTCCGGTCTGCGCGTGCGGCGCCAGGGCCTCGGTGGAAGTGCTCACGCGCCGGCCGGTGACGGCAGACGCGGAGGAAGTGGAAGCGAACCCGCGGTCGCGAAGCGCGAAGTTGCGGGTCGCGGAGAAGGTGGCAGCAGAGCAGTGAAGAGAGAGCCAGGCGAAGCCGAGCAGCAAGGGTGAAGGCTGGGGAAGGGCGGGCGTGAAAGCGGCCGTCCGGGGAACTGGGAGGGGTGGTGCGTGGCGGGGTGGGTGCGTGTGAGTGTTCTTCGGATGTCTGCGCAAGGCAGACCTTCACCCTTGTTGTTCGGCTTCGCAGCATGCGATGCAATACGGATACGCACAGCGAAAGCCGATCGAGAACGAGTTCATCGTTCGCGAGCGCGACAAGCGCCGCTCGCGTGAGCTTTTCGCAGTCGTACTTCTCGGCCTCCCGTTAGGCCTGCTGCTCTGGCTCTTTGCCTGGCAGAACCTCGAGGTGATCCGCCTCGCGCGTGAGGCGACCCGTCTCCGCGCCGTCCAGACCGACCTCGAGAAGACCAACAAGCGATTGAAGATCGAGGTCGAGCGCCTCACCGCGCTCGATGCGGTCTCGTCCAAGGCGGGGGCGATCGGCCTCCAGCCCGCGGAAGGCTCGCGCGTGGTGGTGGTGTCGACGGCGAACAGGCAGCCGGGGCAGGAGGTGCGGCGATGACGCTGAGCCGCAAGCGCCTCCTGATGCTCGGCGCGTTCCTCGTGACGTGGTCCATCGTCGTCGTCGGGAGGCTCGCGCAGGTGCAGATCCTCCGCCACGACGATTACGTCGCGAAGGCGGCGCGCCAGCAGGAACGGACGATCGAGCTCTCGCCCGTGCGCGGGTCGATCCTCGACACCCGCGGCCGCATCCTCGCCGAGAGCGTGCCCGCGTACTCGATCTATGCAGACCCGCAGGCGATCGCCGACCGCCGCGACGCGGCGAAGAAGCTCGCCGCGATCAAGGGGCTCGGCCTCACGCGCGCGCAGCTCGAGCAGAAGCTGAAGGCTGATTCGGAATTCGCGTGGATCGCGCGCCAGGTCGACGACGACGTCGCCCACGACGTGCGAAAGCTCGAGCTCGCCGGCATCTACTCGCTCGAGGAGCACGTCCGCGCCTATCCGAAGGGGCGCCTCGCCGCATCGGTCCTCGGCTTCGTCAACGTCGACGGCGGAGGGCTTTCGGGCGCCGAGCTGGCGTTCGAGCCGTCGCTCGGCGGGCGCGCGGGCAGGGTGACCGTGCTCCGCGACGCGCGGCGCGGCGTCTACCTCGTCGGCGGCGAGGGAAAGAATGCGCCGGTCGACGGCGTCAGCGTCGAGCTGACGATCGACGAGGTGATCCAGTACATCGCCGAGAGCGAGCTCGCCGCGGCGATCGAGTCGAGCCGCGCCGCGAGCGGATCGGTCGTCGTGATGGACCCGAACACCGGCGCGATCCTCGCGCTCGCGTCGCTCCCCGACTTCGACCCGAACCGCTTCCGCGACTTCTCGAAGAACGCGTGGCGCAACCACGCGATCCAGGATCTCTACGAGCCGGGCTCGACGTTCAAGATCATCACCGGGGCCGCGGGACTCGAAGAGGGGCGCGTCACGCCGTCGCAGGTGATCGACTGCGAGCAGGGCTTCATCGAGATCGCCGGCATCCGCATCCGCGAGCATGGCGGGCACAAGTACGGCTACCTGACCTTCGAGGAGGTCATGGCGCACTCGTCGAACGTCGGCGCGATCAAGGTCGGCCTTTCGGTCGGCCCCGAGGCGTTCTACCGGCGCGTGACGAGCTTCGGGTTCGGCTCGAAGAGCGGCATCGACCTGCCGGGAGAAGGGAACGGAATCCTCCGCGCTCCGAAGAAGTGGTCGAAGCTGACGAATGCGGTGATGTCGATCGGCCAGGAGATCGCGGTGACGCCTCTGCAGATCGCACGCGCGACTGCGGCGATCGCCAACGGCGGCATGCTCGTTACACCGCACGTTCTGTCCCGCGTCGTCGATCGCGAAGGCAACGTGGTGAAGGAGTACGAGCCTCCTTCGGCCACGCGCGTGATCTCCGAGAAGAACGCGGCGGTGCTGAACGAGATCCTCAAGGGAGTCGTGGCGAACGGCACCGGAAAGCGCGCGGCGCTCGAGGATCACATGGTCGCCGGAAAGACCGGCACGGCGCAGAAGGCGGAGAACGGGCGCTACTCGCCCGACAAGACGATCGCGTCGTTCGTCGGCTACGTGCCGGCAGACAGGCCCCGCCTCGTGATCCTCGTCGTCGTCGACGAGCCGACGATCGGCCAGTACGGCGGCGAGATCGCCGCGCCGGCATTCAAGAAGATCGCAGAGGCGACGCTCCGCTACATGAGGGTGGAGCCGTCGATCCCGGGACGGAACCTCGACGTCGACGCGCCCGTGATCCGGGCGAGCGCGAGGCCCGCGCCTCCGGCGACACCGAAGGGTCAGGTTCCCGACCTGCGCGGGCTCGACGCGCGCGACGCGATCGCCGCGGCGACTGCCGCGGGGCTTCGCGTTCGCACGAGCGGCGAAGGCGTGGTGGCGACGCAGAGTCTCGAGCCGGGAAGCGTCGCGGGTGACGCCAAGTTCGTGAAGCTCACGCTCACGCCCGCACCGCGCCAGCTCGACGGCAGTGGAGGAGAGGGACGATGAAGCTCGGCGATCTGCTCGATCGTGTCGAGACGCTGACGGTAAGCGGCGACGCCGCGACCGACATCACGTCGGTGACGTCCGACTCGCGCCTCACCGGCGCGGGGACGCTCTTCGTCGCGGTTCCCGGATTCCAGTTCGACGGCGCCACGTTCATCGACGCGGCGGTGCGCAAGGGCGCGTCCGCGATCGTCACCGAGAAACACGGCCTCACGCTGCCGGTCACCACCGTCGAGGTCGAGAGCGCGCGCACGGCGCTCGCCTCGATCGCGGCGAACTTCCACGGGCGCCCCGCGGAGAAGCTCTCGATCGTCGGCGTCACCGGCACCTCGGGGAAGACGACGACGACGAAGATGATCGAGTCGATCTTCGAGCAGACGGGCGAGCCTGTCGGGCTCATCGGCACGATCGAGTACCGCGCGGGCGACCGGCGCGAGATCGCAGACAGGACGACGCCCGACGCGACGGTGCTGCAGCAGTGGTTCGCGAAGATGGTCGAGGCGGGTGTCAAGCATGCGGTGATGGAGGTCTCCTCGCACGCGCTCGCGCTTCGGCGCACGCACGGGATCGTCTTCTCCGCGGCGGTCTTCACGAACCTCTCGCGCGACCACTTCGACTTCCACGGCGGCTTCGACGACTACTTCGCGACGAAGAAGATGCTCTTCGACCAGATCGATCGCGCGAAGCGCTGTGCGGTCGTCAACGTCGACGACGACTACGGGCGCCGCCTCGCGGCCGAGCTGGGCGACGCGGCGATGAGCTTCGGGCTCGGTGCGGAGTGCGACATCCATCCCTCGGGTGGCTTCACCTCGTCGTTCGATGGCCTTCGCGGTGTCGTCGCGACGCCAGTGGGCGAGGTGAAGGTCGACTCGCCGCTCGTCGGCGTGCCTAACCTATACAACTGGATGGGCGCGATCGGAGCCGCGATTGCCGCGGGCGTGCAGGTCGAGGCGATCGAGCGCGGCATTCGCGCGCTTCCCGCGGTGCGCGGCCGCTTCGAGAGCGTCCCGTCGCCCGGCGGCCCCGCGGTGCTCGTCGACTACGCGCACAAGCCCGACGCGCTCGAGAAGCTGCTGCAGGCGGTGCGGAGCCTCGCGGCGGGCGGCCGCGTGATCGTCGTCTTCGGCTGCGGCGGCGATCGAGACAAGGGAAAGCGTCCGGAGATGGGCGCGATCGCGGGGAAGCTCGCCGACCTCACGATCATCACGAGCGACAACCCGCGCTCGGAGCCGCCCGAGGCGATCGTCAGGGCGATTGAGGCGGGGATCGAGACGGTGGACGGCGCGAAGTGGGAAGCGATCGTCGACCGGAAAGAGGCGATCGCGCGGGCTCTCGAGCTCGCGGACGCGGGCGACGTCGTCGTCGTCGCGGGAAAGGGACACGAGAACTACCAGGTGGTCGGAGACAGGGTGATCCACTTCGACGATCGCGAAGAGGTCGAAACACTGCTGAAAACTCGAAAGAAATCAAGATGAATTGTCGGCGCGATTGCTTGATGTAAAACCTCAAGAAAAGAGATTGAAATCGCACATGAAAATCAAGTACGATGTCGCCGCTTTCGAAGGTGGATGTTCTGATCCGGCTCCGTTGACGTCAGGGGGGGAGCGAGGCGCGATCGCCAGGCAGCCCAAAGGGGAAGGGGCGATCGAGCAGGTGGACACTCGACGGGGCCGGATGAGCGCATCCGCCCCCGCGGTCGCGGTCACGACGGCCCACGGAAGCGACGTCTGCGCGTCCGCGCCGATTCCCATTTCACTCCACGTCGGCTCGTGCACTGTCTTCGTGCGCTATCGCTCGCCGTCGCGGCTCAATCTCGAACGGAGGCATCTGTGCCGACGTTGACGTACGAACGCCTCGCGTCGATGGCGGGCGGCACGGTCGTCGCCGGCGGCGACGCGGTGTGCGGCTCGGTCGTCATCGACAACCGCGAGGCGAGGTCCGGCTCCGCGTTCTTCGCGATCCGCGGCGACAGGCACGACGGCCACAGCTTCCTCGCGCCCGCGCTGGAGATCGCGTCGGGCGCGGTCGTGTCGTCCGTTCCCGACTCGATTCCCGAGGGCAAAGGGGTCGTCCGCGTCGACGATACGACGGCGGCGCTCCAGCGCCTGGCCGCGGCCGTGCGGCGCGAGCTCGGCTTCACGCTCGTCGGCGTCACCGGCTCCGCCGGCAAGACGACGACGAAGGAGATGATCGCGACGCTGGTGTCGTCGGAGAAGCGAACCTGGAAGTCGTGGGGGAACTTCAACAATCACATCGGATGTCCCCTCTGCCTCGCGAACACCCCCGAAGGGACCGACGTCGTGGTCTCGGAGATGGGGATGAGCGCGAAGGGAGAGATCGAGTTTCTGGCGAAGCTCACGCAGCCGAACGTCGGCGTCTACACGACGATCCGCCCCGTCCACCTCGAGTACTTCGAGTCGATCGACGGGATTGCGGCGGCGAAGCGCGAGCTTCTCGAGAACCTCGCTCCGGGCGGAAGCGTCGTGCTCAATGCCGACGACCCGAAGGTGATGGAGATCGGTCGTGGCTTCACCGGCACGCGCACGACGTACGCGCTCGACGCCGCCGCCGACTACCGCGCGACCTCGATTCATGAGCGCGGCCTTTACGGCACGGCGTTCCGCGTCGAAGCCGAGGGCTCGTCGCGCGAGCTCGAGCTGCCGATGCCGGGACTCCACAATCTCGAGAACCTGATGGCGGCGATCGCGACGGCGCGCCTGTTAGGTGTCAGCTGGAGCGGCATCGAGGGCGCGATCTCGGACGTGAAGCCGGCGTACCACCGCGGGATCGTGATTCCGTGGCGCGGCGCGACGCTCTACGACGACAGCTACAACTCGAACCCGTGGGCGCTCGCCCGCACGCTCGACCTCTTCGCGAAGGCGGAGTGCGGAGGGCGGCGCATCGCGGTCGTCGGCGACATGCTCGAGCTCGGCCCCGATGAAGAGGCGTTCCACTTCGAGGCGGGGCGGGCGATGCCGCGCGCGGTCGATATCGTCGTCGGCGTCGGCCGGCGCGCGAAGTTCGTGCTCGACGGCGCGCGCAGCGCCGGGTTCGCCGGCGACGCGCTCGTTCACTTCGACGACGCGCTCGCCGCGGCGCGATGGCTTCGCGAGACGGTACGCGAGGGCGATCTCGTGATGCTCAAGGCGTCGCGCGGAATCGGGCTCGACCGCATCGTCACGGCGCTGAAGGAGGAAGGCTGATGCTCTACCACCTCCTCTACGAGCTGCGCGACAGCGTCTCGGCGTTCAATGTCTTCCGTTACATCACGTTCCGCACGGCCTACGCGGCGCTGACCGCGCTCGTCATCTGCTTCCTCGTCGGGCCCGCCTACATCCGCCTCATGACGCGGGTGAAGGCGGGGCAGTACGTTCGCAGCGAAGGGCCGCAGTCGCACCACGCGAAGGCGGGCACGCCGACGATGGGGGGGATTCTCATCCATCTCGCGGTGGTCGTCGCGACGCTGCTCTGGGCCGACGTGCTGAACCCGTACGTCTGGATCGTCCTCTTCGTCACCGTCGCCTTCGGCGTGATCGGCTTCGCCGACGACTGGTACAAGCTCGCACGCCGCCGCAGCCTCGGTCTCACCGCGAAGCAGAAGCTCGCGCTGCAGGGGCTCGTGGCGCTCCTGGCGGGCGGGGCGATCTCGTGGCTGCCGACGATTCACAACTCCTGGTCGACCGTGCTGACCTTCCCCTTCATCAAGGACCACCTCGACCTCGGGTGGCTCTACCTGCCGTTCGTCGTCTTCGTGATCGTCGGTGCGTCGAACGCGGTGAACCTGACCGACGGGCTCGACGGTCTCGCGATCGGGACGACGCTGATCGCCGCGGGAACCTACGCGATCCTGACGTACGCGGCGGGGAACTTCCGCATCGCGAACTACCTGCGCATCGCGTGGGTGCCGGGGACCGGAGAGCTCGCGGTCTTCTGCGGCGCGCTCGTCGGCGCGTCGTTAGGCTTCCTCTGGTTCAACGCGCATCCGGCCGAGATCTTCATGGGCGACGTCGGCTCGCTCGCGATCGGCGGCGCCATCGGCTGTCTCGCCGTGATGATCAAGCAGGAAATCCTGCTGGTGCTCGTCGGGGGGCTCTTCGTGATCGAGGCGCTCTCGGTGATCGTCCAGGTCGGTTCGTTCCGGATGACGGGACGCCGCGTCTTCCGGATGGCGCCGATCCATCACCACTTCGAGCTTTCAGGATGGAGCGAGACGAAGGTCGTCGTCCGCTTCTGGATCGTTGCGCTCATTTTCGCGGTCATCAGTCTTTCAACCCTGAAGTTGAGATAGGCGATGAGGCGAGAGGCGAGAGGCGAGAGGCGAGAGGCGATGAGCAGGCCAGACGCCAAAGGCCAGAGCAGGCGGTAAGGCAGGTTTGATGGCAAAGGTCAAAGCAGGCGATGAGGCGATGAGGCGAGAGGCGATGAGCAGGCCGGTGCCGGAGCGGTGCTGTTCTCCGCGTCAGGGGCGAATTCTAGATAGCCCCACCCGTAAGGGTGGGAGACGCGATCGGGTGGTTCTTTGATTTACGCCGCGTCAGCGGCGAGACATCAGTAGCCCCCGGCTTCAGCCGGGGGTCAGGACGCGAACGAGATGAACGGCGCCGCTTCAGCGGCGCGACACGGACAACGGGGAACGGGATCGAGATGAGAACGGTCGTATTCGGAGCCGGAAAATCGGGGGTCGCGGCGGCGAATCTGCTCGCGGCGCGGGAGGAGCGCGCCGTCATCACAGACTCGCAGCCGGCGACGGCGATCGCGCTCGCTGCGTCGCTCGACCCGCGGGTCGAATGCGCGTTCGGCGGCCATCCCGCAAGCCTGCTCGACGACACCGCGGAGATCGTTCTGTCTCCCGGCATCCCGCGCACGATTCCGATCCTCGCCGAAGCGGAGCGTCGCGGCATCGCGATCATCGCCGAGATCGAGCTCGCCTCGCGTTACATGCGGGGGCGCGTCACCGCGATCACCGGGTCGAATGGCAAGTCGACGACGACCGCGCTGATCGGCGCGATCCTCGACGCTGCCGGGATGCGCCCCGTCGTCGCGGGCAACATCGGCGAGCCGCTCAGTGCCGCGATCGACGACGCCGAGCGCGACTACGTCATCGAGCTCTCGTCGTTCCAACTCGAGACGGTCAGCCGCTTCCGCGCGAACGTCGCGCTGCTGCTCAACATCACACCCGACCACATGGACCGCTACGCGACGCTCGACGACTACGCCGCGGCGAAGCACCGCGTCTTCCGCAACCAGCGCGCGGTCGACTGCGCCGTGGTCAACGCCGACGATGCGAGAAGCACGAATCCGGAGACCGAAGCCGAGGTCTGGCGCTTCTCGTCGGCGCGGCGCGTCGTTCCGGGCGCCTGGTTCGACGGGAGCGACCTCGTGCTCGACACCGGAGCGGGCGAGTCTCGCATCGCGCGCACGCGCCTGAAGATCGAAGGAACGGCAAACGTGGAGAACGCGCTCGCGGCGTGGCTCGCCGCGCGATGGCTCGGTGCTTCCGATGACGCGGTCGCGCGCGCCTTCGAGAGCTTCGCCGGGCTGCCGCACCGGATGGTGCTCGTCCGCGTGCTCGACGGCGTGAAATGGATCAACGACTCGAAGGGAACCAACGTCGACGCGACGCTCAAGTCGCTCGAGGGGATGCCCGACTCCAGTGTCTTTCTCATCCTTGGTGGCAAGGACAAGGCCGGCGAGTTCGAGCGGCTCGCGCCGCTGGTGAAGACGAAGGCGAAGGCAGTGCTGACGATCGGCCACGCAGCGCCGAAGGTGGAAGCGAAGCTCGCCGGCGCTGCGCCGATCGTCTCGTGCGGCGACATGCGGGGAGCGATCGACCACGGACGAAAGAACGCGACTGTAGGCGACGTGGTTCTCCTTTCGCCCGCCTGCGCGAGTTTCGATCAGTTCAACAATTTCGAACATCGGGGTGAGGTATTCGAGCAGATGGTGCGCGCGTTGGAGGCGAAACGATGATTCGCGCGATCACGACGAATCGTCGCGCCGCTGAAGCGGCGCCGGGTCTTGTTTGCGCCGGTCGCTACCCCCGGCTGAAGCCGGGGGCTACCGATGTCTCGCCGCTTCGCGGCGTGAATCAAAGAACTATCCGTCGCGTTCCCCCACCCTTACGGGTGGGGCTATTTAGAAGTCGCCGCTGCCGCGGCGAAAACCGCTCGTCCTGCGCTGGCCTGCTCATCCCCTATCGCCTCTCGCCTTTCGCCTGGCTGGGAGGGCGTGATGAGTAGAAAGCTCTCCTGGGACAAATACCTCTTCGTCGCCGCGATCATGATCGTGGTGATGGGGCTGGTCATGATCTACAGCGCCTCGGCGATCCTCGCGATCCAGAAGACGGGGGGCGACAATCCGTACCTCTTCCTCGTCAAGCAGTGCATCTGGCTGGCGGCGGGGTCGCTGCTGATGTTCGGGCTGATGAACATCGACGTCGCACTCGTGCGCGACCAGCGGGTCGTCTACCTCATGCTCGGCGGCATCGTCGCGGCGCTCGTTCTCGTGCTCTTTCAGGCGCCGATCAACGGGACGCACCGCTGGTTCGTCCTGCCGGGCTTCCAGTTCCAGCCGGCCGAGATCGCCAAGCCGGTCGTCGTGCTCTTCCTCGCCCTTTTCCTTTCGCAGAAGGAGGATCGGGTGAACGAGCTGACGTCAACGCTTCTACCCTTCGCGGCCGTGCTCGCCGCGATCGTCGGGCTGATCCTCCTGCAGCCCGATTTCGGCACGGCCGCGATGATTCTCTTCGTCAGCTGCGCGATGGTCTTCGTCGCGGGTCTCGCATGGTCGAGGATCCTGGCGGTGACGATGGCGGTCGTCCCGCTCGGCCTCTACGTGATGCTCTCGGCCGACTACCGCCGCGACCGCCTCACGACCTTCCTCAACCCGGAGGCCGACCCGCTCGGCAAGGGCTTCCAGGCGATGCAGTCGCTCATCGCGATCGGCACCGGCGGGGTCAACGGGCTCGGCCTCGGCAACGGGCGGCAGAAGCTTTTCTTCCTCCCGGAGCCGCACACCGACTTCATCTTCTCGATCATCGGCGAGGAGCTCGGATTCCTCGGGGCGATCGTCGTCGTCGCCCTCTTCGCGGTGGTCGTCTGGCGAGGATTCGTGATCGCGACGCGCAGCCGCGACCGCTTCAGCTACTACGCGGCGGTGGGCCTGACGCTCATGCTCGGCGTCCAGGCGCTCTTCAACATGAGCGTGACGCTCTGCCTCCTGCCGACGAAGGGACTTCCGCTTCCGCTCGTCAGCTACGGCGGATCGTCGCTCCTCGCCAGCATGATCTGCGTCGGGCTGCTGCTCAATCTTTCACAGGAATCAGCATGAGCGTGAAGGCGACAGGCGAGAGGCGACAGGCGACCGGTGTGGCGCAGGCACTCCTGCCTGCGCGCGGCGCGAAGCGCCGCCCGTTTCCACCATTAGTCACCGAGAGACCGGCCGCCTTCGGCGGCGCGCAGGCAGGAGTGCCTGCGCCACACTGGCCTGCTCATCGCCTCTCGCCAGTCGCGTCTCGCCTCGTTCCGGCCCGACCCGTCGCATTTGGAACGGAAAATAATCGTCGTAATTCACACGATTTGATTGCCTTTCGCATTGAAGAAACTTTAAAATTCATCGCTAAACGTAGTTTTTGAGACATGAATTTGGGTGAACAAAAGCGCATCCATTTCGTCGGTATCGGCGGGATAGGCATGAGCGGCCTGGCGGAGATCGCCGCGGCCGAGGGGCTTGCCGTGTCCGGATGCGACATGAAGGCGTCGGCGACGACCGCGCGGCTCGTGAGCCACGGCATCGACGTGGCGATCGGGCACGACCCGGCGCACGTCGAGCGCGCCTCGCTCATCGTCATCTCATCGGCGGTCAAGCGCGACAACCCGGAGGTCGCCCGCGCGACGGAAGCGGGCGTGCCGGTGATGCGCCGCGCCGAGTTCCTCGGCGAGATCACCGCGCGGAAGAAGACCGTCGCGATCGCCGGCACGCATGGCAAGACGACGACGACGGCGATGGCGTCGTTCATCCTTCGCGAAGCGGGACTCGACCCGACGATCGTCGTCGGCGGCATGATGCACGACCTCCGCAACAACGCGGTGCTCGGCAAGGGCGACGTGCTCGTCGTCGAAGCCGACGAGTACGACCGCTCGTTCCTCGCGTTCCACCCGACGATCGCGGTCGTCACCAACATCGAAGCTGACCATCTGGACATCTACCGTGACCTCGACGACATCCGCGGCGCGTTCCGCGGCTTCGTGGCGCTCGTGCCCGACGCCGGCGTGCTGATCGGCTGCGTCGACGAGCCGGAGGTCGCCGCGCTTCTCGCTCAGAGCGGGAAGCGGACGGTGGCGTACGGGACGGGAGCCGCGGCGTCGCTCCGTGCGACGAACCTGCGGTTCGACAATGGCGCGAGCACGTACGAGCTGACGAGCGGCGGCGAATTGTTCGGCACGGTCACGCTCCAGCTTCCGGGGGAGCATTACGTCCGCAACTCGCTCGCGGCGATCGCCGCGGCGCTCGAGCTCGGTGTGCCGATGTCGGAGATCGCGTCGGCGCTCGCGAAGTTCCGCGGCGTCGAGCGGCGATTCCAGCGGCTCGGCGACCACAACGGCTCGATCGTGATCGACGATTACGCGCATCATCCGACCGAGATCCGCGCGACGCTCGCCGCGGCTCGTGGCAGCTTCCCCGGGCGTCGCGTCGTCGCCCTCTTCCAGCCGCACCTCTATTCGCGGACGCGCGACTTCGCGCTCGAGTTCGCGGAGGCGCTGGCGGAAGCCGACGAGGCGTGGGTCGCGCCGATCTACCCGGCGCGCGAGAAGCCGATCGCAGGCGTCGACTCGTCGACGATCGCGAACGCCGCCGGCAACGGGCGCGTACGCGCGATCGATGGCACCAACGCCGAGATTGCGGGGAAGTTAGGCCGCGGGCTCGCTCCCGGCTCCGTCTTCGTGACGATGGGCGCGGGCGACGTGCACGAAGTGGCGGAGCTTCTGGCGGGAGGCGCGCGATGAAGGCGTTCGACACCTCGAGCGACCGCTTCTTCCGCCCGAGCGATCCGAAGGCGACGCGGCGCAACTACCGTCGCGTGCAGGTCGGCAAGGTTCTCGCGATCGCGACGAACGTCGTCGTCGCGCTCGTCGTCGCCGCGGCGGGGCTCTGGCTCTGGCAGCGGACGCAGAGCGACTCGCGCTTTGCGATCAGGACGATCGAGTCGGTCGGCGCGAAGCACACCTCGCGCACGGCGATCGACGCGGTCACGAAGCCGTACCTGGGCCGCAACCTCTTCAAGCTCGACATCGAGGAGCTCCGCCGCGACCTGACGTCGCTGCCGTGGGTCTCCGAGGTGGCGATCGAGAAGGAGCTGCCCGGCAGGCTGACGATCCACCTCACCGAGCGCGAGCCTGTCGCGCTGGTGTCGGAAGGCGGGAATCTCCGCTACGTCGACGTGAAGGGTGTCGTGTTCGAGGAGTTGCGCCCCGAGTTCGGGAACGCAGGGCTTCCGGTGATCGTGAGCGAAGGGGGCGAAGGGGTCGCGGATTGCGTCGCGTTCCTCGAAGCGCTCCGGGCGGGAAGCCCGCTGCTCTACGCGCGGGTCTCCGAGGTGAGCCCCGAAGAGGGGGGCACGTTCCGCGTCTTCGACAGGGAGCTGAGGGCGCCGGTGCTGCTCGATCCCGCCGACGCGGCGTCGAAGTGGACGTCGCTCTGCTCGATCGCGGAGGCGGAGCAGTACGAGCCGGGATCGATCGAGTACGCCGATCTCCGGTTCGCGAACAGGGTCGTCGTGAAGCCGCGGGCTGGCCATGTGCCTGCCTCGCGGGGCGGCACGGCGCGACAGGGAAGTGCAATGAATGCGGGCGCCGCGTCCATGGGCGCGAGCGCGGGGAATCTCGAGGGGGTCAAGGACTGATGGCAAAGAGCGACAACTACATCGTGGGGATCGACATCGGCACGTCGAAGGTGTGCGTGCTGATCGGCGAAGTGAACGACCGGGGGCAGCTCGAAGTGTCGGGCAAGGGAACGGCGCCGATGCGCGGGACGAGGCGCGGGAACATCGCGAACCTCGACCAGGCGGTCGACGCGCTCAAGCGCGCGGTCGACGAAGCCGAGGTGATGGCGGGCGCGCAGATCGAGTCGGCCTTCGTCGGCATCGCGGGGGACCACATCCGCTCGGTCAACTCGCGCGGCGTGGTTTCGGTATCGGGCAAGCACAAGGAGGTCGCGCGCGAGGACATCGACCGCGTGATCGAGGCGGCGCGGTCGATCAACGTCCCCGCCGAGCTCGAGATCCTTCACGTGATCCCGCGCGAGTTCGTCGTCGACGGGCAGGACGGCATCCACGATCCGATCGGCATGACCGGATCGCGCCTCGAGGCGAACGTCCACATCGTCACCGGCGCGCGGACCCACGACCAGAACGTGCTCGCCTGCGTGAATAAGACGGGGATCGAAGTGAGGGAGCTCGTCCTCGAGCCGCTCGCGGCGGGTGAGGCGGTGCTCACGGCCGACGAGCGCGAGATGGGCGTGCTGCTCATGGACATCGGCGGCGGCACGACCGACTACTCGGTCTTCATCGAGGGGAACGTCGTCCACACGAACGTCCTCCCGGCGGGAGCGGGCCACTTCACGTCCGACATCTCGGTGGTGCTCCGCACGCCGATGGAGGACGCGGAGAGGATCAAGAAGAAGTACGGCTGTGCGATCTCGTCGCTCGCCACGAGCGAGGACCCGATCGAGGTGCCGACGGTCGGCGGACGCGCGCCGAAGATCATCTCGCGCGCGGAGCTGACGAACATCCTCGAGCCGCGCGCCGCGGAGATCGCGAAGCTGATCTATCGCGACCTCGAGAAGGTGGGGCTCGAGCGCGAGATCCGCTCGGGCGTCGTGCTCGTCGGCGGCGGTGCCGAGATGGAAGGGATGATCGAGATGGTCGAGCAGGTGTTCGACCAGCAGGTGCGCAAGGGCGTGCCGCAGGGATTCGGCGGTCTTTCGGAGACGATCAACGGTCCCGAGTGGGCGGCGGCGGCGGGGCTGCTGCTCTGGGGCTACCGGAGCCGGCAGCGCGCGCGCAAGCCGCAGCGCAAGGGTCTCGCGAAGGTGGCGGAGACGTTCCGCCAGTGGTTCGCGCAGGAGTGATGTTCAGTTTTTAGTTCTTAGTTGTTAGTTGTTAGACAGGCAATGCAGGCTGGTGGAGTTAGGCTAATGGAACGGTGCGTACGGCAATGGGGATCACCCGAATCGCGAGGATTGCTCCATCCCCGCGGGGGATCCTGTGCCGTCGCCTGGCCCGGGGCGCGGTCGGCGTGGACCGCTCGCCCGGGAGCCGCCGGGGCGGGCACTTCCGGCCCGTCCCGGCGCGCGGTTTGTCTTTGGAGTTGTTAGTTATTAGTTGTTAGTTGTTAGACAGGCATCGGGAGTTGTGAGGGTTAGGCTGGGACGGAAGTTGTTGGTTTCTAGTTTTTGGTTGTTGGTTGTCAGTTGTCAGACAGGCATCGAGAGCTGTTACAGGCAGGCTGAAATGACGGATAGACGCAGCTACGAAGCGCACGAGGAGTCCGGAGATACACGCCCGGCCGGCTCCCCGTGCAGCAGCGCCGCCTGTCTAACAACTAACAACTAAAAACCAAAAAATTCAGTACGGGGCCCAATTGAGCAGACGAAAAAAACGAGGGCAGCAGGCAGGTATGGCCGAGAGCACCTCTGGAGGCGACATGATTCTTTTCGATGAAACCGGCGACAACGAGCAGCTCAGGATTTCGATGGACGACGAGCTGCCCGCCAAGATCAAGGTTGTCGGCGTGGGCGGTGGCGGCGGCAACGCCGTGAACCGGATGATCCAGGCCGGAATCCGAGGCGTCGAGTTCATCGTCGCGAACACCGACGTGCAGGCGATGAAGAGCTCGCTCGCGCCGACGAAGCTCCAGCTCGGCGCAAAGCTGACCAAGGGTCTCGGCGCCGGCGCCAACCCCGACGTCGGCAAGAACGCCGCGCTCGAGGACACGGAGAAGATCCTCGAGACGCTCCAGGGCGCCGACATGATCTTCATCACGAGCGGCATGGGAGGCGGCACCGGCACGGGCGCGGCGCCGATCATCGCCTCGCTCGCGGCCGAGCTCGGCGCGCTCACCGTCGCCGTCGTGACGAAGCCCTTCAACTTCGAAGGGAAGAAGCGGCGGAACCAGGCCGAGCACGGCATCCGCCTGCTCCGCGAGTCGGTCGACACGCTGATCACGATCCCGAACGAGCGGCTGCTCAACTTCGTCGAGCGCGCGACCTCGCTCGGCGACTCGTTCCGCATCGCCGACGACATCCTCCGCCAGGCGGTGCAGGGCATCTCCGACCTGATCACGGTTCCGGGCGAGATCAACCTCGACTTCGCCGACGTGAAGACGATCATGCACGGCATGGGGATGGCGCTCATGGGCACCGGCATGTCGTCGGGCGAGCATCGTGCAGTCGAGGCGGCGCAGCGGGCGATCAGCTCGCCGCTGCTCGAGGAGGCGTCGATCGAAGGCGCCCGCGGCGTGCTCATCAACATCACCGGCGGCAGCGACATGACGCTCTTCGAAGTGAACGAGGCGGCGTCGATCATCCAGGAAGCGGCCGACGAGGACGCGAACATCATCTTCGGCGCCGTCATCGACCCGAAGATGAAGGACGAGATCAAGGTCACCGTGATCGCGACCGGCTTCGACACCGCGACGGCGGGGCTCCTCAACGTCCGCGGCGAGCAGATGGGGCGCCGCGCGATGCACAGCGAGCCGGTCACTCTCGGCGAGCCGACGCGCTCCCGTTCGATCGACCGTCCCGCCGAGCGTCCTGCGGAACAGCCGATGGCAGCCTCGTCCTCCGACCAGGTGGGGGCCGAAGGAGAGATCTACGATCCCCCGTTTTTTCGTAACCCCCTCAAAGGCGCCGGCGGCTCCTCCGGATTCGGCCCCATGGCGTCGAATGATTTCGGCGCTGACCTCGATATTCCGACGGTGATTCGCAATCTGAGCGATTAAGGCAGGTCAGAGGTCAAAGGTCATCGGTCAAAGCAGGCGGGAAGCAGGCCATAGGCCAAAGGCCCGAGCAGGCAGAGGGAATCGCGGTTCGAAAGGGCCGCGATTTTTTCTTGGGGCGAAAGGCGAGAAACGAGCAGCAGTCAGTGTGGCGCAGACACTCCTGTCTGCGCGCCGCCAAAGGCGGCCGGCTACTTCGAGTCTTGGTTCACCTGCGGCGCGTCGCGCCGCGCGCAGGCAGGAGTGCCTGCGCCACACAGGCGTCGCCCCATTCCGCATTCCGCAATCCGAATTCCGCATTCGTCCTTTGCTAGACTCGTTCGCGACACCATGACCACGCCCATCGCATTTCCCGACGGTTTCCTCTGGGGCGCGGCGACGGCCGCGTATCAGATCGAAGGCTCGCCTCTGGCCGACGGTGCGGGGCCGAGTATCTGGCAGCGCTTCAGCCACACGCCGGGGATGGTGAAGAACGGCGACACGGGCGACGTCGCCTGCGACCATTACCGCCGGATGAAGAGCGATGTCGCGCTCATGCGCGAGCTTGGCCTCGGCGCGTACCGCTTCAGCATCGCCTGGGGACGCATCGTCCCCGAAGGCACCGGCGCCGTGAACCAGAAGGGGCTCGATTTCTATCGCGCCCTCGTCGACGAGCTCCTCGAGGCGGGAATCCGCCCAATGGCAACGCTCTACCATTGGGACCTTCCCGCCGCGCTCGACGACCGCGGCGGCTGGCTCAACCGCGACGTCGCCTCGTGGCTCGCCGACTATGCCGCGACGACGGCGCGCGCGTTAGGCGACCGCGTCGCGATGTGGGTGACGATCAACGAGCCGTGGGTCATTGCGACCGGCGGCTATCTCCACGGCGGCCTCGCTCCCGGACACAGAAGCCGGTTCGAGGGGCCGATTGCGGCGCACAACATCCTCCGCGCGCACGGCGCTGCAATGCGCGCCCTCCGCGCCGAGACGAAGTCGCCCGCCGGCATCGTTCTCAACCTCGAGCCGAAGTACGCCGCGTCAGGCGATCCCGCCGACGTTGCCGCCACGCAGCGCGCCGACGCTTTCATGAACCGTCACTATCTCGATCCGCTCTTCCGCGGCGCCTATCCTGACGACATGGCCGAGCTCTACGGCGAGGCGTGGCCGACGCACCTCGCGACCGACTTCGAGCTCATCACCACGCCGATCGACTTCCTCGGAGTCAACTACTACAGCCGCGGCCTTACGAAGCACGACGCGTCCGTCGCGGTCGAGCGCGCGAGCCGCGTGAAGAATCCCGCCGCCGCCTACACCGAGATGAGCTGGGAGGTCTTCCCTCAAGGGCTCTCCGACATCCTCGTCCGCGTGGCGAACGACTACACGAAGCTGCCGCTCTACGTCACCGAGAACGGCGCAGCCTTCTATGATCCGCCGGTCGCTCCCCCCGAGGGTATCGACGATCCTCTCCGCGTCTCGTATCTACGCGAGCACCTGGGCGCGGTGCGCGACGCCATCGCCCGCGGCGCCGACGTCCGCGGCTACTTCGCCTGGTCGCTCATGGACAACTTCGAGTGGAGCGAGGGCTACGCGAAACGCTTCGGCATCGTCCACGTCGACTACGCGACGCAGACGCGGACGATCAAGCGGAGCGGGAGGTGGTACGCGGATGTGGTGAGGGCGAATGGTGTCAGGGTGAATTGAGAATTGAGAGATGGCCGCGGGCGCTGGCGATTCTCAATTCTTCATTCCTCATTCGACATTCTTCATTTCGGTTTCCGCGCGAACGGCAGAACCGAAATGTCGAATGTCGAATGAGGAATGAAGAATGAAGAAGAAGAACCCGCGCAGCGCGATCCGAAACTGACGCGACGGGCGTCCCAGGAGGGAGCGGGGCGCCTGTCGCGTCCTGGTCGCGTCACGCTACACGTGCGACGACGACGTGCTTGTCTCCTGCCTTCGGCACGGGGAGCAGGTTTCCCTCGACCGGCTTCCCGTCTAGCGTGACTCCCGCGCTCCCGCCCCGTTCGATCGAGATCTCGTAGCTCGCGCCGCGCCAGCTGCGCGTGACGCGCGCGCGGTCCCAGCCCTTCGGCAGGCAGGGGTCGATACGCAGTCCTTCCCACTCGGGCCGGACTCCCATCACCCACTCGGCGACGATGCGATGGAGCCACGACGCGGAGCCGGTGTACCAGGTCCATCCGGCGCGGCCGTACCAGGGCGACTGCGGCCCGTCGACATTGCCCGGAAGCACGAACGGCTCGGCCCAGTAACGCTCCGGATCCTTGTTCGTCGGATCGATCGCGCGAAGGAGCTGAGCCACTAGCTCTTCGTCCTTCACCTTGCAGGCCGCGGCGATCGCCCAAGTCGCAGCGTGGGTGTAGACGCCGCCGTTCTCGCGCAGCCCGGGCGCGTAGCGCGTGATGTAACCGATCCGCTCGTCGGGGATGTCGTATGCCGGGGCGAGGAGCAGCGCGCCCGCCTCGCTCACGAGCTGCTCGCGGACCGCCTTCATGCACGCCTTTGCGCGCTGGGGAGTGGCGATGTCGTTGAGGACCGCCCAGGTCTGGGCGTTTAGGTAGATCCTCCCCTGCGTGTTCGACGCGCTGCCGATCTTCGAGCCGTCGTCGAGCGTCGCGCGCCAGTACCAGGCACCGTCCCAGCCATACTCGTTGATCGCCGCGATCAGTTCGCGGCGCTTCTCCGCGTAGCCCGCTGCAAACTTCGCGCGTCCCGTCCGCGCGTGAATCTCTGCCCACTCCCCGAGGACGCCGGCGAGGAAGTGAGCGAGCCAGATCGATTCGCCCTTCTCCTCGAGCCCCGCCGCGGAGAGGCCGTCGTTCCAGTCGCCCGCGCCGATGTACGGCAGGCCGCGCGGCGACGACCGCTTGAAGACGCGCTCGAAGGCGCGGCGCACGTGCTCCTCGAACGGCGCCGGCGTCTCCTCGTCGAGGAACGGGGCCGGGTCATCGAGAATCGAGGCGTCGCCCGTCTCGCGGATGTAGTTAGGCGCCACGAACGACATCCAGAGAAGGTCGTCGGTCATCTTCGTGACGTGACCGAGCTCCGAGAGGGGATGCCACCAGTGATAGACCGAGCCGTCGGCGAACTGGTGCTTCGCGTGGAGCTTGATCTGCTCGCGGCAGACCGCGGGGTCGATCGTCAGCCAGACCTGCGAGTCCTGCAGCTGGTCGCGGAAGCCGTAGGCGCCGCTCTGCTGGTAGTAACCGGCGCGACCCCAGATCCGCGCCGAGATCGCCTGGTAGCGGATCCAGTCGTTGACGAGGCTGTTGAACTGCGCGTCGGGCGATTCCATCCGGTGCGCGCCGAGGCGCGCCGTCCACGAAGACTTCACTTCGGTGAGTGCCCTCTCCATCGCCGGGACGTCGAGCCAGCTCTGCGCGAGAGCTCTTGCCTCCTCACGCGATGCGCCGATCGCAATGGCGAAGCCGAGTGACGTCTCCTCGCCTGGCTCGAGTTCGACGCCGACCTGCATGGCAGCGACGGGATCGTGGTGCCGCCCGAAGAGGCCTCTCCATTCAGCCTTCCCTAACGCCTCGGGGTCGCGCAGCGTCCCGTTCCGTCCGATGAACGCCGACTTCTCGCCTTCTGCCGCGGTGATCGTGCCGGTCGTCGCGAACGAGGTGACGTACGGGAAGTCGCTGTTCCAGTGCCCCCAACGCTTCGAACCGACGTCCCACATGTGGTTCCAGCCGTAGACCGCGCGGTCGGCGGGGGAGTACTCCGTCTCGATGAAGAGCTTGTGGAACTCGCGGCGCGGCGCGGGAGTCACACCGCAGCACCACTCGAGGTATCCGGTGAGATCGATCGCGCGACGGTGCGGGCTGTCGTTGCGGAGCCTCACGATCCAGAGCTCGACCGTTTCACTCTCGTGGACGAAGAGTGTCCACTCCGAGGCGATGCCATCGACGCGCTGCGCGAACGTGGTGTAGCCGATGCCGTGGCGGCACTCGTACCGGTCGAGCGAGGCCCAGACCGGCGCGGGAGAGAGCGACCAGAGCTTCCCGGTCTGGCGGTCGCGCGCGTAGATGAACTTCCCGCTCGTGTCGTTCGCGAAATCCTGCTGCCACCAGTTCACGACGGCGAGCTGCGAGTTGTCGATCCAGGTGAAGCCGCTGCCGCTCTGGCTCACGGCGAGGCCGACGCGCTTGTTCGCGATGACGTTCGCCCAGGGCCGCGGCGGGCGCGGATCGGTGACGATGTACTCGCGGCCTCCGTCTGCAAAGTGGCCGTATGCGTTGATGTTCGGTTCGTTGGTCATCGAATGTGTGTCTCCCTGGCCTTTGGAGGGCGGATCTCGAGCGTTGCAGGCAGCGATCGCACGGTTCGCTCGCGACCGTCGTATGGCGAGACGACGACGATGCCGCCGCGCGGAACCGTCACGCCGCGCTCGATGCTTACGCGGATTGCGTCGCCGTCGCGAGACATCCGGTAACTGAGCGTGCCGTAATGCGTGCGAAGCCGCTCGACGCGCACGCCGTTCGGGTCGTCGAGCCACGACGCAGGAACGCCCGCGCCGAGCACCAGTGCGTCGTCCGACTCGCGCTCGTACGCGACGAGATCGATCGCCGAGCGGATGAAATCCGACGCGACCCAGCCGTGCGGCATGTCGCCGATGAATGCGCCGTGCCTCGGGTCGCGCCAAACGACCTCGGCCCACATGCGCCATCCGGCGGGGCGCTGGTCGGCGAAGAAGTAGTCGAGCGCCGCGAGCGCGCGGTCGCGCATCCCGAGGCGCGTCATCGCGCCGACGGTGCGGAGCTCGTACGGCGTGTAGTTCTCCCAGGAGCGCGTGCCGTCGCGCCGCGCGACGAAATTCTCCCAGTACGTGTCGAACGTGCGGCGCAGCACCGCGGGATCGAGCCCCGTGTCCGCGCCCGGCGAGAGAAAGACGGTCGTCGAGGTCGCGTCGAAGTCACCGAGCTCCGCGCAGCCGGGAACGTAATCGATCGCATGCTGCTTCATCGCGAGCTCGATCGACGCGCGGAGGTCGTGGCGGAACGAGTCGCGGATGGCGGCGATCGACTTTGCTTCGTACTGCTTTCCGAGTTTCTCTGCGAGGTAGACCGCGTCCTCGAGCCCGCGGAGGGCGAAGAGATCGTCCCAGTACGAGTGCATCGCCTTGGCCGAGTAGCCTTCGTGGCTGATCGATTCGGGGAGGAGCCCGTAGAAGACGCGCTTTTCGGTCGTCTCGTACGCCGCCGTCATACGCTCGTGCCGCAACGCGTCGATGTGCTCGACGGCCTTCCTGACGCGCGGCCACATTGCGTTCGCGAGCTCGCGGTCGTTCGTGAAGCGGAGGTACTCGGCGACGAGGAAGATGAACTGTCCGTGACTGTCGTGCTCGGGGACCGGATCGGCTCCGGTCGCGCTGACGCAGCATGGAATCGCTCCGTCGGGATACTGGTGCGTCGCATACCACTCGATGAACTGACGGACGTCGGAATCGTGCCCTAACCGGAGCAGCGCAACCGAGGTCAGCGAGCCGTCGCGGATCCAGGAGCGGTCGTACGAGCGGGCGCCCGGTTGGATCGACGGGCCGTCGCGGTTGACGAGGATCCAGCCGAGGTTCGCGCGGATCGAGTCGGAGACGCGGCGGTCGGGGAGGTCGATGACGGTGTCACCGAGGTCGGCGCGCCAGCGCGCTGCGACGTCATCGAGCGTCCACTCCTTCGTTTTCGGCGAGGAGCCGAGCGGGACGTCGATCGTGACGTCGTGTGCGGTGAACGCGAACGCGCCGGCGGCCCAACTCGTCGGGTCGTCGACCGAATGTGCGGGAGGGAGCTTCCCGGCGCGTATCGAGTTGACGATGCTTCCGCCGTAGAAGGGGAGAGCGCCGAATCCCGAGGCTGGCGCGCGCGGCACGACGGTGAGCTGCGGCGTGGAGCCGATGGCGAGGCTCGTTCCGTCCCATGCGAGTCGCGCGATGCGCGAGACGCCTCCGACGCGCTTGAGGAACTGCCACGAGGGATTCACCTGCAGCGGGCGGATCGCGACGTAAAGCAGCGCGTCGTTCGGAGCGGTGAGCTGATAGCGGACGCGGAGGAGATCGTCGGGGGTGACGAAGGCGGTGATCTTCAGCGTCACGCTGCTTGCGTGCCACTCGACCGAAGGAATCGGGAGGTTGCCGTCGACGAGCGACTGCGAGGTCTTCACGTCCGCCCAGGTGACAGTCCTGCCGCTGACGTAAACGAACGGCTCGAGCGAGACGCGCGCGTCACCGAGCTCGACGCTGCCGTCTTCGCTGAGGAGCGCTTCCTGAGCGCCGCCGTTCGAGCCGGCGATCGTCCAGTACGACTGTTCACCGAGGAGGTAGCGCGGATAGTCGCCGCGTTTGGCGTCGCGGGCGATCGCGGCGAAGAATTCGTTGGGCGTGCGGGCCCAGTCGGCGGGCTTCGGCTCGAGGTGCTGGATCGTGTAGCCGGCGCCGGGCCCGGCCTCGAGTGAAAGCCTGAGCCAGCGCGCGTCGGTGTCGGGCATGTAGACGTAGTCGCGCCCGCCGTCGGCCCCGTCGACTCGCGCAACGGTATCCCAGAGCTCGCCGTCGATGGAGGCGGCGACGTTGTAACGCGAGGCGAAGGCGTCGCCCCAATCGATGACGAGGCCGCCGAGCTCGCGGCGTTCGCCGAGATCGAACTTCGCCGACTGCGGGTTGGCGGAGTCGGACGACCAGGGACCTTGAGAAGGGGGAAGAGACGCAGACGGCGGAGGCAGAGCCGAGAGGGTCAGGTCATCGATCCAGACGGAGCCCTTGCCGCCGGTGCCTGCTGTCACGACGATCTCGATCGCGGCGATGCGTCTCGGAAGCGGCGAGGGACCGAGAGGTCCCCAGGCGTAGTCGAACTGCCGCTTCTTGAGCGAAAGGCGGCGCCAGTCGCGAGGGAAGTCCCAGTCGCGCCGTGTCGTCCACCAGACGTTGTCTCCCGACTCGTCGACGAGCTTGATCTCGAGCGTGTTGACGGGGGCGTCGCCGCGGATGCGGAACGCGAGCTCGAAGTTCTCGGGAAGGTCGACTGGCGCGTCGCGTCGCGCGATCGCATAACCGCCGTGCCCGCGGAAGTCGAAGTCGAGACGCATCGCGCCGGCGTCGGGCGTGAGGCGGAGCTCGACACCGGAAGCGGGGAGCGATTTCCAGCCCTTTACGTCGTCGAAGGTGTCGAGGGTCTGGGCGGTAGCCGAGAGAGTGAGAGCGAGCGAGAGAATCAATGTGGCGCAGGCACTCCTGCCTGCGCGCGGCGCAACGCGCCGCATGAATCGTTCGAGAAGCAAAGGGCGGAGGCCGACGAGGCTTCGGTCGAGATGCGGAATCGGGCTCCACTCCGCATTCCGCAATCCGACTTCCGCATTCAACGGTCGCCTTCGGCGACGCGCAGGCAGGAGTGCCTCCGCCACACAAGCCAGGGCTCGCACTCCCAGCTCACGCTCGATTCTCGACTCGCCTCTCCCGCTCATCCCTTCACGCTCCCCGACGTCAGGCCGGCGATGTACTGCTTCTGGAGGACGAAGAAGATGAGGAGCACCGGGATCACGCTGAGCACCGAGGCCGCCATCATCAGCTCGACGTCCTGCGCATGCTCGCCGACGAGATTCGCGATCGCGACGGGGAGCGTGTATTTCCGGTCGCTCGTCAGGATGACCAGGGGCCACATGAAGTCGTTCCACGCCGACATGAAGGTGAAGATCGCGAGCGTCGCGAGCACGGGGCGCGCGACCGGAAGAATGATGCGCGTGTAAATCTGCCACTCGCTCGCGCCGTCGATGCGCGCGGCCGCGATCAGGTCGTCGGGGATCGACACCATGAACTGCCGCACCAGGAAGACGCCGTAGATCGTCGCCATCAGCGGGATCATCACGCCTGCGTAGGTGTTCACCAGCCCGACCGATTTGAGCAGGAGGAAGAGCGGAAGCATCGCCACCTGCGCCGGGATCGCGAGAGCGCCAACGAGGATCGCGAAGAGCCGATTTCGCCCTCCAAAGCGGAGCTTGGCGAAGGCGTAGCCCGCCATCGAGTTGAAGAGAAGAGAGCAGAGGGTCGAGATCAGCGCGACGACTACGCTGTTCATGAACGCCCGCCCGATGTCGAGCCGCTCGAAGAGCGCGCGGTAGTTCTCGATCGTGACGCGGCTCGGCACGAAGCGCGGTGGGAACGCGGTCGCCTCACCCGCCGGCATGAGCGACGCCGAGACCATCCAGACGAGCGGGACGATCGTCGCGATCGCCCCGACGACGAGGACGAGATGGAGCAGCGAGCCGCTGACGAGCGTCTTCCGCCTCATCGCGAGCTCCTCCTGCGAATCCGCTTGCTCAGCAGCGAGCCTCCGAAGACGACCGCGAAGAGGACGAAGGCGATCGACGCCGCGAAGCCCATGTTCCACCAGCGGAAGCCCTCGCGGTACATCAGCATCACGATCGTGAGCGTGCTGTTGAGCGGGCCGCCTTCGGGAGTCATCACGTAGGGCTCGGCGAAGATCTGGAAGTAGCCGATTGCCGTGATGATGCTGACGAATACGAAGGTCGGCGCGAGCTCCGGCAGCGTGATGTGCAGGAACTGCCTAACGGGCCCCGCCCCATCCATCTTCGCCGCCTCGAACAATTCCTCGGGGACGTTCTGCAGCCCGGCGAGGAAGATGATCGCGGAGTAGCCGAAGTTCTTCCAGATCGCCAGCACGATGATCGCGGGCATCGCAAAGCGCGGATCGCCGAGCCAGTCGATGCCGCTGATTCCGACGTAGCCGAGCAGCGTGTTGAGGAGGCCGACGCGCGGGTGGTAGAGAAAGCGCCAGACGACGGCGACCGCGACGATCGACGTCACGACCGGCGCGAAGTAGATCGTCCGGAAGAGCGGCTTGAGCCGCGCCGCCTTCGCGTTGAGCAGGAGCGCAGCGCCGAGCGCGACGGCGATCGTCAGCGGTCCTCCGACGAGCGCGAAGTAGAGCGTGTTGCGCATCGCGACCCAGAAGACGCCGTTGTCGGCGAGCCCCGCGTAGTTCGAGAGGCCGACGAAGCGCGTGTCGGCCGTTCGTCCGAGCGAGTAGATGTCGAAATCCGTGAGGCTGAGCACGAGGCCCGCGATGACGGGAAGAACGAAGAAGACGCCGATGAGCGTCAGCGCCGGCAGCAGGAAGACGACCGCTGCGCGCGCTTCGGATCGGAACGCTCTCGGTGTGCGGCTCATCGCGAAAGCACCCATCGACGCTTGTCGAGCATCGCGTTGACGCGCACGTCGAGGCGGCGCGCCCCCTCTGCGGCATCGAACCGCCCGCGCGCGGCGAGCTCGCCCTCTTCGAAGACCGCGGTGGCGATCCGCTCCCACTCGGGGATACGCGGAAGAGCGACGGTGTGGTCGAGCTGCGTGCGAAACGCAGCCATCTCGCGGTCCTTCTGCAGTGCCGGGGCATCCCACGCGGCACGTCGCGCCGGAAGATTGCCGGAGAGCTCGTAGAAGCGGACCTGCTGCTCCGGCTCGGTCAGGAACTCGACGAACTTCCACGCCGCGTCCTTCCGCGGCGACGTCGCGAAGATCGCGAGGCTCGAGCCGCCGGCGATCGACAGGCCCGGGTAAGGCGCGCCGTCACGCGCAGGGATCGGCGCGGTCGTCCACTCGTCCTGCTTGTCGGCGGGAAGGCGGCGACGCATCTCGCCGACATTCCAGGGACCGGTGATCAGCATCGCGAACTCGCCTTCGCCGAACTGCTGGTAGAGGTTCGCGATCTGGCTTCCTGCGACGACGGGTGCGTCGCCGCGGCTGAAGAAGTCGAGATAGAAGGTGAACCCCTCGAGGAAGCGGGGATCGACGAAGCGTGCGGTCGCGTCGTCGTTCACGAACGTGGCGCCGCTGTTCAGGGCGAGCACGACCGGCTGCGGCCACTCGTTCGTCGGGAGGAGGATCGGCTTGAAGCTCGGGTTACGGTTCTTCTCGCGCAGCGCCCGGCAGGCATTCACCCACTCGCTCCAGGTGCGAGGAGGATTCGCGAAGCCTGCTTCGCGGAGCAGGTCGGTCCGATAGAAGAGGACGCGCGTGTCGACGTACCAGGGGACACCGAAGAGATGCCCGTCGATCAGGCTCGTCTCCCAGATGCCGTCGAAGAACTCGCCCCGTCGCACCGTCGCGGAGCGCGATGCGTACGGGGTCAGGTCTTCGAGTGCCCGGACGACCTGGAACTCGGGGATCCAGGTGTTGCCCATCTGCGCGATGTCGGGCAGAGAGCCGCCGACGTGGGCGGTCAGCAGCTTCTCGTGCGCCGCGGTCCAGGGGATCTGCTGGACGACGACGTGGATGCCGGGATTGCGACGCTCGAACTCGGGAACGAGCTCTGCGACGACCTCGCCTTCGCGTCCCATCCCCCAGAACTCGACGACCTGCACCTCGCGGCCACCGTGCGAGCCGACACACGCGGCGAGGCACGCAGAGACGAGCGAGGCGGCGACGAGCCGTCTCGTCATTTCACCGACTCCAGCCAGCCTCCGGTGAAGCCGGCGTTCCGGAGCCCGCGCGCGATGTGCGGGTTCTTCCGCAGCGCGTTCCAGACGAGGCCACTTCGATGATTCTCGATCATGATCACGATCGGACCCTGGTCGATCCCGAGATAGTCGTGGTCGACCCAGCCCATCGCGGGATCGACGTGTCCGTGATGCACCGGGATCGAGTACTTGAAACTAGGATTGAACGCGTCGAGGAAGCCGTACTTCGTGTAGATCAGCGGGCCCCACGTCGTCGTCATCTCCTCGATCGCCGGAATCGCAATCTCCGGGGCGAAGGCGATCGACGACGCGGCGGCTGTGGGAGAGATCGTCCCGTCGTCGCGGACTTCCGTCGCCGCTGCGCCGCGAGCCGCGTAGGTGAAGAAGCGCCGTTTCGTCCCCTTGTAGTCGAGCTCGGCGTCGATCGGGCCGTCGCACGCGGTGAGGCCCCAGAGGTTCGCGCCGTAGCCCTCCCACTCCATCGGGTTGTCGATCGCGTAGTCGCGCTGCGAGAGGGTGGCGCGCCGAGCGTTCTCGAAGTAGTCGATGCCGCGCGCGCGCATGTACTCGTCGCGGATCCCGCGAAAGTCAACGAACATCTGCGAGTACTGGTGGCCGAAGAGCGGCGCGAAGTTGACGTGCTCCCGGCCGTAGTACGACTTCCACTCGTAAGTCTTCGTCCACGCTTCCCACGCTTCGGGTTTGACCGGGTGCGTCGGCGAGCCTAACGCGAGGACGTAGACGATCATCGCCTCGTCGTAGCCGCGCCAGTCGTGCGTGCCGAAGCCCCCCTCCGGCGTCCAGGCCATGCAGACGAACGGATCGCGGAAGACCGCCCAGTCCCACTCGGCGCGACGGTAGAGCTCCTCGGCGATCGCGCGGATCTCGGTCTCCGCAGGATTGTCGCGGTCGAAGTACGACTGGCAGAAGAGGGCGCCGGCGAGGAAGAGCGCGGTGTCGATCGTCGAGAGCTCGACCGTCTCGAAGCGCTCTCCCGTTTTCATGTCGAGGAAGTGGTAGAGGAAGCCCTTGTAGCCGGTGACGCCGCGTACGGCTGGCCCCTGTGGAGCTTCGCGGAAGAAACGGAGCGTGGTGAGAACGCGCTGCGCCGCCTCTTCGCGCGTCACCCAGCCCCGCTCGGCGCCGATGCCCGTCGCGGTGAGGCCGAAGCCGACTGCCGCCACGCTCGAGAACGACGGCGTCGGCCAGCGGTCGGGCACGAGCCCGTTCTCCGGGTTCGTCGTGTCCCAGAACCACTGGAACGTCGCCCGCTCGAGCTGGTCGACGATTTGCGGGGCGGGAACCGGCCGCACGGGACGCGTTCGCGCGGCGTTCTCGTGGGGCGAACTCGCACAGGAGGCAAACGCGATTGAAAGCGCGAGCAGAAGTGGGAGCAATGGCGAATGGCGTCGCATGTTGACCTCGAAATCCCTTTGGACGATTATTTCAGCAACGCGCGCTGATAAAACTGGCGAACGTCCGAACTGCCGAGATCAATGCACGCCGGAGGCGTGCCAGAAGGTAGCCCCGGGTCGCCGCAGGCGACCCGGGGTAAACGATCACGAATCGTCACGCACCCTGAAAGGGTGCCAGAGTCCTCGAAGTAGCGTTAGGCTCTGGCACCCCTCCGGGGTGCGGGTATTTGACATCGCCGATTTCCGGGGGTCGCCTGCGGCGACCCCCGGCTACCTTCTGGCATCCCTCCGGGATGCTCAGCTGCGGTCTCGTTCGAATCCCAATCATGATCGCGTGGAGGTGTCCGGCGCCGTTGCCGGCGCCGGACCTGTCACGACTCAGAATCCGAAACGAAGACCGATCTGGTAGCGCCGCTGCGAGCCGCCGACGATCGACGTCGGTTTGCCGAGGTTCGGATTTCCCTCGGGCGGATTGAAGTCCTGGAAGCCTGCGTAACGCTCTTCGTTCGTGACGTTGAACGCTTCGAGCGACAGCCCGACGTAACCACCCGCGATCTTGACGTCCTTGTCGAGGCGCAGGTCGATCGTCGTCCAGCTCGGACCCTCACCCGTGCGAGGAACGTAGCATCCAGTGCAGAAGCCCTTCGCGAAGTCGTGGATGCGGAACTTGTCGCCCGAGCTGTACTGGATGAGCGTGCTGCCTCGCATGTCCCAAGGCAGGCCGAGGATTCCGTTCGCGACGATGCGGTGATCCTGCGTTCCCGGCGTGCCGTAGCGCGGCCAGTCGGCGATCGTCGGAAGGTCGAGGCTGAACAGGTCGCCGCCGATCTGCTCGGCTTCCGCGTAGGTGTAGGCGATGTTGTAGCCGTAGTGCGACGTGTTGTCGTACGCGCGGTCGATCGTCAGGTAGACGGCGTCGTACCAGGTCTTGATGTCGTCCGAGGAGATCAGCACGTTCGAATAGTTCGGGTCGAGCTGCGGGCAGCAGTAGCCCTTGCCCCAGAGATAGCTGAAGCCGTGCTTGCTCCGGATCTGCGCGTAGCTGAGCCCGCCGACGATGTTGCCGAAGGTGTGGCGGATGCCGATGTTCCACTGGTCGGAGTAAGGCACTTCCGTGTCGTTCTCGATCAGGAAGACTTCGGGCTTGCCGGTGACGCCGAGCGCGAGCAGTTCCTGGAGCCCCGCCTCGGTGAGGTACTTCGGATCCCACTTCACGGTGGGATGCCCGTCGAAGTCTGATCCGTCCGCGGAGAAATAGAACTGGCCGACCGAGTGCTGCAGCCTGAACATCTCGTCGACGATGTTGTTGAAGAGGCCGCGGTCGTAATAGCGGCCCGCGCCGCCGTAGACGACCGTCTTGCCGCTGTCGGTCAGGTCGTAGGAGAAGCCGAGGCGCGGCGCGAACATGTCGGTTTTCGCCGAACGGTCGTTGCCGTCGGTGAAGTAGTTCGACGAGAACTCGTCACCGAGACGGTCGCGCACTTCCTGCGGCGTGACGTAGTCGTTGTTGAACATGTTGGTCTCGTAATCCCAGCGGAGACCGAGGTTCACGATCAGGCGGGGAGTAGGAGACCAGTCGTCCTGGACGTAGATCCCGAACTGCTCGTTGCTCGTCGACAGGTCGGGGTCACCCATGCCGTATTCCGCCCTGTAGGGAATCGTCGCGCTGATGTCGGAGCGGAAGAAGTAGCGTGGGTTTTCCGCGAAGTACTTCGTGACGTTGTAGTCGAGGAACTCCATGATCACGCCGGTCTTGAGCGTGTGGGTGCCCTTCGCTTCGATCGTCGCGAAGGTGAAGTCGTCGCGGAGCGAGAGACGCGTCTGGCCGATGTCCTGCTCGGTGTCGCGGCCGCCGATGCGGATCAGACCTTCGTACTGGAACCCGACGAGGTCGGGGTTCAGCGGCACGGGGTTCCAGGCGAAATCCTGGTAGCTCAACGATGCCTGGTTGAGCCAGTCGCCGCCGACGTACTGGTGGCGCGCCACGAGACCCCAGACGTCGTTCTGCGCGTTCTCGGCCGCCTCACGGCTCGTATCGCCGCCGAAGCCGCGGATGTCGGTCTCGGAGCGGTAGTTGTAGCTGAGGTCGAGGGTCTGCTTCGGGTCGTGCTGGTAGCTCATCTTCACGAAGGCGAGGTCGGAGCGGAAGGGTGAGACGAACGTTCCCTCGTACTGCGCCATCTGCGCGCGAAGGTCAGGGTAGTTCTGGAAGCCTCCGCCGAGGGTGACCGTCTCTTCACGGTCCTGGTTGTTCGCTTCGTACGAGCCGAAGAAGTGGAGCTTGTCCTTGATGATCGGGCCGCCGAAGTTGATGCCGAACTGGTCGCGCGAGTACTCGGGGTCGGCGCCGGTCATCGGGTTCTCGGCGACGAAGTCCTTGTCCTGGTAGTACCAGAACGCGTCGCCGGTGAAGTTGTTGCCGCCCGACTTGGTGACGGCGGTGATGATCGCGCTCGAGGCCTTCTGGTACTCGGCGCTGTAGTTCTGGGTGATGACCTTGAACTCCTGGACGGCGTTCTGCGGGAACGGATTGCCGCGGCTCGCGTCCTGGCCGACGACGCCTCCCTGGATGACGTCGTTCTTGAAGCTGACGCCGTCGATGAAGACGTTTGTCGCGGAGGAGCCCTGCGCGCCTGCCTTCACTTCCTTGCGTTGCTCGTCGGTTCCGAGGAGCACGCCGGGAGCGAGGGCTGCGAAGTTCAGGAAGTTGCGATCGTTCTGCGGAAGGGCCTCGATCTGCAGCTCCGTGACGTTGGTGGCGATCTGCGACGTCTTCGTCTCGACGAAGGTGTCGCCGACGACGGTGATCGACTCGGTGAGGACGGTCGCCGGCTGCATCTGGAAGACGAGGTCGAGCGTCTGGCCGACCTGCACGATCCGCTCGTCGGTCTTCTGCTCGTAGGCAGCGGAGGCGATGAGGATCGTGTAGCGTCCCGGGGCGAGACCGCCGAGGACGAACGAGCCGTCGGCTTTCGTCTTCGCGATCGTGGTGAAGCCGGAGGAGACGTTGGTTGCGACGACGTCGGCGTCGGCGACGTTCTCGCCCGCCTCGTTCGTGACGCGTCCCTTGATGGTGGAGGTGCTCCCTTGTGCGCCCGCGGAGAGCGCGCCGGTGAGCAGGATGACGAGTGTGAGTATCGTGACGATGGTCGTGCTGCGATGTGGCGGTGATTTCAGAAATCCGCCTGAGTGACTCATTGCTGCTCCCTCCTGTTGGCTTTTCGCCTGGCGGGCGCGGCCGCGTTCCGTCCGACACGGGCGGAACCGCACGACTCGCGAACGACCAGGGCTGTTTTGAGTTTTCTCGAACGGGGCATGGCATCGCCCCGTATCAGTGAATGAAGGACGTCGAAGCCGGCGCAGCCGAGCTCGGCGATCGGGACCGCGACGGTGGTGAGCGGCGGGGCGAGGTAACGCGCGATCGGCACGTCGTCGAAGCCGACGAGTGCGACGTCGCCCGGCACGGCGACGCCCGATTCGCGGAATGCGCTGAGCGCGCCGATCGCCATCGCGTCGTTCGCGCTGAAGAGCGCGGTGGCCCGCGGTGCGAGTTTGAGAAAGGTGCGTGCGGCGTCATAGCCCGACTCCTCCGTGAACTTTCCCTCGAGCTCGATCCACTCCAGTCCGGCTTCGCGGATCCCGGCGCGGTAGCCGCGCCGTCGCTCCTCCGCATCGCCGTTGAGCGGTGGGCCGCCGATGAAGGCGATGCTGCGATGGCCGAGGGCGGCGAGGTGGCGCACGACGTCGCGCGCGCCGCCGAAGTTGTCGATCGTGATCGAGGGCCAGCCCTCGACGGTCGAATTGAGGACGACGATGGGGAGCCCGTGCGGCAGGTCGGCGACGAGCGTGTCGGGCTCGAGATCGGGCGACATCACGACGAGCCCGTCGACGCGGCCGCGGAGGGCGGCGAGGACGGCGCGCATCTCGGTGCGATCGGAGTGCGAGCCGGAGACGAGGATATGGAAGCCGGCGCCACGCGCGGTGAGGTCGATGCCTCGAATCACCTCGGAGAAGAACTCGCCGTGCAGGTCGGGGAGCACGACGCCGATCGTCGCGGTGCTACGGCTCGAAAGGCTGCGCGCCGCGGCGTGGGGAACGTAGTTGAGCTCGCGTGCCGCGACGAGGACGCGCTCGCGCACTTCGGCGCGGACCGGGGCGGTGGCATTGAAGACGCGCGAGATCGTGGCGACGGAAACGCCGGCGCGCGCGGCAACGTCGCGAATCGTCGCAGCCAGACGGACCCCCTGCGTGGTCTCGTTCGAATTCATTGGAGTGAAAACGGTTTCTGAAAACGGTTTCAGGCTATACCCGTTGTGACGGACGTGTCAACGGGGGAGAGGTGGAAGGTGGTGGGGAAGGGAAGGTTCGGAGCCCGGGCTCGGGGAGGAATCCGTCCCCCGGGCCGTGCCGGTCAGCTCGCGAACGCGGTGGCTGCGTCGATCAACAGGCCATTGACGGCCCGGGAGTACCCCGCATCGGTCACGAATAAAGCAAATGGCCTCTGGGGAACCGAAGTCTTCTAAGTCCCGCACGAAGTGTCGCGAGGCCCGGTGCCGCGAGCTATACTCTTGAAACTCTAGGCGGGATATCGGTTTGGGCAGCCAACTCTCTAACGAACTCCAATGCGCCGGGCAGTAGACGGTCAAGCCAATCGGCATACGGGAAGGAAAACGCAATGAAGATGCTTCGAGAAGTCTCAACCGTGACCGCGATCGTGCTCCTCGCAGGCAGCATGCTTGCGCAGGAAGCCGCAAAGAGGCCGGCGAAGGCGACGCCGACTCCGGCGCCTGAGATCGCTGGAACCGGCACGCAGAATCTTGTTGCGAAATGGACCGACGGCGCCGGGACGCTTGGCGATTCGTCGATATTCGACAATGGGACGCAGATAGGGATCGGCACGGCGACTCCGGGTGCGGGAACGGTGGTGGATATCCGAAGGAGCTCGGCAAGCGACATCCTGATGCGCATGTGGAACGACGGGACCGCTGGATCGAAGCTGCGCTACGTAGCGGCGACGGGCGCGACATCGCAGTTACAACTGACCGATCAGGCGGAGTGGCTGTCAGCGATCGCCGGCAACAACACGATCGGCCTGCAGTTCCGTGTTCGAGCGGTAGGCGCACCGGGTGGCGAGGCGACGCTGGATGCGAGCCCGCGCATGACGATTGCCCGAAACGGTCGCGTGGGGATCGGCACGACCAACCCGACGGCGTTGCTGCACGTCGCAGGAGACGTGGTGGTCGACGGCAACATCGCGGCGAAGTACCAGGATGTCGCCGAATGGGTGGCGGTGACGAGTTCGGTCGACGCAGGGATGGTAGTGAGCTTGAACCCTGGCCGAACGAATGAGGTGATGGCTTCCGATCGCGCCTACGACACTCGCGTCGCTGGCGTCGTCTCCGAGAAGCCGGGTCTGATCCTCGGCGAGGCCTCGGCGGACAAAGCGATGATCGCAACGACGGGCCGAGTGAAAGTGCGGGTTGACGCAACGAGACGCCCGATCGCGATAGGCGATCTACTGGTGACGAGCGACAAGCCGGGTGTGGCGATGGCCTCCGAACCGGTCGACGTCGGCGGGGTGCAGTTCCACCGCCCCGGAACGCTCATCGGCAAAGCCCTCGAACCACTCGCGAGCGGCGAAGGCGAAATCCTCGTGCTGCTATCGCTGCAGTAGCTCCGGTCCCAGCCGCTGCGCAGAAACGCGTCGGCTCGCGCCGGCGCGTTTCCGCATGTGCGATAGAGACAGACAACCCGTGTCTCCGACAACGCATGGCGGAGGGGACCCAGACGGAGCTTCGCTCTGCGGAGTTGGGGAACAAGAAATCCTAACGTTTCCTGGAGCGCGTTTTCATTTCACTTGGTCGCGCAGCTGCTCCGACGCAGTCGTGTGAGAGTGGGGAGTATCGCGATGACGATCGTTCCACGGTTTGGCGCGCCGGGTTCCGATCAGGCTGTGAAAGCCGTTACCGCGTCGATGACGGCTTCGACGTCTTCGCTCCGCATGTCGTTGTACATCGGAAGCCTCACGAGTCGATCGGCAACGTCTTCTGCTACGGGACATTGTCCGGCTCGGCCTCCGAAGCGCGCACCCATCGGTGAGAGATTCAGCGGCTGGTAGTGAAACGTCGCGTTGACGCCGTTTTGGCCCAGGTGTCGAAGGACTCGGGATCGGGACGTTGCATTCGGCAGGAGCAATGCGTAGATGTGCCAGGCCGGAGCAGCCTGGGCGGGGAGGTGCGGAAGCCTGACCCCGTTCTGTCCGGCCCACGTTTCGAGCCTCGTGTGGTAGGCAGTCCATATCGCACGCCGCCGCGCCTGGATCGACTCTCTCTCCTCGATCTGCGCGAGCAGATACGCGGCGAGGAGGTCGCTGAGCACCCAACTCGAACCATGGTCGACCCACGTGTACTTGTCGACTTCGCCACGAAAGAACTTCGCCCGATTGGTTCCCTTCTCCCGGAGGATCTCCGCGCGAGGAACGAAGCTCGCATCGTTCAACACGAGTGCTCCGCCCTCGCCGCATGACACGTTCTTCGTTTCGTGAAAGCTGAGCGTCGAGAGCGCTCCGAACGATCCCAGCGGACGCCCGTTCCATGACCCGAAGAGGCCATGTGCGTTGTCTTCGATGACGACAATTCCCCTTCGCGACGCGATCTCGAGAATCGCTTCCATTGAACAGCCGATGCCGGCGTAGTGGACCGCCACGATCGCCCTCGTTCGCGGAGTGATCGCAGCCGCTAGCAGCTGTTCGTCGAGGTTCAGCGTGTCGGGCCGAACGTCGACGAACACCGGCGTGCCGCCGTGGAGCGCAAACGCTGCCGCGGTCGTGACGAACGTTAACGACGGAACGATGACCTCGTCACCCGGTGCGAGGTCGAGCAGCCTCGCCGACATCTCGAGCGCGTGCGTGCAGGATGTCGTGAGCAGGATTCTCGGAGCCCCGAGAATCTGCTCGAGATCGGCTTCCACTCGCTTTGTGAAGGGGCCGTTCCCAGAGGCGTGCTGCCCTCGAATTGCCTGCTGGATGTAATCCAACTCATGCCCGACGAGGACCGGGCGATTGAACGGGATGCGGTTGAGCATTCAGCGACGAGTCCTTACGTGTCGAAGTAGCGAGCGTGATGGCCGAGCGCGGCAAGTATAATGCGGGCGGATGTCGAATCAGATGCGCTGCTGCAGCGGGGAACAAGGTGGTGAGCTTCGAGAGAACGCTGGAACTGACCGGCCGGAAAGCCGGACTGTCGCGATCGTTCAGTCTAACTACGTACCGTGGAAGGGCTATTTCGACCTGATTCGGTCCGTTGACGAGTTCATACTTTACGACGAAGTACAGTACACGCGACGCGACTGGCGCAATCGGAACCGGATCAAGACACCTGTCGGAATCCAGTGGCTGACCATCCCGGTGGAGGTCTCGGGTCGATACCATCAGGCAATCTCAGAAACCCGGATTGCAGATGCCTCGTGGGCCAAACGCCACTGGAAGACGCTGACACAGAGCTACGGTCGAGCACCCGGCTTCCCGGAGTTCTCACCCATGCTGGAAGGCTTCTACTCGACGACCGCCACCGACCAGCTCTCGGTGGTCAACGAGGCGTTGCTCCGGATCGTGTGCGGAGCCCTCGGGATCCAAACGAAGTTTCGACAGTCGTCGGCGTTTAGTCTCGATGTCGATGATCCGACCGAACGCCTCGTTTCGATATGCCGACAGGCCTGCGCGACCACGTATCTCAGTGGTCCCGCTGCGCGCTCATATCTCGATGAAGCCAGGTTCCACGATGCTGGAATCGATGTCGCCTGGATGAGCTACGAAGGCTATCCGGAGTACTCGCAATTGCATGGCCCTTTCGATCATCGTGTTTCAGTTCTTGACCTGCTTTTCAACACGGGAGCGAGAGCAATCGAGTACCTCCTCCCTCCGCGCTAGGAGGCCACACACTCGAGCTTCCCTTGAGCGAATCGAAGCGGTGGTGGTGATCGACAGGATTCGAGGCAGTGAATCCGGGCATGCTGTCTGACTCGGGGAAGGAGCGCGCCTACTTCTGTGCAGCTCATCCAGGTTTGGGGCCCAATCGATGCGCGGCTTTGTGGTGCGCCGGCCAATCGACGCTGATCACGGTGATGGGGTATCCTCGTCTCGGCGGTACAGGCACAACATTCCTGCAGATGAAGGACGCACCGGCAGCGTCCGCCTCCGAAGGAAGCGAGAAGGTATGGAATGGTGCCGCGTCAATCAACTTCCCTTCGTCTGTCTGAGAGGCAGTCGGCGACAACCAGCGCTTTGACGGTTTGACTGGATCTACATTCGGAAAGGCGGCGCGCATGAAGACCCTGCCCATTGTCATCTTCGGAGCAGGAGATATTGCACAACTGGCGAACTACTATTTCGAAGCCGATTCGGAGTTCGAGCCCGTCGCATTCACCGTTGACAGAGAGTACTTCGAGCACGATGAGTTTGAAGGGCGTCGCGTGATTCCCGCCGACGAGGTAGTCAAGGAGTACCCGCCGGACCGCTACGGGATGTTTGTCGCACTCAGCTATTCTCGGATGAACCATGATCGCGAGACGAAATACCTGCTTGCGCGAAGCATGGGATACCGCTTGGTGAGTTACGTCAGCAGCCGCTGCACGTGGTTGACCCAGTATCCGCACGGCGACAATTGCTTCATTCTGGAAGACAACACCGTTCAGCCGTTCGTGAAGATTGGATCGAACGTGATGCTATGGAGTGGGAATCACATCGGCCACCATTCCACGATACACGATCACAATTTTGTGTCGTCGCATGTGGTCATCTCCGGCCACTGCGAGATCGAGCCATTCTGCTTCCTGGGAGTGAACTCGACAATCGCGCACTGGATACGAGTCGGACAGGAATCGCTGATCGGCGCGGGCGTGACGATCACGAAGGACACCGCGCCGGGCGGCGTCTGGGTACCTGCTCAACAGCCGCGCCTTCTTGACCGAAGGAGCATCGACGTCAAACTCTGAGCGTATGGAACTTTCAATCGTCACATCCCTCTATCGGTCGGCACCCTACCTGGGAGAGTTCTACCGACGAGTCTCCAAGGCAGCGGAACAGCTTGGCAGGTCGTTCGAAATCATTCTCGTGAATGATGGTTCCCCTGATGACGTGCTGGAGATTGCGCTGGAGCTGCGAGCCAATGATTCCCGAGTCTGCGTGGTCGACTTGTCCCGCAATTTTGGTCATCACAAGGCGATGATGACCGGTCTTGCTTACGCGAGAGGAACTCGGGTCTTTCTACTCGATGCGGATCTGGAGGAAGAGCCGGAATTGCTGCTGACTTTTTCGGAGACGATGGATCAAACCGCTGCCGATGTGGTTTTCGGGGTGCAGGATCAACGGAAGGGTCGCGCATTCGAGCGCCTCTCGGGCACGCTCTTCTACCGGTTCTTCAACGCGGTTTCAGCACAGCAGGTCGTGCCGAATCAACTCTGTGCCCGACTGATGACGCGGCGATACGTCGACAGCCTTCTCGCCCATCGAGATCGCGAGATCTTCCTGATGGGCCTATGGGCCGTCACCGGTTACCGGCAGGTGGCACTAGAAGTTCGCAAGCAACACAAGGGAACCAGTACCTACACGCTGCCCAGGAAGGTGGACCTCGCAGTCGACGCAGTCACGTCGTTCAGCAACCGCCCGCTTGTCCTCCTCTTCTACCTTGGAACGCTGATACTTATCATGTCGATCTTGGGGGCGGTGTACTTGATCACCCGGCGGCTGTTCTTCGGGCACCTCCTTCCTGGGTGGGCGTCGACGATGGTCACGATTGGATTCATGGGGGGACTCAATCTGTTCTCCGTCGGACTCGTAGGGATCTACCTTTCAAAGGTGTTCAGCGAAACCAAGGATCGACCCTACACCGTGGTACGAGAAGTTTATCCGAGCGATTCGTCAGGATTGGTGCATGACGGCGTGTTTTCCAGAGAATCGGGGGAATGATGCGCTGGCGTAAACTCGGTCGGATCTACGCGCCGGCGAGCGTGGCTACCTGGGCTGTGACGCACGCATCAGTTCCGATCGCGATGGCGTTAGGTCCACACGAGCACCGAGTGTTTTTTTCCTCTCGCGACCGCGGCAACCGATCCTACACGGGTTATTTCGACACTGATCTTCGCGATCCGAATGGACAACCATTGCGAGTCGGCGGGGGGCCGGCGCTCTCGCCTGGGGGCCTGGGGATGTTCGACGAGGACGGAGCGATGGGCTCGTGGATCGTGCAAGACGAGTCGCGGCTCCTCCTTTATTACATTGGCTGGAATCTGGGCCGATCCGTGCCATTTCGAAACTCCATCGGGCTGGCGGAGAGTTTCGACGGGGGCGAGAACTTTTCCCGAGTAAGCGTAGGGCCGGTACTCGATCGGGGGATTCACGACCCCTGTTTCACGGCGAGTCCCTGTGTCCTTCTCGAAGGCGGCCGATGGAGGATGTGGTATCTGTCGTGTTTCGCGTGGGAGCGACGCGAGGCCGGGCCGATGCATCGCTATCACATCAAGTACGCAGAGTCGGGTGACGGACTTGGTTGGCAAAGAGACGGGCTTGTTGCGATCGATTTTGCGTTACCCGGCGAGTACGCGCTCGCCCGTCCGTCCGTCATTCGCGATCACGACTGCTACCGCATGTGGTATTCGCGCCGAGGGACGAGCTACCGGATCGGCTATGCCGAATCGCTCGATGGTGTGTCGTGGCAGAGGCGTGATGAGAAGGTTGGAATTGACGTTTCCGAGTCCGGCTGGGATTCGGAGATGATCTGCTATCCGTTTGTGTTCGATGCGGAAGGTCAGCGATACATGCTCTACAACGGGAACGGCTACGGCGCCAGCGGAATAGGCCTCGCGGTGCTGGAAGCGGATTAGGGAACCTCAGTCGCCCAACTCGGCGGCAGCGCGGTGTACCCTCGTCCTGAAGCCGGAGAGTGGCAATCCGCCGGATGAATTCGCGGGTCGATTCAATTGACGGTTTGCTGAAAGTTGAGGAGAATGAACTTTTCCACTCGAGTTCTTCGGCTCTTGGTCGAAACTCGGACGAACTGTATGCAATATAAGGAGACACCGTGAACAGCAGTCGCTCTATCTCTACTTTCGTTGCGTTGGTGGTTGCGCTTGCGCTGCTCGGGGCTCTCCCGATGTTTGGTCAGGCCACGCGGACCTGGGTTTCTGGTGTTGGTGACGACGCTAACCCTTGCAGCCGCACTGCCCCCTGCAAGACCTTCGCGGGAGCCATCTCGAAAACGGCCGCGAAGGGCGAGATCAATGTTCTCGATCCCGGTGGGTTCGGCGGGGTCACGATCACCAAGGCGATCACGATCAGCGCCGAGGGAGTCGAGGCGGGAGTTCTCGTGTCGGGTACGAACGCGATCATTATCAATGCAGGAGCCGCGGACGACATCGTGCTCCGAGGCCTCGATATCGAAGGGCTCAGCACGGGGCTCAACGGGATTAATTTTCTCGCCGGTCGGAGTCTCCATGTCGAGAACTGCACGATCAACGACTTCTCTCAGGCGGGAATCAACGTTGCGCCGACTACCGGAAACGTCCGCGTCTTCGTAACGGATTCGATCATTCGAAACAACAATCCTGTAGGGGGCTCTAGTTTTGGCGGCATCTTCATTCATCCGACTTCACCCGCAACGGTGAGGGGGACGTTTGAAAACGTGAGGGTCGCGCAGAATTTTCACGGCATCAGGCTCCAGGGGGCGTCGAACGTTTCGATGCGCAACTCGTCGTCGACTGAAAATACCGGCAACGGCGTACTGCTCATCACCCCGTCAGCGACGCGGCTGAACCTGGATGGATGCAACGTCTCCGGAAATGGCAATGGAATTCGGTCTGAGGGCGCTGGCTCGATCGTGCGCATCGCGAACACCCTGATTACTGACAACAGCGGCTCCGGACTCTTTCAGGTCTCCAGCGGTTTGATCGATTCGTTCGGAAACAACCGAATAGAAGGCAACGGTACGAACGGCAGCCCGAATGCGCCGCTTTCTGAAAACTGATTTCGATCGGGTAGACGGTGACTCCTCGTTCAGACCGGTCGCGGCCGTTCACGTCGAAGCGATCGCACAAGCAGCCGTCCGGCGGGGCGGCTGTTTGTGTTTATGGAGTCGAGAGAAGGCCGATTGGGATTCGTTGTCACGTCGAGTTGACAACTGAAATGCCATCGCCCGCCGTTGATCCGGTCAGCGTTTCTTGAGCGCTTGCCGAAGCGCGGTGACGCATGTGGATCGGAGCGCGTTTGGCACTTCCGCGGGGCGTGAAATTTACCCGATTCCCGGTGGAGCTGAACGCCCCCTTTCAATCCTTGAGCAATTCGGGTTGGGGCGTTGCCTGCGTCGATCTTGCGAGACCTGAGAACTCCTCGCTTCATACGGTCCCAGTTCACCGCTCAGCAGCCGAAAGAGCCGCCATTTGGCGGCTCTTTCGGCTGCTGAGCGGTGCCCAACTTATCCACCGTCAGGGATGAGGAGATCCTTCGAGCTGTTCGATTCGTGCCTTCAGGTCCTCGATTGCCTTTTGCTGCTCCTGCACGACTTTGGTTAAGACGGCCACGATGTCGAGAGACCCGAGCGTCTTGTGGTCCTTCGTGGCGACGATGTCTGGGACGTCTTCCGCCACGAAGCCAAGGTACTCGTCGTCCGGAACTGCGTTGTGGTAGTAGCGAACGGGCTCGAGATGCTCGAGCGCCGTAATCGCCGAACCGGCATCGAGAGGTCGAATGTCGTGCTTCATCGTGCGACTCGATCCGTTCTGCCATACTCCCGCAGCATCTAGTCGCGCGTTCGTGGCTTGATGGTGAATCGGGTAGCTGGGATTGAACCCGACTGAGCCGAGTCCAAGAAATCCTTCGTTGTCGATAATCATCCGCTGGGTATTTGCAGTCAGGAATCGGAGCGACGGGTTCGGAGCGGCGGCGCTGGTATCGGGACGAATATTGAAGTAGCCGGTGGCGCGTCCGTACGACAGCCCGCCATATCCGATGTTCATCGCCGACTCGTTCGTCGGGTTCCCGTCGGGGTTGTTTCCGAGCCCGATGTAGGCATCGGCCGTGGACGCACTATAGACGTGAAGCAGCGCTTCCGGGCTCGCCGTGCCGATTCCGACCCTGCCGCTGGCCGCGATGTCGATTGAACTCGTCGGAGCGCCGGGACGGATCCGGAAGGGAAGACGCGAGCCGCCCGTAACATCACGGACGAAGAAGTTGGCTTCGTTTCCAGCGATGTCCCAGGTTTGCGCTGTAAAGCCGCCAGCGTTGTTCTGTTCGAGACGCATCCCGGGAGTGTTGCTCGTCGCAACATGAAGGTCTAGGACAGGGGTCGAGGTGCGGAATCCGACCCTGCCCGTGCTGTCAACGAAAATGGAGTTCGTCGCGGCGTTGCCGGAGACCGTGAACGGGACCTTGCTGTTTGTGATGTCCTCGATCGAAAACTTGTTCGCGCCGCCGCTAGCGGAATCATTCGCGGTCAGCTGCCAGTCGGTCGCGGGGAAGGTGCCGACGCTCGTGTCGTCGAACTTGATGCGGGTATTGTTCTCCTTCAACCGGATCGTGTCGAAGCCGAAACTCTCGTTGTTCACGCAATCGAAACCAATGCATTCGCTACCCTGCACGATGAGATCATCAGGGATGACCTGGTCTTCTGGGGTTGCTACGACCTGACTCGAGGCCTGGCTAGCGCGTTCCTGTACGCTATCGGGAACACGTATCATGGAACCCTCTACCGTAAACGTCCCGCTGATTATGCGAGATTGCGCGATTAATGCTGGTCCTTGTCGCTCGGACGCTTCATCGCTGCGCTTTCGAACGACCCTTGGAGCGAGGACGAGTTCCCACGAGTAGTTGCCGTCAGGAAGCTGTTCAGCCGAGCTTGCGTGGAATCTCGGAGTCTCTCCGGCGGCGAACTCCTCGCGCGCGACTACTCCGTCAGGCCTGCTGATCGACAGTGTGGCGGTCGTGTATTCAGCGTCGACCCTCCAGGTCAGCGTTCCACCCGCAGCGATCGGTTCGGCAATCGGTTGCCGCGGATCCGCCAGCAGTGGCATTGCCATGAACAAGAGCGCGACAAGAACGAGGACGAGACGATACGACATGCGCATGGAAACCTCTCTTCAAGTGGCCAGCATCAGTTTGCAGCGTCCGCATGGGTGCTGTCCCAAGCTGCGTTGGCTGTCGTTAGCTTTGATCCGCGTCAATCGTACCCGAAAATCGTGGCATGGTGACGCCAATCCGCGCCGTGGTGATTGCCATCCCTTGAGATGCTACTCCGCTTCGCGTCCTGCGTTGGCTGGCGTCGCCGTGCCTGGAGTTCTCAAGTCCTGCCAGAAAACTAATCCACCGACGATCCCCACGAAGATAAGCACGAGTCGATCCAGGACGGCGACAGCCAGCCCCGTTGTCGTCGGCACGCCGAACGCGGCGAGCCCAATCACGGTGGTCCCTTCCTTCACTCCGAGCGAACCCACGCTAATCGGCAAGGAAGACGCCACGACGTTCAACGCGAGCACGATCACCACCTCACCGACCTCGATGTGTGAATGGAGGGAGTCGATCAAGAGCAGAAAGCCAGCCAGCCGTAGCAGGTGAAAAAGAGCAGAGAGAGAGAACACGATTCCATATCGTTGCGGAGAGACGTCCTTAGCGGTGGTCAGTACCTCTTGCACCCAGACTGTCAGTCGCGAGGTGCCATGGCACGCAGCGAAAACGCCCAGGAGCGCAAGCGCGGCGATTGCGATGGAGCCTGCAATCCAGGCACGACGATCTTCCAGGGCAAGACCAACGCCCGAGAACGACGTTGCTCTTCCTTCGAATACCCCCGCGCGAATCGCGAGAAAAATCGCGGGAAGCAGGATCAGCGAAGCGCCAATTACGCGCTCGATCGTGATCAGCGTCAAGACACCTGGCCAGCTCCGGCTCGTTCGTTTCAACCGGATCGCGCGGTAAGCATCGCCTCCGATGGCTCCTCCTGGAAGGACCTGACTCAGGAAGTAGTTCACCACGGTGATGCGCCCGCACTCGCCGATCGACAGTCCCGGTCCGACGAGCGCGCGCAGTCGGAACACCGTGCTCGCCGCTGCGGCCAGCAGCACCGTGATTCCGAAACAGAGCTGCGCAGTCTCGGCTGTTCTGATGGCCCTGGAGACGCTTGAAATGTCAACGGATCTGACAATCCAGCCGACAAGGCCCAACGCGATTGCGAACCTAGGAACTGCGCGAAATTGCCCGAGCTTTTGTCTCATGCGCACCCCGGCTTCCCGTGATCGCTCTGTATGTCCTGAGTACGAAGGTTCGAACGAACAATGGAAGCCTGAAGACGATACGTTCCAGCTCGGTAAACGCCCAGCCCTGCAGAATGCCGGGAAAAAGGCGGAGACGCGAAGGGTGCGACGCGACCGTCGCAGGCTCGTACCCGAGTCGGCGACCCAGCGGCTGGCAGATCCTGTCGGCGATGGCCACATCGCGCGAGACCATCGAGGATTTCCACTTGCTAGCCTGCGCCGGATCGAGAGGGTTGAGGATGTGCTGGTGCCAGGCTGAGAGCGCCTCCTCGTGCTGGTAGCGCTCGAGAATCTCTGGTTCGAATTTCACGCCGAGGAATCTGCAGAGTCGTTCCGTCGAGGCTTCCTGCCGGAGAAGCAGGTCTTCGAATCTCATGCTCAAGAACCGATCGGGTATTCGTTCGGCTGCGTCGATGATCTCTTGATTGTAGCGACGCCACCGGTACGCCAGTGCCGAAATCGTTGACAGGTCGAACCTGACGCTCCGGAACGACAGGATGTTGTCCCGGTAGTCGCGAGTCAGATGGATGAATCGCGCAGTTGGAAACAGCTCGGCGAGTTCGCGTACGTAGAGTGAATAGTGCGGATTTTTGTCCCCAAGCATGACTCCGGCGTTCTTCCCTCGTCCTTCGGCATCGGCGAGGTAGATTTCGGCGCACATTCGGGCGTATTCGGGGTTCGTCCTGCTCAGGTCAGTAAGTCGCCGCTCAAGCGGCGCGTGCTCCAACTTCCATCGTCCGAGTCGTTCCTCCAGCCAAATGTCACGAGCGAACTGCGACGCGATGCGCTCATTCCACACGATGCGGCCGTAGCGACCTCTCAGCAAAAGAACGAAAAGTGCCTCGGGCGCCACGGAGAGCTCGGTATGGGCTCTCAGAATGTGACTGAGAAGCGTCGTTCCTGATCGCCCTCGTCCGACGATGAAGAACATCCGGTTCGCTTGTTGCATGTCGCTCATTCGTTCCGATCAATCCTACGGGCAAACTCCGCTCGACTCGAGTGCATGTCGGGCAGATCATCGCACGGCTAACGCATGCTTGCCCCGATCGACGGAGCTGACGCGACCGGTAAGCGCGCGAAGATGAAGGCGGGGGGCGGACGCACATTGTCTGGCGGACGACGATCCGCACGATTCGTGCGCGTCGCTCCCACACCTTGCCGGTTGTCGGTCGGCGCGCTCGGCGGAATGCGAGGCTGCTTTGCTAAGATTGGCCCGGTTAGGTGTTCATGCCTGCGATCGACAGGTGGAGGGGACGCCGTGGATTCAGCCGGCCCGAGGGCGAGCGTAGTGGAAGGAACCTCATCAGGAACGATGCCCCGGAGCGACCACTCCGGGATGAGCTTCGGCCAATCAGCTCTTCTGTTCCTCATGGCTCTCGGAATGGTGGCGGCATCATTCGCGTGGCAAGGCTCCCGAGGTTTCAGTCTCTGGGATGAGGGGTTTCTCTGGTACGGAGCGCAACGGGTGGTGCAGGGCGAGATTCCTGTGCGGGACTTCATGTCTTACGATCCGGGCCGTTACTACTGGACGGCTCTGGCGATGAAGGTTCAGGGCGACACCGGAATCGTCAGCCTTCGGCGAGCGGTCGCTGTGTTTCAGTGCATCGGACTGTTTGCCGCCCTTCACCTGATTGCCGCCACATCGCGGGAGTACCGCAACCGGAACGTCCCTTACTTGCTGGTTGCGGGACTCACGCTGATGCTCTGGATGTTTCCGCGCCACAAGCTATTCGATGTGTCGCTCTCAATACTGTCCATTTGTGCACTCGCATTCCTCATTCGCCTGCCATCCGCGAGGCGCTACTTACTCACTGGCATCTTCGTGGGCATGATCGCCGTGTTTGGGCGTAATCATGGGTTGTACGCTGTGGTGGGAAGCGCCGGCGTCATTCTCTGGCTTCGTCTCCTCCGCTCCGAGGGTCCAGGCCTGATCCGAGGTGGGATGCTGTGGGTCGCAGGCGTCGTGGTGGGCTATCTTCCCGTGCTCTCCATGGCCGCCACCGTACCTCGATTTGGTCGGGCGTTTGTCGCAACGGTCGTTGCACTGTTCCAGCGTGGTGCCACGAACACATCTGTTCCGATTCCCTGGCCTTGGCGAGTGGATTTCTCGTCCATCCCGTCCGGTGCAGGATTGAGAGGCGTGCTGATCGGATCGTTCTTCCTCGCGATCGCGTTCTTCGGTGTTGCCTCGATCGTCTGGGTCGTGCGGCGGGCCTCGAATACCCAGCCCCCCGCACCCGAATTCGTTTCTGCGTCATTCCTCGCATTGCCCTACGCGCACTTTGCGTTCTCTCGCGCCGACGTGAATCACCTCGCCCAGGGGGTTTTCCCGTTTCTACTCGGGGTGTTGATCCTCCTGCTGAATTCACCACCTGTTGTGAAGTGGTGTTCGGTGGCCACGCTTGCCTTCGTAAGTTTCTGGATCATGTACGCATATCACCCTGGCTTTCGGTGCATGGCTCCTCCCGGATGTGTCGAAGTCGAGGTTTCGAGGAATCGCTTGTGGGTTGACCCCGGCACGGCGACCGAGATCGCGTTACTTCGCAGAGTGGTACGTGCGAACGCCCCGCATGGCGAGAGCTTCTTCGTGGCACCGTTCTGGCCGGGCGCGTATGCGCTGTTCGAACGCAAGGCTCCCGTGTGGGAGACCTACGCGCTAATTCCGCGCTCGGCGAAGTTCGAGAACGAGGAAATAGAGCGTCTCAAACGTGCCGGGCCGACATTTGCCCTCATCTACGACCTGCCACTTGACGGCCGCGACGATCTGCGATTTCGAAACACCCATCCTTTGACGACTCGATTTATCGATAAGAACTTCGAGAAAGCTCCAGCTCTGGGAACACCGGGCCTCGATCTCTACCTGCCAAACGCCGCCGTACCTTGAGGGTGCTAGCGCAGAACGATCTCGTGCTGATACGGGGTTTGGTCGCAAATCTGGTACGTGCCTGCCTGGTCGAGCCAGCGCGAGAGCGGCCTCGTCCGGAGCGTCCGTTCTCGAAGCCGTCTCGGGTCCTCGGACGCCTACGAGGTGACGCCGCGGTTTTGGCTGACCAAGCACGCCTCCCGCGCGCGCTTTAGAGGCCCTCTACCGAATCGTGCGAGAATCGACATTCACCAAATTTCAGGGGGCTCGCCGTGAAGCGTCGCTCGTTCGTCATTTCCCTTTCGCTCCTCCTCGCATTAACCTCCCGCGCCCAGGTCCCGACCATCGTCGACGAGATCGGGGCGCTCGAGTCGGTGCGCGATCCGAAGTGCTACGCGACTGCGAACCGGCTCGAGGAATTCATCTACGGCACGCCGCTCGAGTCGGAGGCGCGCTACGCGAAGATCGAGCTGCAGAAGCAGTTCATTCGCACGAACTGGGGGAAAGCTTCGGCCGCCGCGATCGCGGCGGGGAAGAGCTCGATCGACGCGGAGCTGCTCCGCCCCGTCCTGCAGGCCGCGGTTCCCTGGTCGCAGGAGAAGGACGGAAGCTGGGTCGTTCGTCCGGGTGACCCGCGCAGCACCGCGGTCACCGCGCGCGACAAGCGGCAGTACGGCAGCGTCGCATACGCGCTCCGCGCGATTCTCTCCGTGCAGCAGGACGCGCTCGCTGCTCCGTCCGCGCGGCTCATTCCGCTGACCGCCGACGCGGTCGATCTCTTCAAGGAGTCGATCGACCTGACGACGCTCGCCGCGCTGCAGCGCGCCGATCGCGAGTCGCGAATTCTCAACGACCAGCGGATCCGCGCCGCGACGCTTCGCGCCGCCTGGGACGGCGTCGTCGGGCCGCTGCCTGCCGCAACCTCGGAGAGTGCGCTGGTCGCGCCGCCGCAACCCGAAGCGAAGTTCGCGACCATCAACCTGGTCATCCACGAGAAGTTAGGCGCATTCGCCGCCTACAACAACATCTCGATGGCGGTCTTCCTCCGCAATCTGCAGGTCTACATGGCGCGGCATCTCTGGCCCGACGACCCGGTGGAGGGGAAGGCGTTCAAGGACGAGTTCACGGAGGTGATGGTCGCCTGGACGAACGACGTCCTCCTCGAGGCGGACGCGCGCGCGAAGAAAGCCGGGCATCCACTCATTCGCGTCGACGACGTGCACGAGGCGCTGCAGCTCTTCCAGCCGCACGAGGCGAACCGCTACGAGGACATCATCTTCTTCCCGCGCCTGCCGCGAGGCGAGCGGATCGTCATCGAGGCGTACGACCTCGACTCGTTCCGCGATCCCGGCCTTCACTGGGTCTATCTCAACGAGGCGCTCAACGATCCGGCGTACAAGGGAACCCTCGAGCCCGACCCGTTCGCCGCGGAGCTCCTCACCGAGGGAGCCGCGCAGGAGGGGACGCTCATCCTCCGCGTCGCGGGAATGATCGCGACCGAAGAGGGAAAGGACCGTCTCGACCGGACGCATCTCGAGAAGGCGCTCAAGCGGATCCAGTCGCTTCTCGACAGGAACGCGGCGGCGCCTCCCGTGAAGCACGGCAAGGACACGATCGCATCGGCTTCCGCCGCGTCGAAGCCTAACCCCGGTCGCTACTTCACCGACGTCACCGCGGAGAGCGGCGTGCAGTTCGAGCACCGCCTCTCCGATTGGCTCGCGCGCTTCATCCGCGGCTACACGGTCGTCGAGGGCGACCAGGTGCGCCTGGCCGTTCCGCCGACCTTCGGCGGCGCGGGAGTGGCAGCCGAGGACATCGACAACGACGGCGATGTCGATGTCTTCATTCTCAGCGGTGCCGGCAACGCGCTTTACCTCAACGACGGCAAGGGGAAGTTTACCGACGTCACGAAGCAGGCCGGGCTCGCCTGGTCGCGCCCCGACGGCAAGCCGGGCGAGCCGCGACAGCCGATCGTCGCCGACTTCGACAACGACGGTCTCGAGGACATCCTCGTCACCTACGTCGACGACGCTCATCGACTCTACCGCAATCTCGGCGACGCGAAGTTCGAAGACGTGACCGGGCGCGCGATGTTAGGCGGACGGGGGCTCGTCGGCGGGCCCGCGACCGCGATCGACTTCGATCACGACGGCCTGCTCGATCTCTACGTAGGCTATTTCGGCGACTACCTGAAGGGAGTCGTGCCGACGCTCTCGCGCTTCAACTCCAACGCGCTCCCCGACAAGCTCTTCCGCAACAAGGGAAACTTCGTCTTCGAGGACGCGACCGCGGGAAGCGGCGTCGACAACACCGGCTGGGCGCAGGCGATCGGACACCTCGACTTCGACGGCGACGGCTGGGAAGACCTCCTCTGCGGCAACGACTTCGGAGTCAACGCGTGGTACGGAAACCTCGGTAACGGGAAATTCGAGGACGTCTCGAAGACGATCGGCACCGACAAGCCGAGCTACACGATGAGTCTCGGGATCACCGATCTCAACCGCGACGGGTTCCCCGATGTCTACGTCTCGAACATCGTCACGATGGACAAGGACGAGAAATACATCCTGCCCGACACGAAGACCCGGATGAAGTTCAATCCGCAGAAGATGGCGAACATGCGAGTCGTCGAGGCAAACGACCTCTTCGCGTCGGTCGCGGAGAAGGGGAAACTCGCGGGCTACGAGCAGTCGTCGGCGGTCGGCCGCGGCTTCAACTCGACGGGATGGGCCTGGGACGCCGACTTCTTCGACTGCGACAACGACGGCGACGACGATCTCTACGTCGTCAACGGAATGAACGAGTACGCGGTCTATTCGAGCGTCAACCCGTACCTCGCCGACGCCTCGGGGAAGCAGCAGAACGCGATTCTGCCCGTCGCCGAGAAGGAGGTGCCGGTCTTCTTCGTGAACCGCGACGGGAAGCTGCTCGAGGAGACCGCGCAGAGCGGTGCCGATCCGGCGGGCAACGCGCGGAGCGTCGCCTACTTCGATCGCGACGGCGACGGCGACCTCGACATGGTCGTCAACAACTTCAACGGCCCGGCATATCTCTACCGAAACAACGCGGAAAAGAGCGGCAACAGCTGGATCAAGGTGAGGCTCGTCGGCGATCCGGAGAAGGGTGTGTCGCGCGACGCGATCGGTGCACGGATCATCGTCGACACCGCGAAGCAGAAGGGACTCTGGCGCGAGGTCTTCTCGACGACCGGCTATCTCTCGGTCCATCCGAAGGAGCAGCACTTCGGTCTCGGCGCGGCGAAGAAGGCCGACGTGACGGTCATCTGGCCCGGCGGCGCGCGCGAGCACTTTCGCGGCCTTGCCGCGAACAAGGCGTACCGGATCGTTCAGGGGAAGGGCGTTCAGTAGCGAGGAAGGCGGAATGAGGAACGCGGTCGAGGCGAGTGGTTTTTGATTTGAGCGCCGGGGGTTCGCGCGGTTGTCGCCGGCGATCAGGGCTCGTTGCTCGGAATCGCGCGGCGCTCCAGGTCGCCGACCAGCTCCGGCAGCACCGTCTCCGCCTCACCCTTCAGCAGCCACGTGAAGCCGTTCGTCTCCGCGCGCGGGTCGATCCGGATCGCGGGAATGCGCTTCGAGGCCGCGGAGTGCACTGCCATGTCGGTGATGCCGACGGAGAGTGACGTTCCGACGAGGAGGAGCAGCTCCATCGACTCGAACGCCGAGGTGGCGCGCGGGAAGCCGTAGTCGTCGTGCTCGGCGTAGTACTCGTCGAAGAGGAGCACATGCGCACGCACCAGCGAGCGGCACGAGGGGCAGCGCGGGAGCGTCTCCTCGCGCGGGTTGGCGAACCGTCGAAGCGCGTCGAATGCGTCGAGCGGGAGCGAGCCCCAGGGCGCGCCGTGCTGGCAGCCGTGGCGGCTGCAGCGCCAGCGGGCGATCGTTCCGTGCACCTTGACCGGTGTGTGCGAACCTGCGTCCTCGTGCAGCGTGTCGACATTCTGCGTAATGAGGGTGAACTTCCCGCCGCGCGCGCGGTGCCAGCGCTCGAGCTCCGCAATCGCGCGGTGCGCCTCGTTCGGCTTCGCGTCGCGCAGGCCGCCGAAGCGGGAGATGAACCAGCGCCACCAATAGACGGGATCGCGCACGAACGCCTCGTTCGTCCCCATCTCCGTCACGTCCCGCGACCAGATGGCGTCGGGGTCGGGGCCGCGGAAGAGCGGGAGCCCGCTCGCGGCGCTGACACCGGCACCCGTCAGGATGACGAGGTGGCCCGTTCCCACTTCGCCGACGAGCCGTGCGAGCTCGGGCGTCTCGATCGCCTTCATGCGCGAAGCATAGCGCGACGTTGGTAGAATCCCGCCGCCCGAGGAGCTCGACGATGGCTGACGAAACGACGATCCGGATTCTCTTTCCCGACGGGGTGTGCGAAGTGGTCGCTTTCGAGCGCGTCGCCGAGGGGCGGGTACGTCTGCTGGCGACTCCGACGGCGAGCACGACCGAGGCGAGACTCGGCGACGTCGTCGCGCTCGAGGAGATCGACGGCGGCGTGCAACGCTTCGTGGCGATCGTCGAGCAGTCGCCGTTCGACACGTTCTCCTGGCCGGAGCCGAAGTCGCTGGCTGCCTGCGGCGCGTTCGAGGATCTGCTGCGGCGGGTCGAGGAGACGGGGGGCACAGTCGAGCGCGCGTTCGGCGGCGTCTCGTTCGCGCACGTCGTAAAAGCGCAGTCGGCGGAGATCCTTCGGCGATACGAGCGGATCGTGGCGTCGGAGTGAATTTACCCCAACCCGATCTCGATGAGGATCGCGGCCGAGTCGACGTCCTCGCCCGAGACGATGACATGGTCCCCGCCGTCGACGCGCAGCGTCTCGCCGGCGACGACGAAGGCGTGGACGCGCGAGGTCGGCTCGGTGACGAGCGCGCCGCGGACGCAATAGGCGAGGAGGGTCCGGCCGCGGCAGTCGAAGTGGTGCATTCGCGTTCCGATCGCGACTTCGACGCGTGCGCTCGCCTGCGTTCGCGCGGTGATCACGTTGAAGTCGCGCACCGGGCCGCCGCGCAGCTGGCAGATCGTCTCCCAGTCTCCCGAGAATTCGTACGGCTCGAGGCTGCCGAGCAGCACGCTTCGATCGAGCTGAGGGTGGACGAGGGAGAAGCCCTCACCGTCGAGCGCGACGATCACACGGTTGTGCTCGGCGAAGTTCGAGAAGGGGCCGTCTTCGACGACGCTTGCCATGCTGACGCGCCAGGCGAAGTCGTCGCCCGCGGCCGGCTCGCGCGCGATCTCCGACGTGACGCCGCGGCCGTTCTTCCACGGCACCTCGACGTAGTCTTCGGGCGTCAGAAGCTCGAAGCGCATCCCGGAATCATGCGCCCTCGGGGGGGATGGCGTCCAGACACCGGCTTGCGGACCGCGAGATCAGGAATTCCGGGAGTGAACCGTAACGGGTATCGTTGCGTAGATTGCAGATGATGAACGGAGTCCTTTCGTGGCCCGAGGCCTTCGAAGCCGGCACCGCGGTATGCGGCGGCAAGGGGTGGAACCTTGCTCGCCTGGCGCGCTACGGCTTTGCGGTTCCTGAAGGCGGCGTGCTCCCGGCGGTCGCATACGCGGCGCTGCTCGCCCGAGGCGGGATCGCGGAACTCTCGACGGAGATCGCCGCCGTCGACGGCGATCGCGTCGCCGATCCCGACGTCTCCGTCCGCCTCGGCGAGCTGCAGTCGCGCATCGTCGCGTCACGCCTTGCCGAGGATGATCGCAACGCGATCGCTGCATGGCTGAGATCGATGAAGGAGCCCGGCGCCGCCATCGCGGTTCGCTCGAGTGCGACCGCGGAAGACGGCGCGACCGCGTCGTTCGCCGGCATCCATCGCAGCGTCCTGGGCGTTCGCGGCATCGACGCCGTCGAGCGTGCGGTGCTCGCCTGTTACGCGTCGCTCTGGACGCCGCAGGCTCTCGCGTACCGGAGGAGGATGGGCTTCCGCGACGACGAGGTGCACTGCGCGGTGGTGCTCTGCGCGATGGTCACGCAGCCGGGAGGCGACGAGCCCTCCTGCGCCGGCGTTGCCTTCTCCGCCGACCCGATGACGGGAAGGCGCGACCTCGTGGTCATCGAGTCGGCGCGCGGGATCGGGGAGCACGTCGTCGATGGCTCGGTCGATCCCGACCGCGTCGCGCTCCGTCGCGTAAAGGATCGCTACCTCGTGGAGAGCAGGCGAGTGCAGGGCGCAGCGGTGCTGACGCCCGGGCAGGAGTGCGAGCTCGCGCGCATCGTGTCGCGAATCCATTGGGCGCTCGGCGACGGCCAGGATCCGCAGGATGTCGAGTGGGCGCACGACGGGTCGCGCTTCGTCATCGTGCAATCGCGGCCGGTGACGCGGATTCCGCACTACGCCTTCGCGGGCGCGGAGCACCTCCCGGTCCACTGGTCGACGGCGAACATCAAGGACGCCGTCCCGGGCGTCTACAGCGCGTTAGGCTGGAGCCTTGTGCAGGAGACGGTCGGCGGCGTGCTCTACGGCAACGTGACGAGCGCCGGCATCGAGGACGATACGGGTGTGCAGGCCGTCCGCCGCATTGACGGCCGCGCCTTCTTCGACGTGAGCGGCATCCAGTGGCGCCTCTACGACACCCTCGGTGTGACGCCGAAGCAGGTCTGCGACGCCTGCGGCGGACACCAGCCGGAGATCGCGGTGCCGAATCCCGATCCGTTCGCGGGCCCCGAAGGAAAGCGGAGGAAGAAGGCGCAGCTGCGGCTGTTGCGTGCGCTCTGGAGCCTCCCATCTCGCCTCGACACCGCGTGCGCGAGGCATCTCGCGGAGGCGAAGCGGTTCGCGAGCATCGACGTGGCGCGCTGCAGCATCGAGGAGCTTCGGGCGCTGATGGGCGACGCCATCCGGATGAGCGAGGGGCTCGAGACGCTCGCGGGACTTGCGAACGGCGCTGCCGGCGTCTGGCATGAGCCACTCAAGGCGCAGCTCGTCGCGGTGGCCGGGGAGAGGTCCGAGTCACTCCTCCTGCGGCTGCTGACGGGAAGCGGCGGCGTCACGAGCGCCGATCACGGGTACAGAATTTACGATCTCGCGGCGATCGCGAAACGCGACACGGAAGCGCTCGAGTGGCTGCGCAGCGGGAGGCCGGCAGGGGAGTGGACGTCGCTGGCCGGGAGCTCGCCGTTCCGCCAGGCCTTCGCGCGCTTCCTTGACGAGTTCGGCCATCGCGGAATCTACGAAGGGGATGCGGCGAATCCGCGATGGGGCGAGGATCCGTCGTTCATCGTTGACCAGGTGCGCGAGGCCGCCGAACCGGGGGAGCGCGATCCGCGCGAGATCGCGTCGCGAGTCAGGCGCGAGGCGGAGCGGGAGTTGTGCAGCCTGACGTTTGTTCGCAGGCCGCTGATCCGCTTTCTCGCGACGAAGCTCCAGCGCGCGACGGCGCGGCGCGAGCAGGCGAAGTCGATGCTCGTCGCGTCCCTCGTTCCGCTGCGACGGATCGTCCTCGAGCTCGCCCGGAGGTTGACGATCGCGGGGCGGCTCGACGATGAGGGTCAGGTCTTCGACCTCTGCCTCTGGGACGTCTTCGCGATCCTCGACGGGGAGTGGAACGGCGACGGCGCGCGGGAGCTCGCGCGCGATCGCGCGGCGCAGCGGGCGGCGTGGCTCGCGATGCCGGCGCCGGCCGACGTCATCACGATCGAGCCCGACGGGCGCGCTGTGTCGCGCCACGACCTCGACGCCCCGCGCGAGGCGGGCGAGGGAACGTGGATCGGCGTCGGCGTGTCGGGTGGAGTCGCAGACGGGAGCGCGTGCGTCGTCGTCCACCCGCGCGAGGGAGCGAAGCTCGGACGGGGAGAGATTCTCGTCGCTCCGTCGACCGATCCCGGCTGGACGCCGCTCTTCCTCCGGGCCGCGGCGCTCGTCACGGAGACGGGCGGGTTCCTCTCGCACGGCGCGACCGTGGCGCGCGAGTACGGAATCCCGGCGGTGGTAAACATCGCGGGGATCGTGCGGGAGCTCGGGGACGGCGAGCGGCTGAGGGTCGACGGCGACGCGGGGAGCGTGGCGCGCATCGACCCGAAGTAGGTTAGAGTCGCGCGGCGATGCGGATTCTGCTCGTCAACGACACGCTCTACCCCGACTCCATCGGCGGGGTGGAAAAGCGGAACCACGACCTTGCGCGCGCGCTCGCCGCGCGGGGGCACGAGGTGACGCTCGCGGGTTTCGGCGCCATTCCGGCGGAGCTCCCGCCTAATATTTCGGTGGTCTCGTTCGGTCCTCTGGGAAGCCTCTACCGCAACGGGCGCCGCAGCCGACTGCACGCCTTCCGCTACGCCCGCTGCGCCTTCGGACTCGACGTCGCCCGCTTCGACGTCGTCGAGACCGCGAACATCCCCTACATCCACGTGGTCGCGCTCGCGCTCCGCTGCGCGCTCGCGGGCAAACCGCTTCTCGTCAGCTGGTACGAGTTCTGGGGAGCCTACTGGCGGGAGTACATGGGCGGCCTGAGCGCGCCTCTCTACCGTCTCGCCGAATGGTTGACGGCGCAGCTCGGCGATGCGGTGCTCGCCTCGAGCGGGCTCACGGCGGCACGCCTCGCGGCACGGCGACGCAGGAGTGACAGCGTTCCCGTCGTCGGCTGCGGCATCGACCTCGAGGCCGTCAGTCCGGCGCTCGGGGAGCCCGTGGCGCCCGGCGCTACCCTCCTTTACGCGGGCCGGCTGATCAAGCAGAAGCGGATCGACCTCCTGCTGGGTGCGCTCGCCCTGCTGCCGCGCGAGAGCGGCGCAAGCCTCGCGATCTACGGAGAGGGGCCGGAGCGCCGCGCGCTCGAGTCGCTCGCGCTCCACCTCGGCGTCGCCGACAGGGTGGCGTTCCACGGGCATGTCGAAGGCTCGGCCGAGCTCTGGAGGCGCATCCGCTCGGCGCGGATCGCGGTTCAGCCCTCCGCGCGTGAGGGCTTCGGGATCTTTCCGCTCGAGGCGATGGCGCTCGGGGTGCCGGTGGTCTACTGCCTGTCGGCCGACAGCGCCGTGGGAGAGCTCGTGCGGGATGGTGTCGAGGGGCTCGCCTCCGAGCCCGATCGCGATGCTCTCGCGCGTGCGATCGGGCGGCTGCTGAGTGACGACACGCTTCGAACGCAGCTCGGAGCCGCGGGACGGCTCCGCGCGCGCGAGTTCGCCCTCGATCGGATCGGCGAACGGATGGACGGCCTTCTTTCCATGGTGCGTCGGTCACGAGTTTTGTCGTAGCATCGATGCCCGAACGCGGCCGGCGGCCGCGTCACTGACTTCTCGCATGATCGCCTTCGTCCTCCTTCACCTGCTCGCGCTGCTCATGCTGGCCGCCGCAGCCTGGGGCGCGGGATCGATCGCCGGCGCGCGGCTCGACTGCCCGAGCATCGCCGGCCTGGTGGCGATCCGCAGCGCGGTGGGACTCGCGACGCTCGGCCTCGTTTTTTTTACGCTCGGTCTCGCAGGACTGCTCACTGCGACTGCGTCCGCTCTCGTTGCCGCCGCCGCAGTCGCGGCCGGCGCGTTGCGAATCCGCGACCTTCGCGCCTTGCGCGGTCTGCCTCGCGTCGAGGCGACCATCTTCGCAATCGCGCTTCTTCCGGTCTTCGTGCTCTCGCTCTATCCCCCGGTCGCGTTCGACGAGACGCTTTACCACCTCCCCACGATCGAGCGCTTCGCGGCGACGGGACGCCTGGAGTTCATCGACTATCTTCGCGTTCCGGTCTTTCCGCATCTCGACGAGGTGCTGCGCGTTCCGCTCTTCCAGCTCGGAGGTGACGTTGCGACGCATCTCCTCGCGCTCTTCGCGACGCTCGTGACGGCGTTGCTGCTTCTCGGATGGTTCATCGAGAGAAGCGAGGGTGGTGCGAGTGCGGGCTGGCTTGCCGCTGCGCTTTTCCTTTCCGCACCGCTCGTGGTGCAGCTGGCGACGACCGGGTACGTCGAGGCTCTGCTCACGATGTTCGTCGCCGCCGCGTTCTACGCGTTCGACCGCTGGCGCAGCTCCGATGCGACTGCGTGGCTCGTCGCCGCGGGAGTCTTCGCAGGGTGTGCAGCGTCGGTTAAATACCTCGGTCTCTTCTGGGTCGGCGCGCTGTTTCTCCTCGTGTTGAGCCGCAGTGGCGCACGAGCGCGGAACGGCGTCGTCTTCGCAATTACGGCGGTACTCGTTCTCGCTCCCTGGTACGGACGCATCGTGTACTTCACAGGGAACCCGCTCTTTCCGTTCGCGTCGGGGATCTTCGGCCATACGGTCTGGGATGGTCGCGGAGAAGAGCCGCGGACGGTGCTCGAGCGCTTGATCGCGCTGCTGCGGCTTCCGTGGGACGGGTTGTTCGCGCGTGAGAGGACGGGATCGCAGCCTCCGTTCTCTCCTTTTCTCGTCGCGCTGATCCCGGTCGTCGTGATCCGCGCGTTTCGAGACCGGTTGATCCTCGCCATCGCGTCCGTCGTGGCTGTCTGGTGCGCCGTCTGGGTCTGGCTACCCCACGACGCGCGCTATCTCGAGCCGGCAATTGCATTGTTGAGCGCGGCAGCCGCGCTCGCCGTCGTCTCGCTTCTCTCGCTCGTCCGACTCGACTCGAGACGCGCGCTCGGCATCGTCGCGATCGCCGTGCTGCTGCCCGGCCCGCTCTACGCTCTCTACAGGATCGACCGCAACGGCGCGATCCCGTTCGATCGGCCGTCGCGCGATGCGTTTCTCGCGAAGCAGGTTCCGGAGTACGGCGCGATCGCGTTCCTCAACACACACTCGAGGCGCGAAGACGTCGCGTGGTTCTGCGGCGGCGAACAGTTTGCGTACCATTTCCGCGGGCTGGCGTTCGGCGACCTGACCGGGGCGGCGCGGTTCGAGCTGATCTCGTCCGCGCGGGACGAGTCCGAGCTCAATCGGCGCGCGGCTCGCCTGGGAGCGCACTACATCGTCGTCGACAGGAAGCGCTGCGAAGTCCCGGTACTCGCCCGTGGTACCGCGAACCGCTCGTTCTCGGTGGTCTACCAGGACTCGACGACGGCCGTATACGAACGTCGTTCGCCCTGAAATGCGAAAGCGACGAGCTTCGAAGAATCTCGTCGCTTTCGCGAACAGCTGTTCCAGGAGCCCGAAATCAGGGCGACGTGGAGCCGGGTCCCGCTCCGTTGCGCGATGACGGGCTGAGGTCGCGGATCTTCAGCCCCAGCGCGACGAGGACGAGGGCGATCAGGGCGAGCGCGACGAAAAGCCCGCGCCGCCGGTAGCTCAGCTCGCCTAACGAAGCCTTGCCCGCCTTGAGCGCGCCGTCGGCGCTCGCGAGCCCCTCCTTGCGCTTGTCGTCGAACGCCTTGTCCGCGGAGAAGGTGTGGACGAGGACCTGCAGCTCGATGTCCTTGTCGACGGCTTGGTCGAGCGCGCTGCGCGCCGCGCGCACTTCGACGCCGCCACGCTGCGCCGCGAGAAGAATGCGCTCCGCGCGCGCCACCGCGCTCGTGAGCTCGTGCATTCCGCTCATGAGCGCCTGGCTCGTCTTCAATCCCTTCGAGTCGGCCTCGGTGTGGCACCGAACGCAGCTGCGCACCGGCACGGAGACTTCCTTGCCCGACGCCGGATCGACGAAGGTGTAGTGCGTCTTGCCGATGCGGAACTTCTCGAAGAGGCGTGCGAACTCGGGACGGCGAACTCGCGGCTTGCCGGGCGCTTCGGGCTCGCTCGTGTGGAACGGAAGGACGAGCGCCTGGTCGACGAGCCAGTCGAAGCGGGCATCGCCCTCGAGCTTCTGCGCCGCCGCAGCTGCAAGCAGGCTGTCGCGAACCTCCTGGAAGTGCTTCCGCTGGCGTTCCGGCTCGTCGAAGCGCTCACCGAGGAATCCCTCGAGCGGCTCGTGACAGAGCGCGCAGGGAGTCTCTGGCATCTTCCCGAGCAGCGCGACGGTCGGCCTGATCACGCCGTGATTCTCGTGGCAGGTGACGCACTCGCCGAACGACCGGATCGGGACGTCGCCGAGATTGTCGTGACATGCGGGACAACCTTCGGGGGAGTCCTTCAGCAGGTCGTTGTGCTCGGCGAACTTGGTGTGCTTCACGCTCGCCCTGAAGAGTGTCGCCTCGCGCCCGTGGCACTGGCCGCAGGTGAACGAGATGTCTTCGATTCCGGGAGGCGTGGCGCCGTGATTGCCGTGGCAGTCATTGCAGGTCGGAGCAGAGAGGTCGCCCTTCTCCAGAAGTGCGGCGGCGTGAACGCTTCGCTTCCAGCGAGCGTACTGGTCGACCGGAATCGCGCGACCTGACGGGTCGCGATGCGATCCCATCCGCTTCGGATCGGAGTGACACCGGCTGCAGGTGTCGGCGACGCGGGTCGGGTGAACGCTCGACTCGGTGTCGGCGACCGCGCGGATTCCATGCACGCCGTGGCAGTCGATGCAGGTCGCGACGTCGGGATCGCCTTTCTGCAGCGCAATGCCGTGACGGCTGGTCATGTACTCCTGAAGCTGGTCGGTGCGCGCTGCCGGCTGGAAGCGGCGCATGTAGGCGAGGTCGGAGTGACAGCGCGCGCAGAACTCGGGAATCTTCCCGTGCTCCGGCTTTCCCACGTACGGGTTCGACTTGAAGTCCTTCGACATCGCGTCGAGGTCCTCGGCGAGTTTCGGATCGGGATTGCCGCCGTGGCAGTCGTGGCACGAGAGGCCGACGGACGCATGGATGTCCTTCGCGTAGGCCGTCACGATCGCCGCGGCCTTCGCGTCGAACATCTCGGGATTCGCGTGGCACTTCGTACACGATGTGTCGGGAGCTGCGGCGAAAGCTGCCGAGGCGGCTGCGATCGCGACGACGAGCACGATGCTTCGGACCGCGATCCTCACTTGCCACCTCCCTCGTCCGAATGACGCGTGACGAGCGCGACGAGCCAGAGCATCAGGCCCGTCCCGAGAACGATGAGGAGTGGAACCACCGACATATATCCCCACATCGTCATTCCGATGATCACCGCGAGCGCGACGACGCCGGCGATCGTGAATCCCGGACTTCTGCCGTTCTTCCGCACACCCCGATCGAGGAACGGAACGAGGATCAGCACCACCGCGCCGAGGTTGAAGAGCAGGATCGCGATCGCCTCGTACTCGATTCCGAGGATCTCGCCTCCAGGCACGAGCTTGAGCGCCTGGAACATGAAGACGAAGTACCACTCGGGGCGGATGTTCGCGTAGGCCGGGGCAAACGCGTCGGCCTTCTCACCGAGCTCCCACGGGAAAAGTGCCGCGAGCGACGCGAGCACCGCGAGCGCGAGCGTCCAGCCGAAGAGATCGCGCATCGCGAAGTGGGGGAAGAAGGGCATCGGAGCCTTTTTCTTCGCCTCCTCCTCGATCGCGGGCGGCACGCTCATGCCTTTGAGCTGCACGAGAACGACGTGGATCCCGAGCAGCATCACCGTGACCGCCGGAAGGATCGCGACATGCCAGCCGTAGAAGCGCGAGAGCGTCCCGCCGGTGACCCGCTCCCCGCCCCGGAGGAAGCGCATCGTCCACTCGCCGACCACGGGAAGCGAACCGGCGATGTCGGTTCCGACCTTCGTCGCGAAGAAGGCAAGCTTGTTCCAGGGAAGGAGGTAGCCGGAGAAGCCGAATCCCATGAGAAGGAAGAGAAGTATGCAGCCGGTGATCCAGGTGATCTCGCGCGGCGGCCGATAGGCCTTCATGAAGTAGACCGTCACGAGATGGACGAAGGCGAAGTAGACCATCAGGTTCGCCGACCAGGAGTGGATCGAGCGAATCAGCCAGCCGAACGGCACGGTGGTCATGATGAACTCGATCGACTCGAACGCCTCCTCGCCCGAAGGTCGGTAGTAGAGCATCAGGAGGATGCCGGTGACGACCTGCACGATGAAGAAGAAGAGGGTCATCCCTCCGAGGTAATAGAAGACGCTCTGGCGGTGCGACGGAACGGTCTTATGGGAGGCGACGTCGCGCAGCTGGCCTAACATAAGCCGGTCGTCGAGCCAGTCTCCGAGCTTTCCGATCGATTCCTTCATGGCTCAGGCCCTCACGATCACGATCGTGCCCGGCTGCCCTGCGGCCGCGCTGGAGACCTTTACCGTGTAGACGCTGAGCGGCTTCGGCGGGGGGCCCGCGACGTTCTTGCCCTGCAGGTCGTACTCGCCGCCGTGACAGTTGCAGTAGAGCCGCTTGCGGTCGGGGTGGTACTCGACGATGCAGTCGAGATGGGTGCAGGTCGCCGAGAAGGCGCGGAAGTCGGTGTCGGAGGCGCGGACGAGGATGACCGGATCGGCGCCGAAGCGTACGATCTTGAATCCCTTCTGGATCAGCTCGGGATCGTTCGTCGCCCCCGCTTCGACCTGGTTCGTCGTCGCCTCGGGGACATCGGGCGGACTCACGTAGCGCGACACCGGGTAGACGATCGATGCCAGCAGAGCGCCGATCGACGTGCCGAGGAACCAGTTGATGAAGCGACGCCTCGTCGGGACGGGGTTCGAATCCGCCATGCCGAATCTCCTTGCCGACTCTCGCCGGTCAGGCGCGGACGTTCGCCCGCGTCATCTTTCGAACAACGATGTCGTTCAGCGGTGATGTGTAGCGTGCCGTTAAGGTATCACGCCTCCGCGGATTCGTCGTGCCATGGCGGCAGGAGCTTGACGAGCACCCAGAGAATCACGAACGGAAGGACGAGCAGGATGATCGCCGGCAGCAGTCCCTCGCGTGTGGCGAAGCCCATCTTGTAGGTCGTGTAGCCGAGGAAGCTCTTCGAGAAGAGCTGGCCGCCGATCACGACGTTCCAGCGCATCGCGAAGATGCCGATCAGCGTCAGCGAGCCGGCGAGCAGGTAGATCCCCTTCCTGGCCTGCTCGGAGAGCTTGAGCAGTTGCGGCATCGCCAGGAAGCCGATCGGGACGAGCGTGCCGAAGACGATTTGAATCAGGACCTGCGAGGTGAACAGCTTCGTCTGAACCATGAAGTCGAGGCTCTGGAACGACTCGTCCGCCTCGTACATCCGGTGGATCAGGTCGAGCATCTCGAGCGTGAAGTCGATGATGAACGCGTAGAGGAGGTAGCGGCCGATCGTGTCGACGCAGTTCATGCTGATCTCGCGCCGCGTGAACCACGAGACGACCATGTACATCAGCATCACGAGCGCGATGCCGGAGACGATCGCGGAAAAGAGGAAGACGATCGGCATGAGCGGCGTCGACCACCAGGGGTTCGCCTTGATCGATCCGAAGATGAAGCCGACGTAGCCGTGGAGCAGGAACGCCGACGGGATGCCGATGATCGTCAGGAAGCGGCCGAGCTTTTCGTCGATGCGGAGCGACTCTTCGCTGATGTTGTCTACGCCGAGCGACATCGCCTTGTAGAGCTTCTGCTTCAGACCCGTCGAGTTGCGGGCGGTGAGCACGATGTCTTTGCGGTAGTCGAGCCAGATCTCGAGGACGAGGACCGCCATCAGGTACCAGAGATAGACGAAGCCGAACATCGCCATCGCCGATTGCGTGTGCGGCGTCAGGTACATCTCGAGCGACCGCTCGGGATGGCCGAGGTGAAGCTGCAGCGGCAGCGGGGCGACGAGGAGGAACGCAAGGGCGGTCAGCAGAGCGAGGCGGTAGGTGGGCGTCACCGCCTCGACATTGAAGACGCGCTCGAGCGACGCGAGGATGAACGCGCCGGCGACGAGACCCGTGAGGTACGGATAGAGGACGATGAGGATGCTCCACTGGAGCTCCATCTCGTTCGGGTACATGAAGCCCTGGACGTGCGCGAGGATCGTCTGTTCCATGGCCGTTCTCCTTAGCGGACCGAGCCGTCGAGACCGTTGTAGTAGGTCTTCGAGCCGGTCGCCATCTGGGGCTTGAGCACCTGGACCTTGTGATCGCGGATGAACGCGTGGATCGGATCCTTCGGATTCTTGAGGTCGCCGAGAGTGCGCGCGCTGGTGGGGCAGGTCTCGCAGCAGGCGGTCGTGAGCCCCTTCGTGATTCTGTGGTAGCAGAGGCTGCACTTGTCGACCGTGTTGGTCTTGGGGTGGATGTACCGGCAGCCGTACGGGCAGGCCTGCACGCAGTAGCGGCATCCGAGGCAGTACGAGGAGTCGACCATGACGACGCCGTCGGGAGCTTCAAACGTCGCGCCGACGGGGCATACCTGGACGCACGGCGAGTGCGCGCAGTGGTTGCACATCTTCGGCACGAAGAAGCTCTTCGCGCCATCTTCCGGCGGATAGATCTCGGGGAAGCCGTCGTAGCCGCCGTTAGGCGTGTCGACCTGCGGATGCTCCAGGTCCTCGCCCTTCACGTGGTAGCGCTCGACCCAGGTGCGGAAGTAGAAGGGCTCGAGAGGCACGTTGTTCTCGGCCTTGCAGGCGCGGACGCAGCCGCCGCAGCCGATGCACTTCTCGATGTCGATGGTCATCGCCCACCAGTGGTCGGCCGACTTGTAGGAGGGCGCCAGCTCGGGCGTGCCCGCGAGGACGAACTCCCACGCCGAGGCTGCGATCCCGGTGAGGAAGACGAACTTCCCGCCCTGGAGCAGGAGCTCGCGGCGGCTCTTGTCGATCGTCGAATCGCTCATGACGTTCTCCTCACATCACGTCGGGGGTATGCGGCTGGTGGCACGAATCGCACGCATCGCCGCCCGAGTGTTCCGCGCTGTTGACCTGCTTGATGAATTTCGGCCGCGCCACGTTGATCTCGTGGCAGACGGGGCAGAGCGCCGCCGCCTTCGGTTTGACGGCCTTCGTCTTCCTCGGGTCGGCGGCGTGCTTTGCAAGCGGGCCGTGGCACGCCTCGCAGCCGATGATCGCGTGCTTGCTCGCTGCGCGCGCGGCGACGATGTCGCCGTGGCACGCGCCGCACGCATCGCGGCCGGCGTAGGAGATCGGCTTCGCCATGTTGTCGGTGATGGCGGGAGCGCGATAGTGCCCCAGCCTTCCGAAGCCCGCCGGGACGAACAGCACCCGCATGACCACGAAGATGAGGATGCCGATGGCGAAGATGCCGGCCATCCGCAGGAGGTGCTGAGTGTTCCGGAACAGCCCCTTGTCGTCGTCGCTCATGAGAAGAGCCTCCACGCGGCAGCCAGTCCCGCCACTGCCGTTCCGGGTCGTCTCGCCTTGATGATCAGCATGAACCGTTGCCTCCTGATTCGCCTGCTGTGCGGTCGTGTCTGTGATGCGCGGAGACAACGATGACGGGCTGCGACCTGAATCGTCGTGTCGACGGTCACTTCTTCATGTGTGCGATACGGTCACCTCGGTGGGTGATAGGTCACACCGCGCCGGGCCGGAACTCCTGATTGAATCGCCCGACAACGACAAATGCGAAGGGCCACGTCCTGCTGCAGGCGTCGCGTTCTCACGGAGGGTTCCTCGTGACCGAAACGATTGAAGCGGCTGGCCCTGACGTCGACGCGCTGAAGGAGCGCCTTTCGCGGATCGAGACACGCCTGGCGGAGCTCGAGGCGTGGAGGGCTGCCGCGGGTGCGGCACCCGGCACCTCCGGTTCGATCGCCCGGATGCGCGCTCCGGCACCAGTGGACGAGGAGCCGGAGGAGGAGACGGAGTCGCCGGGCTTCGATCTCGCGATGGTCGGGCGCACCCTCATCGTTCTCGGCGGCGCGTTCATGCTCCGTGCGGTCAGCGATTCGGGGACGATTCCGGTCGCGGCGGGCGTTGCGCTGGGGCTCGTCTATGCCGCGGCGTTCGCGCTTTTCGCGCTTCGCGAGCAGGTCACGCGCACGAGCGCGACGTTTCATGGGTACGCGAGCCTGCTCGTCGCCTTTCCCCTGATATGGGAGGCGACGAAGAAGTTCGGGATCTTCGGGCCGTGGACTTCGGCGCTCGCGCTCGCGGCGATCTCGGCGCTCCTCGTCGTGCTCTGCTGGAGACGGCGGCTCAACGGCCTCGCCTGGGGGCTTACGCTCTTCGCCCTGGCGCTCGCGCCGATGATGATGCTCTTCACGGTCGCCGCCGCGCCGTTCGCGATCTATCTCCTCGGGCTCGGTATCGTGACGCTATGGATGGGGTACGAGCTCGACTGGCATCTGCTCCGCTGGCCGGTGGCGCTCGAGCTCGATGCCGCGGTGCTTGCAGTCGGCTTCCTGATCGCGACGAACCGCAACGGGACGATGTCGCCCGCCGCGGGAATCGCGCTCGGCTTCGGCGTCTTCGCGGTCTACATTGTCGCCTTCGCGCTGCGCACTGTTTTGAAGCAGCGCAACATCGTGCCGTTCGAGATCGCGCAGGCGATCGGCGCGTTCGCGTGCGGTGTCGGCGCCGCCGTCTGGATCGCGCGAAGCCGCAACGTCGGAGAGCTCGTCCTCGCGCTCGCCACCCTGGCCTTCGCGGTCGCGAGCTACGCGCTCTCCTTCGCGTTCCTCTCGCGACGCTCGAGCACGATCAACTTCTCCTTCTACAGCTCGCTCGCGCTCGTGCTGACGCTGACGGCGGGCTCGCTCGTCGTGCGAGGCCTCGCGAGCAGCGTGCTCTGGAGCGCGCTCGCGGTCGCGGCCTGCTGGGCCTCGTCGCGTTACGGGAGGACGAGCCTTGCGTACCACGCCGGCGTCTACGTCTTCGCGGGCTTCGTGGCGTCGGAGCTGATCGGGCTCGGCCTCCGCACGGTCTTTCTGCCTCCTCCCGTTCCGTGGCCGCTGCCGGACGCCGCGGCGCTGATCGTGATCGCCGCGTGCCTGCTGACTGCATGGCTCCGCCCGATCGAGCGTTCGGGTAGCTACGAACCGTGGAGTTACGCGAAGACGATTCTTCTCGTCGAGGCGGGATGGGCGGTCGCGACGCTCGTGATGTGCTTCGTCGGGCTCTTCGCGGTCTCCGCGGCAGGCGCCGACGCGCCAGCCGTCGCGGTGGTGCGCACGACGGTTCTCTCGCTGCTGACGATCGGCTCAGCCTGGGCGTCGCGCTACGAACGCTTCTCCCCCGGCCGCTGGATCGCGAGCGGAATGATCGTGGTGCTGATCATGAAGCTGATCTGGGACGACTTCCGGAACGGCCGCGCATCGACGCTCTTCATCTCGCTCGCGATCGTCGGCGTGGCTCTGATCGTCGCGCCGAGGCTCGGGAAGAAGGCGAACCCGCCGATGGGGGAGGGGGAGCTGGCGGAGAGCTAGGGGAGAGTTTTTAGTTTTTAGTTGTTAGTTGTTAGACAGGCAGCGCGACGAGAGCGGGCCATCGACGCGCGCGATAGCTATCGAGTCCACGGCTGCACAATGCTGCGTCCACGTCCGAAGTTTCTCGCCGTCACGTCCGGCAACGCGCTGCTCGTCTAACAACTAACAACTAACAACTAACAACTAACAACTTCCCGACCGGCCCGCACTACTCGCGCCCCGCCACCTTCGACCACGTGTCTTTCAGCGTGACGGTACGGTTGAAGACGGGGTGCTCGCCGGTCGAGTCGAGGTCGACGACGAAGTAACCGAGGCGCTCGAACTGGTAGCGGGTCTCGGGCGAAGCACCTTTGACCGACGGCTCGAGCTTCGCGTGCCGGATGATCTCGAGCGAGTCCTGGTTGATGTCGGCGAGAAAATCGCCCGCTTCCTCGGGGAACTCGCTCCTGAAGAGACGGTCGTAGAGGCGGACTTCGCAGTCGATCGCGTTCGTGGCGGAAACCCAGTGGAGCGTCGCCTTCGGCTTGCGGCCATCGGGCGAGTCGCCACCCCTGGTCGCCGCGTCGTACGTGCAGCGCACTTCGACGATCTCGCCCGCATCGTTCTTCACGACGCCGGTGCAGGTGATGAAGTAGGCGGAACGGAGACGCACCTCACGCCCCGGGGCGAGACGGAAGAACTTCTTCGCAGGTTCCTCCATGAAGTCGTCCTGCTCGATCCACAGCTCGCGCGAGAACGGCACCTTCCGCGTGCCGGCCGACGGCTCTTCCGGGTTGTTAGGCGACTCGAACCACTCCGTCTCGTTCTCCGGGTAGTTCTCGATCACGACCTTGAGCGGGCGGAGGACCGCCATCACGCGGTTCGCCGTCTTGTTCAGGTGAGATCTCACGCTGTGCTCGAGCAGCGCGACGTCGATGACGTTCTCGCGCTTGGCGACGCCGACTTCCTCGGCGAAGGCGCGGATCGCCTCGGGCGTGTAGCCGCGGCGGCGGATGCCGGAGATTGTCGGCATCCGCGGATCGTCCCAACCGTGGACGTGCTTCTCGGTGACGAGGCGGAGCAGCTTCCGCTTCGACATGACCGTGTAGTTGATGTTGAGTCGGGCGAACTCGATCTGCCGCGGCTTGGACGGCAGCATCGGGAGGTTGTCGATGCACCAGTCGTATAGCGGACGGTGCGCCTCGAACTCGAGCGTGCAGAGCGAGTGCGAGATCGACTCGAGGGCGTCCGAGATCGGGTGCGCGTAGTCGTACATCGGGTAGATGCACCAGTCGTCGCCGGTGCGGTGGTGCGTCTCGCGCTTGATCCGGTAGAGCACCGGGTCGCGCATGTTGATGTTTGGCGAGGCCATGTCGATCTTCGCGCGGAGCACGTGCGCGCCGTCTTCGAACTCGCCGGCCCGCATCTTCCGGAACAGGTCGAGGTTCTCGTCGGCGCTGCGGCTCCGGAAGCGGCTCTCGCGTCCCGGCTCGGTGAGCGTTCCGCGATGCTCGCGGATCTCGTCGGCAGTGAGGCTGTCGACGTAGGCTTTGTCGTTTCGGATGAGGTGCTCGGCGAAGTCGTAGAGCTGCTGGAAGTAGTCGGACGCGTGGAAGAGGTGCTCGTTCCAGTCGAAGCCGAGCCAGTGGACGTCACGCTTGATCGAGTCGGCGTACTCCTGCTCTTCCTTCGCCGGGTTCGTGTCGTCGAAGCGGAGATGGCACCGGCCGCCGTACTCGAGCGCAAGGCCGAAGTTCAGGCAGATCGACTTCGCGTGGCCGATGTGGAGATAGCCGTTCGGCTCCGGAGGGAAGCGCGTGACGACCTCGGTGTGCTTCCCGGTCTTGAAGTCGTCCTCGATGATCTCTTCGATGAAGTTGAGCGATCGCGTCGTTTCGGTCGTGGTCATGGCTTCGAGCCCTTGTCGCGCTGGCGTCCGGGAACTCGCGCCCCCGTTTGAATCGGCGAGTCTACAACGCCGGAGCGGGCGACGTCATTCGCCCTGAACTTCGGGGTCATACCCAATGGACTTAAGTTACGCAAGTTTGCAGGCCAACGGCTGTCATTCCGAGCGAAGCGAGGAATCTGCAAAGTGCCTTCTGATCGCTTCCAAAGCTCAAATCTGTCCTTATGGACCGAGTCGTCGTCGAGGAAGTGGTCACGCGAGTCGTTTGCAGATTCCTCGCTTCGCTCGGAATGACAGCCGCTCGCGTCGCGTAAGGTCGTTAACCGAGGTCCATTGGGTGTGACCCCGAAGTTCCGGTCCGATATCATCTGCCGAGGATGCTCAAACTTCCGGATCTGCCCGTCCGCCCGTGGCTTGCGACTGACGAGGCTTCGCTCGTCCGGCACGCGGACAGCTATCAGGTCTGGCGCAGCGTGCGAGACAGGTTCCCGCGGCCGTACACGCACGACGACGCGAGGAAGTGGATCGGCTCTCAGCTCGAGGCGTCGGAGCCTTTCCTGAATTTTGCGATCGAGCTCGAGGGTGAGGCGGTCGGCGGCATCGGGCTCATCCCCGGGTTCGACGTCGAGAGCCGTACCGCCGAGCTCGGCTACTGGCTCGGCGAGGCGGCGTGGGGACGCGGCCTGGCGACCGCGGCCGTCCGCTCGATCCTGCCCTACGCGTTCGAACGGCTCGAGCTGCTCCGCGTCTTCGCGGCCGTCTTCGACTTCAATCCGGCGTCCGCGCGTGTCGTCGAGAAGGCAGGATTCGTCCGGGAAGGCGTCCTTCGCGACGCCGCCGTCAAGGAAGGGCGTGTGACGAGCATGGTCGTCTACGGGATGACGCGCGGGGACTATCAGAGAGCGCAAGAAGTCGGGGTCACACCCAATGACCTTAAGTTGAGAACGAAACCCTGAAGTTAGAACGTAGAACGCTGAAGTTTGAACCCAGAAAGAGGCACCGGGTGGTGGTTTCTGGGTTCCCAATTCATCGTTCAACGTTCTAGGTTCGGGTTCTTCCCCTTACCCCAACTTCCCCAACACCCCAGCTAGCTACTTCGTGCCGTGACACGCCGGCATCGACGAGCCCTCGACATGCGCCCCGTGGCGCATCTGCGCGCCGGTGACATTGCGGTAGAGCATCATCACGCCGACAGCGATGAGCAGCACTCCGGCGACGCGGGCAAGCCCCGTCCGGAACCAGGGGGCGATCGCGGAACCGAGGAGAGCGGTCGTCGTGAGCGCCGGTACGGTGCCTAACGCCACTCCCGCCATGATCGCGGCGCCCGAAGGGGCGCTGCCGCTCGCCGCCGCCCCCGCGAGCCCGGCGTAGACGAGGCCGCATGGGAGGAATCCCATCGCCATGCCAACGACGAGGGGGAAGCCCGGAGGGCGCCGTTCGAGAAGTGGCGCGACGAAGCGCGACCAGAAGGGGGCGACGAAGGTCGCGAAGCGGTCGCCACGCTTCCAAGTCAGCCCCAGCATCGTCAGGCCGGCTGCAGCCATCGCGAATCCGGCGAGAATCCCAAGCGCGAGCGGCCCCCAGGCGAGCGCCTTGTTGCCGCGCAGTGCGGCGCCGAACGCGCCGGCGAGCGCCCCGAGGAATGCGTACGACGTCGCCTTGCCGAGCTGCATCAGGATCTGATGTCCGAGGATCTTCCACGCGCGCGATCCCGAGGCCGACATCGCGATCGCGAATCCGCCGCACATGCCGACGCAGTGAACCGATGCGGCAAAGGTGAGGGCGAGGGCGACGGCGAAGCTGCTGTTCATTTCGAGAGCTCCTGTGGAATGGGGAAGCGCGACAGCCGCTGCGAGTGGATGACGACGAGCAGGCTCGAGGCGACCATCGCGACGGCGCCGAAGAGCGGGTGCAGCAGGCCCATGACCGCGAGCACGAGCCCGATGCCGTTGTAAAAGAAGGCCCAGAAAAGATTGAAGCGCGCGGTGCGCATCGTGGCGTCGGCGAGATCCATCGCCCAGGGGAGCCTGCCGAGGTCGCCGCGGAGGATCGTGACGTCGGAGACCTCGCGTGCGAGCTCCGTGCCGGTCTCGAGAGTAACGCCGACCGACGCGGTGGAGAGCGCGGGCGCGTCGTTGATACCGTCGCCGACCATGACGGGCCACTCGCCGGCCTTCGCGGAAGCGGTGACGATCTCGAGCTTCTCTTCCGGCGTCAGGTTGCCGCGGCCGGCTACTGCGAAGATGCCGGCGTGTGGCTCGTGTGGCGCAGGCACTCCTGCCTGCGCGTCGCCGAAGGCGACCAGGTGATTCGAGTTGGCATCCGTCGAGGGCGGCGCTTCGCGCCGCGCGCAGGCAGGAGTGCCTGCGCCACATAGCAGCGCTTCGACCGCGCTCCCGGTGTCGCCTGAGAGTACTTCCGACGCCACGCCGCGTTTGCCGAGCGCAGCGATCGCCTCACGCCATCCTTGGCGCGGCTCGTCGCGGAAGGTGAGCGCGCCGAGCCAGCGACCATCGCGCGAAACATGCACGCCGGTCCCGCCTGCGATCGCGCGTTGCGCGGCGCCGCAGAAGCGTGCGCTGCCGACGCGAACGAGGCTATCGGCGCCGGCCGTTGTGACCGTCGCCTCGACCCCCTGTCCCGGTACCGCCCGAAACGCAGTGACTCGCATCGCGCTCGAAGCCGCACGCGCGGCGCGAACGATCGCCTGCGCGACCGGATGCTCCGATCGTTCTTCCACCAGCGACGCGAGCTCAAGGAGCTCGTCTCGCGTGATGCCGTTGGCCGGTTTCACCTCGACGAGCTCGAGAGTTCCGTTCGTAAGCGTTCCGGTCTTGTCGAAGAAGACCCGACGGCTGCGCGACAGTCCTTCGAACACCGCGCCCGAGCGCACCAGAACGCCGGCGCTCGCCGCACGCCCGACGGCCGCGGTTGCCGCGAGCGGCGTCGCGATGCCGATGGCGCAGGGGCAGGCGATGAGGAGCACGGAGAGAGAGTTGAGAATCCCCGTGTTGATCCCCGCCGACCAGGTCCAGTACGCGAGGGTGCCGAGAGCGAGGATGATGATCAGGGGGACGAAGAGCGCGGAGATCCTGTCGACGAGCGGAGCCATCCAGGTCTTCCCCGCGCGCGCCTCTTCGACGCGCCGGACGAGCCGTCCGACCGTCGTGTCGGCTCCGGTCCGCTCGACGCGCACGAGCAGCGCGCCGTCGAGGCTCAGCGTGCAGGCGGAGACCCGTTCCCCTTCGCCGCGGTACGGCGGGAGGCTCTCGCCGGTGATCTCCGCCTCGGAGATGCTCGCGCCCCCTTCGACGACCAGGCCGTCGGCGGGAATCCGCTCCCCCGGCCTCACGCGGACGAGATCGCCGGGCCGCAGATCGCCGAGCGGCACCTTCTCCTCGACGCCGTCGACGACGCGGCACGCCTCGGATGGGAGGTTCCCTAACAGGCTCGAGATCGCGTCAGTCGTCCGGGCGCGGGACGCGGCTTCGAGGTACCTGCCGATCGTGACGAAGAGGAGGATTCCCATCGCCGTGTCGAGGAAGAGCGGACCGCCTCCCAGGAACACCGACCGCGCCGAAACGAGATAGGCGGCGGCGACACCGAGAAAGATCAGGGCGTCGGTGTCGAGCCGGAAGCTCCGCAGGCGGCTGAAACCGCGGTTGAGAAACGGCAGGCCTAACATCAGGAGCGCCGGGGTCGCGAGGATCAGCAGGGCCCAGCGGACCCACGCTTCCCCGGCCATCCGGTCGGCCTCGCCTCTGCCGGAGTAGAGGACGAAGCTGCACATCATCACGTTCATCGCGAGGAACGCGCCGACCCCGACCGACATCAGCAGCCCCGACGCCTCGCCCTGCCCCGAGCCGCTGCCGGTGAGCCGGTGCGCGAGCGCGCAGCCGCCGCAGCAGTAGAGCGGTTCCGCGCACGCGCCGGCGACGCCAGTGACGGGAAGTCCGCAGTGCGCGCAGAGGGGGCGCGGCGCCGCGTGAAAGACCGATGCGGCCGCGCGAGCGTCGAGTTGCCGGGAGGCTGACGACACCGACGTCACAGTGCCGGCCGCGACTTGACCGGCTTGCCGGTGTCGAGGTCGAGGAAGACGACCTTCTGCCGCTCGCTCACGACCCAGACGACGATCATGATCGCGATGAAGATCGCGGAGATGCCCCAAAGCGCCGCCTTGAGCACGACGCCTTCCCGTGGCGAGAACGAAAATTTAGGCGTGATCACGTGCGGCTTCCTCCTGCGTAGAACGTCATGTCGAAGCGCTGCGACCGCGCCTCCGATTTGATGATGGCCGTGAACGGAACGACGCTCGACTCGAGCTCGGAGCGCGGAATCCTGATCGAGATCGTGAACTTCCGCTCCTCACCCGCCGGTACCTTTCCATCGGCGAGCCCTTCGACGGTCGCGTCGGCCGGAAGCCCTTCGAGAGCGATCTCGAGCTTCACCGGTTCGGTTCCCTTGTTCGCTGCGCGGAGCAGATACTTCGCCTCTGCCGTCTGAGCCTGCGCGGCCGAGGAAACGCCGTAGACGGGGGAGATGTGAAACGTCAGCTCCTGGCGCATCGCAACGGCGGCGATGAAGACGATCCCGAAACTCGCGGTGGAGACGGCGACGAGAATCCGCTTGATGTCCCACTTCATCCCGCCGCCGAGGCCGAACGAGTAGGCGAGGAGCCCGGGGCGCTTCTTCTTCGCGAGGACGAGATCGCAGGCGTCGATGCAGTTGCCGCAGCGCGTGCACTCCATCTGAAACGAGCTCTTCCGAATGTCGATCTCCATGTTGCAGACGCGCTCGCAGAGGCCGCACTCGACGCACGCGCCGGTCGACTCGTCGAACGTGACGTGGAGGCTCTTCTCGTCGACGAGGACTCCCTGGAGAAGGCCGTAGGGGCAAACCGACTGGCAGAAAGTCTCGCGGACGAGGAGCAGGTCGAGGACGACGGTCAGAGTCGTCGTGGCGCCGATCGCGCCGAGCCAGAGACCAATGTCGAGCCGAGCCATGCGCCGGAAGACCTCGCCGAGCGGCGCGAAGTAGCCCATGAAGAGCGCAGTCGCGACGACCGACATGAGCGTGATGAGCAGGTAGGAAAAGGCGCGCTGCGCGAACCGCCGGCGCGCGTCGGGCAGCTTCCGCGTCACGCGCTTCGCCATCGCCTCGATGTCGTGCGCGAGCTCGCTGAAGATCATCTGCGGGCAGGCGTAGGAACACCAGATCCGGCCGAGAACGAGCGTCATCGCGCCGATGATCCACATCGCGAACATCATCCCGAGCCAGACGAGGGTCCACTCGTCGAGCCAGATCTGCTTCCGGAAGATCCATAGCTTTCCGGCCATGAAGTCGAACCGGAAGAGGTCGAACGCCGGGATGAGCGCGAACACCGCGACGAATGCGAGCTGCGAGAAGCGGCGCAGCCGCGTGTAGTGCCCGGTCCAGCCGAGATAGGCCATGGCCTCCGTCCGATCAGTACTTCAGTCGAGGATTCGGATCGGGTTCGATCACGACCTCGCGGTGGAAGTTGTAGCGCTGCATGGTGAACGCGTGCGTGGGGCAGCGTGTCGCGCACATCGAGCAGCGAATGCAGGCTGTTTCATCCTTGAGCATGACGCCGCCGAGCGCGTCGAGCTCTTCGGGCTCGAACGCCGCAAGCTGCTCCGCCGTGATGCCGAGCTGCGCCTGCGCCATCGTCATGAGGCGCTTGTCGTGCGCGACCTGGGAGAGCCCCACGAGGTGGAGGCAGTCGTCGGGGCAGACGTCGACGCATCCGTTGCAGGCGATGCAGTGCTCTCCCTCGAACCAGGTCTGCACGTCGCATCGGAGGCAGCGTTGTGCCTGTTCGCGTGCCTCGGCCTCCGGGTAGTTCCGCTCGACGAGCCGGTCGCCCGCCGAGGCGAGCTCCTTCGCGCTCGGCGCCTCGGAGGGGGGCAGCTCGCGCCGCATCGTCTCCCAGTCCTGCGCCATCGTGTACGACGCGGGGGCCCAGTTGTACTTGAGCGTGACCGAGGTCGTGCTCTTCCGGAGATAGTCGTGAATGCTGCGTGCCGCGACCTGCGCCGAGGCGATCGCATCGATGAAGAGGCGGGGCCCCAGGACGACGTCGCCGCCGGCGAAGACGTCGGGACGCGAGGTCTGGAGCGTCTCTGGATCGGCCTTGATGAGGCCGCGGTCGGTCAGCTCGACGCCGTCCTCGGGGCGGAGGAAGTTGAAGTTCGCGGTCTGACCAATGGCGAGGATGACGGTGTCGCACTCGATTGTTTCACGGAGCGACTCGTCGAACTTCGGGCTGAAGCGGCGCTCGGAGTCGAAGACCGAAAGGCATGCGGCGAACTCGACGCCGGTGAGCTTGCCGTTCCCGACGAACTGGCGGGGGCCGAGCGAGGTGTGGACCTCGAGCCCTTCGTGCTGGCCTTCCTCGATCTCGATCGCGTCGGCCGGCATCTCGTCGCGCGACTCGAGGCAGGCGACGTGGACCTGCGTGACGCCGGCGCGGCGCGCCGCGGTGCGGGCCACGTCGGCGGTGACGCGGAAGTCCTCGGTCGACTCCTCGTCGTCGTTGACGGCGCGGAGCGCGGTGCGGGCGACGTCGAACGCGACGTTGCCGCCGCCGATGACGAGGACGCGCGGGCCGATGTCGATCGGCTCGCCGAGGTTCGCGAGGCGGAGGAACTCGAGGCCGTTGACGACGCCGGGAAGATCGGCGCCGGGGAGATTGAGGCGACGGCTCCCCTGGAGGCCGGCGCCGATGAAGATCGCCTTGAAGCCCCGTGAGCGAAGGTCGTCGAAGGTGCGGCCGGGAACGCCGACCGGGGTGTTGAGCTGGAGCTCGACGCCTAACGAGAGGATCGCGTCGATCTCGGTCTTCACGAGCTCGCGCGGGAGGCGGTAGAGGGGGACGCCCATCGTCAGCATTCCGCCGGCGACGGGGCCCGCTTCGAAGATGGTCACCTTGTAACCCGCGAGGGCGAGATCGTGCGCGACCGTGAGTCCGGCGACGCCGGCGCCGATGACGGCGATCTTCTCGCCGTAGTCGCCGTTGGGGATGAGCATCTTACGGTCGGCGAAGCGGTGGTAGTGCTCGTCGCTTCCCGTATCGTTGCCATAGAGCTCGCATGCCCACCGTTTGACCGCGCGGATCGAGACGGGAGTGTCGACGCTTCCGCGGCGGCAGGCGCGCTCGCACGGCGCGCCACAGATGCGGCCGCAGATCGAGACGAACGGGTTCGTGGCGCGTGCAATCGCGTACGCGTCCCGGTCGCGCCCTTCGGCTACGGCCGTGACGTAACCGCAGGCGTCGGTGAAGACGGGGCACGCGACGCGGCACTTCACCTGCTCGACCCAGTAACGCTCCGCGTCGGGGATCTTCAGGCGGCGATAGGCATTCGATACGGGCTTGTCCACGGTGAGCTCGCTCCGGGTGTCGCTCCTAGTGAGTGTCGCGGCGGAACGTGACCCAGAAGAGGCCGATCACGAACGCCAGCACCGTAACGCCGATGAACAGGTGGAAGCCGGTTCCGGGCGTCTGCATGACTTTGTTGATTTCCTGCACGAGCGGGCCGCGCGTGGCGTGACCCGTCTCGCCCGACCAGTAGTTGAACAGGTATGCCACGCCGAAGATGCAGAAGCCGACGTAGGCGAGCTTCAGGAACAGGGGAACGGGTGCGTCGCCGCGCTCGGTGATCCAGCCGCCGGCGAGCTCGTGGATCTCGTCCTTCTTCGTTTCATTCTCGGACATCGTGTCCTCCATCGTCCTCGAGCATCCGGTACTTGGGCGACTCGTCGTCGCGCATCGCGCCGGAGCGAACCGACCCGACGAACGCCGCGGCCAGCGCGAGGAAACCAAGCGCGAGGGCCGAGTAGAAGGCGATCGTCGAGACGGTCAGGTTGTCCATCGTCACTGCTCGTAGTCGTGCGCGGGACGCCAGTCCCTGGCGCGTCCGAGCGATTGCACGTACGCGATGAGCGCGTCGAGCTCTTTGGGATCCTTCACGATCCACGGAAACGGCGGCATGACCGAGCCCGGCACGAGACTGCGCGGGTCGCGGAAATGCGTGACGTGCCACTGGCGGTCGTACTTGCCGCCGACGCGCGACAGGTCGGGACCGACGCGACGCGTGCCGAACATGTGCGGCTTGTCGTAGACGAACTCGTCGGGTGTCGAGACCGGGCTGCGCACGTCGCGCCATCCCGAGCGGATCGTGTCGGCCTCGATCGTGCGCGTCTGCTGCGTGTGGCAGTACCAGCAGCCTTCACGCACGTAGATCGAGCGTCCCTGCATGATCAGCTGAGCCTCGGCGTCACCCGATTTCGCGAGCGTCGCGAAGTCCTTGAGCCCCGCGATCGGCGTCGCCCAACTCTTGTCGAGCAGCGGCGGCTCGACGGTGGTGATCAGGCCACCGATGAAGAAGAAGCCGAGCGCGGCGGCGATGAACAGCCCGCCATTCTTGTCGAACTTGCTCCACATAGCCGACCTCCCTTACTCCGCCGCCACGTGGCTGCGGTTGACGTACGTGGCGAGCATGTTCCACGCGAAGAGCAGGATGCCGACGAACATCAGCGTCCCGCCGATCAGGCGAACTGCCCAGTACGGCTGGATGAACTTGACGGTGTCGATGAAGGGAATCGTCGGGTCGTTCCACTGCAGCCCCTGGAGGAAACCGCCGATCCAGAGCGAGACGAAGAACGAGAGGCCGCCGATGAGCCAGAGCCAGAACGACGCGTTCGCCAGCTTCTCGCTGTGAAGCTTCGTCTTGAGCATCCGGGGAATCGAGTAATAGGCGCCGCCGACGGCGAAGAACGAGAACGCGCCGAGCACCGCCATGTGCGCGTGCCCGACGATCCAGTCGGTCTTCGACACGATCGCGTTCACAGTCCGGAGGCTGTGCATCGGCCCCTGGAAGCAGGTGAGCAGGTAGAAGACGGTGCCGGCCATCATGAACTTGATCGGGACGTTGTCGCGGAGCTGGTGCCACTGTCCCTTCATCGTCGCGAGGAAGTTCCAGACGAGCGTCCAGACCGGGATCATCAGCATGACCGAGAAGAGGATCGCTACGGTCTGCAGCCACTGGCTGATCGGCCCGTGGAGCATGTGGTGCGCGCCGGTCCAGACGTAGACGAAGGCGAGCGACCAAAAGCCGATCATCGAGAGGCGGTGCGAGTAGAGGGGAGTCTCTGCCGCCTTCGGGATGTAGTAGTAGGCGATCCCGAGACCGAGCGGCGTGAAGATGAGGCCGACGGCGTTGTGGACGTAGAACCAGTTGAGGTTCGCCTGGCTCGTGCCGGCCGTCGCCATGACGGCGAAGTTGCCGGTGATGTAGACGAACGCGGTCCAGAGGATCGCGCCCATGATGTACCAGATCGAGACGTACATCTGCTGGTACTTCCGGGTGAACACGGTCATGAAGATGTTGAGGCCGAACGAGACCCAGCAGAGGGTGACCAGCACGTCGAGCCAGAACGGCAGCTCGGCGTACTCGAGTCCCTGGTTCATCCCGCCGAGGAGCGTGACGACCGCACCCAGGATGATGAAGATCCAGATCCACATCGTGAGCATTCCGAGCTTCTCGCTCCAGAGCTTCACGCCGCAGAGTCGGGGAATCAGGTAGAAGCAGAGCCCCATGTCGGCCGCGAGGAGCCAGCCGAAGAGCATTCCGTTCACGTGCACCGGGCGCATGCGCCCGTAGGAGAGCCAGGAGACCTGGCCCATCAGGGTCGGGAACTGCAGCTTGCCCGCGACGATCAGGGCGAAGATGCCGGAGACGACGAAGAAGAGGGCCGCGATCGCTACGAACGCGAACGAGCTCCGGTCCTCGTGGTCGTCGGCTGCGGGCGGGCTTGATGTCGTGATCACCGCTTCACTCATTTAGTCACCTCAGTCGTGGCGGTCGGCGCCGGCGTCGTTGCCGGCGTAGCCGCACCTTTCGTATTCAGGCTCTCGATGTAATTGATGAGATCTCCGATCGAGTTGTCGCTCAGCGAGAAGTCGTAGCCGGCGGCCGGCATCGCGGTGCCCTGGATGCCGTACTTGATGCTCTCGTGCAGGCGCGCGTAGGTGAGCGACTTCACGAAGGGGGTATTCCTCAGGTTGCGCGGGCGGGGATGGATGTCCGCGGCGTTAGGCCCGTGGCCGTCGGCCTTCTTGCCGTGGCAGCCCCAGCAGCGGTTTAGGAAGATCTCCTCGCCGCGCTTGACACTGTCGGGGGCGTAGGCGACGAGGTTCACCTGCGGAACCTGGCGGTTCGCCGGCGGCTTCACGGCCGAGCCCTTGTCGTAGGTCGCGAGGACCCAGTCGACGAGCGCCGCGGATCCCTGCTCGCCGAGCACGCGACCCCACGGGGCCATGCTCGTGCCCGGCACGCCGTTCATCACGCTGCCGACCAGACGCTCGTGCGTCTTCGACTTCATGAACGCCGCCTTCGTTAGGTCGCGGGGCCGCGGGTCGAGATAGGTGTAAATGATTCCCTGGCCGTTCCCCTCCTCGCCGTGGCAGCGCGCGCAGAGGAGCGCGTACTGCTCCTTCGGGTCGGCGGGGATTGCCGGCACCGGCTTGACGAGGAGGTAGTCGGTGAGCGACTGGAAGATCTCCTCGGGGAGGGGGTAGGGGGGCATGATCGAGCCGGCGACGACGCTCTTCGGATCCTTGAAGTGCGTCATCAGCCACGTGGCGTCACGCTGCGCGGCGCTGTACGCGAGGTCGGGGCCGACCTTGCCGTCGACGTCCTCGAGCTTGTGGCAGGCGAGGCAGCCGACCGACCTGAGCATCACGGCGCCCTGATCGGCGCTCGTCATGGTGGGAAGCGCGGTCGCGGTTTCCGCGCTGACTACGTGCTCGAGAGGCAGCCACTTCGGCCGCTCGGCCTGCGATGCGCGGAACTTCTGAAGCGGCGCGCGGGAGATCTGCTGTCCCTGCTGCGCCTTGAGGAAGACGACGAGGTCGGTGCGCTGCTCCTTCGTCAGGTTCTGGCGCGGCATCGTCGACGTCGGGTTCTGCACGCGCGGGTTCTCGATCTTCTGATCGGTGAACGCGATGGTCCGCTTGTGTCCTTCGTCCGAGAGATCGGGGCCGATGGAGCCGGCGGAAAGCCCGGCGATGGTGTGGCAGGTGAAGCAGGCGCGCTCGAAGAAGAGTCTGCGGCCGCGATTGACCGCGGGCGCGCCTTCCCATCCCGGCTCGTTGTGGCACTGCACGCAGTTGGCTTCGATCGCATAGGCGGGAAGCAGCGGCTGCGGCCAGTGCGGGTGCGTGCCGTGCGCGCCGACCTGATCGAGAGCGCGCCCGTTGCCGTCATGGCACATCGTGCAGCCGAACGTGGCGAAGCCGTGTCCGGAGACCGGCGGATGCGTGCGGAGCGGCTGGTCGACCTTCACGAAGCGCGGGTCGTCGACCGCGATGTGGCACGACATGCAGCGGTCGACCCGCTCTTCGCCGAAGCCTCGGACGATCGTCTGCTCGATCTGCGGCTTCCGGGTCTGGAGGTCCTTCTTCAGGTCGGCGTTGTCGGTGAGCTCGGCGGCCTTCTGGTAGTACTCCTCCTGGTAGTCTTGCCACTTCGCGAAGAACTGGTCGTAGAAGACGATGCCGTGCAGCGCCAGAACGAGGACGGAGATGGTTGCGAGTGCGTATCTCATGTCTCCATCCCCCTCAGTGGCCCGCCGTCGCGGAGCCGTGCGCGGCAGGCTGCTCCCACGGGATGACGAAGTCCCAGTTCGCCCCGCGGAAGAAGGTGCCGATGATGACGAAGATCAGGTTGACGAGGAGCAGCGTCGTGAAGACGATCACGGCGAGCAGGCGGTGGCGCGAGAACCAGACGCCGACGCCGTGCTGGCCGCGGTCGAAGTAAGGAAGCAGGATCAGCGCGACCACCATGATGGTCGGCACGCCGACGCCGCCCCAGAAGGCCGAGTACGAGACCATCTCCTGGAGCCCGAGGAAGTACCAGGGGGCCTTCGAAGGGTTAGGCGGGCTCAGCGGGTTGGCGGGTGCCTCGAGCGGCGCAGCCCAGACCATCGAGATGACCAGGATCACGAGCAGCGTCAGCGCGAAGACGAATAGCTCCGCAATGAAGAGGTTGGGCCAGGAGTAGACGGTGTTGTCGGGGGTCTGGCCAACCTTGTTGAACGGGCCCTTCACCACGCCCATCACGCCGAAGGTCTTCGCCTTCTCGGTCTTCACACGCGGAGCGAGCCCTTCGAGCTTGCCGGCGATCGCGTCGGGATAGCGCGGTTGCGACTCGGGGATGTCCGCGTCGGCCGGGCGCGAGAGGCCGCCGTCCTTCCGGATCCTCCAGAAGTGCACGGCGACGAAGATGAGGATCAGCGTCGGAATGACCGCGACGTGGAGGACGTAGAAGCGGATCAGCGCTTCCTGGCCGACGATCCGGTCGCCGAGCAGCAGGAAGCGGATCTGCTCGCCGAAGACCGGCGCGTAACCGGCGATCGCGGTGCCGACGGTGACCGCCCAGAAGGCAAGCTGGTCCCACGGGAGGAGGTACCCGGTGAACGAGGCGCCGAGCGTGAGGAGCATCAGGATGACGCCGACGACCCAGTTGAACTCGCGGGGCGGCTTGTAGCTGCCGGTGTAGAAGACGCGGCAGAGGTGGAGGATGACCACCGCGACCATCCCGTGCGCCGCCCAGCGGTGCATGTTCCTGATCAATGTCCCGAACGCGACCGTTCCGTTCAGGTCGAGCATCCGGTTGTAGGCCTGCGTCGTCGCGGGAACGTAGTAGAACATCAGCAGGATGCCGCTGACGGAGAGGATCAGGAAGAGGCTGAACGCCATGACACCGAGGCCGAGCGTGTAGGCGGGGCGCAACGAATTCGAGTGCGTCTTGACCGGGTGGATGTGGAGGAAGAGGTTGGAGAACGTCGTCTGCGAGCGCCCCAGGTCCGAAGAGGGGATCGGGTTCCGGAAGATCGACTTCCAGATGTTCGCCGGGAAGCTGAGAATCGTGCCGAAAAAGCCGGTGTCGTTCTTCATCGTGTCCTCAGACTTTCAGGAACGTTCCTGCGGGCACCGGAGTGGCGGTGTCGACCTCGAGCTCGCCGTTCGGCGAGAGCGAAACCTTGAACCAGGGGAGTGGCCGGGGCGCGGGACCGCCGAGGACCGTCCCTTCGCCGTCGAAGCGGCTGCCGTGGCAGGGGCAGTCGAAGCCGATCTCGGTCGTCGCGACGACGCATCCGAGGTGCGTGCACGTGTTCGAGATCGCGGCGACGCCCGCTTCGTTGCGGATGATCGTCACGCGCTGGCTTCCCAGCGGGAGACGCGTTCCGAGCGGGAAGGCGTCGGGCTTGCCGAGCCTGAAGCGCGACGGCTCGCCATACGTGACGCGCGGCTTGAAAAAGAGGAGATTCGAGAACCAGACGACGGCATTCGCGCCCAGGAGCGCGGCGATGCTCGTCAGCGTCAGCGCCTGGCGGCGCGAGACGCGGGTGTCCTGGCTCATGGCCTGTTCGATCGGGTTCGCCATCGAGGACCCTCCTGATGCATTACTTTTCCGGGTCCGGGTCTCGTGGCGCCCCGTGCTCGGGCGGCGCGATGTCCGGCCAGAAGAGTTGTTCTTTCGTCTGTTCGAGATCGCGGAACTGCCCCGTCTTCACGCCCCACGCCCAGAAAAACGCTCCGGCGATGCCGAGCGCGATTCCAGCGGCGAAGAGTGCGACGGTCGTTGCCATCGTTTGTCGGTGTGGAGAGCGGTTCCGGCGGCGGAATCCGGCGCGCTTGTTCTTGCCGCAACTGCCGGCGAAACCGATTTCGCGCCGTTTCCCCGCGTTGTTTCTGCCGGGGCACGCTAACGAGTGGGATCACCTCGTCGCAGCGACACGGGTCACATCTCGAAGTGACCTCCGGGCGGTGCGACACCATCGAAAGTCAAGGCTTCGAGATCGAGGCTTCGAACGAGGCGCGGGCAACGATGGATGAAAGTGTTCACCTTCATGAGGGTGCGCTGCGGAGCGCGGTGAGGAAGCGGCTGGGCTGGAGCCGGAGCGCCGATTCGTCGGAGTGGACCGAGGGCTCGTGATGGAGGAGCGGGGCCACCAAGACGGTCGCATGCCGGAGACGGAGCAGCGCGGTGGTCGAGGAAGGAGGAATCGGTCCGCGGGCGGGGGGCCTAACGATCGGCGCGTCTTCCGGCGCGTGGAAATGAGAATCTTCCGCGCGCCGGAAAACTTTTCGCCGGCCGGGCAGTCCGCGTGGTGGAGCCGACGAATCGGCGGTCTAACACTCGACGCAGGCTACGACTTCGCTTCCGTTCCCGTGGTACTCGAGGCGGCTGAAGCTGAACATCTTTGCCATCGCGATGCCGCGGCCGTGGGTGTCGAACGCGCGCCGGGGATCGATCTCCAGGTAGCTCATCCAGTCGAAGCCGCTCCCTTCGTCGCGGATCGTGATGCGCACCTCGTCGTCGTGGCGTTCGAACTCGACGCGGACGAACCGGTTCCGGTATTCGTCGAGCGTCAGTCTCCGGTCGACCTCGGACTGCCAGCGGTTATCGGCGAGAAGCTCGGACTTCTCCTTGTAGCTGATGCCGAGGTTGCCATGCTCGACTGCGTTGATGAGCAGCTCCGACAACCCGACGACCTGGGTCTCGGGATCGGGGCAGGCGTACGCGAGAAGGGTCCCGAGCTCGTTCGCTTCGGTGATCGTGCGGAACTCGAACGTGCCGCGGCGGAGCGTCGACAGCCCGCGGATTCCCCGCCTCACTTCGCGCTTGAACGAGTCGTGACGCTCGTGGTCGGCGATCGCCGCCTTGACGATCGCGACGAGAATGCCGAGGTCGATCGGCTTCACGAGGTAGTAGTAGCAGCCCGCTTCGATTCCCTCGCGGATCTCTTCGCGCTCGCCCGACCCGGTCTGGAAGATTGCCGGAATCCCCTGGAGCGCCTCGGCACGCTTGACACGCTTGAGGAGCTCGAGCCCGTCGAGCCGCGGCATCTGCCTGTCGAGAAGCAGAACGGAGTAGCCGTGCGGGTCGGCTGCGAGCTTGTCCCATCCTTCCTCGCCGTCGTGCGCGACTTCGACCGTGAATCCCTCGTGACCGAGAGCTTCGGTCAGAAGCTCCCGTGCCATCGGGTCGTCATCGACGACGAGAATCCGTTTTCCGAGCGGTGCGTTCATGCATCCGACCTTTCGTGACGCCGAGAATCGTGCTTCGTGTGCCGCTATCTTACTCAGCCCGGCGCGAATTCGGATGCACGATCGCAGCAGGTCAGCCCGGGAAGCGCCCGGGAGGAGGCTCCCAGAGCTCGATCCGGTTCCCTTCGGGATCCATGACCCAGCCGAACTTCCCGAACTCGGACGAATCGGTCTTCTCGTCGACGCTGCAACCTTCGGCGCGAAGCGTGTCGAGGAGCTCGGCGAGATTCCCGACGCGATAGTTCACCATGAAGGGGGCGTGGCTCGGCTCGAAGTACGTGCTCGATTCAGGGAAGAGGCTCCAGACGGTGAGGCCTTCGGGTTGCGGCGAGGGCTCGTTCCATCGGAACGCCGTCCCGCCCCACTCCTGCACGTCGATGCCGAGGTGCTTCCGGTACCACTCGCCGAGAGCCTTCGGATCGCGAGCCTTGATGAAGATTCCGCCGATGCCGGTCACGCGTGTCATGGGACCCCCTGGAGAGTTGTTAGTTGTTAGTTGTTAGACAGGCATGGGAGCCTGCGTGTTTTTGGGCTGCGGGCTACACTCGCAATCAGGTTTACGTCTTAGCGGCGAACACCGTGCCGTGAGCGAAGACTGTCTAACAACTAACAACTAACAACTAACAACTAACAACTAACAACTAACAACTAACAGCCGCCCCTCACACCAGCCCCTTCTCCTGTGCCAGCAGCGTCAGCTCGACGCGGCCTTTCACGCCGAGTTTTTCGTAGATGGAGTGGAGGTACGACTTCACGGTTCCTTCGGTGATCGAGAGCTTGTCGGCGATCTCCTTGTTGCGGAGGCCTTTCGCGACCATGCGGACGACGTCGGTCTCGCGCGGGGAGAGGAGACTCTCGATTTCGCGCTTCGCCTCGCGGCGAGTAAGCGAGCGCGACGACGCGGAGGTGACGAGCGTCGGATCGACGGCGCGCAGTCCCATGCTGACGCGGCGGAGCGCGTCGATGAGTTGCGTCGAGGCGGATTCCTTGAGGACGAGTCCCCATACCCCGAGGTCGACCGCCTCGAGCACTCCTTCGTCGTCGAGCGTGGCGGTGAGGAGCACGACCTTTGTCGACGATCCTTCCCGGATCATCTCGCGCATGACGGAGAGCCCGTCCTTCTTCGGCATCTGGACGTCGAGAACGATGATGTCGGGCTTGTGCAGCCTGACCGCCTCGATTGCCTTCTCTCCGTCGCTCACGGCCGCGACGAGCTCGAATTCGCTCTGGCGCTTGAACATCTGCGACAGCCCTTCGATGATGATCGGGTGGTCGTCAGCGATGACGATTCGCTTCATGCGTAGCCTTTCCATCCGAGCGGCAGCGTGATCTCGAGTCTGAGTCCGCTGTCGGTCGAATCGAGGATTGCATCTCCGTTGAGTGAGGCGACCCTCTCGCCCAGGACCGCCGGACCCTGCTGGCGGGCGCTGAGCTCGATCAGATTGTAACGTCCCTTGGTCAGAAGACCGTGCCCGTTGTCGACGACGACGATCCGGAGCGAGTCGCCGTCGCTGCCGATGCGCACGATCGCGCGGTTTGCTTCGCCGTGCTTTGCGGAATTGGTGACCGCCTCGGCGACGATCCGGTAGGTCTCCCAGCCGAGCGATTCGCTCAGCACCCGTTCCATCGGCTCGATCTCGAGCGTGACGTCGAGGCCCCATTGCTGGCGCATGCGCCGGGCGAGCTCGTCGACGCGTTCGCGGAAGTCGAACCGCTCCTCCCTCCTGATCCGGGGTCCCGGTCGCAGTTTCTCGAGATAGGTGCGCAGCTCGCGCTGGTCGGCCATCAGCATCGCCTGAATCTGGGTGATGACGCGGCGTGCCTCGTTGCGATCGCGTTCGATGAGGTCGTGGACGGTCTCGAGCTGGAGCACGATGCCGGTGAACGACTGAAGAAGGCCGTCATGCAGGTCGCGGGCGACCTGCAGCATCCTCTCGCCCACGGCTGCGGTGCGTGCGCGCTGCACCGCGAAAAACTGGTCGAAGCGGGAGCTGATCGCCGAGGCGACGATCTCCGCGAGGAAGCGGTCGATGCGCGCGGGGTTTAGGAGGAAGAGCCGGCCGTCGAGCGAATCGCCTTCGAGCGCAAGCGAGAGGATCGGGTGCATGTCGAAGCGGCGTGCGAGGTCGGCGTGCACGACGGGACCCGGCAGCAGCGCCGGCTGACAGTCGGAGCTGAAGGCGACGACCTGCTCGTGGTTGATCGCATCGGGAGTATGGAAGTGGAGCCCTTCGACGCGCGGGTGGACGATCGGATCGTAGCGAACCGCGGAGCGCTCGGAGCTTTCGGTTCCCTCGTTCCAGTAGTCGACGTGCTGCCACGGCTCTTCACGTTCTTCCCAGACGAGAAGCGCGCGCCTCGCGCCGAAGATCGAACAGGAACGCGCGATCGCTTCCCGGATCATCTGCCCTTCGTCGGCGGGAAGAGGGCTCCGGAGCCAGTCGGAAATGAGCAGCGTTCGTTCGAGCCGGTCCACGAGAGCTGGATGGTATCGCAACGCACACTGTTGCGAGGCTCGTAGCTGTCACGATTCCAGATTGGGAAACCGGCATTCCGCTCGCCGGCAGATGTGAGGCGGCGATCAGGCGGGCCGGCTTCGGATGTTCGCGGTCCGCGCCGGATCGAGCAGGGTTCCGTGCCCTCCGACGCCGGGCCATCCTCGCGCGTCGCTCGGCATCGCCTCGAGCTGCTCGAGCAGCGGGTCGAGCCATGCGGAGATCGACGGCGGACGATCGTCGGGGTTGCGCGCCAGCGCCGCCGCGAAGGCGTCGTCGATCGAAGGCGGAACGTCCGCGAGCAGCGTGGAAAGGCGAGGCCGAGGATGGTGGAGGACGTCGTTGAAGATGCGCGCGAGGTCCTCGCCTTCCGTGACGCGGCGCCCGGTGAGCGCCTCGAATGCCACCGCGGCGAGCGAGTAGAGATCGGAGCGCGTGTCGCCCGTGGAGCCGTTCATCTGCTCCGGCGCCATGTACGCGGGGGTCCCGACGAAGTTGCCGGTCTGCGTGATCCTCATGTCGGCATCGAGCGGCCGCGCGATGCCGAAATCGAGAACCTTCACCTTCAGCCCCTCTTCCGCTTCGACGAGGAAGATGTTCTCCGGCTTGATGTCGCGGTGGATGAAGCCGGCGCGATGCGCGGCGCAGAGAGCGCTTCCCACCTCCCGCAGCATCGAGGCGACCTGCGGGGGACGTCCGCGACCATGAAGCCGGATCGTCAGCCCGAGATCGCATCCGCGCAGGAGCTCCATCACGAGGAAGAGCGATCCGTCCTCGATCTCACCCGAGTCGTGGATGGCGATGACGCCCGGGTGGTCGATGCGGGCGATCGCGCGTGCTTCCTGCTCGAAGCGCATCCGCACCGCATCGTCTGAAAACCTGTCGGGGCGGAGGATCTTCACGGCGACGGGGCGGTCGAGCTTTTCGTCGCATGCTTCGAAGAGGCGGCCCATTCCTCCCTGTCCGATGACGCGATCGAGGCGGTAGCGTCCGAGGATACGGTGAGGCAGGAGAGGCCTCGCCTCTTCGACGGTGTCGCCGTCGTGGATGCAGTATCGGATCGACTGGTCGTAGCAGGCGCCGCACTGCGTGCAGGCGCAGAGGATGGCGACGCCGCGGTCGAGCATCTCCTGCCGTCGAGCCTGCAACCGCGCCTGCGCGTTGGAGAGGTCGGTTCGCATCCGCTGCAGCTGGAGCGCGTCGCCGAGCTGCCGGGCGAAGCCGCGCATGAGCTGCAGCTCGGAGTCGTCGAGGCTCTTCCGTCCCGCCACGACGAGCGCGCCGAGTAGCTCGCCGGTCATCCCGTGGATCGCGACGACGCAGTCGTCGCTTCGCGAGAGCATCGGGCGCTCGGAGGCGAGGATCAGATCGGCGGGAGAGGGTGCTCCCGCCGTCGCCGCGTCGATTGGGGCGATCTCGTTTCCTTCGACGAGCCAGATGTTGATCGCCGGCGCGCCGACGAGCGACGCGAGATCGTCGGCGATGGTGCGCGACCAGGCTGCGATGTCGCGGAACGCTTCGACGGACGATTCGACGAGGCGGGTGATCCTCTCGTGCGCCGGGCGAAGCTGGCGTGTGAGGCGCAGCACCTCCTCGTTCGCGCGCTTGAGGCGAAGCTGCGTTTCGAGGCGGGCGTGAACGATCGCGTAGTCGAGCGGCTTGACGAGGTAGTCGTTCGCGCCGAGACGGAGCGCCTCGATCAGATCGGAGCGTTCGCCCCGCGCCGTAGCCATCAGTACCGGGAGCTCGGCGAGCGAGTACTTTTCGCGGATGATCCTGAGGAGGGTGAGGCCGTCGATCTTCGGCATCATCACGTCGAGGATCACGGCGTCGAAGCGCTGCTGCTCGATCAGCTCGAGCGCCGCATCGCCGTCAGCCGCCTGGAAGACGAGGTGGCCACGCTCGCTGAGGCGCTCGGAGAGGAGCTCGCGATTCATCTCGAGGTCGTCGACGACGAGAATCGCCGCGGCACGGGCGTGCGCGCCGCTGTCGGCGGAAGACTCTCGATCGTCGCTCATCGTTGCGTGACGGAAAGCGAAATGATATCGCCATTGGCGACGAGGGTTTCGGGTTTCGGAGAACGTGGAACGAGGCGGAAATCGGAATGCGGAGTGCGGACGGAAAGGCCGGGTGCGGGCGCGTACCCGTTCACGGAAGAGGCCGGGCTCGGGATCGGGATCGGACTCGGGATCGGAATGAACGTCGGAGGGCGGCGCGCGGAGTGAGGAAGTGACGTCGGAAAGGCCGGGCGCGGGCCCGGGCGCGTTCACGTTCACGGGAGCGGCGAGTGGTGGCACCCGTAGCGGAGTCGACTGGAACGCGATCGGCGAGCCGGCCGTTCAAGTCCGAAATCCGAATTCTACTTCCTCAGCTTTGCCTCCAGGCTCTCGCAGACGGTCTCGATCGACCGGAGGCGGGCGAGGCGCTTGTCGTTGCCGGGGATGATGGTCCAGGGGGCGAGCGAGGTCGACGTGCGCGCGATCATCTCGTTGATCGCGATCTCGTAAGCGTCCCACTTCTCGCGGTTGCGCCAGTCCTCGTCGGTGATCTTGTGCTGCTTGAACTCGACCTGCTGGCGCTCCTGGAAGCGGCGCAACTGCTCCTCGGCGCTGATGTGGATCCAGAGCTTCGTGAGCGCGACACCATGCTCGACGAGCTGCTCCTCGAAATCGTTGATCTCGCCGTAGGCGCGACTCCATTCCGACTCCTTCGCGAACTTCTCGACCCGCTCGACGAGAACGCGCCCGTACCAGGTTCGGTCGAAGACGGTGACCTGCCCCGCCTTCGGGATGTGGCGCCAGAAGCGCCAGAGGTAATGCTGCGCGCGCTCTTCGTCGGTCGGTGCCGCGATCGAGATCACCCTGTAGCTCCGGGCGTCCATCGCGCCGGTGAGGCGGCGGATGTTCCCTCCCTTGCCGGCGGCGTCCCATCCTTCGTAGAGGATGACGCTGGGTACCCCCTTCTTCCACGCCTCACGCGTCAGGCTGTTGAGCCGGCCCTGGAGGCGGAGGAGCTGCTTGTCGTAGTCCTTCGCGTCGACCTTCGTGACGAGGTCGATCTTGTCGAGGATCGTCACGGTCGAGGTGTCGTGCGCGGCGCTGACCGCGTGAGCCGCGATCGCGGGCCCTTTGTTCGCCAGGCGCTGTTCGAGCGCCTCGAGGATCTTCCTGCCCACGGTCAGGTCGCGAAAGTTGTCGTCTTCCGCCTCGACGAGCATCCAGGGGGCGTACGCCGTGTCGGTGTGTCGCAGCGCCCGTTCGCAGATCCGCACGAACTTGTCGTAGAGCTTGTGATGCTTCCAGTCGTCGGGCGAGACCTTCCACGCGGTCTTCTTCGACGACTCGAGCTTCTCGAGCCGCTTGCGCTGCGACTTCTTCGACAGGTGAAACCAGAACTTGAGGATGAGCGCGCCGTCTTCGGCGAGCATCTGCTCGAACCTCGCCACGCGGTGCATCTCCTGGTCGAGCCGCGCGCCGCCGATCGCTCCGTAGGCACGCCGCACGATCGGGTCGGTGTACCAGGAACCGAAGAAGATTCCGATCCGTCCCTTCGGCGGCAGGGTGCGCCAGAAGCGCCAGTATGCGGGGCGCGTCCTCTCTTCGTCGGTGAGGGCGCCGAAGACGTTCGTCTCGAGCCCGCGAGGGTCGAGCCACTCGTGAAGCCTGTTCACGGTGTCGCCCTTGCCCGAGCCGTCGACGCCCCCGATCACGATGATCACCGGGAACTTCGCGTCGCGCAGCGCGAACTGTGCCTTGAGAAGTCCGGTGCGCAGCTCACGCACTCCCTGCGCGAACTCTTCCTTGGAGACCTTCTGCCCAAGTTCGGCGGCTTCGAACATTGCGAACCTCCCGTCGGTTGTAAGGCGAGACTATCGCAAAACGCTACTCCCGGCGCGTCCCCGGATTTGTGACCCGGATGACGTTACGATGTGACGGGGAAACCTGCGACCGGCCGGTATGCTGGTGCCGCGCGGCAGGCCGGCGCGCGCGACGTCCGCGGTGGAGATCTGCGCGTGGCTGGTGACGCGCCTCGCGCGGTCGAAGCGAGGCGGGGAACGACACAACTTTTGCGACGCGAACTCGTATCGAACATCAGGGACTCACGATCGTCCCGAAGGAGAGGATGAAATGCCGCTGCAGCGCTCGAGGAAGAACAGGCAGCTCGCCGGAGTCTGCGGGGGTCTCGCGGAGTTTCTCGGCTGGGACCCGACGTTGACGCGCGTCGTCTTCGTGCTCGTTTCGATCTTCTCCGCCGCTTTTCCCGGCATCATCGTCTACCTCGTTCTCTGGCTGCTGATGCCGCAGGCGCCGGAGGAGACGGTCACGCACGTTGTGCCGTGAGGCGAGTGGAGAGAGCAGGCGCAGCGCGCTCTGTTCCTCGACGGGAGCCGCGGCGTCTGCATCTCGCGCGGAAAGAAACCGGCGACGCACCGCGTCGCCTCTACCTGGACCCCGTTGGCTCTTCGCAGGGGCGACCCGGTGGATTTCCCGTTCGGTTTTTGTGACTCCGCTTCGTTGTCGTACCATGTCGCGCGCCGGCAGTTGCCGGCGTCCAACGACATGACTTCGACCTCTTCCGATGCGATTCCCGTCGCCGATGCTGTCACTTTGCGCAGGCGGTGGAACGACGTGCTCGACCAGGCGCGCGAGCGCTACGCGCGGCTCGCCGCGATTCCGCTCGAAGAAGTCTCGGTCGCATCGGTGCTCGGCGAGTGGGACCTGATTTCGATCGCGATCGAAGACGTGATCGGCCCGGTCGCAATCCTCAACAGCGTCCATCCCGAGCGCGCGGTTCGCGACGAAGGGGACGAGATCCTCGTCGAGCTTTCGAGCTTCACGACGAGCCTCTTCCAGGATGCGGCGCTGTTCGAGCGGGTCAACGCCGTCGTCCCCGACTCGGAGGCCGCGCGGCAGATGAAGAAGGATCTCGTCGAGGCGTTCGAGGACTCGGGCGTGGCTCTTCCTCCGGAGCGGCGCGAGCGCGTCCGCGAGCTCAACGACGAGCTGACGACGCTTGCGCAGGAGTTCGCGCGAAACATCCGCGAGAACACGACGCAACTCGTCTTTACACCCGCCGAGTGCGAGGGGCTTCCCCAGTCGTACCTCGACCGCGTGCCTCGCGACGCGCAGGGCAACGTGGTTCTGGGGTTCGACCAGCCCGACTACGCGCCGTTCATGGCGAGCGCGCGGGACGGCAATGCAAGACGCCGTTACTACGAGGCGTACCATCGGCGCGGCACACCGAGAAACCTGCAGATCCTCGATCGGATCGTCGCGATGCGGCTGGAGCTCGCGGCGCTCTACGGTTTCTCGAGCTTCGCGGAGTTCGTGACGCGCCGCAACATGGCGGGATCTCCCGCCGCGGTGCACCGGTTTCTCGGCGACGTGCAGCGAGTCGTCGACGAGGCGGAGAGCCGCGATGTCGGCGAGCTCCTCGCGCTGAAGAGGGAGCTCGAGGCGGCAGGCGACGACGCGACGCTCGAGCGCTGGGACGTTTCGTATTTCACCGAGCGTCTTCGCGAGCGGCGGTACGCGATCGACCAGGAAGAGCTCCGGCGGTACTTCCCGACGATGCCGACCGTGCGGTGGATGCTCGACGTGACCGCAACGCTCTACGGGATCCGCTTCGTGCCCGCCGACGTTCCGCGCTGGCACGACGACGTGATGGTGTTCGAGGTCACGGAAGCGTCGAACGGCGAGTATGTCGGTCTCGTCTACCTCGACCTGTTTCCGCGCGACGGCAAGTACAAGCATGCGGCGGCGTGGCCGGTTCGCGGCGCGAGCAGGAAAGCGTCCCGCGCCTCGATCAGCGCGCTCGTCACCAACTTTGACCGTGACGGCCTCACGCACCACGAGCTCGAGACGCTCTTCCACGAGTTCGGGCATGCGATGCACGGAGTGCTCTCGCGAGTGGAGTACAACCAGCACGCCGGCACCGCGGTACAACGCGACTTCGTCGAGGCGCCGTCGCAGATGTACGAGGAGTGGGCGCGGCGGTGGGAGAGCCTCAGGACGCTCGGTCAGGTCACCGGCGGCGCACCGAAGCTGGACGAGGCGACGGTCGAGCGGCTTGCCGCCGCGCGACACTTCGGACAGGGACTGCGCTACGGGCGGCAGCTCCTCTACGCGACCTACGACATGGAGCTCGCCGGCCCGGCGCCCCGCTCGTGCCAGGCGACCTGGATCGAGATGGAGTCGCGCGGTCCGTTAGGCCACGTCGACGGAACCGAGTTCCCGGGAACGTTCGGTCACATCGCCGAGGGATATGCCGCCGGCTACTACGGGTACATGTGGGCCGAGGTGCTCGCGCTCGACATGCTCTCGCCGTTCGGCGACGACCTGATGGACGCGCGCGTGGGACGCCGCTTCCGCGACGTGGTGCTGAGCCGGGGAGGCGAAGCGCACGCCGGTGCGATCGTCGAGGAATTCCTCGGCAGGCCGGTCAGTCCCGACGCGTTTTTCAGGGTGCTGCGAGGCGAGAGGCGATAGGGGACATAGGCGAAAGGCGAGAGGCGAGAGCAGGCTGGGGGCTTCGTAGGGGCGACGCGGTGCGTCGCCCGTTGTGTATCCACCGCAAAGGCGAGAAGCGAGGAGCGAAAGGCGAGAGTCGACCGCAGGAACGAGTGGATGCAATAGTTTGCCAACGCGGGCCGCCGAGGCTCCATTCGCTGAAAATGAAACGGGCGACGCATTACGTCGCCCGAACGAATCTCCGCTGCCTGCTAATCGCCTCTCGCCTGTCGCCTCTCGCCTATCTCCACTTGAAATCCGCAACGACCGGCATGTGGTCCGAGGCGCTGCTGCTGTCTTCGGCGCTGAGGCCGTTGTAGGCGAGCCAGCGTCCCGACAGGTCGCTCGAGTCGAACACGAAGGCCCTAAGCAGATCGAGCGAGGACGAGGTGTAGAGGATGTGGTCGAGGCGGCCCGGGACGAACGGCTCCTGCGGGTTGGCCCAGGTCGCGTCGGAGAGTCCGTCGATCTGAAGGGCGCGCGCATGTGCGAGCGGCTTCCCGTGGTCGAGGTTCGCAGCGGCGAGATCGAGAACGACCGGGTCGCCGACGAGATTGAAGTCGCCTGCGATGATCGTCGCGTCCACCTTCGTCTCGGCTGCAGTCTTCGCGGCAGAGGCATTGATTCCGGTCACTTCGATCATGCGGCGACGGTCTTCGACCGTCTCGTGCCCGCCGCAGCAGTGCAGGTCGACGCCGACGGCGAGTACCGAGTGCGTGCCGAGCGTGACGACGGCCCCGCCCGACGGGATGCTGCTTCCGATCCAGGTTCGCGCCTTCTCGAGCGCTTCCTCACTGCCCCCGCGCATGGCGGCGAGCTGCTCCGCGGCGCCCTCCGGCCACGCCACGGGCGAAAGCGCGGGGGCGCCGGCGAGCGTTGATCTGCTCGCGATGACCGTACGCTGGTCGTCGCCGCCCGGCCCGAAGTAGACGTTCCATGCCTCACCGAGGAATGCGTCGGTGATGATCGCGCGCACCTTCTCGAGCGATCCCTTGTCCGAGACTTCGTCGAGAATGATGATGTCGGGCCGCAGCGCGAGAAGGATCTTCCCGAACGTGCGTGGCTTGTCGAAGATGTCGTTCCTCGACACGTTCCAGCAGATGACTCGAAGGTCTGCGCCCTCGCTCCGGCCGATCGGGTTGTGCCCGTTGCTGATTCGGCGCGCCGTCGCGTTCGTCTGTTTGAGCCTGTAGGTGAAGACCTGCGTCTCGTCGACGAGCTTGCCCTCGAGGTCGACGGCGGAGAACTTCGCGCGGAACTCGGTGCCAAAGAAGATCGGAGGCGTCGCGCCGAGCGGGCCGCGGCGATCGAAGCGGAACTCGAAGCGGTTCCCGGAGTGCACCGGCGCGAAGATGACGCCGAGCGAGTACGGGTTGAGCCGTTCCTTCTGTGAGCGAAGCCTGACTCCCGCCCCGGGAGTTCCGGGCGATTTGGCGTTCGGCAGCGGGAAGTCGAAGATCAGGTCGACCCCGTCCATCCCGGCTTCGGTGTGGCCGCTGTCGGCACGCCCGTCGACGTCGAGCAGGATGCTCACCGTTCCCGGGAGCCGCTGCGCCGTGAGGACCTTCCCCATGTCGACGAGCATGTAGACCGCGTCGCGGTCGTGCCGCGCGCGGATCTCTCCGAAATCGAGAAAGCCGTCGGGAGCGTCGGCCGGGTCGGAGGCGACGACCGTCACGTCGCTCCAGTCATTGAACTCACCGTCGATGACGACGTGGTCGCGAGGGCCGCTCGAGGCGCAGCCTCCGAGCATCAGCGCAAGGGCTGCGAGAAGGGAGAGCGGACGAAGCTGGTGTGCACGCATGATGACGAGCGTGGGATGATACCGACGTTTGGGCATGACGGAAAGGGAAAATCAGGGCCAGGCGGGAGCGGAAGGCGCGACGGAAAAATCGTCCGCGGAGACGCTCTCCGGCGTAGTGGAGCGCGTCACCTACCACGACCCCGACAGCGGCTTTACCGTGATCCAGCTGCGGAGCGGAACGCGCCGCGACACGTTCACCGTCGTCGGGAAGACGACTCTCGAAGTGCATCCTGGCGAGATCGTGCAGGCGTCGGGCGCCTGGGGACGCGATCCCGTCTACGGCCCGCAATTCCGCGCGACCGAATTGCGCGCGCAGCCTCCCGACTCGGTGGAGGGAATCGAGAAGTACCTCGCGTCGGGCGTGTTGAAAGGCGTCGGCAAGGCGACAGCGAAGAAGCTCGTCGCGAAGTTCGGCCGCCAGGTCTTCAAGGTGATCGAGGATTCGCCGAAGAAGCTCGCTGCCATGGCGGGGATCGGCAAGAAGAAGGCCGACCAGATCGTCGCCTCGTGGGGCGAGCAACAGTCGGCGCGCGAGATCATGGTCTTCCTCCACTCGCACGGCATCGGTACGGCGCGCGCGGCTCAGATCTTCAAGAAGTACGGCGCCGAGTCGGTCGCGTTGATCAGCGAGGACCCCTACCGACTGGCGCGCGACATTCGCGGCATCGGCTTCGAGACCGCCGACGCGATCGCGATGCGGCTCGGTGTCGAGAAAACCGCGATGTCGCGTGCGCGAGCCGGCGTCTCCCACGCACTTTCCGAGGCGGCGGGAAAAGGGCATTGCGGACTTCCCTTCGAGGATCTCGTCGACCTCGCCTCGGATCTTCTCGAGATCCCGAAGGAGATCGTCACCGAGGCGATTGGGCTGGAGCTTCAGTCGCGCCGCATCGCGGCAGACACGATTCGCGGGAGACGCGCGATCTTCCTCGGGGCGCTCTTCCGCGCCGAGGCGGAGATCGCGCGCGCCCTGCTCGGGCTGAGAGAGGGAGCGCTGCCCTGGACGGAGATCAACGTCGGGCGCGCGATCCCCTGGGTGGAGAAGAAGCTGAAGATCGATCTTTCCGCGACGCAGAAGGAAGCGCTCGCGACGGTGCTCGGTGCGAAGGTCGCGGTGATCACCGGCGGCCCCGGCGTCGGCAAGACGACTCTGCTGCAATCGCTGATCGAGATTCTCGGGGCGAAGGAGGTCGGCATCGCCCTCGCGGCGCCGACCGGCCGCGCGGCGAAGCGGCTCGCCGAGAGCACGGGGCTCGAGGCGAAGACGATCCACCGGCTGCTCGAGGTCAACGGGATGACGGGGCAGTTCCAGCGCAACGAGCTTGCGCCGCTCGAGTACGACCTCGTCGTCATCGACGAGGCGTCGATGATCGACGTCGGGCTGATGAGCTCGCTCGTGCGGGCGATGCCGGAGAGCGCCGCGCTGCTGCTCGTCGGCGACGTCGACCAGCTGCCATCGGTCGGTCCCGGTCAGGTGCTCGCCGACGTCATCGAGTCGGGATCGGTGCCGGTCGTGCGGTTGACCGAGATCTTCCGACAGAGCGCCGAGAGCACGATCATCACGAACGCGCACCGGGTGAACCACGGGGAGATGCCGGAGCTCGACGCACGCGACGGCGACTTCTTCTTCGTGCCGGTGAAGGGTCCGGAAGAGGGCCAGCGGAAGGCGCTGAAGATCGTGACCGAGAGGATCCCGGAGAAGTTCGGGCTCGATCCGCGGCGCGACGTCCAGGTGCTGTCGCCGATGATCAAGGGAGGGATCGGCACGCGCGCGCTCAACCTCGCGTTGCAGCAGGCGCTGAATCCGGCGGAAGAGGGGATGGCGAAGGTCGAGTACATGGGGTTCACCTACACGCGCGGCGACAAGGTGATGCAGATCGAGAACGACTACGACAAGGATGTCTACAACGGCGATATCGGCATCGTGCGGGGCGTGTCACCCGCGGGGAAGTCGCTCGAGGTGGAGTTTGACGGGCGTGGCGTGAGGTACGACTTCAGCGAGCTCGACAAGCTGACGCTCGCCTACGCGACGACGATCCACAAGTCGCAGGGATCGGAGTATCCCGCGGTGGTCGTGATGCTGGGGATGCAGCACTTCACGATGCTGCAGAGGCGGCTCCTCTACACCGCGATCACGAGAGGCCGGCGGCTCGTCGTCCTCGTCGGCGAAGAGCGCGCGGTGGAGAAGGCCGTCGAATCGCGCGGCGCGCTGGAACGCTGGTCGAGGCTGGGCGAGCTGCTGCGCAGACCGAATTGAGAATTAAGAATTGAGAATTGAGAGATCGGACCCGCGGCGAAACTCTCTGCTTTGCCGTTCCGATCCCGAGTCCGATCCCGATCCCGAGCCCGGCCTTTCCCGTGAACGCGCCCGCGCCCGGCCTCTCATTCCGCACTCCGCAATCCGAATTCCGCATTCCCCGAGCGCGGCTTTCTTGACAATCTGTTCACCCCCGTCTACGCTGCCGCGCGATATGTTCTCGATGCATGCACATCGTTCTCACTGGTGGTGGCACAGCCACTCCTAGGGGCGCGTGTATCGGACGCCCCTGCCGTGACAGAAGGGGCGTGAAGTCTGGAATCTCGACATCCACGAACCTCTTCTCGAACGGGAAGAGGTTTTTTCTTTAGGGGTCAATTCGATCGAAAGGAGAGTCGGATGGCAGGCAGGTTCCGGATCATCGCAACGGTATTCGAGCCGACGATCGAGCGCGCGATCGACGTGATTCGCGCGCTTCCCGCCGGCGTCGACGGAGTCGAGCTTCGCGTCGACCGCCTCGAGCGCCACCCGACGCTCGCCGACTTCGAAGCGGTCCGCGCCGCGAGCCCGCTCGAGCTGATCATGACCCGCCGGACGACCGCCGACTACGGTGTGCCAGTCGACGAGGAGATCGACGCCGCGCTCGGCGCGGGCTTCGAATGGCTCGACGTCGAGTACACGCCGCGGCTCGACGGCGGGTTCCTCGAGCGGCATCGTGGGCACGCGATCCTCTCGTTCCACGACTTCGGCGGGATGCCTAACCTCGAGTCGCTCTATCACGCGATGCGCGACCGCGGCTGCGCGCGTGTGAAGATCGCCGTCACTCCGAGGAGCTTCGCCGACAACACGGCTCTGCTCGCCCTCTCGGCCGACCACGAGAACGAGCCGCTCACCGTCATCGGCATGGGGGGCTGCGGCCTCTACTCGCGGATTCTCGCGCCGTTCTTCGGCTCCGATCTCGTCTTTGCCGCGAGCCGCGCCGACTCGATCGCCGCGCCCGGGCAGCTGACGCTCGGCGAGGCGCTCGAGATCTTCGGCCCGCGCCGGCAGTGCCCCGCGCCGCGCGCGATCTTCGCCGTCGTCGGCAACCCGGCAAGCCACAGCCGCTCGCCGATGATCCACAACCGGATCTTCTTCGACGCCTCGGTGTGCGCCGCCTACTCGATTGCCGAGACCGCGTCGTTCCTCGACGTCGCGGAGCCGTTCGCGCGCGGCGATCGCTTCGCGCCCTCGGGCCTGAGCGTTACCGCGCCGTTCAAGGAAGACGCCTACCGGTACGCGACGGCGATCGGCGCGCGATTCTCCCCGCGCGCGCTCGCGGCACGCGTCGTCAACACGCTCGTGCGAGAGCAGGGACCCGAGGGAGCGCGTTTCTTCGCCGACAACACCGACGTCGAAGGCTTTCGCATCGCGTTCAACGAGCTTGGTGCAGGCACCGGGAACTCTGCCGCGGTGGTCGGCGCCGGAGGCACCGCGCGCGCGGCCCTGGTGGCGGCACGCGAGGCGGGTCTCCACGTCACGATCTTCAACCGGAGCGAGGAGCGGGCGACCGGGCTCGCACGCGAATACGGATGCGGCGCGAAGACGCTCGGCGAGCTCGCCGCGTTCGAAGGCGATCTCGTGCTCAACACGGTCCGCGGCGACGCTGCGTTCGACGTCTCCGCCGCGCCCTTCGTTCGCGGGGCGCGGCTGGTCGACGTCGGCTACGGCGCCGTACAGCCGATGGCGAAGCTCGCCCGCGAGGCCGGCCGCCAGGTGTTCGACGGACTCCGATTTCTCGAAGCACAGGCAATCCCGCAGTCGAAACTCTTCATGAAGGCGGTCCCAGACCCCGTATGAGCAAACACGCATCGCTTCCTGGCTTCCGCGACTTTCACCCCGAAGACATGGCGCGCCGCACGCAGATCATGTCGGCCTGGCGCGAGGTTGCGCGCCGCTACGGCTTCGAGGAGTACGACGGCCCGCCGCTCGAATCGCTCGAGCTCTACATCGAGAAGTCGGGGCCGGAGATCGTCAACCAGCTCTTCAACTTCACCGACAAGGGGGGCCGGGAGGTCGCGCTCCGCCCCGAGATGACGCCGACGCTCGTCAGGATGCTCGGCGCGAAGATCAAGGGACTCCCGCGCCCCGTCCGCTGGTTTTCCACGCCGCAGCTCTTCCGCTACGAGAAGCAGCAGCGCGGGCGCCTTCGCGAGCATTTCCAGCTCAACATGGACATCATCGGCGAGGAGTCGGTGCTCGCCGACGCGGACCTGCTCTCCTCGGCGCTCGAGGTTCTCCGGATCCTGGGCCTGACGTCGGCAGACGTCGTCGCGCGCGTCTCCGACCGGCGGCTCCTGCACGCGGCGCTGGTCGAGTTAGGCGTGACGGAAGAGAGCATGGCCGTCGCGTACAACGTGATCGACAAGGTCGAGCGCGACCCGCGCGAGGTCTGCCTCACGCGCCTCGGCGAGATCGGCCTCGGCCGCGAGCGCGCGGAGAAGGCGCTCTCGCTCACCGACATGACCCTCGAGCAGTTCGCCGGGGCACACCCCGGGAACGAGGTGATCGCGAAGGTGGCGGAGGATCTCCGCGTCTACTTTGCGGCGCTCGCGAGCCTCGGCTTCGGCGACTGGGTGAAGTTCGACATGAAGATCGTGCGCGGCCTTGCGTACTACACCGGGATCGTCTTCGAGATCTTCGACCGCAAGGGGGAGCTCCGCGCGATCTGCGGCGGCGGGCGCTACGACCGGCTCTTCAGCGCGCTCGCGGGTGTCGACGTTCCCGCGCTCGGCTTCGGCTTCGGCGACGTGGTGCTGGGCGAGCTGCTGAAGGACCGCGGGCTCGCGGCGACGTCGTCACGCTCTCTCGACGCAGTGGTGATCGCCGTCGACGACGATTCGCGCGAGGCGGCGTTGAAGGCCGTGGCAGCGCTTCGCGCCGCGGGACAGGCAGTGATCTTCCCGTATCGCACGGGAGGAGTCGGCAAGGCGCTGAAAGCGGGCTCGACCACCGGCGTGCGCAACGCGATCGTCATCGGCCCCGACGAGACGGCGCGCGGCGTGATGAAGGTGAAGCGGATGGCTGACGGCGCGGAGCGGGAGATGACGGTCGGACAGTACCTGGCTTTGCCGACTTGAAAATTGGAAATTGAAAAAGGTACCGCGACATGGTGTCGACAAACAGGTTCAAGGAAGAGGAGAAAACGACTGATCCAGCTCGAGCGGGCTGGGGCGTTTTTCAATTTTCAATTTTCAATTTTCAATTTAGGCCGTCGACCAGCGCGTGCGCACCATGAGCCTGCTGACGGCCGACCAGCTCGACCAGCTCCGAACGCAATGGGACGTGATCCCGGTCGTGCGGGAGCTCGCGGCCGACACGATCACGCCGGTCTCGGCATTCGCCGCGATCGAAGATCCTGCGGTCGACTCGTTTCTTCTCGAGAGTGTCGAGCGGGGCGAGAGCCTCGGGCGGTACTCGTTCATCGGCTTCGCGCCACGCAAGACGCTCGCCCTCGACGCGTCGACGCCCGACCCCGTCGCGCTGCTTCGGGAGGAGCTCGTGCCGCTGCGCGTCTGGAACGAAGCGTCGCTACCCCCCTTCTTCGGCGGGGCGGTCGGATGGTTCGGTTACGGCGTCGCCCGCTGGACCGAGAAGATCCCCGACCGTCATCCACGCAACGGCGCGCCCGACGCGCGACTCCTCTTCATCGACAACGTCTTCGCGTTCGATCACGTGAAGCAGCGGCTCGTCGTCGTGGCGAACCTCTTCGCGGCCGATCCGCGCGGATCGGCAGAGCTTCTCGCGGACGCCAATCGCCGGCTCGACGAGACGGTGGCGAAGCTTTCGGCCGCGAAATCCGACCTCCGCGACGGAAGCCATTCGTCGTCGCTCCCGTCCGAGCGCGCGTCGTGCAGCCGCGAAACGTTCGTCGACATGGTCGCCCGCGCGAGAGAGCAGATCGCGGCGGGGGAGGTCTTCCAGATCGTCCTGTCGCAGTCGTGGGCGATCGACTATCCCGAGTCGGAGGCGCTCGAGCTCTACCGCGCGCTCCGGGCGGTCAATCCGTCGCCTTACATGTTCCTTCTCCGCACCCGCGACTGCACGCTCGTCGGCGCGTCGCCCGAGATGCTGGTCCGCGTTCACGGCCGCGACCTCGAGACGCGGCCGATCGCCGGCACGCGCCGGCGCGGGGCGACGCGTGCGGAAGACGTCGCGCTCGAGGCGGAGCTCCGCGCCGACCCGAAGGAACGGGCCGAGCACCTGATGCTCGTCGATCTCGGCCGCAACGATCTGGGCCGCGTCTCCGCAAGCGGCACGGTTCGCGTCGAGGGCTTCTGCCGTGTCGAGCGCTACAGCCACGTGATGCACCTCGTCACCGACGTCCGCGGCGAGCTCCGGAAGGGGCTGACGCCGATCGACGCGTTTCTCGCCTGCTTCCCGGCGGGTACGGTCTCGGGAGCGCCGAAGATCCGCGCGATGGAGTTGATCGACGAGCTCGAGGTCGCGCGTCGCGGCCCCTACGCCGGAGCCGTGACCTACGTCGGCTTCTCGGGAAACCTCGACTCCTGCATCGCGATCCGCACGATCTCGCTCGCCGATGGGAAGGCGACGATTCAGGCGGGGGCCGGCATCGTCTACGACTCGGTCCCCGAGACCGAGTACGAAGAGACGGTGAACAAGGCGGCGGCGCTGAAGAAGGCGGTCGCCGTGGCGCTCGCGCGCATCGAGTCGCGCGACCGCGAGGAGGTTGCCGCATCGTGATCACGATGGTCGACAACTACGACTCGTTCACCTGGAACCTCGTCCAGCAGATCGAGAGGCTTTCGGGGCAGAGCATCGAGGTGGTGCGCAACGACGCGTTCGAGGTCGACGCGCTGCTCGCCTCCGGCGCCAAGGCGATCGTCGTCTCGCCGGGGCCGGGCACGCCGGCGCGCGCCGGGCGGATCCTCGACCTCATCCGCGCGAACCGCTCCACCCCGCTGTTAGGCGTATGCCTGGGGCACCAGGCGATCGGCGAAGCGTTCGGCGGTCACGTCGTGCGCGGGCCGGTCCCGGTGCACGGAAAAACCCACGACGTGCTCCACCACGGTAGAGGCCTGTTCGAGGGCTGCCCCGTGCCGTTCCGCGCAGCGCGCTACCACTCGCTCGTCATCGAGCGGGCCACGATGCCGGCGTGCCTCGAGATCGACGCCGAGACGGCCGACGGCGCGGTCATGGCGGTCAGGCACCGCGAGCTGCCGGTCTGGGGGATCCAGTTCCACCCCGAGTCGTACGGCACCGACTCGGGCGACCTCGTGATCCGCAACTTCCTCCGCTTCGGAGGGCTCGCGTGATCGGTGACGCGATCCGGAAGCTCGTCGGCGGCGGCGATCTCTCGCGCGAGGAGTCGCGCGAGATGTTCGGCATGCTGATGGACGGCCTCGCGAGCGACACGCAGAAGGCGGCGCTCCTGGTCGCGCTACGGATGAAGGGTGAGACGGTCGACGAGATCGCCGGCGCCGCGATCGCGATGCGCGAGCGCGTCACACCGCTCGGCGTGGCGGCGGGCGGGCTCGTCGACACCTGCGGCACCGGCGGCGACGGCCGCGGGAGCTTCAACGTGTCGACCGTGTCGGCACTCGTCGCGGGCGGCGCGGGCGTGCGCGTCGCGAAGCACGGCAACCGCGCCGTCTCGTCGGCGTGCGGCAGCGCCGACGTGCTCGCCGCGCTCGGCGTCGAGATCGATCTCGACGCGAAGCAGGCCGCGGAGCTGCTCGGAGCCGTCGGCGTGACGTTCCTCTTCGCACCGAGGATGCATCCGGCGATGGCCGCCGTCTCGTCGGTCCGGCGAGAGCTCGGGCTTCGGACGATCTTCAACATCCTGGGGCCGCTCACCAACCCCGCGTTCGCGCGGCGGCAATTGTTAGGCGTCTTCTCGCCTCGGCTCGTCGAGACGATGGCGCTCGTCCTCGCGGAGCTCGGCGCGGAGCACGCGCTCGTGGTCCACGGCGACGACGGAATGGACGAGATCTCGGTCGCGGGGCCCACGCATACGTTCGAGATCCGCGACGGCGCGGTCGAGCCGCGCGAGATCACGCCCGAGGCGCTCGGCCTGCGCCGGCACGACGCGGTGGAGCTTGTCGGAGGGGACCCGGCGACGAATGCCCGGATCGCGCGCGAGGTGCTCGAGGGAAAGAACGGAGCTCGCCGTGACGTGGTGCTCGCGAACGCGGGGGCGGCGATCTATCTCAGCGGCGTCGAGTCGACGCTGCGCGACGGCGTCGAGGCCGCGCGCGATTCGATCGACAGCGGGCGTGCGATGGAAACCCTCGAGGCGCTCATCGCCGGGTCGAGGCGCCTCGCGCGGCGCTCCGAGGAGCGGGACAAGGCGTGAACGTGCTCGAGCGCATCGTCGAGGAGACGCGGGACGAGCTGCGGACGACGCGGCTCGACCGGATGGCGATCGGGCTCGCCGCACGCGAGGCGCGTTCGGGCGCGACGGCGCATCGTTTCCTCGCGGCCCTCCTGGCCGGCGCGGCGGGCGAGGCGCGAATCATCGCCGAAATCAAGGCCGCCTCACCGAGCGCCGGAACGATCGTCGAATTGCCCGACGTCGAAGCGATCGCCGTTTCTTACCTCGAAGGGGGAGCCGCTGCGCTCTCCGTCGTCACCGAGCCGCGTCACTTCCGCGGCCGCCGCGACTGGCTCGCGCGCGCCTCTGAAGCGGCCGGACTTCCCGTCATCATGAAGGACTTCGTCGTCGACGAAGTGCAGATCCACCGTGGCGTGGCGGCCGGGGCCGAAGCGGTGCTTCTGCTCGCGTCCGTGCTCGATGCCGCGGCGATGCGCGATTTCAGCGCGGTGCTCGACGAGCTCGGCTGCGATGCGCTCGTCGAGGTCCACGACGATCGCGAGCTCGACGCGGCACTCGAGGCAGGCGCGCGCCTCATCGGCGTAAACAACCGCAACCTGAAGGATTTCACTGTAGACCTCGGGGCATCGGAGCGTCTCGCGCCGCGGATTCCCGCGGAGGTCGTCCGCGTGGCGGAGAGCGGCGTGCGGACGCGCGGCGACATCGAGCGGCTGATGAGGAGCGGATTCCGCGCGTTTCTGGTTGGCGAGTCGCTGCTCCGGCAGTCCGATCGCGCAGCGGCGCTGCGCGATCTGCGAGGCGAGAGGGCGCGCGCGTGACCAGGATCAAGATCTGCGGCCTCACTCGCGAAGAGGATGCGCTCGCCGCGGCACAGGCGGGCGCCGACTTTCTAGGGTTCGTCTTCGTGCCCGCCTCGCTGCGCTGCGTCGACGCGGAGCGCGCGAAGCGGATCATTCACTACGTCCGCGGCTGGATGAAGCAGGAGCACGAGCGGCGGCTCGTCGACGCGCGCTGCGCGCCGTTCGAGCCGCGCGAGATCCGTTTCGTCGGCGTCTTCGCGAATCAGCCGGCCGAAGAGATCGATCGAATCGTAAAGCTCGCTGGTCTCGACGTGGTGCAGCTCCACGGCGACGAGAGCGCGGACGAAGTCACCGCGATTCGTGTCCCGGTGATCAAGGCGTTTCGCGTCGGAGCCGAGCTCAGCGAGCCGGTTGGGTACGGCGCCGCCCGGTGGTACCTCTTCGACGCGGCAAACGCCACCGGTTTGGGCGGGACCGGAACGAGCTTCGACTGGAGGCTGGTGAGGGATCTCTCCGAGGACAAGCCGTTCTTCCTGGCAGGAGGGCTGACGCCGGAGAACGTCGCTGATGCGATCCGAACCGCCCGTCCGTTCGCCGTCGACGTCGCGAGCGGCGTGGAGTCGGCGCCGGGGATCAAGGACGAGGCGAAGATCCGGGCGTTCGCGGATATCGTCAGGCGATAGGCGATATGCGAGAGGCGAGAGGCGATAGGCGATGAGCAGGCGAGAGGCAGGCCAAAGGCCAGAGGCCATAGGCCAATGCAGGCAGGCGAGAGGCGACGAGGCGAGGGCGATGAGCAATCGGAGACAGGGCGACGGTTCCTGCGCCGCTACGCGGCGCGAAGGGTCTATTCGTGACCGTTACCCCCGGCTGAAGCCGGGGGCTACCGATCCTTCGTCGCTTCGCGACGTACTTCACGCAGCACGCAGCACGCAGCACGCAGCACGCAGCACGCAGCACGCAGCACTCAGCACTCAGCACTCAGCACTCAGCACTCAGTACTCAGTACTCAGTACTCAGTACTCAGTACTCAGTAGTTCTAACAACTAACAACTCAAACCGATGACTCTCCCTAACCGTTCCGGCTTCTTCGGCGACTTCGGCGGCAAGTTCGTGCCGGAGACGCTCATGGCTCCGCTCGAGGAGCTCGAGCGGGCGTATCGCGTCGCGCGCAAGGATCGCGCGTTTAGACGCGAGCTCGACCTTCTCCTGAAGAACTTCGTCGGGCGCCCGACGCCGCTCACCGAGGTGAGGCGGTTAGGCGAAATGTGCGGAGGGGTGAGGCTCTTTCTCAAGCGGGAGGACCTGAATCACACGGGCGCGCACAAGATCAACAACGCGCTGGGTCAGGCGCTGCTCGCGAAGCGAATGGGGAAGGAGCGGATCATCGCGGAGACGGGCGCGGGGCAGCACGGCGTCGCGACGGCGACCGCCTGCGCGCTCCTCGGATTGAAGTGCGTCGTCTACATGGGCGAGGTCGACATGGCGCGCCAGGAGCTCAACGTCTTCCGGATGCGGCTGATGGGCGCGGAGGTCGTGCCGGTGTCGAGTGGCTCGCGGACGCTGAAGGATGCGATCAACGAGGCGATCCGCGACTGGGTGACGAACGTCGCGACTACGCACTACATCATCGGCTCGGTGCTGGGGCCGCATCCCTATCCGATGATCGTCCGCGACTTCCAGTCCGTGATCGGGCGCGAGGCGCTCGGGCAGTTGAAGAAGGAGACGGGACGCGAGCCCGATGTCGCGGTTGCGTGCGTCGGCGGCGGCTCGAACGCGATCGGCCTCTTCTTCGAGATGCTGAAGCGATCTTCGATCAGGCTGATCGGCGTCGAGGCAGGGGGGCGCGGCCCCGGGCTGGGCGACCACGCGGCGCGATTCGAAGGGGGGGCGTTAGGCGTCCTTCACGGCACGCGGTCGATGGTGCTGCAAGACGCGAATGGGCAGATTGTGGAGACCCACTCGGTGTCGGCGGGGCTCGACTACCCATCGATCGGCCCGGAGCACGCCTACTACCAGGAAGCGAAACGGATCGAGTACCACTCGTGCGACGACGCGCTCGCGCTTGAGGGCTTCCACAAGCTGAGCGAGACGGAAGGAATCATCCCGGCCCTCGAGTCGGCGCATGCGATCGGATGGCTGCTTCGCAACGGTGCGGCACTCGGCAAGGGGAGCATCGTGGTCGCGAATCTCTCCGGACGCGGCGATAAGGACGTCCCGCAGGTCGCCGCGATGGAGGAGAACGGGCGATGAACCGCGTGACGAAGACGTTCGCGCGGCTGAAGAAGCAGGGACGCTGCGGACTCGTCGCCTACGTGACGTGCGGAGACCCTGGCGTCGACGAGACGGTCGGCATCGTGCTCGCGCTCGCCGAGGCGGGCGCCGACGCGATCGAGCTCGGCGTCCCGTTCTCCGATCCGATCGCCGACGGCCCTGTGATTCAGGCGGCGTCGTGGCGCGCGCTGCAGCGCGGCACCTCGATCGACGATGTCTTGGCGATCGCGCGGCGCGTCCGTGAGAAGAGCGCGGTCCCGCTCATCGCCTTCTCGTATCTGAATCCGCTCATGCGTTACGGCATCGAGCGTTTCGCGGCGAATGCGGCCGGAGCGGGAATCGATTCGCTGCTCGTGACCGACCTCCCTCCTGAATCGTCCGCGGAGGCGCGCAAGGCGCTGAAGGCGAACGGTCTCGGCATCGTCTTCCTGCTTGCGCCGACGTCGAGCGACGAGCGGGTCCGCCTCGTCGACCGAGCGACCGACGGCTTCATTTATTACGTTTCGACGACCGGGGTGACCGGGACTCGCCGCGATCTCGACGAAGGGCTCGTGGCGCGGCTCGAAGCGATCCGGGGTCAGGTCTCGAAGCCGCTCGCGGTCGGGTTCGGGATCTCGCAGCGCGAGCATTACCTCGCGCTCGCCGGGAAGTGCGATGCGGTCGTCGTCGGCAGTGCAATCGTCCGTGCCATCGCGGAAGGTGAACCGGCCTCGGCTGCGGAGCGCGCGGCGGCGGTGGTGCGGGGGATTCTGGGCGGCTCCTGATTGTGTCGCCCCTCACGGGGCTCGGTTTCGGTGTCGTCCCGCGGTTCCGGACGCTCACGCGTCCGGCTACGCATCTCACGCATCGCATTCGCGACGCTTCGGGCCTCACGGCCCCGGCGGCATCCATGCTCCGATCGCGATCGTTCCCGACCCGTAAGGGTCAGATTCAGAGATGTGTAGCTGGACCCGTGAGGGTCCGGAACCGGGTAGCGCGCGTGTGATCGAGCCGCGTGAGCGGCGACACCGGCAGAGGAACGATCACTTCGCTGGAATCAGCGTGAACGCCTTCTCCGGCCTGAGCAGGTTCGTGCAGCGGAAGACGACGAAGCGGCGGACGAGCTCGCCGTTGCGCATGAGGTCGATCGGCGGCAGCTCTTCGACCGTTTCGAAGCGCTTGCGCAGCTCCGGCTCCGGCGAGTACTTGTGCTTGCTGACGAAGAGCACGTTCCTTCCGCGCAGCTCCTCCGGCGTCATCCAGTAGAGAGACGCGAGGCCGTGGTCGCCTCCGGCGGTGTCGCCGAGAACGATTGGCAGGGTTCCCTTCGAGAGGAAGCCGAGCACGTGGACGACGGTGTAGCTCTCGCTGGCGACGAGCTCGTCGGGGCGGCGGACCGCCTCGACCCGCGCGAGCAGCTCGTCGTTGCCGAACGCGGACGCGAGGCTCTTCGTCGAGATCCGGTTAGGCCGCCCCGGGTAGGTCCAGTCGCGGTCGAGAACCAGGCCGGGGAAGATCGCGACCGTGATCGCGGCCGCGCCGAGCGCCCCCGCGAAAAGCCCCGACGCGATCGCAAGCTTGCGCCTCGGCTGCTCCCCGCGATCGAGCGCGAACAGAAGCGCGAGGAGGATGAGCCCGGGTGCGCCCCAGTGAGCGCCAATCCGTTCGCGAAGCGCCACGAGGCTGAAGGCGACGAATGGTGTCGCGGCGGCGACGGCGATTGCGAGCCACGCCGGGTCGCGCCTCTTCACCGCGCGCCACCAGGCGGGGATGAACGCGATCGCGAGCAGCGGCCCCGCCAGGAGCAGGTTCGCGGCTGCGAACTCGCCGATGTACTTCAGGCTCACCGCGTGGACGTCGTGCCGCTTCGAGAGCTGGAACTCGATGTTCGCCCAGTCGTGCTGGGCGGCCCAGATCCAGACCGGCGTCGTGATGACGAAGGCGACGAGCCCGGCGAGCCACGGCGTCGGCGTCTTCAGATCCTTGCGCGCCGACGGAGACGCCAGCGCCGCGAGGATCGCGGGAAGCACGAGCACGCCGGGAAACTTCGACAGGAATGCGAAGCCGATCGCGAGACCGAATCCCCACCAGGCGCGGCGCTCACCCTGCGCGATCGCGACCGCGGCCCAAGTCGCCGCCATGAAGAACGCCGCCATCATGATGTCGGTGGAGACGTAGAAGGAGCCGATGACGAACATCGGCATCGCGCACATCCAGAGGTAGGCGGTCGTCGCCTCGCGCATCGTTCCGCCGAGCCGGCGGACGAGGTGAGGCAGGATGAGACCGATCCCGAGACTCGCGAGAATCGCCGGCATCCGGACGGCGAGCCCCGTTTCGCCGAACAGCATCCGGAACGGGATCATCAGCCAGATCACGACTGGCGGTTGATCGAAATAGCTCCAGTCGACGAAGCGCGAGCACGACCAGTAGTACGCCTCGTCGCCCGAAAGGGGAACGAACGCGGCGATCGCCATGCGGAGCAGCGTGAACGCAGCCAGCATCACGTAGAAGAGCCTGCGCTCGCGCGCGTCGACGGGAATCGTGGTCATCGATTCAGACCGACCGGCGGAGCTGCCAGAGCTGCTTGAGCGTGTCGGTGACCGTCTTGAGCTTCACGGTCGTGCTTCCCATCGTCCGCGGCCGGTGCGTGACGCCGAGCTGCGTGAAGGTGAGCCCTGCCTTCTTCGCGCGGATGTAGATCTCCGCGTCGATGAGGAATCCGTCGCTGTCGAGCTTCACCGTCTCGAAGAAGCTCTTCCGGAAGAGCTTGAACGCGCAGTTCACGTCGCGCGCGTTCGTGCCGAGGATGAGCCCCTGAAGCTTGTTGAAGGTGAACGACGTCACGAAGCGGATCGGCGGATCCTTCCGCCCGACGCGGTATCCGCACACCATGTCGTGGCCGCTCAGGTGCGGATAGAGGCGCGCGATCTCGCGCAGGTCGAACTGCGCGTCGGCGTCGGTGTAGAAGACGGTGTCCTTCTTCGCGTCGTAGAAGCCGCGGATGAGCGCCTTCGAGTAACCCTGGTTCGGCGTCTGCGTGAGCACGCGAATGCGCGGTTCCTTCGCGCTCCATTCGGCAAGAATCTGCGGAGTGCGGTCGCGCGAGCCATCGTCGACGACGATCAGTTCCCAGTCTTCCGCGATCTCCTCGAGCGCCTCGACAGCCTCGGCGAGACTGACCGGGAGGACCTCCTCCTCGTTGTAGGCGGGCATCACGGCGGAGAGCGAGGGGACAGGCTTGGCAGATGAGCTCATGGGCCGCGCAGATTCTATTCGCCGGAGGCGGAATTGAGAATTAAGAATTGAGAATTGAGAGATATGAGGCGAGGAACCGCGGAACGGCCGGGCGCGGGCTCGGATCGAAAGTCGGAATGCGGAATGCGGAATGAAAGGCCGGGCCCGGGCTCGGGAGCGTTCACGTTCACGGAGGAGACCGGGCTCGGGCTCGGGATCGGGCCGGAGATCGAAAAGTCGCGGATCTCGTTTCGCGGTGGCCATCTCTCAACTCTCAATTCTCAATTCGCCGCCGGCATGGACGTTGTGCTCACAGGCGCCGTATCAGAAGGCGGCGCCGCTCCTCTGGCTCCGCTGCGTCCGACGTGCTAAAAGCAATGGTGATGATTGACGACGAGATCCCTCGCAGGCTCAACGAGTTGAGCGGACGGCACCTCTGTATCGGCTGTCTCGCGGAGCTGCCGGCAGCGGAGTACTTTGCCAACGACTTCATTTGCCGCGAGTGTGCCGGGCGGAGCGAAAGCTATCCGCTCGCATCGACACCGGGCGCGGCGCCGGAAGAGAAGGACAAAGGCGCCCAGGGTGGGGGCCCGGCATAACGGATGGAAATCGCCGGGCTGCGCGTCGCAGTCGTCCATGACTGGCTGACTGGAATGAGAGGTGGAGAGAAGGTTCTGGAGGCGATTCTCGAGCTCGTGCCGGGAGCGGACCTCTTTACCCTCTTTCACTATCCCGGTTCGGTGTCGCCGGCGATCGAGAAGCATCGCATCGTCACGTCGCGGTTGCAGAAGCTCGCTCCGGCGGCCGGCGACTATCGCAGGCTGCTGCCGTTCTTTCCCGCGGCGGTGGCGGCGTGGAACTTCGCCGGCTACGACCTCGTCGTGTCGTCGAGCCACTGCGTCGCGAAGGGAGTCGATCCCGCGGGCGCGCCTCACGTCTGCTACTGCCACACGCCGATGCGCTACATATGGGACCGGTTCGACGACTACTTTCCGCCTGAGAAGCCCGCGTTGCGACTCGTCGCCGGTATCGTCAGCCGCTTTCTGCGCGAGTGGGACGTGAAGACGGCGCCGCGCGTCGGCCGCTGGGTCGCGAACTCGGAGTTCGTGCGCGGGCGGATCCGGCAGTACTACGGCGCCGACGCTTCGGTCGTGCATCCCTTCGTCGACGATGCGTATCTGTCAGCGCCGCTGGAGACGGTACGCGAGGACTACCACCTCGTCGTCTCGGCACTCGTTCCGTACAAGCGGATCGAGGTCGCGATCGACGCCGCGTCGATCGCCGGACGGAGGCTCGTGATCGTCGGCGACGGCCCGCATCGCTCGAGCCTCGAGGCGCGGGCATCGGGGCGCGTCGAGTTTCTCGGGCATCGGTCCGACGACGAGCTGCGCGTGTTCATGGGGCGGGCGCGGAGCCTCCTGTATCCCGGTGTCGAGGATTTTGGCATTACGGCAATCGAAGCGATGGCCGTCGGCACGCCGGTCGTGGCGCGAGCCGAAGGGGGAGCGCTCGACAGCGTGGTCGACGGCGAGACGGGCGTGCTTTCGCGCGGCGACGATGCGCGCTCGCTCGCGGCGGCGATGCTCCGCGCCGAGGAACTGAGCTGGGATCGCGCGCGGATCCGCGCGCACGCCGCGTCGTTCTCCCGCGAGCGATTCAAGGCGGCGATGCGCGCGGAGATCGAGCGCGCGATGGGTGACGCCGCATGATCCGCAAGAAGCACAAGAGCCTCCGGACGCTGCACGTCCTCATCGATTCGGCGGGATCGTGCGTCGCGATGCTTGCGGCGTACTACCTCCGGTTCGCGCTGGAGGTGATCCCCGTGACGAAAGGGGCGCAGAACGTCGCGGTCTACACGCACCTTCTGCCGATCGTCGCGGTGCTCTTCCCTCTCGCATTCGCCGCGCAGGGGCTCTACAGGATGACGCCGTCGCGGCGGCGGTCGGAGGAGTGGACGGGTGTCGCGATCGCGTCGGTGCTCGGCGTGGTGCTCCTTTCCGGATTGCTGCTCTGGCTGAGGCCGGAGAACGTCGATCACGGCTATTCGCGCGCGACGCTGGCGCTCTTCGTCGCGTGCGAGATCACGATCGTGATCGCTGGGCGCTCGCTCGTCCGCGCGCTCGTCGAACGGGCGCACCGGGCGGGACACAACCTCGACCGGGTGCTCATCGCCGGAAACGGCGATCTCGCGCGCGCGGTGGCGAATCGCATCGCGTCGCACCGCGAGCTCGGGCTCGACATCGTCGGCTACGTCGCCAACGGCACGCCCGGCGAGATCGAAGGGCTGCGCCGGCTCGGCGACCTGGCGAACATCGACGAGATCATCGAGAGCGAGAAGATCGAGCACGTCTACGTCGCGCTGCCGAAGGAGTCGACGGGCGACATGATGGCGCTGCTCGACCGGCTGGTGCGGCACGTCGTGTCGATCCACGTCGTTCCCGACCTCCTTCAGTACATGGCGCTCCGCTCGCGCGTCGAGGATCTCGACGGGCTGCCGACGATCAATCTTTCCGAGACGCCGCTCGAAGGGTGGAACACGCTTCTCAAGCGCGCGCTCGACCTGGCCGCAGGAGCGATCGCGCTGTTGCTCCTCGCGCCGCTCATGCTTCTCGTCGCGCTGCTGATCTGGCTCGACGACCGGGGTCCCGTGTTCTACAGGCAGGTGCGGATGGGACTCGACGGCATCCCGTTCGAGATCGTGAAGTTCCGATCGATGCGCGTCGACGCGGAGACGAAGACGGGCGCGGTCTGGGCGGAGAAGGACGATCCGCGGCGGACGAAGATCGGTGCGTTCATCCGACGCTGGTCGATCGACGAGCTCCCTCAACTGCTGAACGTCCTGCGAGGCGAGATGAGTCTCGTCGGGCCGCGCCCCGAGCGTCCCGAGTTCGTCGAGCAGTTCCGCGACCAGTACCCGCACTACATGCTGCGGCACCGCGTGCGCGCCGGCATGACCGGATGGGCGCAGGTGCACGGCTGGCGTGGCAACACCTCGATGAGGATGCGGATCGAGCACGATCTCTACTACATCGAGAACTGGTCGCTGCTCCTCGACCTGAAGATCATGGTACTGACGGTGGTCAAGGGGCTGAGGTCGGAGTATTGAAGGCAGGCGAAAGGCGAGAGGCGAGAGGCGAAAGCAGGCGGCGGACTTCGCGTCTGCAAGGGGGGCGCGAGGCGACCAGGCCCAGCACTCTCCCCAATTTGGATATCCTGCACTCTGCGTAACATTCTCCCCGCTCCCGGGTACTTTCGCCTCTCGCCTCTCGCCTCTCGCCTTTCGCCTGAGTGCGAATCGTCACCTTGCGCCGGTGGCGCTGATCGTATAATCCGCGCGCCATGGCGAAGAACTCGAACACACTTTTCGAACGCGCACAGAAGGTCATTCCGGGGGGCGTGAACTCGCCCGTCCGTGCATTCCGGGCAGTCGGCGGCACGCCCCTGTTCATCGAGCAGGGACAGGGCTCCCGGATCTTCGACGTCGACAAGATCCAGTACATCGACTGCGTGGGTTCGTGGGGGCCGATGATCCTCGGCCACACGCATCGCTACGTCGTCGAGGCGGTGAAGAAGGCTGCGACGAAGGGCTTCTCCTTCGGCGCGCCGACGCAGGGCGAGGTCGAGCTCGCGGAGATGCTCTGCGAAGCGCTGCCGGGGATGGACATGGTCCGTCTCGTCAGCTCCGGCACCGAAGCGACGATGAGCGCGATACGTCTGGCGCGCGCGGCGACCGGACGGAACCGCATCATGAAGTTCGACGGCGGCTACCACGGCCACGTCGACTCGCTCCTGATCAAGGCTGGCTCGGGTGGCGCCACGTTCGGCGTTCCCGATTCGGCGGGCATTCCGAAGGAAGTGGCGAAGCTCACATCGAGCGCACGCTACAACGACCTCGACTCGGTCAGGAAGCTCCTCGAGAAGCACAAGGACCAGTACGCCGCGATCATCGTCGAGCCGGTCGCCGGGAACATGGGCTGCGTTCCTCCCGCGAAGGGCTTCCTGCAGGGGCTTCGCAAGCTCTGCAACGAGCACGGGACGCTGCTGATCCTCGACGAAGTCATGACCGGCTTCCGCGTCGCATGGGGCGGCGCCCAGTTGCTCTACAACGTGAAGCCCGACATCACGACGCTCGGCAAGGTGATCGGCGGTGGCATGCCGATCGGCGCCTACGGCGGATCGAAGGAGCTGATGAGGCTCGTCTCGCCAATCGGGCCGATGTATCAGGCTGGAACGCTGTCCGGAAACCCCGTTGCGGTGGCCGCCGGCAAGGCGACGCTCAGCGTGCTGAAGAACGAAGGGATCTACCAGGATCTCGAGCTGCGCGGCACCGAGTTCCAGACGGGCGTCGAAAAACTCGCGGCGACGCACAAGCTCGCCACGAAGCTGAACCGCGTCGGATCGATGTGGACCCTCTTCTTCACCGGCACCGAAGTCGTCGACTACGACACGGCGAAGACCGCGAGCTCGGAGCTCTTCAACCGCTTCTTCCACCTGATGCTCGCGGAAGGCGTCTATCTGCCTCCTTCGCAGTGGGAGGCCGCCTTCTTCTCCGCGGCGCATGCGAAGAAGGACATCCAACAGCTTTGCGAGCGGATCGATCGCGTGTTCAAGAAGCTGGCCTGGGAGTTCAACAAGTAGCGGGTGGTTGAGCGGGACGCGTAGCGACGAATTGAAAGTTGAAAATTGGAAATTGAAAAAGGGCACTGCGTGATTCGAGCGCAGAGCCCTTTTTCAATTTCTAATTTTCAATTTTCAATTTCGGCTTACCCCGCCTTCTCTTCTCTCGCTTCTCGCACCGAGATCCAGCTTCCGAACAGGCCTGCGGCGACGCCGCCGCCGACGAGCGCGAGGAGCTTCGGCCAGGGGAGGAACTCGGAGAAGAGGAACTCCCAGAGCAGCGCCGATGCCGGGCCGGCGCCGAGCGCGTGGACTCCGTGGAAGAGCCCGAACAGGAGGCCGACGGCGAGCAACCCGCCGCACATCCCCTGGAAGACCCCCTCGAGCAGGAACGGGCCGCGGATCGTCGCCTCGGTCGCGCCGACGAGCCGCATGATGTCGATCTCTTCGCGGTAGAGGAACATGGTGAGACGGATGACGTTGGAGATCGTGAACGCCGCCGCGACGGCGAGGATGCCGCCGGCCACGAGCCCGACGAGACTGAGCACGCCGGCGATCCGCCGCAGCCGCGAGACCCACTGCCAGTCGAGTTGAACGTCGTCGATGCCTCCGACCGCCCGGAGACGGCCGAGCAGTTTCGTGAACTTCGGATCGTTGACGTTCACCTTCGTCAGCTGTACCTCGAACGACGGCGGGAACGGGTTCTGATCGAGATCGTCGAGAACCGGGGCGAGCTGCGTGAAGTGCTTTCTGAACTTCGCGTAGGCGGCCTCGCGCGACACGTATGTGAACTTCGAGAACGACGGCTCGCCGGCGAGGAACGTTCGTACTCCCTCGATCTGCGCGGGAGTTGCCTCGCGCACGAGGAAGACAGTTAACTGTGACTGCCCTTGCCAGCGATCGACCGCATGGTTCAGGTTTTCAGAGACGAGGAGAAAGGTGCCGAGAGTCAGGAGCGCGATCGCGATCATCCCGATCGCGACCATCGACGTCCGCTTGTAGACCCAGAGCCTCCGGAGGGCCTCGTGGACGAAGTAGCCGAAGACCCCGAGCGGGCGTTCGCCCGCCTCCGCTGTCATTTCCCGCCGACGTGTGAAGCCTGCCATAAGCGCTCTAGAGCGATCCCCACTGCATGAATGTGCCCGGCGACTCGGGGAGCTCGGCCTGCTGCTGCTGCCGCTCCTCGCCCACGCGCCCCTTTTCCAGGTACACGACGCGCCTTCCGGTCCTCCGGATCAACTCGCGGTCGTGCGTCGCGAGCAGGACGGTCGATCCGCGCAGGTTCGCCTCGATGAAGATCTGCATCACGTCGGCCGAGAGGTCGGGGTCGAGGTTTCCCGTCGGCTCGTCCGCGATGATGAGGAAGGGGTCGTTGATCAGGGCGCGCGCGATTGCGACGCGCTGCTGCTCTCCTCCCGAGAGTTGCGGCGGATAAGCGTTGAGCCGGTGGTGGAGGTTCACGGCGCGCAGCACCGCGTACGCCTTCTTCTTGTGGTCGCGGGGCGGGACGCGGAGCACGGTCATCACGAACGAGAGGTTCTCGAAGACGGTCATCCGCTCGATCAGCTTGAAGTCCTGGAAGACCATTCCGATCTCACGGCGGAACGTCGGCAACTGTGCACGCTTGAGTGTCGACAGATTGCGGCCGTTGACGACGATCTGCCCTTCGCTCGGAACGAGCTGCCGGAGGATGAGCTTGAGGATCGTCGACTTGCCGGCGCCCGACGGACCGGTGAGGAAAACGAACTCCCCTTTGTCGGCGTGGAAGTTGACGTCGTGGAGCGCGACGGAGTAGCGATCGAACCTCTTCGTCACATGATAGAAGTCGATCATCGCGTGAGTGTACCAGCAGCGTGGCGGGGCTATTGGAAGATTCCACGGCCGATGCGGCGAGGCCCCGAATCCTCCGCCGATTGCCGCGACGGGCGTTCCCCGTATAATGCGGCGCCATGTCTGAAAAGCTCAATCGCGCAGCCGCTCACGTCCGCTCGCTGGTCACTCTCGAGCCGACCGTGGGCGTGATTCTCGGATCGGGGCTCGGAACGCTCGTCGACGCGGTCGACGTCGTCGCCGCGATCCCCTACGGAGAGATCCCGGGCGCTCTCGCATCGACGGTCATCGGTCACTCGGGCCGTCTCGTGTTCGCGAAGATCGGTGCGACACCGGTCGTGATGATGCAGGGACGCAACCATTACTACGAAGGGCACTCGCTCGACGACGTGGTATTCATCCCTCGCCTGATGGCGAAGCTCGGCGCGCGCGTCGTGGCCGTCACGAACGCGGCGGGCGGCATCAACGTCGACTATCACGCCGGCGACCTGATGCTGATCAGCGATCACATCAACTATCTGGGCGCGAACCCGCTGCGCGGACCGAACGACGACGAGCTCGGCCCGCGCTTTCCCGACATGTCGGACATCTACTCGAAGGAGCTTCGCGCGGTCGCACGCGAGGTTGCCGAATCGAGGGGCGTGACGTTGCGCGAAGGGGTCTACCTCGCGACGAGCGGCCCGAGCTACGAGACGCCGGCGGAGATTCGCGCGTTCCGGGTGATGGGAGCCGACGCGGTCGGCATGTCGACCGTCCCCGAGGCGATCGCCTACTCGCAGATGGGGGTCAAGGTGCTCGGCATCTCCTGCATCACGAACATGGCGGCCGGGATCCTCGACCAGAAGCTCAATCACGTCGAAGTTCTCGAGACGACGACCAGGGTGCAGAAGGAATTCACGGCGCTGATGCTGGCGCTGCTCGAGCGCATGGGTTCGCACGCGAATTGAAAATTGAAAATTGAAAATTGAAAAATTGAGTACGGAAGCCTTACGCGAAGCCCTGCGCGGCACGCGTACTGCGATACCCTGACGCCACAGAAATCGCCTTCAATTTTCAATGTTCAATTTCCCAATTTTCAATTCTCCGAAGGAGTCACTATGCGTTTCGCAGGTCTGATCGGGTTCTTCGTCATCCTGGGCATTGCGTACGCGATCTCGACCGATCGCAAGGCGATCCGCATGAAGACGGTCTTCTGGGGCCTCACGCTCCAGTTGCTCACCGCGGTGGCGGTGCTCAAGGGAGCGCCGATCTCCGAGGCGCTGTCATTTCTCGCGCCGGGACTCGGGCGGGGAGCGGGCGTCGCGATCGTCATCGCGATCTTCTTTATCGCCCCGCAGGTAGCGAAGCGGATGCCGGAGAAGACGGTCGCGGTCTGGAGCGTGTTCGGCGCGCTTCTCGGGCTGACGTTCCTCCGCTTCAACCTTCTCGCGTATCTCTTCGAGACGATGAAGGAGATCGTCAACAAGCTGATCGGCTACACGACCGAAGGGGCGACGTTCGTCTTCGGCCAGCTCGGCGCGTCGACGAACAACACGGGCTTCATCTTCGCGTTCCAGGTTCTGCCGACGATCATCTTCATCGCGTCGATCTTCGCCGTTCTCTACTACGTCGGCGTCATGCAGCTCGTCGTGAAGTTCTTCGCGAAGATCATGACGCGCTTCATGGGGGCGTCGGGCGCAGAGTCGACTTCGGTCGCCGCCTCGATCTTCATGGGACAGACCGAAGCGCCGCTGACGATCAGGCCGTTCCTGCCGACGATGACCAACTCGGAGCTCATGACGATCATGACGGCCGGGATGGCGCACATCTCGGGCGGCATCATGGCCGCCTACGTGATGGTCGCGAAGGTCGACGTCATCCACCTTCTGACCGCGGTGATCATGACGGCTCCCGGCGCGATCATGATGGCGAAGATCATCGTTCCGGAGACGGAGAAACCGGAGACGGGCGGCGACGTGGAAGTCGTCGTTCCGAAGCAGGACGTGAACATCATCGACGCGGCGGGACGCGGCGCGATCGAGGGACTGCACCTCGCGCTCAACGTCGGAGGCATGCTGATCGCCTTCATCGCGCTCGTGGCGCTGGTCAACGGAGTCTTCGGCTGGGCGCACTCGCTCGTTCAGCTGGCGAGCGTCAGGCTGATCGATCCGTTCGGCGGCATCTTCGCCGCGATTCTTCCCGTGTTCCCGGCGAGCCTCGACGTGCTACTCGGCGTGATCTTCCGGCCGGTAGCGTGGGCGATGGGCGTTCCCTGGGGAGAGAGCGCGGTGGTCGGCAACCTTCTCGGCACCCGCATGGTGCTCAACGAGTTCGTCGCGTTCGTGAAGCTCGGGCCTGTTGCCGATCAGCTCAGCCCGCGCGCGTTCGTGATCACGACGTACGCGCTCTGCGGCTTCGCGAACTTCTCGTCGATCGCGATTCAGGTCGGCGGCATCGGTTCGCTCGCGCCGACGCGGCGGCACGACCTGGCAAGGCTCGGCCTTCGAGCGATGCTCGCCGGAACGCTGGCGAACTTCCTCACCGCGACGATTGCGGGGATGCTGCTTTAGGCGAGAGGCGAGAGGCGAGAGGCGAGAGGCGATGAGCAGGCCATAGGCCAAAGGTCACAGCAGGCAGCGAGTAGCGAGGCTGCACGGGTTTTGTAGGGGCGGCGCGATGCGTCGCCCTTTTCATTTGGAGAGGCGAAAGGCGAGAGGCGATGAGCAGGCGCCGCGCCAGCTTCTCCTCGTCCCGCTCTCTCGCCGGAACGAAACGGGCGACGCATCGCGTCGCCCCTACGGAAACCTTAGTGACAGCGTGGATCTCCGCCTGCTTTGGCCGTTGGCCTCTGGCCTGCTCATCGCCTCTCGCCTAACGACTCCCCCTCAACACCGCGATCGCTGCCGTCATGTCGTCCGGCATCGGCGACACGAAGTCCATCTGTTCGCCTGTGGTCGGGTGGGGGAAGGCGAGGTGAGTCGCGTGGAGCGCCTGGCGGCCGACGGCGGCGAGCGCTCGCCGCACGCTTTGCTCGGTGACGCCTTTCCATTGAGGGCCCGAGTAGAGCGGGTCGCCGACGACGGGATGCCCGATCGATTTCAGGTGCACGCGAATCTGATGCGTGCGCCCCGTTCTCAAGGTGCAGAGAAGGAGTGTCACGCTGGCGAAGCGTTCGACGATTTTCCAGTCGGTGATCGCCTTGCGGCCTCCCGAGGCGACCGCCATTCGCTTCCTGTTGCGCGGATCGCGCCCGATCGGCTTGTCGATCGACCCCGAATCGTCCTTCGGTTTTCCGTACACGAGCACGAGGTACTGCTTCACCACCTTCGCGGTCGGCCAGGCGGTGGTGAGCGCGCGGTGCGCGGCGTCGTTCTTCGCGACGACGATCAGGCCGCTGGTGTCCTTGTCGAGCCGGTGCACGATGCCGGGCCTCGTCTCGCCGCCGATTCCGGAAAGGTCGTGCACGTGGTGCAGCAGCGCGTTCACGAGGGTGGAGTCGGCGTGCCCGGCGGCAGGATGGACGACCAGCCCGGCCGGCTTGTCGATGACGACTACGTCCGCGTCCTGGTAGACGATTCGAATCGGAAGATCCTGCGCCACCATTTCCGCCGGAGCCGCATCGGGGATCGCGACATCGATCGTGTCTCCAGCCGCGACCTGCTGTGAGCTCTTCATGGCGGTGACGCCGCCGACCGCCACCTCTCCCTCGGTGACGAGGCGCGCGAGGGCGCTGCGGCTGTGTCCCGGAACGAGCAGGGCGAGCGCGCGGTCGAGCCGCTCGCCATGAAGCTCGGGTGTCACGGTTACGGTCAGTCGACGGGCCAATGGGGCTCTCCGGTGCGGAATTGGACGGAACACGCGCTCGGCACGTATTCGTTACGTTCGAGGTGCAGAATATCGGACGCTGAAGTCGGCGTCGAGGATGCTGCTACAATGCGTCAACGTCCGGCGCCGTCGCGCGTCTACCGGACCAGTTTGCAAAAAGGGGAACCAATGAACGTTCGCAGGATCACTCTGATCGCTCTCGCGATTCTCACTGTTGCGACGGGGGCCATGGCCAGCAACTTCCGCGCTGCCGACCTCGTCTACCTGCCGTCTGCGGGCAAGGTCGCGAGCGGCTCGGTCGTCTTCGTGACCGACGTCTACATCACGAACCTCACGACCAGCAAGGTCGTCGTGTCGGTGGCCTTCGGCGAGACCGGCACGGCCGTCGACAACACCCAGATCACCAAGAACCTCAAGACGCTTCCGACCTCGCTGGAGCCTGGCGAGCGGCGGCTGGTCAGCGACATCACCGGCTCGCTCTTCCCTGAGAAAGACGGGAAGCTCGGATTCCTGATCTTCTTCGCTTGCAAAGAGGGTGGAAGCTGCACCGACTGTGACGCCGCTCCGGCCGATTGCTCGCTGATCAGCGTCGAGGGGCGTATCTACAGCTACCCGGCCGGGAACCCCGCGGGCGGCACGAAGGGCCAGCTCTTCTTCGGCTACCCCTGGTACTCGTTCGTCTCGCCGAACGACGCGGCGCTTCAGCTCGACAAGGTCTTCATCGTCGGCCTTCGGAACGAGGGAACGCGTCCGACGAGCGGCTATCGCACGAACGTCGGCATCCTCAATGCTTCGCAGGACTACACGGCGAACGTTCGCGTGAGCGTCTACAACGGCACCGGATCGCTGATCGGAGAGAAGACCTACAACCTGCCGGCTCTCGGCCATGTGCAGGTGCCCCTGACCGATGCGGCGCCAGCCTTCACGACGAGCAATTCGATCGGATACGCGATCATCCAGCAGACGGGCGCGACGCTCGTTCCGGGCGGTCTGGCCACTGCGACCCCCGGTTTCTTCGCATTCGGTTCGGTTCTCGACAACGTGACCGACGACCCGACGACTCTCGAGACCGTCTACACGCAGCAGCTCGACACTCGCTGCGTTTACGGCGACAAGCGGGCCAGCCATCATCCGGTTCGCCGCTAAGTTGCCCGCAGTCTGAACTTTCCGGCTGCCCGGCTCCGGCCGGGCAGCTTTTTTCCATCTTCGGAATCCGTGCCTCCCGGCCCTTGTTGTCGCAGATCGGCCGGGCGTGCTAGGATGCCCGTGAGCTTTCGAAGTCAAGTCGAAAGCGGCCGTTTCGGCCGCTTTTTTTGTTGCCCGGAAAACAAAAGTCGATGGAGTTGCCAAAGAAGATCGCCGACGAGATCGGGAAGATCGTCACCGCCGAGGGGCTGGAACTCGTGCATATCGAGTACAGGCCGCAGGGGCGGGGTCACGTTCTTCGGGTAGACATCGACAAGGAAGGCGGGGTTGTTCTCGACGACCTCGAGCAGATGGCCCACCAGATTGGGGCAATGCTCGACGTTGAAGACTGGGCGACGACGAAGTACGACCTGGAAGTGTCGTCGCCGGGGTTGGACCGCAAGTTTTACAGTGCGGCTGACTACCAGAAGTTCGTCGGCCGGCTGGTAAGGGTGTTGACGAAGGACGCCGTCCGCGGACTGCACGTCGTGGTCGGAAGGCTCGCCGCCTACGACGGCGAGCGGATCGTCGTCACGGACGAGAAGATGAAGAAGGATCGCGACTACGAGATCGCGATGGCGAACATCAGGGAAACAAGGCTTGAGATCGAGTTCTGACGCAGCGGCGGCGTGGCGTCTGAAGGATGAGTGAACCAATGTTCAACGAGAATATCGGCAGAGACATCAGGGCCCTCGCGTTCGAGAAGTCGATCGACGTGGAGAAGGTGTTCACGGCGCTCGAGGATGCGCTCTCGACGGCGGCGAAGAAGTACTACCGCACCCGAGAGCCGATCCACACGACGCTCGATCGCGAGAGCGGCGCGGTGGAGGTCTTCATCCTCAAGCACATCGTAGCAACCCCTGAGGAGATCGAGGATCCGGTCACGCAGCTGACCGTCGAAGACGCGCTCAAGCTCGATCCCGCTGCCGAGGTCGGGGGAACCCTCCGGCTCGACCACATCTCCAAGGTCGTGGTCGACATCGTCGAAGACCCCATTTCGGAGATCCGCACGTGGGATGCGCGGAAGATCGATCCGGAAGTCGAGTCGGGCGACCTGGTGAAGATCCCGCTGACCAAGCCGCCCGAGGAGCTCGGCCGCATCGCCGCTCAGTCGGCCAAGCAGGTGCTCTACCAGAAGGTCCGTGAGGCTGAGCGGGAGAAGGTCTACCGCGAGTTCGTCAGCAAGGTCGGAACGCTGGAGAACGGCTACGTGAAGCGGTTCGAGCGTGGCGACATGATCATCGACCTGAACGGCAAGACCGAAGGGATCATCCCGCGCAGCAACCAGTCGCGCGCCGAGCGCTACGCGCAGGGCGACCGGATCAAGGCGGTGATCACCGAAGTCCACACGCAGCCGAAGGGGCCGCAGGTCGTCCTCTCGAGGACGCATCCCGACCTCCTGATCAAGCTCTTCGAAATGGAAGTGCCGGAGATCTACGACGGAACCGTCGTGATCAAGGGTGCCGTGCGCGAGCCGGGCGAGCGCGCCAAGATCGCGGTCATGTCGCGCGAGCGCGACGTCGATCCGGTCGGAGCGTGCGTCGGCATGAAGGGTGGCCGCGTGCAGTCGATCATCCGCGAGCTCCGCGGCGAGAAGATCGACATCATCCCCTGGGACGAAGACATCGTTAAGTACGCGCAGAACTCGCTCGCCCCGGCGCGCATCACGCGCGTCAGCGTGACGAGCGACGCCGAAGCGCACAAGCCGCACCTCGACGTCATCGTCGACAACGACCAGCTCTCGCTCGCGATCGGCAAGCGCGGCCTCAACGTCCGCCTGGCGGCCGAGCTGATCCGCGCGAAGATCGACATCAAGTCCGAGGAAGAGGTCAAGGACGAGGTTGCCGACGCGCTCTCGCAGATGCTGCAGGCGGCTCTCGCCGAGGCACGCGAGGAGACGAACGTCCGCGACATCGAGGGGCTCGACGAAGAGCTTGCCACGATGCTCGAGGATGCCGGCTACGACGACCTCGACTCGATCCTGAACGCGACGCCCGACGATCTGATGGCGATCGAAGGCATCGATCTCGAGACGGCGACGGCGATCATCGACACTGCGCGCTCGTTCGACTCGCTCAGCGAAGACGACGGACGCTACGAGGTCGAGGAAGAAGACGACTACCCCGAGGACGAAGACGGGGAGGTCGAGGACGAAGAGGCGCTGGCCGAAGACGAGTCGACCGAAGGCGAGTCGACCGAAGAGGAGCCGGAAGGCTCTGAAGTCGAAGAAGAAGCGGGGCGCGAGTCGTAAACCCCCGCAGTCCTCTCTCGTCGCGCAGTAGACGGTGATGAACCGAAGGAGTGAATCCGGATGCCGGCAGCAAAAAAAGTAAAGGTCAGCGATCTTGCGAAGTTGATGAAGATCTCCGCGCAGGACCTGATCTTCAAGCTCCAGTCGCTCGGGGTCGAAGTCGACAGCCCCGAGTCTGCGCTGGGAGCAGCCGAGATCGAGGCCCTTCGCTCGGGTAAGAAGCTCACTGTCCGATCGAAGAGCGTGATCATGCGCGAAGACGTCCCGGTCACGGAGGTCGCTCCGAAGCAGAAGGTCGTGAAGCCGCCGCGTCCGATCGTCCAGCCTGCTGCGCGCAAGGGCGCCGTCGCCGTTGCGCCGAAGGAAGACGCTCCGCCGCTTCAGGGCCCGGTGATCCAGGAGTTCGTCGAGGCGGCGGAAGCCGAAGCGGCCGAACAGGCTCGCGCGGCGGAAGAGCCGGCGAAGCCCGTACCGTCGCGCCGGGTCACGCCGCCGCGTCCGATCGTCGCGCCTCCTCGCCCTCCGGTCGCTCCGGTGGCCGAAGACGAGCCGCCGGCGCCGGAACCAGAAGAGATCTCGGAGACGACGGACGACGCAACGCTGCCCGAGGCGCCCGCAGTCGCGGCTCCGGCCGCGACGCATGCGGCACATGCTCCGCACGCGCCTCGTACCGAACATCCGCACGCTCCGTCTGCGCGCAAGATTCCCACCGGACCGACCGGGCCTCGCGCCCGTCGTGAAGTGGCGCCGCGACCGAACTATCAGGGTTCGACTCTCCAGCCGCTCCCGGTGCGCCCCACCACTCCTGTTGCGCGCCCCGCGGCGCCCGGACAGGCTCGCCCCGTCGGCACGCGTCCTGTCGGCGCGCGCCCCGGAACGACTCCGTCACGCCCCGGTGCACCTGGTTCGATTCCGCCGGTAGCGCCTGGGGCCGCCGGACTTCTCGGCGTCCGCCGTCGTCGCGACGAGGACGAAGAGAGGCCCGACAAGAAGAAGACTACCGGCAAGCGCGGTCGTCGCACGACGACCGTGTCAGACGAGGATGCGAGGATCTTCAGCAAGGGTCCCTTCTCCGCCACGGCGTTGCTCGACGAGGATGGCGTGGAGATCACGGCGGCGAAGTCGACCGGAGGCGCGGATACTCCCGCGCGCAAGCACACGCCGTCGCTCCGCCGCGATGCGCGCAAGCAGCAGTCGCCGCGCGGAGACAAGGCGCTGGAGTTCCAGCGGCCGGAGGGCAAGCTGACCGTATCCGAGGGTGTGACCGTCAAGGACCTCGCCGACAAGATCGGCGTCAAGGCCAACGACCTGATGAAGCATCTGATGCTCAAGCGCGGAATGATGCTGTCGATCAACGCGCCGCTTGGCGCGGAGCTCGCCCAGCAGGTCGCCCGCGAGCTCGGCGTCGAGCTCGACCTCGTCTCCTTCGAAGAGGCATTCGAGCTCGAGACGATGGAGAAGTTCGCCGCGGGCAGTGAAGGGAGCCCCTCGCAGCATCGCGCTCCCGTCATCACCGTCATGGGCCATGTCGACCACGGCAAGACGTCGCTGCTCGACGCGATCCGCGAGACCAAGGTTGCCGAAGGCGAAGCCGGAGGCATCACACAGCACATCGGCGCCTACCAGATCGAGAGGCGTGGCAAGAAGATCGTCTTCCTCGACACGCCGGGCCACGAAGCCTTCACGATGATGCGCGCGCGCGGCGCCCAGGCGACCGACATCGTCGTGCTCGTCGTTGCAGCCGACGACGGCGTCATGCCGCAGACGAAGGAAGCGATCAGCCACGCGAAAGCGGCCGGCGTTCCGATGATCGTCGCGATCAACAAGATCGACAAGCCGAACGCCAACATCGAGAAGGTCCGCCGCGAGCTGAGCGAGGCAGGTGTTCTCGTCGAGCAGTGGGGCGGCGAGGTCGTCTCGGTCGAGGTTTCCGCGAAGCAGCGGACCGGTATCGACGACCTGCTCGAAATGATCCTGCTCACCGCGGAAATTCTCGACCTCAAGGCCACGCCCGAGCTCTCGGCGCGCGGCGTCGTCCTCGAGGCGAAGAAGGATCCGGGTCGCGGCATCATGGCGACCATCCTCGTCCAGGACGGCACGATCAGGATCGGCGACTACTTCATCTCCGGCGCGGCCAGCGGCCGCGTCCGCGCGATGACCGACGACCGTGGCGAGCGCACCAAGGAAGCGGGTCCCGCGACCCCGGTGAGCGTCACCGGCTTCGACGACATCCCGAATGCCGGCGACACCTTCGTCGTCATCGACGAGGCGGCGCAGGCCCGCGTCATCGGCGAGATGCGCCAGCAGAAGGTCCGCGAGGCGGCGCTCTTCAAGACTCCGAAAATGTCGCTCGACCAGCTCTTCGAGAAGATGCAGGACGGCGGCCTCAAGGACCTCAACGTCATCGTCAAGGGCGACGTGCAGGGTTCGGTCGAGGTCCTCAACGACGCGATCTCGAAGCTTTCGAACAACCAGGTCCGCATCAGGATCCTCTACGCCTCGGTCGGCGCCATCAGCACGCACGACGTGCTGCTCGCCTCGGCGTCCGAAGCGATCGTCATCGGCTTCAACGTGAGGCCGCAGCGCGACGCTCAGGAGCTCGCCGAGAAGGAAGGGGTCGACATCCGGCTCCACACGGTCATCTACGAGCTGCTCGACCAGATGAGACAGGCGATGACCGGTCTCCTCGAGCCGACGCTCAAGGAAGCCTTCCAGGGGCGCGCCGAAGTCCGCGACACCTTCAAGGTGCCGAAGTCGGGAACGATCGCCGGCTGTTTCGTGCGCGAGGGACTCATCCCCCGGACCGCGAACATCCGCCTCCTGCGCGACAACCGTGTCATCTTCGAGGGGAAGATCTCCTCGCTCCGCCACTTCAAGCAGGACGTCTCCGAGGTCAAGGAAGGCTTCGAGTGCGGTATCGGGCTCGAGCGCTTCCAGGACATCAAGGTGGGCGACGTGATCGAGGCCTTCAAGATCGAGAAGCTCGCGGGAGTTCTGCAGTCCTAGCGGGCTGAATTGAAAATTGAAAATTGAAAATTGAAAGAGGGCCCGCCCACCGGGCCCCTTTCGCTTTCAATCACACCTCGATTTTCACTCCAGCCGTCGACTGCGGTGGTCCCGCTTCCGAGTCGCATTTTCGATCGGAGCGGTGTGACCGCATCCGGTTTTCAATTTTCAATTTTCAATTTCAAATGTACGTCGGCGTCGCAACCTTCGAGCTTCACATTCCGCACGCGGTATCGCTCAAGGACAAGCGGTCGGTCGTGCGCGCCCTGCGCGACAGGCTGAGGGCGAAGCTCGAGATCTCGGTCGCGGAGGTCGCGTTGAACGATCTTCACCAGCGTGCGAGACTCGCTCTCGCGATGGTGTCGGGTGACGGCGCCGTCATCGAGCGCGCATTCGCCTCCGCCATGGAGCTCGTCGAGTCGGAAGCCGACGGCGAGCTGATCGGCTGGGAGCAGGAACTGATTCCCTTCGACGATGCGGCACCCTTACCGATGCCGCGATTGGGCAGTGACGATACGGAGCTGACATGAAACAGACGAAAAGGACGAGGCAGGTCGCAGACGTGATCCGGAACGAGATCGCGGAGCTCGTGCGCCGCGAGATCCACGACCCGGCCCTCGGGTTCGTGACCATCTGCGAGGTGGAGGTCTCCACCGATCTCAAGGTCGCGCGCGTCTTCTACAGCGTGCTCGGCGACGACGCAGCCAAGGAAAGCGCGACTCGCGTGCTCGACAAGAGCAGCGGCCTGCTCCGCAGGCTTCTCGCCCGCAGGATTCACCTGCGCGCGGTTCCCGAGCTCGAGTTCCGCCTCGACGAGACCGCCGAGCACGCCAGTCGCATCGACGCGCTGATCCAGGGGACGATCGTTCCCGAGCAGGAGCTCGACCGCGATGACGCGGGCGACGAGGATGGCGACGATGAGTGAGCTGACGCCTGAGGCCGCCGCGATCGTGGTTGCCGAGCGCATCCGCGCCGGCTCGAACTTCCTCATCACCTCGCATCGCAATCCCGACGGTGACGCCATCGGCAGCGCGCTCGCACTCCAGGGGATCATCCGCAAGCTCGGCAAGAGCGCGACGGTGATCGTCCGCGACGACTTCGGCAAGCCGCTCCACCGCATGCCGGGCGCCGACGGCGTCGTCATCGCCGACGCGCTGCCCGCCGATTACCCGGCTGCCTACGACGCGCTCTTCACGATGGAGTGCCCCGAGCACGAGCGGACCGGGTTCCCGGTTCTTCCCGGCCCCGTGATCAACATCGACCATCACCTCGGCAACAAGCTCTACGGCGAGGTGAACTTCCTCGACCTCGACGCCCCGTCGGTCGGCGAGATGGTGCTCCGGATGAACAAGCACCTCGGCGTCGAGATCGACGCCGACATCGCGACCGCGATGTACGTCTCGCTCGCGACCGACACCGGCTTCTTCCGCTACTCGAACACCACGATGCGTGCATTCGACGGTGCTCGGGAAATGATCGCCGCCGGCGCTGATCCTGCCGCGATCTCGCTCTGGATCAACGAGAGCCTCCCGCTCTCGTCGATCAGACTCCTCGGCCTCTGCCTCAACACGCTGAAGATGTTCGACAGCGGGCGGATCGCGACGATGGAGCTGACCGACGCGTTCTTCGCCGAGGCGAACGCGACGAAGGAAGACTCCGAAGGGGTCGTCAATTACGGACGGATGATCGACGGCGTCCTCGTCGCTGCGATGTTCAAGGAAGTCGAGGGCGGTACGCGCGTTTCGATGCGCGCGAAGCCGGGCGTCGACGTGCAGAGGATCGCCGCCTCGTTCGGCGGCGGCGGCCACAAGGCGGCCGCGGGATGCTTCATCTCGAAGCCGGTCGACGGCGCGCGCGAGACGCTGATACCGATGCTCGAAGAGGCCGTCAGGGGAGTCGCCGCTTCGTGAGAGGTAAACAGCGCGAGAATCCGAACGAGCGGTCGGGGCTCCTCCTCGTCAACAAAGAGGCGGGGATCACCTCGCACGACGCGGTCGACATCTTCCGTCGCAGGGCGAAGTTCCGCCGCGTAGGCCACACCGGCACGCTCGACCCGATGGCGACCGGCCTGCTCGTCCTCTGCCTCGGCAAAGCGACGCGTCTCCAGTCGTACCTGATGGCGACCGAGAAGGTGTACGAGGGGACGATCCGTTTCGGTTGGGCCACCGACAGCTACGACGCCACCGGAACGAAGACAGGCGAAGAGTCAGACGCGGTGCTGACCGCGGCGTCGATCGAGGCCGCGACCTCGAAGTTCACCGGCGAGATCGACCAGATCCCGCCGTCGTACTCGGCGAAGAAGGTCGATGGAGTCCGCTCGTACGAGCTCGCGAGAAAAGGGGAGGCCCAGACGCTCGAGGCGAAACGGGTCACCGTGCATGAGTTCGCGATTCTCAGCGTCGAATGGCCCCGCGCGACGTTCCGGATCCGCTGCTCGCCGGGGACCTACGTCCGCTCTCTCGCCCACGACCTCGGCGCGTCACTCGGCGTGCCGGCTCACCTCGCGTCGCTCGTCAGAACGGCGACCGGGAGCTTCTCGGTCGCTGACGCGATCGCGACGACCGTGATGCGCGAAGCCGAGCCGGACGCGATTTTCGCCGAGCCGCACTTCCGGAGCATGAGCCGCATCGAGCTTCCGATGCCCGCCGTGATGATCGACAGCAGCCAGGAGCGGAAGCTGAACAATGGGCAGAACCTGATCCTGAAGCCCGACGTGGAGCTCGTTCAGGGCGCACAAGTCGCCGCGCACGGGATCGAAGGGGAGCTGATCGCCATCTGCACCGTGCATCGGGTCATCCGCCCCGACGGCGGGCCGGTGGAGCTGCAGCCGAAGGTGGTTTTGGCATAGGAGGATGGACGCCAGGGCCGTTGGGTGACGTGGCGCCGGGCCCGGCGGAAACCGAAATGAGGAATGATGAATGTCGAATGAGGAATGTAGAAAGGGGACTCGCGGAGCCCGTTCTTCATTCTCCATTCCTCATTCTTCATTCGACATTTCGGTTCTCATCGACTCCCGGTCGAGGCGCTAAAGGCCTGAGGGTCTGGCGGTTGGCGGTGAAACAGGCCCTCCCGGGAAGAAATCCCCCCCAGGTGCCGTTAATCGGGTGTTCGCAGTGGGTGGCGTGCGGGCGTGCGGAGCGACGAGTGTTTCGCCGGAAGGCGCGGCAGTCGTCACTCCGGGTGCTCTTGCCACCTGTGATAGGCTTTCGCAAGTTTTTGAAGGAGATATAGCTTTGCCGACCGTCAACAAGACCGAGATCATCGGAAACTACCGGGTACACGATCAGGACACCGGGTCGCCCGAAGTGCAGATTGCGCTTCTTTCGAACCGGATCACCTACCTGACCGACCATTTCAAGAGCCACGCGAAGGATCATCACAGCCGCCGCGGACTCCTGAAGATCGTCGGCCGCCGCCGTCGGCTTCTCGATTACCTGAAGAGCATCGACGTCGAGCGGTATCGCGCGGTCATCGAGAAGCTCGGCATCCGCAAGTAAGTTCACGAACACGCGAGGGGCGGCCGTACTGCGGCCGCCCCTTCGCACGTTTCGGAGAGGAAGGCAGGGGGCTGTCGGTCCGTTTCAGTTTCATTTTTCAGATTTCCGAGTGTCGGAAGTTTGAAGGTTGGAACTCGAAACCCACCCCTGGCCCGTCCGGGCCCGAATCTCCGGTAAGACAAACCATCAGCGACGAATCCCTCGAACGAGCGGATGCGTCGGCATGACATATCGGGACGCCGCCAGCGCGGTTTCCCGCGGAGAGATTCAATGAAAATAACGAAAGAACTACAAGTCGGCGGAAGCACCCTCTCGTTCGAGACGGGTGAGCTCGCCAAGCAGGCCGATGGCTCCTGCGTCGTGCGCTTCGGCGACACGGTCGTGATCGCCACCGCCTGCTACAAGGATGGCGCCGGCCCGGGCGATTTCATGCCGCTCACGGTCGACTACAAGGAGTACACCTACGCGGGCGGACGCATCCCCGGCGGCTTCTTCAAGCGCGAAGGGCGCCCGACGGAGAAGGAAATTCTGACGTCGCGCCTCATCGACAGGCCGCTGCGCCCGTCGTTCACCAAGGGCTATCGCCAGGAGACGCAGATCATCGCCCTCGTCCTGTCGGCCGACGGTGAGAACGATCCCGACATTCTCGCGATCAACGGCGCCTCCGCGGCGCTCGCGGTCTCCGAGATCCCCTTCCCGAACCCGATCGGCGCGGTCCGCATGGGCTACATCGACGGCCAGCTCGTCGTGAACCCGACGAACTCGCAGCGCGACCTCTCGGACCTCGACCTCATCGTCGCCGGCACGCACGATGCGATCGTCATGGTCGAAGCGGGCGCCCGCGAAGTCTCCGAGTCGCTCGTGCTCGACGCTCTCGAGCGCGCGCACGAAGAGATCCGCAAGATCGTCGCGGTGCAGAACGAGCTCCGCGCCGCCGTGGGCAAGTCGATGATCGAAGTCGTCTACATGCCGAAGTACACGCCGGCGATGTACGAGTCGATCTCGAAGAAGTGGGGCGGTCCGCTCAAGGACGCCCTGATGACGCTCGGCAAGTTCACGCGCACCGATGCGGTCGACGCGATCGTCGCGCAGGCGCTTCTCGACGTGCCGGCCGATGACCCCGACACGCTCGCGGCGCACAAGGCGGTGCTGACCGATCTCGAGACGCAGATCTTCCGCGATCTGATCATCAACGAAGGCAAGCGCCTCGACGGTCGCAGGACCGACGAAGTCCGTCCGATCTGGATCAAGCTCTCCACGCTGCCCCGCACCCACGGCTCGTCGGTCTTCACCCGCGGCGAGACGCAGGCGCTCGTCACCGTGACGCTCGGCACGCCTCGCGAGGCGCAGAAGATCGAAGACTTCGAAGGCGAGACCTTCCAGCGCTTCATGCTTCACTACAACTTCCCGCCGTTCTCGGTCGGTGAAGTGAAGTTCCTCCGCGGTCCCGCGCGCCGCGAGATCGGCCACGGCAACCTCGCGCGCCGCGCCCTCGCGCCGCTTCTTCCGGCCGAGGCGGACTTCCCGTACACGATCCGCATCGTCTCCGACATCCTCGAGTCGAACGGCTCGTCGTCGATGGCGAGCGTCTGCGGTGGCTCGCTTTCGATGATGGACGCGGGCGTTCCCGTCCGCGCCGCCGTTGCAGGCGTCGCGATGGGTCTCGTCTCCGACGGTGACAAGGCGGTCGTCCTGACCGACATCGCCGGCATGGAAGACCACGAAGGCGACATGGACTTCAAGGTCGCCGGCACCGAGGCGGGCATCACCGCGCTTCAGATGGACATCAAGATCTCGGGCCTCTCGCGCGAGATCATGGCGCGCGCTCTCGAGCAGGCTCGCCAGGGGCGTCTCCACATCCTCGGCAAGATGAACGAGGCGATCACCACGCCGCGCGCCGACCTTTCGGCCTTCGCGCCGCGCCTCTACACGATTCAGATCCCGAAGGACAAGATCCGCGACGTCATCGGCTCCGGCGGCAAGACGATCCGTTCGATCGTCGAGCAGACGGGCTGCAACATCGAGGTCGAGGACGACGGAAAGGTGATCATCGCCTCGTCCGACGAAGCGTCGGCCAACCAGGCGATCGAGATCATCAAGGGTCTCACCACGGTTCCCGAGATCGGCAAGCGCTACACCGGCACGGTTCGCCGCGTCGAGGCGTACGGCGCGTTCGTCGAGATCATCCCCGGCCAGGACGGGCTTCTGCACGTCTCCGAGCTCGACCACGTCCGCGTCAAGGATGTGACCGACTACGTGAACCTCGGTGACAAGATCGAGGTCGAAGTCGTCGGCGTCGATCCTGAGAGCGGCAAGATCCGCCTCTCGCGCAAGCCGCTCCTTCCGCCTCCGACGCCCGAGCAGGCGGCCGCGGCTGCGGCTGCAGCAGCCGAGCGTGGGGACCGTCCTCGCGGCGGCGACCGCGATCGCGGTGGCGACCGCGGCGGTCCGCGCCGTCACGGCGGCGGCGACCGCGGCGGCCGTGGTCCTCGCAGCTAAACCTGAAGTCAGAAGATGAAGTTCGAACGGCTCCCGGAAACGGGAGCCGTTTTGATTGTAGCCAGGGCCTCCGGCCCTGGCCACGCGGGCAAAGGCCGGAGGCCTTTGCTACGAGGCTCCGCCCGAGGTTCTCAATTCCCCCTGACTCCGCTACTCTTCGAACCCATGAAGGATCAGATCCAATTCGGGACCGACGGCTGGCGCGCGGTGATCGCGGACGGCTTCACCTTTGAGTCGATGCGGCTAGTCACGCGCGCGATCGCGGTTGCTGCGGCGAAGCTCGAGCCTCCCGCCGGGATCGATCGCGGGACGCTGGCCGTCGGATACGACCGCCGCTTTCTTTCAGCCGAGTTCGCCGCAGGAGCGGCCGACGAGCTCGCGCGCGCCGGCTACCGCGTGCTGCTCTCCGATTCGCCGATGCCGTCGCAGGCGGTCTCCTTCACCGCGTGGAAGCGAAAGATCCTCGGCGGCGTCGTGATCACCGCGAGCCACAACCCGGCAACCTACAACGGCGTGAAGTTCAAGGCCTGGTATGGCGGCTCCGCGCTGCCCGAAACGTACGACCTCATCGCGAAGAGTCTTGGTGAGACGCTCGAAAGGCCGGGAGGCTCGGTCACGCGACAGGACTTCATCACCGACTACTGCGCGGCAGTTGCAGGCTTCCTCGATCGCGATCGCGTCGCGAACGCCGGGCTGCGGATCATGCATGACCCGATCCACGGCGTCGCCGCCGGGCTCCCTGCGCGGATGCTCGGCGAAGGCTCGAAGACCACCGTCACGACGATTCGCGGCGAGGTGAACCCGTCGTTCGGCGGCGTCAACCCGGAGCCGATCCCCGGCAACCTCGGCGCGTCGATGGCAACGATGAAGCAGGGTGGATTCGACCTCGCGATCTGCAACGACGGCGACGCCGACCGCGTCGGAATCCTCGACGAGCGCGGCGAGTTCGTCTCGCCTCACAAGCTCATTTCTCTGCTGGCGCTCGAGCTCGTCCGGACGCGCAAGCTCCCCGGCGAGCTTGTGAAGACCTTCTCCACGACGCGGCTCGTCGAGTCGATCGCGAAGGCGCTCGGCGTGACGCTCCACGAAACGCCGATCGGCTTCAAGTACGTCGCCGACCTCATGCTCGCGCGGAAGATCGTCGTAGGAGGGGAGGAGAGCGGCGGCATCGGTTTCGGTGCCTTCCTTCCCGAGCGCGACGGCATCCTCTCCGGACTCCTCGCCGCCGAGTGCGTGGCATCGCAGCAGAAGCCTCTCTCGAAGATCGTCGACGCGATGGAGGACGAGTTTGGACGGCTTCACTACTCGCGCCGCGACGTGAAAAGCCCGATGGAGGCGAACGCCCGGCTCATCGAGCGAGCCGCTTCGGGAGATCTCGACCGCGTCTTCGGTCTTGCGGTCGCCGGACGCGAAACGAAGGATGGCGTGAAGCTCAATTTCACCGATGGAACGTGGATCCTCTTCCGCAAGTCGGGCACCGAGCCGATCATCCGCATCTACTGCGAGAGCCCTGACGCCGCGCGCGTCGAGCAGATGCTCGATCTCGCGGTCGAGGAGCTGGGCGGTTAGGCATGTGGAGTGCGCAAGCGAAGCTTGCGCCCTTCCTCGCGGAAGCGAAGCTTCCGCTTGGTTGAACGCTGAAGGGGACGCCGAAGCTTCGCTTCGGCGTGGAAGAGCGGAAGCTGCGCTTCCGCACTCCACAGAGTGGGCGCTACGGCCTCGTCGACGTGTCGTCCAGCCCCAACGCCTTCGCCAGCAGCGCGTGCACCTCGGTGTTGTCGATCTCGCCGCCGAACGAGGCCGCGCCGGGGCCCCACGCGTAGAGCGGGACGGGCTGCGCGGTGTGATTTCCCGTGGCCCAGCGCACGCCTAACGTCCCCTCGGTTTTACTGTCGACGAGTTCCATGCCGCCCGACTCGTGGTCGGCCGTGACGACGACGAGCGTGTTGCCGTCGGCCTTCGCGAACTCGAGCGCGACGCGCACCGCTTCGTCGAGCTCCGCCATTCCCCGGATCAGCCTGCCGAGCTGGTGGTTGTGCGACGCCGAGTCGATCTCTTCGTTCTCGACCAGCAGTACGAAGCCGTCGGGATCGTGCGACAGGGTTTCGAGCGCGCTCTTCGTCAAGGTGGGAAGCGGCGGCCGGTTCGCTTCGGCAAACAGCCCGAGGAGGCGGCCGGAGCCTGAAGGAGCGAGCGCGGCAGGATCGAGGGTGACCGCGTACCCCGACTTCCGCAGCGCGTCGACGAGATCGACGCCGTCTTTCCGCTCCCCGCCGCGCGAGCGCGGCAGGAACTTCTCCGGCCCGCAGCCGAGGAGCACTTCCATGCCGCCGGTGGCCTGCTGCCGCGCGATCTCGAGCTCGTCTTTTCGCGAGCTCACGTGCGCCGAGAAGGCCGCCGGGGTCGCGTCGGCGATGTCCGTCGTGGTGATGAGCCCCGCCGCGAGACCCTGCTCGCGCGCTCTCTCGAACAGCGTCTTCAGCGGACGCCCCGACGGATCGATGGAGACGGCGCCATTCGCGACGCGAACCCCCGTCGCGAGCGCGGTTCCCGCCGCCGCGGAGTCGGGTACGAGGCTCGACGCCGACTGCGTCCTCACGAGCGCCCCCGACGGCAGCGTCTGGAGCCAGAGGATGCCGCCGGCTCCGCGCAGCGCGACCCGCCCCGCGGTGACCTGCGTCGTGCCCATCCCGTCGCCGATGATGAGGATCAGATTCTTCGCGCGCGGCGCGTCGACCCGCGGAAGCATCGGGGGCCGGGCGACCTCCCGGCCGATCGCGAGCGACTCTGCGTTCGCGCTCACGGTCCCGTTTCGGCCGATGTAGAAGGCGCCGGAGACCAGCGCGACGACGACGAGAAGCAGGAGCGCAACGGTTACGAAGCGGTTCACGTCCCCTTCAAATCGCGGGAGGCCCGTCGCTGATTCCTGACTTGGAGGGGCGCTGCGGGATAAACTCGGCAGCCAACGGCATGAAAGGCTTCGTCGCAAACACCGATCAGGAATGGTTCGAGCGGCTGCGCGGAGGCCCGGCGCGCGACGAGGCGTGCTTCTGGCGCGCGGGAGGCGAGGCGTTCCGCGCGCTCAAACCGGGGGAGCCGTTTTTCTTCAAGCTCAAGGCGCCTTACAACGCGGTCGCCGGCTTCGCCCGCTTCGCGCACTACACGCAGGTGCCCTGCTCGGCCGCCTGGTCGCTCTTCGGAGACGCCTCGGCGATGTCGTCGCTGGCCGAGATGCTCGAGCGCCTTCAGCGACTCCGCCCGCGCTCCGGAATCCGCGACGGCGAGCGCACCGACTATCCCGCAGGCTGCATCCTCCTCGGCGAGCCGGTCTTCTTCGACGAGGGCGACTGGATCGCGATGCCGGGAGACTTCGTTCCCCGCGTCGGACAGGGGAAGAGCTACAGCGTCGAGCGGGGCGAGGGGCGCGAGCTCTTCGACGCCTGCCTCGCGCGCGCGCGCTCGATCCGGCGCGATGCCGCGGGAACAGCCCCCGGTTACGACGCTCTCGTCGCGAGCCCGCGCCTCGGGCCGCTCAGCTTCAGCGCCGCGGTGCTCGACGCCTACGACCGCCGCTGCGCGGTCACAGGAGAGTCGATCGTCAGCGCGCTCGCCGCGGCGAGGATCCGGGTGCTCCCCGACATTCCCGGCTATTCCGTGCCTAACGGCCTCCTGCTGCGGGCCGACCTCGCGCGCCTCTTCGAGGCGGGGTACGTCACCGTGACGACGGAGCACTTCCTCCGCGTGTCACCCGCGCTCGCCCGCTCGAGCCACGCCTACGCCGTCCTCGACGGCGTTCCGGTCCGCTTCCCCCGCAAGACGAAGCACCGTCCTCTCGTCGAGGCGCTCTGGTGGCACGAGGAAACAAGATTTCTGGGGTGAGTTCGGGTTAGTGGCAACCCTGAAGTGAGAAGTTAGAACGCTGAACGTTGAATCCAGAAATGAAACCTGCCGTTTTTCTGGATTCAACGTTCAGCGTTCTAACTTCACACTTCGGGGTTTCCTCCCGGCCAATCACATCTGTTGCTGCGCTTGACACCCACTTCGCTCCATCGCATAAAGCTCCCACCATGCCTTCCGACCCCTCCCGTCTCTACTTCCGCCAGCTCCTCGCGGGTCGCGAGTTTGCCCTGCGCGATCCCGCCGCCACGCAGATGCGCAACTTCGCCTACCTGATCGGCGACCGCGAGGCGAAGCAGTGCCTCGTCGTCGACCCGGCGTGGGACGTTCCGGGTCTGTTCGACATCGCTCGCGCCGACGGGATGGAGATCGTCGGCGCGCTCGCGACCCACTACCATCCCGACCACGTCGGCGGCGAGATGTACGGCTTCCGCGTTCCGGGGCTCGCGTCGGTCCAGGAGGCGAAGGGAGTCAAGGTTCACTGCCATCGCGACGAGGCGGCCGGCATCAGGCAGGTCACCGGCCTCTCGCAGGGCGATCTCGTCACGCACGACGGCGGCGACTTCGTCGAAGTCGGAGCCGTCCGCGTGCAACTGCTCCACACCCCGGGCCACACGCCGGGGAGCCAGTGCTTCCTCGTCGACGGGCGACTCGTCGCCGGCGACACGCTCTTCGTCGAAGGCTGCGGCCGCGTCGATCTCCCGGGCGGAGACCCCGAGGAGATGTACCGGACGCTCACGCAACGCCTCTCGACGCTGCCCGCCGATACGATCCTCTTCCCCGGCCACGATTACGGCCCCGTCCCGTCGCGGACCATGGGCGAGGAGCGCGCGGAGAGCTACTACCTCCAGCCGCGAAGCCTGAACGAGTGGATGAGGCTGATGGGGTAGCACGGAGTGCGGAGCGGCGGCGCCTCGAGCGTGCAATGCGGATCCGAGTAGAAACCGAAATGTCGAATGTCGAATGAGGAATGAGGAATGTAGAAAGGAGACTCCGAGCCCGAGCCTCTTTTCTTCATTCTTCATTCCTCATTCGACATTCGACATTTCGGTGTTTCGCGTTTCCTTCCCATCCGCGCCTGCGGGCATTCCGCAATCCGCATTCCGCATTCCGAATTGCCTTATCATGCGCTCCGCATGAAACTCCGTATCGTCCTGGTCGAGCCGCATGAGGCGGGCAATGTCGGCGCGGTCGCGCGCGTGATGAGGAACTTCGGCTACGACGATCTCTGGATCGTCGGGACGCGCGGGCAGCGAGTCGACCAGATCTCCGAGTGGTGGGCGAGCGGCGCGTCCGATCTCGTGCACGGCGCGAAGCGGGTCGACAGGCTCGAAGATGCGCTCGCCGACTGCCACCTGAGCATCGCGACGACCGCGGTTCGTGCGCGGCAAGTCTTCGAGCAGCTCACGCCGCCGACCGTCGCCGAGCTCGCGACGACCTTCGAGCCCGATCATCAGCTGGCGATCGTCTTCGGCCGCGAGGAATGGGGCCTCCGGAACGAGGAGATCGCGCTTTGCCAGCGGACCGCATCGGTGCCGACGAACCCCGACTTTCCGACGATGAATCTCGCGATGACCGTCGGCGTCTTCTGCTACGAGATGTCGAAGGGCCTGCGCGTCGCGCCGACCGAGAGCGAGCCGGCGCCGGGTGAGCTTCTTCAGCGCCTGCACGAGCGCGCCAAAGAGTTTCTGCTCGAGATCGGATTCCTCCACCAGACGAACCCCGATCGAATGTTCAACGAGCTCCGCGCCCTCGCCGGCCGCGCTCTCCTCTCGAAGCGCGAAGCCTCGCTCCTCCTAGCCCTCCTCGGCCAGGTGAACTGGCGGATCCGGAAGGCGGAGAAGACTCTCGCCGAAGCAGAGGGCGAAGGGCGAGAGGCGAAAGGCGAGGAGTAGGCCAGGGTTGTGTGGCGCAGGCACTCCTGCCTGCGCGCGGCGCGACGCGCCGCATCTCTCCCGAGCGAAGAGCGGAACCGGTCGCCTCCGGCGACGCGCAGGCAGGAGTGCCTGCGCCACGCCGATCGTCGTGCTACGAAGGTTCCTCCTGTTGCCTCTTCGAGGTTCCCCACCTACAGTTACCTCCGCATGAAAAAGAAGGAAGAAGGCGCATCCCTGCGCGCCGAGATCGAGACGCTGTGCGACGAGATCCGCCGCCACGAGCGGCTCTATTACGTCGACGCGCGACCCGAGATTTCCGACTACGACTTCGACCAGTTGATGCGAAGGCTCGTCGATCTCGAGACGAAGCATCCGGAGTTTCAGTCGCCGGAATCTCCGACCGTGCGCGTCGGTGGCGAGCGCCTCGCCAAGGGTGAAAAATTCAAGCCCGCGCCGCACGATCCGCCGATGCTCTCGATCGAGAACGCATACTCGCTCGAAGAGCTCGCCGAGTGGGAGGCGCGCGTCCGCAAGGGTCTCCCGAGCGACGACGTCGACTACTCGGTCGACCTCAAGATCGACGGGCTCTCGGTCGATCTGCTCTACGAGGGCGGGAAGCTCGTTCGCGGCGCGACGCGCGGCGACGGCGTCACCGGTGACGACGTCACGCAGAACGTCCGCACCGTGCGCGCACTCCCTCTCCGTATCCCGTTCGAGAAGAAGCTGCGCGTGCGCGGCGAGATCTACCTCGACAAGGAGCAGTTCCTCCGCCTGAACGAGGAGCTCGAGGCGGAAGGTGACGAGCCGTTCGTCAATCCGCGCAACGCCGCCTCGGGTGCGCTCCGCCTGAAGGACTCCGCCGAGGTCGCGCGAATGAAGCTGCGCGCGTTCGCCTACCAGATCGTCGAGATGGAAAGGGAGACACTCAAGACGCAGCACGAAATCTACGACCGGCTCACGAAGCTCGGCTTTCCGGTGAATCCGGCGCGGGCGCATTGCCGCTCGCTCGACGAGGTTCGTGAGTTCATCGAGACGTGGCACGCGAAGCGCCACGAGCTGTCGTTCGAGATCGACGGCATCGTCCTGAAGGTCGACCGATTCGACAAGCAGCGACAGCTCGGCGCGACCTCGAAGTTCCCGCGATGGGCGATCGCCTACAAGTACCCGCCGGAGGCCGCCCTCACGATCGTGCGCGACGTGACGTTCCAGGTCGGCCGCACCGGTGCGATCACCCCGGTTGCCAACTTCGATCCCGTCTTCATCGGCGGCTCGACCGTCCGTCGCGCGACGCTCCACAACTTCGAGGAGCTTGCGCGGAAAGACATCCGCGTCGGCGACACCGTCTCGGTCGAGAAGGGAGGAGACGTCATCCCAAAGGTGACCGAGGTGATCGCCGACCGCCGGCCAAGAGGCGCGAAGCGCGTCGATCCCCCGGCTCGCTGTCCGGAATGCGGGTCGCCCGTGCTGCGCGACGAAGAGGAAGTGGCGTGGCGCTGCTCGAACGAGCAGTGCCCGGCGATCCTCCGCGAGGGCGTCGTCCACTTCGCCTCGCGCAAGGCGATGGACATCGAGGGGATCGGCGACAAGTCGGTCGCGCTCTTCTTCGAGAAGGAGCTCGTGCGCGATTTCTCCGATCTCTACTACCTTCGCCGCGACGACCTCGTCGCCCTGGAGGGATGGGGAGACCTCTCCGCCGACAAGCTTCTCGCGCAGCTCGAGGCGTCGAAGACGAAGTCGCTCGAACGCCTGATCTTCGCGATCGGCATCCGTCACGTCGGCGAGCGCGCCGCGAAGCTGCTCGCGGAGAGATTCGAGTCGTTCGACGTGCTGATCCTCGCGACTGAAGAGGATCTCGTCGGCGTGTCCGAGATCGGCCCGATCGTCGCGGCGTCGGTCCGCGCCCACTTCGACGACAAGGTGAACCGGGCCCGGCTCGACAAGCTCTTCGCCGCCGGCGTCTCACCGTCGTTCGAGAAGAAGCAGAAGGGCACCGCGCTCGCAGGGAAGACGCTCGTCGTCACCGGCACGCTCTCCCGCTTCAGCCGCGACGAGATTCACGCGCTGATCGAAGCCGAGGGAGGCAAGGCGTCGGGGTCGGTGTCGAAGAAGACCTCGTTCCTGGTCGCGGGCGAGGAGGCGGGCTCGAAGCTCGACAAGGCGAAGAGCCTCGGCGTTCCGGTCCTCTCCGAGGACGACTTCCTGGCGATGGTGGGGAAGGGGTAGGGGGGGCGCTGGCGCGCTTTCTCCTCGCGGCCGGCTGCTTCTCCATTCTTCATTCGACATTCGTCATTCTTCATTTCGGTTTCCGTCGATCTGGAACACCGAAATGTCGAATGAAGAATGCCGAATGAAGAATGAAGAAATCGGGCATTTCAGCCCCGGTCCGGCCTGCCACGGAACCGCAACGGATGCTGTCCCGTCCTACCAGCACGAATGAACGGCCGCAGGGCCGTGTTGCGCCGACTGCGTGGCCATTTTTCAGCGAGCCGCGGGTGCTAGGATGCCCTTGATGAAACGACTGATCTGCCTTGCGATGCTCACGATGGCGTGCCTCCCGGCCGCCGCGGCTCCGGCCCCGACTCGTGCCGAGAACCCGTCCGACATGTACGCCTTCATGGAGGCCCGGCTCGCCGCCGAGGATGGCGACTACAGCCGCGCGCTCGACCTGATGGGTGAGTTGATCGACAAGAAGCCGAACGATGAGGTCCTGCGCTACGAGCGCTCCGACATTTACGCCAGCGCGGCCAAGCTCGACAAGGCGATCGCCGAGCTCCGCGAAGCGGTGAGGCTCAATCCGAAGTTCTACGAGGCGGAGCGGCTTCTCGGCCGCCTTCTCGTCGACACCTCCGAGGGCTCCCCCAAGAAAGTCGACGAGGCGCTCGTCCATCTCGAAAATGCCTATCGTCTCAACCCGGGCGACATCGGCACCGGACTCGCGATCGTGCAGATTCACCTCTCCGCGAACCGTCCGGAGCAGGCCGAGAAGTTCCTCGGCGAGCTCGCCGAGTCGTCGCCCGACAATCGCACAGTCAACTACCAGTACTCGCAGATGCTCGTGAAGGCGGGGAAGCTCGAAGCTGCGAAGCCCTACCTGGAACGGGTCGTTACCTCCGATCCGCTCTTTGGCCCCGCCCTCTTCCAGCTGATCGACATCTACCAGAAGGACGGCGACTGGATTCCCGCCGCGGAGGCTCTCGAGCCGGTACTCGCCGACGATCCGCGCAACGTCGATCTCCGCCGCCGGCAGGCGTACTTCTACCTCGAGGGGGGGCGGCCCGAGAAGACGGCCGCGATCGTCGAGGACATTCTCGCCGCGACCCCGAACGACGACCGCTCGCGCTATCTCTACGGCGAAGCCCTGAGCTCGATGGGGCAGTTCGAGAAGGCGAACGAGCAGTACCGGACGCTGCTCCAGGGCAAGCCGAACGATCCCGAGCTGCTCATCAGCCTCGGTGGCAACCAGATGGCGCTCGGCGAGTTTGCCGACGCCGCGAAGACGTTCCGGGTGCTGGCGGAGCTTCCGGGGATTTCGAACCAGGGGCGGGCGATCGCGAAGACGCAGCTCGCCGCGATCGAGCATCGCGACGGCAACTACGAAAAGGCTCTCGCCGACGCGAGGCAGGTCCTCGCCGACGCGGAGGCGCCTAACTACCAGGCGGTGGCGATCGTCCTCGACGTGCTGCGTCGCGACAAGAAGCCCGAAGAGGCCGCGGCCTTTCTCGACGCGCTCAACAAGCGGTTCCCGGAGGACCAGCTGCTCCAGGTCCGCCAGCTTGAGTACTTCGTGCGGGCGGGTCGCACCGAGGATGCCGCGAAGCGAGTGAAGGAGCTCGAGGCGGCCGGGCCGCGCGGAGCGCTCAGCGCCTCGCAGGCATACGCCGCCGCGGAGGACTTCAAAGGGGCGATCGTGATCCTCGAGTCGCAGAAGAAGGCCGCGCCCGACGAGCTCGAGGTCACCTTCCAGCTCGCCGCGATGTACGAGCGCGCCGGCGAATTCGAGAAGTCCGAAGCGGCCTTTCTCGAGATCCTGAAGAAGAAGCCCGACCATTCGCCGACGCTCAACTACCTCGGCTACATGTGGGCCGATCGCAACGTGAACCTGGAGCGCGCCGAGGCGATGCTCGTGCAGGCCGTCTCACTCCAGCCGCGCAACGGCGCCTACGTCGACTCCCTCGGCTGGGCCTATTTCCGGCTCGGCAAGCTCGAGCTCGCGCGCAAGCAGCTCGAGGACGCCGCGACGCTCGTGCCGCGCGACGCGACGATTCGGCACCATCTCGGTGATATCTACGCGAAGCTGGGGCTCAAGGACAAGGCGCTCGCCGAGTACAAGCGCGCGCTCGATCTCGAGCCCGAGACCGATGCGGAGATCAAGACGATCACCGACAAGATCGCGCAGTCCGAGGCGGCTCCGGCGCGAAAGTGAGCGTCGTGCGACTGGCGCCGCGCATTGGCGCGGCTGTGCTGCTGCTTCTGCTGACGGGTGCGACGCGCTGCGCGTCGTGGCGTCAGGAGGTGACTCCGCTTCCGCCTCTCGGCGCCGCAGGGCCCGCCGAGGCATGGGACGAGCTCCTGCGCATCCGCCGCGAGTCGCCCAGGCTCGCGAGCTACGCCTCGATCCGCGTCGAGTCGGACGGCTCGAAGCAGAGCTTCCGCGCGACGATCGCAACCGACGAGCGCGGCTGTCTCCGTGTCGACGCCTTCACTCCGATGGGAACTGCGGCGTTCACGCTCTACGCGGATGGCGACGAGACGACGATGATCGACCATGTGAACCGGAGCTGGTGGAAGGGGACGTTCCCGACGGCCGCCCGCTCGCTGGGCCTCCCGGGATCGCTCGATGCGCACTCGCTCGCGATGATCGCATTCGGCCTTCCCGCGTCGGCGGAGCCGGAGTCGGAGCGAGGCGAGCGAATCGTCCAGGCGGGCGTGGTCTATCGCGTCGATGCGAAGGGGCTCGCCGAGGTGACGGGCGAGGGCTGGACGGCGAAGTTCAACACGCCTTCGTTCCCCGCGAGCTCCGTGACGATCTCCACGGCCGATGGCGGGCGCGCGATGACCGTGCGTCACCTCGAGCCTGGTGCGGCGAGCCGCGATGTCGACGCGCCGAAGATCGATGCGTCGTACCGCTGCTGCGTGGAGCCTGCAGCGAGGTAGAGGTTGGAACGCTAGACGCGGAACGCGGAGCCGTGAAGGCACCGGGAGCGTGAGCGGAAGGCGCTGTCGTCGTCCCGAGCCCGCGAAGCGGGAGAGGGACCTCTCAGGCTGGTACAGATGAGGTCCGCAGATTCGAAGGCGTTGCCCGTTGCGTGTCTGTACCAGTCTGCGAGGTCCCTCGTCGCTCCTCCGCTTCGCGGATTCGCTTCTCGGGACGACAACTCCATCGGGCGGCGCCTGCCCTTGCGCTCTTCGCCTCCCGAGCCAGGACTCGCCTGCTTTGGCCTCTGGCCTGCTTTTCGCCTCTCGCCTCTCGCCTGCGTCACCCGCTCCACCCAAGTACAATCCTCGCGACGATGACGACCGCCCCGATCGAATTCCGCGCGCACGCCAAGATCAACTGGATGCTGCGCATCCTCGGCAAGCGCGCTGACGGATTCCACGAGCTCGAGACGATCTTCCAGTCGATCTCGCTGCACGACACGCTTCGGATCTACCCCGGGGAGCCACTATCGCTTTCGTGCGACGAGCCGGCGATCCCGACGGGCATGTCGAATCTCGTGATGCGCGCCGCGGCTGCGATGATCGACCGCTTCGGCGCGCCCCCTTGCCGGATCGAGCTCGAGAAGCGGATTCCGGCCGGCGGAGGGCTCGCTGGCGGCTCGTCGGACGCGGCCGCGACGCTGCGCGCGCTCGTGGCGCTCTCGAAGCGAATGCCGTCGCGCGACGAGCTCGCCGCCGTCGCGCTCGAGCTTGGTTCCGACGTCCCGTTCTTCCTCGAGGAAGGGACGGCGTACGCCACAGGAAGGGGTGAGCGGCTCGTCGCGCTGGGCGGGCAGGCGGGCATTCCGCTGCTCCTGCTCCTTCCCGAGGAGCGGGTGATGACGCCCGAGGCCTACCGGCTGCTGCGAAGCGGGCGCGACGAAGGGCGCCTCGCGGAAGGTGAGGCAGTCGGGCTCGAAACGTGCGTCGCCGCCGCGCGCGGCTCCCTGCTCGATGAAACGTCGATCCTGGTGAACGATCTCGAGGCGCCGGTCTTCGCGAAGCTGCCGCGCCTCCGCGCGCTGCTCGATGCGCTCCGGGCGCTGGGCCCCGCCTGGGCCAGGATGTCGGGCTCCGGCTCGACGATCGTCGGCGCCTTTGGTGACGCCGCCGCCCGGGATGCCGCGCTCGACGCGTTCCGCGGCGAAGTCGGCGCAGTCGCAGCAGCGACGACGTCTCCGTTCTGATCTCGACAAAATGCATCCGACCGGGCACTATTCGGCGCGAATGAAGATCCCAGCTCTCGTCGTGGCCCTAACGGCCGTGTCCCTGTTCGCCTCCGCTGCCCCGCTTGAGCGCGCGACTCCCGTCACCGACTTTCTCGATCTCGGCTCCATCCGCCCCGATCCGATCGAGTCGATCAGCCTCGAGGCCGGGACATGGAGCTGGTCGATCACCCAGAGCTACATGAACCAGTGGAGCTTGAGCTGGCACCCGCACAGGGTGCACATTGACCGCGGGCTCGATCGCAAGCCGATGACCGAAGAGGAGTGGCGCTACATCGAGTCGGCCTTTCCCGACGATGACGTCTACATGATCGACCTCGAGGGATGGCGCACCGACATCAGCGTCTCCTACGGCCTCCCGCGCGGTCTCACGCTCACCGCGGAGCTCCCGTACGTCGACGTCGGCGGAGGGCCTAACTGGGACGACGTCGCGGAGGCTTTTCACACCACGATCGACAAGAACCGCACCTTCGGTCGCGACACCTTCCCGATGGGACAGTCGTACTTCTACCTCCGCGCGAACGGGAGGGCGACCGACGTCCCCGACGCGAGCACCTCGGGGATCGGCGACGCGACGCTGTCGCTCTCGATGCCGATCGGCGACCGGGCGAAGGAGCAGTCGCTCGTCTTCGCGATCCAGCCGCCGACTGGTGACGAGGATACGGTTCTCGGCAGCGGCGGATGGGATGCATCGCTCGCCTGGTATCGCAAGTGGCGCGGAGAGCGCCGCTCGTACCTCGCGAGCGCCGGCTTTGCATGGCTCGACCCCTCGGGGTCGGCGATGGGTTTCGAGCGCTCGAACACCTACCACCTTCTCGGCGAGGTCACGCAGACCGTGACGAAGAACTTCGACGTCCGGCTCGGCGTTCGCGCCGACAGCTCGACGCTGGCGAGCCAGTTCAGCGAGTCGGATCTCGGCGATCCCTCCTTCTACTGGCGGCTCGGCCTCACGTACGACCTGCCGCGCGGCAATTCGCTCTACTTCGACATCGGGGAGGAGCTGGTGCCGCAAACCGGCACCGAGGCCGACTGGTCGATCCACATCGGATTCTCGGCGTCGCGCTGACCGGGTAAGGCGCAATCGCCGGCACCGCGTCTCCGTTACCCACGGCATGAGGCGCCTCATTGTCGTCGTGTCCGTGGCCGCGCTCCTCGCGCTCGGCGCGACCTCGTGGCGTGCGCGCACGGCACCGGAGCCTTTGCCGGCAGGGGCCGAACGACTTCCGAAAGCAACGTTCGCGGGCGGCTGCTACTGGTGCATGGAGCCCGCGTTCGACGCTGTTACCGGCGTCGTGCACGTGCGCGCCGGCTGGGCGGGAGAGGGCGACCTCCGGCGCGAGGCCGTCGAGGTCGTTTTCGATCCGCAACGGACGAGCTACGAGGTGCTGCTCGCGGCGTTCTGGAGGAACGTCGACCCGTTCGACGGCCGCGGGCAGTTCTGCGACGTCGGGCACGAGTACACGAGCGCGATTTACCCGCACGGCGCCGCGCAGCGCGCTCTCGCGGAAGCGTCGCGGCGCGACGTCGAGAAGGCCCACGGCCGGCCGGTCGCGACGGAGATCGTCGACTCCGAAGAGTTTTCCGTCGCGGGAGACTTCGACCAGAACTACTACAGGCAGCATCCGGTCCGTTACAGGCTCTTCCGCCTCGCCTGTGGGCGGGATGCGCGGCTCGCCGCGCTGGAGCATGCTCGATGACGCGCGTGAGCGGAGGATTCGCGTGCGCGCTCGCGGGAGTCGCGATCTCGCTGCTCGCGTGGAACGGGCCCTGGAGCTGGCCCGCGTGGCCGGCGCTTGCTCTACTCGCCGTTGCGTTTCCTCCGGAGCGCTCGTTCGCGCTCCTCCCGTTCGCGGGGCGGACGGCGGTCATCGCGATCGCGGTCGCCGTGAACGTCGCGGCGTGGGGTTACGCGACGGCGCTGCTGCTGCGCCTGCTGCGCGGGCGTGCGCCGTCGGCCTCGCGCGAATGAGGCGGACGAGCAACCTCCGCCTCACGCGGTCGGTCAGGCCCCGGCGGCGCGGTCGAGCTCGGTGAGCCAGAGCTTCGCCGCTTCGGGAGCCCATACGCCGAGCCCGCATTCGACGAGTCCCGCGGCACGCAGGCGCTCGCGGTACCACGCCGCGGGGCGGTCGTGCCAGCCCACGAGATCACCTTCGGGCTCGTCTTCCCTAACCGCCGCGTCGACGTAGGCGGCGCCGCCGACGAGCGCGGCGAACGCCGGGAGGCCGCGATCGACCTCGGCGTCGGAGAGGTAGTGCATCACGTCGGTGCAGATCACGAGGTCGAACCGGCGGTCGCCTAACTCGGAGAGCTCGCCGAACGAGCCGCGCCGGATGTCTCTCGACCGGCCGTAGCGGTGGAGGGCGTAGTCGCTCGATTCCACGCCGAGGTAGCGGAGACGGGGGCGGATGCGAAGGAGCTCGGCGCGCCAGCGCGCCTCGCCGCATCCGACGTCGAGCGCGCTACGGGCCGGGCGGCGCAGTACGTGCTCGGCGGCGGCGACGGCGAGCGCCGCCTTGCGCCGCAGCTCGCCGCGATCGCGCACCCGGTGGTCCCGGTCGCGATACCACCGGTCGAAGTAGTCGCGATCGTAGCTTTTGCGCTCCCGGGTCGTTTTCGTCGTGCGCTTCACGGGCGGATGCCTCCCTCGACACGCCCCGTCTTCTCGCGCAGGACGATCCTCAACACGTGGACGGAGCGGCCGCTCCCGAGCGCCTCCTCGAGGCGGGCGCGGCTCGCCGGATCCTCGATGAGACTCGTTAGGCGGGCCTCCAGGAGCTTCGCGGCCGCCGCGGCCCCGCTCCCCGCGAGGATCTCGGCGCACCCCAGAGCGATGACGCTGCGCCACGAGCCGAGATGCTCGACGCGATCGATCTCGACGCAGACGTCGGGGTTCTTCATCATCATCTCGATCTTCAGGCCGTCCTGGCTGAAGAAGTGGATGGCCCCGTCGGCCCAGGCATACGCCACCGGCACGACGTAGGTGCGCCCGTCGGCGTGGCAGCCGATGCGCGCGACCGCCTCACGGGCGATGAACCTCTCGATCTCGTCGTCAGTCATCGGTGTCGACATCGATTTCTCCCGCGCGATCATATGATGCGGACCGCATCGGGTGACGCGGCGGTGGCGCTTTGCGGTTCGCGAAACCCGCCACCCGAATTGCCGGGTGATGTGCGAGTCCGCTTCATCCGTTCGTGCTAACCTCGCCTAAACAACTCGAGGTGAATCGATGCTGCGTGCAATCGGCGCCGTGCTCGCCGGCTACGCCGTGATGTTCGTTCTCGTTTTCCTGACCTTTTCCGGGCTCTACCTCACCTTCGGCGCCGATGGCGCATTCGAACTCGGAACGTATGACGTGTCGACGCTTTGGCTCGCCTCCAGCACGGTTCTCAACATCGTCGCGGCACTCGCCGGCGGCCTCACGTGCGCGCTGATCGCGCGTGGCGGGAAGGCACCCGTCGCTCTCGCCCTGTTCGTACTGGCGCTCGGCCTCATCATGGCGATTCCCGTGCTGCAGGCGCCGGCCGCGAGCGAACCGAGGACCGCCGCGGTCCCGAACATGGAGGCGATGATGAAAGCGCGGACGCCGGCATGGGTCGCGATTCTCACTCCCGTGATCGGTGCCGTCGGGGTTCTTGCGGGAGCCGCGCTGCGTCGAAACGACGCTTGAACGGCTACTTCACCGCAGTCTTCGGGACGAACGGCCCCACCATTCCGGTGGATTTGGGCGGGTGCGTCCGGAAGAGCGACTCCTGACCGAACGTCGGGTGTGTCCGGTCACCATTCCGTGTGAAGGGTTAGTAAACACCGTTCAGACTCTTTTTGATACGATTCACGCTCGAGATTCAGAGGGATGACGGGGGCATGCTTGCGGCGTATGGCATCTCGTATCGGGATCGTGATCCCGCTCGTATCTCTTTTACTCTCCGCGTGCGCGACCGCGCCTCCGGTCGCTCCGATCGCCGCCGCGCCTTCCGTCGTCGCAAAACCAGCCCCTCCACCGCTGCCCGACTGGCGGGACGCCGTCATCTACTTCGTGGTGCTCGATCGATTCGCTGACGGCGACGATGCGAACAACGTAAAGGTCAATGTGGCCGCGAAGGGGGCGTTTCACGGCGGCGACCTCGAGGGACTGATCGGCCGCCTCGACGATCTCCACGATCTCGGCGTCACCGCGATCTGGGTCACACCGGTCGTGAAGAACATTGACGGCTTCGTCACCGGTGCCGGATTTCCCGACTGGGGTTACCACGGCTACTGGGCTGACGACTTCAACACTCTCGATCCCCGCATCGGCACGGAAGCGGAACTGAAGACGCTGGTCGACGAGTCTCACGCGCGCGGAATGCGCGTGCTGCTCGACGTCGTCTACAACCACGCGGGATACAACTCGAAGTACCTGAAGGATCCGGCCACGAAGAGCTGGCTCCGCAACAACGAGGTCGGCGACTGCGGGCAGGACGACATCACGTCGTGCCTCGCCGGTCTCCCTGATTTCAAGACCGAGCTCCCCGAGGTTCGCGACTATCTGTTGAAGGCGCATATCGGCCTGGCGAAGCGCGTGGGACTTGACGGTTTCCGCCTCGATACGGTCAAGCACGTCACGCACGACTTCTGGCAGGAGCATCGCCGCCGCACCCGCGCGGAGCTCGGCAACGACTTCTTCCTCGTCGGTGAAGTCTGGGGAGGCGATGCGGGAGTGCTCGATCCCTGGTTTTCGGGTGACGAGATGGACGCGGGCTTCGACTTCGGCTTCCAGGGAAGCGATCTCGCCTGGGTGCAGGGGCGCGGCAGGACGATCGCCTTCGCGAAGTACCTCAAGTCGCGCGAAAAGGTTCGCGCCGGATACCACCTCTCCCATTACCTCTCCTCTCACGACACGCCGGGCGCGCTCTATCAGCTCGAGGGCGACAAGGATCTCTTCCGCCTTGCGGCGATCGTGCAGCTGACGACGTCTGGCATCCCGACGATCTACTACGGTGAAGAAGTCGCACGCGCGGGGGGAGACTGGCCCGCGAACCGGAGTGACATGCCGTGGGGCGCGATGGGGATCAAGCCGGGTGCCGGCGTCGAGCGCGACGAGGCGATGCGCGCGCTCTACAAGACGCTGCTCGCGACGCGCAGCGCCCACAAGGCGTTCTCCCGCGGGACGATGACGATCGTCTCGACGGACGGTGACCTGCTCGTCTACCAGATGGCCGATGCCGCATCGGGCGACGTCGCCGTGGTCGCGGTGAACCGCGGCGCCGAAGCCGCAAGCGCGAAATTCGCCGCACCCGCGGCGTGGACTTCGTCCGTCGGCGACGCTCTCACCGGCGACGCGATCGCGATAACCGAGGGCAATGTGGAAGTGACAGTTCCCCCGCGCGGAGCGCGAATCGTGGTGCCGAAAGGTGCTGCGAAGTAGCTAACGACGAAAAGCGAGGCACGAGAAACGATGGCCAATGTCGTTTTCGAAAACGTAGCCAAGCGGTACGGGGCGGTCTCGGTGATCGAGGGGCTCAACCTCGAAATCCGGGACGAGGAGTTCATGGTTCTCGTCGGCCCTTCCGGATGCGGGAAGTCGACCGCGCTCCGGATGATCGCCGGGCTCGAGGAGATCTCCGGCGGTGACGTGAAGATCGGGACGAAGGTCGTGAACGACCTTCCACCGAAGGATCGCGATATCGCCATGGTCTTCCAGAGCTACGCGCTCTATCCGCACATGTCGGTGCGCGAGAACCTCGAGTTCGGTCTGAAGCTGAAGAAGACGCCGCGGCCGGAGATCGACCGACTGGTCAACGAGGCGGCAGAGATCCTCGGCATCTCGCATCTGCTCGACCGGAAGCCGAAGGAGCTGTCGGGCGGACAGCGCCAGCGCGTCGCGGTCGGGCGCGCGATCGTCCGCAAGCCGTCGGTCTTCCTCTTCGACGAGCCGCTCTCGAACCTCGACGCGAAGCTGCGCGTGCAGATGCGCGCCGAGATTTCGAAGCTGCAGCACAGGCTCAAGACGACCACCGTCTACGTCACGCACGACCAGATCGAGGCGATGACGATGGGGCACAGGATCGCCGTCATGAAGGATGGCAAGCTCCAGCAGGTCGGCACGCCGCTCGAGGTCTACGAGAAGCCCGACAACCTTTTCGTCGCGAACTTCATCGGCACGCCGCCGATGAACTTCGCCGACGGCACGGTCGTCGACGGCGGCAACCGGATTCAAACCTCCGGGTTTTCCTTCAACGTGCCGGCGTCGATGAAGCCGCTGACGCAAGGGAAAGAAGGGCTCAAGGTCGTCCTCGGCATCCGTCCCGAGAACGTCATCGAAGCGTCGAAGGACGGGCGCGGGGAAACGCTCCCGATCCGCGGCGCCGTCGAGATCGTCGAGCCGGTCGGCCACCAGGTGATCGTTCACCTCAAGGTCGGCGAAGACCTTCTCGTCGCTTCGCTCGAGTCGCACCAGCTCCCGAAGCCGGGCGACACGATCGAGCTCAAGCTCGAGCTCGAGGCGATCCACCTGTTCGACGCACAGAAAGAGACGCGCCTGACCGCCTGAGGCGGGGCGCAGGAAGCTGCAGACCAGGAAGAGCTGAAAAGGAAGACGACGCATGAGACTCCGAATCGCAGTTCTCTCCACACTCGCAATGCTGCTCGTCGTGGCGCCGCTCGCGGCGCAGGAAATCACGATCTGGCACGCCTACCGCGGAGGCGAGAAAGACGCCTTCGAGAAGGTCGTGGCGCAGTTCAACGCGTCGCAGACGAAGATCAAGGCGACGACGCTTGCGGTTCCTTACGATGCCTTCGCCGACAAGATCACGGCGGCCGTTCCGCGCGGCAAGGGCCCCGACGTCTTCATCTACGCGCAGGATCGCCTCGGCGGGTGGATCGAAGCGGGCAACACGATCGAGCCGATCGACTTCTATCTCGACAAGAAGCTGACCGACCGGTTCATCCCGTCGACGATGCAGGCGATGACCTATCGCAAGGCCGTCTGGGGTCTGCCGCTCAACTACAAGTGCCTCACCATGATCTACAACAAGAAGCTCGTCACGACGCCTCCGAAGACGACGACGGAGCTCGTCGCGACGGCCAAGAAGCTGACGAACGCGTCGTCGGGCACCTTCGGCCTCGCCTACTGGTACTCGAACTGGTACTACCACTCGATCCTGTTCAATGCCTACGGCGGCGGCGTGTTCGCGGCCGACGGCAAGCCGAACGTCAACAACGCGGCGAACGTGAAATCGGTCGACCTGCTGATGAAGTGGTTCGACAAGGACAAGATCCTGCCGGCCGAGCCGTCGACCGCGCTCATCACGTCGCTCTTCAACGAAGGCAAGGCCGCGATCGTCTTCAACGGCCCCTGGTTCCTCGGCGAGATCTCGCCGAAGATCCAGTACGGCATCGCGATGCTCCCCACGGTCACCGAAGCGGGCGGCAAGCCGCTCGCCCCGTGGATGACGGTCGAGGGGGTCTACATCGCCGCGCCGTCGAAGAACAAGGACGCCGCGTTCGCGTTCGCGCAGTACCTCACCGACGTTCCGTCCGCAAAGGTCATGGCGCTCTCCGGTCGCCAGACGCCGGCGAACAAGAACGTCTACGCCGACGCGCAGGTCGCAGCCGACCCGGTGATGAAGGCATTCCGCGCCCAGGTCGACACGGCCGTGCCGATGCCTAACTCGCCCGAAATGACGATGGTCTGGTCGCCGGTCACGACTGCGATGAACGCGATCACCAAGAAGGCGCTGGCGCCGAAGCCGGCGCTCGACAAAGCGCAGGCCGAAGTCACCGAAGCTGTCTCGCGCCTGAGGAAGAAGTAGCGACGTACGAATCGAGAGGAGGCAGATGAGCTTCCGACTGCGCAAAACGATCGTCATCGCGCTCGCCCTCGGCGGGGCGCTCGCTGCATTGCTGTTGCATCTGCTCGAGTCGTCGAACGTCAACGCCAACGCGCGAGCGGAGGCCGAGCGCGCCGCCATCGTCACGCTCCGTGCCATTTCCGACACCTCGGGATGGCTCGGCGCGGAAGGCGAAGGTGTCCGCGCGGCCGTCGCGAGCTGGAGCGGCGGCGCCGAGCAGCGCAAGGTCCGCATCTCGAACACCGACAACCGCACGATCGAGGCGTCCTCCTTCCCGGAGGACGTCGCCAACGGCGAGCTGCCGCGGAGAATGGTCCGCGACGAGAAGCCGATCTACGATCTCGGCCAGGAGCTCGCGTCCGCGGTCGAAGGCAACGCCGGCGGCGCGGCTGCGACGAAGGAAGTCGTGGCTCTCGAGTGGTCGGCGGACGGGTGGCTGAAGATCGCGACGCCGATCTTCCACGAAGGTGCGGTCGTCGGCATCGTCCAGACCGTGTCGAAGCCCGCCGCGGGCGCCACGATCGCGGTACCGTGGTGGCCGCTCGCGGTCGGTGTGGTCGTGATCTGCGTCGTTTTCCTCGCAGGCGCCTTCATGATCGGCGAGCGGAAACTGCCGCTCCTCGCATTCGCGGCGCTGCTCCTGGTCGGATTCCTGGTTTACGGAGGGCGCGCCATCACCGGCGCGCTGCTCGAGCAGAGGATCGCGATCTCGACACAGGTCGCAAAGCAGGTCGTGGAGGAGAAGGGCAAGGCGCTCGCGGTCATGCAGACCGCGGCGGTCGCCGCGCCACAGTTCGACGCGAGCCTCTGGGACTCCGACAGGTTCCTCAAGCCGCGCGGCGCGATCAAGCCCGACCTGACGATCGACCGGGCGAAGATCGCGAAGGTCGTCGCCGGGATTGCCGAGGCGAACCGGAGCGTGATGATCGCGATCGGGCTGTTCGCCTTTGTCCTGTTCATCTTCGTCGGAAGCGAGAGCGCCGCGAAGAGCTGGGCGGCGCTGGTCAAGTATCGTGAGGCCTATTCGTACGTGACTCCCGCGATGATCGGGATGCTGGTTCTCGTCTTCTTCCCGTTCTTCTACGGCATCACGCTTTCGTTCACCGACCAGAACGTCTACACGACGAATTCGCCGCTCAAGGACCTCTGGGTCGGGTTCAAGAACTACACGGAGATTCTCGGCGACTTCAACATCATGGAGCGGACCGACGCCGGGCTCCAGTTCAACTACAAGAACTTCTACTGGACGCTTTTCATGACCGTGATGTGGACGGTCACGAACGTCTCGATCGGCGTCTCGTTAGGGCTGCTTCTCGCGCTGATATTGAACACGAAGGGGCTCGCGTTCCGGTCTGCGTACCGGGTGCTGCTAATCCTGCCGTGGGCGATGCCGAACTACATCACGGCGCTCGTCTGGAAGGGGATGTTCCACCAGCAGTTCGGCGTGGTGAACCAGGTGATCCAGATGTTCGGCGGGACGCCGGTGTCGTGGTTCGAGCGGCCGCTGACGTCGTTCATCGCGGTCGTCGCGACGAACGGGTGGCTCAGCTTCCCGTTCATGATGGTGATCTCGCTCGGCGCGCTGCAGTCGATTCCGGCCGACCTCTACGAGGCGGCGCGCGTCGACGGGGCGTCGAAGTGGCAGCAGTTCACCTCGATCACGCTGCCGTCGCTCAAGCCGGCACTGGTGCCGGCGGTCATCCTGTCGGTCGTCTGGACCTTCAACATGTTCAACATCATCTATCTCGTGTCGGCTGGCGAACCGGCGAGCTCGACCGAGATCCTGATCACGCAGGCGTACAAGATTGCGTTCGAGCAGTACCGCTATGGCTACGCGGCGGCCTACTCGACGGTGATCTTCATGATCCTGCTCGCATACGGCACCTGGCAGAACCGCGTGACGCGCGCGACGGAGGGGATCTGATGGCGGACCGCACGCGAACCGGCGATACCCCGCACCTGCCGTTGCATATCTTTCTGCTGATCTTCACGGCGATCTCGACCTATCCGATTCTCTGGGTCTTCACCGTGGCGTTCTCGGGAAAGCAGAGCCTCGCCTTCGTCGACCTGCCGCCGAATCCGACGTTCTTCGACCGGTTGCGCGGCGTGATCCCCTGGCCGGACGAAGTTTCCCTCGCGAACTTCGTTTCGGTGATGACCGATCAGCCGTTCGGCCGCTGGGTCTTCAACAGCGCGGTCGTGGCGGCGGCGACCACCGTGGTCGGCGTCGCGATGGCCTGCAGCGCGGCGTATGCCTTTTCCCGGTTCAAGTTTCCGGGACGGCGGCTGGGGCTCATGTCGTTTCTCGTGTCGCAGATGTTCCCCGGCACGCTGACGCTGATCCCGCTCTACATCATCGTCGTGCAGTGGCTCCAGCTCGGCTCGTCATGGCTCGGCCTGATTCTCGTCTACGCCGCGACGTCGATTCCGTTCTCCGTCTGGATGCTCAAGGGCTACTTCGACACGATTCCGCGCGAGCTCGAGGAGTCGGCGCTGATCGACGGAGCGTCGCCCGCGAGGATCTTCTTTCAGATCGTGCTGCCGCTGGCGAAGCCGGCGGTTGCGGTCACCGCGCTCTTTTCGTTCATGACCGGCTGGAACGAGTTCATCCTCGCGGCGACCTTCATGGACAAGGAGCCGATGTACACCGCTCCCGTCGGGCTCCGCTTCTTCGTCAGCGGGTTTTCCGAACAATGGGGATTCTTCGCCGCGGGGGCGATCATCGTATCGATCCCCGTGGTCGTGCTTTTCATGTTCCTTCAGAAGTACCTGGTTTCCGGATTGACGGCAGGCGCCGTCAAAGGTTGATCGCATTCCCAACTCGAAGGAGGAGATGATGAATCGTTCTGTAAGGCTGCTTTTGATCGGTTGTATCTGCGCGCTTGCCGCGGGCACTGTGCTCGCCGCCGACGTGACGCTGAAGGATCCGACGGGTGACGATTTCGGTCCGGGCGGCTATTCGTACCCGACTGATGCCGTCTACAAGCGCGGCTCGTTCGACCTGACGAGCCTCCAGGTCAAGTCGAACGACAAGAAGGTCGACTTCATGGCGTCGGTGAACTCGAACCTCGAGGATCCGTGGTCGATGGGCAACGGCTTCGCGGTGCAGATGATCTTCATCTACATCGACACGACTCCGGACGCCGGCTTCGACAAGGGCCTTCCGGGCCAGAACGTGATGTTCGCCGCCGACTCCGCGTGGGACAAGGTCGTCATCCTGTCTCCGCAGCAACCGGGTCGCGTCAAGCAGGAAGTGGAATCGAAGGCCGCGGCCATGAAGGACGCGTGCCTGATCCCGAACAAGACGCGCGGCTCGGGCCGCACGATCTCGGGGAGCGTCGATCTCGCGGCGCTCGGCGCGAAGAGCGCTGACGACATCAAGGGCTGGGGCTACCAGGTCGTGATGCAGTCGAACGAAGGCTTCCCGACCGAGGGCGACCTGCTCACCCGCAAGGTCAACGAGTACGAAGGCCAGCACCGCTTCGGCGGTGGCAACGACGGCGAGTGCGACCCGCACGTGATCGACGTCTTCGCTGGCGCAGCCAAGGGCGACAAGAGCGAGATCGACGAGCAGAAGAAGATGCTCGCCTTCGAGTGCAATGACGACGGTACGTCGAAGAGCATGGCTACGCTCACGATGGTCAAGGCCAACTAGCAGGAAACCGGCGCGGCGGGCGCGATCCCGCCGCGTCTCAACGACAGGGAGGGTATTGCATGAAACGGACAATCATCATCGCGATCGCGTTTCTGCTCTGCGCCGGCACGCTTCTCGCCCAGGGCGAGCAGAAGTTCGGCATGAGCGGCGTGACCTACACCAAGTGGTTGTGGGGCAATCAGCGCTTCGACGGCAGTCTCTACAACTTCACGACCGTCCCGGGCGAGGGCTACGGCGACAACGGTCAGGGCACCGAGATCGAGCTGCTCTTCTTCGGCAAGCCCAACAAGTACATCGAGGTCAAGGGGCGCATCCATTCACGCTTCAGCCAGAACGAGTGGACGAACTTCGGCGGCTTCGGCGTGAACGAGGGGTGCGGCAACGGTTCGACCGGCGGCGACTGCGGCGAGTCCGACCCGCGCTCGAACCAGTACGTGAAGCTCCGCGGCGTGACGGTCAACGTCACTCCCGGGTATCGCTTCCTCGACAACGCCCAGTTCGGCTCGACCGACCTCGGCATGTTCGACGCCTTCACCATCGGCAAGATCCGCTACATCGACCGTGACAACGCGGGCGCGATCCTCTTCCAGGGCCGCCTCACCGACTCGCTCAAGTACGACGTCATCCGCATCTCGACGCCGCGCCTCTGGGCCGGGCCGAACTACAGCACGGGCGAGTACACTGCGCAGGACAGCGTGTACGGCCTGCAGATGAAGTGGTCGGGCAATGAGTTCGTCGACGGCAGCCTCATCTACGAGCGCGCGCGCGACATCGAGGTCGACAAGAACGATTCGCTCCCGGACGATGGCACGGACGTTGACGGCCGGTTCTCGAACGATGTCTGGGGCTTCAGGGTGGGCGTCCACCCGATGCCGATGCTCGACATCCGCGGCGCCTACTACACCTCCGAGGCGGAATCGGATTCGAACTACGACGCACCAGGCGGCTTCGGCATCAACGGCTACTCGCCCGTGATCGCCGGCAAGCCGGAGGGCGACTCCTACACCCTCGACGTTGACCTGACCGACATCATGTCGAGCGGATTGACCGCGAACTTCCAGTTCTTCAACATCGACGAGCAGTACACGTCGATCATGGCAGCACGCCGAGAGAGCGACGTCCTCATCACCGAGGGCTTCGACGCGACGTTTGCCTTCCCCGGCCCCTCGAATGCGTCGTACGGCGTGTTCGGCGGCAACGAGACCCGCATCGGCTACGGCGGATGGCAGGGAACCTACCAGCAGGTTGCGACGCTCAACGTCGACAACGAGTTCACCGACTTCGACGAGCCGGCGGCTGAGACGGCGATCGGCTGGAAGGGCTTCACCGTCACCCCGAAGTGGACCCACGGCGCACTCGAGGTCGCGGGTGAGTACACGACGATCGACTACAACCAGAACTGGCAGATCTGGGGCGACGACTCGAACCAGATGAATGGCGGAGTTCTCTATCCGGCGACCGAGCTCGACGCCGGGATCGGCCACAACTTCCGCAGCGCGTTCGCGCCGTTCATGGACCGCTCGACGGACATCCTCGTCCTGAAGGGCCGCTACACCTTCGAAGTCGGCAAGGGCCTCGAGGTCTATGGCAAGCTCAAGTGGATCGACGAGACCGACAAGCGCATGAACAACGCGAAGTACCTTCCGTTCAAGGCGGGCGACTGCCCGGGCGGCGGCGTTGCGTGCACGAACGACAAGAACTTCTACTCGGGCAACAACTCGACGGGCGACTACTACGGCAACCCGCCCGTCATCACCGTCAACGGAATCACCGGCTATCAGTGGAAGCCGTTCGACAACCTCGCCGACGACGACCGTGACCTGAGCGAGACGATGATCCAGCTCGGCGCCGGCTACCAGTTCACCGACATCCTCTACGCGTCGCTGACGTACGAGAACTACGACATCGACCTCAAGGACGGGAACACGGCGTTCCAGGCCTACAACCTGCACGAGATGGTCTCGGGCCAGCACAACAAGGACCGCTACATCGTCCTCGTCAAGTTCCCGATCGGCGGTGTCGAAGCGGGACTCAACTACGAGTACGTGACTGGCGACTTCACTCCCGAATTCGGCGACGGGTTCGTCGTTCAGTACGCCGATGCGGGCACCGCGACCTCCGCGGGCGTGAAGGAAGGCTCCCGCGGCTTCAAGAACCGCTACGGCGGATGGAACAGCCTCGAGACGCGCGACTTCGAGCAGAGTCGCCTGAAAGCGTTCTTCAAGGTTCGCTTCTAGGCGGCACTCACCGCGTCGTACAATCGTCGGGCCCGGGCGGAAACGCCCGGGCCCGTTCGCATCGGTCGGGCCCGAAGCATCACCCGCCCCTGCGGCGTACCACCATCAAGGAGAAACTCGCCGAATGAACTCGTTCCATCGCATTCTCGGCGGCGCGCTCGTCGCCGCCGCCGTGACCGGATCCGCCGCCGCGCAGTCGATCTTCGTGCTCAGTGACGCGAAGGGGGACGATCGCGGCTTCGGAACCCTGGAGATGCCCCTCAACGAGGAAGTTCGCCGTGGCGAGCTCGACATCGTCAAGCTCGAGGCGAAGGCCGTGAAGGAAGGCACGCTCTTCGAGGCGACCTTCGCGAAGAACATTCGCGAGCCGGGACGGCGCACCATCGACAACCTCGGGCAGTCGCTCGACTCGATCGCCACGCACGGCTTCTATAATTTCAACATCGACATCTACATCGACAAGGACGGCGTCGCGGGGAGCGGAAGCCCGACGACGCTACCGGGCCGCAACGTCACGATCGCCCCGGAGAACGCCTGGGAGATGGCGATCTGCCTCACCCCCGATCCCGGGGTCTCGAAGAACGTCCTTCGCCGCATCCTCGTCCGCCGCGTCGCGGAGGAGATGGAAGGCAAGACCGAGGTGAGCCCCGACAAGCGCGACCTCAAGCGCCAGGCGAACGAGCGGATCGAGTCGTTCGTCTTCTTCCCCGACAACATCAAGGTGCACGGACGCCGTGTGCAGTTCTTCGTTCCCTGGACCTTCACGAACGGCGCCATCAGCGCCGACTGGACCTACACGATCGTCGTGACCGGAGCCGACATCGTTCCGCGAAGCGACCAGAGCGCGCGCTATCTCGACTCGATGGTCGACCGCGACAACCTCTACGTCCTTCCGATCGGCGCCGGGCGCCCGCAGGAGTACTTCGGCGGCGGCCTGGAGAACAATCGCTTCCAGAACCCGATCGTCGACATGTTCACCGCGCCGGGCGAAGACCAGGCGAAGATGCTCCACAGCTTCAACCGGCTCGAAGAAAGGCTCGCGGAGATCAAGGGAGTGAAGCCGTCCTCGGAGAAGAAGTAGCCGATGCGCGGGCGCCGGTAGACGGAATTGAGAATTTAGAATTGAGAATTGAAAGAAGTTGAATTGAGCGGGCCGCGCGATGAGCGCGGCCCGTTTTCGTTGTGCCACGCTGAAATCCGGCGCGCAGCGCCGAGACATCGGTAGCCCCCGCCTTCAGGCGGGGGTGGCAGGCCGAAAATCGGAGTCGGGCGCCGCTTCAGCGGCGCGACCTCCTACCGGTTGTCCCGCCGCTGAAGCGGCGCGTTGGAACGCGTCGCCGTCGTTCCCCCGGCTGAAGCCGGGGGCTACCGATGTCTCGGCGCTGCGCGCCGAAATGACTCGGCCTCAACGAAAACGGGCCGCGCTCATCGCGCGGCCCGTTCGATTCACCATCTCTCAATTCTCAATTCTAAATTCTCAATTCCGGCCGCAGGCCGGCCAATCTCTCAATTCTCAATTCTGCATTCTCAATTCCGGCGCAAGCCGGCCTCACTCTTCCACCTTCTCCCGATTCGCGTCCCACCAGAGACCCGCGGAGAGGAGCATGAAAGCGCCGAGCCCCAGCCAGTTGTGCCACGACTGGAGCCACGGGCCTGCGATCTTCGTAAGATCGGGGACGATCGTTCGTCCGGTCGAATCCTCGAAGAACCGCAGCAGAGCGGAGAAGACTCCTATGAGCGCGCCTCCTGCTATGAAGCCCGACGCGATGAGCGTCCCCTTCTCGTGCCGTGCCTTGCTGAGGGCCTCGTCCTTCGTCGAATGCTGGACGAACCAGGCGATGGCGGCGCCGAGCACGAGCGGGGAGTTCAGATCCATGGGCAGGTACATTCCCATCGCGAAGGCGAGCGCCGAGACGCCGCACATCGCCACGACGACCGCGAATACCGCGCCGAGGGCGTAGAGGAACCAGGGAGCGCCGCTCGAGCCCATCACGCCGCGAAGCACCGCCGCCATCGCGTTAGGCTGCGGGGCCGGCAGGGCGTTCGGATGGAGCGGGCTGGGAGAGAAGCCGTACACGCCCGACATCAGCATGATGACGCCCGTCGTCGCGAACGATGCCGCGACCGAGCCGACGATGTTGCTGATCTCGATCTGCCTCGGCGTCGCGCCGAGCCAGTAGCCGATCTTGTACTGCGTGACGAGCGAGCCGGCCATCGAAAGCGCCGTGCAGACGACACCGCCGACGAGCAGTACCTGCAGCATTCCCGACTCGCCCTTGAGGCCCATCGCCGACAGGGCGATTGCCGTGATGATCAACGTCGTCAGCGTCATGCCGGAAATCGGTGTGATCGAGATCATGGCGATCGCCCACGCGGAGACCGCGGCGAAGAGGAATGCAATCAGCAACGTCATCAGCATCGAGATCCCGGCGAGGCCCGTTGCCCCGTCCGTCCCGGCGAGCACAGAGAAGCGGAAGTAGGCGAAGATCGCGACTGCGAGCACGGCGATGCCGAGGAGATTGACCGACATCGGCAAGGCGTGGTCGGTGCGCACCGTTGCCTCCTCGACGTCCTTCTTTCGCGCGAGGCGCACGAGCTCGCCCATGGCCTGTCGTGTCGCCTGAACGATCACCGGTGACATGCGAAGGATCGAGAGGATGCCTGCCGCGAAGATGCCGCCGATGCCGATCGGCCGCACGTAGTCGAAGAAGATGTCCTCCGCCGCCATCTGCGACAGCGGCACGGCGCCTGCCGTGATCGGCACGGTCATGAACTGCCCGAGGTGCGCGAAGAGCGGGACGAGGATGAGGCACGACACCAGCGAGCCCGCGAGAATGATCGACGCGTACTCGACGCCCATGATGTAGCCGAGCCCGAGGACCGCGGCCGACGTGTTCATCGAGAAGACTGCCTTGTACTTGTCGCTGAAGCCGCGGATCGCCTCGATCGAGTTCGTCGAGAAGGTCTCAGCCCAGGCGCGCATCGAAGGGCCGACGAAATCGAAGATCGCCGCGGTGATCGCGCTGTAGCTGAGCACGATCGCACTGTGTCCTCCCCGCTTGCCCGCCATGAGGATTTCGGTCGTGGCGCGCGCCTCGGGGTAGGGGAGCTTCCCGTGGAGGTCTCTGACGAAGTAGCGGCGGAACGGCGCGAGGAAGAAGACGCCGAGGATTGCGCCTAACAACGGCACGAGGAAAATCTGGAAGAACGACGAGCGACCTTCGAGCCCCAGGATGTAGATCGCCGGCATCGTGAAGACCGAACCTCCGGCGACGATGCCGGAAGTCGCGCCGATCGCGAGCACGTTGACGTTCTCCAGGAGCGTCGACCCGCGCGACTTCATGAACTTCACGGCGAAGACCGAGAAGCCGACCGCGAGGATCGAGATCGGGATCGCCGACTCGATCCCCTGCCCGAGCTTGAGCGCGATGTAAGTCGCCGCCGCCGAGAAGACGAGTGACCAGAAGAAACCCTGCGCGATCGAGCGCGGCGTCACCTCGGGCGGCGCCTGCTCGGGGGGGATGACCGGTACGTACGTCTCGCCCGGCGCGAGCTCGCGGAAGGCGTTTGCAGGCAGCCGCACGTCGGCGTCGTTGATCGGCTGTTCGCTCACGCCTTCACCTCGTCAGCAGCGTATTTCTCGATGATCGACTCGATGACGCGCCGCGAGAGGCTGTGGTATCCCTCGCGTCCCGCTGCGTAGATCTCCTTCGCGAGAGCCCGGGTCCGCGCGTGCTTTCCGAGCGCGTTGTAGAGGGGGCGGAGGTACTTCATGCGACCGACGGTCAGGAGAACCTCGCGTGCCCGCGCGAACGCCGGCTCGTAGTCGGAGCCGACCGCGATCGTGAGCCATTCGACGAGGATCTCGTAGTTCCCGCGGGCGTTGAGGCCGAAGTGCGAGTCGAGCCAGCGAAGCGACTCGTGATCGAGCTCGCGCGGAAGGTGGTTCATGTAGACGATGAGCTCGTCGGTCGCCCATTCGGCGATCTGCGCGTCGTTCGGCTTGATGCCGTCGGTCCAGCTGTTTGCCAGCGCGGTGAGCTCGTCGAGCTTCGCCGAGCGGAAGACCGGCGCATTCTTCGGCATGCCGGTCTCGTAGAGCCATTCCTTCCAGAGCACCTTGTCGGCGACGCCGGGGAGCTCTCCCTCGAGGAATCCGATGAACTCCTCGGAGGTGATCGACTGGAAGCGGAACTTCTTCATGTAGGCGGCGAGGAAGAGGTCGAAGCGCGGGCGGCCGACTTCGCGCTCGATCACGTTGACGAAGCGCGCGCCTTTCTCGTATGGGATCGACGAGAACGCCTCGTCGGGATCGATTCCCTTGAGGTCGGTGCGGAGCTTCGTCAGCGGCGAGCCTTCGCCGAAGCGCGCGACGGAATCGTCGAGCGCCTTCTGGCCGATCGCCCAGCCGAGGATGCAGCGCTCCTCGCCGTGCAGCGCCTCGAGGATCCGGCGCTCGGCCCACGTGGTGAAGCCTTCGTTGAGCCAGAAGTGCTCGTTGGTCGCGTTCGTGACGAGGTTGCCGGTCCAGGAGTGGGCGAGCTCGTGCGCGACGACGTCGACGAGCGAGCGGTCACCCGCGATGACGGTCGGCGTGAGGAAGGTCATGCGCGGATTCTCCATGCCGCCATAGGGGAAGGCGGGAGGAAGGACGATCATGTCGTAGCGGTCCCAGTCGTACGGACCGAAGAGCTTCTCCGCCGTCTCGATCATCTGCTCGACTTCCTCGAACTCCCAAGCAGCTTTGCCGACCATCTCCGGCTCGGCCCAGACGCGCGCCCGGGGGCTGAGGTCGCGCGACTCGATGTCGCCGACGCAGATCGCGAGCAGGTAAGGCGGAATCGGCTGCGGCATCTCGAAGAGGAACGTGCGGGTTCCCGGCGTCGCGCCGTCGCGCGTGCCGGCGGGGCCGGCGGACATCACGGAGCTGAGCGCCGCGGGCACCGTGACCGCGGCGTCGTAGGCGACGCGGACGCGCGGCGTGTCCTGGATCGGCACGATCGTGCGCGCGTGGATCGCCTGGCCCTGGCTGAACATGAACGGGTGTCGCTTGCCCGCGGTCTGTTCCGGCGCGAACCACTGCAACGCCACCGCCTCGGGGGAGGTCGTGTAGCGGATCGTGAGTGACGTCGTGCCGGGAGCCAGAGTTAGGCGTAGCCGGCGGCCAAGGATCTCGTCCTCGTCGCCGAGCTCGAAGGGAATCGCGTCGCCGCGCTGATCGGTCGCGCCGTGAATCGTGAGGCCCTTCGTGTCGAGGTCGAGCGGGCCGCCGCCCGGGCTCGCGAGATCGAGACGCGCGCTGCCGTCGAGGACGTGGCGGTCGAAATCGACGTTCCAGTCGAGCTGGAAGTGCTTCGCCGCCGGTTGGTCGGTGTCGTAGTAGGAGTGCGGATCGATGAGGCTCATGCGGTAAGGCCTTTCGGTCGCAGGCTCGTGGCGCCGCGACGCCCTGATTTCGCGGGAGATTCTATCGCGGGAAGAGAGGCGATAGGCGATAGGCGACAGGCGACAGTACCCCCGCCCTGGGGATGGACAAATCAGGAGCGATTGCAAACGCGCCGCGATGGGTACTTGTCGCCTCTCGCCTCTCGCCTTTCAGCCCCGGGCGTCCTACTTCATCCTCCACACTCCGCTCGAGCGAGGTGGGAGGCTGACGGTCCAGCCGTTCGGGCCCTTCACCGGAGTGCTCACATTGTTGTCGGCCCAGACTTTCTCCGCTGTCGTTCCCGCGACGTTCAGGGCGCTGGTGGAGATGAAGCCGCCCGTCACGTTGTGCACAACGAGCACCGTCTCGCCTTCCCAGGTCGACGTCCACGCGGCGTACGACGCGCCCGACGCCTGCGTGTTGAGCGGAGCGATCGTTCCCTTCCGAAGCGCCGCGGACTTCTTTCGCGCCGCGATCAGATCGCGATATCGTGAGAGCAGCGACGAGGAGTCGTTCGCCTCGCGCGCGACGTTCGCCGTGTCCTTTCCCGGCGCGAACGGGAACCATGGCGATCCGGTCGTGAAGCCTCCGCCGGTCGTCGAGTCCCACGGCATCGGCGTCCGCTTCGATTCGTCACCCGAGGTCGTTCCGTTCTGCAGCCCGAGCTCTTCGCCGTAGTAGACGAACGGCGCGCCGGGGAGCGTCAGCAGGACGGCCGCCGCGTTGCGCAGTTGTCCGCTGTCGTTGCTGACGACCGAGGCGAGCCGCACCTGGTCGTGGTTCGTCAGGAACGGCGCGTCGTTGACTCCGCGCGGGTAAAGTTGCCCGATCTCGACGAGCTTCCTGGTGATCTCCGCGCCATTGCCGCTCCGCACCGCGGTGATGATCGCGGACGAGAGAGGGAAGTCGAAGTTCATCGGCATCTCGTCGCCCCAGGTGATCTCGGAGGTCGAGCCGAAGTAGGTCGCGATGATCGGCGTTTCGGTCCAGTTCTCGGCGACCAGCACCGCGTCGGGCTTCACGCTTCTGACGCGCGCGGCGAACTCCTTGAGTGCCGCATGCGTGTCGGCAGTGTCGGCCTGCCCAAGCCCTCCGCCGTTCTCCACGAGGTAGCGTGTCGCGTCGAGCCGGTACCCGTCGACACCCGCGCGCAGCCACTTCTCGGCGATCCTTCCCATCTCCGCCCGCACCGCCGAGTCCCTGAAGTTGAGGTCGGGCATGCCGCTCCAGAAGACGCCGTAGTACCAGGCGCCGTTCTTCTCGTGCCAGGTGCCAGTGTTGCCTCCCCACGGCTGAGTCCATCCCGGATTCGTCGCCGACCAGACGTACCAGTCGCGCCTCGCCGACGTCGTGGACGACGCGGAATCGAGGAACCAGGGATTCTGCGAGCTAGAGTGATTCATGACGAAGTCGACGATGATCCGGATGCCGCGCTTGTGCGCCTCCTCGATCAGCTTCGCGAAGTCCTCGTTCGTGCCGTAGTCCTTCTCGATCGTCTCGTAGTCGACCGTGTCGTAGCCGTGATAGCTCGGTGACTCGAACATCGGCATGAGCCAGATGCCTTCGACGCCGAGGTCGCTCGTCGTGTTCGGGTCGCCGTCGTTCAGATAGTCGAGCTTCGAGATCAGCCCCTTGATGTCGCCGATGCCGTCGCCGTCGGAGTCCTGGAAGCTTCGGACGAAGATCTGGTAGAAGACTGCGCCGCGCGACCAGTCGTGCGTCCATTGCTGCGGTCCCTGCGGGCCGGGGCGGACCGGGCGAAGTCGCGCTGCCTGGGCGTCCGAAGCGCTCGAGCAGGAGCAGAGCGTGAGGGCGAGAGCCATCGTCGTGGCGATGCGGGTTGCGAGCGAGTGGTTTCTCATTGGGGCCTCCTCGGCTTCGACGATGCAGCAGCGAGGGTTTCCCCTGCCCCGCGAAGCGTCGGGGCGCGGCATCTCGGTTATTCTAACGTTCGCGGGGTGACAAGGGATGTCCCGCCCGTCATGGCCGATTTCGACGACGCCCGATGGAGAGCGCTACTGCACGACCTGTTCGGCGGGATCCGCGGCAGGCCGGTCGATCTCCTCTCGTTCGAGGAGGTTCGCGAGCGGCTCGGACTGCGGCACGTCGTCGACCGGGGCGTCCAGGATGTTCCGCTCGCGGCGATCGTCGGCTCGCTCGGACGCGAGCGCGAGTTTACGCGCGACTTCCTCCCTCGCTCCGACTCGCTCCGCGGGCGATGGGTCGACGTTCTTCGCCTCACGAAAGGACTCACGGGCTTCCCGCCCGTCGAGCTCTACCGCGTCGGTGACGTCTACTTCGTCGTCGACGGACATCACCGCGTCTCGGTCGCCCGCTCGCTCGACTCGCCGGCGATCGAGGCGCACGTGCGCGAGTTCGTCGCGGACGTCGAGTTCGGCCCCGGCGACACGCTCGAAGAGGTGATCCTCCGGAGCTGCTTCGACGACTTCGTCGAGTCGACCTGCCTCACGCGCGAGGAGGCCGAGGCGCTCCGTGTCTCCACACCCGAAGGCTATTCGAAGCTCCTCGACCACATCAGCGTCCATCGCTACTACCTCGGCATCGAGCTCGGGCGCGAGCCCGACTGGTGCGAGGCGATCTCGTCGTGGCGCGCGCGCGTGTACGGCCCGATGATCGAAGTCATCCGCGAGAGAGAGATTCTCGAGCAGTTCCCCGGTCAGACCGAAGCCGATCTCTACCTCTTCGCCATGCAGGAGCTTCACTACCTGCGGGAGCGCGCGGATGGAGGCGATGCGAAACCGGGCGACGCCGTGACCGTGATGGAGGCCGCGGCGCCACGCTCGACGAAGCTCGACCGGCTTCGCGCGCGCTTCCGCGCATTCGTGAAGGACTCCGGCCGCTAAACACGCTCGTAACACGTTCGTACCAGCCGGTACTCACGCATGTCGCTACGCTTGTCGAAACGGCAATCCCCCGTTCCGGGCTCGGGATCGTCGCCCCCCATCTTTGGTTACTCCCGCTGGCATGCGTCGTGCTTAGTTCCGGAAGTGAGGAGATACCCATGCTCAAGAGACTCGCTCTCATCGGAACGCTGGCCACGGCAGTGGCACTCTCGGCAGCAGCGTCGGAACGCACGCTGACGATCGATCCCGCCGCATCGAAGGTCGATTTCAAGCTCGGCGCGACCGGGCACGACGTCGAAGGCTCGTTCAAGGTCGAGAGCGGATCGCTGACGTTCGACACGGCGACCGGCGTGATGTCGGGAGAGATCCACGTCGACGCGAAGAGCGCGAAGACCGGCAACGGCTCGCGCGACAACACGATGCACGGCGACGTTCTCGAAAGCGCGAAGTTCCCGCTCTTTACCTTCAAAGCACAGAAGCTGGAAGGGCACCTGGCCGACGCGGGCAAGAGCACGGTGAAGCTCCACGGAATCATCTCCGTGCACGGTGTCGATCACGCGCTCGTCATGCCGGCAACGGTCGACATCACCGGGAACACGGCGAGCGCGAACGCGACGTTCTCCATTCCCTTCGTCGACTGGGGGATGAAGGACCCGAGCATCCTCTTCCTCCGCGTCGAGAAGTCGGTCGTCGTTACCGTGACCGCGTCGGGCACCCTCACCGCGGTTCCCGCTCAGGGTGGCGCGCGATGAGCGCCGTGCAGAATCTGCAAACCAACGTGCAGAAGCTGCAGGTTTCTTCGGCGCGGGGAGCAGCCCGGCGACGCAGTGCGCAGGCGACACTGATTCGTGACAGCGATCAGCGCTACCTCCTCGACGGCTACCGGACGCTCCTTCCTCTCGGCGGGCCGCTCGAGCCGCATCTGCGCGGCGTGATCGAGGACTCGCTCTCGCATGCCGGCAGCCTCGTGCGAGCGCAGCTCGTGTTCGGCATCCTCGGCGGCGCGGGAACGAAACGCTCGCTGGCGCGCGAGATCGCCATCGCGATCGAGTACTTCCACACGGCGTCGCTGATCTTCGACGACATGCCGGCGATGGACGACGCCGTCGAACGCCGAGGGAATCCCTGCCCGCACGTAACCTGGGGCGAGGCGGCTGCAACGCTCGGCGCTCTCGCGCTGATCAACCAGGCGTACGCGATGCTCTGGAAAGGGATCACGACGCTGCCGGCGACCGCCCGAAGGCAGGCTGCCACCCTCGTCCGCGACTCGCTCGGCGTGGCGGGCATTCTCAACGGTCAGTCGCGCGACGTCCACTTCGACCGCGCCTCGGGCGAGGCCGACGTGCTCGAGGTGGCCGAAGGCAAGACGGTGACTCTCATCCGCCTTACGCTTCTCCTGCCGTCGATCATCGCCGGCGACGGCCCGCGCACGCGCTCCCGCCTCGAAAAGCTCGCGCAGACGTGGGGGCTCGCCTACCAGATCGTCGACGACTTCAAGGACTGCCTGCTCACCCGCGACGAGGCGGGGAAGACGACCGAGCGCGACGACCTGCTCTCGCGGCCTAACCTCCCGCGCCGTGCCGGTCTCGCCTCGGCGATGTCGCAGCTCGACGCACTGCTCGCGGAAGCGCGCGCCGAGACGCTCGCGCTCCGCCGCTCCGACGAACGCCGGTGGAAGCCGGTCACCGCCCTCCAGGAAATTCTCGAGAAAGAGCAGTCTGCGATCGCGCGCCGCGTCGCGCTTCGCGTCTGCTGAGCGACCGCGCGGGTTCCCGGGCGACCTCCCTCCCGCCCGCGAGCCCGCGCGTCGCTGATATAACTCTCCTCATGAACGACCGCTCGTCGATCTTCGGCATGACCACGGTCCACTCGTTCGCGTGGCTCGTGGTCGGCAACGCCGTCGGGGTCCTGCTCGCGCTTCTTCTCGTCGTGCCGTCACTCGGCACGATGCTGGGCGAGCTGGCCTGGGGGCGCTGGGCCTCCGTTCATCTCGCGGTGCAGCTTTACGGATGGTGCAGCCTGCCGATGATCGCGCTGCTCTGGCGCACCTACCTCGCGTCACCGCGCACGGGGCGCCTCGCGCCGCTCGCGATCGACGCATGGTCGGGCGCGCTCGCCTTCGGCGCGGTTTCCTGGCTTCTCGGAACGAACAGTGGCAAGCCGTTTCTCGAGTGGTCGGGCGCGTCGCGCTGGTTCTTCGCCGCCGCAATGTGGGTTCTCGCGGCGGCGCTCGCAGCGGAGTTCCTCGCGGAGCGTCGCGCCTCGGCTGAGGTGACGCGGTCGCTCGCGTGGCGTGCGAAGGCGGCGGTGCTCGCGTCGCTCTTCTTCGTGCCGCTCGTCCTCGCGCTCTCGGCCAGCCGGTCGGTCTATCCGGCGGTGAATCCGCACAGCGGCGGCGCCACCGGGTGGAGCCTCCTCGGAAGCACGCTCGGCATGATCGTCATCTTCATCGCGGCTCCCGTCGCCGCGGGAGCGAGGCGGACGGGATCGGGCCGCGCGCTCGCCGTCGCCTCGATCGCGCTCGCGCTCTCCGGCGCTGTCTTCGCGCTCGTCAGCCGCGGTGACCGGTCGAACCACGAGCCGGCGCAGATCGCCGCGCTCGGCACGCTGCTCGTCTGGCCGCCGCTTCTCGCGTGGCTCTATCGGCAGTACGAATGGCCCGCGGGGTCGAAGCGATGGCTCGGCGCCTTCGGCGTCTGGGGAACCCTGCTCGTCGCGACCGCGTTCGTCATGTTTCTTCCCGGTATCCTCGAGCGATCGAAGTTCACGAACGTTCTCGTCTCGCACTCACACGTGGCGATGGGGGGGCTGGTGACGAGCTTCGGCATGCTGCTGCTGACGTCGCTCGACGAATCGGGCCGCGCGGCGCGCGCGGCGGGAGACGGCGTCACGTTCTGGGTCTGGCAGGCGGCGCTGGCCACGCACGTCGGCGTGCTCGCCTTTGCGGGACTTCACGAAGGCGCCGACCCGGGGCTCGTCTTCGGGCCGTCGACGCTGATCGACGGCGTCTACGCGATACGCGCGCTCGCGGGCGCGGTGATGCTCGGCGTCTCCGCGGTCTGGCTCGCGCGCGCATGGTGCGCAACAGGGGAGGCAGTCGATGCTCGAGCGTGAGAGGGGCGAGCGGTGGCGAACGCGCGCGCGGATTTTCGCGCTGCTCGCCGGCGCGATGGACACGACGACCGGCGCGCTGCTCGTCGCCGCGCCCGGCTTCACCCTGCGGCTGATGGGAATCGGGATGGCGGAGGGGACGTCGCCATACATCCGGTTCGTCGGCGCGTTCGTGTTAGGCGTCGGGCTGTCGTATTTTCCGCCGTTTCTTCGCGATGGCCGCCAGCGCTGCGACGTCGCGCTCCGGGGGGTCTTCGTGACGACCGGGCTGATCCGGCTCTCGGTCGCTCTTTTCACGGGGTTCGGAGTGCTCGGCGGCATCCTCGTGCTGCCGTGGCTCTCGGTGACCGTCTCCGATTTCGCGCTCGCAACGCTTCAGGCTCTCATCGTCCGCAGCAAGGTGCTCGATGGAGAGAACTGAACGGGGCCCGTTCGCCGTAGCCGCGGGAGCGCTCGCCATCGTCGCGACGTACGTCTTCTTCCTCATCTACGCGCAGTTCGGGCTTCTTCACCTGCTCGAGGAGCGGCTCGGCGAGGGAGCGGCAGTCCGGCCCGCGATGGCGGCGATGGGACTGGCCGGTCTCGTCGCGAGCCTCGCGACCGCGGCGGCGCTGCGCCGCATCCCGGCGCACCTTGCGCTGATCGGCGGCCTCTTCCTCTGCGCCGGCTCGGGGCTCGCCTCGATCGTCGCGGGGAGCGGTGAGGCGCTGATCGGCTGCGCGGCTCTGATCGGGGCCGCAACGGCGATTCTCACCGTTTCGCTGGCGGCATCGCTCCGCGACTTCGTGCCTCCGCGGAGGATCGGCGTCGTTGCCGGCCTCTCGACCGGGGCCGCGTACTTCATCTGCAACCTCCCCGCGCTCTTCGAAGGAACCCCTTCGAGGCAGGCGTGCGTGGCCGCACTCCTCTGCACCGTCGCCGCCGTGGCAGTCGCGCTGGTGCAGTCGCAGAGCGCGACGGGAGCGGACGCCGAGCATGGGTCGTCGTGGGAGCGGTCGATGTTCGCCCGTACCGGGCTCGCGGCGATCGTGCTCACGTTCCTCGCGCTCGTCTGGCTCGACTCGGCGGCGTTCCGCATCATCCAGGAGACGGCGACGCTCAAGGGGATCACCTGGGGTGACGAATCGCAGAAGCTGCTGCAGGGACTCATGCACTTCGGCGGCGCGGTCGCTGCCGGATGGCTCATCGACCGGCGCTTCTTCCGCTCGATACTCGGCGCCGCCTGGCTGCTCTTCGTCGTCTCGTTCCTGGCGATCGAGGCGAGCGCGTCGTGGATTGCGCTCGTTGGCCCGATCTACGCGATCGGGATCTCGGCATACTCGACCGCGCTCGTGGTCTATCCTTCTCTTCGCGACGACGGCGACGGGCTCGTTCCGCGCCGCTGGCGCGCCGGCCTTCTCTATGGCGTTTCCGGATGGATCGGGTCGGCTCTCGGTGTCGGCATGGCCCAGGACCTCCACGGCATCCCTCACTGGTTCCTCGGCGCTTCCGGCGTCGTCGTGGCCGCGTCGCTGTTTTATGGATACCGTTCCAATGTGGTGCGCGCGCTTCGCGCAGCCACGATTCCGATCGCTTGCGCGCTCGCGGCGCTCGCTCTCCACTTCGCGTACAGGCCGGCGCCGGCGGGCGATGCCGCCGCGCGGGGGAGCGAGGTCTACGCGTCGGAGGGCTGCGTCAACTGCCACTCGCAGTACATCCGGCCCGGGACGTTCGACGAGCTTGCGTGGGGCCCGTACCATCCGATCAACCGGAGCGAGCGCCCGCCGTTCGTCGGAAACCGCCGGCAGGGGCCCGACCTCATGAACGTCGCGCTCCGCCGCTCGCGCGACTGGAACACGATTCATCTCGTCGACCCGCGTGCCGTGTCACCGGGGTCGAGGATGCCGTCGTATTCGTATCTGTTCGTTCCCGGCGACACACGGGGCAGCGACCTTGTCGCCTATCTCGACACGCGCGGCGTCGAGTTCGCCGGCGAGCGGCTGAAGAACGTGATGTCGTGGAAGGTTCCAGCAGACCTGACCCCCGACGCCGCCGACGGTCATGAGCTCTTCGATGCCCGCTGCGCGGTCTGCCACGGCGCGGGGGGAGCCGGCGACGGTGCGCTCGCGAAGGAGTTGCGCGATCCGGCGATGAATCTCCTGAAGCCGGAGCTTCGCTCGGTGATCCGCGCGATTGGGGCGGATCCCGAGGATGCGCAGCTCGCGCGGGTCGTGAAGTTCGGTCTCGCGCCGGCGTCGATGCCGGGGCACGAGACGATGAGCGATCAGAACATCGTCGACGTCGTCGCGTACGTCCAGGAGCTGCGCGCGAGGCGCGCAGGACTCCCGAACGCGCCGGAGGCGATGCGTTGACCCGAAGCAGGCGAATTGCTCTCGTCGTCGCGCTCGCCGCTCTCGCGGCTGTCGCGGCAGCGGTGCCCTGGCTCGGCTGGACGTCGCGGCATCAGCCGTGGAAGGTCGCCACCGGGTGGGATCGGATACCGGCCGAGGAGCGGCCCGCTTCCGATGAGCTCTGGGATGCAGCGCTTGGAGAGCGCCCGCGCCTTCGATGGTTAGGCCACGCGGGGATCAGGATCGAATGGCATGGCAGCGTGCTCGTCACCGACCCGAACCTCAACGATCGCTGCACCGTCGCGGCGCGCCTGCTCGAGCGTGTCGAGCCGGAATTGGTCGGTCGCGTCGACGCGGTGCTCGTCAGCCACGCGCACTACGATCATCTCGATCTCGACTCGCTTCGCGCGATCGCCCCGGCCGGCGCGATCGCGATCCCGAAGGGCGCGAAACTCTTCCTCCCGGACAGCGCCGCCGGCGACGCGAAGGTGATCGAGTTGACGAGCGGCGAGTCGTTCCGGACCGGCGCGCTGACGGTGACCGCCGTTCCCGCCGCGCACAACGGCAATCGTTTCCATCCGCTCGCGAGCAGGATCGGCGCCCTCGGCTATGTGATCTCCGATGGGACGAACACGATTTACGTCGCGGGCGACACGGCGGCGAGAAACGACTTCGAGGGGATCCGCGACCGGTACCATCCGCGCGTGGCGATCCTCCCGATCGGCGCGTTCCTTCCGAAGTTTCCGGTCGGGCGCTTTCACCTCAGCCCCGAGCAGGCAGTCGCCGTCGCGAAGCGCCTCGGTGTCGCGACGGTCGTGCCGTACCACTTCGGCACCTTCCGCCTCTCGACCGACGATCCCGAGATCGCCCTGCCGCGCTTCGCCGCAGAGGCGCGCCGTGAGAAGCTGCGCTGGGTGATGCCGCAGCTCCTCACACGCGGGGATGGTGCGCAGACGCCGAATGCATCGTGTGGCGCAGGCACTCCTGCCTGCGCGTCGCCGAAGGCGACCGGGAGTTGCGCGAAATCGGGAGAGGGAAACGTGGGAGGTGCATTCGTGTCGTCCGTGCGCCTGCTTGTCGCTTCACGCCCTTTGCCTCTCGCCAACCCGATGCGGCGCTTCGCGCCGCGCGCAGGCAGGAGTGCCTGCGCCACACTGAATTCCGCCGGAGCGGCAAGCTCATGAGGTCGCTCGCCACATTCCTCGCCGCCCTCGCCAGGCGCTCCGCGGAGCGCCCGCGCCGGACGCTCGTCGCCTGGTCGCTGCTCGTCGTGCTTTCGCTCGCGGCAGCCGCGTGGCGTCTCGAGTTGCGCACGTCGAATCTCGACCTGATCGACTCGAACCTTCCCGAGGTTCGCGCGTTTCTCGACGTCGCGGAGGAATTCGGGACGCCTAACGTTCTCGTCGTGGTCTTCGAAGGGGAGGACGAGGCGAAGCTGCGCGAGGCGGTCGACCGAGTCGCACCGCTGCTGAGGAAAGTTCCGGGCACCCTCAGGGTCGCGGCGAAGCTTCCGCTCGACGATGCCGCGCTCGCGGCGGCGGGAGTCGACCCATACCTGACCTCGACCGACGGGAAGATGTACTTCGCCTTCGTGCAGCCGGCCGACGCGCACTCGCGCGCGACGAGCATCGAGCCCTTCGTGCGCGGCGTGCGCGACGTGGTGAACGGCGTGAAGCTCGGCGAGCTCGGCGTGAAGGCGGGGCTCACGGGTCTTCCTGCGTACGCGCTCGACGACAAGGAGATCATCCAGCGCGACATCTCGAAGCTTTCGCTCATCTCGATGGTGATGGTCATGCTCGTCGTCGTCCTCGCGTTCGGCTCGATATGGCGGCCGGCGATGGCGGGCATCGCGCTGCTTGCGGGCGAAGCTCTGACGCTCGGATTCGTGGCGATCTACCCGGGGCACCTGACGCTGCTGAGCGCGTTTTCCGCGTCGATTCTCGCGGGGCTCGGCGTCGACTACGGCATCCATCTCGTGAACCGGGTCGAAGAGCTCGTCGCCGAAGGAGCGAGTGAGGCCGATGCCGTGATCGGTGCGGCGCGCTCTCTGGCGCGCGGGCTGGTGAGCGGGGCGCTGACGACCGCCGCGGTCTTCTTCTCGATGATCTTCTCCGGCTTCCTCGGCTTCGAGGAGCTCGGCGTGATCATCGGCGTCGGAATGCTCGTCTGCCTTCCGGTGACGTTCTCGCTTCTCCCCGCGCTGCTCGTGACGTTCCCGCCGAAGGGGAGGCGCGAGCGGGTGTCGACCGAGAAAAAGATCGGACGTGCCCTTTTCGCGCTTCAGAATCGCGGCGTCGCGGTGCTGTTCGCGATCGTTGCGTTAGGAGGGCTCGCCGTCGGCATGCCGGTGTTCGACGGCAACTACCTCAACATGGAGCCGAAGGATTCGGAGACCGCGAGGCTCGAGCGCGAGATGGTCAGGCGCTCCGACCTCTCTCCCGTATTCGCGATCTTCGTTGCCGGCTCGCGGGAGGAGGCTTCGGCGCTCACCGACAAGCTTCTCGACGAGCCGCTCGTCGGCGAGGTTCATTCGATCGCCGACTTCGACATGCTGGGCGAAGCCGCGGCGAAGCTGCCGCTCGAGTTCCGTGCGACGTTCGAAAGCCCGCGCGGACGCTACGCGGTGTACGCATACCCCGAGGGGAACATCTGGGATCCTGTGCAGGAACGGCAGTTCCTCGCGGCGATGCAGAAGATCGATCCGAACGTCACCGGAATGCCGGTTCTCGGCCACTTCATGATCGACCGTTCCTGGCGCGCGCTCCAGATCACCGGTGCGATCGGCGGGATGCTCGTACTGATCGTAGTCTTCGCCGACTTCCGGAAGGTGCTACCCGCGCTCCTCGCGAGCCTGCCTGTTTTTCTCACCGCGGCGTCGATGCCTGCCTTGATGAAGCTGTTAGGGATGCAGTTCAATCCGCTCAACGTCATGGCACTGCCGGTCGTGATCGGGATCGGTGTGGACGAAGGGATCCACGTCGTTCATCGTTTCGCCGAGGAGGCGGGCGACGTCGCGCGGACACTCGCGGGGACCGGGAGGAGCATCCTGCTGACCGCGGGGACCGACGTCGCGGCCTTCGGCACACTCGCGTTCACCTCGCATCGGGGCCTGGCGTCGTTCGCGACCGCGCTGACGATCGGCGTGTCGCTCGCGATCGTCTATTCGGTGGTGGTGTTGCCGGGAATATTGGACATCCTGCGGGGGCCGGTGCTGCGGGCGTTGCCGGTTCACGAAGAGGCTGAGGAGTAGCTGACCGATGTGGCGCAGGCACTCCTGCCTGCGCGCGGCGCAAAGCGCCGCCTCGTCTGGCACATTCTGATGAATCAACGGTCGCCTTCGGCGACGCGCAGGCAGGAGTGCCTGCGCCACATCGAACCGCTCCCTACCGCTCTTTCCCTAACGCCTCGTCGAGCTCTTTCGGCACGCCGCCGAATGCGGCGGCGGCCTGGAGGCGCATCGCACCGGCGACGTAGGCGCATGACCCGCCCGTCGCCTTGAACGGCTCCATCGAAACGATCATGACGTCGTCGCCTTTCTTCTCGATCTCGAGCATGAAGGTCGCGAAGGTCGCCTCCTTCTCCGAAATCGTGAACTCGATCGCCATCATCTGCAGTTTCGATGCCCTGTCGTTCCTCGCATCGAAGCGGCGCAGCGCCTCCTTGCTCGCCGCGTCGAGCATCGCCATGTAGCGGGAGGAGTCGCCATATCCAGCGGAGCCGGAGGGCCACGCCTTCAACTCCTTCTTTCGCATCACGTCGATGCCGCGGCGCAGTGAGGGTGTGTAGAGGAGCGTCTGCAGGCATGTCGCGTCGCCGCGGCGGATCCAGCGCGCCTCGCCGTGAACGTTCTTCGGCGAGGGAATCAGCGCGCGCTTCACGATGACGTCGCGCGAACGGTCGGTCGTCTTCGCCGGCACCGTGGCTGCGTTCGCTCCCGTCACGGCCAGGGCGAGGAGCAAGGCAGAAATCAGCCCGCGTCTCACTCGTCCGCCTTGAGCTTGTTGTAGAGCGTTCGCAGCGCGATGCCGAGCTCCCGCGCGGCTTCGGGCTTGTCGCCCTTGTGCTTCTCGAGCGCGGCGGCGATCGCGATTGCCTCGAGCTCCTCGAGGTTCAGGGTGGGAAGACCCGGGCGTGCCGCGCCTGCCGGCCGGAGCGCGTATTGCTCGACATCCTGGGCGGTGATGACGTCACCCGAAACGAGCACGCTGAGGCGCGTCACCGCATTCTCCAGCTCGCGCACGTTCCCCGGCCACGAATGCTCGCGCAGCGCGCGGAGCGCCGGCTCGTCGAACACGAGCCTGCGCCCGCTCCTGTTGCCCGCCATGGCAATGAACGACGTTGCGAGCTCGGCGACGTCCTCGGGGCGTGCGCGCAGCGGCGGCGCAGTGATCTGAAGCGTCGAGAGACGGTAGAAGAGATCCTCGCGGAAGCGGCCGTCGCGAACCTCCGCCTGGAGGTCGCGGTTCGTCACCGCGATGACGCGGACGTCGACCTTCTTCGTCTGCACGCTTCCGACGGGACGGATCTCTCCGAACTGGAGCGCGCGCAGCAGCGACGGCTGGATCGCGAGCGGGAGCTCGCCGACCTCGTCGAGGATCATCGTCCCCTTGTGCGCCGCCTCGAACAAACCGGTCCGCTTCCGGTCGGCGCCGGTGAAGGCGCCGCGCTCGTGGCCGAAGAGCTCGCTCTCGACGAGCTCCGACGGTATCGCGGCACAGTTGACGACGATGCACGGCTCGTCGCGACGCGCGCTCTGCCTGTGGAGATTCCGCGCGATCAGCTCCTTGCCCGTCCCGTTCTCTCCTTGGATGAGCACCGTCGCCTCGGCGGGGCCGATGCGCGCGATGAGCCGTCTGATCTCGTCGCTCGCGCGCGAGCTGCCGAGGATTCGCCACGGATCGTCGGACGACGCGACCGCGCGGCGAAGCAGCTCGTTCTGCAGCAGCAGGTCGCTCTTCTCCGCCGCACGGCGGAGGATCTGCTCGAGCGAGTCGAGCCTCGTCGGTTTCGTCAGAAAGTCGTATGCCCCGGCGCGCATTGCCTCGACCGCTTCGGGGACGCCGCCGTGGCCGGTCAGCATCACGACCTGGAGGTCGGGATAGAGCTCGCGAAGCTCGCGAAGGAGCTCGAGCCCGCTGCGCCCGGGGAGCTTGAGGTCGACGAGCGCGACGTGAGGCTGCGTCTCTCTCGCGCAGTCGGCGACTCCCTCTGCCGAGCGGAAGAGCCGGACCTCGAAGCCCGAGCTCGCGAGCTCCTTGGCGAGCACCTTTCCGAGAGTCGGGTCATCTTCGACGAAGATCAGTCGAATCGGATTCGTCATCAGCTGTCCATCCCATCCACACCGGGAACGCGGACTTCGAATCGGGCTCCGCCGCGCTCGCCTTCGCGCAGCTCGATCCTGCCGCCGAGGTCCTCGATGATGCGGTGCACCAGGGCGAGACCGAGACCGGTTCCGCGCCCAGGCTCCTTCGTCGTGAAGAAGGGATCGAAGATCCGCGCGCGATTCTCGGGGGGGATCCCGGCGCCCTCGTCCTCGATCACCAGGAGCGCGTCGCTCTCGGCGCGCCTGCAGGAGGCGCGGATCGTCCGTCCCGGCGGCGTCGCGTCCATCGCGTTCTTCAGGAGGTTCAGCGTCACCTGCATCAGGTCGGAGTGGTTGGAGCGGACGAGCGGCGTGTCGGCGTCGACGGCGACCTCGAGCTTCACGCCGGCAGCCTGCATCGCATGCGCGAGCAGTCGCGCCGCCTCGCGGAGCGGCTCCTGGATGGCGACCGGGCCGGTCGGCCCTGGGTCCTTGCGCGCGAATTCGAGCATTCGCGCGGTGATCTCGTGCGCGCGGTAGGCCTCGCGCGCGATCGTCTGCAGGTACTCGATCTCTTCGTCCCGGTCGACCTGCCCGCTCGTTGCGCGCCGTTCGAGCGCTTCGGCGCACGATGCGATCGAGGCGAGGGGAGTGTTGACCTCGTGCGCGATCCCGGCGGCGAAGGTGCCGAGATCGGCGAGGCGCGCGGCGCGGAGGAGCTGCTCGGTGCGCCGCTCGACGCGATCCTCGAGCTCCCGCCGGTTCGCCGCGAGACTGTCGGCCATACGGTTGAACTCCAGGGCGACCTCGCCGACCTCGTCGCGGGAGACGATGTCGATGCGGTGGTCGAGGTCGCCGCGTCCGAAGGCGCTCGCGCCTCCGGCGAGCACGCGGAGCGGGCGGATGAATCCACGCGCGACGAGGAGAAACATCGCCGCGAGGCTCGCGACCGAAAGTATCGCGGAGCCTAACATGATCACGCCGAGCCGCTCGACGCGGATCTCGAGGTCGCGGAACGAGCGACCCGCCTCGTGATCCATCTCGGCGCGGATGCGCTCGGCGAGCCCGGCGATGCGCGCGGTGTTCGCGTCGACCGCGGCGCGATCGCCCTGGTCGACACTCTCGAAGATCTCGAGCGCCGACTCGATCTCCTCGACCATGTTCTCCTCGTGCTGCTGGTGCTCGGCGCGCGAAGGGTCCTGGCCCGTCGACGGGCCGCTGTAGAGCTGCTGAAGGAGCGTGCGGGCTTCCGCGACGAGATGGACCGAGCTCGACTCGTGCATCCGGGACGGGTCGGTCCGGGAGATGAATGCCAGCTTGTCGAGGACGAGGATCATCTCGTCGGCGAGCCGCGCCTCGCGCGTCTCCTCGAGAAACTTCCTCGCGTCGAGAGAAACCTGCTCGAGGTTGGAGAGCACCACCGTGTCGATGGTGAGGCTCACCACGGCGAGGAGCGTGAAGATCAGCGAGAGCTTCGTCTGGAGCGAATGCCGCGCGGGCCGGATGTGGGTCGCGTGTTCCGGCGACCCGGTCCGGGATTGGGATTCCCTCGAAGGCTGCGCCACGGGCCCAGTATAGGAAGCGGGGCGCCGCGATGCACCTCCGTGCAGATTCTGCAGAGGGGTGGGCGCGAGGCGGGCGGTTCGCGCGGCGCGGGTGGCGTGGTAGCCTCTTCGCCGTCATGACGAAGAGAGCTCGATTTCTCACGGCCCTGCTCGCCGGAGCGGCGATGATCGTCGGCGGGTCCCCGCTTGGCGCGCAGGCGCGTGGAGTGGCCAGGGACCCTGCCCTCGTCCAGAAAAAGAACGCGTTTCCGCTCGTTCCCGACACGCCGATGGCGCTGACGATCCAGCCGCTCGGGACACGCGACCAGAAGACCGGCTCCGCGCTGATCATGCGCGCGATTTCCGAAGGAGCGGAGCTGAACGGCCCGCGGATGATGGCGCTCGGCGTGCTCGGGAGCCAGATGCTCGACGTGCCGCAGCACGTGACGCTCGGATACCAGAGCCTCTTCGGCGCGCTCGGCAAAGGATGCAAGCTCGACGCGGCGTCGGACAGCGAGATCCGATTCGCGGGAGCGACGAACAACGACGACGGGACGGTCGACGTGCCGTTGCCGCCGTCGTCGAACGTCGCGAAGCGCGAGGCGATGATGTACGCGCTCGCCGAGAATCTGCGGAGCCGTCTCGTGCTCGACGACAAGGGGAGCCCGTCTTCGAGCTTCGGCGGCAAGCGATCGAAGAAGGACGAGATCCTGGCGCGCGACCTCGAGCGCGCCGCCGCGCTCGTCCCCGAGCTCGATGCGGCGGGGATGCACGACCAGAATCTCATCGATCTTGCCGGCATCGTCGCCGCGGTGCTGCAGCGAGCGGGGATCAAGGAAGCGCAGCCTCCTGCGGGCGCGCAGCCGGTCATTGCCTACCGCGAGGCGCTCGACATGATCTCGAAGATCGCCAACGCCCGTCGCGACCACGCGGAGATCCTGACGATTCTCGGGCAGTCGATGGAGGCGAAGGGGCTCACCGGCTGCACCGACCGCTGGCTCGCCCCGCTCGACGCCGCGAGCCACAAGAAGATCGTCGCCGCGATCAGCGCGGAAGTCGTGCCGCCCGCGCCCGCGAAGCCGGTAAAGAAAAAGCGTTAGGGTGGGGGGCGGAATTGAGAATTGAGAATTGAGAGATGGATGTCATTCCGAGCGAAGCGAGGAATCTGCAAAACAGGCTCCTTACCGCCTCCGCCCGAAAACTCGATTCTCTGAGTGGAATCGATCAGGTCTCGTTTGCAGATTCCTCGCTCTCCCGCTCCGCGGGCTCGCTTCGGAATGACATCCCGAGCCCGATTGCCTAACCTCGTGCCCAATCGCCGTGCTCATTGGAAAGGCGCCGCTTCCGCGGCGCCCTTCATTTGTCCCCTGATTGCCCTTCGTCCGTCACGATCTGTGCCTGCTCTGGCCTATGGCCATTGGCCTCTGGCCTGCTTTGACCTCGGACCTGCCTTACCGCCTGCCGCCCGGCTCCGGGCAGTACTTCTCGAATCCGCGGGCGTTTTCGCGCCTGTCGAGAGGTGTTTCGTGGCGGGGGAGGACGCCGAGCTTCACGAGCTGCGGGCGGAACTCGTAGCGGATCCGGACCTTCGCGATCGGATTCGACTCGAGGTCGACTTCGACTTCGCGAATGTCGTGGCGGCGCTTGTCGCCCATGCCGGTGGCCGCGTAGTCGTCGTCGAGCCTTCCCTTGGAGTCCGATTCGGCCGCGGCTCCGGCCCCGGTGGAGGGCGCGTTGCTCGGCGCCTGTGCGCGGGGAGCGGCCGCTCCGGCGCGGTCCTGCCCTTCCGCCTCACGACGCGACTTCTCTTCCTTGTTCATGAAGGGGAGCCACTGCTCGGCGAAGCCGAGCTTCTCGCGGAAGAAGACCGCCTCGATCACGCCGAGGTTCTCGGTCTGGCCGAGAGCCGCGCCGTACGAGTCGCGCTCGCCGGTAAAGTAGAAGCTGCGCGCGTGACTGCCGCTCACCTGCCAACCGGAGATCTCGATCGTTTCCCAGGGATCGAGGATCCACTTGGGAGCGCTGCGCGGGTCGGTGTGTTTCGCGTTGATCGTGTTGAGGCCGTCGACCGAGAGCGCGACGGCGACTCTGCGCCCCGTGGGGTTCGAAACGCGGAGGATGTAGTCCTCGCCGCGAATCGCCTCGACGTAGACCGTGCCGTTCTCGTAGTACTCCTCGCTCTGATAGCCATTCACGAGAACGCTCATCTCGTAGCCCGAGCGGTCGGTCGCCATTGCCGTGCTGCACGCCAGCGTCATGCCGGCGAGAAGAGTCATGAGTCTGCGGGTGGTGGTGTGCATCGTTGCCTCCTTGCAAACTGAGACACGGCGGCGAACGCGAACGAAACCGGCGGGGAGGCGATAGGCGAGAGGCGAGCGGCGAGCGGCGATAAGCAGGCCAAAGGCCATAGGCCAGAGCAGGCTGGCGCTATGTGGAGTGTCCCGTCAAGCGGGACGCAGCTTTCGCCTCTCCTTGCCGAAGCGCAGCTTCGGCTCAGGTGCGGGAGGGGGGTTCGTTCAGAAGCCTTTGGTCGAGAGGGCCTCGAGGAGGCGATGGGCGAGGAAGACGGAGCGCTCGATTTCTTCGGCGGGTGGGCGGACGGTTAAGAACGACCCACCGGGCGCTCTGCGGTCGAGCAACTCACGCTTGAGCTTCAATGTCCCTCTCTTCGACTCGACTCGATCGTGGGAGGCGCGCAGGAACTCGTCGAACAGCTGCGCCCTCGATTCGTCGCGGAGGATCAGCTCGATCAGCTCGCGCGATTCCGCGCGGGCGTCGAAACGGGAGTCGCCCAGGTCGACGCGAGGAGGGAGGCCGAACGAAAAGCTCACGGCCCGAAGGTAGACGGAGGAGACATGACGCGCGATTCGCATCCGCTCGAACTGTCGCGTCGATACCTCGATGATGAGCATCGGCGGTTGCGACTTGTGGCGCGCCTGGAAGCTGCCACGAGCGTCGCGCCCTTGCCAGCTCCCTCGGAAGCCGGGTGCGAGCGTGAGGAACGGGGAGTGGATCGAGCTCCAGCCTTCGCGCTCGAGATGACTCCGCAATTCGTTCCGCACCGCCTTCGAGGCGCCAATCGCCTTGCTGATCACGACGATCAGGATGAGGCCCACGACGAGCGAGATCGCGCTGACGAGCAGAGCTTCCGGCATGGAGCCGAGTCTAGCACCGGCCGTGGCGTGGTGTTTCAGCCTCTCTTCGGCTGGAGTGCCGGCGGAACAGAGAGAGGACGCCCGTCACTCCTAGAATCCCAGCGCAGCGAATGATTCGAGAAGGCGATGCGCGAGCTCGACGGTGCGCTTGACTTCCTCTGCCGGTGGACGAACGGTGATCGAGAAACCGGGCTTCCACGCGTCGCGTATCGATCGCTTGACCTGCAGTTTGCCATGCTCCATTTCGACCACGTCGGAGCGGGCGGTCAGAAACGTCGCCAGCTTCGATGCGGTCGCTTCGTCACGGAGAATCGACTCGATCGACTCCTGCGAATCGGCCCGCGCCTGGAAGCGTCGGTCCGCCGATTCGACCTTCGGAGGCATTCCGAATTCGAAATCGAGGAAGGCGAGCCGGGGTGGATATGCACGAGCGATCCGAATGCGGTCGGGCTTCTGGGTTGAGACCGTGATCTCGAGCCTTGGCGCGAACGACTTATTGCGTTCGTAATACATCGCGACGGTTTCCCGCCCCTGCCAGTTTCCCCGAAATCCTGCGCCGCGGAGCGGCGACCAGATCGGATCGAGCGATCCCCAGCCTTCGCGCTCGAGGTGTGCCCGCAACTCCCGTCCGACGGCGTTCGTGGCACGGCGTGACGCGATAAGCACGACCACCGCCAATGTCAGGGGGATTGCCCCCATCAGAACGTAACCGAAATTCATGGGTGAGGCGAGTTTAGCACCGCGCCCGTCGCGCCCGAACTGGCCCGGCAACCTCCGAGACCCGACCCTGCGCACACGTCGATTGCCGTCCGAACTGCGGTTACGCCTCCCACTTCCTGAAGAACAGCGACTGCTGCGAGACCGGCTCGGCCTTCGCCGTGAGGCTCGCCATCTGCGTCGCGGACAACGGCGTGAACTCGCGGGCGATCTTCACGTTTTCCTCGAGCTGCGCGATCGAGTCACAGCCGATGATCACGGTCGAGACCTGTTGCGACAGCACGTAGCGCATCGCCTCGCTCATCGTGAGTGTTCCGGAGCGCGTCGCCGCGGGGCCGAAGCCGCGCGTGCCCGCGGGGGGCGGCGTGTAGCCGGCGAGTATTCGCCCGCGCGCCGGGATCTTCATGCCGATGATCCCCATCTCCTTTTCGACCGCGAGCGGAAGCAGTTCCTTCGAGAAGCTGAGGTGGTGCGGGTCGGCGGCGTTAAGTGCCATCAGGATGGTGTCGAAGTGGCCGCGGCGGATCGCCTCGAGGAGCACTGCCGGGTCGGCGTGGCCCGTGACGCCGATGGCCCGAACGATCTTCTGTTCCTTCGCCTTGAGCAGCGCCTCGACCGCGCCTCCCTTCGCGAAGATCTGTTCGATCTGGCTCATCTCGGAGAGGTTGTGGATCTGCCAGAGATCGACGTGATCGGTCTGAAGCAACTCGAGCGATTTTTCGAGAATGCGCATCGAGCCGTCGTAGGTCCGGTCGTGCGTTTTCGTCGCGAGGAAGGCCTCGCGGCGCCGGTGTTTCATCACCTTGCCGAAGTAGCGCTCGCTCCAGCGTTCGTCGCCGCCGTAGCGGGCCGAGGTGTCGAGGTAGTTCACGCCGAGGTCGAGCGCCTTCTCGATGAGCGGAACGGCGGCGGCTTCGTTGTCCGCCTTCTCGATCGCGGCCTGGCCGCCGAGAGAGAAGATGCCGGTCTGGTAGCCGGTGCGGCCGAGGTTGCGCGTCGGCATCGCCTTCGGTGTGACCGGGTTCACGGGGAGCGGAGGCATGCTCGCGCGGGCGGTCGGGCTGGCCGACGCGACGTCGCGCGCGAGAAAGCCGATGGCTGCTGCGGTTCCGAGCTTGAGGACGTCCCGTCGCGGGAATTTCGGTCCGTTGGAGTCGGGGTTGTTCATTGTATCCCCCTTACGCTGTCGCTCTCGGTACACTATGCCCCGCGTCGCGGCGGGTCAATCCACCGCCGCCTCGGCAGCGTTAGACTTTGCAACGCTGCAACCTTCGCCGCTGCCACCCGTTCAACAGATGAGGAGCCGGGTAGCGGAGGCTCAACCGGAGCTCGAATATGACCGACATGCTTCGCTCTTCCGCGGAACCACCGCGGAAGTCGCGCAAGAAACTCTACATCGTCATCGGAATCCTCGTGGTCGTCGCCGGCGCGATCGCCGGCAGCGCCGTGTGGAACAAGCGCGAGAAGCCGATTCTCGTGACGACCGACAAGGCGTTCAAGACGAACATCACCCAGCTCGTCACCGCGACCGGGAAGATCCAGCCCGAGATCGAGGTGAAGATCGCTCCGGAAGTTTCGGGCGAGATCGTTTCGATTCCGGTCAAGGAAGGGCAGGCCGTGAAGAAGGGCGACCTTCTTCTGAAGATCAAGCCCGACACCTACCTTGCCCAGGTCGAATCGCAGGAAGCAGCGCTCAGCTCGGCGCGCTCGGCGAGCGTGCAGAACCGGGCCGAGGTGGAGAAGGCGCGGCAGGACTGGGAGCGCGCGGAGCGCCTTCACCAGCAGCAGCTGATCTCGCAGGCGGACCGCGACGCGGTCAAGACGAGCTACGACATCGCGAAGGCGGCGCTCGACGGCTCGCTCTTCGAGATCCAGCGCGTCGAAGGAGCGCTCAGGCAGATTCGTGAGGCGCTTTCGAAGACGACGATCTACGCGCCGTCCGACGGCACGATCAGCTCGCTGACGAGCCGCGTCGGCGAGCGCGTGGTCGGCACGAGTCAGTTCGCCGGAACCGAAGTGATGCGGGTGGCGAACCTCGACCACATGGAAGCGGTCGTCAACGTCAACGAGAACGACGTGATCAATGTGAAAGTGGGCGACACCGCGCGGATCAGCGTCGACGCCTACCCCGACCGGGTCGTGAAGGGTGTCGTCCGCGAGATCGCGAGCACCGCGCTCACGCGCAATGCCGGCACTCAGGAAGAAGTGACGAACTTCGAGGTCAAGATCAGCATCCCCGATCCCGAAGTCGTCCTGCGCCCGGGGATGAGCGCGACGGCCGACGTCGAGACGGCAACGGTGAGCGACGCGGTCGCCGTTCCGATCCAGAGCGTCACGGTGAGAATGAAGGACAGCGATCTCTCACCGGAGGAGCGCGAAAAGCAGAGCGCGAAGCAGTCGTCGCAGGAGAAGGCGGAGGACAATCGCGCCGACGTCACGAATGAGGCGATCGACCGGCAGAAAGCGCGTGCCGAGAAGGAGAAGCTCCAGCGTGTCGTCTTCGTGAAGAACGGCGAAACGGTCGCGATGAAGGTCGTCGAGACGGGCATCTCCGACAACACGTTCATCGAGATCCGAAAGGGCATCAAGCCCGGCGAGGAAGTCGTGTCCGGCAGCTACACCGCGATCAGCAGAAGGCTCAAGGACGGGGCGAAAGTCGCGATCGAGAAGCCGGGCAAGTCGTAGGCGAAAGGCGAAAGGCGAAAGGCGAAAGGCGAAAGGCGAAAGGCGAAAGGCGAAAGGCGAAAGGCGAAAGGCGAAAGGCGAAAGGCGAAAGGCGAAAGGCGTGTACACCTCATGAGCGATCGTCGCGACTTCGGACCTCGTGCTTTCCGAAATGGGCTGCGGACGCCGACTTCCTGCCTGCTCATCGCCTCTCGCCCCTCTCCTCTCGCCCTCCCCGAGGCAGAACACTGATGTCGATCATCAACATCGCTCACGGCATTGCCTCCGACTTCCGCATGGAAGTCGTCGAAGGATTCCGGATTGCGTTCACGCAGATCCGGGCGCACGCGATGCGCTCGATGCTTACGGCTCTCGGCGTGATCATCGGCATCATCGCGGTGACGCTGATGGGGTCGGCGATCATGGGGATCGAGACCGGCTTCGAGCGCAGCCTCGCCGTCATCGGTGACGACATTCTCTACGTCGAGAAGTGGCCCTGGCGCCACGTCGACGACTGGTGGAACTACAGGAACCGCCGCCGCATCGAGATGCGCTACGCCGAAGACCTGAAGAAGATCATTGCGGCGACGCCTAACTCCGAGCTCGTGACCGCGGTCCCGATGGTCGCGACGATGCGCTCGGTCAAGTACGGCGACCAGATCGTCCGGGGCGTGTACCTGCAGGGAACGACGCACGACTTCACGGCGACGTCGACCGCGCAGTTCAAGGAAGGCCGGTTCATGACGGAGGTCGAGTCGCGCGGCGGACGGAACGTCTGCGTTCTCGGCTACGACGTCGCCGAGGCTCTCTTTCCGCATGTGTCGGCGCTCGACAAGATCGTGCTGATCGACGGGCTCCCGTTTCGTGTCGTTGGCGTCTACGAGAAGCAGGGGACGTTCCTCGGGCTCTTCAGCTTCGACACGCAGGCGGTGGTGCCGCTCGCGGCATTCTCGAAGTCGTTCAGCCGGCACATGGACGCGCAGATCAGGGTGAAGATCAAGGATCGTGCGAAGACGGCGGCGGCAATCGGCGAGCTGACCGGGGCGATGCGCCGGGTGCGCGGGCTGGCGCCCGAGGACAAGGACGACTTCTCGATCAACGAGCAGTCGGCGCTGCGCTCGACGATCGGGCCGATCAAATCGGGAATCGCGGTCGCGGGGCTCTTCGTGACGGGGCTCGCGCTGTTCGTCGGCGCGATCGGGATCATGAACATCACCTACGTCAGCGTCAAAGAGCGGACGCGTGAGATCGGAACCCGGAAGGCGGTCGGCGCGCGGAGACGGACGATCCTCATGCAGTTCCTGATCGAAGCGGTGTCGATCTGTCTCGTGGGAGGGGTCGTCGGCCTCGCCCTCTCGTGGGTGATGTGCACGGCGGTTTCGATCGCCTTCCCGTCGTTTCCGCTCAGTTTCTCCTTTGGCCTCGTTGCGGTTGGCATCCTCGTGTCGACGCTTACCGGAGTCTTTTCCGGCTTCGCGCCCGCGGTTTCCGCATCGCGGCTCGACCCGATCGAAGCGTTGAGGTACGAATGAAGGGCGAGAGGCGGGAGGCGAGAGGTGATGCGCAGGCCCTGGCGCTGCACGCCGTAGTCGCGTGCGGCGCATCGAGGTACGAATGAGCTTCGCCGAAATCTTCCGGATGGCGCTCGGGGCGCTGAAGCTGAACAAGCTTCGATCGATGCTGACGATGCTCGGAATCGCGGTCGGGGTCTTTTCCGTGATCGGCGTGATGACGGCGCTGAGCGTGATCGCGGGGTCGATCGAGACGGGGCTCGCGTTCCTCGGGAGCAATCTATTCCAGTTCGCGAAGTACCCGGTGATCCAGACGGGTGACGACGAAGACAAGTACGACAACCGGCGGAACATCAACCTGGCTCAGGCGCGCGAGTTCGAGCGTCTGATGGAAGGGCAGGCGGAGGTCATCTGCTTCAAGGTGTTCGACCGCGGGGAGTCGGCGAGCTACGAGCGGACGAAGGTCCGGGGAAAGACGATCGTCGGAACGAACGAGCACTTCCTTCTCGCCAACCAGTACGCGATCGGGTACGGCCGGAACCTCACGGCCGAGGACGTCGACCTCGGGCGCGCGGTAACCGTGGTCGGCGCGGAGATCCAGAAGAAGCTCTTTCCGAACCAGTCGCCCATCGGCAAGACGGTCAAGATCAACGAGCGGCCGTATCAGATCATCGGTGTGCTCGCGGAAAAGGGCTCGAACTTCGGCCAGAGCCAGGACGATCTGATCCTCGTGCCGATCACGAAATTTTTCGCGGATTACGGTGGCTCAAACCGCTCGATCAACATCGCGGTGCAGTCGTCGTCGCAGGCGACGTACAACCAGACGCTCGACAAGGCGATCAGCGCGATGCGCGTCGCGCGCGGGCTGAAGCTGGGAGCGGAGAACGACTTCGAGGTCTATTCGAACGACACGCTGCTCAACGCCTTCGCATCGATCGCCGGGACGATCCGCGCCGGCGCGTTCGTCGTCAGCGCGATCGCGCTGCTCGCGGCCGGAATCGGGATCATGAACATCATGCTCGTGAGCGTGACCGAGCGAACGCGCGAGATCGGCGTGCGCAAGGCGATGGGGGCGAGGAAGCAGGACATCGTCAAGCAGTTTCTCGTGGAGGCGATCGTCCTCTCGGAAGTCGGCGGAATCGCCGGGATCATCGCCGGAGTCGCCGGCGGGAACGGCATGGCGATCTTCTTCGACATCGCGATGGTCTTTCCCTGGTTCTGGGCGATCACCGGTCTGGTCGTCTGCTCGATCATCGGCATCGGCTTCGGCTGGTACCCGGCCTGGAAGGCCGCAGCGCTGCATCCGATCGAGGCGCTGAGGTACGAGTAAGGCGAAAGGCGAAAGGCGAAAGGCGAGAGGCGAAAGGCGAGAGGCGAGAGGCGATCAGCAGGCCAAAGGCCAGAGGCCACAGGCCAAAGCAGACGAGAGGCCAGGCCACGAGCGATAAGCGCCAGGCCAGGGCAGGCGAGGGGCGCAGCAACGTGCGTCAATTCGCCTTACGCCGCGTCAGCGGCGACTTCTGATTAGCCCCGCCCGTAAGGGCGGGGGAAACGATCGGAAAAATGAAATGCGGCCGCGTCAGCGGCCGCATTCTGTATTTCCCCAGCTGGGCGCGGGTTGATCGACGGGGCACAAGCGGTGCGTTCCGCGTTCCGCGTTTCCCCCTACTTCGGTTTCTTCTTGAACTTCTTGTCCATCACGCTCTTGTAGAACGGCTTCTTCGCGCCGGACGCGCCGGACGCAGGCTTCGAGTAGCTACCTTTCCCGGCGCCGTACGACTTTTTCGCTCCGGCTTCTTTTCGGGGAGGAGCACCACCTTCTGCAGTGCGCGCCCGGTAAGGCTTGTCGCCGTACGCCTTCGCGCCCGCGGGTTTCGTCGAGCGGAACGGTTTTTTCTCGCCGCGGAACGGAGCGGCGCCGCCCTCGGCCGGGCGCGCGCGGTACGACGGCTTGTCGCCGTAGGGTTTCGCGCCCTCGTCGCGCTTCGCGCGGAACGGCTTCTTCTCGCCGCGGAACGGGGCGGCGCCACCTTCAGTCGGTCGCGCGCGGTACGACGGCTTGTCGCCGTAAGGCTTCGCTCCCTCGTCGCGCTTCGCGCGGAACGGTCTCTTCTCGCCATCGTCTCTCGCCGGGGGCGCTCCACCTTCCTTGAAGCGGCTGTAGAACGGCTTCTTGGACGGCGCTCCGGAGTCGACCCTGTCGGCGGGTGAGTAAGGCTTCGCGGCACGCACATAGGGACGCTTCGCGGGCGCCTCCACGCGGTCGTCGCTCTTGAGCCGCTTGAGCCGCTCGCCCGCGGTCGGCGTCCACTCGAAGCTGTCGGCCGCCGAAGCCTCGCTACCGCTGGCCTCGGGGACTGCCTCTGCCTGCTCTGGCCTCTGGCCTTTGGCCTCTGGCCTGAAGCTCGTCTCTCTCTCTCTGCCTAACGGCTGCCCTTCCCGCCTGATCCGGAACGACTTGCCGCGAAGCCTCGAATCGGCGCATTTCTCGATGACGAGGTCGGCGACGTGTTCGGGAACGATGACGATCGTCGAGGTCTCGCCGATCTCGATCGGGCCGATGTCGCGCCCGGGGATGTTTGCCTCGTTCGCGATCGAGCCGACGACGTTCTTCGCCGTGAGTCCGTGCTCGGTGCCGAGCGCGATCACGAGCCTCGCCTTCGCTTCGATCTGCCCGCCGCCGCGCGGCGGCCTGGCCTCGCGTGGCGCAGAGGCGCGCGGAGCGGACGGGCGCGACGCGGCGGGACGGGCCGGCAGCGTGCCGAACGACTCGCGCCCGCCGTCGCCGAACGACTTGCGCTCGCTGTCGGTGCCTTCCGGCCACTCGCTCATCGTTTTCTGCCATGGCTTCGGCTTGTCGGGTCTCTCGCGCCGGAACGGGGGCTTCTCCGCCGCCTCGAATGCCGCAGCCTGCGGACGCGCCGGGGCGACGCGCGGGACGAATGCGGGAATCCTCTCGTCTTCCTTCATCTCGAGCGACCGCGAGGCGTTGGCCAGGCGCGCCGCCGCGGCAGCGACCTCGGCGATATCGCGGCTGCTCTCCTCCGCGATCTCGTTGACGAGCGCGACGTAGAGATCGAGATCGCCTTCCTCGATGCCCTTCCGGACGCTCTCTTTGAATACTGCGACGCGCTTCGCGTGGACGTCGGCGCGCGTGGGCATCTTCATCGGCGCGATCGCGGCGCCGGTGAAGCGCTCGATGTCGCGCAGCATCCTGCGCTCGCGCGGCGTGACGAAGAGCGTCGCGACGCCGCTCCGTCCCGCCCGGCCGGTGCGGCCGATCCTGTGAACGTACACTTCCTCGTCGTGAGGGATGTCGAAGTTGACGACGTGCTCGATCTGCTCGACGTCGAGGCCGCGCGCCGCGACGTCGGTCGCGACAACGACCTCGATCTGCCCCGCCTTCAGCCTGCGGATGACGCTCTCGCGGAGCGACTGCGTCATGTCGCCGTGCATCGCCTGGGCCGAGAAGCCGCGCGCCTCGAGCTTCTCCGCAAGCTCCGCGGCTCCCGTCTTCGTCCTGCGGAAGACGAGGGTCGCCTCGCTCTCCTCGAGCTCGAGGATCTTCACGAGCAGGTCGAGCTTCTGGTTCTCGTTGACGTTGATGAAGCGCTGCTCGATCGCCGGCGCCGCCATCGTCTTGTGCTCGACCTCGATCTTCACCGGGTCGGTGAGGTGCCGCGCCGCGATCCGTTGGATCGGCTGCGGCATCGTCGCCGAAAAGAGCGCCGTCTGCCTCGGGGCCGCGACCTTCGAGAGAATCATCTCGACGTCGTCGATGAATCCCATGCGAAGCATCTCGTCCGCCTCGTCGAGAACGACGGTGCGCACCGCGCCGAGCTTGAGCGTGCCGCGCTCGAGATGGTCGATGAGCCGGCCCGGCGTGCCGACGACGATTTGGGCTCCCCGCTCGAGATGTCGCAGCTGCAGCTGGATCGGGGCCCCGCCGTAGACAGGTAGGACGGTGATCTGTCCCAGACCCTTCGAGTAGGTGTGAAACGCTTCCGCGACCTGCATCGCGAGCTCCCGCGTCGGCGCGAGCACGAGCGCCTGCGTCGACCGGTCCTCGGGATCGATCTTCTGGAGGATCGGGAGCGCGAATGCCGCGGTCTTGCCCGTACCGGTCTGCGCCTGCCCGATCAGGTCGCGCCCCTCGAGCATCACCGGGATCGTTTTCTCCTGAATCGGGGTAGGAGCCTCGTAGCCAAGCGAGGTGAGTGTCGCAAGCAGCTCGGGCCGAAGGCCCAGCTGCTCGAAGGTCGTAGGCGTCTGTTCGTCGCTCATCCGGCCATCATGCTCCAAAGAGGTGACGGGCGGAAGGCGAAAGGCGAGAGGCGATGAATAGGCCAGAGGCCAGAGGCCACAGGCCAAAGCGGGCAGCGCCCAGGCACTCCGGAACGCGCCAGCGAAGCCTTCTGCTTTCGTTGCGAGAGCAGCGGCGTTGATCCTTCGGCCATGAAGGCAGGAGATTTCGATGCCGCGCTCGGGTAAGGAAGGCCGAAAGCCTTGCATTGGCGCTCGACAAGAGGCTCGGCGCGCTCATCGGCTTTCGCCTTTCGCCTGCTTTGGCCGCTGGCCTATGGCCTTTGGCCTTCCCTCACAAGCTACAATGGCCGCGGCGAACTCCTTGGATGATCGGCGCGAAACTTGGTGATCGGTACGAGATCATCAGCGAGCTGGGGCACGGCGGGATGGGGGTTGTCTACCGTGCGCACGACCCGCTGCTGAACCGCGACGTCGCGGTCAAGATCATTCCGCCTTCCCTCCTGACCCCTCAGGCCGAGGAGCGGTTCCGGCGCGAGGCGCAGCTCGTCGCGCAGATGGACCATCCCGGAATCGTGCCGATCTACGACATCGGCAACGCGGACGGCGCCCTCTTTTTCGTGATGCCGGTGGTGCGGGGCGAGAGCCTTCGCTCCTACCTCCGCAAGAAGCTCAAGAGCCTGCGCGACCTTCTCGAGGTCGGCATCCGCGTCGCGGAAGCGCTCGAGTACGCGCACTCGCACGGCGTCGTGCATCGCGACGTGAAGCCCGAGAACGTAATGATCTACGAGGAGGACGGGCAGCTGCGCGTCCGCGTGATGGACTTCGGCCTCGCGCGCACCTCGAAGACCGGTCGCATCACGCAGACCGGCGCGCTCGTCGGCACCGCGCACTACTTCAGCCCCGAGCAACTCGCCGGGAACGACATCGATTCGCGCACCGACATCTACGCCCTCGGCACCGTGCTCTACGAGTGCGTCTCGGGGCAGCCTCCCTTCACCGGCGACATGCAGGCGGTGCTCTACCGGATCGCGCACGAGATTCCGCCGTCGCTGCGCGCGCAGGGCGCGCTGATCCCCGAGGAGCTCGAGGACATCGTCATGCGGGCGCTCGCGAAGGATCCGGCGAAGCGATTCCAGCGCGCGGCCGACCTCGCCGTGGCGCTCGAGCATTTCCGGTCGCGGATCGGCAGCGAGCAGCAGGACAAGGCGTTTCAGATCTCGCGCGCGGTGACCGCGCAATACGCGCGTCCCCCGGTGTCGCGCTTCGTCGGGCGCGAGAAGGAGCTCGTCGACATCCAGCGCAGGCTCCATGCGGCGCTCGAAGGCGAATGCCAGTTCGTCGTCGTCGGCGGCGAGCCGGGGATCGGCAAGAGCCGCCTCCTCGAAGAGATCGAAACGCTCGCGCGCGCGCGCCGGATTCGCGTGCTGCACGGTCGATTCATGGAGCAGGACCGCACGTTTCCCTACCAGGCGTTCGTCGAACTGCTGCAGGAGTACTTCCGCGGTGGCGAGACGCATTCGTCGGCGGAGCAGCCCGACTTTTCCGATCTCGCGCACGAGCTGGTCGCGATCTTTCCCGCGCTCGGCGAAGTGACCGCGCTCCGGTCGGGTTCCAAGGGAACGGCGAGCGCCGACGGGACGAAGATCGACGACCGCACCTACGTCTACGAGCTGATCGCGCGCACGCTGACCCGTATCGCGGCAGGACGGCCGCTCGTGCTCGTGCTCGAGAACCTCCATGCCGCCGAGACGTCGGTCGACGCGCTCGCCTACGTCGTCAGGCGCCTGGGTCCCACGCCGACGCTCGTCACTTCGACCTACCGGACCACCGAGGTCGACCGCCGCCACCCGCTGATGCGGATGATCGAGGGCTTCAGCAACGACTCCCGTTTCGCGCACATCGTGCTCGAACCGCTTTCGACCGAGGACCACCGGCTGCTGGTCCAATCGATGATCGGGCAGGAGCCGGTCGCCGACAGCCTGGCGCAGCGCCTCTACGAGTCGACCGAGGCGAACCCGTTCTTCACGAAGGAGCTCGTCCGATCGCTCCTCGACTCGGGAGGGATCGCGAAGTCGGACACGGGGGAGTGGCACCTGTCGCGGCAGGTGACGATTGCGGCCGACGCGCTCCCGGAGACGATCCAGCAGACGGTCGAGCGCCGTGTCGAGCGGCTGGCCGAGCAGCTGCGCGATCTGCTCTCGATCGCGTCAGTGCTCGGCAAAACCTTTCAGTCTCGCGATCTCGAGGCCCTCGCCGAGGGAAAAGAGATCGAGGACGACATCGACCTGCTGATTCACGAGGGGTTGCTCGAGGAGGCGAAGGAGTCGCGAGGCGGAGACATGCTGACGTTCTCCAGCGGCATCGTTCGCGACGTCCTCTACGGCACGCTCTCGCGCCGCAGGCGCAAGGCACTGCACCGGAAGTACGCGGAGCTGCTCGAGGCGCGGAATGCCGGAAGGCTCGAGAGGGTCTACCCGCAGCTCGTGCACCATTTCTCCGAGGGGGACGTCGCGGAAAAGACCGTCGAGTACGGTCTCGAGCTCGCGCGGCGCTCGCTCGACGCCTACACGCCGGAGCGCGCGGTGCGCGTGATCCGGACGGTGATGGAGTTTCTCGACGACGATTCGGGCTCGGGCGCGGCGAACGAAGGGGAGTCCAGGACGATTCTCGCCTCGGCGCATCGAATGCTCGGGAACCTCGAAGCGGCCTTGCGCGAAGCGGACCAGGCGGTTCGCGTGTTCGAGCTCGCTGCGCCGCGCCGCGCGCCGAAGGCGATGCTTCTCGCTGCGGAGATCGCGTGGCACGCGAGGCTCGCGGAGGAGACGCGGCACTGGCTCGCCCGTGGAATCTTCGCCGCGCGCTCGTTCGATCAGCCGGCGGTGCTTCACGACCTGCTCTCGCTCGCGCTGACGCTCGCATCGCTGCGCGGCGAACACGACGAGGCGAAGCGGATTCACGAAGAGATCGAGGCGCTCGAGGCGCGGGCGCATCCGGCGGTGCTCGAGGCCGAGGCCTCGATTCCGTCGGGAGGCACGCTGACGGTCGGCCTCGTGAACCCTATCGTTGCCGCCGTGCCCTCGGAGATGACGATCGACGAGGAAGGCGAGGTGCTCGCGCTCGTGTACCAGACCCTCTTCGAGTCGGACGGGCAGGGACACCAGGTTCCTCTCCTCTGCTCCGATTGGGCGGTCGAAGAAGGAGGACGGCAGATCCGGATCGTGCTGCGCGACGATGTCGTGTTCCAGGACGGAACTCCGCTGACCGCGGAGATCGTCAAGGCGTCGTTCGAGCGCGGCATACGCACCGAGCGACGCGACCCGAGCGCGGCGCTCGCCGGCATCGTCGGCGCGAGCGACTATCGACACGGGAGTGCGGACTCGGTCGCCGGGATCGTCGTCCGCTCGGACCGCGAGATCGAGTTCCGGCTCGCCGAAGCGCTGCCGTTCTACCCGGCGCTCCTGAGCGACCGCACGATCGGCATCGCGAAGGTCGACACGGAGGGACGCCCGATCGGCAGCGGGCCGTTCCGCATCGCGAAGCAGGGGAGGGACGCGGTCGTCCTCGAAGCGGTCGATGCGGCGCCGCACCGTCCGAGGCCGAAGGTCGACTCGCTCGTGTTCCGGGTTCTGTCGAGCGCGGCCGACATGGCGAGCGAGCTTCGCGCCGGGCGCATCGACGTTGCGCGTGACCTCGTGCCGCAGGATCTCGAAGAGATTCTGCGCGACCCGCGTCTGCGCGACGGCCACGTCGAGGCGCCGAAAAAGAACATCTTCCTCGCCGTCTTCAACCGGTTCAGCCCGGTCGGAAGCAACGACAAGCTGCGCGAGGCGCTCTTCCGGAGCGTGCCGACGAGCGACCTCGTCTGGCGGACGTTAGGCAGGCTCGCGCAGCCGGCGACCGGGATCATCCCGCCGGGGATCTTCGGGCACGATCCCGGGATCAAGCGCAAGGTGCTGAGCCGCGACCATGCGCTCGAGCTGATCGCCGCCTCGGGATTGCCGACGCCCATTCGCGTCGTCGCCGCGGCGCACCCGATCTTCCACGACCGCTACCGCTCGCTCATGAGCGCGCTGCTCGAGCTCTGGCGTGACCTCGGCGTCGAGCTCTCCTTCACCGCCACGACGATGGCTGCGTTCCTCGAGTCGGCACGCGACGCCGCGGGGATCGACATGCGCATCGGCCGCTGGGTCGCCGATTACGATGATCCCGACACCTTCACCCACGGGCTGTTCAATTCGACGAACGGATTGTTCGCGCGCTACTACTCCTCGCCCGATCTCGACACCGTGCTCGAAGGGGCGCGGCGCGAAACGAGACCCGTCGTGCGCGAGGCGCTCTACCACCGCTTCGAGAGCCTGATCGCGAAGGAGTCGGCGGTGCTGCCGCTCTTCCACGAGATCGACTATCGCGTTGTGAGCCCGCGGGTGCGCGGCCTGGTCCTTTCAAGCCATTCCCCCTACGTCAACTACGACAAGCTCGGCGTGACCGAAGAGGTGAGGGCGGCGGCGGTCGGCGCCGCGGTCGGGGGCGGCGTGATCCACGTTCCGATCGCCGAGGACGTGAACGAGTTCGACCCTGTTCACTCGCACACCGTCGAGCGCGCCGAGATCTCGGGAACGATTTTCGAGACTTTGACTCGCTGCGTCGAGGGAGCGCGAGTCGTCCCCTGGCTCGCCTCGGAGATCCGTGCGGAGGAGGGCGGGACGCGCTACCGGATCCGCGTCAGGGAGGCACGCTTCCACGACGGGCGAAGGCTCACCGCGCGCGACGTCAGGCACTCGTGGGAGCGGCTCCTGCTCGACGACAAGGGCGACTCGCAGTGGCTGCTCGCGCCGGTGCGCGGCGCGGTGGCGTTGATCGAGGGACGCTCGCGCGATCTGAGCGGATTCAAGATCGTCACGCCGTACGAGTTCGTCGTCGAGCTCGAGAGGCCTCTCGCCTTCTTCGCGCCGATGCTCTCGCATCCGTCGCTCGCGATCGTTCCCGAGGGGACCGAGCGGCTCGGAACGTCGTGGCGCGGCGGATGCGTCGGCACGGGGCCGTTTCGGCTCGTGAAGTTCGAGAAGGGGAAGCGGATCGAGGTCGAGAAGAACCCGATCTACTGGAATCGCGGTTTCCCGAAATCGGAAGGCATGGTTTTCCATCTTGGCCTGAGCCCCTCCCAGATCCGCGAAGAGTTCGTGGCGGGGCGCCTCTCGATCGCGTCGGAGCTCTTCCCGCACGACGTCGAGAGACTCCGTCACGATCCCCTCTTCGCGGCGGGGTATCGCGAAGTGCCGCGGCTGTCGATCTACTTCGCTGCGCTGAACACGAAGCGGGGGCCGCTCGCCGACCGCGACGTGCGCCGCGCGCTCGTGCAGAGCGTCAGCGTCCCGTCGATCGTGCAGCGCACGCTCGGCCGCCTCGCGATCCCGGCCCACGGCATGATCTCTCCGGGGTTGTTAGGCTACTCGCCCGACCTGCCGCGCGTCGCCGACGTCGCCATGCCCGAGGAGAAGCTCGGCATGGAGCTCGAGCTGAACGTCCACCCGATGTACGCCGGGCACTACTCGATGATCTCGAGCGAGATCTTCTCCGCCTTCCGCGCGCGGGGAGTCAGGATTCGGACGGTCGACCGCCCGATGGCGGAGTTCCTCGAGGTGCAGACGCGCGGCGACGCCGACATCAACATGAGCCGGTGGGTCGCCGACTATCCCGACACCGACACGTTCATGCACGGCCTGCTTCACTCGCAGGGGGGAATCATCGGCCGCTTCTGCGGCTGCCCCGAGATCGACTTGCTCATCGATCGCGCGCGGACGGAGCTCGACCTGAGCCTTCGCCACAGCATCTATCGGGAGATCGAGGAGCTGATCGCGCGCGACGCGCGCGTCCTGCCTCTCTTCCACGAGCAGATCTACCGCTTCGTCCGCCCCGAGATCGAAGGCCTGGCCTTCAGCGGCTCCCTGCCGGAAGTGATGTACGAGTCGCTACGCGTCAGGCGATAGGCGAGAGGCAGGCCTATGGCCTCTGGCCTGCTCTTCGCTTCTCGCCTATCGCCTCGCGCCTCACACGTAGCGCAGCAGCACGACGAACACGAGCGGCACGAGGAGTCCGGCGGCGGTGATCCAGAGGCCGCGACCGGTGATGCCATTGCGGCCGCGCAGGATGAAGAGGCCGCTGATCGCCAGGAGCGCGAGAAGAATTGCATAACCGTCGGCGAACCAGGTCCAGAGCCCCTTCGGGTGGTTGAGATGGAGGAAATTGAAGTCGCGCAGGACTGCGCGGTCGCGCGGGCGCTCGATGGTCGCCGTTCCCTTCTGCGCGTCGGCCTTCACGCTCCAGCCGTCATAGAAGAGATCGACGAGGTGCGGCGCCGAGCGGAATGACGACTTCGGCGGCCCGGGAAGCTCGAGCCGCTCGACGAGCGCAGCCACCATTTCCTCGCGCGACGCGACCGGGATCGGCGCGAAGCGTTTCTCCTCGCGCTCGATCCTGTAGTTCGGATTCCAGTCAGCGGTGTGGTTCACCGCGATCCCCGAGATCGCGTAGACGATCGTCAGCGCCGCGCAGAAATAGCCGGCGTCGCGGTGCACCGCGCGGTTGATCCTGCGCCAGTTCACGTCAGGCCAGCCTGACCTTGTCAGTCGATGACTGCGCCGGTGCCGTTGATCTGGTACATGACGCTCGGGCCGGTCACGCTCGCGGGGTCGAACGGCTTCTTCTGCTCCTCCGCCACATGCTTCGCGTGCTCGATCGCCTGTTCCTTCGTCATCTCGATCTTCGTGAACGTCCCCTCGGCGACGCCCTTCTTGCCCTTCGCCTCCATCGGGATGACGATGACGCCATCTTCGACCTTGAAGCGGATCGACTGGAACTCCTTGTCGCCGGCGATCGCCATCCAGCAGCCGCGCTTCGCGCAGACGTCGGTGATGATCCCTTCGACCTTCACGGTCTTCCCGACGTACTTGTCGGGGCTGGCGAGGAGCTCGCTCAGCTTGACCGGCTCGCCGGCGCCGGGCGCCTTGCCGTAGGTGGTGGCGGAAGCCGTGACGCCGACGGCGAGCATGGCGATGACGAACGTGAGAGAGAGTGCCTTTTTCATGGCGCGGATTCTACGGCGCGCCCGGCGACGGTTCAACCGTCGGCGCACGCCGGCCCTGTGCGCTGCGTCACGTGACCCGCCGGACCCACCAGTCTCTCGCCGGCGGAGTGAACCGCGAATGATGTCATCCCGACGATCCCGCGGAGCGGGAGAGGAGGGATCTCTCAGGCTGGTACATTCGTGCAGCGGGCAACCGGCTGTCGGGCCGACGACGCACTCGGTACTAGCCTGCGAGATCCCTCCTTCCTCACCCGCTTCGCGGGATCGGTCGTCGGGATGACAATGCCGTCGCCTGCCGTAGCTCCTCACGCCCCCCTCAAAATCTCACCTGTGCCGTCAGCGAGAACGCCCGCGGCGGCGAGTACGAGGTCGCCTTCCCGAAGTTCGGGTTGTTAGGCTCGGTCGCGCGGCCGAGGATCAGGCGGTCGTCGACCGAGAGCTCGACCTGCTCGTCGAATGCGTTGAGCAGCCGTCCCTCGAGCGTCAGAACCGCGCCGCGGAGTTGCCAGTCGTAGGCCGCGAGCAGGTCGACGTTGAGCCAGTCGTCCATGCGGCGCGATCCTGCGGACTCGAGGTAGCGGACGTACGACGAGCTCGAGACGTTCGCCGAGGGGAGGCCGCGCGCTTCCCACGCGCCGCCGCTCTGGAACCGAACGTAAGTGCCGAAGGTGACGCCGTTCCATGGGCGCACGGAGGCCATGAGCTTCGCGATGTGGGTGCGATCGCCGCGAAGGAGGCCGTCGCGGTTGTCGGTGATGAGCACGCCGGGGCCGTCCTGGATGAACGACGAGTTGTAGAACGGCGAGTCGGCGCCGAAGTCGATGTCCCAGTTTCCCGAGAGGCGGCTCCAGGTGTAGCTGGCGTTGAGCGCGAGCGCGCGATAGCGGTCGAAGCTTCCGTTGAGCTCGAGCGTCACGGCCTCGTAGCGGCGGTAGGCGTCGGGGAGCTGCGCGACGTGGAACGGCCCGTTGCCGAGCCCGTCGGCGCTCACGTCTTCGAAGATGTCGTCGACGTCGCGCCGGATCGCCCAGACGTCGAGGCTGGCGCGCGCGCCGACGGGGCGCGAGTAGCCGATCACGTACTCGTCGGTGTACTGCGGGTCGAGCCCGTCGTCGACCGTCTTGGTCTGCGAGTTCGAGGCGGGGATGTCGGTCAGGAGCGCTCCGTTCGCGTCGAAGGTGGCGCGCGTCGTGAAGATTCGCGTCGGCGAGGCGGCGCGCTCGAGCGACTTGTTCTCCGTGTTCATGTAACGGCCGAAGTTCGCGTAGAGCTTGTCGCGGAGCGAAGGGGTCGGGATCCACGCGATGCCGATGCGCGGCTGGATCTGGTCGCCGAAGTCGAAGGTGAGGATTTCGACCTTCTCCTTCGAGCCGCAGCCGCAGCTCGACAGCGCCTCGCCGTAGTAGACATCGCGGTTGAGGAGTAGTCCGGCGGTGAGTGTGGCCCGTTCGCTGAGCGTCACCTGGTCTTGAACGAACACGCCCCACGATTCACCGCGTCCCTTGTGCGGCGGCTGGTCGGAAACGTAGCTCGCCGTGAACTGCGCCGAAGTCGGGTTCCAGGTGACGGTGCCCCATCCGTTCGCGCGCCTCTCGAGGTCTTCGCCGTCTTCGCTCCAGGTCACGCCGGTGCGAACGTCATGCGCCTTGCCGAACCAGTTCCTGTACGACTGGAAGCTGAGCTTGAGCTCGTCGCGCATGAAGTCCTGATTGTTGACCGCGAGCGAGTTGCCGCCGACCGCCTGCCCCACGGCGGTCGCACCGCCCACGATGAAGTCGGACGTCGTCGTGAACTGTCCCATCCGCTCCGGATGCGCGGCGTCGAAGGCAGGGCGGTAGCCGAGAGGCGTGACGGGACGCGTCGAGTTGTCCTCGCGGTTCGAGTTGATCTTGAGCTCCGCGAAGGCGTCGGACGAGAACATCCAGGTCCAGCCGAGGGTCGCGATCGAATAGTCGGTCGCGTCGTCGCTCGCGACCGACGGGTGCGAGTTCGCCCCGATCGACTGGTTCGAGAACGAGGTGTCGCGCGAACGGGCGGAGAAGGCGAGGAAGTGGTGCTCGGTGGGGGCCGCGGTAAGCTTGAGCCCGTACTCGTCGGTCTCGACGTCGGAGTCGGGGAGCCCCCCGTCGGGGAAGAGGTTGTTGCTCCTGTCGGTGGTGGTCGCGGTCGGGAAGCTCGCCACGCCGAAGTACCAGAGACGGTCGCGGAGGATCGGTCCGCCTAACGAGATTCCCGCCTCCGTCCGGTCGGTCTGCTCGAGAAGGCCGCCGCTTCCGGTCGGATCCGAGACCCAGCCCGACGGCTGAACGTCGTAGCGCGCCGTGCCGGAGAGGCTGTTTGAGCCCGACTTCGTGATCGCATTGACGACCATGCCGCCGCTCCGTCCGAACTCCGCGGTGATTGCCCCGCGCTTGATGTTGACCTCGGCGATGTCGAGTCCCGAGACGTTCGGGACGATGTCGCCGTAGTGCGGGTTCGTGATGTTGACGCCGTCGAGGAGAAACGAATTGTCGAGACGCGAGGCGCCGGCGTTCGGAGCGCGGCGGTTGTTCTCGCTGACCCCGGGTGCGAGCTGGAAGAGCCCCTTGTAGCTGCGGGGGATCGGGATCTCCTCGATGAACTCGCTCTTGAAGTTCGAGCCGACCTCGGTCGACTTCGTGTCGACGACCGGCTCGCTCGTCGTGACGTCGATCGTCTCGGTCATGGTCGATGCGACGGTCAGGTCGACCTGCGTGTCGCGATCGACGGAGATGACGACGCTGCGCCGCGTCGAACCGTAGCCTGGGATCTCCGCCGAGAGGGTGTACTCGCCCGGGACCAGTCGAGGCAGCGAGAAGCGTGCCTTGTCATCGACTTCGATGGTCCTGCCGCCGGGAAGGAGCTCGCCGCGGATCGTCACGAACGAGCCGGTGAGAGGGGTGCCGTCGGAAGCGAAGACCCTTCCCGACACCGAGCCGAACTCGCCGGCGAGGACGGGGAGCGTGAGGCAGAGAAACATCAGTCCGAGGACGAAGCGACGCATGGGCAACCCTCCGTTGCGAGTGATTCGGTGATTCGATTGGAATCGGGAGTTTCGGAGCGCTCGTAGTTTAGCGGATCGGAACGCTCGAGGCGACGAGCACTTCATCGCGTTCCGGAGCGGCCGCTCATGGCTCGGGCGGTCCGACGTTTCTGAGTAACGGCATCGCCTCGGGGAGGGTGGAACAGATGCGGCCCAGCTCGAATCGTGCGCAGTGCCAGCCGGCATCGGCGGGTGTCGCGACCGCTGCTTCGCTGTCGAGCACGATTGCAAGAGCTCGCGGCTCGCTCTTCAGGTCGCGAGAGCGCAACTCGACGTCGCTCCTGCAATCGAACGCCACTGGGCGCCCGCTGTAAACCGTTGACACGGGCTTGCGCGCGCCGGATGCGCGGTAGATCGCCTCAACGACCGCATACTGCTCTGCGGGAGGAGCGCAATCAAAGCTCGGTGCCACCACCACCCGCTCGTGTGCCTCCATCAATCGAGTGATCACCTGCCGGGAGAAGTACAGGGGATGCGGGTGGGACAACTCGGCGCGAATCTCGGCCCTGAGTCCCGCGACGTCCAGCCACTGCAGCAACGCGAGCGCCACGAGCCAGCGCTCGGCTTTCCATCCGCGCCGGCTCACGAGAACCACCGTGGCGACGAGCAGAAGATAGGTCACGGGCCAGAAGAAGCGTCCCGGCGCCCTGAACTGCGAGATCACGTCGGGAGGAGTCGGGAGCCAGAGAATCAGGCGTTCCCCCAGGAAGACGTTCGTCGATAGCGCGAAGAGCGTCAGACCGAGGCAGGCGACCCAGTACGGCCGGTAGTGTCGCAAGTGCTCGCGAATTCGCGAACGCTCCATCCATACTGCCGCGCCGAGAAGGAGCAGGAGCCCGAGTCCGAGGTAGTTGAATCCCTCGTATTGTCCGCCCGTGGCGTCGAGACGACCGCCTAACCGCCCGAGCAGTGTTCCTTCCGGCGGGAACACGGGCGACAGCAGGTTCATCGAGAACAGCGTGAAGCCGCCCCCATATCCATGCGCGTCGAAGTAGCCGAGCACGACCATTTCCAGAATTCCGACGCCGCCGAAGACGACGAGGCCGGCGAGGGCCCTGCGCCACGTCCAGCCCTCCCCGCACAGCCAGAGAAAGAGGGCGAGGACGAGAACCGAGAACATGACGAAGAGGTAGACGTTCATCGCGAGCAGCGTCCAGCCCATGGCCAGCGCTGCCGCCGCCGCGCGCTCCGGCGACGAGCGGCGAGCCAGCGCCGGAAGCCCCGCGGCGAGCAGGAAGAAGGCGTGAAAGCAGAGTGCCGAATGTTCGAAGCCTGCGATCCATGCCGGAACGCTCACGGCAAGCACGGCACCCGCGAACACCGGCGCCCAACGGCGGACGCCCCACCAGTGCAGGGAGACGACGGCGGCGATGCCCTGTGCGGCGTAGCAGATTGCGAGCCAGAAGCCGAGGAAGTTGAACTCGAGCGTCAGAAAGCGCCGTGCCAGCCGAAGGCCGAGTCCATACAGCGGATTCGAATCCGTGAAGAGGATGTTCGTCCCCTCGATGCTCCCGAGCCCCGCCGCACGGAGAAGCGGCCACCTCCACTCGTCCCAGACGAAGTAGCGAAGGCACGCCGTGTAGCTGAGCTGGTCCGAAAGCCCCCGGAACCCATCGGCGCCCGCTCTCCAGGCCGAGCCCGGAACGGCGAGCCAGAAGGCGAGCAACGCGACAGTGAGTCCCATCAGCAACTGGGCGGCAAGGCGAAGGCGCTCTGAACTCATGGCACGGAGCATAACCGAATCAGGCGAGGTCACGGCTTCACCGCGTAGACGGTGAACAGGTCGCCGAAATTGAGCGCGATCGGGACGTGCCGCAAATTCAGACCGCCGATCACCCCTCCCATCGCACGGCCTAACATCGGGCTGATTCCGCCGACGCGCGTGACGAGGTAACCGAGGCGGAGGTAGCGGCCCTGCGTCTCGGCGCGGACCAGCTCGAAGCCGGCCCTCTCGAGCATCGCCGCGAGCGTCCTGCGGGAGAAGAAATAGAGGTGCATTTCCATCAGCCACGGCCAGCGGCGGCCCATGGCTCGTGCGAGCAGGCTGTCGACGTCCATCGTATGCACCACGAGCAGGCCGCCCGGTCTCAGGACGCGAAAGGCCTGCTCGAGCTCCGCGAACGGATCGGAGAGATGCTCGACGACATCCCAGAGCGTGACGACGTCGAACGCCCCGTCGGCGCACGTAGAAGATCATTTCGATCAGGAACGAATAGCCGCTCGAGAGGATCGAGTCGAGGTCGATCGTCTTCAGCACGTCGCGCCGGTAGCATCGGAATCCCGCCGTGCAGTCGTGCGCGCGCAAGCCGAGCGTGTGCCTGGCGAACGTGTTCGCGCCGCGGCTCAGTGCGCGCCGTCCGGCCGTGCAGTTCAGCGTGCCTCCGCCTTCGACGTAACGCGAGCCGATCACCATGTCGCCTTCGCGGCTGAGCTCGAGGATCGCCGGAATGTAGCCGGGGTGATGCGAGAAGTCGGCGTCCATCGTCATGATGCGGTGGAAGCCCGCCGACAGCGCGTGCCTGAAGCCGGCGAGGTAAGCGGTACCGAGGCCGAGCTTGCCGGCTCGATGGATGACGTGAACCCGACCGGCCGCGCGCGCTGCCCATTGATCGGCGAGCCGGCCGGTGCCGTCGGGCGACGCATCGTCGACCACGATGACGCTCAGCCCGACAGGCAGGGCGAGCAGGTCGGTCAACAGGAAGTCGATGTTCTCTTTCTCGTTGTACGTCGGAACGACGACGACGGCCTTCAGGTCACTCATCAGTCATCGCTCGCTGCACATGAGATTTGCCGTTGCGAGAAGGCTCGTGCCAGTGAGCAAGGACGGATGCTGCCAGCAGGCTTTGCGCCCGGTTCATGCCTTGCGATGCCTGCGCGAACCGTGCAGCTGCATGGTATCCGAGCTCAGTGTGGCGGTGGGCGCAGCTCCCGCCAGGCTGCGTACCGGCCGCGGGCAACGCAAAGCTCGCGCTGGAGAAGGTTCGCTTGAAGAGGGGAAGGGGTCGAACTGCTTGCGTGGAAATTGGCGTCCCCAACGGGATTCGAACCCGTGTCGCCGCCGTGAAAGGGCGGTGTCCTAGGCCACTAGACGATGGGGACAGAGAGAAGAACTGAGAATTGGGGAATTGAGAATTGAGAGATGGCACGAGCGCCGGAGGTACGGAGTCTCTCAATTCTCAATTCTTCATTCTCGATTCGGTGCTCTGGTGAGCCGGGCAGGGATCGAACCTGCGACCAATTGGTTAAAAGCCAACTGCTCTACCACTGAGCTACCGGCCCGGATCGGAGACTTCAAGGAGCATTTTCGCGGGTGGTTCCCCCGCGGAGGCAGCACGATACGGGCGAAGCCCCGAGGTGTCAACCGCCGGCGCCGAAAACGGGATGGGATGCCGTCGTATTTCCTTCGGCGACGACAGTCGGCCATGCGAACGCATACGGTGAGAAAATGGTCGCGGAATGCCGTTGCTCGAGTTGACCATGAGGCGCTTCCCTCCAGGGCTGGTCCTGGCGGTGGCATTCCCGTTCATCGCGCTGGTCGGCGCAGTCGACTGGGTGACCGGGCCCGTCGCGATGTCGCTCCTCTACTACGTGCCAGTCGTCGGAGCCGCATGGCTCGCAGGCGTGTGGCCCGCCGTGTTCAGCGCGCTCGGCTCCGGCGCGTGCCTCATGTCGGTCGCCATTCTGCAGGCCGAGCATCCCACCCCGATCGTCTACTGGAACTCGGCCACGCGAGTCGTCACCTTCATCGCACTCGCCCTGTTCGTGGCATTGCTCCGGCGCGACCGCGACGTGCTCGCCGACCTGAACCGCAGATTGCAAACGGCGCTGAGGAGCGAGACGAATCTTGCGCGAACCGACGCTCTGACCGGTCTTGCGAACGGACGTGCGTTCCGCGAGACGCTGTCGCGCGAGCTCGCGCGATCGAAACGTGCAGGCGGGGCCATCGCCGTCGGTTACCTCGACCTCGACAATTTCAAGCGGGTCAACGACCGCTTCGGACACGACGAGGGTGACGAGGTTCTCCGCCGCGTTGCGACGGTGCTGACCGAGAGCATCCGGGCCGTCGACCTTGCAGCACGCATGGGCGGCGACGAATTCGTCATCGCCATCGTGGATCCTGGAGAGAACACGTGCGCGACGATCGGCACGCGCATCACAGAGAAGCTGAGGGAGGTCGCCGCCGACTATCCCGAGACCGGCTTCGGCGCGACGATCGGCTTCGCGTCGTTTCGGGAAGCTCCGGCGGATGTCGAGACGCTGCTCAAGCGGGCCGACGACTCGATGTACGAGGTCAAGGCGCGGAGCAAGGGGAGTTTTGCGGTCGTGCGAAGCTGAGCCGGGTCGCGCCGTCTTCGCTCACTTCCGTCCGAAGAGGGTAGCCTGCGCGCCATCGCGGCCACCCGGCACGGAGACCCCTTCCAGCCGGAGGAGAAGCTGCTTGTTCGGAATCCCACCGCCGTAGCCGGTCAGCGAGCCGTCGCCGCCGATGACCCGGTGGCAGGGAATGATGATTGGGATCGGATTCGCGCCGTTCGCGGCTCCGACCGCGCGCACGGCGGTCGGGCGGCCGATCCGGTGCGCGATCTCGCCGTAGGTCGTCGTCGCGCCGAATGGGATCGCCAGCAGCGCGTCCCACACCTGGCGTTGGAACACGGTTCCCGCGGGCGCGAGTCGAACGCTGAACTCGCGGAGCTCTCCATCGAAGTACCCGGCAAGCTCGCGGATCGTCGTCGCCAGCATGGGCGGGAGCTTCGCCGCGCGATCGATGGCTTTCGCATCGCCGCCGAGGAAATCGATCCGCGTGAGCGCCTCACGCGTTGCGACGAGGCGCAGCCGGCCGACGGGCGAGTCGATCACCGCCTCGTGCGAAGCCGCGTCTGGCGTGCCCCTCGTCATTCCTCGACTCGCCGCATCTCGCCGGTGGTGAGGTAGTGGTTCATCGACGCCTCCCATTCCTTCATGAAGGTCTCGTAGAACTCCTCGGTGAAGCCGTCGACGAAGGCCTTCCCTGCGTCGCCGAGCGCGGTGTGCTGATAGGCGACGTCGGCCGCGGTTCCTCCCGGCTCGGCGGTCAGGCGGACGCTGATCTGTCCAACCGTCACGCCCGGCGTGACCTTCACGAACTCGATCGTCCACGACGCCGGGTCGAAGCGGGTCACGACCCAGGTCGCTTCGCGCCCGCGGTCCGATGTGACGAAGGCACAATCGCTTTCCGCGACACCCGAGGAGGTGACGACGACGACGGGGTCCCAGTCCTGGACCCACTCGCTTTCCCTAACGGGGCAGAGCAGCGGAAATACTTTCTCGGGAGGTGCGACGATGTGCTGGCGGTACGTCCGGCGAACCCGGTGCGGCGCGGTGATCTTCATGATGGAAGGATAATTCAGCCTGGTGGGGAACGCGGAACGCGAAATGTGAAACCGGGAAGCGGTAAATCGGAACGTAGAACGGTGAACGGGAGCTCAGGAAGTTGGATGCCGGAGGCGGAGTAGCCCAATCTGGAATCGGCTATCGGCTATCGGCTATCGGCTTCGCGTTCCGCGTTTACCGTTTCTCCCCCGGGATTTGGCTGACCCGGAACCCGGGAGGCTCGTAGCCCTCGGGGCGATGGGCCGCGGGGGTCGTGACGCTGTTGCCGTCGCGCAGCGCGGCAAAGGCCGGCGACATGATCTCGACACCCGCCTCGTTGAACCGATCCTGGATGTTCCGGTGCAGGTCCGCCTGGATCCGGAAGAGCTGCTCGGCCGTCCGCGTGTAGGCGTTGATCTCGTACGACACATGGTAGTCGTTGAGCGAGGTCTGCCAGACGAAAGGGGCGGGAGATTCGATGATTCCCTCGGTCGACTTTGCCGCGGCGACCATGAGCTCGTGGACCCGACGCCAGGGGGCGTCGTAGCCGATGGTGATTGCCGTGTGGACGATGAGCCCCTCGGCGGAGGCCATCGTGCTGTAGTTGCGCATCTGCCCGACGAGAATCGCGCCGTTCGGAATCGTCACCTCTTCGTTCTTGATCGTGCGGATCCGGGTGACGAGGAAGTCGCGCTTGACGACGGTTCCGGTCGTGCCGCCGATCTCGACGAAGTCGCCGACGCGGTAGGGGTGCATGTAGGTGAGGATGACGCCGGAAACGACGTTGCTCACCGCGGACGTCGAGCCTAACGAGAAGAGCACGCCGAAGAAGAGCGAGACGCCCTTGAGCGCGTCGGACCCGCCGCCGGGTAGGTAGGGGAACGCCACGACGGCAGCGAAGACGATGACCAGAAACCGCGCGAGCGAATAGGTCGGATGCGCCCACTCGGCGAGGAAGCCGGGGAACGTGATGTCCTGCCGCTCGAGGGCGTCGAAGAAGAGACGGAACCCTTTGAGGAGATACCAGGTGACCACGACGATGACGACGAGGAAGACGAAACTCGGCAGGTAGTCGACGATCGCGAGCAGCGCGCGCATCGCCGCGCCACGCTCCGACTCGAGAACCGAGTCGGCGATCGCGCCAGTCTGCGGAAAGACGCGCAGCGTGAGCGTGACGAGCGTGAGGAAGAGAACCAGAAGGAGCAGGGCCACGAAGAGGCGCAGGATCGCGAGCGCGAACATCACGACCTGCTCGACGAGCTGCATGCCGACTCCGCGAACCCGGCTCCGCTCGAGGCGGCTCTCCTGCAGGCTTCGCAGCCGGAGACGGAGCGCGCGGGAGCCGGCGCGCACGGCGCGGATGAGCATGATGAAGCCGAGCCACGCCACGGCCATGAGCCCTGCGCGCGTCATGATCGTCTTCGCGGTGCGGGCGTTCCTGTAGCCTGCGATCGCGGCGCGGATCGCATCCGCGTTCCGCTGCGCGAGCGTGTCGAGCGGAATTCCCTCCAGCGCCGCGTCCTGGGGCGCGACGGCGAGGAGGAACGTTCCCGCGCTCACGAGGGCCCGGGTCTCACCCGTGGCGACCACCTTGATCTCCACCTCGGTGCCCGCGGCGTTGTCGGCAAAATCCTCCAGCCGCGCTGACGCTTCCGATGCACGTTGCCTTGCGGAGACTGCGCCTGGCAGCGTGGCGACCCTCAGGATCGTCGTCCCGTCGAGCACTACCGGGGCAAACGCCGGTTCCCGCGGCGCGTCGGTCGCTGTGACGGCTGCTGCCGACGGCGTCGCCGCAGCCGCCTGGCCTCGAGCGTCGTGCGCGTGCGAGAGAACGAAAGTGACGATGGCTGCGAGCGACAGGATCGATTTGCGCATGGCCGGCTCCGGGAGCTTCACTGGGTGGCAGGATTATATCGGCGCGCCCGTGAAAGCGCGGCGGCGGCCATCACGTGAGCAGGCCGAGCGCGTGCGCCGCGCGGAACGCGACGACCCGCAGGTGTCCATCGAGCATCGCACTCTCCTCGGCGATCAGCTCCCGCAGATTCAACCAGTGCAGGTTCGACGGCGCGGGGCGGAGCTCGTCGACTTCGATCGCGAGCGGATAGACGGCCTCCGGCGTGAGGCCGGGTGTCGGGTGATAGCGACCGCCGAGCTCCCACGCGTTCGTGCCGCGCAGGCCGTACTCCGTCTCGATTCGCTCGAGGAGCCAGCGCCTCATCGCCGACGGCGAGGAGACATCGAATGGAAGGCGCCACGCGGGTGCGACGAGAAGCTCGCTGTTTCCGTTGAATGCCTGCGTCGCGGGAAGGTCGTCGTCGTCGACCGCGATGAGCACCTCGTCTCCCGAGCGGCGCAGGAGCGCCGTGGCAGCGCTGTTCGCACTGAATGTGCACGGAACGACGAACTCGAGCGGCCGCTCGAAGAGCGCGGCGCCCGACGCGTCGAGCTCACGGAACATCGCGCAGTCGATCGAGAGAAAGCCGCCCGAGTCTGGCGCGGCTGTGCGAGCGAAGCGTCGCCTGGTCGTTCGCGCGCGCAGTGCCGCGAGCGGAGTGGGCGTGAGAGGCGCCGAGTCGCCCAGGCGGATCGATTCCCCGATCCAGTCGCCGTGAGCGATCCCGAGCCTGATCAGCAGTTCGTGGACGTTCATTTCGAGGCGCGCATCGGGAAGGCCGCCGACCTGCGCGGCGCGGAGCAGCTGCCGGGCGTCGATTGCGCGCACGATTCCCGAGGTGCTGAAACCCGAGAGCGAGGCGAGTGGGCGATGCACGACGACCGGCTCGATCTCGACGAAGACCGAGCGCACTTCCTCGCGGATTCCTCCGGGCGAGGGATAGTAGATGCTGCCGGGCTGCATGCCGCGGATCTTCGAGGCATCGATCGCCGCGAAGCGCGCGAGCGCTGCCTCGACGCTCGCGCCGAGAGGCTCGTCGCCCTGGAGAAGGGTGAGCGGCTCGGTGACATAGTCGATCGGCCTCGCGCCGTCGATCCTCGATGTGCCTCGCGGCTCGCTCTGCAGGATCGGGCGCGGGTAGCTCCGGCGGGCGAGGACGTGGATGTCGTCTCCGGCGCGGAACCAGGGGATGACGTCGATCGTCGGGTGAGGCCGCGCGACGAGATCCATCACCCGTCCGCTCTCCGTGTTGCGCCAATGCTCCATCGTGAGGAAGCCGAGTGGTTCCTCGGGTCGCGCTTCTTCGAAGCGCACGCCTTCGCCTTCCGGCACCTTCTCTCCGACGATCAGGTAGTTCGTCGGAGGAAACTCGAGCGGCGCGCCCGTCGTGTCGTGAAGCGCGATCTTTCCTTCGAACCGGTTGCGAACGATCCAGGAATTGCGGATCGGCGCCGAAGCGAGGAGACGTAGACCGAGGCGGGCACAGATCGTCTCGAACTCCGCCTGCGTGTAGTAGGTGTACTCCTCCAGGACTTCAGTGTCCCAGTCGGTGCGGTAGTCTTTGCGGAGAACGAACTCGGTCGCGAGCTTGAGCGTCAGGGCGAAGCGGCGGAATCCGGCAGGTAGCGGGATGCCGGGCGATGCGGCGCTCTCATCGACCGAAAAGCCTGGAGACATCGGCGGCGTTGCGAGCTTGCGGAACTCGCGCGCGAAGCGGCGAAGGAGCGCGGCGGTCGAGCAGCGCGCGGGGTCGTCGGAGTCGTCGCCGTCGTCGTCGCGGACGTCGAGCAGCACCTCTCCCTCGCCGGGATCGACGAAATCGCGCACGATCAGCACGCCGTGGTCGCGAAGCTGGCGCGACTGCACCTCGAGCGCGCGTCCCGCCGCCTCGTGGTCGTAGCCGTTGAAGGTCGTGACGTGGTGCAGCACCGACGAGTCGAAGATGCCGTCGAGCGAGGCGTCGTCGAAGCAGCGCGCCGCGATGTCGCCCGTGACGAAGGAGAGGTTAGGCAACGCGAACTTCCTCGCCGCGAGCTCGACCATCGTCGGATTGATGTCGACGCCGACGACCTCGAGCGAAGGATAGAGGGCGGCGAGCGCCTCACTCCCGCTTCCCGAGCCCATCCCCATGTCGGCGACGCGCCCCGTGCCGAGCAGGTGCGCCGCCGTGAGCGCGATCTTCTGCTTCATCGACGCATCCATTCCGCGCAGGTAGCGGTCGTACGCCGCCGCATCGCCGCGGCGCTGGGGGGCGTAATCGCGGATCGTCATGTTTGAAGCATACGCGAGCCTTGCGAGGGGAGGCGAGGGGCGAGAGGCGAGAGGCGATGAGCAGGCCGGTGGAACATGGCGGCGACGCGGGAGATGGCCACTCGCCTTCTCGTGGATGGGCATACCCGCTCTCGCAATGCCTAACGACGCACCCTGCGTTTGTAGGTGCAGGACGTCGCTGCGTGCGTTTCGCTGCCTGCTTTTCGCCTCTCGCCTTTCGCCTCTCGCCTCTCGCCTATGATGTAGGGATGAAACTCCCCCTGATCCTGCTGCTCCTCGTCGCGATCGTGTTCGTCTGGTCGGCCGTCGGGCCTCACGATTACTTCACCTGGTTTCTCGAGGTTGCGCCGGTGATCATCGGCGCGATGATCCTGATCCCGACGTATCGACGGTTCACGCTCACCGACCTTCTCTACGTGCTGCTCGCGATCCACGCGGTGATCCTGATGGTGGGCGGGCACTACACGTACGCCGAGGTGCCGCTAGGCGAGTGGGTGAAGAATCTCCTCGGGCTGCAGCGGAACCACTACGACAGGCTCGGGCATCTCGCCCAGGGCTTCGTCCCGGCGATCCTCGCGCGCGAAGTGCTGCTGCGAAACGGAGTCGTTCGGGGGAAGGCGTGGCTCTTTGCGATCGTGGTCTCGATGTGCCTCGCGTTCAGCGCGATCTACGAGCTCGTCGAATGGTCGGTCGCCGCGTCCACCGGCACCGGGGCCGATGCGTTTCTCGGAACGCAGGGGGATGTCTGGGACACGCAGAAGGATATGGCGCTCGCATTTCTCGGAGCGATCCTGGCTCAGCTCCTGCTCTCGGGTCTGCACGACCGGCAATTGCGGCCCAAGCTCCCATCTCCCTAGTTTGGCCCGGGAAAGACCCGTGTTACGGGTCGGTTTCAGAGCCCATTGGATCGCATTTCGACCCGTTTCTTCGCGAGTTTGGACGAATTCGGGTCGGTCGCTGATCCATCGGTCTTGCGTCGATTTTTCAACTACTTCATTTTAAAGTGGTTACGTGTCATGGAGGTAACTGGCACAGTCACTGCTTTGTAGTCCCTCCAGTCGGATTACCACGATCAACCCGTTTTTGTATCCATTAACGAGTAAGAGACTGAGGGACGAAATGAAGAAAGCACTGATCATTGCAGCGATGCTTCTGATGGTCGCGACGTTCGGATACGCGGCGCCGCGCTATCAGGATGCCGACACGGTTCTGATTCATGGCCGGACGGAGTCGGGTGTTCCGACGTTCGTGACGGGCAGGTTCGGCAAGCTGCCGAATCCGCAGGCCGCGGCCCGAGTGATGGAGCAGAACGGCGACCTGTTCGGCGCCGAAGGGAACGAGGACTTCGAAGTCCGCAGCTCCCGTGTTGATGAGCAGGGACGGACGCACGTCCGACTTCAGCAGCACTACGCTGGCCTGAAGGTCGTCGGCGCCGACATGGTCCTTCACGCCGATCGCGACGGCGAGGTTTATGCGATCAACGGCACCTTCATTCCGGGGCGCAACCTCCCGCTCCGTCCGTCGGTCGACGCCAGCCAGGCGCTTCTCAGTGCGATCTCCGAGGCGGGGATCGTCGACTTCGACTTCGAGACCTCTCCTGAGCTGACCTACGTGGTCAACGGCAAGGGCGTCGCGTTCCTGGCATGGAGCGCGATCGTCACTTACGTCGACGAGGAAGGCGAGCAGCGCGACCGGATCTTCGCCGATGCGACGAGCAAGAACCTCGTCGCGAAACACGCGCTGATCTACCGCGCTCTGAGCCGCGCGACGTACACCTGCAACAACGGAACGACGCTACCGGGCACGCTGGTCCGCAGCGAAGGGTCGGCCGCGGTCGCCGACACGGCGGTCAACGCTGCGCACGACAATGCCGGCATCGTCTACAACTACTACTACTCGAAATTCGCGCGCGATTCGTACAACAACGCTGGCGCGCAGCTGAAATCGTCAGTCCACTACAGCAGCAACTACAACAATGCGTACTGGAACAGCACGCAGATGGTCTACGGCGACGGTGACGGCACGACGCTCTCGTCGCTCTCGAAGGGTTTCGACGTCGTGGCGCACGAGCTGACGCACGCCGTCACGGAGTACGAGTCGAATCTGACCTACTCGAACGAGTCGGGCGCGCTCAACGAGGCGATGTCGGACATCATGGCGGCCGCCGCCGAGGCCTACAAGGTCGGCTCGATCAACTCGAACACCTGGAAGATCGGCGAGGACGTTTACACGCCGGCGACCGCGGGTGACGCGCTCCGCTACATGAACGACCCGGCAGCGGACGGCAGCTCGTACGACTACTATCCGACGCGTTACACCGGCACTGCCGACAACGGCGGCGTCCACTCGAACTCTGGAATCGCGAACCTCGCGTTCTACCTGCTCGTTCAGGGCGGCACGCATCCGCGCGGCAAGACGAGCGTCGTCGTTCCGGCGCTCGGCATGGCGCAGGCGGAAGCGATTTTCTACCGGGCGAACCGCGACTACATGACGTCGTCGACGAACTTCCAGGGCGCGCGCAACGCGACCGCGCAGGCCGCCACGGCGCTCTACGGCGCGACCGCGGAAGCCGCCGTGCAGAAGGCGTGGGACGCCGTCGGAGTTCCGGGCGGCGCGGTCGCCGCCACGACGCTCTCGAATGGTGTGACGGTGAGCAGCCAGTCGGCCTCGACCGGAGCGTGGAAGTACTACAAGATCACCGTTCCCGCCAGCCAGACCTCGCTCAAGTTCACGATGTCGGGTGGAACGGGCGACGCCGACATGTACGTCAAGCGCGGCGCAATGCCGACGTCGTCGAGCTACGACTACCGTCCGTATCTGAGCGGCAACAACGAGTCGGTCAGCGTGACCAACCCGGTCGCCGGTGACTGGTACGTCGGTCTCTACGCCTACTCCACCTTCTCGGGCGTTTCGCTCAACGCGACCTACAGCGCCGGCACCACGCCGCCGCCGACCTGCACCACCTACACCGGGTCGTTCACGGGCGCTGGCCAGAACAGCTACAAGCCTTCGACCACCGGCTACACGTCGAGCATTTCGGGGACGCACACCGGAAAACTCACCGGCCCCTCGGGCACCGACTTCGATCTTTACCTGCAGAAGCTGAGCGGATCGACCTGGTCGAACGTCAAGGCTTCCGAAGGATCCACGTCGACCGAGAACGTCAGCTACAGCGGCACTGCCGGAACCTACCGGTGGCGCGTCTACTCGTACGCGGGAAGCGGCAGCTTCTCGCTCTGCACGACGAAGCCGTAACGATCCCGGATCCACGCAACGCCGACCGGCCCGCCGAAAGGCGGGCCGGTTCGTTTTAGGGGAGGCGAAGGGCGAGAGAAGCGAGTCAAAAACCCTGAAGTTAGAACGTTGAACGCTGAAGTTTGAACCCAGAAATGGGCTCCGGGTGGGGGTTTCTGGGTTCGCAATTCATCGTTCAGCGTTCTAACTTCAGGGTTTTGCGCTTAACTCAAGGCCATTGCGTCTGACCCGTGGGCCCTGACAACAAACAACCAGAAACTACACCCCCACCGTCCGCTCCTTCGCCTCCGTCTCCGGCGCGCATGTGCAGTCGACAGGCAAGATCACGTGGAAGGTCGAGCCCGTCCCGTGTACCGACTCCACCTGGATCGTCCCGTGGTGGAGATCGACCAGGCCGCGCGTGAGCGAGAGGCCGAGGCCCGTTCCCTTGCGGAGCGAGTTGCTGTGCTTTGCGATCTGGTAGAACTGGTCGAAGATCTTCGGCAGCTCGTTGGCTGGCATGCCGATGCCGTTGTCGGTCACCTTGAATTCGAGCGCTGCGCATCCGACGGGCGACGACTCGGCGGGAATGGTGGCAACGTCGAGCCGCACGCGGTCGCCGCGCTCCGAGAACTTCACGGCGTTCGAGAGGAGATTGACGAGGATCTGCTTGACCCGCCCCTCGTCGAGGATGGCAGTAGGAACGTCGTCCGCGACGGTCGTGAGCAGCGTCACCTGGGCATCGGCGCAGACGCCCTTTACGACCCGCTCGACGGCGGCGACCGTCTCGCGCACGTCGAGCGGCTGAGGCTGCAGCTCGATGCGTCCCGCCTCGATCTTCGAGAGGTCGAGAATGTCGTTGATCAGTCCGAGAAGGTGCGTTCCCGCGAGGTGGATGTTCTCGATGAACTTGTAGAAGCGCGAAGGGATCAGCGGCTTGAGCGTGTCGAGCAGGATCGCGGAGAAGCCGATGATGGAGTTGAGCGGCGTGCGCAGCTCGTGCGACATGTTCGCGAGGAACTGGCTCTTCGAGCGATCGGCCGCCTGGAGCTGCAGGTTCGTCTGCTGCAATTCTCCAGTGCGCTCCTCCACGCGCGTCTCGAGCGCCTGGGTGAGCGACTCGAGATCGCGGAAGAGGTGGGAGTTGTCGAAGGCGACCGCGGCCTGGTTGGCGATCGTCGTGAGCAGGATCTCGTCGTCGGGCGAGAAGGCGTGCCGCTTGTAGCTCTGCACCGAGATGACGCCGATGACGCGGTCGCGCGCGATCATCGGCGCGCCGAGCCACGATTCGGTCGCCGTCCCGTCATCGAACGCGACGATCCCGAAGCGCGCTTCCTCCTCGGTGCTCCCGATGTTGAGCGACTTCCCGTTCGTCACGACCCAGGAATTGAGCCCCTGGCCGAGCGGGAACCGTTCCTTCGCCAGCACCTCGCCGTCGCGGATGTCGAGCTCGGCCGACAGCATCCCGTCGCGCTCGTCGTAGAGTGAGATCGTGAAGAGGGAGACGTCGACTGTGTTTCTGCACGCTTCGTAGATCGCGCGGAGGAGCTCGTCGGTGGTGAAGCGGAGCGAGATCGTTTTTCCCACGTTGCTGAGCGAGGCGAGCTGGTCGACGAGCCGGTCGCGCGCGGCCCGGGCGATCGAGAGGTTTCGTGCGACGAAGTTGAGCAGAACTCCCATGAAGGCCCAGCCGAGAATCGCGCCCCAGCCTAGCGAGGAGTACGACAGCGCCATGAGCACCGCGTAGGGAAGAGTCAGCGCGTAGATCCCCGCATCGACCAGGGAGACCTTGAGCATCTTCGCCGGTGCGTAGCCGTAAGCGGCTTCGACTTGTTTCATCACCGCGTGATTTGCGAGCAGCAGCGCGAAGCCCGCCACCGCGATCTGCCAGGCCGCGCCCCACCCCGCATCGGTGCGCGGCGTGATGCCGCCCATCCATTGATAGACCTCTCCAGCAAAGAGCACGGGGATGCCGTAGGTGCCGAAGTGGCCGACGATGCGGACGTAGTCGGCGGTGACGTCGACGAGATCCGACTTGATGGGACCGATCTGCCGGATCGCGAGCCAGCGCGAGAACGCCGCTGCAAAGACCGAGATCCACGCGGTGAGAATCGGTCCGAGCAGCGGCAGCATGATCGTTGCGCCGGTCAGGCCGAGCGCGACAAAGACCCGATCGGTCAGCTTGAACTTGAGGATTGCGAGCGCGAGCGCGAAGGCGACGAAGATCGCGAGGAGCGGGAGCGCCGAGTGCCCGAGGGCGGTCAGCGTCGTGCCGGTCTCCTCGCGCTGAAGCAGTGTCAGCGCGACCAGGAGGATCGCGCCCACGCTCCCCTGTGCGAGAAACGTCGCGAAGAGCTTCCGTCGCGACAACTCCTCCCTGCTGCCCGGTTCGACAAGGACCATTCGTCTACCTGTCGGAACATCGTAGCACCGCGGTAAGACAGTACTCACTACTCAGTACTCAGTACCCCCCGACCGCCATCTCAACCGTCGACATGTCGACGAGGCCGTTGCAACCGAAGAGCGCGGGAAGGATCGCTTCCGGCGCGTGCTTCTCGCGCAGCCTCGCGACCGCCTTCGTTCCATACCGGTACGCGGGCAGGTACATCCGGCCGAGCAGCGGATGCCGGCCCCACGCGCCGGAGAGCTTGTCGGAGCGTTCGTCGGAGCAGAGGAAATCGTTGCGCAGAGCCTTTGCGACCTCCTCCTTTGGAAGCTTTTCCTTCCATGTCAGCCACGACGACTGGTTCTTTGCGTCGTCCTGCAACAATGCCAGCTGCACGCCGAGCTCGAGGTCGCGGTCGGGAAGCTCGCTCGCATCGTTCACGCCGTACGCCATCAGGATCGCGTTGTTCGCGATTCCCTCCGCGAGCACCGCCATCCGCGTGTTCATCGTAAGCACCGTCCCCTCGAAGCCGAGCTTTCCGGCGACGAAAAGTTTCTGCAGGAAGGCGAACGTCGTGACGTGCCCGGGCACGACCTCGTGGCTCACGAGCTGCTGGAACTCGGGGATCGAGATCTGGAGCGACGCGTTGAGCTCGTAGGTCGACTCGTACTTCGGCGAGCCATCCGCGTTCCGCGCCCGGCCGATGTAGTTCATCGAGCCGGAGAACCAGGCGTTCTCGATCGGCAGGAACTCGACGTTTGCGCGCGGCACTCCGGCGAGCAACGCCGGCATGTAAGGCATCACGTTCCGTTCCGTGAGCGTGTCGAACTGCGCGATGAACGCGTCGCCGATCGACTTGATCGACTTGCGTGGAACCATCCGTTCGGTGCGCCAGGCGTCGACCGCGACGAGGAGCTCGCCGGAGTATCCGGCCGCCTTCAGCAACTCCGCGACCCGCTCGCGCTTCGACCGCGGGTCGGACGGCTCCGGCGGCTCTCCCGTCATCGCGATCTGGCAGCGGTCGTGCGACACGGGATCACCCGTGCCGTGGACTTCCATCGCCAGGTCCCACATGACGTCGCAGCACATCGCGAGGTTGTCGAGATAGGCGCCGCGAAGACCGCCGAGTTTCTTCGCGCCGTCGGCGACGGACTTCACGGCGCCGCGCACGTCGATCGCTTTCAGGTAATCGTCGATCGCCCCGGGATCCTTGCCGCCGATTCCGCCTGCCGCGCGGACTCTCGCTGCGATCGGATGCGTGTAGGCCTCTGGGAGCGGCTCGTCGGAGTACCAGGAGTCGGCGATGAAGCGTCCCATCCCCGAGGGGTTCATCACGTCGCCGCCCCAGAGCGTGTCCATGGCGATGATCGCGGTTGCGATGCTGCGGTCGAGGTCGTTCATCGAGGCTCCCTTGTGGCAAAGGCCTCCGGCCTTTGCAGGGTCACGCTACACGAACGTCGTCTCGTAGCAAAGACCGGGCGCCTCCGCCTACTGTCGTGAAGACGGTCGAGGCGGGACGCCTCGACAACAAAAAAACAGGGGCACGGCGTGCCGTGCCCCTGCAGGTGATCGGTGCGTGGTCTCGACGGCTACTGTGCCTCTGCCTCGTCCTCGTCGCTTGCCGACGCCTTCATCGAGTCGAACCAGACATAGAGGCAGAGCGCGATGAAGAGCACGAGCGACACGATCTGCGAAATCGTGTCGTTGTCGAAGAACGGCGTCTTGATGTTGCTCTCCGCGTACCAGGGGAAGAGGCGCAGCGCGGCGCCGAAGACTCCGCCGAGCGCGCCGCCAGCCATGAGGCCTGAGGCGATGATGACGCCGCGCTCGCGCATCGTGCGGCCGCGCGATCCGCCTACCCGCTCCGACTTGCGGGTGACGAGGTGCGCGAGGAAACCGCCGACGAGGGCGGGCGTGTTCAGCTCGAGCGGCAGGTACATGCCGAGGGCGAAGACGAGCGCCGGGGCGCCGAGCATCTCCATCAGCACGGCGACCATGGCGCCCGCGCCGAAGAGGATGTAGGCGATCGGCTGCTCGTTCATGAAGCCCTGCACGAGCGCCTGCATGATCGAAGCCTGCGGCGCGGCGAGAACGACGCGCGTGTCGCCCGGCACGGCTTCGCCGAACTGGAAGACCTTCGCGAGCATCACGATCGTGAGGCCGACGGCGACTGCCGAGGCGATGACGCCGATGAACTTCATCCGCTGCTGCTGCTGAGGCGTCGAGCCGCACCAGTAGCCCGCCTTCAGGTCGGTGATCGTCTGGCCCGACACCGAGAGCGCCGTGCAGACCATGCCGGCGATCGCCATGACGAAGAACATGCCGGTCGTTCCCGACAGGCCGAAGTTCAGGAGGACGACCGACGAGATGATGATCGTCAGCATCGTCATGCCCGACACCGGGTTGCGCGCGGTCGTCGCGATCGCGTTGGCCGCAACCGAGGTGAAGAAGAACGAGAAGAGCAGCGTGAGGACGAGCCCCGCGATGAAGATCGTCGGGCTCGAGCTGAGCGTGCCGAAGAAGATGCCGATGCAAAGCGCGGAGACGATGACGCCGATCATGATCGTGATGATCGACATGTCGCGGTCGGTCCGCTCGGTCGTGTGCGCGCCTCCCGCCTTGAACGCGCGGGCGGCGACGCTGAACGAGCCGACGATGATCTTGAGCGACTTGATGATGCCGAAGATGCCGGCGGTCGCGATTGCACCGACGCCGATGTAGCGCACGTAGCCGCGGAAGATCTGCTCGGCCGTCATCTGCGCGATCGGGAGCGCCGCAGGGTAGACGGCGCCGTCGACCTGCTGTCCGATCATCCAGATCAGCGGCACGAGGACGAAGTTCGACAGGATGCCGCCCGCGACCAGGATCATCGACGAGCGCAGGCCCATGACGTAGCCGAGCCCGAGGATGAAGGCGACCGCGTCGAACTTCACGACGATCTTCGCCTTGTCGGACATCACCTTCATCACCGGGATGAACTGGAAGTCGATGAACTCCTTCCACACCTGGAAGGTCGTGACGAAGAAGTCGTAGATCGCGGCGATCGCGGTCGACTGCAGGAGCAGCTTCGCCTGCGATCCGCCCTTCTCGCCGGTGACGAGCACCTCGGTGATCGCCGTGGCCTCGGGGTAGGGGAACTGCCCGTGCATCTCGCGGACGAAGTAGCGGCGCAGCGGGATCAGGAAGAGGACGCCGAGGCAGCCGCCGGCGAGGCAGATGAAGATCGTCTGCACCGGGTGCGGGTGGAGCTGGAGCGAGTAGAGCGCCGGGAGCGTGAAGATCGCGCCGGCGACGACCGAGCCCGAGACGCCGCCGATGCCGGTGATGATGACGTTCTCGAGAAGCGTCGAACGACGGGCGTAGACGCGCGCGAGACCGATCGCCAGGATCGAGATCGGGATCGCCGCCTCCATCACCTGACCGACCTTGAGCCCCGAGTAGGCCGAAGCGACGGTGAAGATCACGCAGAGGAGCGTTCCCCAGATGATCGCGCGCCACGTGACTTCGGGCGGGGCCTGGTCGGCCGGCACGAGAGGCTTGTAGGTCTCGCCGGGCTTGAGAGGAAGGTATGCGTTCTCTGGCAGCGATTTACTCGAGGAGGCGTCCATGCAGTTCTCCGTGTTCGCGGTCGCTTGGAGCGACGCGCGATTCTGTCACGGCGCCCGTGCGGGTGGAAGAGCGAAACGGGGCAAACTCGAGTCGATGCCCAATCCGCGGCGGCAGCTGACCCAACTGCGTAGAATGGCGCACACATGGGTTCCGAAGTTTCGGGGCGGAATGTGCCGCCATCCTCGAGCGTGGTCGCGCCAGGCATCGAGCGTGACGGGGCGGCGCCGTCTGTCGAGGCCGCGGCTTCCGTTACGAAGGAGATTGGCCCGATCGGCGTCGCCGAGCGCGTCGACCTCATCGACATCGTCCGCGGACTGGCACTGTTTGGAATCATCGCCGCGAACATGCGCGGATTTGCCGGCCCGACGCCCGCCTACTTCGAGCCGTCGTCGTTCTGGCCCTCGATGCCCGACCGTATCGCGCAGGCGATCATCGACACGTTCATCCAGGGGAAGTTCGTCACGATCTTCTCCTTCCTTTTCGGAGTCGGGTTCGCGGTGCAACTCGATCGGGGAGAGGCGAGGGGCGTGAAGATCGGGGGCGTCTACGCGCGGCGGCTCGCGATCCTCGTAGTATTCGGACTCGTTCACGGAACGATGATCTGGTTCGGCGACATCCTTCTGCCGTATGCCCTCATCGGTTTCCTGCTGCTGCTCTTCCGTCGAAGACGTGACTCGACGCTCATCTCGTGGGCGATCGTCGGCCAGCTCGTGCCGCTCGTGCTCCTCTCGCTGGCGTGGGTCTACGGCCAGGTGTCGGCCGAGCCACTGAGAGGGCCGCACAGCGCCGGGCCGGGAGAGCTCGAACGGCTTGCGGATTTGTTTGCGCACGGCTCGTGGAGCGCGATTCACGAGCAGCGGGTGCTCGACGTGTTCAAAGCGAACTGGGGAATGTTCCCGGTCTTCTTCCTGCCACTGCTGTCACTTTTCCTCTGCGGCGTGCTGGCGTGGCGCCGCGGCTTCTTTCATCCGAGGCGGGAGACGATTGACGCCTATCGCAGATGGATGAAGCTCGGGCTCGTCGTCGGCGTGCTGGGGAATACTGCAGCCACGGCGATTCGCTGGGTGTGGCACGTTGCACAGTTCCCGCCCACTCCGCTCGGCCTCGGAGTTCAGCTGATCCAGGCCGTTGCGGTCCCGATGCTGAGCCTCGGTTACGTGTGCGGCGTAATCGTGCTCTGTCAGGACGAAGCGTGGCGCCGCCGCCTTGCCCCGTTCGCCGCCGTCGGGCGGATGGCGTTGAGCAACTACCTCATGCAATCGATCGTCTGCACGCTGATTTTCTACAGCTACGGCTTCGGGCTCTTCGGGTCGGTCGGACCTGCGCTGCTCCTCGTTCCGACGCTGCTCGTTTACGCAACCCAGCCAGTGATCAGCGAATGGTGGCTGGATCGTTTCCGCTTCGGTCCCGCGGAATGGCTCTGGCGATCGCTAACCTACCGGCGCATGCAGGCGATGCGGATCGGCGCTGGGCAGGGGTAGCAGCTCTCGCACTCGCCCGCGGCCCTGTGACCGCGGCCACTCCGAATCGGCGCTCCGTCAGGCTAGAATCGCTCCCCGCATTGCGCCGGAGGTGGATGATGAAGGGAATTGCACGGACGACACTCGCCGCTCTCCTCATGTTCTCGATTCCCGCGGGCAGCGTGCTCGCGGCCAAGGCTCCCCCCGATCCCTGCAAGTTCCAGAAGACGGTCAGGCAGGGAGCGAATGAGATCTCGATCGACATTCCCGAAGGCGAGCCGTGCGGGCTCGGGACCTTCTTTCTCACCATCCTCCCGAAGAAGGGCAACCCGCAGACGCTGAAGGCGGCTCGGGACGGGATGTTGATCGATGTGGTGCTCGCCGAGCTCAACGGCGCGGCGCCCCAGGAGATCGTCGTCGTGGCGAAGGGAGTCGACGCGGCCGCGTACGGTTCGATCGCCATCTTCGAATCGATCGACGACCACTGGGCCCAGCATCGTGTCGCGCGACTCTCGGGCGATGCGGCGAACGGCTACGCGGGACGTGACGCGTTCATCGTGAAGGACGGCGTCATCGAGCGCGACTTCCCCGTGTACGCGCCCGCCGCGGAACCGACCGGCGAGCCGCAGCCGACGGGCGAGAAGAAATCGCTTCGCTACGATTTCGCGTCGAACAGCTGGATCGCGCGTTGAGGCGAAAACAGCGTCGCGCCTGTCCCGCCGCTGAAGCGGCGCGGCGGAAATCGGCTCGCTCGTTTCCCCCGGCTGAAGCCGGGGGCTACCGATGTCTCGTCCCGCGGAGCGGGACGACGCCGTTCCTCGGAATCGATGCAAGGATGGTGGTGCGGGCTGAGGGACTCGAACCCCCGACATTCTGCGTGTAAGGCAGACGCTCTAACCAACTGAGCTAAGCCCGCGAAGACAGGCGAGAGGCGATGGGCGAAAGGCGATAAGCGGACCATCGCCGCGCCCGAGATTAGCATAACGACGCATGGGTGGCGGAGCAGGAATTGGATGCTTCAAGCGCTGTGCAGGCGAGGGTGTGAATCAGGGCTCACGACCGCTCATCGCCTCTCGCCATTCGCCTATCGCCTGCCTTACTGCACGACCACCTGAGGCGTGTCGAGCGCGCGCGGGGTGATGATGTAGCGGATCACCGTCGCCGAGTCGCCTTCGCTCTCGCTGATCTGGAGGAGGACGTTGCGCTCGAGGGAGCGGCCATCCTCGGGGATGAACGGATCGCGCATCGCCGTCCCGAGGTTGATCTGCATCGTCCGCCACTGCTGGCGCGCCGGCGGGTAGGGCTTCGGCTGCTTGAAGCCGCGGTACTGCCCAAGGTAGGTCACGTAGTAATGCCAGACCATCGGGAACGAGTCGCCCGAGGTCAGGGTGTAGACCTCGGCCGGTGTTCCGAACTGCTCGCGGATGCCCGCCTCGTCGTGAAGCGTCAGGTCGGGGCGGAACTGGGCGCTCGAGTAGACGGGGATGTCGGGATGAATCGCATGGAGCGCTTCTGCCGGCGTCGGTTGTTTCGGTGTCGTGACAGGCGCAGCGCTGGCCGCGGTCCTCGTCGCCGGGCGGATCTTCGGGACCTCGCCTGCTTCCGTGCGCTGCCCGCCGGTGCAGGCGGCTACGCCGAGGGCAATTGCCCCGGTCGCGCAGAGGAGTAGAAGGTAGGGACGGCCGCTCACGGTCGGTAGAAAGAAACGCCCGCCGCGGGCTATTCCACGTCGCTCAATTCCGGTCCGCTCCATCACGCCCTCCCTCTCCCCGAATCAGAGCCGGTTGTCCGTTGCCCGCTCCCTCAATGAGTCTTCTGCGGCGATGTCGCGCGCATCCGGTCGAGCGCGGTGGCGCCGCCGTAGCGTTCGACGATCCACTCGTCGTATTCGTCGGCGATCGAGGCGACCGAGTTCAGCGAGGCGATCAGCTGCTCGGCGACCAGGTCGCGGCCCAGGAACGAGTGGTGGAAGTAGATGTTGTCGTCGACGACGCTGAACGCGCCGAGGGGAATGGTCGAGTTGAGGCGGAGGAGCTCGCTCATCAGTTCGCGCGTGGGGTCGACCCCCTGGACGCAGAAGGCGCGGATCTTGATGACGGCGTTGTCCTCGAGGTACGGGTCGACCGAGATCTCGAGGAGGGTCGAGCCGTACTTGATGTAGAAGTCGCAGTGCTCGACGTCGTCGAAATGCTCGTCGACGAGCTCGTCGAGGATGCCGGCGACCGTTCGGTACACCTGCTCCTGGCAGGAGGTGTGGAACGTCTTCGGCTTGCGGGGTGTCATGCGTCGATTATAGGCCCATCCGGATTCCACCGGGAGGCGGAGCGATTCGTCGATAATGTTCGGTCATGACTACGCGAGATCTCTTCACTCCGGAAAACAGGCGGCGGATTCATCTCCGCCCGGGCCGCGACAAGGCTCTGAGGAACAGGCACCCGTGGGTGTTCGACGGTGCGATCGCACGAGAGGAGGGAAATCCCGAAGCTGCGATCGCCGACGTCTTCGGCGCGGACGGCGTGCGCCTAACTTCGGGTTTCTACTCCGCGAAGTCCCAGATCCGCTGTCGCGCCGTCTCCTTTTCCGAAGAGCTGACCCCCGGGCTGCTGCAGGGCAGGATTGCGGCCGCGGTGCGGGCGCGGGCAGGTCTGCTCGGGGAAGAGACCGATTCGGTGCGGCTCGTCCACTCGGAAGGTGACGGACTCAGCGGGCTCGTCGCCGACCTCTATGCGCGCACGCTCGTCGTGGAGATCACCTCGGCGGGGCTGGAGAAGCTGCGCGACCTCGTTCTCGACGCCCTGCGGGAGGCGACGGCGGCGCTCGCGGCGCCGGGCGGGATCATGCTGAAGAACGATCTCGCGTCGCGACGGCTCGAAGGGTTGCCGCTCGCCGACGAATGGCTCGGGGGCTCCGACGCGCCCGCGGAGCTCGAGACGGTGATCCGCGAGAGCGGGCTCCGCTTCTTCGTGCAGCCGGGCGCGGGACAGAAGACCGGCTTCTTCCTCGACCAGAGAGCAAACCGTGCGACCGTCCGCGCGATGGGCGCGGGCAGGCGCGTGCTCAACGTCTTCTCCTACACGGGAGGATTCGGCGTCAGTGCGGCGGCGGGTGGCGCGGCGAGTGTCGAAGAAGTCGACGTCTCGGCACCGGCGATCGCGATCGCACGACGCAATCACGAGCTCAATCCGTCGGGCGCGGCGCTCGACTTCGTGGCGGCCGACGCGTTCGATCACCTCCGCAAGCGTCGCGCGGAGGGAAGGGTCTATGACCTCGTGGTTGTCGACCCGCCTGCGTTCGCGAAGTCGAAGGGTGACGTCGACCGCGCCGCGCGCGGTTACAAGGACATCAACCTGCAGGCGTTCAACCTCGTGGCGCCGGGCGGCACGCTGGTGACCTTCTCCTGCTCGGGGCACGTCTCGCTCGACCTCTTTCAGAAGATCGTCTTTTCCGCGGCTGCCGACGCGCGGCGCGACGCGTCGATCGTCCGGAGGCTCGGCGCCGGGGAGGATCACCCGGTGTCGATCTACTGTCCCGAAGGGGAGTATCTGAAGGGGTTCGTGTTGAGGGTGGGGGAGCGGAACTAGAGCGGCCCGGCTCGCATTTCTTCATTCTTCATTCCTCATTCGACATTCTTCATTTCGGTTTCCGTTCCACTAACAACACCGAAATGAAGAATGTCGAATGAGGAATGAAGAATGAAGAAACGAACCGGCTGCCCGTGCCGGCGCCAGCGATTCACCCTGTGCAGCCGGGCTGCCTGTTTGCGTGCGGGGATTCACCGTCGGGTCTCGCACGACGAATCCGACCGGACTTTTCTCAATTCCCGTAGAATTCCCCCATGTCCGTCTCCACCTCGACCGCCTCGGCCCGCAAGTCGGTCGAGATCACGGTTGCGCAACTTGGCGATCTGCTGCTCGCCGGCGGGTTCATCGATCAGAAGCAGCGGGCCGATCTCGAGCCGCTCGACAAGCAGGTCAGGATTCAGACGCGGTCGCGCTCCCGGAGCGAGGACGACCCGACGACGGCGATCCGCGTCGTCTCGGAGCTGAACCTCACCGACGCCTCGGGGCAGGGGACGCGCATCGACGACCTGCTGCTCGCGAGGCTCATCGCCGATTCCTCGAAGACTCCGTTCGTGAAGATCGACCCGCTGAAGCTCGATATCGAGTTCATCGAGTCGAAGATCTCGCGCCCCTTCGCGCGGCGCCACCAGATGGTCCCGCTCCACATCCGCGACGGGCGGCTCGTCGTCGCGATGGTGAATCCGTGGGACGTCCAGGCGATCGAGCTCTACCGCGAGATGGTGCGGAGCGAGCTCGAGATCGTCGTGACCGCGGAGTCGGACATCCGCCGAATCATCAACGAGTACTACGGCTTCCGCTCCGCGGTGACGAAGGCCGAGCGCGACATGAAGGGTGGCTTTGATCTCGGCAACCTCGAACAGTTCGTGAAGCTCAAGTCGAACGTCGAGATGGAGTCGAGCGACCAGCACATCGTCAACGCGGTCGACTACCTGCTCCAGCACGCCTACGACTCGCGCGCCTCGGATATCCACATCGAACCCAAGCGCGACCACGCGCAGATCCGCTTCCGGATCGACGGCGTGCTCCACGAGATCTACCGGATGCCGAAGCTGGTCAACCTCGCGGTGACCTCACGGCTGAAGACGATGTGCCGGATGGACATCGCCGAAAAGCGGCGCCCGCAGGACGGCCGGATCAAGACCGACCGCCAGGGGCAGGAGATCGAGCTCCGCGTCTCCACGCTTCCCACGGCATTCGGCGAGAAGGTCGTTATGCGCATCTTCGACCCCGAGGTCATGATGCGCGACCTCACCGCGCTCGGCTTCTACGAGGACGAGCTCTCGGCGTTCGACGAGTGGATCCGCCGGCCTCACGGCATCATCCTCGTCACGGGGCCGACTGGGTCGGGCAAGACCGTCACGCTCTACTCGACGCTCCGGCACCTCTACTCTCCCGACATCAACATCACGACGATCGAAGACCCGATCGAGATGGTCTACGAGGAATTCAACCAGACTGCCGTCCACAACAAGATCGGGCTCAGCTTCGCACAGGCGCTTCGCACGATTCTCAGGCAGGACCCCGACATCATCATGGTGGGCGAGATCCGCGACTCGGAGACGGCGCAGAACGCCGTGCAGGCCGCGCTGACCGGGCACCTCGTTTTCTCGACGCTCCACACGAACGACGCGTCGTCGTCGATCACGCGCCTCGTCGACCTCGGTATCGAGCCCTACCTCGTCTCCTCGACGCTGGTCGGGGCGATGGCGCAGCGCCTCATGCGCACGATCTGCACCGACTGCAAGCAGAACCGCCCGTTGATGGCGGAAGAGGCGGCGATGCTCAACCTCCAGGCGCCGGCGGGGAAGCGGATCATCGTCAAAGAGGGCGCTGGCTGCCACCGCTGCCGCGGCACCGGCTACTTCGGGCGCACCGGCATCTTCGAGGTGCTGACGATCGACGGGACGATGCGCGACCTGATCGACCAGGGGAAGGATTTCCTGACGATCAAGGACACCGCGATCAAGCGCGGCATGCGCACGCTGCGCCAGAGCGCCCTGCGCCGCCTCGCCGAGGGAACGACGACGTTCGAGGAAGTGGTGAGGGTGACGGGGATCTGAGTTCGGAGTAAGTCCGAGCGGTAGGCACGCTCACCTTCGGCCGCGACGCGCGAATCGGAAAGAAACCGAAATGGAGAATGAAGAATGTCGAATGAGGAATGAAGAAGTAACGCCAGGAGCGCAGAGACGTCTCTTCATTCTTCATTCTCCATTCGACATTCTTCATTTCGGTTTCTGAAGTCGACAACGCGGGAATCTCGAATCGACGATTTCGACTCCCTTACTTCGCATCGAAGGCGTCGCGTGTGAAGGCGACACCGATTCAGATTCGACTTTCCCGCTGCTCAATTCGAACCCCGAGTGCCCGTTCTGCGCTATTCTTTACCCCTACCGCGAACCGCAGAGGGGGATCTTCCCGATGGCAGTCCAGACGCCTCCGTCCCATATCGAGCGCGAGCTCGAATACCGGAAGAAGCTGACGGCGATCACGAATCAGATCAATGCGGCCGAGTCGATCAACCAGATCCTCACGACGCTCAAGGACAGAATCCTCGACCTGCTCGAATGCGAGCGCCTGACGATCTATGCGATCGACACGAAGAACCAGGAGCTCTACTCTCTGCAGAAGGTCGGCGACGTGCCGAAGGAGATCCGGGTCGCGAAGTCGTTCGCCTCGATCGCCGGCTTCACCGCTCTTTCTCGTCGGACGATCAACATCAAGGACTCCTACGACGGCGCGGAGCTGACGAAGCTCCATCCGAATCTCAAGTTCGACCAGCGCTGGGACAAGCAGACCGGCTACCGAACCCGCTCGGTCCTCGCCACGCCGATCATGTTCGAGAAGTATCTCCTCGGCGTCGTGCAGCTGATCAACAAGAAGGGCGGGGGCGAGTTCAGCCCGCAGGACGGTGCGGCCGCGGAGGAGATCGCGAGGATTCTCGGGATCGCCTTCTACAACCAGCACAAGGCGACGCGCTCGACGAAGCCGACGAAGTACGGCGGTCTCATCGACAAGGGGATCATCTCGGAAAAAGACCTCGACACCGCGGTCTCTCACGCGCGCGTCAACAACCTCGACGTCACGGAGTCACTCGCCGAGGAGTTCAACGTCCCGAAGGAAGAGATCCTCAAGTCGCTCGCGTCGTTCTTCAACTGCGAACAGTTCGGCTACGACGGTACGCAGATGATCCCGACCGATCTGCGCGGCCGCGTCACCTCCGACATGTGGAAGAAGTACACCTGCGCCCCGGTGGAGCGCAAAGCTGGCGTGCTCGTGATGGTGATCGACGACCCGCACGACATGATGCGGCTCGACGGTGTGCGCGCGATGAACATGTCGCCGCGCTACGAGTTCCAGGTCGGGCTCAAGCCCGACATCATGGCGTACATCGCGAACTCCTACGGAGAGGCCGCGCCGGGTGAGTCGACGGCGGCGGGCGATCTCGCCAGGATCATCACGGAGCTCGGCGAAGGCGAGGCCGAAGTCGAAGAGGAGAAGAACCCCGACATTCCCGAGGTCGACGAAACCGACTCGGGCATCGTGAAGTTCGTGAATCAACTGATCATCGAGTCGTACGCGCGAGGCGCGTCGGACATCCACGTCGAGCCCGACGGCCCGAGGAATCCGTGCACGATCCGGCTTCGCGTCGACGGCGACTGCGAAAAATACCTCGAGATTCCGGGCGCGCACCGGAATGCGGTCGTGCAGCGCCTCAAGATCATGGCGAAGCTCGACATCTCGGAGAAGCGCAAGCCGCAGGACGGAAAGATCCGCTTCAAGTACTCCAAGGGGACGATCGAGCTTCGCGTCGCGACGATTCCGACCGCGAACGGCAACGAAGACGTCGTCATGCGTATCCTCGCCGCCTCGAAGCCTCTGACGCTCGACAAGATGGGCTTCTCGGACTCGAATCTCGAACGGTTCAAGGCGATTCTCCAGAAGCCGTACGGCATCTGTCTCGTCGTCGGTCCCACCGGCTCCGGAAAGACGACGACGCTTCACTCCGCGCTCGGCTTCATCAACACGGTCGACATGAAGATCTGGACCGCCGAGGATCCGGTCGAAATCACGCAGAAGGGGCTGCGGCAGGTGCAGGTGCATCCGAAGATCGACTTCACCTTCGCCGCGGCGATGCGCTCGTTCCTCCGCGCCGATCCCGACGTGATCATGGTCGGTGAGATGCGCGACCACGAGACCGCCGCGATCGGCATCGAGGCGTCGCTCACGGGCCATCTCGTCTTCTCGACGCTCCACACCAACTCCGCGCCGGAGACGATCACGCGCCTCCTCGACATGAACATCGATCCGTTCAACTTCGCCGATGCGCTGCTCGGCATCATGGCGCAGCGGCTCATCCGGACCCTCTGCAACAAGTGCAAGGAGGCGTACCACCCGGAGCAGATCGAGTTCGACGAGATCGTGCAGATCTATGGCGAGCGCTGGTTCCCGCGAACCGGCATCACCTACACGCCGGAGCTCACGCTGTACAAGCCGAAGGGGTGCCGCGAGTGCAACAACTCCGGGTTCAAGGGACGCATGGGCATCCATGAGCTGCTCGTCGGCACAGACGACATCAAGCGGGCGGTGCAGCGGCGCGCACCGATCGACGAGTTGCGCACGCTTGCGCTCGAGCAGGGGATGACGACGCTGCTCCAGGACGGCCTCTTGAAGATGTTCAAGGGAGTCGCCGACTTCAAGCAGGTGCGCGCGGTCGCAGTCAAATAACCACTCCGCTCACGTAGACGAAAACCGAACGCGTCCTCCGGGACGCGTTCGGTTTTTCTGTGTGACGAATCACACTAATGATGGTGACCCGCCGACGCTTCGGTGTTAACCTCACGTTGTTCTCGACGCCGGGTGGATGGTGAGGCTCGCAGCGTGCGAGCCGTTTGTTTTCATGGGCGCGATTGTCGGGGACGGCGAAACACAACAATCGATTCTGTCACTTCAGTTTTAGAGCGGGAGCTTTCGATCCCGCTGCGACGATCAGATTCCCGGAGAGCTCTCAATGAACCGACGCTTCGTCCTTCTCGCAACGCTGCTCCTCAACATCTTCGTGATCGGAATCGCAAGCGCGGCAGAGCGCGCGATCGTCCCGGTTGCGGGTTCGACGGCCGGCGCGAACGGTTCGAACTTCCGGACGGAGATGCAGCTGCACAACCCGGGAACGGGCGTGATGCGCGGGACGATCGTCTTCATGCCGCAGGCCGCCGCGGCGAGGGTGGCGCCGAAGGCGACGCTCGAGTACGAGATCGGGGCGAAGAAGACGCTGCGCTACGCTGACGTGATCGCGGCGCTCGGCGCGAGCGGTCTCGGGTCGCTCGACGTGGTTCCCTCGGAAGGCGCGCTGCCTCGGATCGTGGTGCGCGCATTCGACGATCAGGGAAACTTCGGGACGCGGGGCCTCGTGGTGCCCGCGGTGAAGGAATCGG
>JBAZBK010000006.1:0-246263 GCA_041671505.1 Thermoanaerobaculia bacterium | reverse complement strand
GCGTTCCGATTGAACGACCCAGTTTCGAATCGCCTGCGCCGAAGGCTCGAACTCCCGCGACAACTCCTCCGGGGTACGTCCTCGTCGAACGAGGGCAATCAGCTTCTGCTTGAACTCTTCCGGGTATACTTTGTGTGATCTTGGCATCGTGGCTCTCCCCAATGTTGAGGTGTCCACGAAACCGCGTCAACTCCAGTTAATCCGACCCACCGGCATGGGTCGGGACGTTATCGATCTGGATCACCCCAGGGATGCCGGCCCTGAGTGTTGTTTCGTCAACTCCGGGGAGTCCTGCTCCCAGGCCGCGTGCCAGTGCCAGCCATTGCAGTAGTGAATCGGCACGAACGAGCCGCCATCGTCCTGCGGCCATCGCCGGAATGGTCAGCGGAGATCCGATCTGACCGAGTTGCATTGCTACGCCTCTCACGCTGACGGCGCGGCCATCGGGCGCGACCAGCCACCACGCCTCAGGGTTGATCGCCTTCTCCCAGCCGGAGATGTAAAGCGCCGCAGTAGCACCCGGCACTGTGATCTCGCTCCGTGGTCCAGGCACGAGCTTCAGCGCATCGACCGTGCCCATGGGACCTGTAAGGCTGCAATACGCCGTTGGAGGCGCGGGAGCGATCAACTCGATGTCGAATTTTCCGTCCGCGTCCGTGATTGCACTGCTTCGATCGGGTGTGCCCGTCGGTCCGACGAAGAGGCACTCCACGCGGCTACGCGGAAGCGAAGCTCCGCCGAGCGCGCGAACCGTTCCCCGAATCCCCGCAACCTCACCGAGATCGAGGTCGATCGTTCTTTCCTCGCCCGACTCGATCGAGATCGATTTCTCGGCCGCGCCCTTTCGATCGTCCAGCCTTACCGAGAATGTCCAGACTCCGGCGGTCAGCTCATCGAATCTGGCCTCACCCGTGGAATTGGTCTCTCGTCCGTGCTTCAAGACGTCATCGACAACACCAGCGTCGTCGCGTCGAGAGACCCACACGACCACATGAGGAACCGGACGATCGCCAGTCCTGACGCGAGTCGTCACGGTCGATCCTTTCGGGATCACGATCTCCACACGATGCGAAGGGTCGCTAAACGAGACCTCCCCAACTGGTACGAGGTTACTTTGCGAGCTCATCCGAGCGGCCGCTACTCGGTAGCTGCCCGTTCGAGGAAGGACAGCGCGGAATATGCCGTTCGCGTCCGTATTGAAATCGCGTGTCTCCTCCGGCCTGCTGCCGATCTTCAGTTTTGCGGCAACGCCCACGCCGTTGTAGGTGACGACCCCTTCGAAGACATTCGGGGTGATGCGCTTCTCGACGCGGCGCGTCTCCCCCGACTTCAGCTCGAAATCCTCCAATTCGACGGGAGCGAAGGTATTGTCTACCTGCACGACACCGTTCACGAGCCAGCGCCCTGGGTGCAGTGGTCCGACACGCAGCGGTTCATCCGTCGGTGTTTCCTGTCGCGTCTCCGCCTCGCGGTAATGATCGAATGGCTGAATCAGGAGGGCAACGACGCGCGCGGTGGGAAACCTCGCCAGGAATGCTTCGTCGATCGTGGCGTCCACGATGAGCTCCGCAGGCTCGGGTACCGCGAGCGGATCGACGGTTCCCTTCGTCCCCGGCTCTACGGTCAACATCGCGGCGTCTGACTGATCGTGTTCTCGAGTCTCGGCGGTGACGCGCAGCTCCCGATACGAAGGCAGTCCCGAAAGACGAGCCCAGCCCGTCTCGTCGGTCAACGCCTCCGCCACAATCATCGAGCGCTTCCCGTGCGACTCGTCGTCATGCACCGCAATCCGCACAGTGGCGCCCGCAGCGAACGCTCCGCTCGGGACTCGCACCACGCGCACTTCGGCCGACGCCGCCGCTCGGAGGGTGAATTCCCCGAGAGACTGATCTCCCGGCTGCAGTCGCCTCTCGATCACCACCGGTTCGAAGGGTTCGAGCTGGAGAATGATGGTGCGGCAGCCGGCAGCCGCAGAAAACCGCGCAAAGCCACTTTGACGGATCTCGATCGGCGCCGCGATCTCGGCCTCTTGATCACAGCCCTGGAGCCGCGCCAGTCCTGCCCGCGGAATCTGAAGCGTTTCGTCCGCAAAACGAAACTGTGCGTATACGTCGGCGCGTGGATGGATCGTAGCGGGCACCGGCCGCAGGTTTGCGTCGTGCCTGCTCTCTGCCATTGGCGGGGCACCGAATACCGAGCGATCTTCGGTCAACGCGTAAAACGGCGCACGAACACCATCACCCCGTATGTAGACGACGCTGCCTCCACTCACAGTTTCGACGAAGGTCTCGGCTCGTCGCGGGAGCCCTGCGTCGTCTCTGCCATACGTCTCGAGAGTCTTGCCCAGATCGTCACGAAGCACACCCGCCAGGAATAGCGATGCGATGCTGGTCGCCGCCTCGCGGCGGGCAGGAAGCGAGATCCGTTCAGTCCGCGCGTCTCCGGCTGAGAGCTTCACAGTGGCAAGCTTCGTGGCGGCCTGCGTGAAGAAACGCACGTCGGAGTACTTCGCGTAGATCCCGTAGTTCCCCGGGGGCAGTGAAGTCCAACGAATCGAACTGCCCTTCGCGCGGCGTGCCCAGATTAACGGCTGCTTGTCGGGGGGAATGCTCGTTGCAGCTTCGGTTTCGTCCCGAGATAGCGTGACAACGAGATCCGGGTCCTCGCGGTCAGGCAGCAGCGTGAGTGTGGCGCCCTGGAGCAGCACCGTATCGAGCGGCGCTGAATCTGCGTCCGTTCGGATGCGCCACTCCGCCCCTCGCCCAGGCGCCTCGACCAGCAGTGGGACTGGCCCTTCGGGCAGTTGAAGCGTCCATTGGCCCGTGGCATCCGTTGTCGCCGACCAATCCGCCTCCAGATGGCGCATCGCAAGTTCGCTCACCTTGCCCAACGGCGCCGGAATCGCGCCATTCAAGCCGGTGACATGCGCGCCAACGACCGGATATCCCCTCTCATCGATCACCGCGCCGATCGCCTCGTTCAGTGGAGCCAACTCCATGGAGAACGCGGCCGTGGACGAGGAGACCACAATCGGTCCTGCCGAGGTGATGGAGTAACCTCGCGCACCCGCGATGAGGCTGTACTTCCCGGCCGGAGCTTCGACGACCGCGACACCCTTCTCGGCGATCGTCTCGACGAGAGGGTGGCTCGTGGGCCTCCACTCGGGGACGAGCGCGACGTAGGCGTTTTCGACAGGAGAGCCTGTTGACGTCCGCACGCGTACAGTTACAGGAATATCTCCCGCGTCGGAGGCACTGGCGCTGCGTGTCATCGCGGCGACAAGAACTGCGAACGCCACGATGGAAACTAGCGTGACCTTCGACGGCTTCCTGCGCTGAGGGAGCGACCGAACTGACAGGGAAGGGCGCAGCAAGGGCTGCAGAGGCGTACGGGCCAATACGCGCATGCGAAATCTCCTGAGAAATTGAGTATCGGAGCTTGTGCTGTGTTCGAGCGAGCGCATACTAAAGGTCTTTCAACTCGCTGTCGAGTGATGGTCAATACGTCTCAGCGTTAGGTCAAAACCCACCAACCGTTCGTGTTTGATTGGTGGTCAAACTTTCTGTCGATTGATCCTGAGCTCCGTCTTGCTTCGGAGTTCCATGAGAGGAGTGGCGGGCTGGCAGAAATCCCTACCCGTCGCAGGGCGAGAGCCGCAGACCGGGGCGGGCCGTTGACGTCTCGGGACTGCTGTTCAACTGCCGATCCCTTCGTTGACACTTCTCGTTCCGATCGGACACGATGCCGGGCAGCCGAGAAGCGGAGAGCACAATGACCGAAGCCATCCCCCCTGCCGCCAACATCGATCCACCCGTCCGCGTCGCCCGCTGGGACTCCGAGATTCCGCTCCTCGTCATCGTCGCACTCAGCTCGCTGCTGCTCTGGGTCATGCTCGTCGTGTCGATCATCGGCATCGCTTACGCCGTCTTTCTCGGGATCTTCTTCTTCCTCGCGCACATCGGGTTCATCGCCTATCTCCGCGGCAGCGCGGTGCGGCTCAGCCCGGAGCAACTCCCCGAGCTCCATGCGCGCGTAGTGGCGATCAGCGAGCGCCTCGATCTGAAGGTGGCGCCCGAGGCCTACCTGATGCAGGCGGGAGGATCGCTGAACGCCCTCGCGACGAAACTCTTCTCGAAGAATTTCATCGTCCTCTTCTCCGATCTTCTCGAGGCCTGCGGGGAAGACACGGAGGCGGCGGATTTCATCATCGCGCACGAGATCGGGCACCTGAAGGCAGGGCATCTTCGCTTCCGCTCATTTTTGATCCTGGGCCGCCTCGTCCCCTTCATCGGCAGCGCCTGGTCGCGAGCCTGTGAGTACACGGCAGATCGCTACGGATTCGCGGCCGTGAGCAACGGCGGCTCCGCAATCCACGGTCTCGCGGTGCTCGCGGCGGGCGGCCGCTATTCGAAGAGCGTGAATCTCGACGCATTCGTCGCGCAGCGCGGGGCGATGGACACGGTCATGATGACGATCGGAAACTGGATGGCATCGCATCCACCGCTTGCGTTTCGCATCGCGGAGCTCGATCAGGCGCGCTTCCCGAAGAGGACCCCGGCCGCAGCGCCTGTCTTCGGTGCGATCGGTCTGATCGTCTTCGCGATGCTCGTTCCGCTCGCCGCGAGCGTCTTCTTCATGCAGAAGATCATGAAGGCGGCCAAGGCAGCGGCGGCCTTACCCCAGGCCACACAGCACGCGCGGCAGACCGAACCGGAGTTCGTGGTCGCGGATGTGGCCGTCGCGCGCGCGACGGCACGCGCCGACATTCAAAAACTTGCGGCTGCTGCCGAGGACTACAGGACGAGGACCGGACAATTCCCGAAGGACGAGGGAGGATTGTACGCCGCCTATCAACTCGTCAACCCCGGCGCTACTGCCCCGCTCGACCCGTTCGATGGCGAGCGCTATGGCTACGCGGAGTATGGGGACTCCTTCAGTCTCTGGAGTTCCGGCTCCGATCGTCCGGGGCTCGAGAGCGAGCTCTCCTATGACTCGCCCAAGCATCTGTCCCCGGCACCGGCTTCCGCCACAGAGGCGGAAGGTGATCATAAGAGCGCGAAGCGGGAGTAGAGGGTGGCGTTGCGCAGATGCGAATACTTCAGAAGGCGCGGGGCCATAAAGGCCGGGTTCAGGTCTCGAATCTATACTTCAGGCGCCGCGAAAATACAGTTTCGAGGCCTGACCCCCGACGCGAGGAGCCGTCGTCAGTAGGCGCGGCTAGAGTACAGTTTCGAGGCCTGACCCCCGACGTGACCACCGACGCAATCGCGCCACGGCGAAGTTCCGTGAGGCCATGCGCGCGTCGCCCGCCCCGCCGTACGCCGCGCAGCGGCGAAACACCGGTAGCCCCCGACTTCAGTCGGGGGTGCAGATCATCGCGGATCAACCCCGCGCCGCTTCAGCGGCGCGACCAACTCCCGCCGAACCCAACGATCGGCCAAAGTCAATAGTCCGGCTCTGACCCCCGGTGTGGACCCCCGGTGTACCGCCACCGGTCGCGCCGCCGAATCGAACGAGAGGTTGGATCAATCGCGTCCCACACCGTTCGAGTCCGAATTCGGCGTTTCGGACGGTTTGAGTTTCGCAATTTCGCTCGCGAGCTCGAATGTGTTGAATGACATCGTGTCAGGCACGAGAACCGGCAACCTGACGCGGCGCACCTCATTTCCGTTGACGCTGATAGCGAGGGTGATGGTGCCGTTCTGCGGATTCCAGATGTTGACGTCTACGATCAGGTAACCGGCCGGCTTGAGGAGTTCATCCGGTGTAACGATCGACGCGGTCGTCCGCAGCGGTTCGACTCCATCGAAGTCGATCGTCAATGACGTCTTGACCAACGAAACGGCGTCGAGCTTCTGCTCGACGGGAACAAGCGAATCGAAAGCATCCATGGATGGGAGCATGGAAGGCGCCGCATAAGCAGGCGACGGTTCGACGGGAACGGGCATCGGCAATTGTGGCTCGCACGGATCGTCGCGCTCGATTAAGGCAGGTGTCGTCGAAAAGTAGACCGCGGTCGGCGGCAGCGCCACGTTCCGGGAGACCTGGCTCTGCTCTTCCCGAAGCGAGCTGTACTGAAGCTCGAAGCGCGCAACACCGCCTCGCACGAGCGGCGTGAGCTGATGAAGGCGTGTGACGTTCCCGACGTGCTCGAAGACTCGGCCGTCTCCGCACTGCAGGATCGCGTCGGAAGTCGGAATGCCCGCTTCCCGTTCCCAGTAGACAGGATCCGACAGCTCGTCGGAGGCGGCCGACTTCGTGTTCAGAACCACGATGGACGGGGACCGCGCGAAGAGAGAGTACGCCTCACTCGAATTGAAGAACAACTTGTGAGTGTTCTCGAGCAGGACGAGACCCGATGCACTCAGTTTGTAATGGACGTTCAATGACGGACCAACGCCTGCGTCGCGGAGAACAATAGTGTCGCGCTCCACGTCGACGTCGATCTTTGGTGTGACATCGACCGACGACCAGGGGAAGGGTTCCGCATCGATCGAGCCGCTCGCCTCCACCGTCGAGATGAGAAGTGTCTCTCCGTTGCGTGGATTCCGCAGCACGATGCGAAACGAGACCGGTGCGACCTCGCTCGGCGGCTCGAAAAGCTGGCTGAAGTTGCTTCGTCGGTGGAAGTAGTGCCTTGAAAACTCGGCGATGAACGACTTGCGATACTCCGAAGTAAGGCTGTAGTTCTCCCCCGCCAGCGCGTAGGCGGCCAGCGGACGACGCACCGACTCGAAAGCGGGATACACGGCCTGCCGGATTCGGAAGTACGTTCCGATGAGGTACGCCCCAGCGACAGGAACGAGGTACGCAGCCAGCTTGCCCCCGAGGACCAGGCCACGGCGGAGGCGGAGCTTCGCGTCGACCGCATCGAGCTTGCGTCTGATCGAGATCAGCCGACGGCTGAGATCGCCGGCGGCAGGAACGGCGGCAGACCCGACAACGGCTCCACGGATGTCCTCGAGCTCGGAAAACAGCTGGTCGACGTCCGGCGGCTCGACGATGGCGAGAAGTTCGTACAACTTGTCAGGGGCAATGGACTCGAGGTGACTTCGTAGCTTTTCGAACGCGGGCTCAGGCTCCGTTAACGCGTCCTGGGAAAGCTCACTCGCCACGGCGATCCACGCCTTGAGCTCTCGAACCGCCCCCGCTCGTTCGTCGGTCGGATTGATCAATGCAGCGATGTCGGCAATCCCCATGCTGGAGGAGTGTCTGGAACAAGGGATTCCCTACCCGACAGTACCGAAGTATCGTTTACCTCAAAGCTCCTTCCGACCGGAATTCCAGGAATCGTTGAACGTCTCGAGGGTCGCAGCCGAAATATGACGTTTGGGCGCGCTATCACCGTGACCCCGAATCGAATTCGAGGTGATCAACCTGGAATCACGAGGCCTTGTGCCAGAGCTGGTCGCAAAATCCTCATTCTTCGGCGCTCGCCACCGGTGCACAACGGCAGTTGGCAGTTGGGGTCAGGCCTCGAATCACTAGTTTGGAAAGCGCTAAAGTACAGTTTCGAGGCCTGACCCCGCCGCCCCGCCGCCCCCCGCCGCCCAATCGAGTCGAAACTTGCTCACCGCGGTTCGTCCCTGCTACCGTGATCACACGATGGACGCTTTCGATCTCGACACTGCCGTCCGGTCGCTCGTCGACGACTACAGGAGCCGATGCCTCTGGTTCCTTCGGATCGACTATTACCCGTCGAGCGCGAAAGAGATCGCACGGGTGCTCGAGTGGATCCGGCGGTACGGAGACGTTCCGGCGTATCGTCGCGCCGCGGAGATCGAACGATGGCTCTCACTGCGTTCCAGCGCGACGTCTGCCTCGTCTTAGCGCGACAGCGAGTCGCTTCGGGCGAGAGCTACGTCGCCGGAGGCGTGGCGCTCAACGAGCTCACCGCCGGGGCGCGCATCTCGCGCGACATCGATCTCTTTCACGACACGCGTGAGGCGCTCGCATCGAGCTGGACTGCCGATCGCGTCGCGCTGTTCGCGGCGGGTTATGTCGCGGACGCGATCAACGAGCGGCCCGGATTCGTGCAGGCGGTCGTCAGACGCGACGCCGATTCCGTGCTCCTCGAATGGACGCACGACAGCGCGTACCGCTTCTTCCCGCTGGTGGAGCATCCCGAGCTCGGTGTCACGCTCCATCCGTTCGATCTCGCCACGAACAAAGTGCTGGCGCTCGTCGGTCGCGTGGAGCCGCGCGACTGGGTCGACGTGATTCACTGCAACGACGCCGTGCAACCCCTGGGGCTTCTCGCATGGGCTGCCTGCGCCAAAGACCTCGGCTTTTCTCCCGCCGCGATCGTGGAGCACGCCTCCCGAACAGCCCGCTACAGCGCGGACGAGCTGCTCGGACTTGATTTCGAGGGGACTGCTCCCGACGTGCTGGCGCTCTCTACCCGTTGGAGAGCGATCGTGCAGGCAGCGCGCGAATCGCTGAATGTTCTCCCTTCGGATCAGGTTGGATCGTGCGTGATGGCAGGCGGCGGCCTATTTCGCGGGGATGCCGCCGCTCTTCGCGTCGCGCTGGCATCCGGAGTCATCACCTTTCGCCGGGGATCAATCCGAGGCGCCTTCCCGAGGATCGTCACCCACTGAGGCTGAGCGGCCAGGGGCAGGGCTTCGAGCTTCCACCAAAATTCAGTTTCGAGACCTGACCCCTCGATTCGCGGCGGGACCGGATGCGGTGGCGCTGGCGAAGGGAAGTTAGCGATCTCGTTTCGAAACCTTGGATCGAACGAACCCCAGGGTCACGGCGCGCGCGCGGGGTCACGAGCGGGGTCAGGTCTCGACTCTATACTGGGTCCCGCTAGAGTACAGTTTCGAGGCCTGACCCCCGATGTAAAGTACAGGTTCGAGGCCTGACCCCCGACGCAAAATCCGATGGTAGCCCCCCCCCAACTCGTCTGTACTTTCCTCGAAGTTCGCTCCAAAATTGTCGGTGCGCACCGAAACGGGACCACGAATCTCGAAGTCCGGCGTTTCGTGAAGCAAAGAGAATGCTCTTCCCTATCCCCAGAGGTGAACGGAGTACTTGGGTGCGACGGGTATCAATCATCCTGGTGGCTAGGGTTTAGACCCATGTTGGGCGTTCAGGAGGTAGGCAATGCCAAACAGTCACTTGCTGCGGACTCTGCTCTCGGCAAATTTGCTGCCCAGCGATCGGCACACCCCAGCCCGTTGGATGGAGTTACTGGGCCGATGCCTCGACCAGGCGCGCGTCGAAATCAAGCAACGAGCGACACAGGCCCATTTGGCGCCCCAGGTCATCAACGCGACGCTGGCCGCCTTTGACGCCATTCGCAGCCAAGCGGTGGCCAAGGCACCACCGTCGCAAGTGGCATACTCCGACACAATTCTTGCGCTATCGCCTGCGGCTTGCTGTGCCGGTTCGGCATTGATGATTCGCTGCGCTGAGGCGCCTTCGTTGTCGGACCCAGTGCTGATGCCGATGCCCGGGCGCCGCTGGCGTCCCTTCGCCGCCCCCAGCGTGCAGGTGGCCGGCGGCGAGGTGGTTTTCGCGCTCGTAGTGCCCGAAGGCGCGAGGCGCGGACCGGTGGGTTTCCTGAAGCAAGCGGTTCAGAGCCAATGGATAAAGTATGTGAAATGGCTGAACCGCGCGATCCGCGAATATGCGAGCCAGCACGCACCGCCCGTGGATCTGGCTCCCAGGGTGCGCCAGTCCTCGATGTTGGAAGCCTTGATGAATGCGCCCCTCACGCCGCCAATCGACCATCCGGCCGAGACGGTGAGCAACCAGTTCGCAGGGACGCGGCCGGAGGTGGAGGCGTTCCGTGTAAACGACTCAGGCGAGGTAGTGATCCAACCGGGCCAGGTGGTTCGCCTGACATGGCAGGTGTGGAATGCCACCAACATCCGCATCATCCGCCCCACTCGAATAGACGCCCCAATCATCCACGAGAGCCAAGCGCCCGTCGGCGAGTACACCTACACACCTCTGGCGACAGATGGCATCGACCAGCGCCTGCGGCTGTGTGCGACCAACGCCTGCGGCGAAGCGATCCTCGAGGTGAAGGTACATCTGCGGTTGCCCACTCAGGTGACGGTGGTCGGCGTTGAGGCGGTGCAGTCGATTCAGGAGTATTCGTTCGACGATCCTTCCCAATGCCACCTCATTCCGCTGCTACAGCGCAAGCGGACGATCGTGCGCGTGTACCTTGATTCGGGGTTGCCATCCGATTTCAACAGCGGTCGGCTGATGGAGGTCTCGGGCGCGCTGACGATTGCTGGCCATCGTATGCTGGCGCTGGAGCCGTCTGTGGCAACGCGTGATTCTCGTGCCAGCCGCGCGTCGCTGCCACTTTCGGTGAACTTCGTCATCGAGCCGCAGTGGCTGCAAGGCGATCGCCTCAACGCTGCGATCGAGATCTTCCCGTCCGACCCTCATGCGATGTGGTCGCCAGTGAACGCCTCTCTCGACCTACCGCTGCATCCGCCCGCGAAGTTCAACCTGCGCGTGATCCGTGTCGTCGACAAGGATGGCCGCCAGCCGAGCAATGCCGACGTGCAGGCGTCACTGGACAAGCTGGCAGCCATCCTTCCGGTGGACGGCATTGACGGGCTTAACGTCAAAGGCCAGTACATCCTCGAGACCGACCTCGACTTTAACGATCCCGACTCGTGGTGGAACGTCAACCCATTTAGTCGTGATCTCTTCGACTTGATGGAAGGGCAAGCTCAAGCCATCGGCGACGACAACGCAATCTATTGCGGCATCGTCGCTCGCGAGGCGTGTGACCACGCCCGTGGTTACGGCTGGCCGGGCGGACTGGATGCGGTCGGCGGGACTTCGGAGCGCATCGCTTATTGGCGCGCTTCGCTGGCGGATGATTCCAACTATATCGAGGCGCACGAGTTTGGCCACGCCTGCAACCTCAACGAGAATGCGCAGTCACACTCGGGCATGGGCGTGGATTTGAGTCAGGCGAGCCGGCCGCTTTTGGTGGTCGACGCCGATCAGATGATGGACGCCTCGTCCGATGCCCGCTGGGTGAGCGCGGCGGAGTACCTATGGATCTACTACCGCGATTTCTGGAAGGTGATTCACGAACTCGACGAGCACGATCTCGGGGGCAGCATTGACGTCTTTTCAATTGGCATCTGAGGGCCCAGCGCTTTGCTTTTCAGTAACACGTGTCCAACAAAGGATCGTACCGTTCGGAGCGGGGGGCCGTCCGTTTGCGGCGGGGTTCCGGGTAGACGAGGTCGCGCGGAGCGCAAACGACCATGGCTGCACCAGGACGCCTAATGCTCGCCCACCCGTCTGAGGGTCGTCTGAGGGTCGCACCTAAAGTACAAAATTCAGCGGTTGGCCTAAACTTTATACTTTAGGTGTGACCCCGTCCTCCTGAAGTATTCAGCCTGAATGCCACGCCTATGCATCCGCAACACTCGCCCGCCAGCTGGGCCAGAACTCGACTCGACAGCTCGAGACGTCGCAAATTTTTCATTTTTCCGATCTGACCCCACCGGCTTCTCCCAAGCATGGATTCGAGGCCTGACCCCGCGGTTCGCCCGCTCCCCCGCCGCCTAAAGTCAATAGTCCGGCTCTGACCCCAGCTGCTTTCCGGAAGCGGCCCTGTACCACCGGCTCCGCGTGGAGATCGAACCGCTCGACCCGACAACGCGCTACTGGGCGTTCGCGAGCATCACGAACGACGAGACACAGCACGTGACGATCGTGTCGCCGGAAACGGGAGGGAAGGATTAGGCGACGGGGGCGGAGCTTCTGATTTCCGTTTCAAACAGAAATGGGGCAGTTGGGGTCAGGCCTCGAATCTGTAGTTTAGACGACGCTAAAGTACAGTTTCGAGGCCTGACCCCCGATGCTCCTCGCGTTCGCCTGTCGTCAGACCGTTATGACGCGCCCCCGCGTCGCGTTCCGATTGAACGACCCAGTTTCGAATCGCCTGCGCCGAAGGCTCGAACTCCCGCGACAACTCCTCCGGGGTACGTCCTCGTCGAACGAGGGCAATCAGCTTCTGCTTGAACTCTTCCGGGTATGCTTTGTGTGATCTTGGCATCGTGGCTCTCCCCAATGTTGAGGTGTCCACGAAACCGCGTCAACTCTAGTAAGATCTTGAGGTGTGCCCCCGGAAGCTTCCCCGCTTAGCTCTTGCTGCCAACCGACTGCCAAAGACGAACACCGATGCTGAGCAAGACGAATGACAGCGAAAACATCGTTGCGAAGAACTGAGAACGCAGCCACCCCCTCACTTTTTCGGGAATGGGTGCCGAATTGTCCTGCGTCGGATTCGTGCATTCGAGATCCAACAATTCGAAGATTGCCAAGTACCCCCACCAAAAACTGAGTATCGCGGCCGAAAGTGCAACGAACAGGATTAGAACCACAGCCAGCGACGGAGTCGTGAGGAGCTCCTTCATCGAAAAGGCGAAGCTCGCCACTAGGAAGAGCATCAGGTGCTTTGAGAGTGACACTTGTTCAGCTGAAACATTCATGGGTTCCACCTCATCAGACCATCTTGGGTCGAAGCAGCGCCTTCATGAGGCCCTTCCGAAGTTTCTGGTTGTTGCGCCAAGAGCTGCACATCAGCGTCAACGTCACCAGAATGTTCCTCGCGTTATTCTTCTCGGGTCGATTCACCAACTGATCGAGCCCCGATTCCGACAGGACCAAGTTGACCTCCGGCAGCGCAGCGATGACGTCCGCATCTGTGCAGCCATGTAGCTTCTTGTAGTCCGGGTTACGCGCCACCCTTTCTCTCAGCGTCTCTCGGTGCTTCAATCTCATCAATTTGAAGACCTGGGTCCAATTGAAGGCTTTTCGATAGAAATCCGAAATATTCATTAGGCCTTGTCCAGAAATATAGGTGTGGTCTACCATCCGCTTCTGGTCGTACAGGCTCTCCACCACGACGAGTCCACACTGAAGCACGAACGCTCTGACCATCTCGCGCGCCAATTCGGAGTGCATGGCATTCTCGAGCAAGCGTTCCCAGAATGCGATCAACCAATAGTTGCTGTTGATCTGGGCCGTAATCGCGTGACCAAGCTGCGAGCCGTCATAGCTTCGTTCTGAATCCAGCGGCTTCAAGACAACACGCTCGCCACGAATGATGTCGCCACGCCGAAGAAGGCCCCTTGCCGTTCGTTGCTTTCCTTCTCGCGTGTACGTTCGTAAACGTAGCTCGCACAGATCGATGACGTTATGTTTGCGCCCGGGAAACAGCAGGTCGATGCTGGCGAATACATCGACTGGATCACCCATCACTGGCATTTTCGAACCCCTCTAAGATACCTACCAAAGCACGAGTTGTTCCGACGACCAATACTCTCCTGTTTGCCCGCGCGTTCCGCCTCGCGTGAGGCGAACAATCGACTTCATTCACGAATCGTCGAGCGGTCGCCCGGAATGCTGGCACTAGAATCTACCCACCCCTCACTCAAGACCTCCGCCTGCTCCAGCACCGTCTGCGTTGCCTTCTCCTGCTTGTCAGGCGGATAGCCGTATTTCCGCAGGATCCTCTTCACGATAACTCTTAGCCCAGCGCGCACGTTCTCACGCACGGTCCAGTCGATCGTCACGCTCTTTCTCACGGTCTCGACCAGCTCTCGGGCGATCATCTTCAGCGTGTCGTCGCCCAGCACCTTCACGGCACTGTCGTTCGTTTCCAGCGCGTCGTAGAAGGCAAGCTCGTCTTCATTCAGGCCAAGATCAGCGCCTCGCCGATCCGCAGCCTTCAGCTCCTTAGCCAGCTCGATCAGCTCTTCGATCACCTGCGCGGTCTCGATCGCGCGGTTCTGGTATTTCTTGATCGCGTTTTCGAGCAGTTCGGCGAAGGAGCGCGCCTGGACGACGTTGTGTTTGCTGCGCGTTTTGATCTCGCCTGCGAGCAGCTTCCGGAGCAGTTCGACGGCGAGGTTCTTGTGCGGCATGCCCTTCACTTCGGCGAGGAACTCGTCGGAGAGGATGGAGATGTCGGGTTTCTTCAGGCCGGCGGCGGCGAAGATGTCGATGACTTCGTCGGAGACGATGACCTTGGAGACGATCTGCTGGATGGCGTGGTTCAGCTCGTAGTCGGTCTTCTTCGTCGCTTCGGCTGTCTTCGCGAGCACGGCCTTCACCGCCTGGTAGAAACCGACTTCGTCGCGGATCGCGATCGCGTCCTTATGCGGCACGGCGAGCGCGAAGGCGCTCGCGAGGTCGCGCACGGCCACGTCCAGGCGCGATTTGCCGTCGGGCAGGGCCAGCACATGCTCCTGCGCCTGGGGAAGCACGCCTAAACGCTCGTGCGGTTTGCCGGTAATCCACTTCGACCAGTCCAGCCCGTAGAAGATTCCACGGCAGATCTCGACCTGCTGCTGCATCGCGTCGACGGCCTTGCTCTGGTCGAGTGCGGCTTCGCCGGTGCCTCCGTTCTCGGTGTAGGTCGCAAGCGCCTTGCGCAGCTGATCGGCAAGCCCGAGGTAGTCGACGACGAGGCCGCCCGACTTGTCGCGGAAGACGCGGTTGACGCGCGCGATCGCCTGCATCAGGCCGTGGCCGTGCATCGGCTTGTCGACGTACATCGTGTGCAGGCTCGGAACGTCGAAGCCGGTGAGCCACATGTCGCGCACGATGACGATGCGGAAGGGATCGGCCGGATCGCGGAACCGATTCGCCAGCTCTTCGCGGCGCAGCTTGCTGCCGATGTGCTGCTGCCACTCGAGCGGGTCGGACGCCGATCCGGTCATGACGACCTTCATCGATCCGCTCTCGTCGTTCTCGTTGTGCCACTCCGGCCGCAGCGCTGCGATCTCGCGGTAGAGCTCGACGCAGATCCGCCGGCTCATGCAGACGATCATCGCCTTACCGTTGATCGCCTCCTGCCGCGTCTCGAAGTGCCTGACGAGATCCTCGGCGATGAGCTTGAGCCGCCGCTCGCTTCCGACGACCGCTTCGAGCTGCGCCCACTTCGACTTCAGCTTCTCCTTGCGGTCGATCTCCTCACCCTCGGTCGCCTCCTCGAAGTCGGGATCGATGCGAGGCCTCTCCGAGTCGCTGAGTGAGAGCTTCGCGAGACGGCTCTCGTAGTAGATTGGCACCGTCGCGCCGTCCTCCACCGCGCGCTGAATGTCGTAGACGCTGATGTAGTCGCCGAAGACCGCACGCGTGTTCTTGTCGGTCAGCTCGATCGGCGTGCCGGTGAAGCCGATGAATGACGCGTTAGGCAGAGCGTCGCGCATGTGCCGCGCGAAGCCGTCGATGAAGTCGTACTGGCTTCGGTGCGCTTCGTCGGCGATCACGACGATGTTGCGCCGCTCCGACAGAACCGGGTACTTGTCGCCCTTCTCCTCGGGAAAGAACTTCTGGATCGTCGTGAAGACGACTCCTCCCGACGCGACCGCAAGCTTCGTGCGAAGGTCAGCGCGGTCGGTCACCTGCACCGGTTCCTGCCGCAGGAGATCCTTGCAGCGGGCAAACGTTCCGAAGAGCTGCTCGTCGAGGTCGTTGCGATCGGTGATCACGACGACGGTCGGGTTCGCCATCGCGGGATGCAGAATCACGCGACCTGCGTAGAACGCCATCGTCAGACTCTTGCCGGAGCCTTGCGTGTGCCAGACGACGCCGACGCGTCTGTCTCCCGGTTCGCCACCGGGGCGGCGCCCGGACTCGTAGCGTCCGGAATCGTCGGCGATGCGCTTGATCAGCGCGCTTCGCGCCGCGCGCAGAGTCTCTTCCAGCGCGACGTTCACCGCGTGGAACTGATGGTATCCCGCCATCTTCTTGACGATCGATTCGTCGCCGGAATCCTCGAACACCTCAAAGTAGGCGATCATCTCGAGCAGTCGCCGACGATCGAAGAGCCCCTCGATCATCACCTGAATCTCGGGATAGAACGCGGGAGCGAGCACGTCACCGTCGATCGTCCGCCACGGCTTGTACCACTCGAATCCTCCCGTTAGCGTTCCGACTCGAGCTTTGACGCCGTCGGATACGACGATGGCCTCGTTGAACGCGAAGAGCGATGGAATCTGCGCCTTGTAGGTCTCGACCTGCTGCATCGCCGCGGCGATCGTCGCATCTTCATCGGCTGGATTTTTCAGCTCCAACAGAGCTACCGGCAGGCCGTTCACGAAGACCACGACGTCGGGCCGCCTCGTGTGTCTGTCCTCGGTCACGGTGAATTGATTGATCACCATCCAGTCGTTGTTCGCAGGATTCTCGAAATCGATGACACGCGCCTGCCCGCCGGCGATCGATCCATCGGCACGCGGGAACTCCACGTCCACGCCGTTGATGAGCATCTGGTGTATCGCCCTGTTGCGGGCCACGAGGTTGACGCTCTCCGAGCGGGTCAGCTTCCGAAAGGCATCGTGAATCGCCTCGGGAGGGAGTGATGGATTCAGCCTTGCCATGGAAGCGCGCAGCATCTCAGGCAAAACGACCTCTGCATACGTCTCTCGCAGGCCATCGCCACTGGGCGGCATCTCCGCGCCTCGCACCACCGTGTAGCCGAGATCTCGAAACCAGTCGAGAACCGCCTCTTCGACGATCGACTCCGTGAAGGCCACCGCCTCAGCCTCCCCCGCTCAGCGGCGTCAGCGCTTCGATATGCGAGACCCACGCGTCGAAGTGTTTGCATTGGCTTCGGAGTCCGTCGACTCCGATTCTCTCGACGATCCGGATTCCATCGAGCACCTTCTCGAATTTCGGACGCAACAGCCTCTGAAGTCTCTGCGAAGGGTGGGTCTCGGGACCGTCGTTGATGTGCTCAGGAGACAAAGCCTCATCCCGCACCCGTTGCAACTGGCCGAGGAACGGCCTCCACTCAGATCGAACTGCGACGATCGATTCGACATCGGAAAAGACCAGCGCCTCAAACTCATGCGGTTGAATGTGGGAGAAGAAGCGATCCTCGCGGCGCTCAGCAACCTCGATCGCCTGAGATTGCAGCGCCTGTTCGATCCGACGCGCCCTTTCGAGTGGATCGCGGACAGCACTGAACTCACGCACACCTGGAAAATCCGAGGTCAGACCGTAGAGGTCAAAGAAGGTGGTGACGTATGTCGTACCGCGCTCGCGCAAGGTATTTCGTAACGCCCTGAGAACCCGTTCGCGTGACAGGGCCCCTCCTTTTGCCACACGTGACGTCGCGATCAGGCGCGGCTCGAGTCGGACGCCGTGCTCGACGAAGAACGGCGCGAGACAGCGTTCAACAAAGCGCTCCTCGGTCTGCCCCTCGGAGACGACAATGACGTCGATCATCCGCGAGGCCTCCCTCCAAGAACGTTCATGTTCCAGAGGTCAGCCAGAGCATAGTCTTCGAGCCACTCTTTCAGAAGCTCCCGGTCGAGACGGCCGAAGAGCGACTCGCCGTTGACGCGGTCGACCACGATGACGTCTTCGGGCTCGAACTCGTTGATGAGCTGCGGAGACTGCGTCGAGACGATGATCTGCTTCGTTCCGCTTGCTTGCCGCAGCATGGCGCCCAGAGCTGCGATCGCGGCGGGGTGCAAGCCCAGCTCCGGCTCGTCGATCAGAATCGTCGCCGGCTGCAGCCGCTCCGGTTGCAAGAGCAATGTCGCCAGCGCGATGAATCGAAGCGTGCCATCCGAAAGCTGTCGGACTCCGACCGGTGTGTCGGGACGGTCGACTTCGAACCACTCGAGCTCGACCTGGTCACTCGCGTCCTTCCGGTAGACGAAGTCGAGGAAGAACGGAGCGACAATCCGGACCGCGTCGACGATTCGTTCGAAGTGCTCCGTGTGGCGCTCCCGAAGGAATCGGAGGAACGGCGCCAGGTTTGCCGCGTCGGGCTTCAGCGAAAGATTGTCGCGCGCTGGCTGCGATTGGCGAATTGGCGCCGAGCGGCTCGTATCGTGGAAATGAAAGACCCGCCAACCCTTGATCGCCGGCAGAACGTACCGCGAGAACGTGTCGTCCTCGACCTCTCCGAGTTTCGCCTCCTCGTGGCCGCTTCCCAGCGAGTGAGGCGTAGTCACGAAGTCGCCTTCGAACCAGGTCTGCTCGCGCGAAAACACCAGCCGCTGCCCCGCGGGCTCGAGGGTGATCCGGTAGCCGTTGCGGCCGAAGTAGAACTCCGCAACGAGCTTAGAGGTTTCCTTCCGGGAGCCAAAGAGCAGCGCGTCGGGTCCATCCTCCTGCTGCACGAAGAGCTGAAGTCGCCGCTCGACGGTTTCTGCCAGCATTCGGAACAAGCCAATGAAGTTGCTCTTCCCGGCACCGTTCGGGCCGATGAGCACGTTGAGCTTTCGCAGCTCGAACTCCTCGAGCGCACGGATCGACTTGAACCCCTTGACCGTCAACCGTCGAAGTGCCGTCATGAGAAGAGGATACCTCGTTGGCGCGCAGTGAGGTTGTTCGCCTCGCTGGTAACAACGCACCCCCTGCCTTTCGCGGGCCTCGGAGGGCGCGGGGCGCCTTTCTGCCCATCTAAGTCGATGACCCGACTTTCGAGCCAGGCGAGGACGCCGTCTCCATCGATGCACTCGGAGATCGATGTCACACAGCCCGCCTTTGCTTTCGGTACTTCAACCGCCGATTGTCAAACGCGGGCATCGTTCCTTCGAGGATATCTACAACGGCTTGATTAATACGTGGATCCTCGATGGCTCCAGAAAAGAAATCGAAGTCGTGCTTGCCGTCTTTCTTGTCGATCGAGACGTGAATGATCTGTTCGGCATCGGCGACGACCGCGAGATTGGGGTTGTGCGTCACCAGAATGATCTGCCTTCGCTTCTTGGCCTGCTTTATGAACGTCACGAGGATTTCGTAAACGCTCTTGTTGTCAAGGTTGTCTTCGGGTTGGTCGATGACCAGTGGGATATCCTGACGATCCAGCATGAGATAGAAGACGAGAAGCAAACCACCGCGCTCTCCGGGTGAGAGTTCGCTCAGATCTTTGCCATCGACCTTTAGGTCGTACTTCGTATCGAGCCAGTCAAAGCCAAAGAGATAGTCGTACAACTCCTCGACTGGCTTCTGCCCCTTCATCTGCTTGAACACATCGCGGGGGGCGTTTAACGCAGCAGCGTCTTCGCGCTTGTCCGCGTGCAGGGCTTCGACGATCGCGCCAAGCGCTGAAAACACCTGCTGCTCGTCTTCCCAATCCGTGACCGAGTCGGTGAAGCGTCCCAGCATCGCCTGGCCTAGCTCTACTCCCCGAAAACTGCCGACGGCTCCCTGATTTATGAACTCCAGGAACTTGCCAATGAAAGACGGGTTGAACCGAAGCCCCGCTTCGATCGAGATGTCATAATCGCCAAGCTGCTCGCGGCACTTGGCGAGCTCGCCGTCCATGGACTGCTTGACGCTGTTATAGAACAGCGTCAGCCCCCGCTTCTTGCTGAAGATTTCCTTACCAACCAACTCGCGTTCTGCGCGGGCCGTGTCCAATCTGCCGGGATAGACCGTGTTGACGCTATCCAGTTCCTTTTCTAGCCATTTGAGCGTATCTCCACCGGGGCTCTGGCCGTGCCCACGAAGTTCGGTTTCGCGGTCTGTCCAGAGCTTTAAGTCGTTGAGATATTGCTGGTACTCGCGCGCCGGCTTACCGAGGCGCTCGACAAGGTCATTCTTCTCCTTCTCCAGCGCCGCTTCCCGGCAAACAAGACTCGCATCGGTCGCGGCGTCACGCGCCGATTGCGCCGCGTTCTCGTGGTCGCCGCCGATCATCGCGATGTCGGCCGCACTCAGAAGCAACGCCTCGATCTGGAGCAATCTCCGGCCCTTCTCTGCGAAGACGGTGTCGAGGGAGCTGTAGTCCAGCGATAGCGTGACGATGTTGCTGAACCTCAAACCAGTGGCTGCGAGAGTATCCTCGTGTTCGGCTTCTAGCCGGCTCAGGTTGGCAGCCTCGCGCGCGATGGCCTGCCGGAGCTGCCCCAGTTGCTCGACCATGGTGCTAACCGCGACCTGCTCGGTCTCAAGCTGCACGATTTGCGACGCGAGCGCGGCAATCTTCTCGGTGAGTTGTTCGACCTGCAGAACTTCTTCCGAAGCCGTTTCTCCACCCGCCTCGGGATTCTGCTTTTCAATCGGTAATGCCTTCGCGTGCGCGTCGATGTCTTCTTTCTTCAGCCTGATCTTCTCTTCAAGCTGTTTGCGGAAATCCTCCGTCAGCTTCCTCTCGAGCGAAACGACCTTCGCGTTGGCCTGATGAAGATCTTGGCTTCGCAGGGCGATGTCTTCCTCAGCCTGTTGAGTTCGGTAGGAAATCAAAGCGTCGAGACTATCCTTGCCGTGCTGGTCCTGTGGCCTGACGTAGCGAAAAATGACTTCATTGAGCGTTACTCGAAACTCGTCGTCGGCGATGTTCGCGCAGATTCGTTCCAAGTACTTCTGCGGTAGATATTCAACCTTTTCGGGTAAGGCCACTGCGACTGGCGCATCGAGTAGCTTCCTATCCGGTTCACCCTCATACCAATTCAACGTTCCCTGGAAGTGCTTTGCGCATCCACCCTTGAGGAACTTCTCGGTGTTGAGGAATGAAAACAGTTCGTCGACCCTCGAGCCAATCAGGCCCTTCGAGGTCCGGTTATGAGTATTGCCAAGCAGACCGATGATGTCCGTCACGGCACTCTTGCCGCTACCTTTGTTCCCGATGATTGCGACAAGCTCCTTGCCGAGGGGTATTTCTTCGTCGGAGAACCACGCTCCATGGTGCTCCGGCCGATATCCCTCTACGTTACTCACGTGCAGCGATTCGATGTAGCGCGTCTTGTTTTGCCTGACTCGGCGTTCGATCTCCGGCTCTCCGCCGATGAACACCCGATTGCTCGGCTCGAAAATGATCTGCTTTAGACCTTCGAATGTCAGGTCTGCTTTGATCCATGTCGGCTCGTGGACGATGCCGTCGGTGGTGTCAGACACGACCTGCCCGAGCTTCTCGTCGACATCGGAGAGCGAATGGGCATCGCAACCCGACAGGACTGGCTTGGGTTCTGTGAACACTTCCTTGTCTTCGGCGCGACGGGTCGAGAGAAAGTAATCGACATTGCCGGAATTACCGAAGAAGGCGTCGCTGAACTTGTCGAGCTCGTCAGTGATCAGGAGTTTGCGCTTCTTGCCGCGCTCGGGCCGGATGCCGTCGTTGTTCGCCGCCGTGACGATGAGCAGGTAATCCAGATAGTCAGCATCCTCACCATATGTCTCGGCGAGCGCTTCCTGGATAAAAGCTCGCGTCGTCGTTGCCGCCGCGTAGTCATTCTCGTGCTTGAGTTCCGAAGCCTTGATATTCCGAAGGTCTCCATCCGTCTTGCTGGTCTTGAGGGTGTCGAGAAAGGACCTTATCCTGGCGACATGGTCGTGTCGGAATGAGTTAAAGAGGAGATGGACGTTGACCTCTTCCTGTTCCCTATTTACGACGTCGGTTGTCCGCAGCTCGATATTCGGAAAGAACACCTTGGGCGAGTCTGGATACCGCTCTTTATACTTCTCCCATGTAGCGAAATAGCCATCGGCAGAAAAATAGTCGGCAATGCCGAAAACCTCCACGTCCGATTCGAAGAGTTTCCGACAATAAACATCCCAGGCATCGGAACCGTCAGCCGTCTTGAATTGATCATTCAGCTTTGTGCCCGGGCCGTGGATGTGGAGGTCCCACTTCCGCCACTCGGATCCACGAGGGTACGTTGCGCTATTCATGGATGGATCTCTCAGTTCGTTCGCCGACACGCATCTCGCCGGAGATGAGTTTGGGGAGCAACGCGTCGCGCGCTCTCGCAAGCGTCGCTGATTCGTTCACGTTGTTGCGAATCCGTTCGCGAAGAACCTCAACCTCGTCGTCAAAAGCGCCCACCGCCTGATCTGAGGGCACTAAGAGCTCTACTCGTTTCAGGTCCTTCAAGACAGCGCGCGGAATCGCGCTGCCCGAAACGAAGCCTTCCCGGAGATAGATCCTCGTCGACGGGAGCGTTAGCCAAGTGTGAATGTACGACGACCAATTCCTTTTCTTCGGTCGCAAAATGGCAACTGATGACAGAAGGACGATCTGATCCTCTTGCTGATACTCGCAAGCGATCTCGAGGCATCTTGCGCCGTCCTTGGATAGCAATATGTCGCCTCGGCTCGGCTGGCACCCATTGGCCACTAGTCCGTCGAAGTCTCGGGGAGAAATTCTTCGGCAAGTTGACACAACAACTCCCCAGGGCGTCAGGTCCTTCACTGATGCCATCGGAAGGCCAAACTCCGTAGTCGCAGGCGATGAATGCGAGCCGTCGGTCAGGACACTGAGCACATCGGAAAGGGTCCGAAAGCACCAGCCTGTCGGAATCTCGCCCAGCTCGGAGTCTTCGAAGGAATCAGGGAAGAGGTTGGCGATGTGGTTAGGCAGGCCGGAGTCGCGGCCTTCGGCCTTGGCGCGGACAGGGTCGAAGTCGACGAACCAGGACTTGAAGAGCGCCCGAGCCACCGCCTCCAGCGACTCGTTCATCCGCCGGTTTAGCTCGATCTTGTCGTCCAGCGTGCCGAGGATGTGCGCGATAGCGCGTTGTTCGTTCGGCGGCGGAACAACGAAGGGACAGGCACCGAGTAACGCTGTGTTCAGATTCGGCATCGTGGCGCCGTGAGCATGCCGGACGATCCATTCGCGGACCGCCGGGTGTCCGAGGTAGTAAGTAGCAAAGCGAGGATCGGGACCTCGATCACCGAGCCGTACCCGAAGACAACCGGTGCCGCACAACCACCCGTTTTCATTGTCACGGACAAGCGCGCGACGTTCGACATCACCGCGCCGGCTGTAGACGATGTCGCCAGCGCGGACGAGATACCGACTCAGGCGCCTTGCATCCTCCTGAGCAATGCGTGCGATGCCCTCCTCGACGATCCGGTTGTCACCGATGTTCTGAGGCATGATCGACGGAATGCCGATGGGCACATAGTCGGCAGCGTGGAGCTGGCTGCCAAAGGGTCCGGTCTGGATGTCTCCCCCACCGCGCTGGCAGGCGACGGCGAGAGTCGTGTACTCCCAACCGTCAGGGGCAGGGCCGACTAGCGTCTCACCCGCCATACCCAAGTTCCTTCAGATTGGCGGCGATCGCAGCATCGAGCCTCGCAGCCTCGGCCTGCTGCTCGCGTAGTGTCGCAGTGAGGCGATTCATTTTTTCTTCGAACGGCTCGCCGTCGTCTTCGGCGGCTTCGGCACCGACGTAGCGGCCGGGGGTGAGCACGTGGCCATGCTTGCGGATATCGTCGAGCGTGGCGCGCTTGCAGAAACCGGACACGTCGGCGTACTCCACGGCATCCTTATCTCCGCGCCAAGCGTGGTAGGAGCCAGCGATTCTTGCGACATCCTCCTCCGTTAGCTCGCGGTGAACGCGGTCGGTCATCGAGCCTAACTTGCGGGCGTCGATGAAGAGTGTCTCGCCGCGGCGATCGCGGAATCGTCCGTTCTTCTTGTTGCGCGCGAGGAACCAGAGGCAGACAGGGATCTGCGTGGAGTAGAAAAGCTGGCCCGGCAGCGCGACCATGCAGTCGACGAGGTCGGCTTCCACGATCGCCTTGCGGATCTCTCCTTCGCCCGACTGGTTCGCTGACATCGAGCCGTTGGCGAGGACGAATCCGGCGAGGCCGGTGGGCGCGAGGTGATGGATGAAGTGCTGCACCCACGCGTAGTTCGCGTTGCCCGCGGGTGGAACGCCGTAGACCCAGCGCTTGTCGTCCTTGAGCAGCTCGCCGCGCCAGTCGCTGTCGTTGAACGGCGGATTCGCGAGGACGTAGTCGGCCTTGAGGTCGGGGTGCTTGTCGCCGTGAAACGTGTCGCCATGGCCGATTTGCGCGTCGATGCCGCGGATCGCGAGGTTCATCTTCGCGAGGCGCCAGGTCGTGTAGTTCGACTCCTGGCCGTAGATCGAGATGTCGCCGACCTTGCCGCTGTGCGCCTCGATGAACTTCTCGCTCTGCACGAACATGCCGCCCGATCCGCAGCAGGGGTCGTAGACGCGTCCCTTGTACGGCGCGAGCATTTCGACGAGGACACGCACGACGTGCGACGGTGTGTAGAACTGGCCTCCGCTCTTCCCCTCGGCGCTAGCGAAACGCGAGAGGAAGTACTCGTAGACGCGGCCTAACGTGTCCTTCGCCTTGTCCGCCGGGCTGCCAAGCGCGACGTCGCTCACGAGGTTGATGATCTGCCCGAGGCGCTGCTTGTCGAGACCGGGACGGGCGAAGTCCTTCGGGAGGACCGCCTTGAGCGAAGGGTTGTCACGCTCGATCGCGCTCATTGCATCGTCGACGAGCGTGCCGATGTTCGGCTGCGGCGCGTTCGCCTTCAGGTGCTGCCAGCGCGCTTCCTTCGGCACCCAGAAGATGCTCGCCGCGCGGTATTCGTCAGGATCCTCGGGGTCCGCTCCCTGCTTCCGATCCGCCTCGAGCTCCGCGTGCTTCGCCTCGAATGCGTCGGAGATGTACTTGAGGAAGATGAGCCCGAGGACGACGTGCTTGTACTCGGCCGCGTCCATGTTATTGCGCAGTGCGTCAGCCGCCGCCCAGAGCTTCGCTTCGAAGCCGAGGGGCTCGGAGCCGTTCGACTTGCGGGTGGTGGTCTTCTTTGATTTTGGTGGCATGAAAGTCCGGAGTTCCTTTGTCTGTGTGTCGCGCGAGCTGCGTGGCCACGGACATCCTGTAAAGGAGTGCCGCGTCCGAAGAAAACCCTACCTCCCCGGATCGGCATCGGCGAACTGCCGAGCCACGGTCGTACGAAATCACCGCCCGCGCGACGCCGGGGATGCCGCGCGGCAGGACACTCGACGAACTTCGGATTTCCTCATTCTGGAGCTGGCAGGCGTGTGAGGGAAGCCAACTTCAGATGGCTGGGGCCAAACTGACAAGGGCATGGTAGCAAAAAACGGTCACGGGGCTCGATTCCGGGTCACGGGTGATGGTGATGGAGTTCGGCGGGGTTTGGGGAGGGATGGTTAGGGATGCCTAACGCGGGGCGATGGCGGTTGCGTCAATCGAGAATTGCGATGGAGTTCGGTGCCGGGGTGTGGCGCCGCTATGCGGCGCGGAGGTTTTCCTGGCGCGTTCCCCCGGTGGCTTCGTCCCGCTCCGCGGGACTTGCCACCGGGGGCAAAGGTCTGTCGTCGCTACGCGACGATGGATGGGGCGCCGCTACGCGGCGCGGAGGTTTTCCTGGCGCGTTCCCCCGGTGGCTTCGTCCCGCTCCGCGGGACTTGCCACCGGGGGCAAAGGTCTGTCGTCGCTACGCGACGATGGATGGGGCGCCGCTACGCGGCGCTCGAGGTCTTGTGGCTCGTTCCCCCGGTGGCTTCGTCCCGCTTCGCGGGACTTGCCACCGGGGGCAAAGGTGGGTCGTCGCTACGCGACGAAGGGGTGATGTGGAGTGCGAAAGCGAAGCTTTCGCCTCTACTTGCCGAAGCGGAGCTTCGGCAAGGATGGGACTCGGACGTCGTGCGGAAGCTGTCGCTTCCGCACGGAGGGGCGAAAGCTTTGCTTTCGCACTCCACATAAGGGGCGGATGCGGGGAGCTGGCGCTCAGCGGGAAGTGGGCGGGATGCGCCTTGTTGTCACGGGGGCCAGGGCCGGAGGCCTTGGCTACGAGGGGGACGACGGCGGCGCTCTTTATCGTCTCTCGATCGGATCGGTTCCCGCGCGCAGTTGATCGAGATACGCGACGTAGGAGAAGAGGCGGCTGCGCCGCCGGCCTGTGATCTCGCGGACGATGCCGAGATCGGTCAGCGTGTGGAGCGCAGCGGTGACGGTTGGAAGCGTGAGGCCCGATTCCGATGCGAGCGCGGCGATGGAGGCGACAGGCCGTCGCTGGAGCGCGTCGTGAACTCGGAGCGCGGATCCGGCCCGTCGGCCCGCGCCCGTAATCGTCGCCCGGTCACGCTGCGACATCATCGCGAGCGATCGTGCCGCTGCGACCGCGCCGTCGGCAGTCTCACGGACCCCCTCCGCAAAGAAGGCAAGCCAACCGATCCAATCCGAGTCGCTCCGAACTCGTGAAAGCCGTTCGTAGTATTCGTCCCGATGCGCCTTGAACCAGAGACTGAGATAGAGCATCGGCTCTCGAAGGGCGCCGTCGGCACAGAGGAGCAGCGATATGAGCAGTCGCCCCACTCTTCCATTGCCGTCGAGGAAGGGATGAATCGTCTCGAACTGCGCATGCACGAGCGCCGCCTTTACGAGTCGTTCCGTGCCTTCCGGCTCGTCGTTCATGAATCGTTCGAGCGCCCCCATCGCTTCCGCGAGGAGAGCCGGAGGGGGCGGGACGAATCGCGCGTTTCCAGGCCGCGTCCCGCCGATCCAGTTCTGCGAGCGCCGGAACGAGCCGGGTTGCTTCGACGCTCCGCGGCCTCGGGCGAGCAGCCGCTCGTGCAATTCGCGTATGAGGCGATTCGAGAGCGGAAAACCGGAGCGCAAGCGCTCAATCCCGTGCTCGAGCGCCGCCACGTAGTTGGACACCTCGACCACGTCATCGAGTGGCGCGCCAGGCGCCTCGTCGAGCTCGAACAGCAGAAGGTCGGAGAGCGACGACTGCGTCCCTTCGATCTGCGACGAGAGTACCGCCTCCTTTCGAACGTACATGTAGAGGAAGAGATGAGGGTCGGGCAGCAGCGAGGTAACGCTGTCGAGCCTTCCAAGCGCCAGCAACGCGCGATCGAAGAGGTCGCGCAGGGCGTGATCGATGACGAGCGTGGGCTTCGGTGGGAGCGGCGCGGGAACGAATGCCCGGACACGCTCCGCTCCGACGGTGGAGACCACGACGTAGTGTCCCGATGGGCGGCCAGTCGCCGTGCGACTGATTGCGGATCGTTTCATAAGAGTCGAGCTTATTAAAGCAAACCGATGAATCGTTTAGCAAGCCTCCTCATCGGGAACGGCTGCGAAAAACGAGCGCGGGGAAAACGGCCCCTTTTTCACGGCGGCACGGAGCTTCGGGGGGTGGGGTCGGAGGCCCTGGCGACCACGGAGCGTCGCCAACGAAGCGGCAACGGGCGACGTACGGCGTCGCTCCTACGGAGGAAGGCTCGGAGGCGGGACGCCGGCGCTACGATCGCTGCGACGAGCCGGGCACCGCGCGGGCGAACGGGGCGAGGCGTTTGTCGAGGGTCCAGAGGCGCGCGCCCTCGGTGAGCGCCGCCGAAGCGAGAAGGTGGACGTCGATGTAGCCGATCCCCTTCCCCATCAACCGACGTTGCTCGATGAACTGCAGGGCCTCCTCGTCGCTCGCGACGATCGCCGACGGCAGCGAGGCGAGGAGCTCGAGGATCTCGCGGCGCTTCTTCAGCTCTCCACAGGCGAGCTCACCGATGACGAAGGGATGCACGAGCACGTCTTCACGCTCGAGGGCTTCGACGAGCGCAGCGTTGCCCCTGCGAAAGTGATCGATCCAGACCGAGGTGTCGGCGAGGATCACGCCGTCCTGCGCCTCCGCGGCGCGGCGGCACGCGGGTCACTTGCGCCGAGGCGCGCGAGCCGACGCGCGCTCTCCCTCGCAATGAGCGCGCGCAAGCCGTCGTGGATGAGCGCGGTCCGCTCCGTCGTGCCGGTAATGCGCTGCGCTTCCTCGAGCAGCCGGTCGTCGATGTTGATCGTGGTGCGCATTGATGCTCTCCGATGATGGCTCAAGTATACCTCGTTTGATGCATCATTGGTGCGACGGGAAGACGCTTGTAGCCAAGGCCTCCGGCCTTGGCCCACCGTGCGATGTGCACAAGTGACACAACTTGCCAAGGCGAGGCGCCTGGGGTACAGGACGGCGTTCGTCGGGAGACGGGAGGCATGCGCGGGGTTGTCACGGGGGGCCAAGGCCGGAGACCTTGGCTACAACACGGGGCTTCCCTCGGACAACCGGGTCATTTACGCTTCGCGAATGATCCACGAAGCGACGATCGACGCCGTGCTCACGAGACTCGACCGGCTCTCCGACCGGGCGTACCAGAAGGAAATGCGTCGACTTCTCGCGACGCAGCCGGTGCTCGCCGAGGACGCGCTACAGATTGAGGACGAGTTCCCCTCCTTTCCGCACGTTCGCTTCCTCGGTACGCTCGTCGGACTGCTCGCGATCTTCGAGGAGGCGTACCCGCACGGGATCGACCTCGTCTCGGGCGAGGATCTCGACGCAGCGCTGGAGAGGACGAGGGAAGAGGCAACGGCGTTCGCGACCGGAGAGGCCCCGCTGTCGCAGCCGCGCGAGGAGGAGCTCCTCGCGCTCGTCGCCGCGCAGATCCTGGGAGACAAGGATCCGGAAGACGTTGATCAGGAATCGGTCCTCGTGTTCTTCGCGATGCGCGCCGTGCTCGACTGCCTGACCGACGCGGCCGCGCGCTCGCGCCGAGGGCCGGTGGCGGTGCCCGCGCCTCCGCGCGAGCCGGAGCGCAACGACGCATGCCCGTGCGGCAGCGGGAAGAAGTACAAGAAGTGCTGCCTCCTCGCGAAGGACGAGGCGAAGGCGGAGGCCCGGGAAGCGCTGCGCGCGCCCCTCCGCGAACTGGAGAAGGAGCTCGTCGACGCGATCGACAAACACGCGCACCGCGAGGGGCTCGAGCCCGACACCGACGTGCCGTTCGAGTTCGATCCATCTCAGGAGCTGGGGGAGACGCTCGCGATCTGGCACGCCCCGAGCGGAGGGCGCACGCTGGCCGAGCATTTCTTCGAGGCGCGAGGCGCGCGCCTCTCCCCTCTCCTGCGCGCCTGGTTCGAAGCGCAGCGCGCGGCGTGGCTGAGCATCTGGGAAGTAACGGAGGTGGACCGCGGAACGAGCATCACGCTCACCGATCTTCTGAGCGGCGAGCACCGCGTCGTTCACGATGTGAAGGCATCGGAGACGGCCGAGGCGCGCCTGGCGATTCTGGCGCGGGTGGTCGAGTTCGAGGGAAACCCGGCGCTCTTCGGGCTCCACGCGGGAGCGCTCGCGCCACTCGACGTGGCGCCGATCATCGCGCGCTGGAAGCGGAAGTTCGGCCGGTCGAAGGCGAAGGCGCTCGAGCGGCTCCGCTCCTGGGATTCGGCGTACGAGCTCGCACTCAATTGGGACGAGGCCGTCGCGGTCGCGGCCCTGACCGCGTCCTCCATGCCAGAGCTTCATAACACCGACGGCGACCCGTTTCTCTTCACGCGCGAGCGCTTCGCCTACGATCCGGCGCAGCGGCCGATCGTCCTCGCGAAACTGCTCGCGATCGACGGGTCCGACCTTCACCACACGAAGCAGGGACCGGTCAGCGTCCTGCTCTACGACGGCGACCCGGAGTTCGAGCCGGACGCGAGCCTAACGCTCCTCGCGCGGATCGAGCTCGGCGAGTCGGAGCTCATCGTCGAGACGAACTCGCTGCGTCGTGCGGACGACGCGCGGGCGAAGCTCGAAGGCGAGCTCGGCCCGATGGTTCGCCGCGGCCTGCGCGAGCATGTCGATCCCTCGGCGATGCTGGACGGTTCCGGCGCGGCGGTGGCGGCCGACGACGAGCCGACGCCCGAGGAGGCGGAGGTGATCATCGAGGCGACGCGCCAGCACTACGCGACCTGGCCCGACATCGCTCTGCCGGCGCTGCGGGGGAAGTCGCCCCGTGAGGCGGCAAGGACGAAGGCGGGGCGCGAGAAGGTCGTCGCGTTGCTCAAACACATCGAGCTCGCCGAGACGAGAAAGCCCGACGCGATCCGTTTCGACGTGGGAGAGCTCTACGCCGCGCTCGGTATCGAGCGCGAGTGAGGTGTGATGTGGAGTGCGAAAGCGGAGCTTTCGCCTCTACTTGCCGAAGCTAAGCTTCGGCGACGATGGGGTTTGCGACGGTCGTGCGGAAGCTGACGCTTCCGCGAGGAGCGCCGAAAGCTTTGCTTTCGCACTCCACATGGGGTTCGGCGCGGGGCGCGCGGGGTTCGGACGGGGGCCAAGGCAGGACGCCTTGGCTACAGGGGGGCGCTTGTAGCCAAGGCCTCCGGCCTTGGCACGCCGTGCGCTGTGCGCAAGTGACAACAACTTTCCAGGGCGAGACGCCTGGACTTCACGACGGCGTTCGTCGGGATGCGGGCGGGATGCGCGGGGTTGTGACCGGGGCCAAGGCCGGAGGCCTTGGCTACAGGCCGGCGGGACGCCGGCGCTACGATTCAGAGCTCGATGCCGAGCTCCGTCATGACTTTCTTCATGTCGGACCAGACTTCCTTCTTCGCGGCGGGGGTGCGAAGGAGGTAGGCGGGGTGGTACGTCGGCATGACGCGGTAGTCGCGCCATTCCATCCACTGGCCGCGCACCGAGGAGACGCCGATCGGCTTCTCGAAGAGGGTCTGGAGGCCGAAGCGGCCTAACGTGACGATGACTTCGGGGCGGATGATGTCGATCTGCCGCATGAGGTAGGGGCGGCAGGCGGCCATCTCGTCGGGCTCGGGGTTGCGGTTCTCGGGGGGCCGGCATTTGACCGCGTTCGCGATGTAGACGTCCTCGCGCCGCAGTTTCATCGCCTTGATGATGTCGGTCAGCAGCTCGCCGGCCCGGCCGACGAAGGGCTCGCCTTTGATGTCCTCGTCGCGGCCAGGGCCTTCGCCGATGAACATGAGGCGCGCCTGCGGGCTGCCGACGCCGAAGACGACCTGCGTCCTTCCCTTCGAGAGACGGCAGAGGTCGCACGCGGAGATCGACTTCGCGAAGTCGGAGAGCTCGGCCGCGGCTTCGGGGTTGTCTTCCCTAACGCGTGCGGCTGCAGGAGCGGCGGATTCACGGATGACCTGCGCGACGGGCGCGGCAGCGGCTTCGTCTACGACTCCCCCGCCGGTTCGCGCGCGCGCGGCGTCGAGGTCGAGGTGCGTGAAGCCGAGCTCGCCCAGCATCTCGAGCTCCTGGCGAAGTTCGTCGCCGTTCACTTCGTTCCGCTCCCTCGCTTCGCGACGACGAGGTCGAGGATCCGGTTCGCCACCGTTCCCTTCGACGCCTTCGCGATCGTCTCGACCGAGCCGTCACGCGCGATGACGACGACTTCGTTCTGCGTCGAGTCGAAGCCGATCGTGGCATCGGAGACGTCGTTCGCGACGATGAGGTCGGCGTTCTTCCGCTCGAGCTTCTGCCTCGCGTTGGCGACGACGTCGTTCGTCTCCGCCGCAAACGCGACGAGGAACGGCTTCGCCGACAGCGCGCCGAGCTCGGCGAGGATGTCGGGGGTCTTCACGAGGGTGAGCTGCATCGCGTCGACACCCGGCTGCTTCTTGATCTTGCGATCGGCCGGCGCCTCAGGCGTGTAATCGGCCACCGCGGCGGCCTTGACGACGACGTCGCTCGCCGCGGCGCGCGACATGACCGCGTCGCGCATCTCGGCGGCGGTCGTCACCTTGACGAGCTCGACGCCCGCGGGAGGCTCGAGCGCAACGGGACCGGAGACGAGCGTCACGCTCGCTCCCCGCCTCTTCGCGGCCTCCGCGATCGCGTAGCCCATCTTTCCCGACGACCTGTTCGAGATGAACCGCACCGGGTCGATTGCCTCGCGCGTCGGGCCCGCCGTGACGAGCAGCCTAACACCACGGAGGTCGCTGCCTCCGAGGATCGCGGAGACGCGCTCGGCGAGGACGACGGGGTCGGGCATGCGGCCTGCGCCTTCGTCGCCGCAGGCGAGCAGCCCCGCGTCGGGCTCGATCACGTGGACCCCGCGCGCGCGCAGCGTCGCCAGGTTCTGCTGCACGGTCGGATGCGCGAGCATGTAGGTGTTCATCGCGGGGGCGACGGCGATCGGGCCGCGGTGCGCGAGCGCGAAGGTCGTCAGCGCGTCGTCGGCGATCCCCACCGCGAGCTTCGCGAGCACGTTCGCGGTCGCGGGCGCGATCAATAGAAGATCAGCCCAGCGCGCGATCTCGATGTGGTCGACGCCGCCGGTCGACGCGTCGCCCCACTGCTCGACGACAACGCCGTGATTCGACACCGCCGCGAGGGAGAGCGCAGAAACGAAACGCGCGGCGTTCGGAGTCAGAATGACCCGAACCGCCGCGCCGGTATCCTGGAGGCGGCGGACGAGATCGGGTGCCTTATAGGCCGCGATCCCACCCGAGACGCCCAGGACGATGTTCACGATTTACTCTTCCGGCTGCACGAAATCGAGGATGTCGTTGGTCTCGGGCTCCGGCGGAGTCAGCTGCCACTTCACGTCGCCCGCCAGCACTTCGGCGATCGCGATGCGCGTCGGCTTGCGGCCCTTGCCGCGATACTTGGCCGACGGGTTCTGGATGAGCTGCTCGGCCCGCTTCGAAACGAGAATGACGTAACGGAAGCGGCTGTCGATACCTTCAGGCAGTCTGTCCAACTTAATCCTCCCGGAAACGGTGCGCGAGCTCCCTTACGGTCTGCTTCGCCCCGCTCGATTGTAGTTTCCGCGCGATGATCGCTGCCTTGAGGCAGTCAGTCGCGATCTCGACGTCGTCGTTGATGATCACGTAGTCGTAAAACTGGATCCCGTGCTCGACTTCGCGCCTGGCTTCCGCGAGCCGCATCTGAATCTGTTCCTCGGTGTTGAGCCCGCGGCCGCGAATCCTCGATTCGAGCTCCTCAAACGACGGCGTGAAGACGAAGACGCTCACCGACCGCGGCCTGAGTGAATCGTTCGAAGCAATCTGCCGGGCCCCCTGGACGTCGATGTCGAGGATCACGTCCTGCCCCGCGGCAAGGCGCGTTTCGACCTCGCGAACCGAGGTCCCGTACATGTGCCCATGAACGTTGGCCCATTCGATAAATTCCCCGTGGTTAGCCATTTGCAGGAAGGCGTCGCGCGCGACGAAGTGGTACGCGACCCCGTCCTCCTCCCCCGTCCTCGGCTCCCTCGTGGTGTGGGAAACGGAGAAATGAAGGGGGTTCCCGAGCGCCACGAAGTACTCCCGGGTGTGGTCGACGAGGGTCGTCTTTCCCGCCCCCGAGGGACCCGAGACGACGATGAGCGTCCCGGAGGGGGTGATGTTGATTGACGACCTACTCGACATTCTGCACCTGCTCGCGGATCCGCTCGACCTCGGCTTTCAGCTCGATCGTCGCCGCGCGGAGCTCCGACGACTTCGACTTCGACCCGAGGGTGTTGATCTCGCGGAGGATCTCCTGGCAGAGGAAGTCGAGGCGCTTCCCGCTCGGCTCTTTGCCCGCGAGCGCGGTGTCGAACTGGTCGAAGTGCGAGACCATGCGCGACAGCTCCTCGGCGACATCCCCCTTCTCGACCATCATGACGGTCTCGATGGCGAGGCGATCGGCGGGGATCTCGATGCCTGCCTGCGCCGCGATCTCCTGGACGCGCAGGCGATAGGCCTCGAGCATCTCGGCGACGAGGGCGTCGCGCCGCGCGAGAAGAGCTTCGCGCCGCTCGCGCATGGAACGGATGCGTGCCGACATGTCGTCGCGGAGCGAGACGCCCTCGCGCTGGCGCATCGTCTGGAGCGCGGTGAGCGCGGCGCGGACGACGGCGGTGAACTGCTCTTTCTCGGCATCGTCGAGCTCGGCGTCGCTCGCGTCGACCTGGATGAAGTCGGGGACGCGAAGCAGATCGCCCGCGGTCATCCGATGGAGGCCGAATTCGGTGACGAGGTCGTTGAGCTTCGGGACGAGGGCGCGCGCGATCTGCTGGTCGACGCGGACCGTCCACTCGGGGTCTTTCACGCGCTGCGTGCGGACGGAGATGTCGACCTTGCCGCGCGACATCGATTCCGACGCGATGCCGCGCACCTGTGACTCGAGCTCCCAGAGGAAGTCAGGGAGACGAACCGAGACCTCGAGGTATCGGTGATTGACGCTTTTCGCGGTGACCGTGACGTGAAACCGCTCGCCGACGGTCGCCGAGGCCCGGCCGAAGCCGGTCATGCTGTTGACCATGAAGTAATCCTCTGAAGCCGTGAGCTTTATACCAGAAGTTGGGCGTCCCGGTCGCGGGCGAATTCGCCTCGTCCCGGGGGCGGCGTCACCTCCGCAGGCAGATCGCGTAGATCTCGGCCGTGTTGGAGAACACGTCGCGTCCCTCCACGGCGACCACGTCGAACAGCGGAGCGTACTCCGGAGGCATCGGCCGATCGAGAAGGAGGGCATAGCGCCGGCCCGCGAAGTGGGTCTCCGCCTTCTCGATCGCTTCGACTGTCGTGAGCCGGTCGTTCGTCCAGAAGCCTTCGTCCCACGTCATGTAGGAGCCGTCACGATCGAGCACCGGGTAGTAGAACTGCCGCCGGTCGAGATGGACGAGCACCGACTCCGCGGAGGTCGGCTTGTGCGCCGCCACGGGCATCCCGGCAGGGACGTGCTTCTCGATCGCGCGCGCGGCGACGAGGCCGCCCGAGAAGGGGCGCGCGATGTCGAGACGAACGTAGTTGCCGGCATCGACGATCGACGGGATGAATGCCAGCGCCAGCACGATGCCCGCGAGCCGGAGCTCCTTCGACGTCCGCTCCACGGCGAAGAGCGCCATCGCGAAGAGCATCGAGACGAGCAGAAAGCCGTGGTGACGGGGAAAGCCGAGGTAGACGAACTGGAAGAGAACGCCATAGCCGACGAAGGCGCAAAGCAGAAACGCGAGGGCACTCCTGGAGCGCCAGACCGAAAGCAGGATGGCCAGAGCGGCGAGGCAACCGGCGAGTCCGGAGATCGGAGTCGGCCCGAGAGGACTTACTGCGCCCGCCATCGCAACGTTGAGCGTGGCGCGCGGCGCGATCCCGGCGAACTCGCCGGGAGGATAGAGCTGCGCCACCGCGGCGAGCAAACCGGCCGCGAACAGCAGGCACGCCACAAGCCGTCGCCTCGGCGCGATCGATCCGTCGACCGCGATGGCTGCCGCGAGCGCCCCGGCGAGGATCAAGGCGTGGACGCTCGTGTTGGCGGCAAGCGCAAGCAGCACGGCGATCGCGACGGCGTGCTCGGACCGCACCCTCCAAAGCGCGACTCCGCATGCCACGAGCGCGATTCCCATCGCGTAGGAACGGGAAACGGCGGCGTATTCGTACGCGAAGTGAAACGACGTCACGCCGAGCAGCCTCGCGGGCCATGGCAGGTCGAGTCTGAACACGATCAGCCACACGGCAACCGCACAGAAACTCCAGTTGATCCACTGCTGCGCGGCGATCGAGAGCCCCGCCTTCGCAGGGAGCATCAGGGCCATGTACCAGAGAACGGGAGTGCCTCCCGACCGTGCCTGCGCGAGCAACGTGGACGGATGCGCGTCGCGCGCGAGAAGCCACGAGTCGGCCTCGTCGCGCCACGGCTCGTGGTGAGCCACGACGATCGCCGTGACGACGATCCATAGGCCGAAGAGCGCCCAGCGGATCGTCTTCTCGACCGGAAATCGTCGCGCCTCGTCGGCCGGAATCATCGCGCGGGAAGTCTAACCCGCGGGCGTGGATCGAGCCAGTCGACGGACCTCGTGCGGACCGAAACGATCAGGCGCTCGAGGCGGAACGCTTCCGCCAGAGCGCATAGACGGGGATTCCGGTGAGAACGATCAGAAGCCCGGGCCATGTCGTCGAGGTCCTGTAGAGCAGCAGCACGACGAGGATGATCGTGGCCGCGACGACGTAGGCAATCGGGACGAAGGGATAGCCGAAGGCGCGGTAAGGCCGCTCGGCGTCGGGACGCTTGCGGCGGAGCACGAAGATGCCGGCGATCGTGAGGATGTAGAAGATCAGCACCGAGAACACGACGTAGTCGAGTAGGTTGCTGTAAAGGTTGCCGTAGGCGGGCGCGCCGGCCTTGTCGAGGAGCAGCGCCCCCGACGCGTCGCGCAATCTCGTCCGCGGAAGCACCAGCAGCGAAGCCCAGACGCACTGGAGCACGAGCCCCGTCGCGGGGACGTGCGAGCGGTTGAGATTCCCCGTCGCGCGGAAGAAGAGGCCGTCCTTCGCCATGGCGTAGTAGACGCGCGCGCCGGCGAGGATGAGGCCGTTGTTGCAGCCGAAGGTCGAGATGACGATCGCGATCGCCATGATCGTCGCGGCGATCGGGCCGAACATGCTCTGCAGCGCCGCGGTGGCGACGCGGTCGTCGGGCGCCGTCTGGATCGCCTCGATCGGCAGCACCGACGTGTAGGCGAAGTTCGCGAGGACGTAGAGGACGATCACCATGCCGACGCCTAACGCGAGCGAGAGCGGGATGTCGCGGCGCGGGTTCTTCACCTCCCCCGCCGTGAAGGTGATGTTGTTCCAGGCGTCGGCGGAGAAGAGCGAGCCGACCTGCGCGACGCAGAAGACGACGAGGAGGCCTAACATGCCGTCGGTCGCCGACATCGGAGGCAACGCGGGAAGCTCGGACTGCACCGCCACGACTCCTCGGGGGGCCCAGGTCTCCGCGCCGAAGTTCGCGGCGATCGACGACGCGTTGCGGCCGACGACGATGCCGAGGACGATGAGGATGACGAGCGAGAGGGTCTTCGCGGAGGTGAACGTGTTCTGGATCAGCTTGCCGACGTGCATGCCGTGCGTGTTGATCCAGGTCAGCGCGACGAGCATCACGATCGCGACGAGCTGCTGCGTCGAGAGGCTCACCGCGTAGGTCGTCGAGAGGTCGATTGGCGGGATGATCCATCCCGTCGGCGAGATCGAGGGGAAGAGCACGCCAAGGAAGCGGGCGAAGGCGACCGCGACGGCGGCGATCGTGCCGGTCTGGATGACGAGGAAGAGGGTCCAGCCGTAGAGGAAGCCCCAGAGCGGCGACCAGGCCTCGCGCAGGTAGACGTACTGCCCTCCCGCCGACGGCATCATCGACGCGAGCTCGCCGTACGCGAGCGCGGCCGCGATCGTCATGAGGCCGGTGACGACCCAGACGGCGATCAGCCAGCCCGCCGAGCCGACCTGCCGCGCGATCTCCGCGGGAACGATGAAGATGCCCGAGCCGATCATCGACCCCGCGACGATCATCGTCGCGTCGACGAGCCCGAGCTCGCGCACGAAGCCGGTCGTAGAGCTCGGCCCGGGATTTCTCACCTGTTCGCTCATCGCTTCCTCCGCGTCGTGCCTGGAATCGCGAGCAATTCTGCCACGCGAGCCCACGGCGGCGCGGAGCGTGAGTCACAGGGGCGTGTGACTATCCGGGACGGAAGCAACACCGCACGCCGGAGGCGTGCAAGAAGGTAGCCCCGGGTCGTCCCGCGAAGCGGGACGACCCGGGGTGAGAGGACGACAATCGTCCCGCACCCCGGCAGGGGTGCCAGAACGGGAGCATCTGCGCAGCCGCTGGCACCCCTCCGGGGTGCGCGCGTTCGTTCCGCCGAATTCCGGGGGTCGCCCCGCAGCGCGGGGCGAGCCCCGGCTACCTTCTCACATCCCTTCGGGATGTGGGTCCCGATCGGCGCTCACGATTCCGAATTGGCCGCCACGCCCGTTCGGCGCCGGAACCGAACGACAACGCACCGCGCCCTCGCGGACGCGGTGCGTCGTGAAACTCGATCGAACGTGACCGGCGCGTCGCGCGCTACCAGTCTTCCTTCTGCTTCTCGAGCACCTTGACGACGTACGTCTCGGGATTCGTCAGCTTGGCGATCTCCTCGTCGGAGTATCCAAGCTCCTTGAAGTTCAGAGCGCCGCCGACGGTGTGGCACTGAAAGCAGGTGAGCGCGTTCTCCTTCGTGACGAGATGACTGCTGCCGAAGTAGAGCGTCTGCCAGCCTGGAACCGGCTCGTAGTCCTTGATGCCGAGTGTCTTCGCCGCGGAGGCGACGCCCGCGAGGACGTCACCCGTCGCCATCGGCGGGGCGAAGTCCATCGAGAGGAGCTCGCCCGTCTTCTTGTCGTAGAACGCTTTGCCCTGGTAGACCTTGAACGGGTAGATCCTGCTCTTCCCGTCCTTCCGCTCTCCATTCGGGCCGATGAAATGGGGAGTGTTCTTCACCCGCAGGTTGTACCAGGCGTACACCGGCTTCGTGGAATTCGCCTCGGCCTGAATCGTCGCCGGCTCGTAGAACTTGTCGGCGCCCTGCTCCCACTTCGTGAAGTCCTTGGCCATCGTGCCGCCGGTGTGCGGAATGTGGCACGTCTGGCAGGCGAGCTTCGCGACGTGTCGGTTGTAGTCGTCGTCGGCATGCGGGGCGTCGCTATGGCAATCCGCGCAGGCGATGCGCGCGCCGTCGTTGGCCCAGGAGTTCGGATCGAATCCGGTCGGCACCTTGTGATTCGTCGCCTTGTGGCAGTCGACGCAGCTCATGCCGGCCGCGGCGTGGACGTCGTTCTCCTTCGTGAACTCGAAGCCGCGCTTGACGTAGATTCCGCCGCCGGCGCGCTCGTGACAGACCATGCAGTTCTTCGCCGAGGGCTTGCCGACGGCCATCGCCGCCTTGACGGAGCGGTCCTGCCCCATCACGACCTGACCCTTGTCGTCCCGGAACGGAACACGCTTCGTGAAGTCGTAGTCGCTCGAGTGGCAGACGAGGCAGTCGATCGCGCTTTCCGCTTCGGGACCCGAGCTGCCGACGCCGCTGACGTGGTTACCGGGATGGCAGGTGTTGCAGCCGGTGAACTTGCTCTTGCCGGTTTCGGGACTGACGGGAATCTCCTTCAGGTTGTTGACCACGTCGTTCCCGTTGCACATGGTGTAGATGCGATTGAGCATCCCGTATTCTTTTTTCGGATCGAGCCCGTCGACGTTGGTTACGGGTGAGGCGTGCTTCCAGTGGACCGTGGAGAGAAACTCCTTCGCCTTTCCAGGGTGGCACTCTTCGCAGGTGACGGGGCCCTTGTAGCCGCTCTTTGCGATCGATTCCTTTCCCGGATGCTCCTGCGGGAACGCTGACATCGCGGCCATGACTCCCAGCGCGAATGCCATCACCAGTTGACGGATCTTCATCTACGTGTCTCGCTTTCAGTTAGTTTGCGCGGAGGGCCGCGGTGTTCCGCCCGAGGTGCGTCGCCCGGGCGGAACGATCCAGATCAGCAGCCGGCGGTCTTCCGGAAGTAGTTGCTCACGTTCTTTCCGTCGACGACCTTGTACTTGCAGCGGATCTCGTCGCCCACGACGATGCGATGGTCCTTGAACTTGTCGAGCGTCAGCTCGTCGTTGATGACGATGACGACGAGCGCGTCGGTCTTCGTGTCCTTGAGGGTTGCGGTGGCGGTGGTCGCGTCCTTCCCCGAGATCGCGATCTTGGTGATGACGCCGACCATCTTCGTTTCGGCCGACTGGGCGAGCGCGCTCAGCGAGAGCGCGCAGAGGACGACGACTGCTGCGACGGTCGTCGCGAGTTTTCCGTTCTTCATTTCATTTCTCCTTGTCTGTCTGACCGGGCCCCGTTGGCCCGGCGGTGTGCGCGGAGCGCACGTTGCGGAAACGGCGGGGGCTCTCCGCCCCCGCCACGCCCGGTCGAATCGCTAGAAGTGAACCTCGAACGTCGCGTAGAGATCCTGCGCGCTCTTCATCGGAGCGGTGAGCTGCGGCGTGAAGCTGTTGAGGGCGTCGATCTCGATCGGCGCGCCGAGCCAGCTGTTGCTGCCGGTGTAGTCGAAGGAGTAGTACTGGTAGCCGATCTTGAAGAACGCCTTCGCGCTGTAGGACGAAATCGGCTTCAGGTTCAGCTCTTTGATGAGGTAGGTCTCGTAGACGTCGCCGCGGACGCCGAGCTTCGCGGTCCACATGTCGTCGGCCGCCGGGGTGAAGGTGATCCAGTTCTCGGAGCCGTGGTTGTACTCGAAGCCGATCTTGGTACCCGAGTTCGCGAGGTCGTACCTGGCGCCGAGGTAGATCGCCGAGCCGTTCTTGTCTTCCGGCACGCCGGAGAAGAGGAGGCCGTAGCCGCTGTCGAGTCCGGCGAAGGTGAGGGTGTTGCCGTTCGGATGCGTCTGGCTGAAGCCGGCCGACACGAACCAGTTCAGGTTTCCCGGTCCGATGTTCTTCGCCATGCCCATGAAGTCGAGGCTTTCCCAGTCGATGTCGCCGATGTTCGTGGCGGGAGAGAGAGGGAACGGGCCCGACAGCATGATCGGGGCGTCGAAGATGTCCATGCCGCGGTTGTACTGGAACTGCGCGCGGAAGCGGTCGGTCTCGTAGCCGACGATGTCGACGCCGATCATGTCGGTGTTGTCGAGGCCGTTGCCGGCGTCGGCGTTCTCGATCGCGTCCTGGTATCCACGGCCGTAGCAGAACTTCGCGGAGGCGCCGGGAAGCGCATCGATCTCAGGGGCCCATCCGAGGGAGACGCCGTCGAAGGCGTAGTCGACGAGGATCGCGGGAACGCCCGAGACGCCGGGCGCGGGAAGATCCTGGCGCAGGTGGCCGGGAGCGCCGCCAGTCGACGGGCGACGGCCGATGGAGAACCAGATCGGCTGGCCGCCGATGTTGTTCCAGGTCGCGTAGGCGCGATCGACGAGGAGCGCGCTGCTGCTGGGAACGTGACCTAACGTGCCGTCGAAGACGCCGGCGCGGTCGAGCGAGTAGGCGGTGTTACCCGACTGCAGGGCGCGATCGTCCTGCGCTCCCGCGATCTTGTACATGAGCAGGCGCGCGGTCACCGTCACATCCTCGGTGGCCTTCGCCTTCAGGTTGAGGCCGAAGCGGTTGGTGTAGAGGGAGTCGTTCTTGACGTCGTAGGCATCGTTCATCGCGGTGGGAAGCGTGAGCGGGCCGTACGCACCGCCCATGATGGCGGCGCCGAAGAGCTGCTGCTGGTTCATGGGAGGAATGGCGCCCGACATCATCGCGGCGACGAGCTGGCTGGCGTTGCCGAAGACGGTCATGCCGTCGGCGTAAGGCGCGACCTCGCCCTGGAGGTTGTCGAAGCGGAAGCGATAGTCGCCTCCGATGGTAAGCCAGCGTCCGAGCGATTTCGTCTCGTTCGCGTTGACCTGCTCCTCGAGCGCGGCGATCGCCTGCGCCTTCTCTTCGCTCTCTTTGGCCTGCAGAGCCTTGAGCGCTTCGATCTCCTTCGTCTTCTCTTCGCTCTCCCTGGCCTGCTGCTGCTTGAGAGCTTCGATCTCCTTCGACTGTTCGGCGCTCTGGTTCACCTGCGCCTTGAGCGCCTCGAGCTCGCGGGTCAGCTGCTCGATCTTCTGCTGGACGTCCTTCTGGGCGTCCTTCTTCTCGTCCGCCATGGCGGGCAGTGAAATGCCGAAGGCCATGAGCGCGACGGCGACGACTACTGCTCGTGTAAGTCTGTTCATCATCTCTCCTTGCTCTATCGATCTGTTAGGCAACGGTCTCGAGCGGGGACGAAGGCGCCCCCTCCCGGGTAAGTGACTCAGGAACTGCCGCGCGGCTTCGGCGCGGCGGAATGGACGACGGGGTTGACGGCCCGGCCGGAGCTTCCGCTCCGCGTGGATCCGACGGGTGAGAGCGACAGGCTCGCCGGCGGGACGACCCCGGCGAGGATCCACGCGAGCGCGAGCTGCCCGAGCGGAAACAGCGACTTCAGGATGGCGGGCGAGAGGTGCGAGAGCGCCGCGAGCCGATCGGGCTCCGGCACGACGCCGCTCCTCGCCCACTCCTCGCGGCACTCGCTGATGACGCGCCAGTGAGGCTCAGAGAGAGGGTCGATGCCGTAGACCCGCGCGACGCACTCGGCAAGGGACGGCGTCCATTCGGACGTGTCCGGCTCCGCGCGCCTGGTCGGAGGGTTAACCGTGATCTGCGGCATCGACCTCTCCATGCGAATTCATTTCCGTGCGTACGTTCGTCACAGCGACGCCTGTCCCGCGAGGACGAAGATCCAGCGGAGCGAGAGCCCGCCGATGAGGAGCAGCGCCGGCGCGAGCAGTGACGGCCGGAGCTGCCGCTTTGCCTCGACGACCTCGAGCGCCAGCGGCATCAGGAGCCCCGTGATGACGACGAGGGCCCAGAAGACCGCGGTGTAGCCGCCACCGAAGAAAAGCGCGGCGGCCGCTCTCCCCTGCCGTCCGCCGTTCGCCGTCAGCTCGACGAAGAACATGCCGAGCATGAGGATCTCGACGGCGATCGCCGCGATGTCCCAGCGCCGCAGCGTGACGTGTTCGTCGTGGCCGAGGCGGAAGAGCATCATGAACGCCGCGCCGGTCGACACGCCCGAGACGAGGAACAACGGTCCGAGGAGCACCGAGCTCCAGAGGGCGCGCGCGCCTAACGTCCCTAACAGAATCCCGGTATAGCCGCCGAGGGCGATGCCGAGGATGACGTTCGCGCGCTCGATCGCCGGCGTGTGCTGCGTCGCGAACTGGCGGATGCGCGCGAGCGCGAGTGCCGCACGGCCACGAAGCTTCGAGGCGAAGGGAATCGACGCGACGTCGGAATCGGTAAGGCGGGCCGCACCGAGGAGAATCGTCGCGGGATAGATGAGGAGAAGGATCCACGAGCCCCACGACATCGGCGAGGTCGGTCGCATCGCCGTGTAGAAGCGGAAGACGTGGAGCTTGTAGGAGAGATCGAGGAAGAGCGCTCCCATGCCGAGCGAGAGGAGAATCGGCGCCGCGAGAGGCAGGAAGCGCATGGCGCGCGACTGCGACTCCCGCGCGATGCCGCGACCTGCGAGCGCCGTGAGGATCATCAGGCCGGCGGTCAGGCCGCCGAGGAAGAGGTAGACCGGGATCTCCCAGCCCCAGATGTGGAGCTGCGGATCGATCGAAGCGCTGTGGCGGAAGATTTCTGTTTCGGTCATGTCAGCTCCCGGCTCTCGTGTGGCGCAGGCACTCCTGCCTGCGCGCGGCGCGACGCGCCGCCTGGATACGGCTTCTGTCTGGGGCGCAGCAACACGGCATGCCGTGCCGTGGGGCCCGGTCGCCCCGCCGTGCGGGGCGACGCGCAGGCAGGAGTGCCTGCGCCACATCGGATCGACTAAGCACCACAGCCGCCCCCCTTCTGCTTCTCTCTCTGCACGCGCACCGTGGTCGGAGCGGATGCGACGGGCGCCGTCTTCTGTCCGGTAAGCGACGCGTTGATCGCGCCTCGGAACGCGTACCGATCCCGCTCCGTCGCCGTGGCATCCTCGGCGGGGGGTTGCGGCGCGTCGAGCGCGAACGCCTTCCATGCGGGCCATCCGCCGTCGAGCGCCCTGACCTCGCCGCGATACGCCGCGAGCGCGGCGGGAAGGTCGCGCGGCGCGGAGGGAGTGATGACCACGATCTCGCGACTCGGGTCGGCGTATTCGAGCTCGAGCGCGGCGAGTCCCGACGCCTCCGCCCTCTCACTGCCGGGCACGCGACTCGCGGCGTACTCGGCCGCGGGACGCAGGTCGATGACCCTAACTCTCCATGGCTCGTCGACCAGCCGCTTCGCCAGCTCCTCGGCGCCGATCGTCTTCACGACGGGCGCGGTCTGTGCGCCGCTTCCATGCGGGAGCACGAGGAGGACGACCGCGAGGCCCGCCAGCGCGAGGAAAGTCGCGAAGGCAATGCGGCGCGGGCGCGGCTCGTCGGCCGAGACAGCTTCGGTTTCGGCCGCGCGCCTGCGGCGCATGATCGCTTCGATCTTCTCCGCGCCGACGAACGCTCCGATCGCCATGATCGCCACGGCGACGCCGACGACAGGAGCCGGGACGCCGATCAGCTCGTAGAGGAACATCGCGCCGAGCTCGCCGCTCGTGTGGAACGTCTCGACGGCCGGGATCGCGAGAAGGAGGTTGTAGACGAACGACCCGACGACGACGCCGGCGAACGCGACGAGACCGTCGAGGTTTCCCGATCCTGCCGAGACGAGGCAGGTGCCGGGGCAGTAGCCGCTGATGATGAAGCCGGCGCCGAGCACGAAGCCGCCGACGAGCATCGGCCAGAGCCAGGTCCAGCCGGCGATCGACAGGGAGATTGCGGACAGGTCGGTGAGACCGAGGCCGGCGGCGACGAGGAGGCCGCCCATCGCGGTGACGATCGCGCTGAACATCACCTTCAGCACCGTCATGTCGGTCAGGTAGAACTGCGCGGCGAGCTTCGTCGCGCGCCCGAAGCCGGCGCGCTCGAGCACGAATCCGAATCCGAAGCCGAGAACGACGGCGACGACGAGGCCGAGCTCGCGCTGCGAGAGGACGAGTGCTTCGATCGGGAGGCTCATCGCCACTGCCTCCTCATGAACCAGGCGAACGCGTATCCCCCGGCGAAGACCGCCATCATGAAGACCCACGCGCCAACCGACAGGACCGCACCGCCGCTGAGCCCCTGGCCCGACGTGCAGCCGCGCGCCGCGCGTGCCGCCATTCCCATCAGAGCCCCGCCTGCGAACGCGAATCCGAGGCGCGACGCGACTCCGACGCCTGCGCCGCGGATCACGCCGAATTGGAGCCTTCCCGCGGTGTACGCCCCGAACGCTCCGCCTAACAGCACGCCGAGGATTTCGAAGACGAGCCAGTCGTCGAGAACGCCGCGGCGTTCGCGCGCGAGCGCCGCCATCGGGCGGCTCGACGCGACGACCGAAGGCGCGACTGTCTGGGCGACGGCGATCGAGAGGCGGTTCGCCGCGCCCGACGCTCCGAGCCCGCGCCCCATGACGAGGAACGTCGCGAGCAGCACGAGGCCGAGCGCCATGCCGGCGAGGTAGGGGTTCCAGAACTTTTCCGAGCGTTCCATCGTGATCGCCTAGACCAGGAAGTAGAGATTCGGCTCGGTCCCCTCTTCGGGTTTGAGGAGCCGTGATTCGTGCTCGTGAAGAAGCAGCGCGACGTCGCTCGACGGGTCGTTGAGGTCGCCGAAGGCGAGCGCCTTTGTCGGGCAGCCGTCGACGCACGCGGTGTTCCCGCCCCTCTCGACGCGGTGCATGCAGAAGGTGCACTTGTCGACGTAGCCGTCGGGGTGCACGTAGCGCGCGTCGTACGGGCAGGCGGCGATGCACGCCTTGCATCCGGTGCAGAGCGAGCGGTCGACCTGGACCGTGCCGCCCTTCGCGTAGTGACTCGCGCCGGTCGGGCAGTTCGTGACGCACGGTGCATTCGTGCAGTGCATGCAGCGCTCGGAGCGGATCTGCATCGAGAGGTGGGGGAACTCCCCCTTCGTCTCGGTGACGATCCAGTCGCGGTAGCCGTTGAGCGGAACGCCGTTCTCCGCCTTACAGGCGAGGACGCACGTCTGGCATCCGACGCAGCGGCGGGTGTCCATCACCATCACGAAGCGCTTGCGATAGTTCTTGAAGAGCATGTCAGGCCTCCGCCCGCGTGATCCGCACGAAGTTGACGTTCATCCCCGTACCGCCCATGACCGGGTCGACCTTGTAGCGGCTGGTCAGCACGCTGTCCGACGCGCCTCTGTTCCTGGTGAAGGTGAGACCCTTCGCCTTGTGACCGAAGCCGTGGACGAGGTAGACGGCGTCGCCGCGGATCCGCTCGGTGACCTTCGCCTTCACCGGGCCGCTCACGACGCCGTCCTGGTTCTCGAGCATCACGTAGTCGCCCGTCGCGAGCGGTTTGTCCTCGAAGCCGGCGAGCGCGCGGGCCGCGGTCGAATTGACCCAGACCTCGTTCTCGTCCATGAGGCTGCCGAGCACGCGGTTGTTCGTCGTGCGGCCGAAGGTGTGCATCGGCGCGCGTCCCGAAAGAAGGCGGAACATCCCGGGCGGCGGCTCGTCGGGAGGGGTGAAGTCAGGCAGAGGATCGAGACCCGCATCCAGCAGTTGCTGGCTGAAGAGCTCGATCTTCTCGCTCGGAGTCTCGAAAACGATCTCGAGGCCCTCTTCTTCGGTGACGGGGACGCGCTCACCGAGCAGGACGCCGTCGCGCAGCGCCATGTCGACGTCGTAGCCCCCTTCCGAGAGCCTCCAGCGGATGTTCTCCTCGGCGTCCTTGAAGGGAAAGATCTCGGGGAGCCCGAGGCGGTTCGCGAGCTCCTTCGCGATCCACCAGCCTGGCTTCGAGTCGTACATCGGCTCGACCACCGGCTGCCTAACCGCGATGAACGGCTGCTTGTAGCTCGCGGCCCAGAGATCGTCGTAGCGCTCGAGGTAGGTCGACTCGGGGAGGACGATGTCGGCCCAGCCGACGATCTCCGCCGGCAGCACGTCGATCGCGACGAGGAGGTCGAGCTTCTGTATCGCCTCTTCGGTCTGCTTCGGGTTAGGCAGCGACTGCATCAGGTTCGTGCCGTAGACCATCCATCCCTTGACGCCGTAAGGCGCGGCGCTGATGGTCGCGTCGCAGATCCCCGAGGCGAGAAGCTCGGTCGCCATCGGGTAGTGCTCGTCGGAGGGCTTGTCCGCCGGCGCTCCCCCCGAGCGACCGCTCATGAACGGCGGGTACTTCGGGATGCCCATGGAAGACTGATTGATGTAGCCCCCCTGCCTTCCCCAGCTTCCGAGCAGAGCGGCGAGGATCGCGACGGCGCGAAGTCGCTGCGTGTCGTCGCCGTACCAGGTGACGTGGCGCCCTGGATGAATCAGCGACGCAGGGCGGGATGCCGCGATGAAGCGCGCGGTCTCGCGGATGAGGTCGGGATGAAGCCCGGTGAGCGGGTACGCCCACTCCGGCGTCTTGCCGGCGACGTGCGCCTCGAGCTCCGCGAGCCCGATCGCGTTCTTCGCGATGTAGTCGACGTCGTAGCGCTTCTCGGTGACGATGACGTTGATCCAGGCGAGAAGCAGGGCGATGTCGGTTCCCGGCTTGATGGGGAGCCAGTAGCGCGCCTTGCTCGCGGCGACGGAGAAGCGCGGGTCGACGACGACGAGCTGCGCGCCGCCGGCGATGGCGTCAGCGAGCTCCTGCACCTGCGTGTTGTGCATGTTCTCGCCGAGGTGCGATCCGATCAGCGTGATGCAGCGCGCATTGCGGATGTCGATCGCCTCGGGGGAACCGACGCCGTGACCGAAGGTGAGCTCGAACGCCGCCTCGCGCGGGCCGCGGCACTGCGCGTAGGAGGGGGCGACGACGTTAGGCGTCCCCCAGCCCTTCACGAGCTGCGTGAACCAGGAGCCGCCGTATCCGTGCGTGAAGAGCGCGAGCGCCTCGGCGCCGTAGGTCGCGCGGAGCTTCTCCATGCGGGAGGCGGTCTCGTCGAGCGCCTTGTCCCAGGTGACTTCCTCGAACTTGTCCTCGCCCCGCTTCGAGACGCGGATCATCGGCTTCTTGAGCCGGTCGGGATCGTAGAGGGCGCCCGTGCCGCCGGTGCCGCGGGGGCAGAGACGGCCGTTCGAGAGCGGATGCTTGGGGTTGCCGACGAGCTTCGTGACGCGACCGTCGCGGACGTGGGCCAGTACGCCGCACTTCCAGAAGCAGAGCTCGCAGAACGTCGCAACGACCTTCTGGCCGTCGGTTCGCGGATCGGTAAGCTCGTGAGCCTGAAGGCTCCACCAGTCGGTCGTCAGCCCGGAGCCGAGCGCTGCGACTCCCGCGGTTGTGGATCCGATCTTGATGAACTGCCGGCGTGACAGTGCCATGAATCCCTCCAGCGACTTCGGTCACGGAGAGAGCAGGAGCTGTGCCAGCCGGGACGACTTCCGTAAGGTTCGTTAAATGAGTCGTTTACGGGCGCGGGCCAACGAGGAGCCACGAATTGTTGCAACGTGACGTTGCAACGTTCGAAACGTGAACGAAACGTTGCGTTCCAGAACGCGAAACGGGCGACCACTCGGGTCGCCCGTCTGCGCTGCATCCTGTTGCCGGCGGTGCCGGGTCGCTGGAGAGTCGAAACGGCTCTCCGCCAGCGTCGCCTACGACTCGTCTTCGCGGATCTGCGCAGCGAGATAGTTCTTCTCGCCGACCTGCGAGATCAGCGAGATCTGCGCTTCGATCCAGTCGATGTGCTCTTCCTCGGATTCGAGGATCTCTTCAAGGAGGAGGCGCGTGCCGTTGTCTCCCGCCTCACGGCAGCTCTCGATGCCCGGATTGAGACGGCCGACGGCGTCCATCTCGAGCGCGAGGTCGACCTTGAACTGCTCGCCGATCGTCTCGCCGATGTTGATCTTGTTCAGCTTCTGCACGTTCGGGATGCCGTCGAGGAAGAGGATCCGCTCGATGAGCGCTTCAGCGTGCTTCATTTCTCCGATGGAGTGCTTCCGAACGATTTTCGCGAGGCGCTCGTAGCCCCAGTTCTCCGCCATCTCCGCGTGCACGAAATACTGGTTGATGGCGGTGAGCTCGGCGGTCAGAACGTCGTTGAGGATCTCGATGACCTTCTTGTTCTCGGTTTTCATGCTGCCCTCTTTCGGCGGAGGTTCAGATGTTGAGGTGGGACGACCGTACGACAGGTCAATAAGTACGGTCTGAGGCGGGGGAAGTCAAGGTGACGGGCTGACCGACTCTGACCCTGGCCAGGATCTCGGGCTCTTTGGCGAGGAGTTGGTCGATCTCGACGTGCAGAGCGTTCACGCACATGCCGCAGTCGGTTCCCGCGCCGGTCAGAAAACCGAGCGCCTCGACCGTGATGTTGCCATCACGGATCAGCGTCTTGATCGTGCGGTCGCTCACGCCTTTGCAGGAACAGATGATCATTTCGTCGCTCTCGTGTTGAGAACTCTTCTCAACGCCGCCTATGATCGTTCCCCGCCCGTGGAAAGTCAAGTGACCAAGGTCACGCCCGGCAGAACTGCCGGAAAGATTGCTCGAGTGCGGATGAAAGAACCCATTTCCGGGAAGCCCGGCCGGCTCCCGGCCTGCGATGACCCCGCCAGCCTCAACCCAGAAGATGAAACCCTGAAGTTAGAACGTAGAACGCTGAATGCTGAATCCAGAAAGGGGTTCGCAGTGGCGTTTCTGGGTTCTCAATTCATCGTTCTACGTTCTAACTTCTGGATTTCGTCCGGTAACCCGGGTCCATTCGTCTCGACCCCGCCATTGGACTGGCCGCTTCGCTACGCGCTACGCGCCCGCCTCACATCCCCACGCTCGGCGTCCGGAGTAGAATCCGCCTGACCGGAAAGCGGCAACGCCCAGGCTTCCCGCGCAGATCCGAGGATCCGATGAAATCCAGGCTGATTCCAATTCTTGCCCTAGCCGCACTCTCCCTGCCCCTCTTCGCCGCCGACGACAAACCTCTCGAGACCCAGGTCAAGGAGCTGCAGGCCAAGGTCGAGGAGCTCCAGTGGGACCTCGACGTGGTGCGCAAGTCGTCCGACGACGCGCTCTTCTGGCTTCGCCTCTCCGACGTCGCCGACGTCGACAAGGTGATCCTCGCCGGGCCGCCTAACCCCCGCGGGACCGAGCGCTACGGGATCGCCAACTCGCGCCACCCGCTCCGGATCTACCAGTACGTCTTCGTGCCGAAGAAGCTCGACCGCTCGAAGAAGCATCCGGCGATCGTGCTGACGCACGGCGGCGTGCATGGCGATTTCGGGACCTACCACGTGCACATGGTCCGCGAGATGGTCGAGCGGGGCTACATCGTGCTCGCTCCCGAATACCGCGGCTCGACCGGCTACGGCAAGTCGATGTACGAGGCGATCGACTACGGCGGACTCGAGAACGACGACATCGTCGCCTGCCGTGACTGGGCGGTCGAAGAACTCCCGGTCGATCCGAAGCGCATCGCGCTCGTCGGGTGGAGCCACGGCGGCATGATCTCGCTGATGGCCGGCTTCGATCATCCCGACAAATTCGCGTGCATCTACGCCGGCGTTCCCGTCTCGGACCTCCTCACGCGACTCGGTTACCACGAGAAGAGCTACACCGCCGAGTTCGCGGCGAAGTACCACATCGGGAAGACGCCGACCGAGGACGTCGACGAGTACCGGAAGCGAAGCCCCATCTGGAACGTGGAGAAGCTGAAGCTTCCGTTGATGGTCACCTCCTCGACGAACGACCGCGACGTGAACGTCGTCGAAGTCGAAGAGCTCGTCGTCCACCTGAAGGCGGCCGGAAAGAAGTTCGAGCACAAGATCTACGACGACGCTCCCGGAGGGCACAGCTTCGAGCGCATCGACACGACGTTCGCCCGCAAGGTGCGCGAAGACCTCTACGCGTTCCTCGCGAAACACCTCAAGTAGCGCTCGAGCGGCGGTTAGGCGTCAGCGCCGTTTGGCGGCGGCGTCCTTTTCGAGCAGCGACCGGAGCAGCTCCGGCTTCGCGGCAGCCGTGGCTCCGTGCTTCCGGAAACGGAGCGCCTCCGCGCGCCTCCCCGCCTTCTCCAGCGCCTGTCCGATGGCGATGTAGCTGTCGGTGCGTCGTGGATCGATCTCCAGCGCTTTCTTGTAGGCCGCGACGGCGTCGTTCGTCTTTCCTTCCGCCATTCGCGCGTCACCCAGGCGGTGCCACGCTGCGGCGAAGGTCGGGCGCAGCGCCACCGCCTTCTCGAAGTACGGGGCAGCCTGGGCGCTCGCTCCCGCCGTGGCGGTAAGAATCCCCCGGTTGAACAGCGTCTCCTCCCGCAACGGCTCGATCGCGATGGCCTGGTCCAGGAGCGCGAGACCTTCACCCCTGCTTCCTGCGGCCCACTTCGCGACGCCGAGCCATTCGAGCGCCTGCGCGTCGCGCGGATTGCGGCTCACGATCGCCGAGGCCGTAGCTTCGAGCTCCGCAAACCGCCGCTGTCTGAGCAACGCCATCGCGAGGTCGAGATACGGCTCGATTTCTGCCGGTTTCGCGGTCTCGAGCGCCGAGGCGAGAAGCGAGAGCGCTGCGCGACTCTCCCCGCCGGTCGCGCGCAGGACCGCCGCGGCTCGATAGAGCTCGCGCTCCGCGCCTTCGGGCGCGTTCTCCCCGCTCACGAAGGTCACGTCGTCGAATGCCGGCTCGCTCTCGTCGCGCGGCGCGAGCAGCTCGTCGCCACCCGGCGTCCTTCGGATGAGGTGATCGGTCATCACGACGTGCACGACGTCCTGCGTCCGGCGCTTCGGCATGTGGCACGAGACGCAATCCGCCGGCCCCTCGTGCTTCTGACCGCTGCACGATGCAAGTGCGTGGCACTCCCTGCAGACGACGCGATAGTGTTGCGCACGCTGCTCCGCCGGCACGACGCGATGCGGATCGTGACAGCTCAGGCAGGTGAGACGCCCTTCGCTCTTCAGGAAGCAGCGGCTCTGCTCGAGCCTGTACGGGTGGTGGTTGATCTCGAACCGCTCGTCGCGGGGGCGCGCGCGGTCGTCGACGTCGAGATGCAGCAGGTACTCGGCCAGGGGGAATCCGGGACGGAATCCGTAAACGTCGCGGTCGAACCGGCGGATGCCGGGCATGGCCACCGCGGGCTCCATGTGGCAGCCGTAGCAGATCTCAATCCGGCGCCGCGGGTCGAGCTTCGACGGATTCACGATCGCGGCCCTCGCCGCGTCGTCCGACCCGCCTAACGCAGCGCGCACGTGATTCGCGCCGGGGCCGTGGCAGCGCTGACAGCCGATTCCCTCCGGCAGCGACTCCGGAAACGACTGCGAGCGCCAGTAGCCCCGCAGATCGGCCTCGGCCTCGGGGTAGGCGTTGTGGCAATACATGCATTCGTGCCGCACGCGCCTGGTCACCCCGTCGTGATCGGCCCGGTCGTAGCCGGGCGCCATCCCCCAGCGATTCTCCTGCGCGTACCACGCGACGGGAAGCTGGTAGAGCTCGCCGTTAGGCTGGCGGTAGAGATAGGTGCGCGCGTGTTTGCCCGACCCGAGAATCCAGTCGACCTGCTGCTCGAAGACATTGATCGGCTTGCCGTCGAAGGCGACCTGCCACCTGCGGAACACGATGCGCCCGCCGCGCCTGGTCATCTCGAAGCGCTGACCCGACTTCTCGTGAACGAACGGCTTGCCGCCGAAGGTCTCGATCGAGGGCGCATCCGACGGCCGGTAGAAGGCTTGCGCCATCGCGACCTGCCTGTACGACTGCGCCAGCTCCGCATGGCACTCTCCGCAGGCCGCGTCGCCGACGTAGCCGGCGGCGGCGCCCGACAGCTCGCGCAGGCCAAGCGCCTCGAGCGGATCGTCGGCTCCGCAGGCGCGCTCCGCGCGCGCAAGCAGCATGGCTGCCGACACGAGCGTCGCGAGGACGATCGAGGGTGGTCCGTCTGTCCGCATGCGCATCGTGACGAGACACAAGTCTAGCCGATCGGATGCAGGCGACAGCCCGTCGCGATGGAGGAGGCGCAGCGCTCAGTCGATGTGGAGCTCGCGCATGCGGCGCCAGAGGGTCGTTCTGCTCATGCCGAGGGCGCGGGCGGCGTCCATGCGATTCCAGCGGACGCGCTCGAGCGTCTGCCGGATGGCGCGCTCCTCTTCGAGCTCGCCCGGGTCGTGCGACGGCGGAAGCGCCTCGACCGCGGCCGAGCGCGGCCCGCGGGGATTCACGATCTCGTCGGGAAGATCCTCGATCTGGAGAGTCTGCCCCTTCCCGACCGAAACGGCGTACTCTAGCGCATTTTCGAGCTCGCGGACGTTTCCGGGCCACGAGTAGTCGAGCATCGCGCGAAGCGCATCGGGAGAGTACTGCAGCTCGCGTCCGTGCCTCGACGCGACGCGAACGAGCAGGTAGCGCGCGAGCGGTTCGATGTCCTCCCGGCGCTCGCGGAGCGGCGGGATCTCGATGGGAACGACGCGAAGGCGGTAGTAGAGATCCTCACGGAAGCGGCCCTCGGCGACCGCGCGGCGAAGGTCGACGTTGGTGGCAGCCACGATCCGCGCGTCGGTCTCGACCGACTTCGATTCGCCGACCCGCTCGAAGCGACGCTCCTGAAGGACGCGGAGCAGCTTCACCTGCAGCGGAAGCGGCAGATCACCGATCTCGTCGAGGAAAAGGGTCCCGCGAGCCGCGGCCTCGAAGCGCCCGACCCGGTCGCGGATCGCGCTCGTGAAGGCGCCGCGCACGTGCCCGAAGAGCTCGCTCTCGAGAAGCTCGCTCGGCAGCGCGCCGCAGTTCACAGCGATGAAGGGACCGTTGCGATGCGGCGAGTTCGAGTGGATCGCACGCGCGACCACTTCCTTGCCGGTGCCGCTCTCCCCGCTCAGCAGGATCGTCGCGTCGCTGGAGCGAAGGTTCTCGATGAGACTGAAGACCCTCCCCATCGCGGCAGAGCGCGCGATCAGCCCCGCGAAGAAGGTCGGAGCGCCGGTTCCGGAGTAGGCGTCCTCCTCGGCTGGCCTAACGACGACGATGTAAGCGACGCGCCGGTCGCAGATTCCGTGGACGTCGGGCACGAAGGGAGCCGCGCTGATCGAGAGCGGCCGGGCTCCGTCGGGCGTCTCGATGAACGCCCGCCAACCTTCGCGCTTCTCTCCCGCCGCGAGGGCGAGACGCATGGTCCCGTCAGGACCGAACGTATCGCGCCCGAGCAGCTCCTCGACCGGCCGTCCGGCCATCGAGCGCGCCCGCTCCTCGCCTAACATCTCCTCGATCCGCGTCGAGACGTGGAGCACGCTGAAGGCGCGGTCGAGGCAGACGATGCCGCGGCCGAGGGAGCTGAAGACGGCGCTCACGGCGACAAGGGGGGCGAGCGAGGTGTCGATGGCACAGGAAGGGTCTTGAATGGAGTCGGGCATGGAAGGTGTCCGCCGCTATCGTAGTCAGCGTGCGCCTGCAGTATGTGATCCAGCGCACCGCGATGTGAAGCGCGCGGGGGCTTCCAAGAAACTGCCCGAGTTGCGACACCCAAGGGAGCTGTCGTCCCGACGACTGACCCCACGAAGCGGGGGAACGAGGAGGGACCTCGCAGGCTGGTACTGATTTGCCACGAGCGGGAGAGGTCGCGACCGACTTCAACTGTACCAGCCTGCGAGATCCCTCCTCCCTCGCGGTGCTCGGTCGTCGGGATGACAATCCACACGTTCGGCGACAATCGAACGATCCGCGCCGCGGATCAGAGTTTCTTTCCTCAAGCGCCGCGCCGTCGGGGTGGGCCGCTCGGGATATCACGATCGGGAGCCGGAATCGCCATATTCCGGCCCGCTCAACGAGGCCGCTTCGCGCAGGTTCGGTGGGCGGGACCGGGAACGTTACCGGGACGCGTCGCGCCAGAGACTCTCGAAGTCGCGCTGGGAGTCGTCGGTGAGTGCTCGCATCGCGTTCTCGATCTCGAGGCGGTGTCGCTCCACGCCGGGGCTGTCGAGCTCGGCAGGAACGCTCAGCGGCTCTCCGTAGACGAACATCACGCGGCTGAGCGGTTTTGGAATCTCGAAGCCGTCCCAGGAGCCGAGCACTTTCTTCCTGTCGGAGATCACGGCCACCGGGATGACCGGACATCCCGTTCGCTGCGCCGCGAGAACGACCCCCGCCTGCGCCACGAGCGCGGGCCCGCGCGGTCCGTCGGGTGTGATGGCGATGTTCTCTCCCCGGGCAGCGCGTTCGATCATCTCGCGCAGCGCGGCCGCTCCTCCCCGCGACGACGAGCCGCGAGCGGCCGTCACGCCGAAGCGCTCCATGGTGGTCGCGATGAACTCTCCATCCTTGTGCTTCGAGATCATGACGACGATCGGCTTCCGGTGCCGCGAGTAGACCATCAGGAGCAGATAGCGATGCCAGAAGGCAAGAAGGTAGGGCTTGCCGGAGCGATTGAGCGCCTCGATCCGCTCAGAACCGGAGTGGCGGACGCGCGCCAGAGCGTGAACGGTGCGGATGAGCGCCGCCGCGACGCGCGGAATCAGGAACGCCTGCACGCGCGGGTTCATGCTCCCTCGCCCGCCGGCTTGTCGTCCTCCAGGAACTGCAGGTCGTAGAGCTTGCGATAGACGCGGTCGAGCGCGAGAAGCTCGTCGTGCGTTCCGATCTCCGCGATGTCACCTCGCTCGAGCACGACGATCTTGTTCGCGCGTCGGACGGTCGAGAGCCGATGCGCGATGACGAGCGTCGTCCGCCCTTCCATCAGGTTCGCGAGCGCCTGCTGCACGAGCCGCTCCGACTCGGTGTCGAGCGCGGAGGTCGCTTCGTCGAGGATCAGGATCGGCGAGTCCTTCATGATCGCGCGCGCGATCGCGAGGCGCTGGCGCTGTCCGCCGGAGAGGAGCACGCCCGACTCACCGATCTGCGCGTCGTAGCCTTCGGGGAGCGCCTCGATGAAGTCGGCCGCATTCGCCGCGCGCGCCGCTGCGACGATCTTCTCCATCGGCACGTCGGCACGCCCGTACGCGATGTTGTTCCGCACCGAATCGTTGAAGAGGATCACTTCCTGCGTGACGATGCCGATCATTCCGCGCAGCGAGTCGAAGGTGTACTCGCGCACGTCCGTGCCGTCGATCGTGAGCGACCCGCCCGTGACGTCGTAAAAGCGCGGCAGCAGGTTGACGAGCGTCGACTTCCCCGCCCCGCTGCCGCCGACGATCGCGATCATCTCTCCCGGCGCGATCTTCAGGTTGATGTTCGTCAGCACCGGCTCGGAGTCGTAGGTGAAGCTGACGCGGTCGTACTCGATTCCCGACCCGACCGCGGCGAGCGACTTCGCCTGCGGCTTTTCCTTCACGTCGTTCTCCACGTCGAGCATGTTGAACATCCGCTCGGCCGCCGAGAGCGCGGTATTCATCGCGAGATTGACCTTGTTGAGCCGCTTGATCGGCGCGTACATCATCGACACGGTAAGGAGGAACGCGATGAACTCGCCGAGCGTCAGCACTCCCGCCTTGATCCTGATGCTCGCGTAACCGAAGAGGAGGACCATGCAGAAGCCGGCGAGAAGCTCCATGACCGGCGAGCTCGTCGCCTGGATCCGCCTCGCCTTCAGGTTGATCTGCAGGTGCCGCTGCGTCGCCTCGTGGAAGCGCCGGATCTCGAACTTCTCCATCGCGAACGCCTTCACGATCCGGAAGCCCTTGATCGACTCCTCGAGGATCGTCGCGATGTCGGCCATCCGCTCCTGGGAAACGCGCGTGGCGCGCCGCAGCCGCTTGCCGAACTGAACGACGGGCAGAACGATGATCGGCCCGATCACGAAGGTCACGAGCGCGAGCTCCGTATTTCTGAGGACGACGATCGCGAAGAGGACGATGAGGTTCAGAGACTCCTGGAACAGGTCGCCCATCCGCACCGAGACCGCCGCCTGCACGGCGTCGGCGTCCGAGACGATGCGCGAGACCAGCTCCCCCGTCGGCCGCTTCGAGAAAAAGCGATTGCTCTGCCTGATGATCGATTCGTAGACGGCGTTGCGCAAGTCGCGAACGGTCGACAAACCGACCCTCTCGAACGCGTACTCCGAGAAGAACATCGACGCCGCGCGAAGGACGATCACCATCGCCAGCGCGACGAGCACGTACTTCCAGCGCACGTCGCGCTTCGCTTCCCACCACTTCTGCGCGGGATCGAGGACGCTGTGCACCGCCCGCCCGAACGCCGTTCGCTGCTCGGGCGGCTTGTGGTTCTCGAGGATGAAGTCGATCGCGCGCGTCCGCTTCGCCTTCTGCGCCTTCTGCTCCTGAGCCGCCTGCGACGAGTCTCGGCTCAGGACGTCGTCGAAGAGAGGCTGGACGAGCGTGACCATCGCGCCGTTCGTCCCCGCGACGACCATCATGCTGCCGAACGCGATGATCGCCCAGAGGCGGTACGGGCGGACGTAGGTGTAAAGGCGGCGAAGGACGTTCATCGTGTTTGAGCGATCTGCCGGGACCGCGAAAGGCCCGCTGTCCCTTCCCGACTTACCGGCGCATCAGTGTAACGATTTTCTCCGCGGCGCGTCGCGACGCGCCCGTTCCGCCCAGCCGCTCCCGGAGAGACGCGAGGCGCCGGCGAGTCTCCGCATACGCCAGAGGCTCGCAGACTCCATTCACGGCTGCGGCGATCTCGGGCCCGCGGACGGAGTCCTGCAACAACTCCGGAACGACCCGCTCCCCCGCGACGATGTTGACGAGGGCGAAGTTGGGCAGCTTCACGAGCCGTCGGGCGAGCGCGTAACTGAGGGTCGTCAGCTTGTAGACGACGACCATCGGAACGCCGATGATCCCCGTCTCGAGCGTCGCCGTCCCCGAGGCGCAGATCGCGACGTCGGCATCGACGATCGCCTGGCGGTCGAGACCCGACCGGACGGAAACCGGCGCGCCTGAGGCATTGATCCAGCGATCGATCTGCTCGCGGTCGATCGTCGGCGCCTGAACGACGTACGCATCGACCGGGCGCGAGCTGCCGAGCACCACTACAGCGTCGAGCATCGGCGGCAGCAGCGTGTCGATCTCGTGGCGGCGGCTTCCCGGGAGGAGCGCGACGCGCAGCGGCTCGCCCTGCCCGGGAAGCGGCCGATCGAGCTTTCTCACGTTCTCGAGCTGCTCGAGGAGCGGATGCCCGACGTACGTCACCGACACGCCGTGGTCGCGGTAGAGCTGCTCCTCGAAGGGGAAGACGACGATCATCTCGTCGACGTTCCGCCGGATCTCGTGTATTCGCCCTTTGCGCCACGCCCAGAGCTGCGGCGAGATGTAGTAGGCGACCTTCAGTCCCCGCTCGTGGCAGGCGCGCGCGAGCCGCAGGTTGAAGTCGGGGTAGTCGACGAGCAGCACGGCGTCGGGCTTCTCCCGTTCGATCCTCTCGACGATCTCGCGGAAGACCCGCTTGAACATCGGGATATGGCGGATGACGTTGAAGAGGCCGACGATGCCGAGCTCGCGGATGTCGTGGATGAGCTCGACTCCCTGGGCGCGCAACCGGTCGCCTCCGAAGCCAAACGCGTGGAGGTCGGGATCGAGCTCGCGAAGGTGATGAACGACCTCGGCCGCGTGGAGGTCGCCCGACGCTTCTCCGGTGATGACGGCGAGCTTCATCGCGACTCCCTCGCGGCGACGATTCGGAGCAGCACGACCGCGGTCGTCGCTCCCGCCATGTCGAACATCAAGTCTTTCGCGGAGGGCTCGCGCTGCGGGACGAAACTCTGGTGGTACTCGTCCGCGACGGCGTGAAACGCGACGAAGGCCAGGATCGCGGCTGTTGCGCCGAGCGTCGCGCCGCGACTCAACGACGCGGCGAAGAAGACGAGGAGCGCACCCAGAACCGCGTACTCGAGAAAATGCGCGACCCGATCGTCGAAGCGAATCGTGATCTCGTCACCGGGCACCGCCGAGCCGAGAAAGATCACGCACATATAGAGGATCACCGGCACGGCGCGCGCGAACGGCTCGAGGCGATTCGTGGTCAGCGGGCCGCGGAGCGATTTGATCAGGGTGTTCATGGCGTGCTCATCGGGGAAACGGGAACATGGCCCACGCGAGCGCGAGCCCTCCGAGAAACAGCCCGCCGCTGATGAAGGCGAAGGTGCGGAGGCGGGCGCGCGTTTCCAGCTTCCAGAGCAGCGCGAAGAAGGCGCCCGTCAGAATCGCGAAGATCGCCATCAGCACCACGTGGTTGCGGAGGAGGCTCACGGCTTCCTCCCGGCAGCGATGTCTCCGGCGTCGAGCACGAGCAGCAGGTTCATCAGCCCCGCGGTCAGCGTGAACGCGGTTCCGTGCTCGAACGTCCCCGCGAGGACGTCGCCGCCGTCGGCAATCCGGCGCGCGATGAAGTAGAGGACGCCCGATCCCATCGCGCCCATCGTGGCGAGGTTATTCATCAGCCTTCCCGGGATGAACGCGTAGACCTTGCCTCCCGCGAGAAGTCCGACGGCGAGCATGCTGACTACGATCGCGAAGAACGCAACGGCCCTGCGGCGCCGGCCGAGAAGAAAGTGCCCGCTTCCCGGAAGAACGAGCGCGAGCGCCATCGCGACGATGGAGAGTCCGCTCATCGCCGATCGACGCCGGCGTCGAGTGCTTCGAACCGGGGGCGAAGCTTTGCCCAGGTCACACCGAGGTCCTCGGGGACGAGCCGCGTCGAGGCGGTCACCGTCATGAAGTTCGAGTCGCCACCCCATCGCGGCACGATGTGCATGTGGTAGTGGTCGGCGATGCCCGCGCCGGCGGCCGATCCGATGTTCATGCCGATGTTGAAGCCGTGGGGGCCGTAGACCTCGGAGAGAATCCGCTGAGAGACCGCGGTCGTGCGGATCAGCGCGCCGAGGACGTCGTCGCTGCTGTCGGTGAGCTTCGCCGTGTGTGCCACCGGCGCGACCATCAGATGCCCGTTCGTGTACGGGTACCTGTTCATCATCACCAGGACGTGCGGGTCGCGGTAAAGCGTGAGGGTCGACTCACGGTCGTCACGCTCGACGGCGACGCAGAAGATGCATCCGGGTTCGGGCGCGGGAGCGGTCAAGTAAGCGAACCTCCACGGGGTGAAGAGCGTGCGCATCACGACGGCGGGTGGCGGCAGAGCGCCCCCGCCTTACTCCTCGTCGTCGTCCTCGAACGAGTGTCCCGGGTTGATGAGCTCCTTGAGCTCCTTGCCAGGCTTGAAGTACGGAATCCGCTTCGAGGGAACCTCGACCTTCGCGCCCGTCTTCGGGTTGCGACCGGTGCGCGACTTGCGGCTGCGGATGCGGAAGCTGCCGAATCCGCGCAGCTCGATCTTTTCGCCCTCGCGAAGCGATTCGACGATGGAGTCGAGGACGACGTTGACGATCGCCTCGGCCTGCTTCTTCGTCAGCTGGACGGTGCGGGCAACTTCATCGACGAGTCCCGCCTTGGTCATCACGGGGCCCTTCGAATCCTCGCTGTCGATGACGGTAGGATCTGTAGTCACCACGCCTCCCAGAGCAGAATACTCATTCCACGGGTCGTCGGTCTACCACCGGTACAGAAAAGGCGAAGCCTTCCCCGCGAGAAACTTCTCCACGATCGCCGGCGTACGCGCCTGCGACTCGACTAGCAGGTCGAGCAAGCCCGGCTTCTCCCTCTTCGGGTAGATCACCGAGGGTTTGCCCTTGATTCCGGCGAGTTCGGCCGCGCGACGAACGGCATCCTCGAGGCCGCCGATCTCGTCGACGAGCTTGATGTCGCTCGCCTCCTGACCGGTGAATACCCGCCCGTCGGCGATGCTGCGGACGTTTTCGGCGGCCATCCTGCCTTTGCGACCGTCGATGACCGCCTGCACGAACTGCCCGTGAAGCTGCGTCACGATCCGCTGATAGTACGCTTTCTCGGAGTCGCTCATCGGGCGGAGCGGAGAGCCGGCGTCCTTCATCTCGCCACTCGTGAAGGTCTGCGGGCTCAGCTTCGCCCATTCGACGAGCTTCTCGTAGTTGAACCACTGGGCGATCACCCCGATGGAGCCGGTGATCGATCCTTCGTTCGCGATGATCTCCTGGCAGCCCACGGCGATGTAGTAACCGCCGGAGGCAGCCACCGTGTCGAGCGACGCGATGACCGGCTTGCCGGTCTCCTCGCGCACGCGGATGAGCTCGCGATGAATTTCCTGCGAGGGGGCGACAGCTCCGCCCGGGCTGTTGATCCGGACGACGATGGCCTTGATCGAGTCGTTCTCGGCGAACTCTTCGAGCTCGCGAAGCGTTGCACGCGAGTCGACGATCTCGCCCTCGATCGGCAAGATTCCGATCTTCCCGCGGCCGATGGCGACGTGGCCGCTCTCGTCGCGACCGGAGACGACCACGAGCGCGATGCCGAGAAGCACGATCGACGTGACGATGCCGCCGAGCAGGATGCCGAGGATCAGGCGCCAGGTGCCGGAGCGCGGCGCCGGCGGATCGGCCACGGGCCGTGATTCCCGCTGCACCGCAGGCTGCGCGTCGATCGGAGCCGCGGGAGCCGGGGACGGCTCCGCAGACTCGACCGGCTCGGCCGGGCGATTGTCGTCGACCTCACTCATCGTTCAACGCCTCGTGCGGCGAGCCGCTCAGCTCTCCGGTTCCGGATCGGCTGCGGGAGCCTCGGGCTGCTGCTCCGAAGCCTCGGCTTCCGGCTCGGACGCCTCGGGCTGCTGCTCAGGCGCTTCGGACTGCGGCTCGGTCGACTCGGCCTGCGCTTCGGACGACTCGGTCTCGGCGCCGTGCTCGGATTCGTCCTCCGCCCCGCGCGACGTCTCGCGGTTAGGCTGGTCGACGTCCTTGAGCGTGAGGCCGATCTTCTTCTCGGTCCAGTCGATCTTGATGATGCGCGCGCGCACTTCGTCGCCGGGGCGGAAGATGCGGTCGAGCTTCACCTTCGGGTCGCGCGGGATCTCGGAGATGTGCGCGAGCCCCTCGACTCCCTCGCCGAGCTCGATGAAGAGGCCGAAGTCGGTGATCTTCGAGACGGTTCCCGTCACGTCGTCGCCGATCTGGCGGTCCTTGGCGAACGTGTCCCACTCGTTAGGCATGAACTCCTTGATCGAGAGGGAGAGGCGCTGGTTGTCGGGGTCGACGTTGATGACGCGTGCGGTCACCTCGTCACCCTTCTTGAGCACTTCGCTCGGGTGCTTGAGGCGGCGTGTCCAGGAGATGTCGGAGATGTGGACGAGACCGTCGATCCCCTCTTCGAGCTCGATGAACGCGCCGAAGTCGGTGAGGTTTCTCACCTTCCCCTTCACCGTCGAGCCGACGGGGTAACGCTCTCCGATGTTGTCCCAGGGATTCTGCTCGAGCGCGCGGAGCGAAAGCGAGATGCGGCGGTTCGCGACGTTGACGTCGGTGACCACCGACTCCACGTCGGTTCCGGCGGCGAGAAGCTTCGAGGGATGCACCTTGCGCGTCCACGACATCTCGGAGATGTGGACGAGACCTTCGACGCCCTCTTCGAGCTCGATGAACGCGCCGTAATCGGTGAGCGAGACGACCTTGCCGTGGACCTTGCTGCCGATCGGGTAGCGAAGCGCGACGTCGCCCCATGGATCGGGGGTGCGCTGCTTGAACCCGAGAGACACACGCTCGGTCGCCGCGTCGAACTTCAGGACCGCGACCTCGATCTCGTCCCCGACGTTGAAGAACTCCGAGGGATGATTGACGCGGCCCCACGAAATGTCGGTGATGTGCAGTAGCCCGTCCACGCCACCGAGGTCGACGAAGACGCCGTAATCGGTGATGTTCTTGACGACGCCGTGGGTGACCATCCCCTCCTGAAGGGTGGCGAAGGTCTCCTTCTTCTTTGCCGCGTACTCGACTTCGAGGATCGCACGGCGCGACAGAACGATGTTGTTCCGGCGCTTGTCGAACGAGACGATCTTGAACTCGAAATCCTTGCCGCGAAGCACGTCGAGATTCTTGATCGGCCGGACGTCGACCTGCGAGCCGGGCAGGAACGCGCGGATGCCGCCGACGTCGACTGCGAGTCCGCCCTTGACGCGGTCGAGGACGCGACCCTGAATCGGCTGGTCGGCCTTGAACGCCGCCTCGATCGTGTCCCAGACGCGGACGCGCGCAGCCTTCTCGCGCGAGACGAGCGTGTGTCCCGAGGGGCCTTCGAGCCGCTCGATGTAAACGTCGACATCGTCGCCGCGCTTCAGCTCCACGTCGCCGAAACGGAGCTCACCGATCGGGAGCATCCCCTCGGACTTGTAGCCGATGTCGATCAGGATCTCGTTTGCGTTGACCTGTACGACGCGGCCGCGAACGATGTCGCCCTCCGAGAACTCGGCCATCTTCTCGTCATAGATACGCAGCAATTCGTCCATGCCGACGCCTTCCAGCTCGTTCTTGGACTGCTGCTTATTCTTCGGCTCATCATTCGACGACATTGAAAAGGAAACCTCCTGGAGTATTCGCAATCGGGGATTTCGCTCGCGGAGAAGGCGGCGATAAATTGAGCACTATCTAGGTGATAGCGTCCCGAGTCCGGCAGTGTAAGGGGCAGGGCTCCGGAGAGTCAAGAAGCTACTTGGTTCGAGGCGCTGATCCGCGCGACGATTGCATCGACGACACCAGCGATCGAGAGGGCCGACGTGTCGATTCTGAAGTAGCTTTCGTCGCACGTGAGGGGCGAATCGGCGCGCGTCGAGTCCTGCCGGTCGCGCTCCTCCATCTCCCTGGCCACCGTCTCGAGCGGGACTTCCGCCCCTTTCGACTGCAACTCGCGGAAGCGCCGCTCGGCGCGCACCGCGGGGCTCGCGTCGAGGAAGAACTTGTGCGGTGTGCCGGGAAAGACCTTTGTTCCAATGTCGCGTCCTTCCAGCACGCCTCCGGCGCGGGCGCCGAGATCCTGCTGCATCCGGACGAGCGCACGGCGAACCGCAGGAACCGACGAGACCGTGCTCGCGCCCATGCTGATCTCAGGCGTGCGGATCTCGTCGCTCACGTCGGCAGCGTCGAGAAGCACGCGAGGCGGGCGGGTGCCGGGAACGAAGTCGATGACGGTGGAGGATGCCAGCGCCGCGAGTCGCTCGGCATCGTCGAAGGCGATTCCCGAGCGCTTCGCCTTCAACGCGAGCGCCCGGTACATCGCGCCCGTGTCGATGTGGGGAAGACCGAGGCGCTCGGCGACGAGCTTGCTGGTGGTGGTCTTTCCCACCCCGGAAGGACCGTCGATGGCAACGATGGTGGGAGCCAATCAGCCTCTCCGCGTTCCCCGCGAAGGCTTGCGCGACGTGCTGCCTGCCGTTCCCGTCTTGCGCGCCGCGGGACGCTTGGTCGCCGCGGCGGAGGCACGCGCGCCACCCGTCGTCTTCTTCTTCGTGGCGGGCCGGGCCGCCTGCGGCTTTCTCGGCGCGCGCGGCTTGGGCTTCGGCTCGACTTCCGTCGCAGCGAGGAGCCCGACTTCGCGCGGCGTCAGATCGCGCCACTGCCCCGCTTCGAGGTTGTTGTCTTTGAGCTGACCGATCGCGACGCGGCGAAGCTTCGAGACGGGATGCCCGACCGCGGAGAACATCTTCCTGATCTGCTGCGTGCGCCCCTCGCGGAGCAGCACCTCGAACCAGCTGTTGCCTTCGTCCTCACCCCGGCCCGTGGTGCGGAGCCGCGAGATCTCGCACGGCATCGTCCGCTTGCCGTCGAGCGTGATCCCGCGCGAGAGCTTCTCGATGATCCGCTCCTGAGGCACGCCGCGAACTTTCACGTGATAGGTCTTCACCGAGCCGTGCTTCGGGTGAGAGACCCTGTAGGCGAGCTCGCCGTCGTTCGTGAGGAGCAGCAGCCCTTCGGACTGGAAGTCGAGACGCCCGACCGGGAAGACGCGCTCCTTCACACCCTTGACCATGTCGACGACGGTCGGACGCCCGTCGGGGTCGTTCACCGTCGTCATCACCATGCGAGGCTTGTAGATGAGAATGTAGCGGTGCTTCTCGGGCTTCGTGATCAGCTTGCCGTCGACCTTGACGTGGTCGCACTCGGAATCGGCTCGCGTTCCGAGCTCGGTCACGACACGACCATTCACCGTCACTTGTCCGTTGCTGATCATCTCTTCGGCGCGGCGTCGCGACGCGATGCCTGCCTTGGCGATGATCTTCTGCAATCGCTCCTGGACCATTCGTTCCTTTTGAATCCGCGACTATTCTACGGGATCTTTCTCGCGAATTGCATCGGCAGATTCGCCAGCGTCACTTGATGCCCCGGTAGCAGCTTCCCCGTCGTCGCTCGAAGCCGCCGAGCCGTCCGGCGCCTCGCCGTCAGAACCAGCAGACCTGACCCCTTCGCCGTCGACGCTGTCCTGTGCCTCCGGACGCGTGCCTTCCTCTCCCGGCGCGGGCCCGAGCAGCTCCTCCGCAAGAGACTCCCCGAGCACCTCGGCGAACTCCTCCAGCCGCGGAAGATCCTGCACCGAGTTGAGCCCGAAGTGGAGGAGGAACTCCTTCGTCGTGCGGTAGAGAAAGGGACTGCCGACGACGTTCTTGCGCCCGGCGAGCTTCACGAGCTTCCGGTCGAGAAGCGTACGGATGACCCCGGCGCAGTTCACGCCGCGGATGTCGGATACCTCCGGCGCGGTGATCGGCTGGCGGTAGGCGATGATCGCGAGCGTCTCGAGCGCGGCGAGCGAGAGCCTCCCCTCGCCCTGCCGGGCGAAGAATTTCTTGAGGTAGCTGTCGTACTGCGCGCTCGTCACGTAGCGATACCCGCCCGCGGCCGCTTCCAGCGTGTATCCGCCGTCATGCTCCTCGAGAGACTTCCTGATCTCTTCGAGTTGCGCCGTGATCGCGTCCGCGCCGTCGGAGGGGAAGACCTCCTCGAGCGAAGCGACCGTGATGGGCTCGCCAGCCACGAGGAGGATCGCCTCGAGTGCCGCGCGCAGCTCTAATTCATTCGTAGCCATGTTCCGTCCGATGTGTCATGCGATGCGCCGTGCTGCGGCTCAATGGTCGTACATCGCGAATTGAGAAACGTCGACATCATTTGCACTGCGCTGAATTACGATCTCGCCGAACGCCTCGCTCTGCGTCAGCTTGATTCCGCCGAGGCGCACCAGCTCGAGCACGCCGAGGAAAATCGCGACCAGCTCGCCACGGGAGCGTCCCTCGAGATACCACTGCAGCCGGATCGGCGAGCGCACGACGAGCTCGTCGACGATCGCGCGCATCATGTCCGAGACCTTGTGCGAGGAACGGATCAGCTCGATCGACGCCGGGTGATCGTGCTTGTAGCGCACGAGAGCCTGGCGGAACGCGTCGATGAGGTCGAAGAGCGAGACCTCGCTCATCTCGACCTCCACCGGCTCCGCTTCGGGACGCGGCCCCGGGGGGCGCGACCAGACGTGCATCCGCACCATGTCGAGCTCCGCGAAGCTCTCCGCCACCGCCTTGAAGCGCTGGTACTCGAGAAGCTTCTCGACGAGCTCGGAGCGCGGATCTTCCGCCTGCTCCTCCGCCTCGTCGCCTCGGGGAAGGAGCATCTTCGACTTGATGTGGATCAGCAGCGCCGCCATGTAGATGTAGTCGGCGGCGACGTCGAGGTCGAGCTGCTCCATCGCCTCGAGATAGTGGTTGTACTGCTCCGTGATCAACACGATCGGAATGTCGTAGATGTCGACCTTGTGCTTCCGGATCAGGTGGAGCAGCAGGTCGAGCGGGCCTTCGAACGCCGGAAGCTGAATCCGGTATCCCTCGGCCTCGTCGTCGCCTTCCTCTCCGGGTGGCGGAAGCAGCTCGTCGGTCATCGAGGAAGCTCCCGGAATGCGAGCTTCATCGCGTCGCGCGTCAGCTCGAGTGTCTCGGCCGCACGCTCTCGCGCCTTCACGTTGCCGGCCGCGAGGACGTCCCAGACCACCGACGGGTCGCGCTCGATCTCCTCGCGCCGCTTCCGGATCGGTGCGAGCGCCTCGATGACGATGTCGGCAAGGAGCTTCTTGTCTTCGACGCAGCCGATCGCAGCGGCGCGACAGTCGCGGTCGATCTTCTCCTGCAGCTCGGGGGTGCTGAAGAGGCGGTGGAACTGATAGAGGTTGCAGATGTCGGGATTGCCCGGATCCTTGCGGCGGACGCGGTTCGGATCGGTGAACATCGTCGAGATCAGGGTGCGGATCTCGTCCGCGCTCGCAGTCAGGCCGATCGTGTTGCCGTACGACTTCGACATCTTGCGCCCGTCGAGACCGGGAACCTTCGGCGTCTCGGTGAAGAGCGCCTGCGGCTCCGGGAAGACGGGGCCGTACATGAAGTTGAAGCGGCGCGCGATCTCGCGGGAGATCTCGAGATGCGCGGCCTGGTCTTCGCCGACCGGCACGAAGGTGGCGCGGTAGACGATGATGTCCGCCGTCTGAAGGAGCGGGTAACCGAGGAAGCCGTAGGTGTTCAGGTCCTTCTCGGCCAGCTGCTGCTGCTGGTCCTTGAAGGTCGGCACCCGCTCGAGCCACGGCAGCGGCGTGATCATCGAGAGGAGGAGGTGAAGCTCCGCGTGTTCTTTCACCTGCGATTGCAGGAAGATGACCGATTTCGCAGGATCGAGCCCCGCGGCAAGCCAGTCGGCCACGGCGTCGAAGGTCGACTGCTCGATGTTCGACGGGTCTGCGTAGTCGGACGTCAGCGCGTGCCAGTCCGCGACGAAGAAATAACAGCGGTACTGATCCTGCAGTCGCGCCCAGTTACGGATCGCGCCGAAGTAGTTACCGAGATGCACCCTGCCTGTCGGCCGGAGCCCACTGAGAACGATCGATTCCTGCACCTGTACGAGGACCTCTTCCCGATTGTCTGGATCTGCGCCACTAAAAGGCGCGCCGCGGAAGCGGGAGTGTAGCAGCGCCTCCCTGTCCGGTAAAGGCGATGGGCGCCGATCAGTCGAACGTGTCCAGCCGCGTCTGGCGGCGATCGACGCGCGTCGCCAGGTCGAGAGCGGCCAGGGCCCCGTCCGCCTCGACGAAAGCGATCGCTGCATCCCTCGCCGCCTCCATCAAGGCGCAGTCCCGAACGATGTCGCCGAACCGGAAGCGGCCCGTCCCCGCCTGCCGCGTACCGGCCATGTCCCCCGCACCGCGCTGCTCGAGGTCGAGCTCCGCAACACGGAATCCGTCATTCGTGGCTGCGAAACTCCGCAGGCGGGCCTTCGACTCCTCGCTCGAAGTCTCGTCGCGAAGGAGAACGCAGAACGACTTCGAAGCACCTCGCCCGACGCGTCCGCGCAACTGGTGGAGCTGCGACAGCCCGAACCTGTCGGCGTCAACGATCACCATCACCGACGCCGCGGCAACGTCGATCCCGACCTCGATCACGGTCGTCGCGACGAGAACGTCGATCTCCCCCTTCACGAAGGCGTCCATCGTCGACTGCTTCTCGTCCGATCCCATCCTCCCGTGCAGCATCGCCACCCGCCGCTCCGGGAGCGCACGCCGGATCTCGTCGAAACCGGAGGTCACCGGCTTCAGGTCGGTTCGATCCGACTCCTCGATGACCGGATAGACGACGTAGGCCTGCTCTCCATGCCCCGTCCGCTCTCTGACGAAGTCGAGAACCTTTCCGAACCGGGCGCTTCCGCGCACGACGCTCGTGACCGGCTTGCGCCCCGGGGGCATCTCGTCGATCACGGAGAGATCGAGGTCGCCATGAAGCGCAAGGGCGAGCGAGCGCGGGATCGGCGTCGCAGTCATCACCAGGATGTCGACGAGCGCGCCCTTGTCGAAGAGCGCCTTGCGCTGCCCGACCCCGAAGCGATGCTGCTCGTCGACGATCGCGAGCGCGAGACTCCGGAACGACACCGCGTCCTCGACGAGCGCGTGCGTTCCGACGACGAGCTTCGCCTCGCCCGATGCGATCGCGTCGCGCGCGCTCTGCTTCTCCTTCGAGCTCATCGAGCCGGAGAGGCGGACGACGGGCACGGCCTTACAGTCAACTAGTTGTCGAAGTCGGCGGTAGTGCTGCTCGGCCAGAACTTCCGTCGGCGCAAGCAGCGCGGCCTGGTGGCCGTTCGCGATCGCGATCAGCGCTCCGACGAGCGCGACGATCGTCTTGCCGCTTCCGACGTCGCCCTGCAGCAGGCGGTACATCGGCCGACTCGAGCGCATGTCGGCTGCGATCTCGCGGAGCACGCGTTTCTGCGCCGCGGTAAGCCGGAACGGCAACGTGCGCCGCACGACGTCGCGAATGGCGTCGTCGATGACGATCCGACGTGGCTTGGCGTCGGTCTCCGACATCGCGCGCCGGGCGCGAATCGCGAGCTGGAAGGCGAAGAATTCGTCGAATGCGAGGCGCAGCCTCGGGGCGCCGGGCCCCTCGGCCAGCGCTTCATCGTATGTGCTCGGCGCGTGGAGCTCCGCGAGCGCGGCGGCAAGTGTTGGAAGCCCGAGCCCGGCGCGGAGCGCCTCGGGCACCGGATCCTCGAGCCGTTCGAGAGAGGACAACGCCTCGGCAATTGCGCCGCGGAACCACTTCTGAGGAAGGCCCCCGATCGCCGTGTAGACCGGCACGATGCGCCCTTCCAATTCCCCGCTCCCGCCGTGCGCGACGACCTCCCAGTCGCTCGCATCGAACTGAAGCTGTCCGCCGATCGCGACCTTCGGGCGACCGTAAAGAACGAGCGTGGATCCCTTCTCGAGCCTGTCGGCGATGTAGGGCTGGTTGAACCAGACCACCGGGATGGTCGCGCTGCCGTCGTCGATCGTCGCCTCGATGAGATCCATGCGCTGGACGCGTGTGACACGGCTTCGAAGACCGACGACCTCTCCCCTGATGAGCGCGTGAGGCGTCTCGGACGTGAGAGAGACGATGGGAGTCGCGACTCTGCGGTCTTCGTATCGAAATGGAAGACAGTCGAGGAGGTCTCTAACCGTCTCGATTCCTGCTTTACGCAGGATGTCCGCGCGTTGCCTGCCGACGCCTCGCAGCACACGCACGTTATCTCGGGGATCGATCGGGGAGACCATTCGTTCTGCGATCGTCATCGAGGGACGATTGTCCCTCGGGAGGTGAGAAACACCGAGGATTCTACTATTCGAAGACTGCGCGGAGCTGAATCAGGCCGATCTTCACGCGGTCGCCGTTGCGCACGGGAACGGGCGAGCCCGTCGGAATGCGCTGGTCGTTCACGAAGGTGCCGTTGACGGTTCCGACCTCTTCAATCACGGCGTATCCGCTCTCCGACTTCAGAACTTTGGCGTGGCGGCGCGATACGGAGCGATTCGTGTCGAACTCCGCCAGGTCGATGTCGGGGCGGATTCCGGTCACGGGATCGGCTCTACCAATAGTAGTTTCGCTGCCGGCCGCAAGAAAGAACGGACTGCCGCTCGTCACCTCGACGAGGCGATGCCGCGCAACGGCGGCAACGGTCTCGGAGCTCGGCGGCGGAGCGTCGGGCCCGAGGTTCTTCACGATCGCATCGGGGTCGATGTGCGGACCGGCGAGTCGCTCCAGCAATCCGTTCGCCTCGCGAAGGCGTACGGCGTACTTCCGGATGATCCGGACGGCAATCTCCGGATTCTTGCGAATCATTTCGTCGAAGCGGGAGCCTGAAATCGCGAGCAGCTTGCATTCCGTCTCTGCGACGGCATCGGCGCTTCGGGGTGAGTTCTCGAGAACACCCATCTCGCCGAAGAAGTCACCCTTGTCGAGCGTCGACAGAAGGTGTGTCTCGCCCCTGATCTTCTTTTCGATGCGAACGCGGCCTTCGAGAATGATGTACATCTCGGTGCCGAGGTCGCCCTCATGGAAAATCGTCTCGCCGCCAGGGTGGCTCACAGTCTCCCGGGCGGGAGCCTCCTTGCCAGGCTCCTGTGGTCCGCCTGCTCCGCCAGTCGATTTGAAGACCGCCTTCATGGATGCCTAACGGCTCCTCCGCTCAACGACCGGCTCAGTGACTGTCATCGTGCGGCCCCTCGTGTCGAGGCGAACCGTGCGCCCGATGGGAAGAAGGAGATTGTTGCCGAAGTGGCCAAACGGCATATCGCGCAGCACCGGAATGCCGAGAGAACCGAAGAACTCCGAATAAAGGGTCTCGAGCTCATCGTGCTCACCGACACCGCACTCTCTCAACTTGCCTATGACCACACCCCGGAGCGCCGCCAATCTACCAGACAGCCTCAGGGTGGTCAACATCCTGTCGATTCGATACGCAGGCTCCGTGACGTCTTCCCAGAACCAGATTCCGCCGTCGATCCAGAAGTCGTAGGGCGTGCCGAGGAGCGCGGTGGTAAGCGACAGGCAGCCCCCGAACAGAGAACCCTCGGCCTCCCCTTGCGCCAGCACGTTGGCGTCGTCGAAGCGCCACACGAGCGGCGAGGCTCCCGACAGCCCGGCCCAGAGCCACTCGTCGACTTCGCGGCTGAGGCCTTCGAAGAAGTCGGTGTTGAGCATCGGGCCGTGAAATGACGCAACGCCGGCGCGCGAGGCCATCGCCTGGTTGAGAGCCGTGATGTCGCTGTATCCCACGACTGGCTTCGGGTCGCGCGCGATCGCCGCGTAGTCGACGCCATCGAGAAGCTTCATCGTCCCGTAGCCGCCTCGGGCGAAGAAGATCGCGTCGATATCATCGTCGCGGAGCGCGCTGTTGAGCGAATCGAGCCGTACGGCGTCGTCGCCCGCCAGATATCCACGCACCCGGACGTAGGAGTTCGACGCAATCCGGACATCGAAGCCGCGCGCCCGGAGCGCCGCCGCGGCAGGCTCGATCCGCTCTTTTGCCGACGGCGAGGCGATCGCGAGCACCGCGATCGTGCCGCCCGGCAGGAGCGCTCGGGGAAGTCTGAGATATTGCGCCGTGTCGGTCATGAAGAAAAAGTGGAGTGGGCCTGTAAGCCGAATTTTGTTCTCCCGAAGGAGTAAGGATCATTCATCTGCCGACCGCGTTACCGCGGCGGTCGAGCGACCTACCCGGAAGCTTTCTACGGAAACGGGCGGTTCCACTGCTCCCCTATTTGGTCTTGCTCCGCAGGGGGTTTGCCGTGCCATCGACACTCGCGTGCGATGCGGTGCGCTCTTACCGCACCATTTCACCCTTACCCCGTGAGAGGCGGTATCTTTCTGTTGCACTTTCCGTCGCGTCACCGCGCCTGGACGTTATCCAGCCTGCTGCCCGTTGGAGTTCGGACTTTCCTCCCCTTTTCAGAGGCGATCCTCCGGCCCACTCCGGACGATCCAACAGCAGCCTCCTCGCGGCGAATTTCGACTCGAGAATTTATCGAAGAAAAAATATCGATAATTAAATCTATTCGTTTTCGAGAGTTACAAAAGATGTCGGCGCGCCGACATTCAAACATTTCTATTTTTCGGATCGGAAAAGTAGCTCTCCCAATCAGTAGCGTCAGTCGAACCGCCGTCGTCTCCGCCCTTTGTTGTGTCGAGCCGCGCACGAAACTCCGCGCAACTCTCGATGCGCACCTTTCGGCTCTTTACCCGACTTCCAAGCGCCCGATCGTTCGTTACCACGGTAGCGGGCGCGGTCGACGACGAGGCGATTTTCACGATCACGTCGTCGCCGCTCTGCGGGTGGGAAAAGCGCACGCCGAGGCCGCCAAAACTCGTCGGGAATCCTTCGGGTCTTGCGCCGTCGAATACGCAATCGACCCTGGAGTGCGAAGCCCGGGCGAACGAAGCGAGCCGCTGTACGAGCGCGCGCTTCGCCTCGTCCGTTTCACGCGGCAGCCCGAGCGCACCGAGGAGATTGCTGCCGTCGATCACGTACCGCATCGCGCTGCTCGCGCGCCGGCGTCAGCGGCCGGCGCCCGGGCTGATTACGCTCGGCTTGCCGCCGCGAAGCGAGGACGGAATCTCGTTGATTCCGCGCTCGGCATCCGCGCGGTTTGTGTACCGGCCCCAGAAGACGCGGTAACACTGCTCGCCGCGATAGCTCGTCGGAAGGAACCAGATCTTCGAGCCACCCACGCTGATCGCCTTCTCGACCGATGCGTCGCGGCAGACGAGCTCGAACTGGACCGTGAACGGCACGGTCGCGGCTTCCTTCTCGTACTGCTTCGCCTGGCTGGCATATTTGCCGGACGAAAGCGCAGGCGTGGTCGCCGCCGGCGTCGGAACCGGGGCTTTTGCCGGCGCCGTCGCTGGAGGCTTCGTCACCGGCACCACGGCAGGTTTCGCCTGCTGCGCTGTCGAGGGAGCAACCGGTTTCGGCACGGCTGGCGGCGGAGTCGAAGGCTCAGGCGCACTGCTCGTCGTGGTAGCGCTTGCGGTGGGTGCCGCAGGTGAAGTCTGAGTTTGTGCGACCGTGGAAGTCGTCTCGGTAGACGGTGCTGCCGTCGGGGGCGCGATCGTTTCGGTGCGAGGAGGCGCCGCCTGGGTAACAGGTACCGGCTCCTCCTGCTGCGCTCGTCCGAAGAAGTACCAGCCTCCCGCAGCCGCGAGCGCGAGAACGACGATCGCTGCCGCGGCAATCATTCCGGTCTTCCTGCCGCCTCTCGGAGGCGGCGAGCTGAGCGGCTTGCTCTTCTGTTGCCGCTGGGCAATCCGATCCTCGATCGGCGGGAACTGTGCCGGCGGCACCTCGAAATTCCGAAGCGACTCGAGCGATCCGAGACCCTCGCCTTCCTCACTCGGTTGAGGAATCGCCGGAGGCGACGAGGCTCCGGCCGGAAAAGCGTAGTCAATCCCCAGGTCCTCGACCTGGTCGACGGCGGGAGTATCGGTCTCGTACCCCATCAGATCTTCGGCGGGTACCGAAGAGTCGGATACGAACTCCTGTGGCTCTGGCTCCATCGGAGCCGGCCGGGCCCCGAAACCGTCGATCTCGCCAAGGTTCGCGCCTCCGCCGCCGAAGTCGAGCGCCATCTCCACCGTCGGCGAGGCTGGCTCTCCGAAACCCGGGACAGCGGCTACGGGCGCCGCAGAAACCTCAAGTAAATTCTCTGTTTTTTCGACAAGGCCAAGTAAGTTCAATGCATTCAGCAGTTTATAGACATTGAACGCATCGCTCCCAGATTCTGACGCGATCTCTGCGGCGGAGAGAACCCCGTCGATGCGGGAGGCGATCGACGCGGCTTCCTGGTTCAGGCCGAGCGAAGGGAACGCACCGTCGAAAGAAGCCGACTTCCGGAACACGACGGAACCGCTCTCGAGGAGCCGTTCGTACTTCGGACGGTCCTGGTCGGTCAGCACGAGCTCGAGCACGACCTGCGGAAGCGGGAAACTCGTCCCCTCCTCGCGCTTCGGGAGGTAGTCGGCGACCACCGTAAAGGACCCGCTCTTCCACTCGCTGATCGAACGCAGGATTCCGATCAGCTGCACCCGGCGCGCCCAGGCGAGCTCGCGCTTCGCGATGAAACCGAGGCCGAGAAGCGCGTCACCGAGAGTCTCGGTTTCCTTGCGCTTCGAGAGTGCCTGCTTGACGTGATCCCGCGTGACCTTGCCCGACTTGAGAAGAATCTCGTCGATGCTGTCCGCACGGTCGTTCGTGCTCGCAGAGAGTACGTTCCCGTCTTTGAAATAGACGATCTTGATGACGGAATCGTTTTCGAAGCGGATCGCGCCGGTGAACGACTGAGATCCGAGCTCGACGAGTTGCGGAATCAGATCGAGTTCCCAGATCTCGCCTTCGAGTTTCATATCCCCCCCTCCCATTCGTGTCCGCGCCTCACGCCAGACTCTATGACTGTAGCGGACGATGCGACGCGCTGCAACTGCGCGGATCTCCTCGATCAGCCTCCGCCGTCGTTGAGCTGATCCCAGACCGCGCGCCCGATGCGCGGGCCGAGCACCTTGGCGAGATCCTGCACCGACGCCTGGCGCACGGCGGAAACGCTTCCGAAGTGCTCGAGGAGCGTGCGCTTTCGCTTCTCTCCGACACCATCGAGCCCGTCGAGCTCGCTCGTCAACGTCCGCCGGCTCCGCTTCTTCCTGTGCGACGTGATGGCGAACCGATGCGTCTCGTCACGAACCTGCTGGAGCAGTTGCAGCGCAGGGTCGCGCTTCTCGAGCCGCAACGGCTCCTCCACATCGGGAAGGTAGATCTCCTCTTCCCTCTTGGCGAGGCCCGCGATCGGAACGTTGCCCTTGTCGAGTTTCTCCAGCGCCGCGCGGGCTGCGTTCAGCTGTCCGCGTCCGCCGTCGATGAGGATGAGATCGGGCATTGCCCGACCCTCCGCGATCACGCGCGAGTAGCGCCGCCCTACGGCCTCCGCGATCGATCTGAAATCGTCGGCGCCTTCGAATCCCTTGATGTTGAAAATCCGGTACTGCTTCGGGTCGAGTCGCCCGGCGTCGTACACCACCATGCCGGCGACCGAATCGGTTCCCTGGGTGTTCGAGATGTCGAACGACTCGATGCGACGGATCTCCCCTTCCATGCCGAGAATCGCGGCGAGCCGAGTCGCGCCCGACTCGAGCCGCGACTGCTTCGACTTCCGGAAGCGTGAACCGTGCGAGAGCTGCGCGTTTCTCGTCGCCAGCCCCATCAGGTCGAACACGCGCCCTTTCTTCGGCACGCGGATCGTCACGCGCCGCGCGCGTTTCGAGCTGAGCCATTCGGCAACGAGCTCGCTCTCCTCGAGCTCCACCGGCACGACGACGTCCCCCGGGATGAAGAGGTTGTCCTCGTAGAACCGCTGCACGACCTCGGCGAGAAACGCCGGCGCCTCGTACGAGCCGACCTTTTCCCAGAAGATCTCCTTGCGGTCGACGAGGTTGCCGTTGCGCATCGCGAACACCGCGACCGCGACGTCTCCTCCCTCTTCCCAGACCCCCCATACATCCGCGTCCGCATCGCCGACCGACGACACCTGCTGCTCCGACTGCGTGCTCTCGACGGTCCGGATCAGATCGCGGCAATGGCGCGCGACCTCGAACTTCTCCTCCTCCGCCGCCGCGTACATCCGCTCCTTGAGCGCGTCGAGCAGCTCGCGGTTGCGCCCGCCGAGGAAGAGCATCACGTCGTCGACGACGCGCCGGTAGTCGGCCCGCGTCGTTAGGCCGGCCACGCAGGGGCCCGGGCACTGGTGCATGTCGTAGTAGAGGCAGGGGCGCGGGACGGCGCTCTTCCCCTCGACGATCTCGAGGTCGCAGGTCCGAAGGCGGAACTGATCGCCGATCAGCTTCAGCATCTTCCTCGCAGTCCCTGCGAAGAACGGGCCGAAGTATGAGTCGCCCTTGCCGCGATGCACGCGACGGGTAAAGACGACCCGCGGGTAATCCTCGCTCAGCGTGACCTTCAGGTAGGGATACGACTTGTCGTCGCGAAGGAGGATGTTGAAGCGCGGCTGATACTGCTTGATGAGGTTGTTCTCGAGGAGGATCGCCTCGAGCTCGTTGTTCGTGACGACGAAGTCGATCGACTCGATCTCGAGGATCAGCGACATCGTTTTGCCGTCCCGCGCGCCGCGGCCAATGACGTACGAGGAGACGCGCGCGCGGAGATTGCGCGCCTTGCCGACGTAGATCACGTCCCCATCGCCGTTGCGATGAAGGTAGACGCCGGGCCGCTCCGGAATCTCGGCAAGCCTCGCGCGGAGTCTCGCGGTGCGCGGGTCGGCGGATGGCGTCCTGGCAGTCACGCTCGCTCCGGAAGGCTCAGATGAAGATCCGCAGCTCGCGGACCTCGCGGATCCTGTCGCGGATCTCCGCGGCGCGCTCGAAGTCGAGGTTCTTCGCCGCCTCCCTCATTTCCTTCGTCAGGCGCGCAATCGTCTTGTCGAGGTCCTCGTCGGCAACCATCGCGAGAGCCGTCTGCAGCGGCTTCGACGATGCCTCGTGGTAGTCGGTGTTCGCCATGCGCACGAGATCGGAATCGACTGCCTTGATGATCGTCGCCGGCTCGATGCCGTGCTCCTCGTTGTATTTCTGCTGAATCTCGCGGCGCCGTGTCGTCTCGGAGATCGCGTAGCGAAGCGAGTCGGTCATCTTGTCGGCGTACAGGATCGCGAGCCCGTTCACGTTGCGCGCCGCACGCCCCATCGTCTGCACGAGCGAGGTCTGCGACCGGAGGAATCCCTCCTTGTCGGCGTCGAGAATCGCGACGCAGGAGCACTCGGGGATGTCGAGCCCCTCGCGAAGGAGGTTGATGCCGATCAGTACATCGAACACGCCACTGCGGAAGTCACGAATGATTGCGACGCGCTCGAGCGTCTCGACGTCGGAATGGAGGTAGTTCACCCGGATGCCGAGCTCCATGAGGTAGCGCGTCAGGTCCTCGGACATCCGCTTGGTGAGCGTGGTGACCATCACTCTCTCGCCAACCGCCGTCCGCTCGCGAATCACGCCGATGAGGTCGTCGACCTGGCCCTTCACGGGACGGACGTCGATGACCGGATCGAGCAGCCCCGTCGGCCGGATCACCTGCTCGACGAACTCCCCTCCCGTTCGTCCGAGCTCGAAAGGACCCGGCGTGGCGGAAACGTAGATGATCTGGTTCAGCTTCGAGTCGAACTCCTCGAAGTTGAGCGGACGGTTGTCGATCGCGCTCGGGAGACGGAATCCGTACTCGACGAGCGTCTGCTTGCGCGCGCGGTCGCCTCCCCACATGGCGCGAACCTGCGGAATGGTCTGGTGCGACTCGTCGACGATGAGCAGCAGATCCTCGGGGAAGTAGTCGATCAGCGTCGGTGGCGGCTCGCCGGGGGCTCGCCCCGTGAGATGGCGCGAGTAGTTCTCGATGCCGTTGCAGTATCCGAGCTCGCTCATCATCTCGATGTCGAACATCGTGCGCTGGGAGAGGCGCTGCGCCTCGAGCAGCCGGTCGTTCGCACGCAGCTCCTCGACGCGCTGGTCGAGCTCCTCGCGGATCGTGCCGATCGAGATCAGCAATCTCTCGCGCGGCGTGACGTAGTGGGTCTTCGGATAGACCGCGAGACGCTCGTGCTTCCCGAACGTGCGACCGGTCACCGGGTCGAGCTTCGAGATCGAGTCGATCTCGTCGCCGAAGAACTCGATGCGCACCGCGTCGTCCTGGTAGGCGGGCCACACTTCGAGCACGTCGCCGCGCACGCGGAACTGGCCGCGCGCCAGATCGTACGGCGTGCGCTCGTACTGCATCTCGGCAAGCCGGCGGAGGTAATGCTCGAGCGGCTTCGTCGCGCCCTTCTCGAAGAAGAGAAGCATGCCGAAGTAGAGCTCGGGATCTCCGATGCCGTAGATGCACGAGACGGAGGAGATGATGATGACGTCGCGCCGCTCGAATAGCGCTTTGGTCGCCGCCAGGCGCAGCTTGTCGATCTCGTCGTTCTTCGACATCTCCTTTTCGATGTAGAGATCGCTCTGCGGGATGTACGCCTCTGGCTGGTAGTAGTCGTAGTACGAGACGAAATATTCGACCGCGTTGTTCGGGAAGAAGTTCTTGAACTCCTGGTAGAGCTGGGCGGCGAGCGTCTTGTTGTGGCTCAGCACCAGCGTCGGACGGTTCACGTTCTCGATCACCTTCGCGATCGAGAAGGTCTTGCCCGAGCCGGTGACGCCGAGCAGCACCTGCTCGCGCCTTCCGTCGAGCACGCCTCGCGTGAGCTCGGAGATCGCACGAACCTGGTCGCCTTGCGGCTGGAACGGGGCTACGAGCTCGAATTGACTCATCGGACAGTCGTAAGGCGCGCGGCAGAGGAAGTTGTTCCCGCGCGCTCGCTGCGGCTAGAGATCGACGACTGGCGGCTCTCCGGACACAGCCTTGGGCGCCGGGGCGGCGAGAGACTTGCGGAACGATGCCGTCAGCGCCTCGACCTCCTCCGGTGAGAGCTTTCCGTCGCGCGTGGCGCGCTGCATGTCCTGCATCACCGGAAGGGCGCTGGCGAGCTCCAGCCGTCCGTCTGCGATCGCATCGCGAACGGCGAGAAGCGACTTGCTGAACGCGTCCCGCGCCGCGGGATCGACGTCATCGTCGAACATCTTCGACGCCTCGGCGTTGAGCTGCCCGAAGGAGATCGCCACGAGCTTCGCAAGTCCGCCGGAGCGAAGGAACGAGCCGACGCCGACCATGAACACGAGCGCGAGGATCGCCGCGACGCCGCAGGAGAGAGGAACCCAGCGAGGCAACTTCGCCGCGCTTCTCGGCGCCGCATAGTAGTCCGCCGGGCGCCACGACGCTGCAAGCGCCGAGGAATCCTGAGGTGCCTGCGAGGGGTCGCCAATCGGTGGCCACGTCTCGACGGCGGGCGCGGGAGCCTGCGTTTCCACTGGCAACTCGGGTACAGGAAGCGTCGCATCTTGCTCCGGTGAAGGCTCCGGGTTCTCATTCTCGTGCGTCTGATCGTTCGTCACGACCTTATGATTGTTGACTCCATGCGTGCATTTCAAGACAATCCTAGAAACGGCCCATGACTTCACTCGACAAACTCACTATCCTCGTACTCGACGACAACCCTCTCGTGCTCAAGCTTGCCCGCGCGCTCCTCGAGCGCGAAGGGAGCACCGTGCTCACGGCTGCAAGCTGGATCGAGTTCAATCACGTCCTCGCGGCGAACACGCCTGACGTGATCTTTCTCGACGTCAACCTCCCGAGCATCAAGGGAAACAGGCTGAGCGAAGTCCTCAAGTCTCAGTCGAACAAGAAGGAGATCCCGATCGTTCTGATCTCCGACCTTCCCGAGAAGTCGCTCGAGGAGATGTTCCCCAGCTCCGGCGCGGACGCCTGGCTGCGCAAGCCGCTCACGCGCGACAAGGTCGTCGAAGTCATTTCCCGCGTCCTTCCGTAGCCCGCACGACCGATCGTCGAATCTTCGTTCCCGCCTTCCGGCAGGGTTCGTGGATGGGTCATCGCTGCGCGAAGCCCCGGATTCGCCGAGATGAATCCAGGCTTCGCGCTAGCTTCGAGCGACGGCAAAGGTTCGCACGGGAGTTGGCTGAAGCGACGAGCTCGTCGTCGTGCGCTCGCCTGGATTCGCCGAAACGTCACGGAGGCGTGGTCTGCGCGGTATCGACCGCTGCGACCGACGGGGACATGGGCATGACTCCCGGCGGCTCCATGCCGGGTGCGCCGAATGCGGGACGCTGAAGGTAAAACGGCAGGCGGCTCACCGCGACCGTGACGCCATTGCAGTCCTGGCTCGGCTCCGTTCCCGCCAGGAACGCGCCCATCACGACCTTCGAGCACGGTCCCTCACCTCGCCGCCCCGTCTTCAGGTCCATCGGCACGACCACGACGCCGGGAGGAACGTCGAACTCCCGCGGTGTGCCGCGCAGCTTCGCTTCGTCGACGCGCGTGATGAAGTCGAGCCAGATCGGCAGCGCGATCTCGCCTCCCGTCGCACCGCTTCCGAGCGATTTCGCCGGATCGTCGTAACCGAGCCAGACGGCGATCGTGTACTCGGGGGTGAAGCCGATGAACCACGCGTCGGTGAATCCGTTCGTCGTGCCGGTCTTGCCTGCGACTCCCCCGGCAACCACGTGCGCCTTGTAGGCGGTCCCGCGATCGACGACCCCTTCCATCATGTGCGTGACGAGGTACGCCGTCTGCACGCTGACCGCCTCGGCCAGCTCCGGCGTTCCTTCCTCGAGCACCTTGTTCGTCGCGTCCGACACGCGCCTGATGTAGCGCGGCCGCGCGTAGACACCCTGATTCGCGAAGGAGTTGTAGGCCGCGGCCATCTCGATCGGCGATACGCCGGCCGCGCCGAGCGCGAGCGAGGGATACGCGGGAAGCGGCGAAGATATCCCGCATCTCCGCGCGAGGTCGATGACGGGATTCGCACCGACCATCATGAACGTCTTGACCGCGGGCACGTTGATCGACTTTTCCAGCGCCTGCTGGAGCGTGATGATGCCGGAGTACTCGCCGTCGTAGTTCCTCGGCGAGTAGACCATCGTGTCGAGCGTGATGCTCACCGGCGAGTCGAAGACCGTGTCGGCCACGGTAAATCCGCGCTCGAGCGCCGTGGCGTATACGAAGGGCTTGAAACTCGAACCGGTCTGTCGGAGTGACTGAACCGCGCGGTTGAACTTCGAACGCTGGAAATCGTAGCCCCCGGACAGCGCGAGGATCTCTCCCGTCCGAACGTCGAGCACGATCATCGCCCCTTCGACCTGCGGAATCTGGTCGAGCATCCACGACGTCGTCTTCTTCTTCGCGTCGGTGACGAGCTTGACCGAGATCAGATCGCCGCGCTTCAGTGCGTCGGCGAGGCTTTCCTTCCTGGTCCAGCTCCACGCGTTCTTCTCCAGCTTGATCGTCTGACTGCCGAGCTTCACCTCGACACGGTCTTTCGCGACGGCGGTGACCACCGCGCCGTAGGTCTTGTTCTCGACGGGCGTTTCGTCCCACGACGGATCGACGTACGCGTCGGGGTCGCTCCCTTCGTCGATCACGTTGCGCGCCGGCTTCCTGAATCCGCGCCGCTTGTCGAACCGGTGCAGGCCATCGCGCAGCGAGGTCTCCACCATTTCCTGGAGACGAAGGTCGAGCGTCGTCCAGACCTGCAACCCGCTCTGGTAGAGCTCGTCGCTGCCGTAGTTCTTCTCGATGTACTGGCGTACGTCCTCGGCGAAGTAGGCGCCGACGTCGGGCGCTTCGTCCTTGTACGTGCCAAGGACGATCGGCGTGCGAATTGCGTCGCGGTACTCCTCGGGCGTGATGTATTTCTCGGCGAGCATCCGGCCGAGCACGTGATTGCGGCGCTCGAGCGACTCCTTGGGATAGGTGATCGGCGAGAGTTTCGACGGCCGCTGCACCATCCCCGCAATGAGCGCAGCTTCGGGGATCGTCAGATCCTTCGCGTTCTTGCCGAAGTAATGACGCGCCGCAGCCTCGACGCCGTAGACGTCGCCGAGGTAGACCTGGTTCGCGTACATCTCGATGATCTGGTCCTTGGTGAAGTACTTCTCGATCTCGACCGCGAGAAAGATCTCGTTGACCTTGCGCCGCCAGCTCTTCTCGGGCGTGAGGAAGACCTGACGCGCGAGCTGCATCGTCAGCGTCGATGCCCCTTCGGCCTTCGTCCCGGTCGTGACGTCCTTGATGAGGGCCCGAGCGATTGCCCGGGGATCGACTCCTCCGTGGCCGTAGAAGTTCGAGTCCTCCGTCGAGATCAGCGCGTTGATCAGGTAGGGCGACATCTCTTTCTTCGAGACCATCATCCGGCGCTGGATCGCGTACTCCGCGAACGGCCGTCCGTCCCGGCTGTAGAGGCGGGTGATGACGCTCGGGCGGTACGTATCGAGCGTCTCGACGAGAGGAATGTGAATCACGCGCGCGGCGAGAAAACCGCCCGGCACACCGAGGGCCATCACGACGAACAGAGGAAGAAGGCGTGAGCGCAGCCTGCGGCGCCTCGGCGGCTGAGTTGCGGGAAGCTGGGTGGGAGGAGTCGACATTCGAATTCTTTTGGCAATCGTTGCCGAAGGGCCACTCGCGCGGAGGCTAACTTTGGATAGAATAGCGTTCGATGTCGTCAGTGCAAAGCTCGGTCGAGAATGGAAGTGCCTCCCCAACCTGGCCGGAGGTGATCCAGGCGCGCCTGAAAGAATCAGGAACCTGGCCCACTCTCAGCTGGCTGTTCGAGGAGCGCAACCGCCAGCCCGAGGACATCGAACTGCGCGGCTACATCGAGATTCTTCGGGCCGTCGTCGTGAAGGATCTGGTGGCGAGCCCTCAGGGCCTGAGAGCGATTCCGAAGCTCAGCTCCGAGTTCCTCGCCGATTTCGGCCGCTTCAACCTGAGCGCGCAGGAGGGGTACCTGATCTCGCTGATCGACGGGCGCACGAACATCGAGAAGATCTTGAAGCTGAGCCCGTTCGACCCGTTCGCCACGCTCTTCAATCTCGCCCGGCTGCTGAGTCAGAAGGCGATCGTGGTGCCGCAATGACGGCGTTCGCACTCAGCCTCCTCGACAATCTCGATCTTCCCATTGCACGGGTGACCGAGACGGGTGAGATTGCATACCGCAACCACGCCTTCGACGAGGCGTTCGGTGAAGACGCCGTCGCGTGGATCGCGAAGGCTGCCAAGACCGAGATGAGCGGCGAGCGTGGATGGCTCCAGCTCTTCTTCACGGATCGCGACAGAGCCGACTCGGTCGAGGCCGAGCTGAAGAGCCGTTCGTACCGCGTCTCGCGCATCGAAGAGAACGCGGAGGCAGCCGATCCCATCCCCACCATCTCGCTCAAGTTCGACGATGTGACGCGCCAGCGTGAGATGGAGCAGGCGAAGTCCGACTTCACCTCGATGATCGTGCACGACCTGCGCGGCCCGCTGTCGGGCATCCAGGGGACGCTCGAGTTCATCGTGTCGTCGCAGGACACGAAACTCGATCCGATGCACGACGAGCTCCTTCGCGAGGCGTCACGCGAGTCGGAGCGCATGATGGGGCTCATCAACGAGCTGCTCGATTTCTCGAAGATCGAGTCGGGAAACTTCGAGGTCGAGAAGGACCCCGTTCACCTCGCCGGGATTCTCCGGCGATCGGTCAAGAGCCTTCAGCAGGTTGCCGGACGCGACGAGGTCCACCTGTTGACCGCGCACGGCTCGGACCTGCCGATGATCAACGGCAGCGCGGAGAAGCTGACGCAGGCGGTCATCAACCTGGTCTCGAACTCGGTCAAGTTCACCCCGCAGAAAGGGGTGATTGCGGTCGGAGCGAAGGTCGTTCGCGGACAGGCCGACGACAGCACGATCATCGTGACGATCACCGACACCGGAGTCGGCATGACCCCCGAAGACCTCGGCAAGATCTTCGAGAAGTACAAGCAGAGCAAGAGCAAGTCGGTCCGCGGCGGCGCGGGTACCGGTCTCGGGCTCTACATCGTCAAGCAGATCATCGAAGCCCACGGCGGCACGGTTACCGTCTCGAGCCTGCACGGAATCGGCACGAGCATGGTGCGGCAGCTCCCCGTCCGGCGCGCCGCCTGAGATGGTGGCGGAGGCGTCCCGCCTCCGCGGCGGAGCGAATCGCCGCGCTGCTCACGTTCCCTATGGCGATTTGCCGCTGTGCGGCACTGTAATGGCCCGAGGCCTTTACCTCAAGCGCCTAACCGCGATACTCCGCGGCCGCCGCGAGCATCGCCTCGGCGCCATGCTCGAGGTCGGAATCGCTGACCTCGACCACCTCGCATCGCCCGATCTCTCGCGCCAGCGCCATCACCATCGACGACGACGTGAACTTCTTGTCGTGCGTCGCCGCGCCGAGAATCGCCCCACGGTCGACCGAGGCGGGGATCGCTTCGGGACGGTAGGCCAGCGCTGCGCGAGCGATCCGGTCGGCGACGCGGGGATCGAGCAGCCCGCGACGCACTGCGACCGCGTTCGCGCCGATCATTCCCCAGCAGACCGCCTCGCCGTGCGACATCCCGGCATAATCGAGCGCGGCCTCCACGCCGTGACCTAACGTGTGGCCGTAGTTCAGGAGGCGCCGCACGTCGCCCTCCCTCTCGTCCGCCTCCACGATGCGCGCCTTCACCTCCACCGAACGGGTGACGAGCTCGAGCATCGTTGCTGGGCTCCGATCGAGAATTGAAGCCGCTCCCGACTCCGTGAGCTCGAAGAGCCGCGCATCCGCGATCACCCCGCTCTTCATCGCCTCATACATGCCCGAGAGCACTTCGCGGCGCGGAAGCGTCGAGAGCAGAGCCACGTCCGAGATCACCAGGGCGGGCGGATGGAACGCGCCGACGAGATTCTTGCCGAGCGGGTGATTGACCGCGACCTTGCCCCCGATGCTGCTGTCGCACTGCGCCAGCAGCGTCGTCGGCACGTGAACGAGCCGCACGCCGCGAAGGAAGATCGAGGCGGCAAAACCGGCGGTGTCGCCGGCCACGCCTCCGCCGACCACGATGACCGTCGCGTCGCGTCGCGCGCCGCGTTCGAGCAGCGCCGTGACGATGGCATCGACCGCTGCGAGACCTTTCTCGCGCTCGTCGTCCGCCATCACGATCGGATCGATCCCGGGGAGCGACTTCGCGATCGATTCCCCGAAGAGGTCGAGCACCCGCGTCGCCACAACGACGAAGCGGCTCGGATAGATCGCCGTGAGCTCACCCAGACGCTCCAGCAGGCCGACGCCGACGTGCACCTCGCAGTCGCGCGCCCCGTGCCGGACCGTCCGGACGTACTCGCTCACTCCGGCTTCTTCCTCAGCTCGATACCGAGCTCCTTGAGCTGCGCGTCGTCGACCTGGGACGGCGCCTCCGTCATCAGGCACTGCGCGCGGGCCGTCTTCGGGAAGGCGATCACGTCGCGGATCGACTGCGATCGCGACATGAGCATTACCATCCTGTCGAGGCCGAGCGCGATGCCACCGTGCGGCGGGGCGCCGAAGCGGAAGGCGTCGAGTAGGAATCCGAATCGGCTCTTCGCCTCCTCCTCCCCGATCCCGAGCGCCGAGAACATCCGCGACTGCAGCGTCGTGTCGTTGATCCGTATGCTGCCGCCTCCGAGCTCGAGCCCGTTGAGAACGACGTCGTAGGCGCGCGCGCTGACCGCGCCCGGATCGCTTTCCAGCTTCGCCGTGTCGGTGAGCTTCGGCGAGGTGAACGGATGGTGCCTCGCGGCCCAGCGCTTCCCCTCCTCGTCCCACTCGAGCAGCGGGAAGTCGACGACCCAGAGGAAGTTCCAGCTCTCGTCCGGGATCAGCCCCTCCTCGCGCCCGAGGCGGAGGCGGAGATTCGCGAGTGCGTCGCAGACGGCGTTAGGCTTTCCCGCGACGATGAAGGCGATGTTTCCCTGCTCCGCGCCGAGCGCATGCCGGAGCGACTCGGTCGACGAGGGCGTCAGGAACTTCTTGATCGACGACCCCGTCTCGGCGTCGAACTTCACCCAGACGAGGCCCGACGCGCCGAACACCTTCGCGTACTCGGTCAGCTCGTCGATCCGCTTGCGCGAGAAGTTCGCGGCGTTAGGCGCCACGATGCCCCGCACCATTCCACCTTCCGCGAGCGCGGCCTTGAACGGAGCGAATTCGATCCCCTCGACGGCCTTCGAGAGATCGCCGATCTCCATTCCGAAGCGGGTGTCGGGACGGTCGATCCCGAAGCGATCCATCGCCTCCTGCCACGTCATCCGCGGGAACGGGATCGGGGCGGGAATCCCCGCGATCGGGAAGAGCTCGGTGAAGAGGCCTTCGATCAGCGCGTAGATGAACTCCTCGTCGATGAACGACGCCTCGACGTCGATCTGCGTGAACTCGAGCTGTCGGTCGCTGCGCAGCGCCTCGTCGCGGAAGCAGCGCGCGATCTGGTAGTAGCGCTCCATCCCCGAGACCATCAGCAGCTGTTTGAAGAGCTGCGGCGACTGCGGGAGGGCATAGAACTCGCCATGGTGCACGCGGCTCGGCACGAGGAAGTCGCGCGCCCCCTCCGGCGTCGACTTCGTCAGGATCGGCGTCTCGATCTCGAGGAAGCCATTCCGGTGGAAGTAGTCGCGCACCTTCCAGGCGACCTCGTCGCGAAGCACGAAGTTCTTCGTGAGCGCCTGGCGCCTCAGATCGAGATAGCGGTACTTCAGCCTCAGCTCCTCGCTCGCCGCCGTTTCGTCCTCGATCATGAACGGCGGCGTGTCGGACTTCGCGAGGATCTCGATGTCGCTCGCGACCACTTCGACGTCACCGGTCGCCATCTTCGGATTCTTCGCTTCCGCGGAACGGGGAACCACCTTGCCTCGAACGCGGATGACGAACTCGGAGCGGACTTCCTTCGCGGCGGCCACGACCTGCGCGTCGGTCTGCTCGAGATCGACGACGACCTGGCACACGCCGCTGCGATCGCGGAGATCGACGAAGATGAGCTCGCCGAAGTCGCGGCGCTTCTGCACCCACCCGGCGAGGACGACCTCACTCCCCGCGTGCTCCTCGCGGAGCGAGCCCGCGGCTGTTCGTTCGGTGGTGATCATCGGCTCTCCTTCGCCTGCTCGAGATAATCGTTCTTGTAGCCGACGTAATTCGACGGCGACTTGCGGAGCTGCGCCAGCTCATCCGAGGTCAGCTCGCGCCGGACCTTCGCCGGAAAGCCGATCACGAGCGAGCGCGGAGGGATCTGCATCTCTTCGGTAACCAGCGCCCCGGCGCCCACGAGCGACTCCTCGCCGACCACGCAGCCGTCGAGAAGCCTGGCGCCCATTCCGATGAGGCAGCCGCTGCGGATCGTGCAGCCGTGAGCGACCACGCCGTGCCCGATCGTCACCTCGTCCTCAATGTTCGTTGGCCAGATTCCGTTCGTCACGTGGACGACGCAGTTGTCCTGGATGTTCGTCCGGGCGCCGATCCTGATGTAGTGGACATCGCCGCGGACGACCGTGCCGAACCAGATCGACGAATCGTCGCCGATCGTCACGTCGCCGACGATCGTCGCGTTCGGAGCGATGTACACCCCCGCCCCGAGCTTCGGATTCATGCCTTTGTAAGGGAGTATCAACATGCGGCGGCGAATCTAGCAGGAAGGTCGGAGCAGGACAAGGCAGCGGCGGGAATGGCGAGAGGCGACAGGCGAGAGGCGACAGCAGGCATGTGGAGTTCGCAAGCGGAGCTTGCGCACCCACCTAGCCCCTGCCCGCTCTCGCCTCTCGCCTTTCGCCTCTCGCCTCTACCCGAACATCCACCTGCACACGACCACCGCCGCGACGACCGCGACGGCATCGGCGATCAGGGCTGCCGGGACCGCGTGACGCGTCCGCCGGACGCCCACGGCGCCGAAGTAGACGGCAAGCACGTAGAACGTCGTCTCGGTGCTTCCGTACATCGTCGCGGCCGTTCTTCCGAGAAGCGAGTCGGCGCCCGACGTCTTCACGATGTCGGTCATGAGCGCCAGCGAGCCGCTCCCCGAGAGCGAGCGGAGCACCGCGAGCGGGAAGAGCTCCGGAGGAAAGTTCACGGCGGCAAGAGCGGGCGTCAGCGCGGCGGTGAGGAGATCCATCGCGCCCGACCCGCGAAACATGCCGATCGCGACGAGAATCGCGACGAGGAACGGAATGATGCGGACCGCGACCTCGAAGCCTTCCTTCGCGCCCTCGACGAAGACCTCGTAGACCTTCACGCCGCGGATCGCACCGATCGCCGGGATCAGGACGAGAAGCACCGGGATCGCCCAGAGCGACACGAGCTCGAGCACCCCTCTCATGCGTCATCTCCCCCGTCACCGGATGAGGCGGACTCCGGGAAGAAGCGTTGCAGCGCGAGAGCGGCGATCACTCCGGCAAGCGTCCCCGCCGCAGTCGCCACGAGCGTCGTGCCGATGATCGCCGTCGGCATCTTCGACCCCGACGCCACGAGCACGCCGATCGCCGTCGCCGGGATCAGCTGAACTCCGGCAGTGAGCACCGCGAGGAAGGTAACCATCGCATTCGTCGCCGTTGAGGGGCGCGGATTGAGCGTCTGCAGCTCTTCCATCGCTTTGATTCCGAGCGGCGTGGCGGCGTTGTTGAGGCCGAGCGCGTTCGCCGCGAGGCTCATCGCGATCGCGCCGATCGCCGGATGGTCGGAGGGCACGCCAGGGAAGAGGCGCCGGAGGATCGGCGCGATGATGCGCGAGATCAGCGTGACGAGCCCCGCCTTCTCCGCGACGCGCATCACGCCGAGCCAGAGCGACATGATGCCGATGAGTCCCAGCGAGATCTGGACCGCGGTCGTCGCACCGTCAATCGCTCCCGTCGTGAGCTTGTCGGGCGTGCCGGTCACCGCGGCGACGACGAGAGCGATCGCCATCAGCCCCAGCCAGATCCAGTTCAGCATCGCGCCGTCACTCGCCGCCGAGAGGCCACTCGAGCTCACCGAGGAAGCGCTGGTCGTCGCGCCAGTTCTCGTGAACCTTCACGTGCGTCTGCAGGAAGACCTTCGTTCCGAGGATCGCCTCGAGCTCGAGTCGCGCCTCCGTGCCGATCGCCTTGATCACGTCGCCGCGCGCGCCGATCACGATCTTCTTCTGCGAGTCGCGCTCGACGAAGATCGTGGCGTAGATCGTGATCATCCCCGTATGTTCGTCTTCCTCCCACCTGTCGATGGCGACGGCGGTCGTGTAGGGCATTTCGTCGCTCGTCTTCGCGAGGAGCTTTTCGCGGACGAGCTCCGCAGCGAGGAATCGTTCCGGCTGCGTCGTGTAGTCCTCGGCGGGATAGATGGGATCTCCCGCGGGGAGAGCGCCGAAAAGAACTGCGACGAGTTCGTCGACCCCCTCGCCGGCGGCGGCGGAGATCGGAACGATCTCGTCGAAGGTCTTCGTTTCCGCGTACTTCGCGATCAGCGGAAGGAGCGTGTTCTTCTTCAGGAGGTCGATCTTGTTGAGGCCGAGGACGCGCTTCGCCTTCGACTCCTTCGTCGCGGCGAGCATCTTCAGGACGAACTCGTCGCCGTGGCCGAACGATACGGACGCGTCGACCATCGTCAGGATCACGTCGGCCTCGCTGAACGACGAATTGACGTGCGACATCATCCGGGCGTTCAGCTTGTGGAGCGGCTTGTGGATTCCGGGAGTGTCGAGGAAGACGATCTGCCCCCGCGTCTCGGTGTGAATGCCAACGATCCTGTTCCTCGTCGTCTGCGGCTTGTCGGAAACGATCGACACCTTCTGCCCGAGAATCCGGTTGAGGAGCGTGGACTTGCCCGCGTTCGGACGCCCCACGATCGCGACGATCCCGTATTTCGTCTTCGGCACCTTCGGGGCTGCCGGCTTCCTGCTTTCCTTCTCCTCGGTCATGCCCTCTCCGCAACGCTCACCGCGGGGACTGCCACATCGCGCGTTACGCGCACGCGGTAGATCCGCTTCCTGTCCGCCCGTTCGACTTCGAAGACGAGACCGTTCTTCCTGACCACTTCGGACACCTTGGGAACGCGCCCCGTCGCGGTGAAGATGAGTCCCGCGACCGTCTCGTAACCCTCGTCGTCGATATCGACGCCGAACACGTCCCGGATGTTCTCAGTGCGCGTCATGCCGTTGACGAGGTACACGCCGGGCTCGATCTCGACGACCGTCGCCTCTTCGTCCTCGTGCTCGTCGGAGATGTCGCCGACGATCTCCTCGACGACGTCCTCGATCGACACGAGGCCCGCGGTGCCGCCGAACTCGTCGACGACGATCGCAACCTGTATGTGCTCGGTCTGGAACTCGCGAAGGAGCTCGAAGAGCAGTTTGGTCTCCGACACGAAGTAGGCCTGGCGCATCAGCTCGCGCACCGAGCGGGTCTCGCCCTTCAGGACGATGTCGAAGAGGTCCTTGACGTGAACGATCCCGACGACGTGATCGACGTCCCGTTCGTAAACGGGGATTCGCGAGTACTTCGTTTCGCCGAAGAGCCTGGCGAGCGCATCGAAGGAGCCGTTCACGTCGAAGGCCTGGAGCTCCACGCGCGGGGTCATCGCTTCGCGGGCGATCCGGTCGCCGAAGTCGACGATCGACTGGACTAGCTTTCCCTCGCCCTCTTCGAGGATTCCTTCCTCTTCGCCGACGTCGATATAGGCGCGGACCTCGTCGTCGCTCACTTCGTCGTCGGCGGTGATCTCGTCCCTGCGCGTCTCGACGCGATTGATGGTCCAGCGGAGCGGGAACAGGATCGGCCAGAAGAGGTAGTAGAAGACGTGAGAGATCGCGATCAGGCTCCGGAGGCTATGTTCGGCGATCTCTTCCGGAAGCAGGGCGAGAACAAATTTCCAGCCCGTGAAGAGCGCGATCCAGACGACCACGGCGAGCAGCGCCGCCACCGGGGTAGTCGGCCCTTCGATCGCGGCGATCGTGGCTCCGAGGCCCGTCATCATCGCCGTCTGGAGAAGCGCTCCGCTGACGAGCGCGAACTTGTCAGGGTCGTACTCGAACCAGTCGCCGCCGCGCATCGTCGGCTCCGCGGCCCAGCGGCGCAGCTTCACGGCACCGAGGCGCTGAACGAAGTAGCGGGCACCGTCGAACGCGAGACAGAGGATCGCGCAGAAGAGCGCGAGCAGCGCCCAGGGTGTGGAGATGAAGATGCTACTTCCCATGACGTTGCGATGCAGACCGGACCGCGATCTCGAAGCTGATCGCCTGGGCCGGCCGGGATGCCGGCAAAGAAGAGTTGCGGTTCATGCGGCGCTATCATAGCAGGAGCCCGCACGGCGAAGTTTCGTCACCCGGTGCGGAAGATCCTGACCCTACGGGGCGGTTCTCAATTCCGACGGAGGAGACGATGCACCTCATTGCAGCGGCAGTACTTGCGGTCACCGCGCTCAGCACCCCCTCGGATGCGATCGTCCTCCGAACCGGTGAGCGGATCTCCGTGTCGGGCGGGGTGACGCTCGACGGGAGCAGGGCTGTCTTCCGCACTCCCGACGGCGCGCTCTTCTCTCTTCCGCTCGACGAGATCGACGTCGACGCCACCGCCAACCCGTCTCCGGCTCCCGCCGAGCAGCGGAAGGCGCGAACCGCCGCCGAGAACAAGGCTCTCGACGACCTCGTCAAGTCGACCGCCTCGAAGACCCTCTCCAACCGGACGCTCGTCGTGAGCGAGGAGGAAAAGCGCCGCCTTCTCGAGGAGCTGAAGGACAGCCGCGGAATACCGGTCGACCCGCGCCCGTACGAGCCGCTCACCTTCGACGAATCCGAGTCGAAACCGAAGGAGATGGCGGGACCGAAAGGATCGGCCGAGTGGTACTGGCGCGATCGGGCACGCGGATATCAGGAGCGTGTCAGGCAACAGAAGGAGAATCTGCAGATGCTCGTCTCGAAGGAACAGCAGTTGTCCGACGAGATCATCGGGTTCCTGAACCTCGGCTACAACGGAAACCAGTTCTCCTACCAGGTGCTCTCTCTCGCGCGCGTCAGGGACCAGATTCCCTACGCACGTCTCGAGCTCGAGCGCGCGGAGCGTGCGCTCACGCAGTTCATGGACGACGCCCGACGCCAGGGCATCCTGCCGGGGTGGCTCAGATAGGTCAGCGCCGACCGCGCTCCCACAAAGACAACGGGAGCACGCATCACGTGCCCCCGCAGTTCGGCTCGATGTGATTACGGCCTGCCGGCTAGAACCACTCCCCGGCTTTGACCATCTTCTGGATCTTCTTGAGAATCCGGTCCTTCTTCATCCCGCGGAGATAGTCGACGAACATCACGCCGTTCAGATGGTCGAGCTCGTGGCAGATCGCGCGCGCCATCAGCCCTTCACCCCACATTTCCTTCTCGCTCCCCTCGCGGTCGAGGTACGTCACGCGGACACGCTCGGGGCGGGAGACGAGCTCGACGAAGTCGGGGATCGAGAGGCAGCCCTCTTCCTCGTACTGCTCACCTTCCTGTTCCTGGATCTCCGGGTTGATGAGCACGTAGACGTTCCCGGGCTCTTCGCCGACGGTGAGGTCGATGACTGCGAGGCGCTTCGAGACGCCTACCTGGTTCGCGGCGAGGCCGACGCCCGGCTCGGCGTACATCGTGTCGATCATGTCGTCGATGAGACCGCCGAGGCCGGCGATGTCGGAGGGATCGACCTCCGCGGTGCGGGTCCGGAGTACCGGGTCGCCGTACTTGCGAATCGGGAGAACGGCCATGCTATTTCTTGTGCTTGAGCGAATCGACCATCGCCTCCACCGTGTGGTTCGCGCGCTTCCGGTAGAAATCCTCCAGCACGCTCTTCACACGCGGGTGCATTGCCACGATCCCGTCGAGCTTCTCCTTGTCGAGCCGCAGCAATTCCGACCGTTCGGACGCCGTGATGGTCGCTGTGCGCGGCTTGCCGGTAAGAACGCTGACCTCGCCGAAAAAATCCCCTTCACCGAGGTTCGCGAGGTAGACGCTGTCTCCACGCGGTCCCTTTCCGTAAACCTTCACCGCACCGGTCACGATCACGTAAAGCGCCGATCCGGGCTCCCCTTCGGCGATCACGACGTCGCCCTCGTTGAACTTCTCGAGGACCATCTCGTCGACCACCGCCTTGCGCTCCTCTCCGGACATCGTCTCGAAGAGCGGGCTTCTCGGAACGGTATCCTTGAACTCCGGCTCGGGGGCCTCCTCCGCGATCGGAGCGACGGCCGACGAATCGATGAGGGCGCGCACTTTCTCGAGCTTCTTCTCGACGCCGATGACCTGGACCGTGAGGCCGGCATCGCGATAGTAGGCGGCCGTTGCCTCGTAAGCGCCTACCGATTCGTCGAGGAAGCCGGCGCCCGCGAGCGCGTCGGCGAACTGCAGCTTGATCCGCACGTTCGTCGGATACTTCTCGGCTTCCCTGCGGAGAAGCGGGACCGCCTTCGCGTAGTCCTTGCGCGCCAGAAGCGCGGAAATGCTCTCAGGCTGTTCGCTCACATTCCCCCCCGTCGCTCGGCCGGAGTATGTCGGAAGCGCCCGGCCGTTCAAGTTTGAACCAACGCGGAGCGCGGTTCAAGCGGACCGGATCGAACACGCAAAGATCAGGCGGGCAGTCTTTCGAGCTGTTTCTTCGCCTGGACGGCCGATTCTTTGTCCGGAAACTCGGTGATCACGCGCTCGAAGTAGAGCCGCGCTTCGGGAGCGCGGCCGAGGCCGGCGAGCGACACGCCGAGGTCGTAATACAGCTCGTCCTTGAACGAATAATCGGGAAAGTCGCGGAGGAGTCCCTCGAGCCGCGTGAGTGCCGGCGTGAAATCGGAGCGCTTGATGTAGAAGCGGGCGATGATCTGCTCGTGGCGCGCCAGGTTGTCGAGCGCCACGCCCATGTTCTTCTCCGCTTCGGCGCGATGCGGGCTCGCGGGATAGAGCGCAATCATTTCCTTGTACTTCTGTACCGCTTCCTTCGTCTTCGCCTGGTCGCGATCGGGCCGCTCCATCTGGAGGAAGGACACGTTCGCAATCTGGAGCGTCGCATAGTCGGCGAGCTCGCTCGTCGGGAAGCGGTTGATGAAGTCGCGGTACTTGTACTGAGCTTCGACGAGATTCACGTCTCCGCCCTGCTTCTGATACGCGTCGGCGATGCGCAGGAGGCTCCGACGTGCGAGCGGATCGTTCGGGAAGTTCTCGTAGACGTAGGTGAAGTACTCGCGGCACTTGGCCCACTTGTCCTTCGCATAAAGTTCTTCGCCCTTGGCGAAGATCTCGTCCTTCGAGAGGTTCAGAAACGCGGGATTGACCTTCGGCTGATAGACCTCGTCATGTTTCGAGCGGCAGCCCGAGAACGCGACCGTCAGTGCAAGCGTCAATGCGATGGCGATGCTCGTCTTCAGAGTTCGGGTCACCTGGTATCTCCCGGCAGCGTCAGTTCAACCACGGCGTTTGAGCTCTGCGATCGCCTCTCGACGGTCGGCCTGGCCGAATACGGCCGTGCCTGCCACGAGAATCTCGGCTCCCGCCTCGACGATCGCCGGGGCCGTGCCTCGGTCGATGCCGCCATCAACCTCGATGGCGACGTCGAGATTCCGCTCGCGGATCATCCGGTCGATCCGGCGCACCTTCTCGACCGAGGGCGCCAGAAACTTCTGTCCGCCGAAGCCCGGGTTCACGGTCATCGCCAGCACGAAATCGCAGTATGGCAAGGCTTCGAAGAGCGAGTCGGCCGAGGTCGCCGGGTTGATGGCGATCCCTGCCTTCGCGCCTCCGTCGCGGATCATCGAGAGCGCGCGCTGAAGGTGCGGCTCCGCCTCCACGTGGACCGAGATCATGTCGGCGCCTGCCTTGAGGAACGCGTCGATGTATCTCTGCGGCTCCGAGATCATCAGGTGACAGTCGAGCGGGAGCTTCGTGAGCGGGCGGAGCGCCTTCACCACGAGCGGCCCGATCGTAATGTTCGGAACGAAATGCCCGTCCATCACGTCGAGATGGATCACGTCGGCACCCGCCGCTTCGATGGCCGCGAGGTCGGCGCCGAGAGCCGAAAAGTCCGCCGACAGCATCGACGGCGCAACCCTGATGAGTCCTGTCCGATTCACCTGTGATTCTCCTCAGTCGAACCGGACTTCCTGGCGTGCGACGACGATCGACACCGGGTCGCCCCGGCGGATCTTTCCGCCGGGCATCGGGAACTGCCGGATGATCGTCCCGTCGTCTACGCCGGGATACGGTTCGAATTTCACGTTCGACACGAGAAAGCCGTAGTGCTCGAGTCCGTACTTCACGTCCTCGAATGGCCTGTTGATCAGATCCGGCATCACGAAGGCCGGCTGCGGAAACGGCGTGGCGATCGCGACCGAGACGGACGACTGCTCGCCGATCACCTGTCCGATCGCAGGCTCCGTCGCCGCGGCGTTCTGGTAGAGGCCGCTCTGAAAATACGACAGAGCGCCCAGCCGGAGGTTGAGCTGGCTGAGCCGGAGCATCGACGTGCGGGCGCTCTTCTCCGTGACGTCGGGAACGCGCAGGACGAGCGGGCCGAGGCTCTGCCCGACGTGAATGCGGGTGCCGCGCTTGATGAGCGTCTCGGGCGCGCGGTTCTGCCAGACGACGTTTCCGGTCGGCACGTTGTCTCCGTGCCTGTCCTTCGAGTTGTCGACGACCACGACGAGGCCGAGGTCGGAGCAGGCGGCCCTGGCTTCGGTCAGCGTCCGCCCGATCAGGTTAGGCGTGGCGATCGACTTTCCCCTGACCCAGAACTTGAACCAGAAGTACGACGAGCCGGCGAACGCAACCGCCAGGAGCGCCGCGAAGCCGAGATTGAAGATGCATCCCCGGAGCCTCATCGATGCGGGCGTTGCCCCTCCCGTGTCGTCGAGGGCTCGTCACCGCGCCTCTTTCGCGACGCGCTCCGCTCCGCCGGAACGGACGGCATCAGCGCCTCGCGCCAGACGTCCTCGACCCGCTCCGCATAGACGACCTGCAGCGTTCCCTTCGCCTCGTCGCCGAGATCCGCGAGGTCCTTCCGGTTCCCCATCGGAACGACGACCCGGCTGATGTGCCCGCGCCGCGCCGCGATCAGTTTCTCCTTCACGCCGCCGACCGAAAGAACCTTGCCCCGCAGGGTGACCTCTCCCGTCATCGCCACGTCGTGTCGGATCGGCCTGTCGGACATGATCGACGCGATGGCCGTGGCGATCGCCACGCCGGCCGACGGGCCGTCCTTCTGGATCGCCCCCGCTGGAAAATGGACGTGGATGTCCTGCTCCGCGAAGAGCCCTTCCGCGATTCCGATCTCCGCGGCGCGCGAGCGCACGTACGAATACGCCGCCTGAACGCTCTCCTTCATCACCTCGCCGAGATGTCCCGTCACCGTCGTTTTTCCCGTGCCACGCATGCGCGTCGCTTCGATGAACATGATCTCACCACCGGCAGAGGTCCACGCAAGACCCGTCGCCACTCCCACCTCGGGCGCCCGGCCGGCAAACTCATGTTCGTAGATCGCCATTCCGAGATACGAGGCAAGGCCGCTCCTGGTCACCGATTCCGACTCGAGTGTGCCCGTCACGATGCGTCGTGCGACCTTTCGCGCGATCGACGCCAGCTTCCGCGAGAGCTCGCGTACGCCCGCCTCGGCCGTGTAGTCGCGGATGATCGACGACATCGCCGCATCGTCGATCTGCAGCCGCTCGGGCGTCAGCCCGTGATCGGAAAGGATCGCCGGCAGCAGATGCTTTTTCGCAATCTGCAGTTTCTCCGCCTCGTCGTACCCGGCGATGCGGATCACCTCCAGCCGGTCGCGCAACGCGGGAGGGATGTCGTCGAGCACGTTCGCCGTCGTGATGAAGAGCGTGTGCGACAGGTCGAACGGAACCTCGAGATAGCGGTCCGTGAAGCTCTGGTTCTGCTGCGGGTCGAGAACTTCGAGCAGCGCGGACGACGGATCTCCGCGAAAGTCTTTGCCAATCTTGTCGATCTCGTCGATGACGAAGAGCGGGTTGCACGTTCCGACCTGGATGTAGCTGTGGACCAGTTTTCCCGGCATGGCGCCGACGTACGTCTTCCTGTGCCCACGAATCTCCGCTTCGTCGGTGACGCCGCCGACCGAGAGCCGAACGAACTTCCGGCCGAGGGCGTCGGCGATCGACTTCCCGAGCGACGTCTTGCCTACCCCGGGCGGCCCCACGAAGCAGAGGATCGGCCCTTTGAGATCTCCCTTGAGCTTGAGGACGGAGAGAAACTCGACGACGCGGTCTTTGACCTCGCGAAGACCGTGGTGGTTTTCCTCGAGCAGCCCCGCCGCGAGCTCGACGTCGAGCCGGTCCTCGGTGCGTGTCGTCCAGGGGAGTTGCAGGACGGTATCGAGATGCGTGCGTATGACGGCGTAGTCCGACGAGCCGGGAGACAGGAGCGAGAGCCGCTGGATCTCCCGGCGCAACTGCATCCTGTGCTCGTCCTCGAGCGGCAGGGCGTCGAGCCGATCGATGTAGGAGTCGACCTCGTTCTCGATCGGGCCGTCGCCGAGCTCGTCCTGGATGACGCGCAGCTGCTCGCGAAGATAGCGCTCGCGCTCCCGGCGATTGATCGACAGCTGAGTCTGCCGCTCGACGTCGCGGTCGATCGCGGCGCGGCCCACGTCTTTCTGGATATACCTGATGATGCGCTCGAGGCGCTCGATCGGATCGAAGGTCTCGAGGAGCGACTGCTTTTCCTCCGCGGCGAGGTGAAGCATTGACGCGAGGAGATCCGCGAAGACGTCGGAGCTCTCCGTTAGGCTCGAACGGACGATGCCGACGAGGTCGGATCCATAGCGATCGTCTCCGTCGACGAGCCTTTCGAAGTAGTAGCCCGCCTTCTCGACGAGTCTCGCCGCGGAGTCGGCATCGCCCGGCTGCACGGCCGGAAGCGCACGGACCCTCGCTTCGAGACTCCCGTCGGAGCGGATGAACTCCTCGGCGCGAATCCTCGCCCCTCCCCTGAGGACGAGCTGGCAGCGATCGGATGCGATCACGAGCTTCTGAACGACCGTCGAAAGGACACCGACTCGAGCGAGATCGTCGGGACGAGCGTCGTCGTGGTTTCCGGAGCTCTGGAAGAACGCACCGACGACGCTTTCGCCGTCGCGAAGATGGCGGAGCGTCTCGACGATCGGCTCCGAGGCGATCTGCATCGACAGAATGCCTCCCGGGAAGAGGACGGAAGCTCCGAGAGGGACGACCGGAACACGGTCTGTCTGCAGCGGGTTGCCCTCGAACGGGCGCGAGGCGTCGGGCGTCGGCGGCATCGATCTGTACGGACAGCTTATACTGTCCGAAGGGGCCCGTGGGCGGGCTTTTCATTTCCAGACCATGGCTGAATCGAGCTGCACGAAACTCTGGGATCCGGAACGCGACGCACCTGCGTCCCGGCCGATGGATCCCGTCGACGACCCCCGCGCGAAGCGCGCCGATCTGCACTGCCATAGCCGCTACTCGGTGTTCAAGTACTTCCGTCGCGCGAATACGCGCGACTGCTACAGCGACCCCGAGGCCGTCTACCGGACTGCGAAACAGCGTGGCATGTCGTACGTCACGCTGTCGGATCACGATTCGATCGACGGCGCCCTCTATCTGCTCAACAAATATCCCGACCTCGACGACTTCTTCGTTTCCGAGGAGGTCGAAACGTATTTCCCAGAGACGAAACAGCGAGTCCACATCGGCGTCTACGGCCTCGACGAGCGGCAGCACCGGGAGATCCAGAGCCTGCGTCCCGACATCCGCGAGCTGGTGCCGTTCCTCCGGCAGGAGCGGCTCGTATTCGCGGTCAACCACCTGCTTCAGAACTACAGGATGAAGAACGTCGCCGCCCGCTACATCGGCGAGATGATCGAGATGTTCGACGTCTTCGAGGTGATCAACGGGGCGATGGCGTCGTCGAACAACCGGGTCACCTTCCAGCTGGTCGACAGCTTCCGACGGAACGGCAGGCGCATCTCCATGGTGGGCGGAAGCGACGCCCACACGCTCAAGCACGTCGCGAAGGTCTACACCGTCTCGACCGCCGACACGATTCCGGAGTTCATCGAAAACGTCCGCATGGGGAGCTGCCTCGCATGGGGGCAGGAGATGCGCTTCGTCGATCTCGTGAGCGACATTTACCTGTTGCTCTTCGCCTACTACGCCGAGACGCGCAGCGATCTTCAATCGCTCGAGTACACGAGTGCCGACAAGACACTGCAGCTGATGGGCCGACTTGCCGCGATACCAACCGCGATCTCGGGGATTCCCGCGGCGATCACCTCGCTCAACTACCTGAAGCAGATCGTGGTGAGCAAAGGGATCGGCTGGAAGCTGTCGAGCCTGATCGAAAAGATCGAGATCGAGAAGATCGACCGCGGCCCCTGACGCTGTCCGAACGCTTCGGCCGGCGACTCAGAACGAAAACGCCACGCCGCCGACGAGCCGCTTCGCGTCACGCTCGGCCACGACCTGTCCACCCGAGTCGCGCTCGCGCGTGAGGGCAAGCCCGACCATGAGACGCAGATCGACCGGCAGTCTCAGCGACTGCGCGAGCACCACGCTCAGGCGCTCGATCTCGCGGTCGACGCGCGAGTCGTCCGCGAGCGGCTGATCGATCTGCCGGTAGGCGACGTCGACCGACGTTCCCGACCCGTCGTACGACGCGCGCATTGCCGCGACGAGGTACTGCCGGCGCCCGTCGGTCGGCTCCCCGGCCGCGTCGATCGTCCCGGCCGACGCGTCGAAGCCGAACGTCATGCTCATGATCGCCGCGGTGGCGGCAAGCGCAACGGAGCGCGCCTCGTCGCCACGCTCGACGTAGAGCCCATCCCAGAACTCCTCGAAGCGGTCGTCGAAAAAGACATACGCGGTATTGTCCGCCTCGGTGACGGTCGCCGAGGCGGTGACCGAGCCGGTGTGTCCGAGATCGCGAGAGAGAGCGACGCCGTAGCGGTAGCGCGCCTCGCCCGCCGGAATCCGTCCCATCTCGGTCACGACGGGCGCGACCGTCACGGGGCTCGTGTCGCTCCCAACCTTGCAGGCTCCGGAAATCGTAATTCGCGCGATCCGCATCGAGCCGGCCGAGGCCGCAGCCTGCGGCACATACTCGACACCGCCGTAGCGCCCCGCGCGAGTGAGAAGCCCGTACCCGATCGAGAACGACGGGACGGGTGAGAAATCGCCGACCGTCATCAACTCGGCGTACGCGGTCGTCTCGCCGGCCGCAGAGGGGGCGCCGAACGTCTCCTCCGCGACGCGCACCTGAACGCCGATTCCGGCGCGATCGGAACGGTAGATCGTCCTGTCGCCCTCGAGCTCCATTCCACCGCTCGGCCCGGTCTCTCCCTGGAAAACGTTCTCTCTCTCGAAATAGCGCAATGTTAGGCGGGTCTGACGTCCCGTCCACGCGATGCTGTGGTTCGCGATCGCCGTCTCGGACTCTCCCGCGGCAAGCTGCGGCCACGACGCCGTGCTCGAGGCGATACGGTACGACCCACCCTTCGGCGCGCGGAGCTCGAGAGCCACGTCCGCAGCTTCCGCGGCGCCGATCGCGGCGGCATCGTCGATGCCGACCGTCCGGCGATGCCCGGCGATGTCCAGGCTCCACTCTCCGACGCCGCCGCGAAGAGCCAGCGACGTTCTGTCGGCCGTCTTCGCGCTCGCGAAGCTGTCGAAGCCCTGAAGCGACATCAGGTCACCCGCGAGCGCAGCGTGCGACTCGCCGTCGCCCGCGCCGTCCTCGGGCTCCGCGAGGATTGCCTCCACCTCGCGAAGAATGTCGCGCGGAAGCGCGCGGCGGATCTCCCAGACGTCTTCCTTCTCCGCGGAGGTCAGCGCCGTCTCACGCCGCAGCCGGATCGAGAGGCGATGGTCGGAGCGCGCAGGCGATACTACAGCCAGCGCTGGCGCGAATCCGCGCTTCACCGCGATCACGCGATAGACGCCGAGCGGAAGAGGCGCGAGCGCGAACTGTCCCAGTGAATCGGTGTTCGCGCGCTCGTCATGCTGCGTGGAGAGACCGAAGGCGATCACGAGCGCGTCGCTCACGGGACTTCCGCCCGCCAGCACGGTGCCGCCGACGTTCAGGAACGCCTCGGCCCGACTCGAGTCACTCGCCGCGACCGGCACCGTGACGGCCACCAGGGCGACGATTGCGAGCAACCGAACCCGCATTGTGGGTGATCTCCTTCGGGGGAGAATACGCCCGTTCCCGGGCCAGTGGAACCTATCGAGGCCTGTAACAGCGCCCCGTGCTTCCACTTTCACCCGATCGTTGGAGGTCCGTCACGGGGGCGTAACCGGAACGCCTCACCTCACGGCCCGGAGATCCGATGAACACGCAGTACGTTCGTCTTCGCCTGCTGGAAGAGCGGCGAGCCCATGAGGATGACGATGTGATCGCCCGGTTGGGCGAGATCGTGCTCGAGCAGGAAGCCGTCGACGCGCTCGACGACGTGCTCGTGGTACTCGCCGGGATCGGAGAGGACGAAGGGGGTCGCTCCCCAGAGCAGGTTGATCCTTCGGGCGACCTCCTCCGTCGGCGTGAGCGCGATGATCGGCGCCACGGGACGGAACTTCGACATCAGCCGGGCCGTGAACCCGCTCTGCGTGAACACGACGACGTGCGCCGCGCCGACGCAGCGGCTCGCGTAGTCGGCGGCTCCCGCGAGCGCGTCGGTGACGCCTCGTTCACCCTCGTTGACGAAGGGCTCGCGCACTTTGAGGGACCAGAGTTCGGGGCTTCCCTCCGCTTCGCGAACGATCCTGTCCATCATCGACACCGCGCCCACCGGATACGCGCCGGAGGCCGTCTCGGCCGAGAGCATCACCGCGTCGGTGCCGTCGAAGATCGCGTTCGCGACGTCGGACGCCTCCGCGCGCGTCGGCCTCGCATTCGTCGTCATCGACTCGAGCATTTGTGTCGCAGTGATCGCGAAGCGCCCCGCGCGGCTCGCGCGATGCAACACGAGCTTCTGAACGATCGGAACGCGCTCTGGCGGCAGCTCGACGCCGAGGTCCCCTCGCGCGACCATGACGCCGTCGCAGAGGTTGAGGATCGCGTCGAGATTCTCGATCGCCTGCTTCTTCTCGAGCTTTGCGATCACGCCGGTCCGCTCCCCGCCGTGCATCGCGAGAATCTCGCGCAGCTGAATGATGTCGTCGGCGCGTTGAACGAACGACGCGGCGATGTAGTCGACGTGCTCTCCCACGGCGAACGCGAGGTCGGCGCGGTCTTTCTCCGTGATGGCCGGGATCGTCAGCTCGGTATCGGGAAAGTTCATCCCCTTCTTCGAGGAGATCGGGCCGCCGTTCACTACACGAGTCCGGACGATCTCCGCCTTCTCGATCGACTCGACGATCAGCTCCACGAGGCCGTCGTTGATCAGGATCCGGTCCCCGACGCGCACCTGTGTCGGCAGCTCGATGAACGGCGTCGAAACGCCCTTCTCGGTGCCGACGCACGGGGTCGTCGAGATGAAGAACTCCGCGCCTTCGCGCAGCTGCACCGTGCCGTAGGTGTCGCCGATCCTGATCTTCGGCCCCTGGATGTCGCCGACGATCGGGATGTGGCTGCCGAGATCGCCGGCCACGCTCCGGATCAGCGTGATCAGGCGCTTGTGCTCGTGGTGGTTCCCGTGCGAGAAGTTCAGACGGATCGCATTCGCGCCCGCCTCGATGAGTGCGCGGATCATTTCGGGGGTGTTTGAGGCGGGGCCGAGCGTCGCGAGAATCTTCGTTCGCCGCATCGTCATACCCTCGGAGCCGGCGCATGCTGCGCGCCGGCGATCGCGCGGACCGAAAGCCCGCTCGCCTGAATCGCCCTGATGACTTCTCCGACTTCCCGCTCACCGGCGGGAGCGTCCATGACTACGAGCATGCCTGGATCCTTGATCTGTAACGGGAAATCGGCGCGCGTGGCGCCGCGTTGAAAGGGCAGTATAGAGTAACCTTGCAGTACCGATCACCGGAGGTCGATTTCGATGACGAACAGAATCCGCATTGCTGCCACTTTCTTCCTTCTCGTTCTGCCGGTCGTCTCGTTCGCGAGCTACACCGTCATCATGAAAGACGGGCAGCGCTATCGCGCAAAACAGAAGTGGACCGTCTCGGGCGGCAAGGCGATCGTGACGCTCGAGAGCGGGCAGACACTCTCGCTCGATGCGAATCTCATCGACGTCAAGGAGTCGGAGAAGGTGAATGCGCAGGGAATGGGCGGCGCACGCGTGATCGCGAATCCCGACTCGGGCGCCCCGGCGACACCCACGGCTTCGCCTCTCGGCTCGATCACGATCAAGAAGCCGTCTTCCTCTCCTTCGGGCTCCACGAGCGCGCCGACTGCGAGCAGCGTCAAGTCCACGCCCGGCAGTGCCGCGACCGGCTCGACCAACCTCTCGAACAACGTCATTCAGCTCTTCTCCGACGCCTACGAGAACGTCGGCTTTTTCGATTCGAAGATCGTCGGAAACGGCCCGAACCGGTTGCACGTCACGATGACCGCCGACAACGAAGACCAGGTCTTCAAGGCGCTCTCCGCGACGGCGTTCATGATGACGAAGGTCCCGAACGCGACGGGCGAGAAGGTCGACGTGATCGACCTGTTCCTGAAGACGATCAACGGCGGGTCTGGCGGCAGGTTCCAGATGACGCAGAGCGACGCGACCGACCTCGCGCAGGACACGCAGAACAAGTGGAAGGACTACTACATCCGCAAAGTCATTTTCTAGTCGCCGCTCACGCGGTCGCTCTCCGAATGCCCGACGTTACTCGTCGGGCATTCGCGCTTCCGGCGATCCTTCGTCGGGAACGACCGACACCGCAGCGCCGGAGCCGAACACCGCGACCCATCGAGCTCTCACCGTCTGAGGATCGAGGTAGGTCGTCTCGCCCGGGGCGAGAGCAATCTCGCGGATCGTTCCGTCGAGACCGAAGTCGCCGAGATTCTCCTCGTAACGGATGCGGACGATCCGCACAGACGAGGAGGTTCCGCTCGTGTCGCGGAGGAGCGAGCGCCCGTTGAACTCGCCGAAATCCCACGCCGTCGCCGCCTCGCGCTCCCGCGCCGCGACGGCGACGCCTCCCGCCACCCGAATCCTCGAAACGGGGAGCGACACGCCGCGGCTCTCAACCGGCTCGACGCGCCTCGCCGAGAGCGTCTCGCGCTCGCGGACGGCCAGGGTCAGGTCGTTCCATCGCCCGTACGGAGGCGTCCCGAGCACGCGCACCGGGAGGAGCGGAGCCTCGATGTCGCGAAGCGGGAGCTCGTCGCGCCACTCGGCCACGAGCTTCCAGCTGGAGTCGGTGACGATGTCGTTCTCCCGGATCGGCGCGTAGTCGACCGCGGCGATCAAGCCGCCGACGCCGTTGGCGCTTCGCGCCGCGACGACGATCCGGTTAGGCTTGCCCTGCAGCGCGAGCGGCGTCACGTCGTAGACGTCGAGCGTCGCCGCGCTCCCCTCGAGCGCGCGGCCGATCACCTGCCCGTTGAAATAGAGCGTGTACTCCGGGTCGCAGGCGATCTTGATCCGTACGAACGGCGGGTTCAGCGGTACGTCGAACTCCTTCACCGCAAAGAACGCAACGGGCTCTCCGGAGCTCAGCTTCGACGCGGGCCAGATCCAGTGCGCCGTGCCGGTGGAGCGATAGAACTGGGCGCGGTAGAAACCGGAGAAGAACGACGCGAGCGCGGCGGCGACGAGTACTGCGCCTGCCGCCCGGAACCAGATGCGGATCTCCCGCGAGTGCGATTCGTTCATCGATCGAGACGCTCCGCGATGCGGCCGCGGGCGCGTCGATTATAGAATCGCGCGGCATGAACGCCGTCATCGTCATTCCCGCCCGCTACGCCTCGACCCGCTTCCCGGGAAAGCCGCTCGCCGACATCGCCGGAAAAACACTGATCCAGCGCGTCTACGAGCGGGCCTCCGGCTCCTCCCACGCCCGCGCTGCCTTCGTGGCGACTGACGACGCGAGAATCTTCGAGCACGTCCGCTCGTTCGGCGGCCGCGTCGTCTCGACCCGGGAGGACCACGAGAGCGGCACCGATCGCATCGAGGAGGCGCTCGACGCGATCGAGCGCGAGGAGGGCTGGACCTGCGACCAGGTCGTGAACGTGCAGGGGGACGAGCCGCTCATCGACATCGGCAGCGTCGACCGCGTCATCCGGTCGCTGCAGGACGATCCGGCGATCGACGTGGCCACCCTCGCCTGCCCTCTCCGCTCCGAGGAGGAGTTCCGCGACCGCGACGTCGTCAAGGTCGTGACCGACCTCGCGGGAAACGCCCTCTACTTCTCGCGTGCGCCGATCCCGCACGACGGCCCTGCCCTCGCACGGCGCCATATCGGCGTCTACGGCTACCAGGCGCGGGTGCTCCGGGCCTTTCCGAAACTCGCCCCGTCCCCGCTCGAGCGGCAGGAAAAACTCGAGCAGTTGCGACTCCTGCAGAACGGCTTTAGAATCCGGGTACTGGAGACCGACAAACCGCACCTCGGTGTGGATCGTCCGTCCGACGTGGAACGGGTCGTGGATGAATTGCGAAAAATGCATTGATTCGAGGGGAAGGGTGCGTTGAGCGCCCTGCTCCAACGCCTCGAGGCAAAGTACTCGACACCCGAAAAGTCTCCATCCGATCCCGCCGCAGCAACTGACCTTCATTCACTGAAAGAAACCGCGCCGTGCGCCGGTTACCGGACCGCTGATGCCGGGACCCGATTGCCGCTCCGGTCGCGCACCCGTTTTTCGATCCCGTTACCTTTGACCATAGGGAGAAGACCATGAGCACGAAGTACATCTTCATCACCGGCGGCGTCGTTTCGGGACTCGGCAAGGGAATCGCGGCGGCATCGATCGGCGCTCTGCTCGAGGCTCGTGGCTTCAAGGTCACGATCCAGAAATTCGATCCCTACATCAACGTCGATCCCGGCACGATGTCGCCGTTCCAGCACGGTGAGGTCTACGTCACCGACGACGGCGCGGAGACCGACCTCGACCTCGGCCACTACGAGCGCTTCATCTCGATGCGCGCGTCGCGCCGCAACAACTACACGACGGGCCGGATCTACCAGCGGGTCATCGAGAAGGAACGCCGCGGCGACTACCTCGGCAAGACCGTCCAGGTCATCCCCCACATCACCGACGAGATCAAGAAGTGCATCCGCGAGGCCTCCGAAGGAGCCGACGTCGTGATCGTCGAGATCGGCGGCACGGTCGGCGACATCGAGTCGCTCCCCTTCCTCGAGGCGATCCGCCAGTTCCGCAAGGAGGCGGGCCGCGGCAACGCGATCAACGTGCACCTCACGCTCGTGCCTTACATCAAGGCCTCCGAGGAGCTCAAGACCAAGCCGACGCAGCATTCGGTGAAGGAGCTGCGCGCGATCGGCATTCAGCCCGACGTCCTGCTCTGCCGTTCCGAGCATGCGATTCCCGACGACATGAAGGCGAAGATCGCGCTCTTCTGCAACGTCGAGGACGAGGCCGTCATCCCGGAGCTCGACTGCGAGTCGATCTACCAGGTTCCGCTCGCCCTCTCACGCGAAGGGCTCGACCAGATCGTGCTCGACAAGCTCCACCTGCCGCACGAGGAGGTCTGCGACCTCTCGAAGTGGGAGGAGATCGTTCGCAAACTGCGCCACCCGGAAGATGAGGTGCGCGTCGGGTTCGTCGGGAAGTACGTCGACTTCGGCGATTCGTACAAGTCGCTCAACGAAGCTCTGATCCATGGCGGCATCGCCAACAACGTGAAGGTCAAGATCGTCTACATCGACTCGGTCGCGCTCGAGCAGGACGGATACCACGGCGACCTCGCGAACGTCGACGGCATTCTCGTCGGACCCGGCTTCGGAGAGCGCGGCGTCGAGGGTATGGTCCGCGCGATCCGGTACGCACGCGAGAAGAAGATTCCCTTCTTCGGCATCTGCCTCGGGATGCAGTGCGCGACGATCGAGTTCGCCAGGAACGTCGTCGGCCTCGTCGGCGCGAACTCCACGGAGTTCGACGACGACGCGCACTACAAGGTCATCTACAAGCTCCGCGATCTCATCGGCGTCGATGCGTTAGGCGGAACGATGCGCCTCGGCAAGTACCCGGCGCTGCTCACCGAGGGTTCGCTCGCCCGCGCGGCTTACGGTTCCGAACTGATCGACGAGCGTCATCGTCACCGCTACGAGTTCAACCTCGAATTCGCCAACCAGCTGAAGGACGCCGGCCTGCGCCTGACCGGAACCTCGCCCGACGGCAAGTTCGTCGAGATCGTCGAGCTCTCCGACCACCCCTGGTTCCTCGGATGTCAGTTCCATCCCGAGTACAAGTCGCGCCCGTCGCAGCCTCACCCGCTCTTCAAGGCGTTCGTCAGCGCGATGCGCGACTATCGCAAGATCCGTCTCGCAATGGCCGCGAAGGCGCAGGAAAGTGAGATTCAGCACATCGCATGACGACCCGGAAGATCGAGATCACGAAAGACATCGCGTTCGGAGGCAACGAACCGCTGCTGTTCATCGCGGGGCCCTGCGTCATCGAATCGCGCGACCACGCGCTGCGCATGGGAGAGACCATCGCCCGTTTGCGCGACGAGCTGAAGATCAACGTGGTGTTCAAGGCGTCGTATGACAAGGCGAACCGGACCTCCATTCACTCCTTCCGCGGCCCGGGCATCGACGAAGGGCTGAAGATCCTCGCGGAAGTGCGAAAGGAAACGGGGCTCCCGCTCCTGTCGGACGTCCACGAGACGTCGCAGGCGCACCCCGCCGGCGAGGTGCTGGACATCATCCAGATCCCGGCGTTCCTCTGCCGCCAGACCGACCTCATCGCCGCCGCAGTGAGGACTGGCAAGGCGGTCGGCGTGAAGAAGGGGCAGTTCCTTTCGCCGGAAGAGACGAAGAACATTCTCGACAAGGGTGAAGAGCTCGGGAGCGCGAAGGTCTTCATCACCGAGCGCGGCTCGTCGTTCGGCTACCAGAACCTCGTCGTCGACATGCGGTCGTTTCCGATCATGCGGGCTCTCGGCTCTCCGGTCGTCTACGACATCACGCACTCGATGCAGCGCCCCGGCGGCGCAGGCACGGAGACCGCGGGGACGCGGCAGTTCGCGCGCCCCCTCGCACGCGCCGCAGCAGCGGCGGGAGTCGACGGCTTCTTCATGGAAGTCCACAACGATCCGTCGAAGGCGAAGTCGGACCGCGCGACGCAGCTCGATCCCGAAACGGCCGCCCGGACGATCCGAGAGATCCTCGCGATCCGCAACGCTCTCGACGAGACACGGGCGCTGGAGGGCTGAAGTCCGGCGTGCGGCGCCGCGGACACTGCGGCGGAGTCAGGCGTTTTCGCTTCCGGAGAGAATCCGGCTCGCCTCGATGTCGACCCGGGCGAACGCATCACGAAGGTCGAGCAGAGCGGCCGCGGCCGCCTCGCCCGTAACTCCGTCGCGGCCCAGCTCTTCGAGCAGCGCGGCGATCTCTCCGAGCTCCTGAGCCCCGAGTGTCAGGCAGCTGCCCTTCAGCGAGTGCGCGGCGCCCCCCATCGCTTTGGCGTCGGACGACTCGATCGCCTTCGCCACGCTTTCGATCAGCCCCGGAGTGTCGCGTCGGAACGTCTCGAGCAACTTCATGAGGATCGGAGGCTCTCCGGGACGGCGCATCCCGCGTAGCGTTCCGATGACGGAAGGATCGAGCGCGCCCGCCTCGTGAGGCGAGGCCTGGCGTCGCGAGGCACGCTCGAGCGCCAGTTGCAGCTCCTCGATCCTGAGCGGCTTCGCGAGGTAATCGTCCATGCCCGACTCGGAGCAGGCGCGCCGGTCTTCGCGCATCGCGTTCGCGGTCATCGCGATGATCCAGGGGCGGGTGAAATCGTCGAACTCCGCGCGAATCCGCCGGGTCGCCTCGAGCCCGTCGAGCTCGGGCATCTGAACGTCCATCAGGATCATGTCGTAGCGCTGCCGCCGCACCGCCTCGAGCGCCTCGAGCCCGTTCGCGACGACGTCGGCGCGATAGCCCATGTGCTCGAGGCTGAGGATGGCAAGGCGCTGGTTGACCGTATTGTCTTCGGCGACGAGGATTCGGAGCGGCGACCGCTCGCCCAGAGTGTGGTCGTACACGTTTCGCGATCTGCGTCCGATGACACGCACCGGCTGCCCCGAAAGGATGCTCACCAGCGCGTTGTAGAGCTGCGACGGCTTGATCGGCTTCGTCAGCACCGCGGAAAAATTGACGCCCGACGAATCGTCGTCGCGCCGTCCGACCGAAGTCAGCATCAGGATCGGCATCGAGGCACCGCCGGGCTCGGAGTGTAGCGCTCGGGCGAGATCGCTGCCCGACATCTCGGGCATCTGGCTGTCGACCACCGCAAGGTCGAACACGCGCCCGACACGGATCCACTGGAGCGCCTCCTTCGGGCTCGCGGTCTCGCTCGGCTTCATCCCCCAGGTATCCGCCCACGCGAGCAGGATTCGACGGTTGGTGTCGTTGTCGTCGACGATGAGCAGCGATTTCCCGCCGATGATGGGCTGGCTCTCCTGGAGGAAGAGTTTGCGCGCGCCGTCCGCGCGCTCGACGCGGATCGTGAACCAGAAGGTCGAGCCGCGGCCGAGCTCGCTCTCGACCCACATCCGACCGCGCATCATCTCGGCGAGGCGGCTGCTGATTGCAAGCCCGAGCCCGGTTCCGCCGAAGCGTCGCGTCGTCGACGCATCGACCTGGCTGAACGATTTGAAGAGGCTGTCCGTGCGCTCGGTCGGGATGCCGATCCCGGTGTCGCGCACCGCGAAGACGAGCTCGTGGCCTCCGTCTTCGAGCGCGCTCGACGATACCTTCACGAATATCTCGCCTCGAGCCGTGAACTTGATCGCATTGCTCACCAGGTTCGCGAGGATCTGGCGCAGACGCGTTACGTCGCCAGTGACGAGCTCGGGAACGGTCGGCTCGATGAGGTACCCGAGGTTGAGAGCCTTCTCGGCGGCGCTGGTGCCGAACAAGTCGAGCGCGGCCTCGACGCACTCGTAGAGATCGAACGGCTGCGCTTCGAGGTCGAGCCGTCCCGCCTCGATCTTCGAAAAGTCGAGAATGTCGTTGATGAGCACCAGCAGAACGTCGCCGCTCTGCCGGACCGTCTCCACGAACTCGCGCTGCTCGCGCGTCAGGTTCGTGTCGAGCAGCAGTCCGGTCATGCCGATCACCGCGTTCATCGGCGTGCGGATCTCGTGGCTCATGTTCGCGAGGAATTCGCTCTTCGCGCTGTTGGCCGCGTCGGCGGCCTCCATCGCGCGCCGCGTCTCCTCGAGGAGCCTCGCGTTCGCCATCGCGGTGGCGAGCTGCCCCGCGATCGTCTCCGAGAGGTGAAGATCCGACGCCGAGAATCGCGCCTCGTCCGCGCTCAAAAGCGAGAGGAGGCCGATCACCTCGCTCCGCACGACCAACGGAGCCATCAGCATCGACCGGGCGCCGTGCGCCTGCATCAGCTCGAAGATGCCGGTGTTCGCCGGCGGGTTTTCCGACATCTCGAAGATCGCAGGACGCCGCTGCTCGACGATATGCTCGAGCGCGCGATCGCCCTCGAGCGGCAACGGCATCCCGATGAGGCTGTGGCGCCTGTCGACGACGTTCTCCGCAAGCGTCTCGAGCGCGGTCCCCTCGGCGTCGAGAACCGAGACCGAGCAGCCCTCGACGGCGAAGAGCTCGCGGATCTCGCGGGCCACGTCACGGAGCGACGCCTCGAGATCCTGGATCGACGACATCGCGAGCGCCACGCGATTGAGCGTTGCGAGCTGCTCGGCGCGGGCCTCCGCGCTGCGCCGCGCCCTGACGACCTCGTCGAAGAGCGTACGCAGCTCCTCCTCGGTCGCCTTGATGTTCGTCACGTCGAGCATCAGCCCGTGCGTGTGGCGCGGTCTCCCGTTCTCGTCGCGAAGTGTTCTCGATTGGTTCTGCAGCCAGACGACGCGGCCGTCGCGCGCGATGTTCCGGTGGAGGATGTTCACTTCCGCTCCGGTCGTGTCCTTGCGCGCCAGATGAGCGAGCACCGCGTCGCGATCGTCCGGGTGAAGCGTCTTCCACCAGAGGTCGGGATCGGAGAACCACTCGTCAGGCGTGTATCCCAGGATCGACTCGACCTGCGGGCTGATGTAACTCGTTCCGGAGCTTTGTCCGGTCGGATCGATCGACCACCTGTACACGATCGCGGGAAGCTGCTCGACGAGCAGTCGATAGCTCGCTTCGGCGTCGGCGAGGAGGCGCTCGACGCGCTCGCGCTCGGCAAGCTGCTTCTGCGCCGCGGTGTAGAGCCGCGCGTTCTCCATCGCCATCGCCGCCTGATGCGCGAAGGCGGCAGCGAGACGCGCATGCCGGCGCGTGTAGAAGCCGGGCTCGAGCTTGTCGAGAGTGATCATGCCGACCACGCGATCTCGGGCGACGAGCGGAACACCCATCCACGACCTGATCTCGTCGGCTCCCGGACTCGCGTTCTTGAAACCCTCGAAGAGCGATGTGTCGTTGAGCACCAGCGGCGTCCGTGCTCGAATGACGCTGCCGTTGGGGATCGTGGCGTCGTCGAGGACGAACGAAGTGCCGATCAGCTGCCCCATTTCGAGCTGCCCGAACCCCGCGACGATCTCGAGCCGGCCGCCTCGAAGCTCCTGCAGCGACGCACTGTCGTATGGAACGACCTTCCGGAGCTCGCTCACGACGGAGGCGAGGACCTGCGCAATGTCGAGCGATCCGGATATCGACTCCGTGGCGCCGAGCAGCGTCTCGGCCTCGATCCGCGCCGTGCGCTCCTGCGTGTAGAGCTGGGCGTTGTCGATCGCCACGGCGACCGCCTCCGCAAGTCGGGAGAGAACGCTGGTCTCGAGCTCTCCGAACCTCCGATCGAGATCGGTCTCACCGATACCGATCGCTCCCACGACCCGGCCTCGCGCGATGAGCGGCACCTCCGCGATCGAGCGGTATGACGACGCATCGAACTGATCCGACTTCCCCTCCCAGTGACCTACGTCGTGGACCACGAGCGGCTTCGCGCTCTCCCACACCTTTCCAGCTCCACCCTCGCCTCTCGCCACGGACGTTCCGACGTACTCCTCGAAGACTCCCGTGCCCACACGCACCGAGATCCGCTGCATCTCCTCGTCGACCAGCGCGGCGAACGAGTGGCGGGTGCCGAGCATCGCCTGTACGCGGGCGAGCATCCGGCGCAGCAGATCGTCGAGATCGAGACGGTTCAGCGTCCCGATCATCATCTCGTTGAGCGTGGCGACGAGCTCGCGCTCGGTGTCGGGCGAGATCCCCCTTTCACCCGCGCCACGAAGCTCCACGATGCGCTTCTCGAGGCGCGCAATCTCGTCGTCGCGATCGCCGGACGTGTTGCGTGTCTCGTCCACTGTCGTCAGCTGCCTCGATGATCCCGTGAAATGGTACCAGCGCACGAAGGATTTCGCCGCGCATACGACGAAGGGCGGACCCGCGGGTCCGCCCTTCGCAAATTTCGCTTGCGTTTCCTCAGGCCTTCACTGGCTCGGGAACCTCGACGCCGGCATCGCGGCGAAGCGCGTCTGCCTTGTCGGTCTTCTCCCACGTGAAGCCCGGCTCGTTGCGGCCGAAGTGGCCGAACGCCGCGGTGTTCTTGTAGATCGGCTTCCGAAGGTCGAGCGACTCGATGATGCCTTTCGGGGTCATCTTGAAGTGCGCGCGAACCAGCTCGCTGATCTTCGAGTCGTCGACGCGCCCGGTGCCGAAGGTGTTGACGAAGACCGACACCGGTTCGGCGACGCCGATCGCGTAGGCGAGCTGCACTTCGATCTCGTCGGCGATTCCCGCGGCGACGAGGTTTTTCGCGATGTAGCGCGCCATGTACGAGGCGCTGCGGTCGACCTTCGTGGGATCCTTCCCCGAGAACGCGCCGCCGCCGTGACGGCCGCGACCGCCGTAGGTATCGACGATGATCTTGCGCCCGGTTAGGCCGGTGTCACCCTGCGGGCCGCCGATGACGAACCGGCCGGTCGGGTTGATGTGGAAGACAGTCTTGTCGTCGAGGTACTTCGCCGGGATCACCGGACGGACGATCTTTTCGATGATCGCGCTCGTCAGGTCCTTGTGCGAGATCGCCGGCGAATGCTGGGTCGAGACGACGACCGCGGAGACGCGGACAGGCTTGCTTCCTTCATATTCGACCGTGACCTGCGACTTGCCGTCCGGGCGAAGGAAGTCGAGCTCGTTGCTCCTTCTGACCTCGCTCAGCCTGCGCACGAGCTTGTGCGCGAGCATGATCGGAAGCGGCATGAGCTCTTCCGTCTCGCGGCAGGCGAAACCGAACATCAGCCCCTGGTCTCCCGCGCCGCCGGTGTCGACGCCCTGCGCGATGTCGGGCGACTGCGGATCGATCGACGAAATGACCGCGCAGGTCTCGCTGTCGAAGCCGTACTTCGCGCGGGTGTAGCCGATGTCCTTGATCGTCGAGCGGACGATCGACGGGAAATCGACGTAGGTCGACGTCGTGATCTCGCCCGAGATCATCGCGAGACCGGTCGTGACGAGCGTCTCGCAGGCCACGCGGCCCGCGGGATCGGCCGCCAGCACGGCGTCGAGAATCGCGTCGGAGATCTGGTCAGCGATCTTGTCCGGATGACCCTCGGTGACCGACTCCGAGGTGAAGAGATGACGTGAGTTGGCTGACATGAAATCGCTGCTCCTTGCGGGTGAGGCTGCGGTCGGGCAAGCCGATGGCTTGCTACGCGAACCGGCCGAAAAGTCGGCGTATGGTACCAGACGGCTCAGAGAGCGTCAAAGAACCGGCGGCAACAAGGCACGCTGGATTGGAATCGCCCGACTGCCCGATTTGCGAGCACGTCGGCACGGACTGAACTCGGGATGAAGGACAAGACGAGCCTCCGGATCAGCAGTCCACCGACGATCGGTGCGGCAGCGTTCCCCGACACATGGCTCGCAATCGAATCGTCGAGGGTGCATCCCCGCCGGGAACTTCCCCTCCAGTCCCTGCGTGTTATCATCCGCGCCGTTTCGCTCGCAACCAGCCGGCGCGAGACGAGATCGGGGCCCCGTAGCTCAGTTGGATAGAGCAGCGGTTTCCTAAACCGTTGGTCGGGTGTTCGAGTCACCCCGGGGCCACCAGCTTCCTCCCCTCCTGCTATCCCCTGTCGTTACCGACCTTTGACCAATGTCAGGCGCGTGCGTGCTGACAGGGGGCGATGGTCGTGTTACCGTAGCCAACGATGCAGCTATGGGGCGCTTTCGAGCACGCGGGATGGGTGGGGAAGCTGGTCTTCGCCCTGCTTCTACTTTTCAGCATCGGCTCCTGGGCGACGATCGTCGTCGTCGAATTGCGCTTCCGCCGCAGTTTCGGCGCATCGCGCTCCTTTCTCGAGACGTTTCGCCGGGGCAAGAAGCTCTCCGACGTGCAGTCGGCCGCCGACCAGAATCGACACTCCGCCCTCGCCGGCCTCTTCCGCGCGGGATTTGCGGAAATCGACGCGCAGATCAAGCATGCGTCGCCCGGCGCCGCGCCTAACACCGTGAAGTCGCTCGACGCCGTCGAGAGAGCGCTCTATCGCGCGATCCGCGTGGAGAGCACCCGCCTGCAGCGCAACGTCCCCTTCCTCGCCACGACCGCCGCCGCGTCGCCGTTCATCGGCCTCTTCGGCACGGTCTGGGGAATCATGGAGGCGTTCGGGGAGATCGGCGTCACCGGAAGCACGTCGATCGTCGCCGTCGCGCCCGGCATCAGCGAGGCGCTCATCAACACGGCTGCCGGCCTCTTCGCAGCGATTCCCGCGCTCCTCGCTTACAACCGCTTCTCGCACCTTCTCCGCCTCGCCCGTGGCGAGATGGAGGAGTTCAACCTCGAATTCCTCAACCTCACCGAGCGGAACTTCACGTAATGCCCGCACGTCAACGAGTAAACGGACTCGGCACCGCCGGTATCGGCGGAGCTTCGTCTTGTGTCTCATTGAGGTAGAACCGATGGGATTCTCTCAGCGCGGTGACGACGACTTCGGCCCGATGGCCGACATCAACGTGACGCCCCTCGTGGACGTCATGCTGGTGCTGTTGATCATCTTTATGGTCACCGCGCCGCTCATGACCCAGGGGCTCACGGTCGAGCTTCCGACGGCCGAAGGAAGAAACTTCGAGACGTCGTCCGCGACCCCGTCGACGATCACCGTCACCCGGGACGGGAAGGTGCTCGTCGATGGCGCGCTGGCGAGCAGCGACGATCTGGATCTCACGCTCGGAACGATGCTGCGAAGCCGCAAGATCAAGAAAGCGCTGCTCGAGGCCGATGCGTCGGTTCCGTATGGAACCGTCATTCGCGTGGTCGACGTGATGAACCGCGCCGGGGTCGAGCAGCTCGGCATGGTCACCCGTCCCGCGGAGAAGTCCAATGCGCGACGCGGTCGCTGAGATCCTGGTTCAGAGGCGCGACCTCTCGAACCGGGAGTCGTCGGGCCTCCTGCCGTCGCTCCTGTTCCACGCGGTGCTGATCGGCTTGTTTCTGCTCGCGTCGCGCCCCCGGCCCGTCGAGCTCCCTCCGCAGGTCCTCACGGTCCGCCTCTCGCCGGCAGCTGCGGGCGCGAAGAGCCGCCACGCCACGGTTGCCGATCCCCGCGTCGAGCCGAAGGCCGAACCGGAGGCAAAGCCCCAGGCGGAGGAGCCGAAGAAGGCACCGCCCGCGCTCAAGAACCAGGAGACGCTATTCGGTCAGGCGGCCAAGCCGAAGGGACGCGAGGACAAGCCCGCCACTGCCACCCCTGAGCCCGCCCCCGCGCAGCCCGATACCCAGGGTGCCTCGTTCGCCGATGCTGGACAGGGAGGCGTGGGCATCATGCCGGGCCTCGGCGCGGCAGGCATCACGGGGCTCGAAGGGGGAAACTTCCCCTACAACTTCTATCTCGAACGGATGGTCACTCTGATCGGCGAGAACTGGATGCGCCCTCAGACCGGCGCCGACATCACGACGGTCATCTACTTTCAGATTCACAAAGACGGCTCGATCCGCGAAGCGGAGATCCGCAAGTCGAGCGGATCCGGGGTCTTCGATCGCGCCGCGCTTCGCGCCGTCATCGAATCGTCGCCACTCCCCCGCCTTCCCGTCGCGTACGGCGGTTCGTTCCTCGGCGTACACCTCACATTCCACTAGGAGACCCGGATCTTGACGATGCTTCGCACCCTGACTCGAACGCTTCTGCCGATCGCCGCAGCACTCGCGATTACGGGCACCGCACGTGCGCAAACGCAGGTAGGAGTCGACATCTACGGGCGCGGCGGTGCGCAGTCGATCCGGATCGCAGTCCCGTTTCCGACTCTGCACGAGCCGGTCGCGGCGGCGGCGGTCCACGAGCCCTTCTTCTCCCCACTTACACGAGCCATCGCCTACAGCGAGATCTTCGGAGTCGTCGCGATGCCTCCGGGCAAGGTTCCCTCGCCTGCCGTGGCAAAGGAGTCCGGCGCGCAGCTCTACCTCGACCTTTCGATTTCGATGGCTGGCGCGAATTACGCAGTCGAAGCGAGGTTGATCGACACAAACAGCAACTCCACGCAGCTCGCGCGCCGCTACAGCTCTTCGCCCGGGGCTCTTACGCGCATCGCTCATACGATCGCCAACGACCTGCTGATTCACTTCACCGGAAAGCCCGGGATCTTCCTCACGCAGATCGCCTTCGTCTCCACACGCGATACGACGGGCCAGCGGGTCAAGGAAGTCTACGTAATGGACTGGGACGGCTCGAACCAGCGACGCATCACGTCCCACAAGTCTCTCTCGCTGTCTCCCTCGTGGTCGCCTGACGGAAACAAGATCGTTTACACGTCATTCGGCAAGGGCTCGACCGACATGTACGTCGTCGCTCGCGACGGCTCGACGCGTCAGAAGCTCGACACCGGAGTCGCTCTCAACAGCTCGCCGACATACTCGCCCGACGGCTCGAAGATCGCGTTCGTCGGATCGCAGAAAGGAAACACCGACATCTGGGTCATCGACGCCGACGGGAAGAACCCGAGGCGCATGACGAGCGACTCATCCATCGAATCGACTCCCGCATGGAGCACGAACGGCCGCGAGATTTCCTTCACCTCGTCGCGCAGCGGGACTCCGCAGATCTACGTGATGGACGCGGAGGGGACGAACGTTCGGCGCATCTCGTTCGACGGCGAATGGAACGACGACGCAGTCTGGTCGCCGGACGGCGAGATGATCGCGTACACGTCGGGAGTGAAGGGTTTCTACCAGATACGGATCATGAACGTCGCGACCCAGAAGACCTGGATCATCGCGGGCAACGGATCGAACGAGCAGCCGAGCTGGGCGCCCGACGGCCGCTCGATCGTCTTTCAGTCGAACCGAAGCGGCGGCTGGCAGGTCTACCGCGTCAAGCCCGACGGCACCGAAATCGTCCAACTCACGAGCGCCGGGGAGAACACAGCCCCTGACTGGGGATGGAACCTCAAGCGCTGACCCGCCGCGGGAACTCTCGCGCCACGCATCGGTTATGATGTCAGAACTCTAACGGAGAGGTGAAAGAATGCGCATCAAGCTCAAGAATCTGCTCGTCGTCGCCGCTGTTTTCGCACTTGCGCTCGCCCTGGGTGCATGCCGCAGCTCAACGAAGGACGTCAAGGCCCCGGAGGCTCCTCCGCCGCCCGTGCAGGAAACCGAGCCCGCTGCACCTGCCACCGTTGAGCAGCCGACCGATTTCGTACAGGAAGAGCCCGCCAGCGAGGCGCTCCCCGACGACGCCGAAGCACTCAACAAGATGGCGCAGGACAAGGGCTGGATCCGCGACGCTTACTACGAGTACGACTCGTCGTCGCTGACCGACCAGGCACGCGAGGCGCTCCAGGCATCCTCGACCTGGCTCAAGAGCAACGCCCAGTACGGGCTCATCGTCGAAGGACATTGCGACGAGCGCGGCACCGAGCAGTACAACCTCGCCCTCGGCGAGCGTCGCGCCTACGCCGCGAAGGAGTATCTCGTCTCGCTCGGCATCGACGCAGCGCGCATCAAGACGCAGAGCTTCGGCGAAGAGCGTCCGTTCGACACCGGCACCACCGAGGCCGCCTACGCGAAGAACCGTCGCGCGCACCTCGTGCTCACGAGGTAGGCGGCGATGCGATTTCGCGCAATCGCCGCAGGCTTCGCCCTCGTTCTGACCACTGGTTGCGTCAGTACCTCGGACGTCGAACGTCTGCAGGCGCAGATTTTCGATCTCCAGGACCAGGTCGCTCAGCTCAAGAGGAGCTCGAGCACCGAGGTGCAGCAGGTCAATCAGAAGATGGCGAAGCAGACTGAGGATCTTCTCAAGTCGTACGCCGACCTGACTGCACGCGTCGGCGAAGGCGACGAGAAGATGCAGAGCACGATCGGACAGATCGAGCAGACGAACTACCGGCTCGACCGGATGGCGCAGCAACTGACGCAGATCCAGAGCGAGATGGCCGCGATGAAGGCGTCGCGCCCGGTCGCTCCGCCTGCGTCGGAACAGACGCCTCCCTCGCCTCCGGCGGGTGGCACGCCGGCGGGAAGCGCGGTGGTGATCGATGCGGCGCCTTCCGAGGATCCGATCGAGGTCTATCAGTCGGCGTATCGCGACTATCAACGCGGAAACTACGATCTTGCGCGACAGGGGTTCTCCGACTTCGCGAAGGCAAACCCGCAGTCGGACCTGGCCGACAACGCGATCTACTGGATCGGCGAGACCTGGTTCTCTCAGAAGAAGCACCGGGACGCCATCGCCCAGTTCGACCGGGTGATCAACGAGTACCCCACCTCGGACAAGGTTCCGGCGGCCCTGCTCAAGAAGGGGCTCGCCTACATCGAGATGGGAGAGAAGGCTCAGGGAGTCGTGCAGTTGCAGTACGTCGTTCACGAGCACCCCACCTCCCGGGAGGCCACGCTGGCCCGCCAGCGCCTCCAGTCGATGGGGATCGAAACTCGTTGATGTGAAATAGCTTGATAGCCTCCGCTGTTGGTCGGGCGGATTCGGGTATTTTTCGGAAGGGATTCAAGGAGAAGGTATGGCAAACACGAAGTCAGCCGAAAAGAGGAATCGCCAGGCGGAGAAGCGCCGCGCCAGCAACAAGGCGGCGAAGTCGCACCTGAAGTCGAGCCTCAAGTCGGCGAGGGCCGGAGCGGCCGAGACGAAGGGCGACGCGGCGAAGGACATCCTCACCGTCGGTTTCTCGAAGATCGACAAGGCAGCGAAGAAGGGTGTCATCAAGAAGAACACCGCGAACCGCTACAAGTCGCGCCTCGCGAAGGCCGCCAAGGCTGCCGCGAAGTAACGTCGGAACCATGGATTCACTGAGAACGCCGCGCGAAAGCGCGGCGTTTTCGTCTTTGGGAAGGCGACGAGGCGAAAGGCGAGAGGCGATAAGCAAGCGACAGGACGGACGCTTCCCGCTTGCTTATCGCCTTTCGCCCCTCGCCTCTCGCCTTCCTGCTCAGAATCCCTCGAGCAGACTGCTCACGAGCGATTCCGAGAAACGAACGGCGATCTCGCTGATGGCCCTCGTTTCCTGATCGAACGCCTGGCCGGAGTCGGGATTGATCGGATAGTTCTCGGTGAAGTAGTACTGCTCGTTCTTCCAGAGAACCTTGTCCTCGGCGCGATGATCGAGCAGTTGAATCTCGGCGCGGACGACCACCTGGTACTGAGTCGCGCGTCCCTGCTCGTCGAACGCCACGGGATTCAGTCCGAACGAGGTGATCACACCCTTCACGATCAGGTCTGCGCCCGCAGGCTCCGACGCGAGCCTGAGTCCGCTGCGGGAGACCATTTCCTCCTGGACCGCGCGCGTGACCCGCTGTTCGAGCTCGACGCGCGTCGTGCGATTCACGAAGGTGGGGATGTGAACGGTCTTCGCCTCGGCGGGGAGAAAGTGCCCTTTCCCGACCAGCGCGTAGCCGCATCCCGTCAGAAGCAGCAGCGCGACGAGAGTGATCGATCGTTTCATCACTTCACCACCAGATTGACGAGCCGCCCGGGGACGTAGATCGTCTTCACGATCGTCTTGCCCTCGAGATACGGCGCCACCTTCGCATTGTCCTTTGCCTCCGCGACGACTGCAGCCTCCGCGGCCCCCGCGTCGACCTCGAACTCCCCTCGAAGCTTGCCGTTGACCTGCACGACGATCGTAACGACGTCTTCTTTGGCGAGCTCGGCATCGGCGACCGGCCACGACGACGCGACCAGCATCGTGCCATGCCCGAGCTTCTCCCACCACTCTTCGGTCAGATGCGGCGCGAACGGGTGCAGCAGCTGGAGGAGGGTCTCGTAGCACTCGACCGCAGTCTCGCGCGATGCGCCCCCCTGCGTGAGGTAGTCGCCGATCGCGTTCGAATACTCCATCATCGACGAGATCGCCGTGTTGAAGTTGAACCGCTCCACACGCGAGGTCACGCCGGCGATCGCCTGGTGGCGGCGACGCTGGAGCTTCCCCTCGGCGGCTCCGGGCTCAGAGGCAGCCGCAGGCATCGCGAGGATCTTCTCTCCGTAATTCCAGACGCGGTTGAGGAAGCGGAACTGGCCGATGATCGCCTGATCGTCCCACGCCGCCTCGTCCTGCGGCGGCGCGATGAAGAGCGTGTAGACGCGCTCCGTGTCGGCTCCGAATCTCTCGATCAACTCGTCGGGAGGAACGACGTTGAACTGCGACTTCGACATCTTCGCCGTTTCCGCAAGCAGCGGCTGTCCGCCGGCCTTGTGATACGGCACGCCGTCACGATGCTCCACTTCTGCGAGCGGAACCCACGCCATGTTCTTCGAAGGATCGCGGAACCCTTCCTTCGTGATCATCCCCTGGTTGAAGAGGCGCCGGAAGGGCTCCTCGAAGTTCACGAGCCCCAGGTCGTGAAGTACGCGCGTGATGAAGCGGGCGTAGAGCAGATGGAGAATCGCATGCTCCACTCCTCCGATGTACTGGTCGACCGGCAGCCAGCGGTTCACGATCGCGGAGTCGAAAATTCGAGCGTCGTCGTTAGGCGTAACGAAGCGGGCGAAATACCAGGACGAGTCGACGAACGTGTCCATGGTATCGGTCTCGCGTCGGGCCGCCTTGCCGCACTTCGGGCACGACACCTCGACGAACGACTTCACCTTCGCAAGCGGATTGCCCTCACGGCCGGTGAACGGCACGTCGAGCGGCAGCTGCACCGGCAGCAGATCGTCGGGGACGGGAACGAGCCCGCAGCCGTCGCAGTAGATGATCGGAATCGGCGTGCCCCAGTAGCGCTGGCGCGAAATGAGCCAGTCGCGCAGGCGATATCGAACGGTGCGCCGTCCGATGCCTCGGCTCTCGATCTCTGCGGCGATCGTCTCGATCGCCTTCGGAGTCGGGAGGCCGGAGATCGAGCCTGAATTGACGGCGACGCTCGCCTCCTTGTCGTCCCACGCCGCCTCGAGCTCCGCCTCCACTGGCGCGGGACCGGCCGCCGGAGCGACGACGACGCGCAGCGGAAGCCCGAACTGCTTCGAGAACTCGAAGTCGCGCTGGTCGTGCGCCGGAACCGACATGATCGCCCCGGTGCCGTACTGCGGCAGGACGAAGTTTCCGAGCCAGATCGGGATCTCTTCGTTCGTGAACGGGTTCACCGCGTACGAGCCGGTGAACCTCCCCTCCTTGCCCGACGTCTCTGCCTGGCGTTCGAGGTTCGTCTGATTTCGGACGTGCGTGATCCACGTTTCGATCTCCGCGCGCTCGGGGTTGTCAGCGATCAGCGCAGTGACGTCGGGATGCTCCGGCGCGAGCACCATGAACGTCGCACCGTAGATCGTGTCGGGACGCGTCGTGAAGACGGTGATCGACTTGCCGAGCTTCGGGACCGCGAACTGCACGTCGGCGCCGACCGAACGGCCGATCCAGTTCCTCTGCTGCAGCCTGACCTGCTCGGGCCACTCGGTGAGCTGATCGAGTCCGGCGTCGAGGCGGTCCGCGTACTCCGTGATCCGTAAGAACCACTGCTCGAGCTCTTTCTGCTCGACCTCGTGCGCACAGCGTTCGCAGCGCCCTTCCCGCACCTGTTCGTTCGCAAGGACGGTCTGGCACGACGGGCACCAGTTCACCGGAGACTTGGCGCGGTACGCGAGACCCCTCTCGAACATTCGGACGAAGAGCCACTGGTTCCAGCGGTAGTAACCCGACTCGCAGGAGGCGAGCTCCTTCGACCAGTCGTAAAGAATCCCCCATGCCTCGAACTGCCGCTTCATGCGGGCGATGTTCGCAACGGTCCACTCTCGTGGATGCGTGCCTCGCTTGATCGCGGCGTTCTCAGCCGGAAGACCGAAGGCATCCCATCCCATCGGGTTGAGGACGCTGAGCCCTTTCATCCGGAGATAGCGGAAGAGCGCGTCGCCGAGGATGTAGTTCCGGCCGTGGCCGACGTGAAGGTCGCCGGACGGATACGGAAACATGTTGAGCATGTAGTACTTCTCGCCGGCGTTCGCCACGTCGACTTCCGCGACGCGCGACTCGGACCAGCGCTTCTGCCACTTGGACTCGATGGTATTGGGCTCGTAGGGCATTCGTTCGTCTCTCGGGGCGGAGACAGCTCCCGCCGGAAAAATGAGGCGGGAAGTATAGCGGATGGACGGGGATGCGGGAGGAGAGCCCGAACAATCGCACGTCGTGCGCGCGCCAGGCGGAGGCCGAGGTCAGTCAGGCGACGGGCGCGTGAACACGACGGACGCACGAAGGCGCCGGCCTGCTCGACACAAGAGCAGGCCGGCGCTTCCGGAATCACGGCTGTTTCTTGAGCTGTTCGATCGTCGTCGCGATCCGGCTCTTCTGATCGTCGAGCTTCGTCAGGCTCAACGCCTTGGAGTAGCTCTCGATGGCTTTCTTCTTGTCGCCCTTTGTCGCGTACGCTTCCGCGAGGCTGTCGTGCACGTTCCACGACTCGGGGTGATCCTTCGCATTTCGCTCGAAGATCGCGATCGCCTCGTCGAGCTTCCGATCGCCCATCAACTGGTAGCCGTAGGTGTTCAGCTCCGCCTCCGTCGCGACGCTGAACGCCTCCTTCGTCAGCTTCTCCGACTCGGTTGCGCTCCCCTGCTTGGAGAGGACGAGCGCCTTCGTGCGGAGATTCGTGAAGTTGCGGTTCATCGAGATCGAGCGATCGACCCAGGCGGTGGCATCGTCGAGATCGATGGCGTTCCGCGCCGCCCAGTTCGCGGCCTGGTTCCATCCCTGCCAGCCGAAGCGGGGAAGGCCGCGGAGCTGCGTGCGGAAATCGTCGAGCACGGTGCGTGCGACGTCGATCTTGATCGCGACCGGGATGCGAAGCTTCTCCCAGCGCAATGCGAGGACGACCGAATCGGCGCTCGGTTCGTCGAACGAGAACCCAAGCCGCTCCTGGAACGGCGCTGCCTCGGGTTTCGCGGTCACCCGCGCCGCGTCTTCCTTCGCGTCGTAGCTGAAACTCCCCCAGGCGTGTGACTGCCTGCTGAAGCTCACCGTCCAGTCACCGGCCGTCGGAATCATGTGGATCCCGTAGGTGCCGGCGTCGAGCTTCGTGCCGTTCACCGTCACGGCGGTGGAGAACGAGACGGTCGTGTTCTCGTTGGCCCCCGCGCGCCAGACTTGATCGTACGGAACGAGCCCGCCCCAGACCTGCCGCCCGTTCACCGCGGGGCGGTGATACGTCACCTCGAATTTCGTCAGGCCGACGACCTGTGAGACCGAAGCTGCGGGACTCACGTCGGGACCGACGAGCCCGACCGCCTGCGCAGCGGCCATGACCGGGAAGAGAATCGCGCAGACTGTCGCGAGCGAAACCGATCGATTCATTCGTCACCTCGTTGGATGCAGTCCATCTTAGGCGTCCCGGCGGCGCCCGGAGTGTCGATACGGTGTCCTGTGTGAGACAGATCGGAAACGCCGCGCAATACGGCCAGGAAGGTCGTCCCGGGATAGCCTCTCTGCCTAACGTCACACGCGGAGGCGAGCCACGGCGAGCGATCGTCTCGCATCGGCGCGGACCGCGCGGAGGCGCGACGCGGGAGTGAACGCCGTCGCGCCTGCTCTCGACTCGACTCTACCCTTCGTAGACGAACGTCACCGGGCCGTCGTTCTCGAGAGCGACCATCATCATCTCGCGGAAGACGCCGGTACGAACCACGATCCCGGTCGATTCGAGCGCCGTCACGAAGATCTCGAATTTCCGCTTCGCCTCTCCCGGCTCCTCCGCTCCGTCAAAGCTCGGACGGCGGCCGCGTTCGATGGAGCCGGCGAGTGTGAACTGTGAGACCGCGAGAATCGCCCCTCCAGCAGCTGCGACGTCGAGGTTCATCTTCCCGTCGGGGTCGGCGAAAATGCGGAGCTCGCGGATCTTCTTCGCCGCCGATGCCATCGCCTCGTCGGTATCCCCTTTCGCCACTCCGGCCAGGACGAGCAGGCCGACCCCGATCTCCGATACCCGCTCTCCCGCCACCTCGACGCTCGCCCGTCTTACCCGTTGCACGACACAGCGCATCGCTCTACCCCTCGTAGATTCTTCTGATTTCGAGCGGCATTCGTTTAGAATCTGCCGCACACGCCGGTCACGCTTCCTTCCGAGGCGTCAACCGCGCGCGACCGTCGCAGGACGGATCGCGCCGCTGAATACTACCCAGCCCGGGAGCGGCCCGCGAGGCCGGATCGGGCGTGACCACCAAGGAGACGCGATGATCAACAAAGTCATTCTCGTAGGCAGGCTCGGAAAAGACCCCGAAGTGCGTTCGACGCCATCGGGCCAGACGGTCGCAAAATTCTCGCTCGCAACCGACGAGAAGTTCACCGACAAGAGCGGCAACAAACAGGAGCGGACGGAGTGGCACAACATCGTCGCCTGGGGCCGTCTCGGAGAGATCTGCGGCCAGTTTCTGAAGAAGGGCCGGCTCGTCTACATCGAGGGCAAGATCCAGACCGATTCGTGGGATGACAAGGAATCGGGACAGAAGAAGTACCGCACCGAGATCATCGCCGCCGAGATGAAGATGCTCGAGCGGAAGGGTGACGGCGATTCGAGCAGCTACGAAGGCAGCGGTGGCTCGAACTACCGCAAGAGCGCCAACGAGCCGGCCCGTGTCGCCGACGGCGGCGACGAAGACGACGTTCCGTTCTAGGAGTCGGGGAATCGTTACACGCTTCGAATCGACAGGGGCACGGCATGCCGTGCCCCTGCGCCGTTTCGGCACGATCGATCGGGTCGCGTTACGTCCACTCCTGCCGGCCGTTCCCGGGTCGCCGCTCGCCTTCCGATGAGGCGGCACCCTTCTTCACGATCGCGGCGAGCTTCGTGATCTGCCCGCCCGCGTCGTCGAGCCCCGAGCGCGCGTGCGTCTTCGCCGCCTGGAGCCGCGCGCACTCCGCGGCGAATCGCTCGCCCCTCACGACTGCATCACCAACACGCGCGGCGAATCTCCCGCTCCGTGTCACTTCCTCGTCGATCCGCTCGCAGATCGCCGGAACTTCCTCGATCCTGCTGCAAAAGAGAATGAGGTCGAGTCCCGCGGAGATCGATCGAACGGCGATCTCTCCCGGTGTCGCGAGGCCCGACACGGCGTGCATCTCCATGTCGTCGGCGATCGCGAGCCCCTGGTATCCGATCGTGTCGCGCAGCAGTCGCGTCGAGATGAGCTCGCTCACCGTGCCAGGCAGCCCGCTGTCGTCGATTCGTGGATAGACGCCGTGGCTCACCATCACCGCCGGAGCGACGCTCGCGAGTCGTCGATACGGCACGAGGTCGAGCGCGTCGAGCTCGTCCATCGTCATGTCGACGACCGACGCGCCGTAGTGCGGATCGGTGGCCGACAGCCCGAGCCCCGGAAAATGCTTGATGCACGACGCGACACCCGCCGCGGCCATCCCTTCGATGAACCGCGCCGCCCGCTCCGACACCAGATCCGGGTCGCTGCCGAAGCAGCGGCGCACGAGACTCGGCGACACGAGCTCACGCGCGAGGTCGACGACGGGCGCGAGATTGACCTCGATCGTGAAGTGATCGAGCAGGCTGCCGATCGCGACGCCGAAACCGCGAAGCAGCTCGCCGTCGGCGCAGTCGACGAAGTCGGACGCGCCGGGGATTCCCGGCACGATCGAGCGGAGGCGGTCGACCCGTCCTCCCTCCTCGTCGATCATGAACAACGGCGGAACCGCCGCGGCCGCGCGCACCTCGCCGAGGAGGTCGTGCAGCTGTCCGGCGCTCTCGACGTTTCGTGCGAACAGCACGACCGCGAACGGGCTCCGCTCCGCGAGCACGCGCCGCTCGAGCTCGCTCAGCCGCGTTCCGGCCAGCCCGACGCCGAGCAGCGCGCCCGCCACGTCACGATTGGAATCGCTTCTTCCACTCATGGATCTTGTTCAACGCCTCCACCGGTGTCAGCGTGTCGACCGAGAGCTGTCGCAGCTCTCCAAGCACGCCCCTGTCATCGGGACCGAACAGCGTCAGTTGCAGGCCGACGCCCGGGCCGGACCCGTCACTCTTCCGCGTCGCCTCGACGACGTCGATTTCTTTCGCCTCGAGCGTCTTCAGTATCTCTTCGGCTCGGTGCACCACCGTCATCGGGATCCCGGCGAGCTTCGCGACGTGGATTCCGTAGCTCTTGTCCGCGGCGCCCTCGACGACCTTGCGAAGGAAGATGATCTGGTCGTTCCACTCCTTCACGGCAACGTTGTAGTTGCAGACGCGCGCGTTCGACTCGGACAGGTCGGTGAGCTCGTGATAGTGCGTGGCGAAGAGCGTCACCGCGCCACGCCCCGAGTCGTGCAGGTATTCGACGATCGCCCACGCCAGCGAGAGGCCGTCGAACGTCGCGGTGCCGCGCCCAACCTCGTCGAGAATGACGAGCGACCGGTCGGTGGCGTTGTTGAGAATGTTCGCCGTCTCGTGCATCTCGACCATGAAGGTCGACTCGCCGCGCGCCAGATTGTCCGACGCCCCGACGCGCGTGAAGACGCGATCGAAGACCCCCAGGCTCGCGCGCGACGCCGGCACGAAACTCCCCGCCTGGTTCAGCACGACGATCAGCGCCACCTGCCGGAGGAACGTCGACTTTCCACCCATGTTAGGCCCGGTGATGATCTGAATCCCGTTCCGGTCGCGATGAACGCGCACGTCGTTCGGGATGAACCTGGGCGTCAGCGACTCGACGACCGGGTGGCGCCCCTCGTCGACGTCGATCTCCATCTCCTCGCTGATCGTCGCGCGGCACCACCGGTGCTTCACCGCGCTCGTCGCGAGCGACGCGATCGCGTCGAGCGTCCCGACGGCTCGCGCCGTGTCGAGAATCGCGGCCGCCCTCGCGCCAACCGCCACGAGCATCGCCTCATAGAGGCGCACCTCGATCGCGATCGACCGCTCCTCGGCGCGAAGGATCTTGTCCTCGATCACCTTGAGCTCGGGCGTGATGAAGCGCTCCGCGTTGACCAGCGTCTGCTTGCGGATGTACTCCGCGGGGACCTTTGCGAGGTTCGACTTCGACACCTCGATGTAGTAGCCGAAGACGCTGTTGAACCGGACCTTGAGCGACGGGATGCCGGTCTTCGCGCGCTCCTCCTCTTCGATCCGCAGCAGGATCGACTTCGAATCGCGCGCGATGCCGCGCAGCTCGTCGAGCTCCGGGTCGATGCCGGCACGGATCACCCCGCCTTCCCGCGCGGAGATCGAAGGCTCGTCGCAGACCGTCGCGCGGATCGCTCCCGACACGTCGGCAAGCGGATCGAGCGCCTCTGCGAGCTCGAGCAGGAGCGGGCCGCGAAGCTGATTCGCAGTCGACTGCAGTTCCGCGCACGCCTCGAGCGAGTCGGCGAGCGTCAGGCACTCGCGCGGGCTCGCCGTCTTTACGGTGACGCGGGTCGCGAGCCGCTCGAGATCGGCGATGCGCGAGAGCGTCTTGGTCAGCTCCTCGAGAATCGCCCGCGACCGCGTCAGCTCGTCGACCGCGTCGTGCCGCGCGAAGATCGCGTCGCGGTCGAGCAGCGGCCGCGAGAGCCATCCGCGCAGCGCGCGCGCGCCCATCGACGTTCTCGTCGCATTCACGACGCTCCAGAGCGAGCCCTTCGACTGCCCGTCACGCGACTCCAGCACTTCGAGGTTTTCGAGCGTCGACGCGTCGAGCACGAGCAGCCCCGTGCCGCTCTCCACCCGCAGGCGTGCGATGTGGCCGAGGTCGCTCTTGTGCGCCGCCGCGGCGTAGCGAAGCGCTGCGCCCGCGGCCGCAACGCGCAGATCGCCGCGCTCGAGGCCGAAGCCTCGCAGCGACTGCGTTCCGAAGCGCCGTATCAGGAAGTCTTCCGCGCGCTCCGCGTCGAAGAACGACGGCTCGACCTTCGTGATCGTCAGTCCGTTGGTGCGGAAGAGCTCGTCCTCGTCGGGCTCGGATTCCTTTCGCATCACCACTTCGCGCGGCTTGTGGCGCGCGAGGTCGTCGCGAAGGCGCGGATCGCCAAGCCCTGCATAGGAGACGACGAAGAAGTCACCGGTCGAAACGTCGAGATACGCTCCGCCCGCTTCGTCTCCCGCGGGCGCCCAGCTGAACAGGTAGCAGCTCTCACGGTCGATGATCGTCGGATCGACCGCCGTCCCCGGCGTCACGACGCGGATCACCTCACGCCGCACCAGTCCCTTCGCCGCCGCGGGATCCTCGACCTGCTCGCAGACCGCGACACGGTAACCGTGCTTGATCAGCTTCGCGATGTACTGATCGGCGGAGTGGGCCGGCACGCCGCACATCGGCGCCTCCGACTCTCCTCCCTTGCCGCGTGCAGTGAGGACGAGATCGAGCAGCGGAGCCGCTGTCTCGGCGTCCTCGAAGAACATCTCGTAGAAGTCGCCAAGTCGGTAGAAGACGATCGCATCGGGAAACTGGCGCTTGACCTCGAAGTACTGCTCGAGCATGGGAGTGAGCTTCATCGCACTCCCTCCGCCGCCATGCCGACGCCGCCCGGCCGGCGCAGCCTAACGACACGTCCCGTCTCCGCGTCGACCTCGACGACGACTGCCCGCTGGAGATGCGATGGTTGCGCGTCGTCACAGAGGACGAGCCAGACGCGACGGCCGCTGTCGCGATCGCGATAGATCGCCGAGTCGACCGTCTCGAAACGCGCGTGTGCGGTCGCGTCGAGCGCCTCCAGATGGTCGAGCGCGACGATCTCCGCGAGATAAGGCGAGATCCGCCCCTCCGGCCGCGCCGCGTCTTCGGCATGTCCGAAGGCGACGAAGGCCGCACAGCAGAGTGCTGTCCATGCCGCGAAAACGGCAATCCAGCCCATCGATGAAATTGGGGACGTGCGCACCGCGCGTATAATAACCGCAATGGATCGAGACGAAATCTCGCGGAAGGTCGAAGCGATCATCCGCGACCAGAAGACGATTCCCGACGAGCCGATCCAGCACGACACGCCGCTCGACACCCTCGGGTTCGACTCCCTCGACGCGCTCAATATCGTCTTTGCGCTCGAGGAGACCTTCGGAATTTCACTTTCCGACGACGAGGTGCGCGAAGGCCGGACCCTCGGCCGGATGGTCGAGATCGTGGAAGGGCATCTGAAATCGTAGCCTCCCGAGATTCGCAGGGGCGCCACGCAGTGGCAATCACGGGCATCGGGCTCGTGTCGCCCCTCGGCATCGGCGCCGAGGCGAACCTCGCCGCGATTCGCGAGGGGCGCTCGGGGGTCTCCCGCATCAGGCGGTTCGACCCCGAGGGCTTCAACTGCAGGATCGCCGGGCAGGTACCCGACGAGAGCTTCGCCGGAGCTGATTCGAGCCTCGATCGCGTGTCGTGGCTTGCACTCGTCGCCGCCCGTGAGGCCGCTCAGCAGGCGCAGTTGGAGACTCTCGCGGCTCGCGACCGTATCGGCGTCGTGATCGGTACGGGCCTCGGAGGCGCCGATACGCTCGATACGTCGTACGAACGGCTGTATGGACAGCGCAACAACCGGCTCCATCCTCTGACCATCCCGAGAATCATGTACAACGCCGCCACGAGCGCCGTGTCGATCCGTCACCGCGCGCTCGGGCCGTCGTTCGCCATCGTTTCCGCCTGCTCGTCGGGCACGCACGCGATCGGCGAAGCGGCAATGTGGATCAGGGCCGGCGCTGCCGACCGCGTCATCGCCGGAGGTGCCGACGCTCCCCTTACCCCCGGCATCGTGCGGGCGTGGGAGGCACTCCGGGTCCTCAACACCGAAGAGATCGATCCGGCGCAGGCCTGTCGTCCCTTCTCTGCCGATCGAAACGGCATCGTGCTCTCCGAGGGCGCCGCGGTCCTGGTGCTCGAAAGGCATGACCTGGCCCTCGAGCGCGGCGCGACGATCCTCGGGTTCGTCGCCGGGTTCGGCATGACGTCCGATGCCGCGCACATCACCGACCCGCAGAGCGACGGGGCGGCGCGGGCAATGCGGATCGCACTCGCCGACGCCGCGATCGCGCCCTCGGACCTCGCCCACATCAACGCGCACGGAACGGGCACGAAGCTCAACGATCCGATCGAGACCCGAGCCATCCGGAGCGTTTTCGGCGCACATGCCGACAGCCTCGCCGTGAGCTCGACCAAGTCGATGCACGGGCATGCGATGGGCGCGAGCGGCGCGATCGAGGTGGCGCTCTCGCTCCTTGCCGTGAACGCCGGCTTCGTCCCGCCGACGATCAACCTGCGAGCCTCCGATCCCGAGTGCGACCTCGACTACGTCTCCGGAGGAGCGCGGACTCGCGAGGTCGATTCCTTTCTCTCCAACTCCTTCGGATTCGGCGGCATGAACGCGGTGCTCGCAATCCGCCGCGGTGCGTAGACACGCAAGGAGCCGCGCTCCCGGAGCGCCCGCTGCAGACGCGGTTGTACCGGCAACGCTGGCCTCCGCGGCCGATCTGTCGGAGAATCGACGCATGAAGCAACTCGTGAACGTGTACCGGGGCGACCGCGTCGAATCGTTCCACTCCGGCTCCATCGCCGTCGTCGACGCTCACGGCCGGCTCGTCGCGTTCGTCGGCGATCCTGACACCCGCACGTTCCTCCGCTCCGCTGCGAAGCCGTTCCAGATCCTCCCGCTGCTCCGCGAAGGTGGACGCGACGAGTTCGACCTCACGGACGAGGAGCTCGCGCTCATCTGCGCATCGCACGGCGGCGAACCGTTTCATGTCGCCACCGCCGCCGCGATCCTCCGCAAGGGAGAGTTCGACGAGTCGGACCTTCGCTGCGGCGCGCACATGCCTTACGAGGAGCGCGCAGCCGCAGAGCTTCGCCAGTCAGGGGAAGGGCCGAGCCCGCTCCATAACAACTGCTCCGGAAAGCACGCGGGAATGCTCCTCTATTGCGAGATGTGCGACCTCCCGACGGCGAGCTATCTCGAGCGCAATCATCCGCTCCAGATCGACATCCTGAACGTGCTGTCGGACTTCTGCGGGCTCGACCCGGACGATATTCCAACCGCGATCGACGGCTGCAGCGTTCCGACCTTCTATCTCTCGCTCTATCGCACCGCACTCGCCTACGCCCGGCTGGGCGCCACCGCGCTCGGAATGGACGAGCCGGCGTCGCTCCCGGAGTTCACGCCCCACGCACGCGCGGTGCTGACCGCGATGACCGGCCATGCCGAATACGTCGCCGGGGCGCACAGCATCACGACGCCGCTCATGAAAGCGTGGGACGGCGACATCCTCGGGAAAGAGGGCGCCGAGGCGTTCTACGGCATGGTCGTCCTGCCATCGGCGGGGCGCTCGGGCTCCCGGCCTGAGCTCTTCGAGAGCGGCCCGCTCGGCATCGCGATCAAGGTGGCCGACGGAACGGCGCCGCGAGGACGCGACCCGGTGATCCTCGAGGTTCTCCGGCAGCTCGGCGTCGACCCCTCGGAGAAGGTCGTTCTCGGGCCTTTTCTCGATCAGCGGCTATTCAACGCCGCCGGGCGCGAAGTGGGGCATGTGCTGGCCGAGTTCAGCCTCACCGTCCTGTGACCGAAAAGCTGGATTGAACCCCGTTCCGCCGCTGTTCAAGAAGCCGCGGCAAGAATTCGGCATCCGGAAGGAAAGAATGAAGAAACTGTTTTTCGCGATCGGAATCGTGCTCTCCACCGCTGCGTCGGCGGCGCCAGCCAACAATCCGCAGCTCGAATCCTTCCTCCGCAAGGCGATGACGCTCTGCCCCAGCAGCAGCTTCGCCATCGAACCGGTCGGAGAGCAGGGGCCTTCGGGCTTCGATTCCTTCCGCGTCACGCAGACCTCGAAGACCGACGAGCGCTGCCGCGAAGTGACCTTCGCGATGCTGTCCAGGACCACGAATCAGATCGTCCTCGCCGCCGTCTATCCGCTTACCGTCGACGCGAGGCCGCTCGAGGCGCGCGTCAAGGAAATGACCGATCGCGCGCTCGAGAAGCCGACCACTGTGACGATCGCGCAGATGCCGCTCGCCGACGGCCTCAAGAAGGTCGGGATCTCCTACGACACGGCGCACGGACCGATCAAGGCCGAGGCGTTTCTGGACTCCTCGTCGCGCTTCCTCATGGCGGGCAGGCTCCTCGATCGCTCGCAGGACCCGCGACACCAGTACTTGAAGGCGATAGGAGCCGACGGCGCGGCGAAGAAGCCGGCGAGGGGCGCGAAGGTCGAAATCGTCGAGATCTCCGATTTCCAGTGCCCGTCGTGCATGCACGCGCACGAGGCTCTTGCCCCCTTCCTCAAGAAGCACGCCGGCGAAGTCAGTTATGCGCGCCTCGACCTCCCCTTCTTCGAGCACCACGACTGGGCGCTCGGGCCGGCGCTGGTCGCGCGAAATATCCAGAAGTCGGCTCCCGACAAGTATTGGCTCTTCGTCGACGCCATCTTCTCTCGACAGGAACAGATCACCGCGAAGAACGTGGATGCGCAGCTGAAGGAAGTCTGCGGCGATCTCGACATCGACTGGAAGAAGGTCGAGCCCTCCCTGAAATCGAAGACCGAAAAACGAGCGCTGCTCGACCAGGTCGGAAGGCTCTACGACAACGACGTCTACTCGACGCCGACCTTCGTCGTAAACGGCCAGCGTGTCTTCTACTCCAGCGACAGCACGTTCTTCGCGACCTATGTCGAAACGGTGATCGCGGCGGCAAAGAAGGCGAAGTAAGGGCCCCGGTCCAGGAGCGCGGCCATCCGCGCCTCTGCGAATCGAGAGCGGGCGCGCCCTGGCGCCGCCCGCGCGCCGGTCAGAACAGCTCGGCAATCAGTTCGCTGCTGACGAGAAACCCGCGCGGGGTGAACGCTACCCGTCCGTCCCGCAGCCTGATCCAGCCATTCGCGAGGCCCGCGCCGATCCATTCCGCGGCGCGCTCCGGAGCCAGCGTCTCGAGCTCGGACGCTTCGAGCCCCGACGTGCGCCGCAGCCCCAGAAAGATCCGCTCCTCACCTTCCTCTTCCGAGGTCAGGATCTCCTCGAAGGTCACGGAGGAGCGCCCCGCGTCGATCAGATCCATGTACTCCGCGATGTCGCGCGAGTTCGCCCAGCGCCGCCCGTTCGCGAACGAGTGCGCACCGAGACCGAATCCCAGGTAACGCTCGCGCCGCCAGTAGCGGAGGTTGTGCAGGCTCTCTTCCCCGGGCCGCGCGAAATTGCTGACTTCGTACTGCTCGAGCCCGAACGAGGAGCAGAGCTCGATCGCCAGCTCGTACTGCCCGGCCACAGCCTCTTCGTCGGGGAGTGCGACGCGCCCGGAATGGACGCGCTTTCGCAGCGGGGAGTCCTCGTCGAGGTCGAGGATGTAAAGAGAGACATGACCCACGCCGAGATCGAGGAGAGGGCGAAGCGTCGCCGCGAACGAGTCGGGAGACTGCCCGGGCAAACCGATGATGACGTCGACGCTCGCCCGAAGACCCGAGGCGACCGCCGCGCCTGCGGCGGAGAGCGCGCCATCGCGGCCGTGAAGCCTTCCGAGCGGCCGAAGCTCCCCATCGTGCAGCGACTGGACTCCGACGCTCAGTCGCGTCACGCCGAGCGCCTTCCATGCGTCGATCGAGCCCGGCTCGAAATCCTCGGGGTTGGCTTCGATCGTCCACTCGCGAACGCCGCGGAGATCGAAGCGCTCGAGCGCGCGGCGAACCATCGCGAGCTCGCCTTCACTCGACAGGGATGGCGTGCCCCCGCCGAAATACACCGTCTCAACCCGGGAAGCCTCAGGCGCGATCTCCGCGATCTCGCGCGACAGGCATTCGTGGTATCGCGACGCGAGCCTCCGGTCGACGGAGATCGCGAACGGGCAGTACGAGCAGCGCCTTCTGCAGAATGGCAGATGCACGTAGATTCCCATCGAATCGTCGGTCGAAGTCATCGTGAGGTCCGGGCTCTCTGCGATCCCCGGCCGAAACACGGGACGATCGCACGAAGTCGCCAGATGTTAATCGAAGCGTCCCCCGGCGTTGCTATAATCCCCGGCATGCCAGTGGCGATCTTAAAGAGAGGTCCGCGCCTCGTCTGGACCCTGCTGGGCGCGCTGGTGCTCGTGGCGATCCTGCCGCTGCTGATCTCGCACTACTTCCTGATCGGCATCAACAAGGAATCGCTCGAGACGCTCGAGAAGAAGTACCTCTCACGCTCGGCGATCACGATCTCGAGCGACCTCGACAACCTGATCCGCAGCTACAGCCTCCAGCTCGACAAGATCGCTGGAGGCATGACGAACGTGATCCTGATGTCGAAGGGAACCGATCCGTTCGCCGCCGCCGGCGAGACGGGACTCATCGAGATCTACACCAAGCACGACTCCGACATTCTCGCGCTGCGCCTCGTCGACCGTAACGGCCTCGGTGCGCAGGTCGTCCCCGAGACGCTCGGCGCCGAGGCGGTCGCCGAATTGAACGCGGCGATTCCTCCGGCGCTCGAGCTCAAGGGCGAGCCCGGTTCGGTCTACGTCGGGAGGTACATCTACATCCCGTCGCTGAATCAAGGCGCGATCGTCGTGGCGATGCCGATTCTCGACCCGATGCTGCCCGACACGCCGACGGCGATCGGCGTCGTCGAGGCGCTGATCAGCCTGCGCAGGATCCAACAGCGCGTGATCAACGACGGACAGTCCGATGTCGAGGCCTTCATCGTCGATCGGCAGGGCAAGGTGCTGATGCACAGCGAAGCCTCGATCAGCATCCAGCAGCCCGACTTCTCGAATCTCCAGATCGTGAAGGAGTTCATGCGCGCGCCGGTCCCCGTGCGCCTCACGCAGACCTATTCCGACGGCGCGCGCACCATGCTCGGCACCGTCTCGCCCGTCGAGCTAACCGGGTGGGCCGTCGTCGTCCAGAAGGAAGAGAAGCGGGCGTTCGCGTCGGTCGACAAGATGCTGCGCTCGACGATCCAGTGGGGCGCGCTGGCGATCGCGCTCGCGGTGATCGTCGGAATCCTCTTCGCCACCGGGATCTCCCGTCCGATACACGACCTGGCCGAGAAGACGCAGGAGATCGCCTCGGGCAATTACCAGCAGCGCGTCGAGGTCCGCTCCCGGAACGAGATCGGCGACCTCGCCAACAACTTCAACATCATGTCGGCGGAGATCGAGAAGGCGATCGAGAAGCTGAAGAAGGCGGCGAACGAGAATCACCTCCTCTTCATCAACTCGATCCGAATGCTCGCGGCAGCGATCGACGCGAAGGATCCGTACACCCGCGGCCACTCCGAGCGCGTCGCCCGCTACTCGATGGGGATAGGAAAGCATCTCGCCCTCTCGCATGACGACATGCGCCACCTCCGGATCAGCGCTCTTCTCCACGACGTCGGCAAGATCGGCATCGACGACAGGATTCTCCGCAAGCCGGGAGCGCTCAGCGACGAAGAGTTCGAGGTCATGAAGACGCATCCCGAGAAGGGCGCGGCGATCATGGGTGGGGTTCCGCAGCTCGATCACGTCATACCGGGGATGAAGTACCACCACGAGAAATGGTCGGGCGGCGGGTATCCCGACAATCTCGTTGCCGACGAGATCCCGTTGCAGGCCCGCATCGTGGCGATCGCCGACACGTTCGACGCCATGACGACGAACCGGCCTTACCAGAAGGCGATGGAGCTCAACTACGTGGTCGACAAGATCGTCGGGTTCGGGGGCACGCGCTTCGACCCGAAAGTCGTCGAAGCCTTCGTCCGCGCGGTGAAGGCGGGCGACATCCAGCCCGACGAGCAGGTACGAGGCGCCGCCTGATCCCGCGTTCGACGATCGCCCTGCTTCTCTCGCTGGCCTCGTTCGTGGTGGAGGGCCAGCAGCCGACGCGCGCCCCCGACTGCAGCATCGGCGCGGCCTTCCTGGCACGCGGCGATTTCGATCGCGCGCTCAAGTCGCTCTCCGGCGTGCGCGCAGGCAAAGGCAGCCAGGCCGAGCAGAACACCAAAGGGCTCGCTCTCCTCCTCGCGGGGCGTGAGGCGGAGGCGATCGCGATCTTCGACGCGCTGGTTGCGAGCGACCCGTCGTTCATCGAGGCCCGCTTCAATCGGGGCGTGGCGCTTCTCCGCTCGAACCGGTACGACGCGGCGGCAGGCGACTTCGCGAAGGTGATGGCACTCGAAGGCACGCCGCTCCGCGCCAGCGCCGCATTTCACCGCGCGATCTGCGACGAGTCGGCGGGAAGACGCTCCGATGCGATCGGAAACCTCAAAACCGCGATCGCCCTCGACCCTGAGCTCATCGATGCGCATCTATACCTCGGCATCGTCCTGGAGAAGCAGGGTGACTGCGAGGCGGCCGGCCGTCAGTATCAGGAAGTTCTCTCGAGACGCCCCAATTCGCTGACCGCGTTGCTCCGCTTCGGAATCTGCGCCCACAGGAAGGGTTTCAAGGACACTGCGATATCCTATCTGCGCCGCGTCATCGAGGCAGCTCCGGCGAGCCCCGAGGCGATGGAAGCGCAGAAATACCTCGTCATGCTGGAGTAACCGTGCCGTTTCAACGCGAACTCGATGCCATCGTTCACGCCGTGCCCGGAGTCATCGGCGTCATCCTCGTCGACTTCGAGGGTGAAGCCGTACTCGGAGCAACCAATGGCATCTCGAACTACGATCTCAAGGTGATCGGCGCCTACGGCGGGATCTTCCGCGATCAGATCCGACGGCTCTGTCGCGAGACGAACCTCGGCATGCCGCTGACGTTTGCGATCAACGGCACCGAGTACCGCATCATCTCCGAGGGACTGAAGGACGGCTACCACCTCGTCCTCGTGGCAAACATGTCGGTCCAACTCCCGCTCGCCGCCGAGCGCCTTCGCGCCTGCGCAGAATCGCTCGCGCACGAACTGTGAGGTCATCGGTGCTTGCCGCAATCGACAGAGGAACCGGTCCCGCCATCGTCTGGATTCACGGCTTCCCCCTTTCTTCCGCGATCTTCGAGCCGCAGCTCGCGATCCCCGGACGTCGCCATGTCGCGCCTGACCTCCCCGGATTCGGAGCGACTCCTTTCGATCCGGCCCTTCCCGCAACCATCGACGCCTACGCGGACGCTGTGGCCGCCTGTGTGCGGTCGCTCGGCATTGACCGGGCGACTCTCGCAGGAGTGTCGATGGGCGGCTACGTCGTCTTCGCAATTCTCCGCCGGCACCCCGATCTCGCATCCTCGGTGATCCTGATCGACACCCGCGAGAAGGCGGACAGCGACGAGGGTCGCGCCGGCCGCGCCGCAATGGCGGACGCCGTGCGTCGCGGAGGCGCCGCGCATGCCGTCGATCCGATGTTCCCGAAGATGCTCACCGACGCGACACATGCTGCCGCCGACTGGCGCGCGGCGACGGTTAGGCGCGCCATGGCGTCGGCCAGCGTCGACGGAATCGTAGCTGCTCTCTCCGCGATGGCGTCGCGCTCCGATTCGACGCAGACGCTCCGCGACACGAAGCTTCCCGTGCTTGCCATTGCCGGCGAGAGGGACACGATCACCCCTCCTGCCGAGGCCGAGCGAATGGCCGCTCTGGCAGGCGACGGGGCTCATGTCGTAATCGCAGGCGCAGCGCATCTCTCGAACGTGGAGAGCCCGGCCGAGTTCAACCGCGCCGTGCTGGCGTTCCTCGCCCGGCAGCTATGACCGTCCGGCGAATTCTCGCGATCGCGGTCGCAGCCTCCTTCATCGTTGTCCCGGGCTGCGGGAGGGGTGCGAGCCCTGCTCCTGCGAAGTCGGATCCGAACGTCCGGACGATCGAGCAGTCTGACGACATCCCTGCTCTTCCGCTTGATTCGGAGCATTCGACGTCGACAACTTCGACGTCGGAACCGGCGCTCGTCGGTCTCCCCTTCACCCCCGCGATCTCGATGGACCCCGTCGACGGCGGAAAGGTGTCCATCCGTCCCGCCACGCCGGTCGCGGAGTTCAAGGATCGTATCTACTACTTTCGTAACGAAGAAAATCGGCAGGCGTTCCTCCGCAACCCGGACAAGTACACCCGCGGGTCGCTGTCACGCTACTGACGCGCGTCGAAGCTGAAATCCCGGAGCATCATCCGAAGAACGGCGTGAACTTCGTCATCACGTCGGCAGACGCCGCGCGGGGACGCCTCGATTCCTTGTCGACCCAGACGTGTGCGCTGAAGCCTTCGGCCCTGACCTCGCCGCTGGTCGCCTCGACGAGCTGATACGCAAACCGGATCAATCTCGAGCTTCCCTCTTCGAGTTGCGTCCTGATCACCACTTCGTCGTCGTATCGGAACGGGCCGCGGTAGCGGCAGCCGATCTCCGTCACGACGAGAATCCAGCCGAGCTCCTCGATCCGCCGGTATTCGATGCCGGCGGCCCGGCAGAGGTCGGTCCTGCCGATCTCGAACCAGACCACGTGATTCGAGTGGTGCGCGATTCCCATCTGGTCCGTGTCCTTGTATCGGACCCGCAATCTGCTCTCGACCACCGGGCGTTCGTGACTCATTCGGGTTCTCGCCATCACGGATCTCCTGCGCCGCTCGTTGTAAGGTCGGCAACTGCGCGGTACCTCAAAACCGCGAAAACGGGCGCTGCACTCCCCTTCGACTTCCGGCTGCGCCGCGCTGCGGTTTGGACCAGTTTCGCCGTGCTAACATCCAACCCGCTTTCGACTCCCGACCGGAGGTGCGCAATGCGCGCTGTTGTGAAATCAGCCCCCCAGGACGGCCCTGCAGGAACGATCATCACCGATCGCGAGCGACCGGTCCCGGGAGCAGGAGAAGTTCTCATCAAAGTCGCAGCCGCCGCCATCTGCGGAACCGACAAGCACATCTGGCATTGGGATCCCTCGATTCGCCCGTCGATGACCCTGCCGCGCATTTACGGCCACGAGTTCTGCGGGAACGTCGAGGATGTCGGCTCGGACGCGGGGCGCACCGATCTGGAACCGGGCGACTACGTCTCCGCAGAGATGCACGTCGTGTGCGGTCACTGTCGGCAGTGCCGCACGGGGCAGGGACATATCTGCAGGAACACCCGCATCCTCGGCCTCCACGGCGACGGGGCCTTCGCCGAGTACGTGAAGGTTCCGGCGACGAACGTCATCAAGCTCAATCGCGAGTACGTTCCGCTCAAGGTCGGAGCGTTCCTCGACGCGCTCGGAAACGCCGTCCACGCGACGCAGGTCATCGACCTGGCGGGCAAGTCGGTGCTGATCACCGGCTTCGGCCCGATCGGTGCGATGTGTGCCGCAATCGCCGAGCACTGCGGCGCGAGCACGGTCGTCGTCACCGACGTCAGCGATCACTCGCTCGAGACCGCGCGCCGCTGGGCCGCCTCGCGAAGCTTCAAGAACCTTCACGCATTCAACGCCGCTGCTTCCGATCCGAAATCGATCCGCGAGGCGATCATGGACCTGACCGACGGCGGGATCGACGTCGTGCTCGAGATGTCGGGCGCACCGTCCGCGATCAATTTCGCGCTCGACGTCGTGGCGATGGGCGGCTTCATGTCGATGCTAGGCCTCCCCGCGGGCCATTCGCTGCAGTTCGACGATTACACGAAGAACGTGATCTTCAAGGGGATCACCATCCAGGGGATCATCGGCCGACGGATGTACAGCACGTGGCAGCGGATGCTCTCGCTCCTCAAGGCCGGCCTCGACGTCACGTGGATCGTGCAGGGAGAGTACGACTCGCTGGATCAGTTCGAGGCAGGGATCGGAAAGTTCGATCGCCACGAGGCGCTCAAGGTGATCTTCTACCCGCACGGCCGCAGCGAAGCCTGATTTGGAGTGCGGCGCCAGCGGCGCCGCGATCAGTTAGGGAATCGAACCAGACTCTCCATGGGCACGGCATGCCGTGCCCATGGTCATGTGAGCTCACGCGTGCCGGCTGCGCGACTACGGTGCGAGCCCCCGGTCACCACGGCAGAGCGTGACCGCCCGCCCGCTCTCATCGACGTGGAACGTGTCTTCGATCCTCACGCCGATGCCGCGCTCCGGGAAGTAGAGCCCGGGCTCGATCGTGATGATGTCGCCGACCTCGATCAGGTCCTGGTTCGACGGAAGGATCGAGAATGACGGCCGCTCATGCACGTCGAGCCCCACGCCGTGTCCGAGCCCGTGAACGTACCCGTCGGTCGTTGCGGGATTCGAGCGTATCGTCGCAAACCCGTGCTTCTCGAAAAAGTCGCACACCATGTGCTGGTACGACGACGCGGGAGTCCCTGCACGAACGCTCCCAGCGGCCATCGTGAACGCTTCGAGCACGAGCGCGTGAATGCGTGCAAGCTCCTCGGGAACCTCGCCGACACAGAAGGTCCTCGTCGTGTCGAAGAAGTAACCCGTCGCCGCATCCATCGGGAAGATGTCGAGCACGATCGGCACCGACGCCATCACCTCGGCGGCCGCATCCCCTCGAGAGTGCGGGATCGCCGCGTCGCGCCCCTGCGAGAGTATCGTCTCGTGATCCTCGAGCATTCCGAGGCGCACGACCTCCTGTGACACCAGAGCCTTGAGGTCGCCGAGCTTGAGCACGCCCGTTCCGTGCATCACTCGCCCATTCTCCACGCGCGTGCCGCGCAGCAGCTCCCTCACGCGGTCGACGACCGCCTCGGTGCGCTCCCCGACGCTCCGGATCAGTTCGACTTCTCTCGCGTCCTTCCGCTTTCGCGCCAGCTGCACGGGGTTCGTCCCGCCCAGCCTAACAAGTCGGATGCCGCTCTTCTCGAGCTCCTCGGCGGTCTCGAGGTACATCTCGAACGGGAGATTCCCCGCGAACGAAACGCCGCCGCGAATCGACTGCGCGTCGAGCAGGTTTCGGAAGAAGCGTGCGAGCGCCCGCGGGGCGTGCGATTCCTCGCGATGCGCCTGCTCGTGCCCGAAATCGAGCACTGACGCCGCGGGAAGACCGGACGCGGCTGCCTCGTCACGCTCCATCGGAAAATAGACGAGCAACGGATCGGCACCGACTTTCTTCACCACGAAGCCTTTCGTCAGCTTCGCTCCGCGCGAGAGCCAGCGAAACGAGGGGTGCATCGCCTCGTGCATGGGAACGATGAGCGCGTCGATGTCGTGTGAGCGGAGAATCGCGTCGAGATCGGAGAGCATGGCTCGCCAAGTTTCGCACACTCGGTTCCCGGAGGAGGATTCTCGACGCCAAAGAAAACGGGCCGGACGCAGCTGCGCCCGGCCCGGATTCGCGGAACGTCAGGGATTACAGATTGCGGTCGATGAATCGCTTGAGCTCCGCCTTCGGCATCGCACCGAGGACGCGGTCAGCCAGCTGCCCGCCCTTGAAGAGCATCAGAGTCGGGATCGACGAGACGCCGAGCTGCTGCGCGATCATTGGATTGTCGTCGACGTTGATCTTCACCATCGAGACCCGTCCCTGATACTCGCCCGAGAGCTCGTCGATGACCGGGCCGACGATGCGGCAAGGCCCGCACCACGGCGCCCAGAAGTCGATCAACACGGGAGTCGGGGACTGCAGCACCGCGGTGCCGAAATCGCTGTCGTTGATGTGCTTCACTGCCGAATTCGTGTCCGTAGCCATTGGTCTGGGTTCTCCTGTTTTGCGCCTATCGTAAGACGGCAGGACCGGTCGATATTCCGATCGAACCCGCCCCCATCGACAGGAACATTTTCGCATTCCCGGGGCCGAAACGCTCGCATCCGTTTTACGCGCAAGCGCTTGCGTGGAGGGTGTGCGCTACGTCACGGTGTTGCAACACAGGCCCCCCGATGAGACATACTCACCTCATGACGAACCCGTGGCGGGCCCGCCTCGAGCGCTGGCTGCTTCCGATCGCCCGAAGATCCCCCCTGACCCCGAATCAGATCACGATCGCCGCGCTGATTCTCAATCTCACAGCCGCGTTCCTTCTCGCGCTCGGCTCGAGAGATGCCCGCCTCTTTCTGGCAGCACCTCCCCTGCTCATTCTCGCCGGATTCATGGATGCACTGGACGGCATCGTCGCGCGCGAGCGAGGATTGACCTCGCGTTTCGGCGACTTCCTCGATCACCTCGCCGACCGGCTGAGCGACTGCTTTCTCTTCGCCGGTTGGGCCATCGGCGCCTCGGTGAGGATCGAAGTCGCCCTCATCGCTTCTCTGGGCGTCGCAATGATCGGCTACGCGGGAACGCAAGTCGAAGCGACATTCGGCGTGCGCCGCTACGACGGCCTCGGCCGCGGAGAGTTCGTGCTCGCACTCGTCGCTCTGCCTGTCATCTCTTACTCACTCGCGGGCCTCGAGATCATCCGGACGCGCTTCGGCCCGTTCACGGTTCCCGAATACTTCGCGGTCGCGCTCGCCTGCTTCGCCGCGTTCGGCGTGCAGCAGCGCGTGCAGCTGGCGCGAAGCCTCGCCGAACGTGAACGGGCGGACGAGACACCCCGAGCGGTCGAGTAGAATCGGCCTATGTCGCGCCTCGTTCGGCACCCGCTCACTTCGGAACCCGTGCTTCTTTCTCCGGAGCGCGGCGAGCGCCCCGGCGCGTGGGGCGCAACGCGCGAGGACGACGGCCGGACGGGAGCGATCTGTCCGTTCTGTCCCGGCAACGAAGAAGCGACGCCCCCCGAAATCTCCCGTCGCTCCGGCGACGGAGCGTGGACCGCGCGGGTCGTGCCTAACAAGTATCCCGCGATCGCGCCGGTCGCCGGCCTCGCATCGCATGAGGTACTCATCGACACGGCGGAGCATGTCTCCTCGCTGGAGACGAGAGACCTTCCGTCGCTCGCAGTGATGGTCGCGCTCTGGCGAGAGCGCTTCACGAGCCACGCGTCGCGCCCGGAGATCGAGAGCGTGATCCTGTTCAGGAACGAAGGGCGCGCGGCAGGGCAGTCGATCGAGCACCCGCACAGCCAGCTGATCGCGCTGCCGTTCGTCCCGCCGAGGCTCCAGGCAGAGCTTCACGGCTTCGCCTCGGCAGGGTTCTGTCCGCTCTGCCCGCAGTCGACCGGCGCCGGCGGCGAAGCGCTCGTCGTGGCAAGGCGACGGGGAATGGCGCTCCTTTGTCCCTCCGCGCCGCGCCTCCCCTACGAAAGCTGGATCGTCCCGGACCGCCACGAGCCCGACTGGACCGACTCCGACCCCGAAGCGCTTGCGGGAATGATTCGTTTCGCGGCGCAGGCGCTGCGATCGCGCTGGCCCGGTACGGCGTTCAACGTCGCGATGTCGTCGGCTCCCATGAGCGAGCCCGGCCGATCGGCATTCCACTGGCACCTCGAGCTGCTCCCGCGGCTGACGAGTCTCGCCGGATTCGAGCTGGCGACAGGATCGTGGATGAACATCGTCGACCCGTTCCGCGCTGCCTCCGAGTACCGGGAGGCGCTGGAATTGCGCCCGCGCGGCGCCTAACGCTTTGCGCCGACGAAGAGCGGCGGCAGCGGCGGCCCCTTTGCCGTCGTTCGGCTGCGTTCCGCCTCCGCGAGGAGCTTCTGCTCGTCGGCCCACTGGTAGTTGAGCACATGAAGCCTGGGATCGACCGGCTCCCAGTGCCCGAGGCCGTCGAGGTTTCCACGGATCTCGTAGTGGAGATGCACGCTCGACGCCCAGCCCGAGTCGCCCACCGTGGCGATGACCGCACCCTGGCTCACACTCTGCCCGGCCCGGACTCCGACCGTATCGCAGTGGCCGTAGATGGTCACGTAACGGTCTTCGTGATTCACGACGACGACGTTCCCGAGTCGCCACCAATCGGGGCCGACTTTCAGCGGCGGGCGTCCCGCAAACGTCACGATGCCGTCGGCAGTCGCGTAGACGGGCGTCCCGCGAGCCGCCGCGAGATCGATCGCAGGGTGCGGCTCCGCGCGCCGTGTGAACGGCGAGATGCGCTGTCCGTAGACCGACAGCACCACGAAGCGATCCTGAGGCAGCGGGAGGATCGACGGGATCGCCCGCGCAATCCCGGGATTCCCCTGCTCGTGTGCCGCAAGCCTCGCGAGCTCCGTATCGAGGAGGAGAATCGACTCCACGAGATGCGACTCCTTCGCGTGCGCGGCGGTCAGCTGGGCCCGCGAGTCGCGCTGGGGCGCGTCGCTCGGTGCAGCGTCCGGCTCGACATCCTGCGGGAGCTCGATCCCGTAGACCGTTGCCAGCTTTTCGATCCGGATCCTCTCGTCCGCCAGACTTCGCTCGAGCGACTCGATCTGTGCGACGTGCTCCCGCAACCGCGCGAGCTGAACGTCCCGCTCCTGCTGCATCAGTCGGAGCGTGCTGATCCTGTGCGTGCGCCGGATGACCGACGGCGCGACGAGCAGAGTCACGAGCATGAAGAAGAGAAACATCGAGCCCAGGCCCGACATGAGAAACACCTCGCGCCGGCTGAGCACGAGGTGGCGCACCCGTCTGCGAAGGTTGCCTGAATGGAGCTGGATCTCGATCATCGCGATTTCGCGCGATCCGCTCAGCGCTCCTGAGCCTGCTTCTCTTCAGCTGCGATGGCGATCGCCCTGGCGGCACGATTCTTCAGGAGGATCGGCACCGTGACCACCGCGGCGAAGATGAATCCGACCTTGAAGAGCGTCTTGAGGGCGTCCTCGCGCGACATCATCCCCCTCGCGATCGCATCGGCGGAGTAGCAGACGACGATCATCGACGGGAGCACGCCGAGCGCCGTCGAGAAGAAGAAGTCACGGGCGCGCACGCCCGCGATCCCCGCTCCGTAGTTGAGGACCGCGAACGGAAAGAGCGGGATGAGCCGGAGGATGAGCATCGTCTGGAATCCGGCGCGCTCGAGATAACGTGCGATCTTCGCGCCGCCGAACCGCGCCATTGCCTCCGCACCGATGAACCTCGACACGTAATACGACATCAACGCGCCGACGAGTGCCGCGGTGATCGAGTAGATCGACCCGAGCTTCCAGCCCCAGATCACCCCGGCGGCGATCAGAAAGACGCTCGCGGGAATCCAAAGCACACACGCCACGGCGAACGCGACCATGAAGAGGATCGGGGCGTACCAGAGCGACGCAATCTGCCGGATCGCCGCGCTGAGGTTCTCCACCGTGAGCCAGGCTCTCAGGGGCGAAAGATAGAGCGCGGCCGCGACGGCGATCAGAGCGACGGCCGCGGCGATGCGGGCCTTGGTTTTCCCTGAGATATGCATGTCGGTTCGTTCCGCGGCGTGCCTGCCGGGACCCACACACGGAACGTGACCCGGACGGGGCAGATTCCGCCGCGGCTCGTCCCCTTCCCGGCGCCCGGCGCCCGGCTTCGGCGATACACTCGGGGCCTGCAGCGTAGAACGCCTCGATGACCCAGACCGTACTCGCGCCCCGCCACTTCGTCGACGAGCTCCAGCCCGCCGCTCGCGCACTCGGAATCGCGCTCGCGGGCTACGATCAGAACGGCGTCCCTCCCGACGACTCGCGCGATGCCGTGGGCTTCTTCCGGTGGTGGCTATCGCCCGAGGCGGGAGATCGGATCGTGCGCGAGAATCGCGGTCTTCGCTGGGTTCACACCGGCTCGGCGGGGGTGAACCACATTCTCACACCGGCCTTTCTCGAGTCGGGAGCAACGCTGACCAATTCGGCCGGCGTCCACGCTCCATCGATCGCCGAGTGGGTGCTCGCAATGCTCCTCGCTGAAGAGAAGGGGCTCGAGCAGATCTTCCTGCAGCAGCGGCAGCACACCTGGAACGTGACCCGGTCGCAGGAGCTCGGCGGGCGCCATGCGGTGCTGATCGGCGGCGGCAGCATCGCGAAGGAGATCGCACGCCGCTTACGCGCAATGGACGTGCGCGTCACGGCGGTGACCCGAACCGGCACCGGGAACGACGCCTTCGACGCGGTGGTTCAGCCGGGGGCGCTGCTCGCGCGTGCAGCGGAGGCTGACTGGCTGATCGTCGCAGCGCCGCTGACGGGCGAGACCCGCGGTATCGTCTCCGCGGACGTCATCGCCGCGCTCCCGCAGGGAGCGCGACTGGTCAACGTCGCGCGCGGAGAGCTCGTCGATGAAACGGCGCTTCTCGAAGCGCTCTCCGGCCGGAAGATCGCAGGGGCAATCCTCGACGTGTTCGAGACCGAGCCACTGCCGCCGGAGCATCCATTCTGGGACATGGACAACGTTCGCGTGCTTCCACACACGACCTGGAGAAGCGAGCAGGTGAACGCCAGGCAGCTGGCCCTCTTCCTCGACAACCTCGGCCGCTTCGTCCGCGGCGAGCCTCTACGTAACGTCGTCGATCCGTTGCGTGGTTACTGACCCCAAAAAACAATAGGCCTAACACACCGAGAGCGCGCCGGAATCATCCGACGCGCTCTCGCAATTCCGAATTCTCAATTCGCGTCTACGCGTCTGCGTTCTCGACGATCATCGCGATGCCCTGGCCGCCGCCGATGCACGCCGAGGCGAGGCCGTAACGGGCCTTGCGCCGCCTGAGCTCGTAAAGGAGGGTGATCACCAGCCGCGTGCCGCTCGCACCGAGCGGGTGGCCCAGCGCGATCGCTCCGCCGTTCACGTTGAGTTTCGTCATGTCGAGCTCGAGCTCTCTCGCCACGGCGAGGATTTGCCCGGCGAACGCCTCGTTGATCTCGACGAGATCCATCTGATCGAGCTTCAGCCCCGCACGGTCGAGCGCGAGCTTCGACGCCGCCACGGGACCGATGCCCATGATCTGCGGGTCGCAGCCCGTAATACCCCACGAGACGATCTTGCCGAGAGGTTTGCGGTTCGACGCGCGTGCATCGTCGGCACTCGAGACGACCACCATCGCGCCGCCGTCGACGATACCGCTCGCATTCCCCGCCGTTACGTAGCCATCCTTGCCGAACGCCGGCTTGAGCTTCGCGAGCCCTTCGATCGTCGTGTCGGGCTTCATGTGATCGTCCTGAGAGAAGAGCTCTCCCTTGCGACCAACCGCGACCGGGATCACCTCCTCGGCGAGCCGACCCGAGGTCCACGCATCCGCAGCCTTCATCTGGCTCGACAGCGCGAAGCTGTCCTGCTCCTCGCGCGAGATCGCGTATTTGTTTGCGAGGTTGTCGGATGTCTGCGCCATGTAGAAGCCGGTGTACGTGTCGAGAAGCGCCGCCATCAGCGAATCCTCGAGCTGGCCGCCGCCGAGCCGGAATCCCTTTCTCGCCCCGCGAAGCACGAACGGCGCCTGCGACATGTTTTCCATGCCTCCGGCAAGAACCGTCTTCGCCTCTCCGAGCATGATCTGCTCGGCGCCGCTGATGATCGACTGGATGCCGGAACCGCAGAGCCTGTTCACAGTGAGCGCGGGAACGGGAATCGGCACCCCTGCCTTCAGTCCCACGTGCCGGGCGCCGTAAATCGCGTCCGCGGATGTCTGCAGCGCATTGCCGACGATCACGTGATCGATCTCGGCAGGGTCGACCGAAGCGCGCCTCATCGCCTCCTTGGCTGCGATCGCGCCAAGCTCGATCGCGCTAAGGTCCGAGAAGTGCCCGTTGTACTCCGCCATCGGGGTCCTGGCCCCTTCGAGAATCACGATTTCTTTCATTCAGCTCTCCGTTTCGTTGGTTGATACCGCTTCGTTGGCGCTAACCGCTACCGTCCCGCCTACACTTCCATCGGGCGGCGGCACGGCTGCGCTCAGGCCTTCGTATGTCGCGGATGGCAACGTCGGCGGGACCGCTGCAATCCGCCAGGCGACGAAGGCGATCGCACCGAGCTCCGCAAGCGTGAGAAAGACGCTGGCCTCGATCCCGAATGCACCGCCCGTCAGGAGGTCAGGTCCGGGATCCACCGTTCGCAGCAGCGTCTTCGGCAGAGAAAGCCCGCTAACCTCGTGCCCGAGGACCGGTCCACTGAATACGTTCCAGACGATGTGGATACCGATCGGGATCCAGAGATTCCTCCGCCAGACCCACGCGAGGGCGAGAAGAACGCCCGCAAGGAAGATATTGACGAGCGCGATCTTGCCGACCGCTGGATTTCCCCCGTGAACCAGCGCGAAAAGAACCGACGTCACGGCGACCGACGCCCATAGATTGAGCTTCGCCGGCTTCTGCAGCAGGTAGCCGCGGAAGACGAGCTCCTCATGGATTGCCGCGGGCACGAAGACCGCAAAGATCTCGACCCAGTCGATGCCGTTACCCGGCGTATGTCGGAATGAGGTGGTAATGAGAATCAGCGCGTTCGCAGCCGTGAGCAGCGCGATGGCCACCGCCGCGCCCTTCGCGAAACCGCCGAGGATCGCGCCGGGTGACTCGAGAATCCCCAGGTGAAGGCGGAAGCGATCGAAAAGGAAGACGCAGAGAAGATTCGCGATCGCAGCAGCGCCAAGGCTGGCCCACGCGAACAGCGTCATCCTGTCACCGCCAAAGATCGGATGCAGCAGGCCGCCGAGCGCGAGCGTCCCGGCGATGTAGAGGCCGAGAAACGCGAGTACCGGTGCGACGATTTCGAAGGCGACGGTTTTCAGTCTCGACATTCGCGATGCATCTTACCTTTCACCGTTCCCGCAAGAGGCGGCAGATCCGCGGGCCGGCATCAAAAAAAGAGCACAGGCGCGAGGCCTGTGCTCTTTCGCGAAAAAGACTCAGATGGAGGCGTCTACCGGGCCATTTCCTCGACGATGATGCCGATGTTGCCGCACCCGGAGTTCCGGGCCATGTCGAGGAATGACATGGTGGTTTCGTAATCGACGTCCCGCTCGCCGGAGAAGAAAACCATCTTGCTCGTGTTCCCCTTGAGAATCTCACGCATTCTCGTGGGGAACTGATCCCGTGTGACCTCTTCTTTGTTGATGAAGATCCGGCTGTCGGCGGTCAGACGCAGAATGATCTGGTCCGAGTTCAGATCGAAGGGAGTACCCGGAGGAGCCTTCGGCGGAACCTTCACCAGGTAGCCCATCTGCACGACCGGCGTGATGACCATGAAGATGATCAGCAGGACGAGGCAGACGTCAACCAGCGGTGTGACGTTGATGTTGGACTGAAGATGACCTGAGCCGCCTACTTGCATGGCATTAACCCTCGGATCCCGGAGCTTTCTTCGGCTGCGTGACGAGTCCGACGTTGTTGAAGCCTACGTCGCGGCACGCCTTCAGCACATCCATGACTTCGCCGTACTTGACGAGACGGTCGCCCTTGACCGCGATCTCACGATCGGGAGTCCGGGTCTGAATGTCCTCAAGCGCAGTTTTCACTTCTTCCTTGCGGATGACGAGCGGTCCCACGTAGACCGTATTGTCCGCTTTGACGGAGATCTGCAACTGCTTCTCGGTGTCCGGCGTCTTCTCCGGAGCTTCCGTGGTCGGCAGGTTCACAGGGACGCCCTTCTGCAGCATGGGCGTGACGACCATGAAGATGATGAGAAGCACGAGGCAGACGTCCACCAGCGGCGTGACGTTGATCTCGGAATTCAGCGGGGCCGCGGTCAGCTTACCGACCGAGCTGTGCCACTTACGCCTTGAACTCATTGCTCTCGGCTTCCTTCATGAAATAGATCGACATTTCGGAGCCGGAGTTCGACATCTCGACCGTGAAGCGGTCGACGCGGTTCTGGTAGTAGTTAAACGCCCAGACCGCGGGGATCGCGACGCCGAGACCGCCGGCGGTTGCCACGAGCGCTTCAGCGATACCGGCCGAAACCGAGGCGATACCACCGCCCGACTTCGCCATGCCTTCGAAAGCGCCGATGATGCCCAGAACCGTGCCGAAAAGACCGACGAACGGCGCGGTCGCGCCGATGGTCGCGAGAACGCCCAGGTTCTCCTTGAGCTCGGCGACGGTGATCATCGCGGTGCGGTCCATACCCTGGCGCGCCGCTTCGACGATCGTGTCGATGTTGTGATTGCGCTTGTCACGGCGGCCCGCTTCGAACTCGAGCAGACCTGCGGCGATGACCTTCGCAAGGTGGCTGTTCTTGTACTTCTTGGTGACGTCGATCGCTTCCTGGTACGCGCTGCGCGTCAGGATGTTCGACAGGCTGCCGATCAGCTTGAGCGACTGGTTCTTCGCCTGCGAATAGACGATGAAGCGCTCAACGATGACCCACAGCGAGTAAATCGACATGATGGCCATCAGGACGAAAACGCCCCTGCCGATGATGCTCGACTGGGCCCAGATTGCTGCGAAATTCAATTCCATGACTCGGTGTCCTCCTCTGAGTGCTGCCGGTTCGCGAGCCGTCAGCCTCGCCTGATTTAATTTCTAACGTGAGATCTTGAAGTTGACTGTGAGATTGAAAATGACGTCTACCGGCGTGCCGTTGAGCGTACCGGGCTTGAACTTCCAACGACGGACCGCGTCGACCGCAGCCTGATCGAGACCGAACGGGAGGGGCTTGAGGACCTTGACGTCGCGCACGTTGCCGTTGCGATCGATGATCGCTTCGACGATGACGATGCCCTGCACGCCGGCGCGGCGCGCTACCTCGGGATACTGAGGCTCGACACGGCTGATCACCGTCGGAGCCTTGACGTCGCCGCCGACACGGATCGGGGCGTCGGGAACCTGCTGATCGACGACTCCGCCGACGACACCGCCGAGCACACCGCCTTCGACGCCGCCCTCGACACCACCCTCGACACCACCTTCAGAGCCACCTCCGGCGTTCGCCTGAACCTCCGGAATCTGCTCGGGGATGTCGGTAGGCGCCATGTTGGCAAGATCCTTCGGGATCTCGACCGGCTTGACCTCGACCACCCTCGCCGCGGCCTTGGGAGCCGGAGGAGGAGGAGGAGGCGGCGGCGGCGCCGCGGCAACGGAATACTGCGCATACTGCGCTGGCGAATTCGTCGGGAAGTCGATGTCCCAGACCGTCGCGAACGTGATGCCACCGATGGCGATTACGTGGAGCGCAACGGACACCGGGAACGTCACGTACTTCAGAACCCCGACCTTGTGCTTCTTCGACTCGACAACCGTAGTTTCGAACATCGGCGTCTGGCTTCCTTACTTTGCCGGCGCAGCGGCGGCGCCCTGCTGGGCCGCCTTCCGCTCGCGGGCAATCTCAACCGCCTGGTTCCGGTAGGTTTCCGCTTCGGCCATCAGCGCGGCCTGTTTCGCAGGGTCCGTCTCCATCTTGGACTGCTCACGGTAGAGCAGGTTGATGTAGACGAGTGCCTCGAAGTACTTCTGGCGAAGCTTCGTCGCCTCGAGCAGAGCCTCGCGACCCTTCTCGATGATCGCGAGCTTCTCCGCCTGATCCTCCGGCGGATTCTTCGCGACCTTCTCGTAGCAGACGACGCCGTAGGTGTAGAACGCCTCGGCATTCTTCGAATCGAGAAGCGTGATCTTCTTGTACCAGTTCAGTGATTCGTTGAAGTCGCCAGACTTTGCGTAGAGAGTCGCAACCGAGCGCACAGCGTTCAGGTCGGCCGGGTTCTCCTTCAGGTACTCCTTGAAGTAGTCGATCGCCTGGCTGGTCCGTTCCGCATTCAGGAAGAGGTTGATCAGCGCTTCGCGCGCCGTCTCGTCCTTGGGGCGTTGCTTGAGATACTTCTGCAGCTCCTCGATCGCGGTGTCGGCGAACTTGTTGTTCTCCGGCTTGTCGTTTCCCGGCTCGTACAGGCCGATGTTGCAATAGCCGACCATGCGATCGAGATCGGGAAAACTGGGGTCGATCTGGCGGGCTTCCGAATACGACTTCAGCGCCTCGGCGTACTTCTCGGCGGCGTACTGCTCGTTGCCCTGGCGGATCGCGATTCTCGCCTCGATCTTTCCACAAGCTGTGAGCGACGCCAACAGCACACCGGCTCCCAAAAGACACAGCAATTTCTTCATGAAGTTCGCTAGCTCCCTGCTATCGGCAGACGTTTGAAGCGGCCGCTGGCAGCTGCCTTTCGAGGCGGCAGTGGCCAGCGAGTATAGAGATGGGCCGCGCTGAGCGTCAAGACGCAACCTATCGCATTCAGAAACTTTCTCGTGGCAATCACTTCAACAGTTTAGACACACCCGCCGAGGGAAACAGAACCGGAACCCTCAACTAATATTCCGGCCTGGTTTCGTCGGTCAAATCGCTGATTGCGTCCCAGAGCTCGCTGAAGAGCGGCTCTCTGGTTCCGGACTCCAACTGCATCACCGGAACGCCTTTAAGCGACTTCACTCTCGACCCGATTATTCTGAGTGCGAGACGCAGGTGCGTGTACCTCCATTTCATGAATGCCGCGTCATAATCCAACATCGCCTGAGCAAGACGATGAAGCTCGTCGTGCTCGCGCGGCGACCGCAAAACTGCGAGCGGCGTCGCCCCGGCGCCGCGGAGTATTTGTTCGAACGGGGGCCAGAGTCTGTGACGTACGTCAAGCAGCTTGTTGAATCCGGGAGATTCCTGGCCGCTCCCTTTGCCGAGCGCGTTCAGGCGAATGACGTGGTAATCGGCAGGCGCCATCGTCTCGACGATCACGATCTGGTCGCGAAGGAGGTCGAGAATCATCCTGCAGCGGTGGAGCAGGTCGCTCGCCATCGTGAGCTTCCCCTCTCCCATCATCGCGGCGATCCGGTTGACCTCGCAGTCGAGCTGCTTCAGCCAGAGCTCGGCCGCCTGGTGCGTGATCTGGAAGAGCCGCTCTTCGGGATGGACCAGTTTCCCCTCGTCCTTCTGCAGGGCGAGAAGCTCGTCGGTACGGATGTACCGTTCGTAATCGGTCTTGCCCGTACCTTCGAGCAGCGGCCCTTTCTGTGTCATCGCCGGTTGCTTCTCCTCACACGAGCTCGAGCATATGCCCGAGCTTCTTCTTCTTGGCTTCGAGGTAGCGCTGCGTTTCCTTCGACGGAGCGATCTCCAGCTGAACACGCTCCACGATCTCGAGGCCGAAGCCCTCGATCGCGACGTACTTCGCCGGGTTGTTCGTCATCAGTCTGATCTTGCGCACGCCGAGATCGCGAAGAATCTGCGAGCCGGTGCCGTACTCCCGGATGTCGGGCCCGAATCCGAGCTTGGCGTTGGCCTCGATCGTGTCGGCGCCCTGGTCCTGCAGCTCGTACGCCCTGAGCTTGTTCAACAGCCCGATGCCGCGCCCTTCCTGAAGCAGGTAGAGCAGCACGCCCTTCCCCTCGCGGCCGATCTTCTCCATCGCGCGGTGCAGCTGCGCGCCGCAGTCGCAGCGGCACGAGCCGAGGACGTCGCCCGTCAGGCACGACGAGTGGACGCGAACGAGCACCTCGTCGTTTTCGTCGATCTCGCCCATCACGAGCGCCACGTGCTCCTCGCCCGTGATCTCGCTCTTGTATGCGCAGGCGCGGAACTCTCCGAAAGCCGTCGGCAACCTCGGCGACGCAACGCATTTCACGTGCTTCTCGTTCCGCATCCGGTGCTTGATCAGCTCGGCCACGGTGATCATCTTCAACCCGTGGGTGAGCGCGAACTCCGTCAGGTGCGGGAGCCTCGCCATCGTTCCGTCTTCGTTCATCACCTCGCAGATCACCCCGGCGGGAATCAAGCCGGCAATTTTTGCGAGATCGACGGAGGCTTCCGTGTGCCCGGCGCGCTTGAGTACGCCGCCCTTGCGCGCACGGAGTGGAAAGATGTGCCCGGGTCGAACGAGATCGTGGGGCTTCGATTCAGGATCGATCGCGACGCTGACGGTGTGCGCCCTGTCGCGGGCTGAAATTCCGGTCGTCACGCCATGCCGCGACCCGACCGAGACGCAGAACTGCGTCCCGTACGGCGCCGAGTTGTTCTCGACCATCAGCGGCAGGTCGAGCTCGTCACAGCGCTCCTCGGTGAGAGGCATGCAGATCAGCCCGCGGCCGTAACGCGCCATGAAGTTGATCGCTTCGGGAGTCACCTTCTCCGCGGCCAGGCAGAGGTCGCCTTCGTTTTCCCGGTCCTCGTCGTCGACGATGATGACGAACTCTCCACGACGGAAGAGTTCTGCCGCCTCGTCGACGGTGACGAACGGGTCGGTTGCATCCTGCGGGGTCTGACTCATGGGACGTCGTCCAATCATGATGCGACGGGGCGGGATCCTGCGATCCCGCCCCGTGCGGGTAGGGTTACTTCTTCGGGGGCGCGGGAGCCGGAGTCGCCGCAGCCGGAGCCGCAGCAGCCGCCGGGGCGGCAGCCAGCGAGAACTTCCCTTCCTTCTCGTAGGTCTTGGTGAGCACCGAGTCGATGACCTTCACCTTGATCTTGTAGTCGGAAACTGGGAGCTTCGCGAGCGCGATCGAGGTACCGAGAATGAAGTGCCCCGGCGTGTCCTTGACCTGCTGTGCATCCATCGGTGCGAGAGGCATCTTCAACTTCTTCGGCTTCCCGTTGACCGTGCCTTCGACTTCGGCGCCGAGCTGAATCTTCGGCATGTTCGTCGTCGGATCGATTCCCGGATTGCGGAGTTCGACGAGGAACCAGAGCTCGTCGTCCGTATAGAACGTGCCGTCACCTTCGGGAACGATCTTGAGTCCGCCGAACGCGTACGGATCGGCGGGACGCTGCGCTTCGGTCATCGGGTAGATGGCGCTGGCGAGCATCAGATCGGAGACGGAGGGCGTGTCCTTCGTGAGACCGCTGACGGTCAGGTCAGCCTTCGCGATCGCGACGACCACGCCGTTCGCCTGAGCTCCGAAGTAGAGAACGTATTTCCCCGCCGCGAGAGGCAACGAGCGATCGGTGAAGAGATCTCCGTGCCGGTTCGCGCGAAGCTTCGCTTCTTCCTCGAACGCTCCGACGGCCTTGCCGCTGGCGTCCTCGACGAGGCCGAAGAAGGTCACGACCTGATCACCCGCGAGGCTCATGCCTCCCGAGAGATAGAGCTGGGCGGCGACGAAGGAGTGACCTTCGACCGTGATGAACTCGCCGGTCGTGATGAACGCCCCCTTGTACGGGCTGGTGGACGCACCTTTGAACGTGGCGAGCGCCTGCTTGATCACGTCCGACGCAAGCTCCGCCTTCAGCGGCGGTGCCTGCAGCGCCGCAACGCGGGCCGCCTCGGCGGCCGCGGCGGCCTGCTGCTGCGAGATCGCGGCCCAGTCGGGAGCCTTCGTCAGCTGCGGCGACACGATGGTCGCGTTGATGGCCTTCTGCATCAAGTCATTGATGTCGGTTCCGATCTCGTGCCCGAGCTTCCAGTCGCCGCTGTTGTTGGCGTTCCGGAAAGGAACCCTGAACTCCGGCATGCCGACCCACTGCGGTACGCGATCCTTCTCGTACACCCAGGTCTCGACCCCCTCGCTCATCGCCGTGGAGCCCCCGCCCGTGGGGGTCTGGATGTTCGGCATGTTAGGTCCACTCGATCCCTCGCGACGCGACGGCGCGCCGAAGAGAAGGTGGATCTTCCCCTTGTCGGAGGACCAGCCCGTGCCGCGGCCGGTCGTGTATGTCTGGTCGGCGTACGCGACGCGGTTCTTCACCTCGTCGACGAACTCGTTCTGCGGCGTGTTCGGCGTCGGGTCGCGACGCGCCCAGAAGAGCTGGATGAAGGCTCTCGCCTCGTCGTCGGTCTTGAGCGCCTTCCAGGCCTTCTGCTCGTCCTTCGTCATGTACACCGACATCGGACCCTTGCCCTGCTCGGCGATCTCCTTGGAAAGTGACGCGCCTGCGCCGCCCGCGACGAAGGTCGCGAGGCCCACGCAAAGAATGATGTTACGTACCTTCATGAATCCTCCAAATCGTCGAATACGTGGAACCAAACAGGGGGGGGGACCCCCTATTCCCCGCCGGTTCCTTCACCCTCGTCGCCGAGCTCCTTGTAGAGACTTTCGAGCTCACGGTCGACTTCGTCCTCGGTGATGACGCCCTTCCGCAGAAGGATGTTCATCACTGCCTGGATCAGCATGCCGTTCTCGACGATCATCTGCTCGAGCTGACTTTCGAACTCTTCGTCTTCCATTTCTTCGTGATCAACCATCGCGCGCTCCTTTAATCAGAACTGAGGCCGCCCCCGATGTGCGGGCTGTCACCTCGAAAATTCGCGAATTGACTCCCAGACCGAAGGCAGCGACTTCCGCGTGCCTCCCCGCCTCGCCGTTTCGCCGGCGGAAGCCGTCACGATGACCGAGGCGATTTCCGCCGCTCCGTCCGCAACGCGCGGCACGAGATCGCTCTCGTGCTCCGCGACGAAGTGGGTTCCCACGTCTCCGCGTCCCCACGCTTCATGTCTCACGATACGTCGCAGGTACGGAAGATTCGTCCGCGTGCCGAGGATCGTGTAGTCGTCGAGCGCGCGGCCGAGCCGCGCAATCGCGAGTTCGCGAGTTTCTGCGTGCACGATCAGCTTGCTGAGCAGAGGATCGTATTTCACCGAGACGACGCTTCCCTCTTCGATTCCCGAGTCGACGCGGACACCGGGACCGGAGGGCGCCCGATAGAGCGCAACTTCGCCGGTCTGCGGCAGAAATCCGTTGTCGGGATCTTCGGCATAGATGCGGCACTCGATCGCATGACCGCGCTGGGACAGCTCTGCCTGGCGCCACGGCACCGGATGCCCCTGTGCGACCTCGATCTGCGCCCGCACGAGATCGACCCCGAGCACCATCTCCGTGACCGGATGCTCGACCTGGAGCCGCGTATTCATCTCGAGGAAATAGAAGTTCCCGTCGACGCCGAGAATGAACTCGACGGTGCCGGCGCTGCGGTACCGCACACCCGCGGCCGCACGGATCGCCGCATCCGCCATTCGGGCCCTGAGCTCTTCGCTGAAGTGCGGCGCCGGCGACTCCTCGACGATCTTCTGATGGCGTCGCTGAATCGAGCAATCGCGCTCGAAGAGGTGAATGACGTTTCCCTCGCCGTCGCCGAAGACCTGAAACTCGACGTGTCTCGGGCGTTCGATATACCGCTCGAGAAGCAGGCGGTCGTCACCGAACGCCTTGAGCGCCTCACGTCTCGCGGATTCGATCGCCGCCGCGAGATCGTCGGGGCGCGTGACGATCTTCATCCCCTTGCCTCCGCCGCCGGCGGAAGCTTTGACGAGCAGCGGGAAGCCGATGCTCGCCGATTCGCGGATCAGCGTTTCGTCGGAATGGTCGTCCCCGCTGTACCCCGGAACCACCGGAACACCGAGGCTCACCATCAGCGCGCGCGAGGCCGACTTCGAGCCCATGAGCTCGATCGCGTCGGGGCGAGGGCCGATGAAGATGATCCCTGCTTCCTCACATGCGACGCCGAGCGCCTTCCGCTCGGAAAGGAATCCGTACCCGGGGTGGATCGCATCGGCGCGGCTGGCGCGCGCGGCATCGATGATCTTCGCAACGTCGAGGTACGTATCGCGGGCGTCGCCCTCTCCAAGTGAGACCACCTCGTCGAATGCACGCGCGAAGGCGGTGGTGCGGTCGTCTTCGGCACAGGCGAGGATCGACGTGATTCCCATCTCGCGGCAGCTGCGCGCGATGCGCACGCTGATTTCCCCGCGGTTGGGAACCAGGAGCCTGCGAATCAACCGTTCACCCATGGCGCCTTCTTCTTCTCGAGGAACGCCGTCATTCCGCCCTGGCCTTCTTCGGATACGCGTCGCTCGGCGATCGCCTCGATCGTGTAGGGAACCGCGTCGGCCGCCTCACACGACGACACGAAGTCGATGAGTCGCTTGCACTCGCGCACGGCGTCCGGGCCGGAGGTCATCAATTCGCCGACCACGCGCGCGACGGCCGCGTCGAGCGCAACATCGTCGGTGACGACTTCGTGCACGAGGCCGATCCGCATCGCGCGCGCGCTGTCGAACCGCTCGCCGGTGAGAAACAGAGCGCGCGCATGGCTCGCACCGATCTTGGCGATCACGTAAGGCGAAATCACCGAGGGAAGGATTCCGAGCTTGACCTCGGCGAGGCCGAATTTCGCATCGGAAGTCGCGATCGCGATGTCGCACACCGCGACGAGTCCGACGCCGCCGCCGATCGCTGCGCCCTGAATTCTCCCGATCACCGGCAGCGGGCATTCGTTGATGGCGGCGAAGAGCTTCGCCAGCTTCGACGAGTCGGCGATGTTCTCGTCGCGCGTGTACGAGACCATCTTCGACATCCAGTTCAGATCGGCGCCGGCGCAGAACACCGTGCCTTCGCCGCCGAGGACGACCGCGCGGATTCCTTCCGGATCGCGGGAGAGGGTGTCGAAGAGGTCGATGCCTTCGGCGATCAGTTCGTCGTTGAAGGCGTTGCGGACGTCAGTGCGATTGAGGCGAGCGTGAAGAACGGCGCCTTCGCGCCGCACCTTGAGTGTCGAGTAGGTCTTCATCTGGAGGGATGCCGCAGACGGCGGCAGGGCGAGATTCTATCAGCCCCGGCAGACGCCGCAAGTCACCAAAACGAAAGGAGAAAGGTTTGAATTGGTGCCCGAGGCCGGACTCGAACCGGCACGACCTTGCGATCGGAAGATTTTGAGTCTTCTGCGTCTGCCATTTCGCCACTCGGGCAGAGTGGTCGCGCGGCAACTTGCACCGCGCCGCGTATCTTAAACCACCGCTCCAGCGCGCTGCTCGGAAGTCTGCGCTTTCAGGCGGCGGAGAGCCCAGTGCGCCACGGTGTCGTGGAGCTGCTGGTCCGTGAGCATTCGGGAGGATGCCTTCGCCTTCGCGAAGATCTCCTTCGTCAGATCCTCGTCCGCCGGATACTCGTGAGCGGCGAGCCAGTAAATCACGTTCGAAAGTCCGCTCATCGGTCCGACTTCGATGATCTGCTCGAGGCCGAAAAGCGCGGCCGGCACGCCCGAGTAGACGCGGTCGGCAAGCCACTCGCTCCCCTTCTTCTTGGCCTTGATGATCGCCGCGGCATGAACGCCGGTCCCTGTCCGGAACGCATCGCGCCCGAAGACGGGGTACTGGTCGACGAGAGGAACGTGCGTCACCTCGGAAACGAAGCGGACATACTCGGGAAGCGCCGTGAGGTCGTTGTCGATCCACCCCATGAGCTTGAGATTCACCATGAGCAGATCGAGCGCCGTGTTGCCGACGCGCTCGCCGATCCCCAGAGCGCAGCCATGAACGCGGTCGACGCCGGCCTGGATCGCCGCGATCGAGTTCACTACTCCCAGCCCGCGGTCGGCGTGGCCGTGCCAGTCGATCTTCACCGCGGGGTTGGCCTTCGCGACGACTCCCTGGACGAACTTCACCATGTTCGTCGCGCCCCACGGGGTCGCATGGCCGACCGTGTCGCAGATGCAGACGCGCTCGGCTCCAGCCTCGATCGCGGCGGTGTAGAGCTTCTCGACATGTTCCGGCTTCGCGCGCACCGTATCTTCGGTGACGAACATGACCGGAAGGCCTTCCTTCACCGCGAACCTGATTGCCTGGGTCGCCTGTTCGATGATCCAGTCGAGATCCCACTCTTCCGCGAACTGACGGATCGGAGACGAGCCGATGAACGCCGCTACCGCGATCGGGATGCCGACCCGCTGCGAGATCTCGGCGATCGGACGAATGTCATTCTCGTGCGTCCGTCCCGCGCAGTTCGGAACGATCTTCATCCGGTTGTCGCGGATCTCGATCGCGAGCCGCTCGACCGTCTTCTGAACGTGCGGCCCGGCGCCAGGAAGGCCGATGTCGGCCGTGTCGACGCCGATCCGCTCCATGAAATGCAGGATGCGAATCTTGTCGTCGAGCGACGGGTCGCTCACCGACGGCGACTGGAGCCCGTCACGAAGAGTCTCGTCGTCGAACTCGATCCGCTTTGCGGGTCGGGTCGGCTGCGATTCTCCGTGTAGATTCCAGTCGTAGATCAGGCTCGAGAGCTGGTCTTCCATGGCGCCTCCGGTTGTGATGCTCGTGTCGCGGAACGCCCTACCGCCCCTGAAAATTCGCCTTTCGCTTCTCGAGAAACGCGGTCATTCCTTCCTTCGTGTCTTCCGACGCGCAGAGCAGTCCGAAGAGGGTGGCCTCGAGGAATTCGCCGTCGGACTGCGCCATGTCGAGGCCGCTGTTGACCGCCTCGATCGCCGCCCGTACCGCGAGAGGCCCGCGCTCCGCGATCTTTCTCGCCATCGCTTCGGCCGCAGGCATCAGCTCGGCGGCCGGGTAGACCCGATTCACCAGTCCGATCCGCTCCGCCTCGTCCGCCTTGATCTTGTCGCCGGTCATGATCAGCTCGAGCGCCTTGCCCTTGCCGAGCAGCCTCACCATCCGCTGCGTGCCGCCGTAGCCCGGGATGATTCCCAGCGTCACTTCGGGAAGGCCCATCTGCGCGTTCTCCGAAGCGAGCCGGATGTGGCACGCGAGCGCGAGCTCGCATCCGCCGCCGAGCGCGAATCCGTTCACCGCGGCGATGACCGGCTTCGGAAAGCGCTCGATCCGCGACAGGATGAACTGGCCGCGCTCGGAGGTCTCCTTGCCGGTGATCGAGTTCTTCTGCGCGAGCTCGTTGATGTCGGCGCCGGCGACGAATGCCTTCTCGCCTCCGCCGGTCACGATCACCGCGCCGACGCTCGCGTCGTCGCGAGCCTCGGTGAAGACCCGATGGATCTCCTCCATCGTCTGCGCGTTCAGAGCGTTCAGCACCTTGGGCCGGTCGATCGTCAGCACGAGCAGCCGCTCGCGGATCTCAACCTTAACGTTCTCCAGATTCTCGTATGCCATTCGCGTGCTCCTTCCTCAGCGCTTCGCGTCCATCGCGACGGGCTTCTCGCCCGAGTAGTCGTAGAAGCCTGCGCCGCTCTTGCGTCCGTACCTGCCCGCCATCACCATCTTCTTGAGTAGTGGCGGCGCGGCGAAGCGCTTCTCGCGATACTCCTCGAACATCACCTCGGTGATGTAGTAGGTCGTGTCGAGGCCGACGAAGTCGAGGAGGGTGAACGGGCCCATCGGGTGCCCGCAACCGAGCACCATCCCCTTGTCGATGTCCTCGATCGAGCCGGCGCCTTCTTCGAGAGCGCGGATTGCGTCGAGGATGTAAGGCACGAGCAGCCGGTTCACGACGAAGCCCGAGTTGTCGCGGCAGGCAATCGGTTCCTTGCCGAGTTTCTTCGCGAATTCGAACGCGTCGTTGAACGCCTCGTCGCTCGTTAGAATCGTCCGGACGACCTCGACGAGCTTCATCATCGGCACCGGGTTGAAGAAGTGGAGGCCGACGAACTGCTTCGCGCGAGTCGTTGCCATCGAAAGCTCGGTGATCGTCAGCGACGAGGTGTTCGACGAGAAGATCGCATCGGGCTTCACGATCGTGTCGAGCGCCGCGTACGTCGATTTCTTGAGCTCTTTGTTCTCGATGATCGCTTCGATGACGATGTCGCAGTCCGCGAGGTCGGCGTTCGACGTGGTCGCCTTGAGACGGCCCATGACCTCCGCCTTCTGCTCCGCGGACATCTTCCCTTTCTCGACGAACCTGCCGAGGCTCTTGTCGATGCCGGCAAAGCCCTTGTCGAGGAACTTCTGCTCGACCTCGAGAACGACTGTCTGGAATCCCGCCTGTGCGGCGACCTGTGCGATGCCCGACCCCATGAGGCCGCAGCCGAGCACACCGACTTTCTGAATCGTGGGCATATGAAAACTCCTTTCGGTGAGGTGCCGCCGGAGCGGCGGGCGTCATTCTATATAAAGAACGGCGAAGCGCGGCGCCGGTGTGCAAGCGTCGATTCGGCTAGGATTGCCGCATGGATCGCGCGCGCCGCCCGAGGATTCCGACGCCGGTCATCCTTCTCGGGCTCGCTGCGCTCCTCAACGACGTATCCAGCGACATCATCTACCCGCTGCTTCCGATCTTTCTCTCGGCGCAACTCGGCGCGACGCCCTTCGTCGTCGGGATGATCGAGGGGCTCGCCGATGCCCTCGCGTCGATACTCAAACTCGGAGCGGGATGGTGGTCGGACCGGACGCCGCGCCGCAAGCCGTTCGTCGTCGCCGGCTACGGAATCGCGGCGGTGGCGCGCCTGATTCTCGCTATCGCGACGTTCTGGCCGGTCGTGCTCGCCTCGCGGCTTCTCGACCGAACCGGCAAAGGAATCCGGTCGGCTCCGCGCGACGCGCTGATCGCCGACGTCACGCCGCCGGAGCAGCGAGGGCAGGCGTTCGGCCTGCACCGCGCGATGGATCATGCCGGCGCGCTCATCGGGCCGCTGATCGCAGCGCTTCTCGTCGGGGTCTTCGCACTTCCATTCCGGACGATCTTCCTGATCGCCGTCATTCCCGGGATCATCGGCGTCGCCGTAATTGCAGCCACGCTTCGCGAGGTCCCGCGAAGGCAGCGCGACGCGGCAGAGCTGGCGACGCCACCGGCGAAGCTCCCCCGCGAGCTTCGCAAGCCGCTCGTCGCAATCGCGATCTTCGCCATGGCGAATTCGAGTGATGTCTTCCTGATCCTCCAGGCGAGCGCCGCCGGCGTGAGCACCGTCTGGATCCCGATCCTCTGGGCGGGCCACCACGCGGTAAAGGCGGCGCTCTCCACGGCCGGCGGCGCGCTCTCCGACCGGTCGCGCCGGAACCGCGTGCTCGCCTCGGGCTGGGCGATGTACGGCGTGGTCTACTTCATGTTCCCTCTCGCGACGTCGGTCACCTGGTTCGCGGTGATGTTCGTCGCGTACGCGCTCCCCTTCACGCTTACGGAGGGAACCGAGCGCGCGTGGATCGCCGACCACCTGACGGCAGACCTCAAGGGGCGCGCCTTCGGCGCCTACTACCTCATCCAGGGCGTCTGCACCCTTGCGGGTACGGCAGTCTTCGGCCTCTGGTACGAGCACATCTCGCACATGGGTGCGTTCCATCTCGCGGGCGGCATCGCGCTCGTTGCGGCAATCTTCGCGCTCAGCGCCGATCGCCCCGCCACCCCGCCTTCCCCGGCGAACGCGTAAAGCCGTGCCGGACCGGCAATTTTCCTCCGGCGTCGAATCGTTCTCGTCTCGCGATTCCGTCTTTTAGGAGAACACTGTGAAACGACTCGCTCTGACCACGATGATCATCGCCCTGGCCGCGTCGGCTTCGGCGGCGACGAATGCTGTCTCCGATCCGGTGCTCGACCTGTTCCTGCCGAAATGTGCGGCGTCGACCCTGAAGACCGAGCCGTATACCGGGAAGCTCCCCGGCGGGATGACGGGCGAGATCATCTCGCTCGAATCCAGCGATGCGTCGTGCCACTTCGAAGGCGTCCGCGTGAAGGCAGGCGACGGCCGCAGCTGGGTCGGAGGCCCCTGGCCGCTCTATAACCAGACGGGCACCCCGACCGAGAAAATCAAGAGCCTCGCCTGGAGCGCGCTGCAACTGAACGTCGTGGTGGAACCGGGAGCCGTTGAAGGCGGCCTCCAGAAGCTCCGCGTGAATCACGTCACGGAAGCGGGCCGGATCCCGGTCGACGGCGTCGTCGACACCGCCGGAACGATGTTCTTCCCGGGCGACTTCGCGAAAAACGCGGCGGAGATGAAGGCGAAGCTCGACGCGCGCCTCGCCCCGGTGATTGCCCTGGCCCCCTCTCGCGGCCTGAAGGACGCGCCGATCACGATCGTCGAGTTCTCCGATTTCCAGTGCCCCTCGTGCAAGCGCGGCGCTGAAGCGTTCGACCCGATCTTCGAGGCGAGCGCCGGAAAGATCCGCCACATCCGCATCGACATGCCGATCATCAGCTCGCACCCGTGGGCGTTCCCCGCCGCGCTCATCGGACGCGCGATCTGGCATCAGAGCCCCGAAGCCTTCTGGAAATACAAGAAGACGCTCTACGAGGGCCAGGCCGACATGAACGCGTTCCAGATCGACCAGTTCGGCCGCAACTTCGCCGAGGATCACGCGCTCGACATGAAACGCTACGACGCCGACCTGGCGTCGGAGGAGATCCGCAAGGAGATCCTCGCCGGGCTTGGCGCCGCCTTTTCGATGCAGGTCGCGGCAACGCCAACGTACTTCGTCAACGGCACGATCGTCGCGCCGGGAGCCGAGTTCGCGTACGTGAAGTCGTACATCGCGGCGCAGCTTGAGGCGAAGTGAGGGTCGGCCTCACAGGGTGATGCGCACTACGTCGAGGAACGCTTTCAGAATCCGACCGGTCAGCCCCCAGATTTCCATCTGCTCGGTCCGGTAGAAGTACGCGGGATATTTGCGCCCCTTGAAGTCGACGTGCCTGATCTCGGGGTTCCCTTCGGCGAGCAGCGTTTCGATGGGGACCTCGAAGATCTCGTCGACCTCCGATTCCTGGAGCACGTACTCGGGGCGCGTGGCGACGATTCCGACGAACGGCGCGACGATGAAGCCCGACCGGGTCACGACGTCGTCGAGCCTGCCGATCACCTCGACGAGGGAGCGCGGCACGCCGATCTCCTCCTCCATCTCGCGGACCGCGGCGTCGGCGTAAGGCTCGCCCTTCGCGACGCCGCCGCCGGGAAACGAGATCTGCCCGCTGTGCACCGCGAGCTCGAGAGATCGACGTGAAAAGAGCAGTTGCCAGCGGCCATCGACCGGGATGAGCGGGATCAACACCGACGCGCGCTTGAGGATCGGCAGCTCGATCGAATCGGCAGGCCGCGCCGCGAGCTCCCTTCGAAGCCGGGCGATCGCGTGGGCGTCGAACGGCCTCACGACCGCACCTCACCCGAGAAGAACGGCGGGCGCTCGAGATCGGGAATGCCGCCGAGCCCGTGGCGCAGCTCGAGTGTGAAGCGCCCGATGCCCGGCTCGAGCGCGATTGGAACGATCGCCGCGCCGCCCGGCGCGAGATCGCCCGATGGCGACACCGCCGCGGTTCTCACGGCATTTCCCGCAACCACGACCTTCGCGAAGATCACGAACGGCGGCTGACCGTACAAGGCAGCAGGGATCGGCGTGTCTCCGTCGTTCACGACGCGAACCGAGATCACGACACCCGCGTCGCTCCGATCGATCGACTCGATTGACGCCGAGAGTCGCGGAAAGAGGGGCATCGCCGACGCGGAAACGAAGCCGGCGGTCGCGAGCGAGGGCTCGCGGCTCCCGATCGCTTTCACGTACGACTCGACCGCGTGGCCTAACGTGCTCGTCTCCCGGAGCCACTGTCGCTGCGCGCGGCCGATCGACTCCTCGTCGAGATCCGCCGTCATGAATCGTGCGAGAGACTCAACTTCGGCGTCGAACGGAATCCTCGTCACGATGCTCGACGGAAAATCGGCGAATTGCGCGTAGTCGCTCACCGCGACCGGACGGCCGATCGCGAAGGCATGGACGAGTGGGCCCGACGCCTCGCCGGCGGACGGGTAGCGAAGGTTGGCGACCCGGTCGACCGCGACGATGTAGCGGTCGAATTCTTCGTCGGAGACGAACCCGGTCTTCGCCCAGCTTCCCGCCGGAACGCCGCACTCCGCGGCGAGCGCGCCGAGATCGACGTTGTGCGACGGCTCACCGACGAAGAGCAGTCGCATGCCGTCGTCTCTCCGCAGCGCCTGGGCGAAGGCACGCATGACGACTTCCGGGCGCTTCGCGTGGGTCACGAAACCGAACACGCCGATGACGCGCTGCGCGGGCGAGAAGCCGAGCTCGCGTCGCGTGCGCTCCCGCTCTCCCTCACCGAGCGGCGCGACCTCGGCGTACGCGAGCGGCGCCACCGTGATGGGGGTCGTGACGCCGTTCGATCGGAGACGCTCCGCGGCCCAGCGGTTGTGGACCATCACGTGACGCGAGATCGTCGCGACGCCCTCGGATGCGGGATAGAGAAAGTTAGGCAGGTCGTCGTGGATGCCGTGCTCTCGCGCAGAGGCGATCGCGTGTCCCGCTTCGCCGTACATCGACGAGAGAGCCTCGTCGAGCGACGGAGAATCGCCCTGCGCGATCGTCATCTCGACGAGCAGGTGGTGCATGACCACGTCGTGCAGCACGATCACCGCGCCGCCGCGGTTCGCTACCTTCCACGCGAACTCGTGATAGCGGTTGTTGCCGAGCTGGCAGACGATCGCGTCGAATTCAGCGGCGCGCCGTTCGAACTCCTCGGCGCGAATCACCGGAACCGCCAACGGCTCGACCAACTCCTGGTCGACGACCGCGACGACGTCGAATCGCGCCGCGAGCGCCGGCAGCAGCAGCGCCGAATACTGCGCGATGCCCGACCGCACCGGCGGAAGCGGGCTGACGTACGCGATCTTCATCGCATCAGGAGCCTTGCTGACTCTGCCTCGCCAGCTGAATGAGGTACGCCTCCACGAACGGCGACAGCTCGCCGTCGAGCAACGCCTGCGGGTTTCCGGATTCGTACCCGGTGCGCAGATCCTTCACGAGCTGGTACGGCTGCAGCACGTACGACCGGATCTGGCTCCCGAAGCCGATCTCCTTCTTTTCGCCCTCGAGCTTCCCTTGCTCTTCCTTACGGTTGTCGAGCTCGATCTGGTAGAGACGCGCGCGGAGAATCTTCATCGCGGTCTCGCGATTCCTCCCCTGGCTGCGCTCGTTCTGGCACGTGACGACGATGCCGCTCGGCATGTGCGTGATACGAACCGCGGAATCGGTGACGTTGACATGCTGGCCGCCCGCGCCCGACGACCGGTAGGTGTCGATGCGCAGGTCCTTGTCGTTGATCACGACCTCGATCTCCTCGTCGATGTCGGGATAGACGTGAACCGAGGCGAACGACGTGTGCCTCCGCTTCTGCGCGTCGAACGGCGAGATCCGCACGAGGCGGTGCACGCCGTGCTCCGACTTCAGATAACCGTAGGCGTAGTCGCCGCGGATCATGAGCGTGGCGCTCTTGATCCCCGCTTCCTCGCCCACCTGGTAGTCGATCTCCTCCGACTGGAAGCCCTGCTTCTCGCAGAACCGGAGCACCATGCGGAGCAGCATCTCCGCCCAGTCCTGCGACTCGGTGCCGCCGGCCCCGGGGTGGATCGAGACGATCGCGTCGCGGTCGTCGTGCGGACCGGAGAGCTTCATTCTCAGCTCGACCTCGCCTAACTCCTTGTCGAGCGATCCCGCGAGAGTCGAGAGATCGGCGCCGACGTCCTCGCCTTCCTTCTCGAGCTCACGAAGGACTTCGATCTCCTCCCACTGTGTATGGAGCGACCTGGCGGTGGCGACGTGCTTCTCGACCAGACTGCGCTTGCGCCCTACTTCCTGCGCCGCGCGCTGGTCGTTCCAGAAACCGTCCTTCGCCATCTCCGCCTCGATGGCGTCGAGCTCCTTCTGCGCGCCGGCATAGTCAAAGATAACCTCGAATCGCTTCGAGCCTCTCTCCGATTCCGCCGATCTTCGCTTTCAGGTCGTCGTTCATCCGTTCCTCTTTCTGACTGCCGGGCGCTAAATCGCGGAGCCGGGCGCAGTGTACCAAGTGAGTGGGAGAATCGCCCGGGAAGCATGCAATGCGCCGCGCCGGCATTGCAGGGTCACGGCCTGCCGTGCCCCTGTTCGTCGCGGCCACAGGGAGGGCTCAGGCCTGCCGGCGCCTGAGCCGCCGTATCGCAAACAGCGCGAGTACGGCGGTCGCGGCCCACGCCGGCCAGTCGCCCGCGATCACGTAAGGCGTTCGCGTCTTCCTGATGCCGACCGTCGTCTCAATGGTTCCACGCTGGCCGAGCGGAATTGAGCGGACGACGTTGCCGTGCGGGTCGATGACGGCGGAGATCCCCGTCGTCGCCGAGCGGACGACCCATCGATCGGTCTCGATCGCGCGCATCCTCGCCATCGCAAGATGCTGCGGCGGCGCAGCGCTGTCGCCGAACCAGGCGTCATTCGTAATCGTCACGATGAGCTCGGCGCCCTGCGCGACCATCGCCCGCGGAATCGAGGGGAAAACGACCTCGTAGCAGATCGCCGGACCGTAGCGGGCGCGCCCGTCGAGCGGCGTCAACCTCGAGCCGTGCTGGAACTCCCCGACCGCGCGCACGAGCTTCTTCGCGAAGAAGAGCGCCCTCTTTCCCGGCACATACTCTCCGAACGGAACGAGGCGGTACTTGTCATAGCGACCGCGGACTTGCCCCCCGCTGACGAGATAGGCGGAGTTCCAGTAGAGTCGCGTCGAATCGTCGCGCGCAACCGAGCCGAAGATCAGGTCTGCGTTCGTGTCGCGTGAGAATCCCTCGGCAAACTCGCGCCAGAACGGCTCGTCGAGATAAGCCAGCGGAACGCTCGACTCAGGCCACACGATCAGCTCCGCGCCCCTCGCCTTCTCCGTCATCGACCGCATCAGGTCGAAGATCTCGATGGCCCGGCCCGCATCCCAGCGCATCTCCTGCTGGATGTCGGGCTGGAGAAGAGCGACCTTTATGGTCCCCGATTCGCCGCTCCCCGCGTCGGGCGTCGCGAGCCGCCCTGCGACGGCCCACACGACGACGACTGCGATCGCATACAACGCGCTTCGCGCCGCGACGAGGCGATCGTCGCGCAACATCCACCGACGGCCGAGCAGTGTCGCCACCGTGACCGCGAGGAAGCTGAGCCCGAAGGTCCCGGTCCAGCGCGCAAGTTGCGGAAGCGGCCCGAGGTCGACGAGCGCCCCGCCGAGCAGGTGCCAGGGAAATCCGCCGAACGGAAGAAAATCGCGAAGGTACTCGCACGACGTCCACGCGACCGGGATGAGGAGCCAGGCGGCAGGCGATCGCTCGTCGAGGTCGATCGATCGGACGACGAGGCCGAAGAGGCCTCCGAACGAGCCCATGAGCAGCGCGAGGCCGAGGTAGAGCAGTACGCCGATGACGCTCGGCAACCCGCCGTACTGCGACATCACGATCGTGACCCAGGGCATGTTGACGAGCCAGGTAACCGTGAAGCCGAGCCAGCCGAGAACGAGCGCTTCGCGCCGGGTCGCTGCGCGAACGACTGCAATCATCAGAAACGCGGGAGCCACGAGGGCGAGCCAGCCGATTGCCGTCGTCGGGAACGCGAGCGCGACGAGGAGGCCGCCGACCGACGCGAATGCGGCGCGCGCGACCGGAGTGCGGCAGTCGGCAAATCGTGCGAGGGAGTCGTTCATAGGTTGACGCCGCCTGCGCGGCATGCGGATCGATTCGCGTCACGCGAGCAGGGGCACGGCTTGCCGTGCCCCTGGCGTTCGAACACCGAGCGTCGCGACGCCCTCACGGCTTCTTGTTGAAGAGCGCCTCGAACGCATTGCGGGCCTCGTCGTTCGTCGTCGGCCGCTGCTGCGCCTTGTCGTGAGCCAGGTCGCGCACGATCTTCGGCGAAAACTCGCCGCAGACGTTCCGCTTGTCCTTCGGCGACACGCGCGCGCTGATCGTCGCGCGGCACTCCCACTGCGTCGACGTGTCGAAGTGCTTGCAGTTGATGCAGCTGTGGAGATCGGTGCCGCACTGGCAGATTTCGTCGGTAGCGACGTCGTCGAGGCCGTGCCTCACCTGCCCGCAGCGGCTGCACTTGAAGACTTCAGGGCCGAAGCCTCCAGCCGTCCGGCCGCGCGGCGCGCCTTCGAGTCGCTGTTTCTGCGGCTCGTAGGGGGTGGAAGGCCGGCTGGGCTTATCGCTCGACGAGGAGCTCGAGCCGTAGCCTCCGCCATCCTGGTATCCGCGGTGCCGGTACTTCCGGTCGCTCATGCAATCACCTCTTCGACTTCTTGAACATGTAATAGACCGCGGTGAACAGCGCCACCGCGAGCGCGAGGAAAACGAGCCTCATGGCCATACGGAACACCCGGAGGGCGAGCCAGGCCAGGAGAACTGCAACCAACAGGAGGACGATCTTTTCCAAAGGGGGGCCGCCTCAGTCTACTTCCGGGGCCGGGGGAAATCCACGGCGTCTTAAAGCATGCTTCGGATCGTCACGCACGATTCTAGTGATTAATGAAGCTCTCCACTAGATCATGAGCCGGAGAGGCTGCTCGACGTACTGCCGGAACGTCCGGAGAAAATCGGCGCCGACAGCTCCGTCGACCACGCGATGGTCGCACGACATCGTCACCTTCATCCTGTCGCGAACGACGACCTGCCCCGCTTCCACGACCGGCTTCTGCATCGCCGCGCCGATCGCGAGAATCGCCGCATTCGGCGGATTGATGATCGCCGTGAATTCTTCGATGCCGTACATGCCGAGGTTCGAGATCGTGAAGCTGCTCCCCTGGTACTCGTCGGGCATCAGCTTGCGCGCTCGTGCCTTCTCTGCGAGCGCCCGCACTTCGGTCGCGATCTCGACCACGCTCTTCCTGTCCGCGTTCCGGATCACCGGCGTGAGAAGCCCCTCGGGCGTTGCCACCGCGACGCCGACGTGGACCTCGCCGTGAAGCGTGATCGCCTCCTCGCCGAAGCTCGCGTTCACGAGCGGATGGCTCCGGAGCGCGAGCGCCGACGCGCGGACGACGAAGTCGTTGAGGCTCGCCTTCACTCCGGTGATCTCGATCACCTGCTCGCGGAGCTGCACGAGCTTCGTCACGTCGAGATCGACGGTCAGGAAGAAATGAGGGATCGGGCCGATCGACTCGGCGAGCCGCTTCGCGATCGTGCGCCGCATCGCCGAGAGCGGAACGACCTTCGTTTCGAGCACGGGGAGCGCTGCGACTGAGGTGAGCGACGACGACGATGGAGTGACGCGCGATCCGGCGCGAGCACTCTCGACGTCGGAAGCTACGATTCGCCCGCCGGGGCCGGAGCCGGCGATGAGCGCGAGGTCGACTCCCTTCTGCGCCGCGATCTTTCGCGCGAGCGGGGACGATCGGCGCCGTCCGACGATGGCGGACGGGATCTCCTGCTCGGCAGTCTTCTTGTCGTGAACGTTGAACTCGCCCGATGCTTTCTTCGCCGGCACGGGCGCAGCAGCCGCGGGCGCCGTAACTGCCGCGGCAGCGGGCTTGTCCGCCTGCTTCACATGCGGAAGGCCGACGGTCGCAAGCACGGCTCCGACGGGCGCCATCGCTCCCGCTTCGAACGCGATGTTGTCGAGGAGTCCGTCCTCTTCTGCCTCGAGGTCGAGGTTCACTTTGTCGGTCTCGATCTCGAGCACCGCCTCGCCTTTTGTGACTTTGTCGCCCGATTTCTTGTGCCAGCGGACGACGCGACCTTCCGTCATCGCGTCACCCATCTTCGGCATGATGATCTCGCCCATCGTGTCTCGCCTCGTCCAGTTCCCCGCGCGTCAGTCGCGGTAGAGCGCGCGCTTGACCGCGCGGATGACGTGCTCCTCGTGCGGCACCGCGAGCAGCTCGAGGTTGCGCGCGTACGGCATCGGCACGTCTTCGCCCGTCACGCGCTCGACCGGCGCGTCGAGCTCGTCGAACACCGTCTCGGTGATGCTGGCAGCGATCTCGCCCGCGGCGCCGAACGGCTTCCACTGCTCCTGCACCACGACGGCGCGATGCGTCTTCTTCACCGACTGGTAGACCGGATCGAGATCGAGCGGCCGGATCGTTCGCAGGTCGATCACCTCCGCCTCGATCCCTTCACCCGCCAGCTTCGCAGCGGCCGCGAGCGAGAGATGGAGCATGCGGGAGTAACTGACGATCGTGACGTGCGCGCCTTCGCGAACGACGCGCGAGACGCCGAACGGCTCGATCGCGTCGGGGTCGTCCGGAACCTCGCCCTTCATGCCGTAGAGCGCCGCGTTCTCCAGGAAGATCACCGGATCCTTGCCCCTGATCGCGCTCTTGAGCATCCCCTTCGCGTCTGCCGGCGTCGCCGGCGTGGCGACGATGAGCCCGGGGAAGTGGCCGTAAAACGACTCGAAGCTCTGCGAGTGCTGCGCCGAGAGCTGAACTCCCGCTCCCTGCGGCCCGCGGATGACCAGCGGCATGTCGACCTGACCGCCCGAGAAGTACCTGATCTTCGCGGCGTGATTCAGGATCTGGTCGGCGGCGACGAGCGCGAAGTTGAAGGTCATCATCTCGACGATCGGCCGCAGGCCTAACATCGCCATGCCGATCGCCGTGCCGACCATCCCTGCTTCGGCGATCGGCGTGTCGATCACCCGCTTCGGGCCGTACTTTTTCAAAAGGCCCGCGGTGATGCGGAACGTTCCTTCGTAGACGCCGATGTCCTCGCCCATGATGAGGACGTTCGGATCGCGCTCCATCTCCTCGGAGATTGCCCGATGGATCGCGTCGCGGTACGTGATCTCAGACATCGCCGCCCTCCTCGTCGGTCTCGCCGATGTCGTCCCGCGTATCGGCATTCGACCAGTCGTCGGAGACGATGTCGGTGAAGAGCTCCGCCGGATCGGGCTGCGGGCTCTGCTCGGCGAACTCGACCGCCTTCTGCGCGATCTGCTGCGCCTCGGCTTCCATCGCGGCGACCTCGTCGGGAGTGATCAGTTTGTCGTTCGTCAGCCGCGTGATCATGAGGCGGATCGGGTCGCGCTGTTTCGCCTCCTCGACTTCCTTCTTGGAGCGGTACGGCTGAAGGATGTCGGCGGCGCCGTGGCCCGAAAAACGGTAGGTCTGAGCCTCGATACAGAAGGGGCGCCCGGTCTCGCGAATCGTCGCGACCGCGCGCTCGGCGAGGGCGTGGACGGCGAAGACGTCCTGACCGTCGACCTTCTCGTTCGGTATCGCGTAGGCGTCGAAGCGGGCGCCGAGATCGGTGAGCGCCGAATGGCGGTCGACCGCGGTCCCCATCGCGTAGCCGTTGTTCTCGATCACGAAGAGCGCCGGACACATCCCGCTGCGACCCCAGAGCCCCGCCATGTTGAGCGCCTCGTGAAACGAGCCGATGTTCATCGCGCCGTCGCCGAAGAAACAGACGGCCATCGACTCGGACTCGCGATAACGGAGCGCGTAGGCGGAGCCCGCCGCGAGCGTGAGGTGCCCGCCGACGATGCCGTAGCCTCCGTAGAAACCGTGAGCCGCGTCAAAGAGGTGCATCGAGCCCCCCTTGCCGCGCGAGATCCCGTTTCCCTTGCCGAAGAGCTCGGCCATCACCGCGTTCGGATCGCTTCCGAGCAGAATCGTCTGTGCGTGGTCGCGGTAGCCGGCGTAGACGACGTCACCCTTGCGATACGCCGCGAGGATACCGGTCGCCACCGCTTCCTGCCCGGTGTAGACGTGAAGGTAACCGCCGATCTTGCCGCGCCGGAACTCGCGCTCCGTCGCTTCCTCGAAGCGGCGGATCGTGATCATCTGGCGAAGCATCGCCTTCCACTCCTCAGAGCGGGCGGCAAATGCGTGCGTGGAGCTGCCGTGCGTTTCTTTCTTGCGAGCCATCGAACTCACGGGGGCGCGCGCTGTGTCCGTCGTCTTGCAGCAACGGAAGGCGGCCCCGATTCGGATTGATCCCGCCCGAAGGCGGAGAGGGGATTCTAGATGGAATCCCTGAAAAAATGTAGCGCGTCACGGTTTTGAAACGGCGGAGTGGCGGCGCCAGCCCAGGGGGCTTCTCCCGAGCACTCGTATCGATCTCCGCCAAGGGCTCCCGTTGTGCTTCAACGCGGAGTTGTCGAAGTCGCAGCACTGCTCTCGAAACGGACGCTCTTCGCGCCCATCTGTCGCGCGAGCTCGGCGATCCGCTTCTCCGCGTTGGCCGATGCGATGCCGAGAATTCCTTTCTGCAGAGCCTCCTCGCGGATTCCGTTCTCCGCGAACAAGCGCGCGCGACCCTCGAGTCCCATGTCCGCCTTTCGAAACGCGCCGGTCTTGCGGTCGAGAACCTTCGTCTCATCGTTGTCGATGCGCGTGACGAGCACCTCGGCGCGCGGCAGCCGGATGACGACTTCGCCCTGACCTTGTTCACGCACGTCGTCACGTCCCAGCCGCGAGAGATCCACCCCCGCGTAGACCTCGCCGACCGCCATGAGCGTCAGCGAATCTCCGGCGAGCATGTCGGGAAGGATCCCGTACGACTGATGGATCTGAGACACGTGCATCACGCGCATCTGCGCCGTCTCGAGGCGATTCAGCTCGCTGACCTTCGTCACGATCGCCGTCAGATCGAGCGGAGCTTCCTTCTTCCCCACCGTGGCGTCGAGGATGGCATCGGCCACTTCGCGCGGCGGTAAGGCAATCCTCATCATCAGCGGCGTCAGGACGACCAGTACGACGACGACTCCCAGTACGATCCAGCGCTTTCGCGGTCTGACCTCTCGCTCCATCGGATTTGCCTCGAACGACTCATCCTCACGCATTCGCGCTCGATCGGCAAGCAATCGGGCCGTGCGCGAGGTCGACAGCCGTCACGTTCGGTATCAAGATAGGGCCTGACGACCCGACAGGGAGGTAGTTCCCGATGCGCTGGCAGAGCGGACGACGCAGTGACAACGTGGAAGACAGGCGCGGAATCAGCGTGGGCCGCGGAGGCGCGACGCTCGGCTGCGGCGGACTGATCCTCGTCCTCGCCATCGCGCTCATCACGGGGCGCGACCCGCGCGAGATTCTCCAGCTCGTCGAGCAGACGCAGGGGCCTTCCACTTCAGTCCAGCAGCCCGCACCGGGAACTCCTGCGCAGCCGCGGCCCGACGACCAGCTTGCCGACTTCGTGTCGGTCGTTCTCGCCGACACCGAAGACACATGGACTCCGATCTTCAAGTCGATGGGTCGCACCTATACGCCGCCCACCCTCGTGCTCTTCACGGATGCCGTCGAATCTGCCTGCGGCTACAGCAGCGCCGCGACCGGGCCCTTCTACTGTCCCGGCGACAGCAAGCTCTACATCGACCTTGGCTTCTACGGAGAGCTGCGCGACCGCTTCGGCGCGCCGGGCGACTTCGCGCAGGCGTACGTGGTCGCGCACGAGATCGGTCATCACGTTCAGAACGAGCTCGGCATCTCCGACAAGGTGCACCAGCTCGAGCAACAGTCGAGCGAGCGCGAGGCGAACGCCATTTCCGTGAAGCTCGAGCTTCAGGCCGACTGTTTCGCGGGCGTCTGGGCGAATCACGCCGACAGCCAGCGCAAGATGCTCGAGGAGGGGGACGTCGAGGAGGGGCTCAACGCCGCGGCCGCGATCGGCGACGACCGGCTGCAGCGTATGGCAGGTCGAAGCGTCAGCCCCGACACGTGGACGCACGGGTCGTCGGAACAGCGCGTGCAATGGTTCCGGACCGGAATGCAGTCGGGCGACATGCGCGACTGCGACACGTTCGGCTCGTCGCGGCGCTGACGCCGGACGCCTAACCTTCGGCGCGGAGCCTGGAGAGCCACGCGACCGCGTCGCCCTCGGCGTGGAACGCTTTGATCGTATGCCCCGCGCGCGTCGCCGCATCGACGTAGAACTTCCAGAAGCCCGCGTCGCGTCCGACGGGAACGACGATGGCCACGGGGATCGAGAGCGTGCGCGCCTCGCGATAGACCTCGAGCGACTTCGGAAACTCGAACAGATCCGTGACCTTCGCGCTCAGAGTCACTCCGGTGAAGTCGTAGAGAAGCGACAGCCCGCCTTCGGCCGCCGCCAGCCTCGCTTCCGTGATCATGGCTCGCGCAAGCGGAACGTCGAGCATCCCCGCGCAGCTGACGCGCAGGATGTGCCTCGCCTCGTCGGGCACGAGCGCGTAGCCGGGTGTGCCGTCTGACATGCCGCTCAACCTACCACAACCACCGAAAACAGCGACCAACGACCACGCCGAGCTCGTCCCGCCGAACTGAACTTCCTCACTTCGTCGCGCCGCGCGGTGCGATCCCCATCTCGCGCAAGAGGTTGTGCGCATGGTCGCCGTAGTCCATCACCCAGAGCATGTAACGCGAATCGACGTGGATCGAACGCGCGATCTCGGGGACGAAAACCCAGTCCGAGGCGATCGACTCGTAGTTCCCGTCGAAGAGCAATCCGCAGAGCTCCCCTTTGCGATTGAGCGTGGGCGAACCGGAGTTGCCTCCGGTCGTGTCGCAATTCGTCAGGAAGTTGACCGGAAGCATGCCGAGCTCTGCGTCGACGTAGCCGGCCGTTCTCCCCGCGCGGGCAGCCTCGAGCAGCGACGACGGACTGTTGAACGGGTCGACACCCGTGTCCTTCTCGAGCACGCCGGAGATCGACGTCTGCGATTTGTACCTGACGCCGTCTCGCGGGTTGTAGCCCTCGAGCGTTCCAAACGTGACTCGAAGCGTTCCATTCGCGTCGGGGTAAACCATGCCGCCGCGCATCGCGAGCAGCGCGTCCATGTATGTCGCCTTCGCCCGCGCCATCGAGCCCTGGATCTCGTCCTCGACCTTCTGGTGCTCGATCTGCTCGGCCTCGAATGCGGCGCCGAACTCGAGCATTGCGTCGCCTCTCGCCTTCAGCTGCGACGGCGTTTCCTCGAGCATCGCCGTGCGCTCCGCCTTGTCAGCGAGCTTCGTGTTCGCGAAGAGCCTCTCGACGAGCTTCGCGACCTGCCCGCCGACCTCGGGATCGCCCGTCGCGGCGAGCGCCTTGTCGACCGAGGTGAGACGCTGCCCGGGGGGCAGCTCAGCCGCGATCTTCAGGAAATGCGCGAGGAGGAGGCGGTCGGTCGCCACGTCGAGAGAGCGTTGCGCGCGGTCGCTCGACGCACGAATTCGCGGCCAGTCACGCTCCTGGTAGCCGGGCTCCCGGAGCGCGTCCTTCTTGCCGCGCTCGATCGAGAGACGGTTGATCGTGGTCGCCTGGGAGAAGAGCGTCGATGAACGGCCGAGCCACGACTCGATGAACTCGCGCTCTTTCGTCGACCACTTCCGGGCGTCGAGCCTGCCGACCTCGTCGAGCGCCCAGACGTATCTCTTCGTGCGCTCCGGATCCGCGGCAATCCAGGCTTTGTGCTCCGCCTCGTCGGCGCGCTTCTTCGCGAGCAGGTTCCCCTGCTTCATGCCCGCGAGCGTTCCCTCGAATCGCTTCAGGCCGTTCGCGTTCGTCTCGACGCGCGACGCGAGCCGGATTCGCGTCGCGTCGTCCTTTGCGCTCGCCTTTTCGAGAATCTCCTCGATCGCCTTGTAGTGCTCGATCGAGCGCGGATAGGTGAATTCCTCGGCGACCTTGTACTCCTCCGCGGTGACGTGGCGCGAAGTCCTGCCGGGATAACCCGCGACGAGGACCAGGTCACCGTCGTTGAGCTCTCCGGTCGATACCTTCAGAAAATGCGCGGGCGTGAACGGGACGTTGTCCTTCGAGTAGTCGGCCGGCTTGCCGTCCTTCCCGACGTAGGCGCGATAGAACGAGAAATCGCCGGTGTGGCGCGGCCACATGAAGTTGTCGACCTCGCCGCCGAAGTCGCCCACCTTCTCCGCCGGGGCGTAGACGAGGCGCACGTCGCGAATCTCCATCTGCGTGATGCGGAGATACTTCGCACCTTCGAAGTACGACGCGACCCTGCAGCGGACCCCCCCCTGCCGCTCGCACTCGGCGACCAGCGACTTCGTTCGCTCCTCGAGAATGTCGTGTCGCTTCTTCCCGATGAGCTTCGCGTCGATCTTCCCGCGCAGGTGCTCGGTGACGTCGTCGATCTTCGTGGTCACCCAGGCCTTCGAGCCGGGCCCAGCAGGCAGCTCCTCGTCGAGCGACTTCGCGAGGAAGCCGTTGACTGTTAGGTCGCGCTCGGGCGTCGAGTTGTACTGCACTGCACCGTAGGCACAGTGGTGGTTCGTCACGACGAGACCCTGCGGCGACACGAACGACGCGGTGCAGCCGCCGAGAGAAATCACCGCCCCCATCGGAAAGCCGGTCAGGTCGGCAAAGCTCTTCGCCTCGACCGTCATGCCGAGCGCTTTGAGCTGCTCTTCGAACAGGGGAACCTGCTCGGGCATCCACATGCCTTCGCCGGCCAAGGCGGAAACGGCGAACGCAGCCGTCAACAGCGTGCACACGATGATTCTGATCTTCAAGCGAATACCCTCCGAGCCCTGGCTGGCGAGCCGGTCCCGAACGCTTGTCCGGTGATCGGATCGGCCGCCGCCTGGCAACGACGGCCGATCGTCTCCTATCTCAGTTCGCTTTCGATAGCGGCTCGCTCACGTATCGACGCGACGCGGCTCACACCGACTTGAGATGGCGGAGGACTGCATCGCCCGCCGCGATGGTCCCGAGCTTGCCGCCGAGATCGCTCGTCGTCTCGTTCGCCCCGATCGCGTGCGTCACCGCCGTCTCGATGCGCGTGGCGTCGGCCGTGAACCCGAGGAACTCGAGCATCATCGCGGCGGTGAGGATCGCTCCGATCGGATTCGCGTGGTCCTTCCCGGCATATTTCGGCGCGCTGCCGTGGATCGGCTCGAAAAGCGAAACACGGTCGGGGTGGATGTTCCCCGATGCAGCCATCCCGAGCCCGCCCTGCAGCGCCGCCCCGAGGTCCGTCACGATGTCGCCGAACATATTGTTCGTCACGATTACCTCGAACATCTCGGGCATCCGCACCATCTGCATCGTCAACGCGTCGACGAACATGTGGAAGTGCTCGATCCCGGGATACTCCTTCGCAACCTCCTCGAAGGTGCGCAGCCAGAGATCGCCGCCGAAGCGCATGACGTTGTTCTTGTCGGCCATGCAGACCGACTTGCGCCCGTTTTTCTTCGCGTACTCGAACGCGTAGCGGATGATCCGCTCGACGCCGCGGCGCGACGACACGTCTTCCTGGATCGCGATCTCGTCGGGCGTTCCCTTCTTGAAGTTGCCGCCCATTCCGACGTACGCGCCTTCGGTGTTCTCGCGGAAGATAACGAAGTCGATGTCCTTCATCCCCTTCCCCTTGAGCGGCGACAGGCGCTCGTCGAGCAGCTTCACGGGACGGTAGTTGACGTAGAGATCGAGCTGGAAGCGCATGCCTAACAGAATGTCGGCCGCGTGCTTCATGTCGGGCACGCGAGGGTCGCCGTACGCGCCGAGGAAGACCGCATCGTAGTTGTGGCGGATGTCATCCATCGCGCCGGGAGGCATCGAGATGCCGGTGGCGAGATAGGTGTCGGCGTTCCATCCGAAGTGCGTGAACTCGAGGCCGAGCTTCGAGGCCTCGTTGAGGTAGGTGAGGATCTTCATCCCCTCGCGGATGACTTCGGGCCCGATACCATCGCCGGGGACGACTGCGATTCGCTTCGTCATGACACTCCGATTCCGCGTGCCCTCGGGGCTCGCGCATTGTCTCGAGGCGGGCATTATAGCGATGAAGCTTGGACGCGAGGCGAGCCCGAAGTCACAGCGTCAGGCGGGGGCGTGCTCGAGGAGCGCGCGGACCGGCACCACCTCGATCCCGAGCCGTTCGCACGCCTCGGCCAGGCGCGGATCGCAAAGCGCCGCGGCTTCGCGCTGCCAGTCGTAGTTCCACCGGTAGCGGTCGGAAAGACCCTCCCCGAGCCCCGGATGCGTCACGAGCTCGGTCACGCCACGGGCGTGATCGAGGAGGCCGACGATCGCGTCGACACCAAGGTGTCCCGCGTCGCGGATCCCGATCGTGGCGTCGTTCGTGACGAAACCTCGCCCGCGGGCGAGCGGCGCGGCGCGGCGCGCAAGAGCGCCGAGGATTCCGACCGCGATCGAACGGATCCCGAACCTGGCGCCGGCCCGATCGTCCGGGATTCGAACGTAACGAATCCCGAAATCCGCAGCCACCCGAAGCACGCGATCGAGCACGCCCGGAAGAACGTGAAGATGCTGATGACCGTTCGCGTGAACGAGATCGATTCCGAGATCGCGCAGGCGCGCCGCCTGCGCTCGAAACTCCGCTTCGACTTCGTCGAGGTTGAGCTGCCCGAGCACGTAGCGGCCTAGAAGCTCGCGATATCCCGACGCGAACCGTCCTCCGCCGAATACGAGCGATTTCACCGACGAGGCAGGGAGAACCGGACGTTCCTCGACGAGAGTGAAGTGGATACCCGCGTCGAGCGACCTGAGCGGGCGAAGCGCTTCGGCCGCATGCTCGAGGTCGAAGCCGCACGCCGAGATCGAACATGCGGTGATGATGCCTCGCTCGTGGCCGCGGATCGCCGCCTCCGTCATCCCGCGGTGCAGGCCGAGATCGTCCGCGGTGACGACGAGCCTCGTCATCGCTCGCGCGGCGCGGGCGTTCGGCGCACCGGCCGCCTCATTTCGGGCGCGAGCGTCCAGAGCTCCGCGAGGATCTTGAAGATCACGGATGGAGACGACAGGGTCGACGCCCCTCGCGTTCGCGGGAAGTAGTCGAGCCCGAGCTGCTGGATGACGAACCCGAGGTTGTTCGCCTTGACGATCAGCTCGGCGTCGATGAGCGAGCCTTCCGATTTCAGATCGATCGCCTCGATGAGCTCGCGCGTCGCGAGCTTGAACGAGAAGTTGATGTCGCGGTGCGGCCAGCCGAACATCACGCCGATCAGCATGTTGTAGAAGTAGGAGTAAACCGTGCGCTTGAAGCCTTCCGTCGTCCTGTCGAAGCGATAACCGGCGATCAGGTCGGCGTGCGTCACGTCCATCGCCCGCACGGCGCGACCCACCTCGAACGGATCGAACGGAAGATCGGCATCCATGTAGAGCACGAGGTCGTTCCGGACGGCGGCGAATCCGGTCCTGATCGTGCCGCCTAACTTGCGGTTCCTCTCGTGCTGCAGGAGGCGGACGCGCGGCTCGCGCGCCGAGATCCCCGACACGATCGCCGCGCAGCCGTCCGTCGACGCGTCGTCGACCACCACGATCTCCCAGGCGAGCCCGTGCCGCTCGAACGCGTCGATCGCGCGCCCGATCGCGTGTTCGATGTTCGCTTCCTCGTTGAACATCGGAATCACGAGGGAGATCGAGCGCTTCGACGTCGACTCAGTCATCTGGCGCCGGATTGTAGCCGAGGACGAAGAGCTCGTTCATTGCGCGGCGGGAAGCTTCCTGAGCGGCACGACCGAGACGACCCGGAAGCGAGAGCCCGCGAGGCGGCGCAGCGGCTCGCTGTCGGGCCAGGCGAAGACCCTCGCTCCCGCCTGCGTCGATTCTCCCGGCACGAGCGCGAAGAGCGCTGCTGCCCGCTCCGCCGGCGGCGCGTCGAGGCGTGCGATCCGCGCGTTCGTGATCAGCGCGGCGGCGTGAGGCTCGAGCTCGTCGGCGACGAGGACGACCCCTCCCTTCACACCCTCGAGGTGGTCGTTGATCCAGATCGCAGCCTTTGACGGAGGAGGCGCCACGTCGAGACGCGCACGGAGCAGCGGCGCGGTCCAGGTCCACGACGCCAGGCAGTAGGCGGCAACGATCGCGATCCTCAGCGGCGGGAGATCGGTCCTCCGCGTGAGCTCTGCGAGTCCGCGAGCGCAGAGCGCGATGAGCAGCACGCTCACCGGCGCGATCGCGAGCACCGGCACGCGCACCGAGCCTCGAAGCGCCATGTATGCGAGATGGACGAGCGCCGGAACCGCCAGGAGAAGCATTCGCGTCTCCCTCGAACGAACCGTCGCGAAGGCCCCGGTGAGCGCCGCGGCGGCGATCGGAATCGAAAGCCAGAGGGGCCCCGAGGCGTCGAGCAGCGCCATCGGCGCGAGCGGAACCAGCTTGCCCGTGTCCTGCAGCAGCCAGCGGAAGAGTGCCGCCTCGCCACCAAGCGCCTTCGCGAGCGGAGCAAAGACGAGCGCGAATACGCCGCCGCAGACGGCGATCGAGATCGCGCCCAGGCGCCACGACTCACGCCGCACGAGCGGAGAGGCGACGAGCACGAGCACGGCGAGCGACCACTCCGGCTGACAGCCAATGCAGCAGCCCGCCGCCGCGCCGAGGATCGCGGCGTAGCGTCGCCCCATCTCCTCGCCATCGGCGATCCGCACCGCGGCCAGCAATGCGGTGGCGTAGAACATCAGCGCGGCGGCTTCGGGCGCCGGTGTCGACGAAAAGACCAGCATCGCCGGAGTCATGAAGAAGAGGAGCGACGCGAGAGCGCCGCCCACGGGGTCGCGCCAGACGCGCCTGAGCGCAGTCGCGAGCACGACCGTCGCCGCGACACCTGCGAGAAAGGAGGCCGCGACGAGCGCGACGAACGGCGTCTGCGCCTTGAACACCAAGAGGCTCGCGAGATCGAGATAGAGAGGAAAGCCGGGCGACGGCGGACGCCCTGCGAGCGGATCGGTATGGCCGAGCGCCATGCCGAGGAGCGGCTCGACCTCGAGCCACCAGGAGTGCGGAAACGCGAGCGCCCGCGTCACGAAGACGACGAAGAACGCGAATCCGGTTGCGATCAGGAATCGCCGCGACTGTTGCGTGCGGTCTTCGGGCGTCGTCGTCATGTCATCGTCTTTCCGTGCGCGGCACGCGCACCAGGTCGGTCAACGTGATCGCCAGCCGTCGCGGGTCGCGCCCACTCCCTGCCGCTGGCGTGAATGCGTCCGACGAAACGATGCCGACATCGACATACCTGCCGTCGGGCACTGGAACTTCGACCGTCGCAGATCCGGCACGCGCCATCGCAATCGTGGCGGCGGCCGCGCCGTCCACCTTAACCGTGACCTTCACCGATTCGTAGGGAACTTCCTTCGGGATCTCGAACGCGAGGCGCAGGTCGCCGGAGCCGGGCGGCAGCCGGAGCGTCGCGACCTGGTCGAGCCATCTCCACTCGGGACGGTCTGCGTCGCGCTCCCACGGATTGACCCCCTTTTGCGGCAGGTAGCGCCGCTCGGGAGTCAACGGGATCACCGACACGACGCGATAGTGGTTGCGCGTGAGCTTTCCGTACGCATCGCTGTAAGGCCACGCGAACGACTGCGCACCCGGAACGCGAGTCATGCCATCCGCGAGAATCCACAACGGCGTTTCGGGCCGGTCGTACAGAGCTGCAAGCCCCTGTTCCGCCGAAATCGTCCTGAAGCCTCCGAGCATGGCCTCCGCGTGAGCGCGCAGTGGCGCGTCCCAGAGAACGACCGCCGACTTCGGCAGGTTCGCACTGGTCCAATCGATCGCCCGCGCAGGTGGCGACGCCTCGCTCGCGCGCGGGTAGACCACCGGCCGCGCGTAGATCCAGTAACCAAGCAGCAATGCGAGAGGAACTACGGTGACGATCGGCTTGACGTGCGTCGCCCGCGAGAGCGCATCGATTCCGAGCGCGGCGAGGAACGCGACCGCCATCTGCGCCGGGAGCTGGTAGCGGACTCCGTCGGCCGGGTCCGACGTCGCGATCGTGAAACCGAGGTGGATCGCCGCGATTGCGATGAGGGGCCAGGCGGCGGCCAGTCGACGCCGCAGCAGCGAGACCGCACCCGCCGCGGCAAGCGCGAGCGTCGGAATCGCGAGCGCCTTCGAGCCCCACGGATGCGCGACGAACCGCAGCGCGATCTCGCCCCAGCTCCGGCTTCCGCGAGACAGGTGCGCGTCGTGCGCCGCGACATACGCCGCCTGTCCCGTCTCCCAATCGACGAAGCGCGCGAGCCCCCCCGTCGCCGTGACGAGCGGCACGAGCCAGAGCAGACAGACCGCGGTGAACGTCACGAGCCCTGCGAGCTTTGCGCGGCCGTCTCCGCGTACGACGATGAGCACGAGAAAGACCGGCACGATCGAGACCGCGTACTGCGGCCTGCAGCCGATCGAGGCCGCGCAGCTCGCGGCGAACGCCGCCATCCACCATGGCGATGTGTCGCGACCGACCTTCGTGACCGCCAGCAGCGCGAGCGAGAGGAACATCAGCGCCGGAGCGTCAGACATCGGCTCCGGGCCATGCACCAGCATCGCTGGCGAGAGATTGAAGATCAGCGCCCCGACGACCGCGACCGCAACGCTACCCGAGAGCTCCCGGAGCGCGCTTGCGAACGCGAACGTTCCGATGACCGACGAGATCCAGGCGAGCGCGACCAGCGATGTGAACGGATCCCGGACGACGAGATCGATGAGCTGCGCGAGACCGATCAGCAGCGGATAGCCGGGCGGATGCGGATGATGGCGGAGAGGCTCGAAGCTCTCGACGCCCATCCGGAAGAGATACTCGTCGAACTCCCAGTGTGTCGCCTGCCGCGTCAGGAGCCGGATGAGGGCGATCAGCACTGTTACGAAGGCGATCCACGGGAGTCTCGATCCTGCGCGCGTTTCGCTGCTCCCGACCCCGGTCATCGCGCGGCATTCTATAATCGCCGCCGCCCGATGCGCGTGAGCTACCTACGAGCACTGACCGTGCTCCATCAGACTTACTCCTCGCGCCTTCCCGCGACGCGAGCGCACATCCTCGGCCGTTTCCTCACCTGCCCCTTCCTCCGGACCCTGAAGCACGTCCCCGAAGGAGGCCGCGTGCTCGACGTCGGCGCCGGTCACGGAACCTTCGCGCGGCTCGCGATCGAGGCGGGAGCAGCCACGGCGATCGCCGTCGAGCCCGATCTCCGCAAGTCTCTCGCCCCGGCGATCCACCCGCGCGTACGAACGATCGCGGCCTTCGACGATGCGGTCGCGGGCCAGTTCGACCTTGTCGCGATCTTCGACGTGCTCTACAGGATCCCGGTGGACCAATGGGATCCGATTCTCTCCCGCGCCCACGCCCGGCTCTCTCCCGGTGGCCTCCTGCTGCTGAAAGAGCAGGATCCCGATGACCGGCTGAAGTTCGCCTGGAACCGCGCACAGGAGAGGCTCTGGGACAGGCTGTTCGGGCTGACGCTCGGCGAGGCGTTCAGCTACGAGAGCGGAGCACAGATTGCAGCCCGCCTCGACCGGATCGGATTCGCCGGCTTCCACGCCGAGCCGATCGACGCCGGCTACCCACACGCGCACGTGCTCTACACCGCTCGAAAGGGCTGAGCCGGGACGCCGGAGGCGTCGATTGCGGGTCGAGATGGCGCCGTGACGTCACCGTTCCGGCATCGCTCACGTCTCAATTCTCAATTCTCAATTCGCGCCCAACCGCGCTATGATTCGGCCTCCAATCGGCGCCGCACCTCCGCGGCAAACTGCAGAGAAGGAGTCTATTTGTGAGCAGCTTCCCTGGTGTCGACTACATGGAAATCGACTCTCTCTTCACCGAAGAGGAACTGATGGTCCGACAGACCGTCCGTGACTTCGTCGACGAAGAGGTCCTCCCGATCATCGAGGAGGCGAACCGCCACGAGAAGTTCCCGCGCGAGCTCATCCCGAAGATGGGCGAAATGGGTCTTTTCGGAGCGACGATCAACGAGTACGGCCTTCCGGGGCTGAACAACGTCGCCTACGGCCTGATCATGCAGGAGCTCGAGCGCGGCGACTCCGGTCTCCGTTCGTTCGCCTCGGTGCAGTCGGGCCTCGTCATGTTCCCGATCTACAAGTACGGATCGAAGGAACAGAAGGACAAGTGGATTCCGGGTCTCGCCACCGGCGAGAAGATCGGCTGCTTCGGCCTGACCGAGCCCGACTTCGGATCGAATCCGGGAGGAATGCGGACGCGCGCGAAGAAGGACGGCGATTCGTGGATCCTCAACGGCGCCAAGTCGTGGATCACCAACGGATCGGTTGCCGACGTCGCCGTCGTCTGGGCGAAGACCGACGAAGGCATCAAGGGCTTTCTCGTCGAGAAGGGAACGCCCGGCTACAACACCGCCTACCACATGGGCAAGTTCTCGCTCCGCGCCTCGGTGACCTCCCAGCTCTTCTTCGAAGACTGCCGGATCCCCGACTCGAATCGGCTGCCGGAGACGTCGTCGCTCAAGCACCCGCTCAGCTGCCTCACGCAGGCGCGCTACGGCATCGCCTGGGGCGTGCTCGGCGCTGCGATGGCGGTGTTCCAGACGGCGACCGAGTACTCGAAGCAGCGCATCCAGTTCGGCGGCCAGCCGATCGCGTCACACCAGCTCGTGCAGAACAAGCTCGCCTGGATGATCACCGAGATCACGAAGGGCCAGCTCCTCGCGCTGCAGATGGGACGCCTCAAGGACCAGGGCAAGCTCAAGCCTCACCACGTTTCGATGGGCAAGATGAACAACGTCAACATCGCCCTCGAGTGCGCGCGCATGGCACGCGACATCCTCGGCGCGAACGGCATTTCGGACGAGTACCCGGTGATCCGTCACATGATGAACCTCGAGTCGGTGAAGACCTACGAGGGAACTCATGACGTTCACAATCTGGTGATCGGCGAAGCGGTCACAGGCATCGCGGCGTACAATCCGCCAATGCCGGCGGCGTTCGCGAAGCAGATGGAAGCGAACGCCGAGAAGAAGTAACGGGGAATCGAAGGCCCTCCGGCGAACGGAGGGCCTTGCAGTTTGAGGAGGGGCGATGGAAACGAGTCTCGAGATCGGATTTCTGAAGGTCGCCGAGCGCGCCGCGATTGCCGCGGCCCGCACGATGGGCTACGGCAACCGGAAGTACTCCGACCAGGTCGCGGTCGAGGCGATGCGCGAGGACATGTCGAAGCTGAACATGCGCGGCACGATCGTCATCGGCGAAGGCGAGCGCGACAAGGCGCCGATGCTCTACGTCGGCGAGATCGTCGGCCACGAGAAGGACGAGCATGGCGACCTGAATCCCGAGATCGACATCGCCGTCGACCCGCTCGAGGGGACGAACCTCTGCGCGACGGGCGGGCCTAACTCGATCGCCGTCCTCGCCGCCTCGGAGAAGGGTGGTCTTCTCAACGCTCCCGACATCTACATGGAGAAGCTGGTCGTCGGCCCGACCGCCGCGAAATGGGTCTCGATCACGAACTCGGTCGAGGAAAACCTCCGGCAGATGGCCGAGGCCTTCAAGCGCGACGTCAACGAGCTGACGATCGTCGTGCTCGACCGCGACCGCCACTACGAGCTCATCGGCCAGATCCGCGAGGCGGGCGCCCGCATCAAGCTCATCGGCGACGGCGACCTTGCAGCCGGGATGTCGGCCGCGATCCGCGGCACCGGAATCCACGGCCTCATGGGCACCGGCGGCGCACCGGAGGGAGTCCTCACGGCCGCGGCCATCCGCTGCCTCGGTGGCAGGATCCAGGCGCGCCTCAAGCCGCTCGAGCGGTGGCACGAGCAGCGGTTGAAGGATATGGGATTCAACGACCCTAACAAAATTTACGAGACCGACGAGCTGGCGTCGGGTGACGACATCATCTTCTGCGCCACCGGCGTCACCGACGGCGACCTCCTGCGCGGAATCAGGTACTTCGGCGGCGGCATCCGCTGCTCGTCGATCTTCATGTCGCGGAAGCAGAGCACGATCCGCTTCATCGACTCGATCTACCGCGACGACCTGACGATCCCGCTCACGATGTAGCTGGGAGTGGTGAAGTCGCCGCGACCGAGGAATCGCGGCAACGAGAGCGCCGGCGCCTCAGGCGTCGGCGTTTTCCGTTTCGGCCCCGAGCCCGACCTCACGCGCCCACGTATCGCGAGTCACAACAGCGGCAGAGCTCCGGCGCTAAGCTCGATTTGCCCCCAGGAGAGGAGCGCATCGTGGCTCACCTCACGCTGAAATCGGGATACAGCGGCCTCGTCGAGCGACTCAACCGCTTCGCGCAGGGTGCGCCGCCTTCCGAGCTGCTCTACCGGATTCTCCGGATTCTCGTGTCGGAGCGCGAGGCGTCGCTGATCGCGCAGCTCCCGATCCGCCCGTTCACCGCGCGTAAGGCCGCGGAGATCTGGAAGACGAACGTCGTGGAAGCGCAACGGACGCTCGAGGAGCTCGCAGAACGCGCCATGCTGCTCGACTGCGACGAGAACGGCGAGACGACGTACGTGCTCCCTCCCCCGATGGCCGGCTTCTTCGAGTTCTCGCTGATGCGGATCCGCGACGACATCGACCAGAAGGAGCTCGCGTCGCTCTTCCACGAGTACCTGAACGTCGAGGAGGACTTCGTCCGCGAGCTCTTCACCCGCGGCAAGACACAGTTAGGCCGGACGTTCGTGCAGGAGCGCGCACTCTCGTCCGACAACGCGCTGCATGTTCTCGACTACGAGCGCGCGACGCACGTGATCGAGAGCGCCTCGCACATCGGGGTCGGCACCTGTTACTGCCGGCACAAGATGAAGCACATGGGACGCGCGTGCGACGCGCCGATGAACATCTGCCTGACGTTCAACGGCGCCGCGGCACCGCTGACGAAGCATGGCCACGCGCGGGCGATCGACAGGAGCGAGGCGCGCGACCTGCTCGCCGAGGCGTGGGGCCACAACCTCGTGCAGTTCGGCGAGAACGTGCGCGAGCGACCGGCGTTCATCTGCAACTGCTGCGGCTGCTGCTGCGAGGCGATGATCGCCGCCAGGCGCTTCGCGATCCTGAATCCCGTTCACACGACGAACTTCATCCCCACTCTCGACGCGGCGAGCTGCACCGGCTGCGGCAAGTGCGTCGCGGCCTGCCCCGTAGAAGCGATGTTGCTCGTGTCGGCAAACGACCCGCACCGGCCGAAGGTGAAGGTTGCGAAGCTCGACGCCGACCTCTGCCTCGGCTGCGGCGTCTGCGTGCGCACCTGCTCGAAGGAGAGCATCCGCCTCGAATCACGTCCCGAACGCGTCATCACCCCGCTCAACGGCGCACACCGCGCCGTCGTCATGGCGATCGAGCGCGGCACGCTGCAGCACCTGATCTTCGACAACCGCGCGCTGCTGAGCCACAGGGTGATGGCAACGGTCCTCGGCGTCATCCTGAAACTGCCGCCGGTTCAACAGCTCTTGGCCTCGGAGCAGATGAAGTCGCGCTACCTGGAAACGCTGATCGAGAGGGCGGGACACTAAGAAGCAGGCCACGAGGCAAGGGGCCATAGGCCAAAGCAATCGGGGAGCAGCTTCGCGGCCTGTGCCCGCTCGAACCCACAGCGTGATGTGGGGACACCCTGAAAACGAGAGTACGCCGAACTCGCGTCGCGAACTCGGCGCTCTGCTTGCTATGGCCTGTGGCCTTTCGCCTTTGGCCGCTTTTCAATGGTCTTTGGCCTTGGTTCTCCGGCCTTCGGCTTTGGTTCCTTCGTCCTGGGCCCGCCGTCCAGCATCACGTTCTTCATCGCCTCCGGGACGGGAGCCGTGAACGTCAGCGCCTTGCCGGTCTTCGGATGCTTGAAGCCGAGGAGGAAGGCGTGAAGGCAGAGACGGTCGACCGGGTTGCTCTTCGCTCCGTAGCGCTGGTCGCCCGCGATCGGAAAGCCGTTCTCGGAGAAGTGCGCGCGGATCTGGTTCTTCCGCCCCGTTTCGAGCCTCACTTCGACCTTCGAGTAGCGCTTGCCCGACTCGACCACCTTGTAATGCGTGACCGCGAGCTTGCCGGCCGTTCGGTCGTTGGTGCTGCTGACGATCAGCGTCGCCGCATCCTCTCGCAGGTATGACTTGATCGTTCCGGTTTCCTTCGGCGGCTTTCCCTCGACGATCGCGACGTAGACCCGCTCGATGTCGTGAGCTGCAAAGGTGTCCTTGAGGAGCTCCTTCGTGCCGAAGTTCTTCGCGAACATCATCACGCCCGAAGTGTCGCGGTCGAGCCGGTGGACGACATGGACGCGGCTTCCGCGCCTCGACCTCATGTATGCGTTGAGGTAGCGCTGGAGCGTCTCTTCCTGCTCTCCCGCGGTTCCGACGGTGAGAAGCCCGGACGGCTTGATGATCACGATGAGGTCGTCGTCTTCGAACAGGAGCGCGACGCGCGGATCGAGGTTCGACGCGGTCGTCTTCCGGCCGACTTCGACGCTCTCTCCCTTCTTCAGCTTCCGCTTGGCGCTCTTCTCGACCTCGTCGCCGACGCTCACGCGTCCCGACTTAAGCATTTCGCGCAGCGTGCTCTTCGACGCCTCAGGGAACGAGGCGGCGAGGATCTCGAGAAGCTCTCCGGATGACTCGACTCTGAATTTCACGCGCCGCAGCATGGCAGGGCGCGTCGCGGCAAGCAAGGCAGTCGATGCATCGCGCCGCCTGCCTGGCCGTTGGCGCGGGCCCGCCAACCGATGCGCATGCCCAAAAAAATGCGAACCGGCGTGGGCCGGTCCGCATTGTGTCTGCATGCTTTGGCCTATGGCCTGTGGCCTCTGGCCTGCCTCTAGTGCGCTCCGACCGCCATGTCCAGCCGCCGGTACCGCTTCGTTCCCGGCAGGCACGACTTGTGGTCGATGTGGTAGATGAACTCGTCGCGGAACTTCTTCACGGCCGAAGCGACGGGCCCGCACGCTGCGTCACCGAGGGCGCAGAGCGACTTGCCACCGATGTTGTCGGTCATGTCGAAGAGGAGGTCGGCATCCTGAGGGCGTCCGCCTCCCCGCTCGATGCGGTCGAGGATCGTCTCCATCCAGTTCGTCCCTTCACGGCAGGGAGTGCACTGGCCGCACGACTCGTGCGCGAAGAACTTCGCCATGCGCCACGTCGCGTCGACGATGCAGGTCGAGCTGTTCATCACGATGATGCCCGCGGAGCCGAACATCGTCCCTGCCTTCATCAGCGCATCGAAGTTCATCGCGATGTCGATCTCGGAAGGGAGGAGCATCGGAGCCGAGCCGCCTCCGGGGATGACCGCCTTGAGCGGCAGGTCGTCGGTGATTCCACCGCAGTGCTCGTAGAGAAGCTCCTTCAGGTTTACTCCCATCGGGAACTCGTAGACGCCCGGCTTCTTCACGTGGCCCGAAACGCAGTAGAGCTTCGGCCCGGTGTTCTTCGGCTGGCCGAACGACTTGAACCACTCCGCGCCGTGCTCGACGATGAGCGGTACGCACGAGAGCGTCTCGACGTTGTTGACGATCGTCGGGCTTCCGAAGACGCCGACGACGGCGGGGAACGGCGGCTTCACGCGCGGCTGGCCGCGATGACCTTCGATCGACTCGATCAGCCCCATCTCCTCGCCGCAGATGTACGCGCCGGCACCGCGATGAACGGTGATGTCGAGGTCGAAACCGCTACCGAGGATGTTCTTTCCGAGGAAGCCCTTCGCGCGAGCCTCCTCGAGGGCGCCGTTCAGGACCATCGCACCGTGGTAGAACTCGCCGCGAATGTAGATGTACGACATCGGGCACGACTTGATCGCGAAGGCCGAGATGATCATCCCCTCGATGAGGAGGTGCGGATCGTGCTCGATGATGACGCGATCCTTGAAGGTGCCCGGCTCCGACTCGTCGGCGTTGCAGAGCAGGTAACGGGGCTTCGGGGAGTCCTTCGGGAGGAAGCTCCACTTCATCCCTGTCGGGAAGCCCGCGCCGCCTCGGCCTCGCATCTCGGAGTCCTTGACGAGCTGAACGAGCTCGTCGGGAGTCGACTTGAGCGCCTTCTTCAGGCTCTCGTATCCGCCCCCGGCGATGTAGGTATCGATCGAAGCCGAGTTAGGCTTGCCGACGTTCTTCGTGAGAACTTTGATCGGTTCCATTACTTGAGTGTGTCCAGGAGCTTGTCGATCGACTCGACGCTCGCATTCTCGTGATAGTCGTTGTTGATCTGCACCACGGGGGCCGTGCCGCACGAACCGAGGCACTCGACTTCCGTGACCGTGATGCGCCCGTCCTTCGTCGTCTCGCCCGGATGAAGCCCGAGCTTCTCGAGGCAGCGGTCGTAGATGTCGTACGCGTTCCTGATCATGCAGCTCAGATTCGTGCAGACCTGGACGTGATGCTTCCCGACCGGCTTCTGGTTGTACATGTTGTAGAAGGTGACGACGCCGAACACCTTCGCCGGCTCGATCTCGAGAAGACCGGAGAGGTACATCATCACTTCCGGGGAGACCCAGCCGAACTCCTCCTGGGCGAGGTGAAGCGAGGGAAGGAGCGCGGCTTCCTTCGTCGGATAGCGCTCAAGCAACGCGTCGAACTTCGCCTTCGCTTCAGGCGAGAACTCGACCGTCTTCGCCGTGTCGGCGTAGCGCTCGGCGGCGTACGGGCTGTCGGGTTGGAGATGTGCCATGGATCAGTTCCAGTCGAACGCTTTCTTTTTCCAGACGTAGATGTAGCCGATCGCGAGAAGCGCCACGAACACGAACATCTCGACGAGTGCGAAGAACGCGAGGCCCGACGAGGTCATCGTCACGTCGCGATAGATCACTGCCCACGGGTAGATGAACGCCGCCTCGATGTCGAAGATGATGAAGAGCATCGCGATCTGGTAGAAGCGGACGTTGATCCGTTTCCGGTTGGTGTCGAGCAGGGGCACGCCTCCCTCGTAGGGGGCGAGCTTCGACGGGTTCCGCCGGTGCGTGCCGACGAACCAGTTGACGATCAGCATTCCTGCGCCGAGCGCAATGCCGAAGAGTATGAGGATCAGGACCGGGACGAAGGATTCCGTCATCGAAGGCTCCAAGAAAAGCGGCGAAACTTTATCGCGGCGATGAGGAACTTATCAAGCGGCGCGCGCCGCGCGCGTGGGGGCTGAGGGGCCGGGGGCGGCTAGGCTGACGCTTCCTTGGAGGTCAGGAACGATAGAGCCTGGTCGCGGCTGTCGAAGATCTTGAACACCGTGTCGAGCTTCGTGATCTTCAGGAGCGCCAGAATGCGGTGGTTCGGATTCAGGAGCGCCATTTTCCGCTGCCTGTCCTCGAACTTCTGAAGGTAGCCGATCAACTCGCCGAGACCGGTGGAATCCATGTAGTTGATCCCCTCGAAGTTGATGAGCACCGGTCCGGTCTCGTCGTTGAGCACCTTCTCGAGATAGCTCGAGAACTCGCGCGCGCTTTCGCCGAGCTTGATGACCCCTTGAATGTCGAGGAGGGTCACATCGTGGTGGCGGTTCCTGATGATGTTCAAACGTTGGTCTCCCGGGTGCGCTAACTTTACCCAATAGAATCGCTTGAGTCCATAGCGCGTTCGATACGGGTGACAGCGTGGCATACTCCTCGACCGGGAGGAACCATGAAATCGCTGCTCGTCCGCTGGATCGTCAATGCACTCGCGCTGCTGCTCGTCTGCTACATCGTTCCGGGCATTCGCGCGAACTCAATCCTCGTCCTTTTCCTCGCGGCAGCCGTGCTGGGGTTGCTCAACGCGGTGCTGCGTCCGGTTCTCGTCGTGCTGACCGCCCCCCTCTGGATCATCACCTTCGGGCTCTTTCTGATCGTCGTCAACGCGGCGATTCTCTGGCTCGCCGGAGTCATGGTCCCCGGTTTTGCCGTCGACACCTTCGTCGCCGCGATCCTCGGTGCGATCGTCCTCAGCGTGATCTCGTTCTTCACGGGATCGATTGGAAAGAAGGAAAGGGAGTAGCAATAGTGGCGGAGGCGTCCCGCCTCCGCGGCGGCGCGAAAGCGCCGCTCGTCATGTGTCGTGGCGAAGATTTGCGCCGCGCCACGAGCGCCGTAACGGCCGGAGGCCGTTACCACGAGCGGGTTGTTACTCGGCGCTGCCCGTGAGGAACTTCTGGATCGACGGGATGAACGTCTTCACGTCGATCGGCTTCGAGATATAGCCGTCGCAGCCTGCCTGCAGGAACCGGTCGCGGTCGCCGCGCATCGCGTGCGCCGTCAACGCGAGAATCGGTACGCCGGTGAGCTTGCCGCCCGACTTGAGCTCCCGCACGACACTCAATCCGTCCATTCCGGGAAGGTGAATGTCCATCAGGATCAGGTCGGGGTTCGCTTCGCCGGCAAGGCGGAGAGCCTCTTCCCCCGACGTCGCCTTCACGATCTCGAACCCGCTCTCTTCGAGCAGGTACTCGAAGAGCTGCATGTTCATCTCGTTATCTTCCACGACGAGGATTCGGCTGCTCATGCGCGGCAAGTGTACCAAATGAATTTGCCCTTTCAACTCGACGTCGCAACCCGGGCTTCGAATTCAAAGCGCGATCGAAGTGTCGCGCGAAGGGTTTCGACGCTGCAGGGGCGCGGGATCCCGCGCCCCTGCGCGCATCGAATCGTTACTGCTGAGCCTTCGGTTCGAAAAAGCTGTCCTCGACTTCGATCTTCGCGCTCTCGCGCACCGAGTTGACGATGATCTGCGCGCGGAGGTTCATTCCCTGCTGCTCGAGCGCAGGCTTGACGTTGTCGAACGGAGTGACCTCGCGGGCCGTGACCTGGAAGATGTGGAAGCCGTACGGGCTGTGGACCGGCTCGCTCACCTCGTTGACCTGGAGCTTGTCGATGGGACCCTCGAGGCTCGGTCCCAGCTGACCGGGACGCAGCACGCCGAGCTCGCCGCCGCGCTCGCCGCTCTTCGTGTCGTCCGATTCAGCCTTCGCGACCGCCGCAAAGTCGGCGCCCTTGCGGATCTTCTCCGCGATCGACGCCGCCTTCATGCGCGCCTGCTCTTCGGTGAGCTTCGCCGCGCCTTCGCGCTGCGGGACGATCGAGCCTTCGTAGCCGATGAGGATCTGCCTCACGTGACTCGCCCGGAACTGGTCTTTGTACTTGTCGTAGAACGCCTGCACGTCGGTCGGCGACTCTTTGACGATTTTCTCGAGCGCCGAGGCCGCGAGCACGTTGTCGCGCATGGCCGCGACCTGTGCGGCGATCTCGGGATCCTTGTCGATGCCCATCTTCTCGGCCTGCTGCTTGAGAAGCTTGAGCTTGACGATCTCGTCGAGAATGAGCCGCTTTCCGCCCGGCTTGTCGGCGATCGCTTTCGCCTGAGCCGGAAGGCCCGCGAGCGCGATCTCGTAATCGGACTTGTAGATCGGCTCGCCGTTGACGCGAGCGATCACGATGTCACCGGCGGGACGCGCGGCGGTTACGGGAGCAACGGCCTCGGCCGGCTTGTCCGAGCCTCCCGCTGGAGCCTTTCCGGTACCCTGCCTGCCCAGGAACCAGGCACCGGCGACGATAAGCAGACCTACGACGCACCACAACGCAATTCGCTTCACAACTCTCCTTTCGGATTCGCGGACCGGTGAGCGGAGGGATTCGATTTCACGATGCAAGACAGTGGTTGCAAAGCGTTTGACGCTGCCCTGCCAAACAGTTATTCTCCACCCGCTCGTGAACGCTCTCACGGCCGGACGGCCACGCCGTCCTGATCGCGAAAAACCTCACACCTTTTACCACACATGGCAAAAGTCACGATCGACGGAATCGACGTTGAAGTCCCCGACGGAATCAATGTCGTCGAGGCCGCGAAAGCGGCCGACGTACATGTTCCTCATTTCTGCTACCACCCTGCCCTGAGTGTCGTCGGCCAGTGCCGCATGTGCCTGGTCGAGATCGACGGAATGCCGAAACTCCAGGCCGGCTGCGCCACACAGGTGCGCGACGGCATGAAGATCTTCGTGCACAACGACAAGGTCGACAAGGCGCGCAAGGGTCAGATGGAGTTCCTGCTCATCAACCACCCTCTCGACTGTCCGATCTGCGACAAGGCGGGTGAGTGTCCACTGCAGGACTACTCCTTCAACTATGGCGCGGTCACCTCGCGCTACGGCGAGGTGAAGCGGACCTACCCCGGCATGGATCGCACCCCGATCGGGCCGCACGTGATGCAGAACATGAATCGCTGCATCCACTGCACGCGCTGCATCCGATTCTGCGAGGAGATCACCGGCACCGGCGAGCTCGCGTTCATCAAGCGCGGCGCATCGACCGAAGTCGGAATCTTCCCCGGCCGTCCGGTCGACAACTGGATGAGCGCCTGCGTGACCGACGTCTGCCCCACCGGCGCCCTCACCGCGCGCGAGTTCCGTTTCGAGTCGCGCGTCTGGAACCTCGAGTCGACCGAGTCGGTCTGCAACGGCTGCGACGTCGGCTGCAACATCTTCGTCGAGCACCGCAGCGGCAAGATTTACCGCTACAAGCCGCGCGTGAACCCCGAGGTCAACGACTACTGGCTCTGCGACTACGGGCGCTTCTCGCACGAGCGCTACGAGACCGACCGCGTCGTCGTGCCGCGCATGATGCGCGACGATTACCAGTCGGTGGCCGGATGGTCGGAGTCGATCGACGAGGTCGCCGCGCGGCTTCGCGCCTCGCAGGGCGACAGGATCGCCGTCATCGCGTCGTCGCAGCTGACGAACGAGGACGCCTGGCTCCTCAAGCAGCTCTTCGTCGACCGCCTCGGTGCGAAGCACGCCGACGTGTTCGTCGACGCGATCGCCCCCATCAAGATGAAGTCGCGCACTGGCTGGCTCGAAGGAAAACAGGCCGGGCCTAACTTCCGAGGCGTACGCGCCGCGGGGATCGCGCCGAGCGGCGGCCGCAGCGCCGAAGATCTGATGACGAAGGGCGCCGACGGAATCGACGTCCTGTTCGTCACCGAAGCGGCCTTCAGCGAGCGCACCAGGACCCCCGAAGTCGTCGCCAACCTGCGCAAGGCGAAGTTCCTCGTCGTGCTGGCGTGGGAGAACCACCCGCTCGCCGAGGTCGCCGACGTCGTCCTCCCGACGACGATCGTCGCCGAGAAATCGGGCACGTTCACGAATGTCCAGGGCCGGCTTCAGAAGATCGTCGCCGGCTCGCTGCCGAAGGGCGAAGCGCTTCCCGAGTGGGAGATCCTGCGCCGCATCGGCCTCGCCCTCGCCCCAGAAGAATCGTCGTACGCGTTTTCCGAGGTCGAGGAGCTCTTCGACCAGATGGTTTCGAAGACCCCGGCGCTCAAGGCGCTCGACTGGAGCGGCATCGAACAGTTCGGCGTTCCGGGGGCTCCGCAGGGCACCTAGCCCTCGAGGATCGAAATGAGCTTCGACACCCCTGACATCCTCCTGAATCTCGTCAAGATCGGGATCGTTCTCAGTCTCGTTCTCAGCGTAACCCCGGTCTGGGTCTGGGTCGAGCGACGCGGAAGCGGCCTCATCCAGGACCGCCCCGGGCCTAACCGCATCGGCCCCCTCGGCCTGATCCAGGCGATGGCCGACGCCGCGAAGTTCATCCTCAAGGAAGATCTCGTACCGGCGCAGGCGCACAAGGTTCTCTACAACCTCGCGCCGATCTTCGGGCTGATCCCCGCGGTGACCACCTGCGCCGCGGTTCCGTTCGCGCGAGGCTTCACGATCCCCGAGACGATCAGCTACAGCAGCATCATCGGGATTCTGCTCGTTGCCGGCGCGGTGGTGAACTTCATCCTCGGCGTCGTCGCCCTGCGCGTGACGTCGCACTTCGGTGCGATGGCGGGGGCGACGCAGCTCAACCAGTGGGTTGGAAAGATCACCGGCTTCGCGATGATCGCCTCCGCTCCCCTGCTGCTCGGAATCCTCGCGTGGTTCCGCTCGGCAGGCTCGGTCGCGATGCCGTTCGGAATCGGCGGCCGCTTCTTCGAGCCGATCATCGCCGACACGAGCATCGGCATCCTTCTGATCTTCGCCCTCTCGTCGCTCGGCGTTTACGGCCTCGCGACCGCTGGCTGGGCGTCTGCGAACAAGTATTCGATGATCGGCGCCGTCCGCGCGTCGGCGCAGATGATCTCGTACGAGCTTGCGCTCACGCTCTCCACGGTCGGCGTGCTGATGGCCACCGGAACGCTCCGGCTGACCGACGTCGTCTACCGCCAGAGCGGCACCTTCGTCCTCTTCGACACGATCTCGATTCCGGCCTGGAACATGTTCCCGATGATCATCGGCTTCATCGTGTTCTGGGTGGCGTCGTTCGCCGAAACGAACCGGCTTCCCTTCGACTTCGCCGAGGCTGAGGCCGAGATCGTCGCCGGGTACCACACCGAGTACTCCTCGATGAAGTTCGCGCTCTTCTTCATGGCCGAGTACATGGCGATGGGAACGATCTCCGCGCTGCTGGCCACGCTCTTCCTGGGCGGCTGGGACGTTCCCTACTGGAACGAGCCGGCGAACTTCGTCGGCTTCCTCGCGTCGTTCGTGGCGTTCCTCGTGAAGACGTCGTTCTTCCTCTTCGTCTTCGTCTGGGTGCGCTGGACGGTGCCGCGCCTCAAGTACGACTTGCTGATGAAGCTCGGCTGGAAGGTGTTCCTGCCGCTCGCGCTCCTCAATATCGTGATCGTCGCACTCCTGATTCCGCTGGGATGGATCTGATGTTCGAGTATCTGATCTTCTTCACGTTTGCGGCAATCGCGGTGATCTTTGCGGCGATCGTCGTGATCCACAGGAACCCGGTCGTGAGCGCGCTCGCGCTCGTCGTCTCGTTCTTCTCGCTCGCGGTGATGTACGTCCTGCTCGACGCCCCGTTCATGGCGGCGCTGCAGGTGATCGTCTATGCGGGCGCGATCATGGTCCTGTTCCTCTTCGTGATCATGCTGCTGAATCTCGCGCACACCGAGGAACCGATCACGCGGCCGATACAGCAGTTCCTCGGGATCACCGGCGCGGCAGGCTTTGCAATCACGATCATCTATTACCTGCTCAAGGCCGCGGTGCTCCACACCGGTGGCCCGGTCGAGTTCGTTTCCGACGCGCGGGCAATCGGCGTCTCGATGTTCGAGGCGTACATCTTCCCGTTCGAGGCGGTTTCGATCCTGCTGCTCGCCGCGATCGTCGGCGCGCTCATCCTTTCGCAGCGCACGAGCGCGATCCCGGGCGCGAAGGAGAACGGCTCGCGATGATTCCGACGACCTGGTTCCTCATTCTCGGCGCGATTCTCTTCTCCCTCGGCGTGCTCGGCGTTCTCACGCGCCGGAACGGCATCACGATCTTCATGTCGATCGAGCTCATGGTGAACGCGGTGAACCTCACGTTCATCGCTTACGCTCGCGAGCTCGGTTCGCTTCACGGCCTGATGTGGGTCTTCTTCATCATGGCCGTCGCCGCGGCGGAAGCCGCGGTCGGCCTCGCTATCTTCATCGCTCTTTATCGCCACCGCGAGACGATCGACGTCGACGAGGCCAACCTGATGCACTGGTAATGGATCCCCGCCCCGCGGGCGGGAGCTGTGACTTTCGGGGGAATCCGCGCGGTACGTAAGGTGCGAGTCGCGCACCGGCCGACGGATGCCCCGCGGGCCGGCAACGGCGGCCCGGGAGACTGACAGGCATGCTCGACAAACTGGCACTGATTCCCCTGATGCCGTTCCTGGGCTTTCTGCTCAACGGCCTCTTCGGACGGCGGCTCGGCAAGACGTTCGTTTCGATCGTCGGCGTCGGTACCGCGTTTGCGTCCGCGATCCTCGGCAGCGTTGCCACCTGGGAATACGTCCACAAATACCACGACGGAGAGCGCCATCTCGACGTCGTCTACCAGTGGTTCATGTCGGGCGGAGTCGGCACCGACATCGCGTTCCAGCTCGATCCCCTTTCGATCGTGATGCTGATGGTCGTCACCTGGGTCGGATCGCTGATCCACCTCTACTCGGTCGGCTACATGCACGCGGAAGAGGGATACTTCCGCTACTTCGCATACCTCAATCTCTTCCTCGCGATGATGCTCATCCTCGTGATGGGCTCGAGCTACCTCTTCGCCTTCGTCGGATGGGAAGGGGTCGGCCTCTGCTCCTACCTGCTGATCGGCTACTACTACCAGACCGACTTCGCGCCGGCCGCCGGCAAGAAGGCATTCGTCGTCAACCGCATCGGTGACTTCGGCCTTCTGATCGCGATGTTCCTGATGTTCGGAGCGTTCGGCTCGGTCGACTTCGCGGCGGTGCAGAAGGGTGCGATCACCCTCGGCCCCGGCGCGATGGTGACCGCCATCTGCCTGCTCATGTTCGTGGGCGCGTGCGGCAAGTCGGCACAGATTCCCCTCTACGTCTGGCTCCCCGATGCGATGGCGGGCCCGACGCCGGTCTCCGCACTCATCCACGCCGCGACGATGGTCACCGCGGGCGTCTACCTCGTCGTCCGCTCGAACGTGCTCTTCCGCATGTCGCCGACGGCGATGGCGGTCGTCGCGTTCATCGGTGCGCTCACCGCGCTCTTCGCCGCGACGATCGGCGTCGCGCAGAACGACATCAAGAAGGTTCTCGCCTACTCCACCGTCTCGCAGCTCGGCTTCATGTTCATTGCTGCCGGCGTCGGCGCCTACGTCGCGGCGATCTTCCATCTAGTCACGCACGCCTTCTTCAAGGCCTGCCTCTTCCTCGGCTCGGGCTCGGTCATCCACGCGATGGGAGGCGAGCAGGACATCAGGAAGATGGGGGGGCTCCGGAAGCACATCCCCGTGACCCACTGGACGTTCGCGATCGCAACCTTCGCGATTGCCGGGTTTCCGCTTGCGGCGGGATTCTTCTCGAAGGATGAGATTCTCGCGTCCGCACTGGCGACGCCTCACTTCGCCACGCTCGGCAAAGTCGTCTGGGCGATGGGCACCCTTGCGGCGCTCTTCACCGCCTTCTACATGTACCGCCTCTACTACCTGACCTTCGCCGGCGAGTTCCGCGGCACGCACGAGCAGGAGCATCACCTTCACGAGTCACCGAAGACGATGACGATTCCACTCATCGTTCTCGCGGGGCTCTCCGCCGTCGGCGGGCTGCTGGGCGTGCCTCACCTTCTCGGCCACCCGTTCCACATGCCGCACTTCCTCGAGCACTGGCTCGAGCCGGTGCTGACGAAGGTCTCCGGACTGCACGAAGGATCGTTCGCGATCGCCGAGCAGCCGGAGATCATCGTCATGGCGCTCTCGACTCTCCTCGCGCTGGCAGGCTGGTGGTTCGCGAAGACGAAGTACGCCACCCGCGGCACGGCGACGGACGAGGCGTTCCAGGCGAACATGCCCGGCGTCTCCTCGACGCTCGCGAACAAGTACTGGATCGACGAGCTATACGACGCGATCGTCGTGAAGCCGCTGCACGGCTTCTCGACGATCTGCTGGAAGATTTTCGATGCGATCATCGACGGGCTGCTGAGCCTCGGCGCTTACTTCATCGCGGCTCTCGGCGACATCTTCCGGTTCCTGCAGACCGGAAACGTGCGCAACTACGCGCTGATGCTCTTTCTCGGAGTGGTCGTATTCATCTGGGTGTACGTCTAGCAATTCTCGCGGCCGGCCTCACGCGGCCGGCACAGGGCTCGAAGCATGACAACACTACTGAGCAACCATCTGCTGAGCGTGATCCTCTGGCTGCCGCTCGTCGGCGCCCTGGCGATCGCTCTGATCCCGAAACGCCTCGAGCACGAGGCGAAGGTGGCGGGACTGTTCGTCTCGCTCGCCACGTTCGTTCTTTCGATCGGAATCCTTCAGCGCTTCGACAACGTCGAGGCGGGCTTCCAGATGGTCGAGCACTCCGCGTGGATTCCCGCGTGGGGGATCTCCTACGCGCTCGGAATCGACGGCATCTCGCTCTGGCTGACGATGCTGACGACCTTCCTGACGCCGCTGGTGCTTCTCTCCGCGTGGAACTCGGTTCACAAGCACGTCAACGCCTACGTCGTCGCGATGCTCGCGCTCGAGTTCGGCATGATCGGCTCGTTCCTCGCCACCGACCTCCTGCTCTTCTACGTCTTCTTCGAGCTGATGCTCGTGCCGATGTACCTGATCATCGGCGTCTGGGGCGGCCCGCGCAGAATCTACGCGGCGATCAAGTTCTTCCTCTTCACGATCGCCGGTTCGCTGTTCATGCTCGTCGCGATCCTTTACCTCGTCTTCGTGGTGAAGGGAGCGAGCGGCCCGCCGACGTTCAACATCGTCGACCTCTACGGCCTCGCGATCCCGATGAAGACGCAGGCGCTCCTCTTCTTCGCCTTCGCTCTCGCCTTCGCGATCAAGGTGCCGATCTTCCCGTTTCACACGTGGCTCCCCGACGCCCACGTCGAGGCGCCGACCGGCGGCTCCATCATCCTCGCAGGCGTTCTGCTGAAGCTCGGAACCTACGGGTTCCTCCGCTTCGTCCTCCCCTTCTTCCCCGAGGCGACGTACAAGTACGCGCCGGTGCTGGCGACCCTCGCGGTCATCGGCATCGTCTACGGCGCGCTCGTCGCGTGGGTCCAGCCCGACATGAAGAAGCTGGTCGCCTACTCGTCGGTGTCTCACCTCGGCTTCTGCGTGCTCGGCATATTCGCCGTGACACAGACGTCGATCGAAGGCTCGATCCTGCAGATGGTGAGCCACGGTCTTTCGACCGGCGCGCTCTTCCTTCTCGTCGGCGTAATCTACGACCGGCGCCACACGCGCATGCTCGCCGACTTCGGTGGGCTCGCGAAGTCGATGCCGATCTACGCGACGATCTTCGTGATCGTGGCATTGTCGTCAGCGGGACTGCCGGGACTCAACGGCTTCGTCGGCGAGTACCTGATCCTCGTCGGCTCGTTCAAGACCCTCCCCTGGTACACGGTCGTCGCGGCCTCGGGCGTAATCCTCGCCGCCATCTACCTTCTCTGGCTCGTCCAGCGGGTCTTCTTCGGTCCGCTCGACAAGGAAGAGAACAAGAACCTCCCGGACATGAAGTGGAATGAGCTCGCCGCGGTGATCCCGCTGCTCGTGTTCATCGTCTGGATCGGCGTCTATCCCAACACGTTCCTGAAGAAGATGGAGCCCTCGGTCCGGCAGCTGCTCACGACCGTGGAGAACCATCATGCCGCGTCGGAAAGGCTCGCTGCCACCGCCGAACCCGCGGTCCCGACAGCGAATCCCGTCGATGGAGTGTCGCGATGAACCTCAACCCGCTGCTCGAGCCCGACTGGCTCAAGGCGATCCGCCCGGAGACGATGCTCGTCGTCGGCGGACTTCTGCTGATCCTCCTCGAGGCGTTCTTCAAGGAGACGCTGCGCCGCTTCCTCGCCCCTCTCGCCGCGATGATCCTCGCCGCGACGGCCTGGGTGGTGGTCAACATGTACCCGTGGGTTGCTGACGCGCCCCGGGTCTTTTTCGGCGGGACCTACCAGATCAGCGTCGCGACGATCATCTTCGACCTGACCTTCCTCCTTGCAACGCTTCTCGTGATCATGTTCTCGCGCGACTACCTCCAGCGGGAGAACATCGACTGCGGCGAGTACTACGCCCTGATGCTCTGGGGCACGTTCGGCATGATGATGATGGCGAAAGGGCTCGAGCTGCTGATCGTGGTTCTCGGGCTCGAGACGCTCTCGATCTGCATCTTCGTCCTCGTCGGCTTCAACCGACGAGTCGCCCTTTCGAACGAGGCGAGCCTCAAGTACTTTCTGATGGGCGCCTTCGCGACCGGCTTCGTCCTGTACGGCATCGCGCTCTTCTACGGCGCCACCGGCTCGACGAACATCCCGCAGCTCCTGGTCTACTTCTCGACGAACCAGCACGCCGGTCCGCTGCTGACGATCGCCTTCATCCTCATCATGGGCGGTCTCGGCTTCAAGCTCGCGCTCGCGCCGTTCCACGGCTGGGCGCCCGACGTCTACCAGGGCGCGCCGACTCCGGTTGCGGGCTGGATCTCCACCGCGCCGAAGGCAGCGACGCTCGTCGTCCTCCTTCGCTTCTTCGCCGCGACGAGCCCCGCGGTCGAGCAACCGAAGTGGATGGCGGTCGCCGCGGTGCTCGCGGTGCTGTCGATGGTCCTCGGAAACTTCGTCGCGATCGCGCAGCGCGATCTCAAGCGCATGCTCGCCTACTCCGGCATCGCACACGTCGGCTACATGATGCTCGCCGTCCGCACCGTGCGCGAGGACGCCGTTGCGGCAATCGCGCTGTACGCGGTCACGTACGCGCTGATGAACATCGGCGCGTTCGGCGTGATCTCGCTTCTCCAGAAGAACCAGAACGACCCGCAGACGCTCGACGACATCGCCGGGATGGGGTTCCGCTACCCATTCGCGGGGCTGGCCCTCACCGTGTTCATGCTCTCGCTCTCGGGCATTCCACCGACCGCGGGGTTCATCTCGAAGTTCTACGTGTTCAAGGTGGTCATCGACGCGGGCGACATCGGCCTCGCGCTCGTCGGCATCTTCACGAGCATCGTGTCGGTCTACTACTACCTTCGCGTCGTCTACTACCTCTACATGAAGGAAGCGGACGAGCTCACGCCGGTGCCTGCCCGCGGCGCCTTCGCCACGGGTGCGCTCGTGCTCGCCATCGTCGGGATCTTCGTCGTGGGGATCTGGCCGATGCCGGTGTTCGATCTCTTCCCTCTCGCCGCGAACGCGATCTTCCTCGGTCACTGAGCTCCTATGCCTTCGCCTCTGAAAGAGCGCCGCTCCAGCGGCGCGGAGCGCGACGGAGTTTCGGAGTTCACCACCGAGCGGCTCTCGATCTATATCCGCTGCCTTGCGCAGCTCGAGGCGACAGGAGTCACGACGGTTTCCTCGGCGCGTCTCGCTGAGTGCTACCACCTGAACTCCGCGCAGATCCGCAAGGACCTCGCCTGCATCGGCGAGCTCGGCATCCGAGGCGTGGGCTACCGCGTTTCGGAGCTTCGCGAGCACATCGCGAGGACGCTCGGAATCGATCGGACGCGGCCCGTCATCATCTTCGGCGCAGGAAATCTCGGCACGGCGCTCGCCGATCACCGCGGCTTCAACGAGAACGGCTTCGCCGTCGTCGCGCTCTTCGACGACGACCCGGCGAAAACGGGCCGCACGACACGCAACGGCATTCCGATCCGCCCCGTCGAAGAGCTCCGACCGATCGTCGCCCGCGAGAAGGTCGAGATCGGCATCATCGCAGTTCCCGCCTCCGCGGCAGCAGTCGTCTGCGACCTCCTGGCCGAAGCAGGAATCCCGGCGATTCTGAACTTCGCGCCGGTACAGCTCGGCCTTCGAAAAGACATCAACATCAAGAGCGTCGACCTGCGGATCGATCTCGAGTCGCTGTCGTTCGCGTTGAAGAACAAGCCGCGGGCCTGACGATTCGCCTCAGCCTGGCGCGCGCCGCCAGCGCTCGATCTCCTCGTCCTCGAGCCGGGACAACAGCTGCTGCATCCGCGCCGTGACCGGTCCGCGCACGCGCGCGCGCCCCCCGTCGATCGACGAGACCGGCATGACTCCCTGGCTCGTGCTCGTGATGAAGAGCTCGTCCGCCGAGTCTAGCTCGGAGACGAGCACCGGCCGGCGATGCACCGTTAGGCCGGCCTCGCGTGCAAATTCCACGACCGCATCACGCACCGTTCCAGGAAGGATTGCCGCGCCGTCTTCCCGGGTCACGAGCTCGCCGTTGACGACCGCGAAGAACGACGACGACGAGCACTCGGTCACTTCGTCACGGCCGACGTACAGCACCTCGCCGGCGCCGTCGCGCGTCGCGCGGTTCTTCGCCAGGACGTTCGCGAGCAGGTTCGTGGTCTTGAGGTCGCACCGCGCCCATCGATTGTCGGGCATCGAGAGAAGTGCGATGCCGTCGCGCGACTTCTCCTCCGAGGGGAATGTGAACGCTCTCGAGTATGCGAGCGCGGTCGGCTCGATCTGCGCTCCCCAGGCGTGGTTCCGAGGAGCGACGCCCCGCGTGACCTGAAGGTAGACGAGTCCCTCGTCGAAGCTGGACCGCGCGAGAAGCTCGCGAAGCAGAGCGGCGAATGCGTCACGGCTCCAGGGGGAGCGGATTTCGAGGATCTCGAGACAGCGCGCGAGCCGCGAGTAGTGGCGCTCGACGAGCATTGGAACGCCGCGACGAAAGCGGAGCACTTCGTAGACGGCGTCTCCGAACTGAAAGCCGCGATCCTCGACGCTGACCACCGGCTCGTCGGTCGTCGTCCACCTGCCGTTGAACCAGAGAACGTCCATGTGGATTCGGGGGCGGAGCGACGCGAACGCCGCCCGGTCCCGCGTGGCTGGCTACTTCGGGCTCCTCATCGCGTCGAGTCCGGCGAGAGGGCTGTCGACCTCTTTGTATCCCGCTGGAATCTCGAAGCTGGACGCAGGTACGCTCGTTTCTTTGATCGCATTGACGGTGACGGTCGTCGTGGTCGTCTCAGCCTTCGATCCCTTCTTCTGCGTCATCGTCGTGACCTGCTTGAGCGGGAACCCTTTCACCGCGCGCGTTTCCTTCTCGACGAACTTGTCGAGCTCCTCCATCCCGGTCTTGAAGCCCTTCGTCTGCACGAAGGTCGCGAAGCCGGCGGCGAGCTTCTCCGTCGTCCAGGTCTCGCTGTGCGACGACACGTTCGTGACGCTCTTGCGTCCGAAGACCTCGACGGTGAGGTCGTAGCTCGAGTCGACGACGTACTTCGTCGTCGGGTAGCCCTCGATCGTCTCTCCAGCTGAGGCCGGCTGCGCCTTCACGGAGTGGTTCGTGAACGACATCTTGAACATGCCCCCCATCGAGTTCATCACCGCGCCGACGCTCGATAGCAGCTGCTCGAGCTCGAGCGTGAAATAGGTCTTCTTCTTCTGGTCGAGCACGGCGAACGACTTTCCTCCGTCGCTGGAAATCATCACGTTCCCGTCGCGAAGGATGACGTCGTCGCCGTCGGCGATCTCGATCCGGACCTTCCCTTCTTCGACTGCTGCCTTACCGCTGAGGCCCCCTTTCCCGCGATCGACCGCCGACTTGAAGTCGTAGGTGAGCCCACCTGAGGCGGGAAGCGAAACGAGGAAAATGACGAGAGCCAGCGCTGCTTTTTTCATGCTGTTTTCCTTCCCGAGCAATGGGTCTGGTTGTGCGTCACCGCACAGCTTTCAAGCATGGTTCCTATGTTATGCTCAGCCCGAATTTTTAGAACTCCGGTTCCATTCACGACAATCGTCTCACGAGGAGGTTACCTTGCGTCCTTCCAGTCTTCGATTCATGACGATCGCGCTGATTACGCTCGCGGTCGCGCCGCTTGGATTCGCGGCGGGCTTTTCGATCTTCGAGCAGGGTGCGAAAGCCACCGGCATGGGCGGTGCGTTCACAGCGACCGCGGATGACCCGAGTGCGATCTTTTACAATGTCGCCGGTATCGCCTACCAGCGCGAGATTACCGCAATGGCAGGCGGAACCCTGATCGGCTTCCGCAACGAGTTCACCGGTGACAGGTACGAGTTCCCCGGCCCCGAGACGACCGAGGGATACGAAGATCATCTCTTCACTCCTCCGAACGCTTACGTGATCGTCCCGATCGGTGAGAACGCGACCTTCGGGTTCGGCGTCTTCACGCCGTTCGGCCTCCGCACTCACTGGGAGAATCAGGACAAATTCACCGGTCGCTTCATCTCCCAGGATGCGAACCTGAAAGTCTTCTCCGCGCAGCCGTCGTTCGCGTGGAAGACCTCGAGCGGAAAGTTCGCAGTCGGCGTCGGCGCCGAGTACCGCGCATCGAAGGTCACACTCGAGCGGAACCTTCCGGCGATCAACCCGTTCACCCTCCAGGTCGCCGACATCGGCCACGTCGTCCTCAAGAGCGATGAAGTCAACGACGCCTGGGGCTACAACGTCGGCGTGATGTTCCGCCCGTCCGAGACGTGGAGCTTTGGCGTGAACTACCGCGCGCCTATCACCATCGACTACAAGGGCAAGGCCGACTTCACGCAGATCTCGACCGGCAACCCGCAGTTCGACGGGCTCGTCGCCCTTTCGATCCCCCCCGATCAGAACATCACGACCGCGGTCGACTACCCAGACATGCTCCACTTCGGTATCGCCACCACCGCGATCCCGACTTGGACGGTCGAGTTCGACGCCGTCATGACCGGCTGGAGCGAGTTCAAGTCGCTCGTCGTCGACTTCGAGAACGCATCGACGCCCGACCTCGTGAACAACGAGAACTGGGAAGACGCCTGGTCGTATCGCCTCGGAGCCAACAAGCATGTCAACGACATGTGGGACGTTCAGCTCGGCTTCGTCTACGACGAGTCGCCCCAGCCCGTCTGGAACGTCGGACCGCTGCTTCCCGACTCGGACCGTGTCGGCCTCTCGTTCGGCGTCGGATTCAGGCACGGCAACTGGACCGTCAACATGTCCGACCTTTACCTCCCGTTCGTCGATCGTGACACGCTCGGCTGGAACGAGGACGGCTACAACGGCGTCTACGAGACGACCGCGAACCTCATGAGTTTCGACGTGGGCTACAAGTTCTAGCGCCCCAGAAGGAGACGAAACCGACCATGCGAATCAAGACGAAGGCAATTCGAATCACCGCAGTCCTGGCCCTCGCGCTCGTGGCGGCCCTCCCGCTCTGGGCCGCTCGCGGCAAGGCCGACTTCACCCGGTACGTCGCCCTCGGCGACAGCTACGGCGCCGGCGTGTCGAGCAACTCGCTGGTGGACGCTCACCAGCGCAATGGGTACGTCAACATCCTCGCGACCCAGGCGGGCGCGCATGACTTCCAGCAGCCGACCGTCAGCCAGCCCGGAATCGGCCCCGAGCTTCAGCTCCTGTCGATCCGACCGCTGACGATTCTTCCGAAAGCCTCGACCAACGGCGTGCCGACGAATCTGTCGCTGCCGCGTCCCTATAACAATCTGAGCATCCCGGGCGCCCGCGTCGGCCACCTGATGACGCTCACCGGCGCGCAGCCTCCCGTCAACACGCCGACATCGTTTGCAACGTTCATCCTCCGCGGTCTCGGCACCGCGGCAGACCAGGCGCTCGCGCAGCATCCGACGTTCATCTCGGTCTGGATCGGCGGCAACGATCTGCTGGGTGCCGTCCTCGACGGCACGCCAAACTCGCTCACGCCGATCGACCAGTTCGACGCGCAATACAACGCGCTGCTCGACAAGCTCGTCGCCGGAGCTCCGAACGCCGGCATGGTGCTCGGAAGCCTCGCCGACGCAAAGTCGGTTCCCTTCGCGACGACCATTCCCCCGGTCATCGTAAACCCCGCGACGAACCAGCCGGTTCTCGGCCCCGATGGAAACCCCATCTACATGTTCGCCGACCTCGGTGGCGGTACGCTCGGTCAGCTCCCTCCGGGGAGCCTCGTGACCCTCAGCGCGTCGTCGTTCATGGCCACGGGCTACGGCATCCCGCCGCCGTACGCTCCTGCATTCCCGACGCTTCCGAACGCCGGCAAGCCGCTTCCTGACGGCGTCGTCCTCACCCCCGCCGAGCTCGCGATCATCGACAAGGCGAAGGTCGACATGAACGCCGTGATCATCGCGACGGGCGCCAGGCTCGGAATCCCCGTGGTCGACCTCAACAGCTACTTCGAGCGCGTCAAGTCGGGAGTCCACTTCGGCCAAATCACGATCAGCGCCTCGTTCCTCACTGGTGGAATGTTCAGCTACGACGGCTTCCACCCGAGCGACATCGGCTACACGCTGATCGCGAACGAGTTCATCCGCCTGATCAACCAGCACTACGCAACGAAGATCCCCTTCGCCTCGATCACTCGCTACTATCAGAACAACGGGAAGAGCGCGAAGCGAGCCTTCACAGGCGAGGAGCTCCTTCCCGACACGCAGTTCATCTTCACGCGCGAAGCGACCGACGGTCTCTTCCAGATCACCGGCGCACGGCAGAACCTCCCGGTCTCCGACAAAACGATGGACTGACCGGTTCACATTGAACCGAGACGAGGCGGGCCTAACGGCCCGCCTCGTTATTTTGTGGACGAAAAAAAATGACGAACGGCTCGCACCGTTCGTCATGGTCGACTCCTGGGAGTCGTGTCAGGTACCGGCGGGACGCCCGCGCGGCGACGGCCTGGAGATGTCGATCATCGCCATCCGTTCGCGCTCGTCATACCAGCAGTGGAACCGCTTGATGCCGGGAACGTCGATCTGGTAGTGCCGGAAGAAGCTGGGGACGTGGATCGAAGTCGACTTCGACGACTGTCGGATCTTCGCCGCGCCCTCCTCCTTCCGGTCGATCGCCTTGATCCCGATCACCTTGCGCTTGCGATCGTAGAAGAGGTGCGCATTCGCCTTGCCACGGAGCCGGAGCATGTCGGCGACCGGAACAGGCAGGCGAATTAATCGCGACTGCACGATCGTCGCAGACGCCGGCACGCGCTCGTAATCAGGTTTGGGTTCCCACTTTTCAAACGGCATTTCCCATCTCCTCACCCATCACGTTTACCGTTGAAATCGCCGTTGAAATCGGCTGGTACAGTCATCATAAATCCTAAGGGCATTTTGTCAACATTTTCGGATTCATTTCCCGCCGATTTCGGCGCGGGATACAGACTATTTTCTACACACGCATCAAGCGTGAAATTCCATGGACATATAAAATTGTCCGTAAACTCCATTAAATCAAAGACTTGCCAATCCTCAACAGCCATAACAAACCGAAAACCTGACCCTCCGGCCCGAAAACCTGACCCCGCAGGCCTCCAGGCCTCCCCTTTCACTGGCAAAGCGCCCCGATTGAGCGAGTGCAGGGCAGCGTGCAGAGCAGTCGTGTTCAACCGATGAACACACTCCGAAAGGCTCGGCGCGGGAGAAGGGGCCTCGCGCCGTCCGGACATCGTCGCGCATTCCCACAGCTCGACCATCGTTGCTTCTTGCGGTTCGAATCAGAGCCGAGGTACCCTCGGCCCGGGACTTGCGCGGGTCGCACAAGCCATGCTTTCCAAGGTCTGGAGTGCAGCGACCCTCGGCATTGATGCAGTACGTATCGTCGTGGAGGTTCACGCCGCAGGCGCGAAACTCCCCGGCTTCAACATGGTCGGGCTGCCTGACACGGCGGTCCGTGAAGCCTATTCGCGCGTTCGCTCGGCGCTCGCCAACTGCGGCTTCACCTGGCCTCACAAGTACGTCACGATCAATCTTTCGCCTGCCGACGTCAGGAAGGAAGGATCGGGACTCGACCTCCCCATCGCCATCGGCATTCTTCGCGCCTGCGACGTCCTGAGCGATCGCGAGGTTCAGGGACGCGTCTTCGTCGGCGAGCTTTCCCTCGACGGCGCGGTCGCTCCGGTACGCGGCGCCCTGTCCATCGCGTCGTCGACGAGCCGGGATCGCGACGTTCGCGAGCTGCTCGTGCCATTGGGAAACGCTGCGGAGGCTGCAGCCGTGCGCGGCGTGCAGGTCGTCGGCGTTCCGAGCCTCCCTGCCCTTCTCGACCATCTGCGCGGAGAGTCCCCGATCGATCCGGCCACGCCGGGCGAGCCCGACGACACGACTCGCGCGACTGACGCCGCCGATTACGCCGACGTTCGCGGACAGGCATACGCCAAGCGCGCTCTCGAAGTCGCCGCGTCGGGCGGACACAACATCCTCATGATCGGGCCGCCGGGATCGGGCAAGACGATGCTCGCCCGCAGGATGCCGACGATCCTCCCCGGACTCTCGCTCGACGAGTCGATCGAGACGACGAAGATTCACTCCGTGGCCGGGCTCCTCCGCCCCGGTTTCGGCCTCATTCGCGAACGACCGTTCCGCGCGCCGCACCATACGATCTCGAACGCAGGGCTCGTGGGAGGAGGAAGTACGCCTCGGCCCGGCGAAGTCAGCCTCGCGCACAACGGCGTGCTCTTCCTCGACGAGCTCTCGGAGTTCCGCCGCGACGTGCTCGAGGTGATGCGCCAGCCGTTGGAGGACGGGCAGGTCACGATCTCACGGGCGTTGCGAAGCCTCTCGTTTCCCGCGCGGTTCACTCTCGCCGCGGCGCTCAACCCCTGCCCCTGCGGCTTCTTCAACGACACTCGCCACCAGTGCGACTGCGGCGAGTTTCAGATCAGCCGCTATCTCGCGAAGATCTCGGGTCCGCTCCTCGACCGCATCGACATACAGATCGAGGTGCCGGCGCTCGGGCCACAGGAGATCGCATCGACGGCGGCCTCGGAGCCGTCGGCCGCGATACGCGACCGCGTGGAGGCAGCGCGCACGCGGCAGCGCACGCGATACACCCGGCATGCAATCGGGTCAAACGGTGCGATGTCGACGCGGCACATCCGCCGATTCTGCGAGCTCGATGCCGAATGCACGAAACGGCTCGACGAAGCGATCGAGCGTCTCGGTCTCTCCGCGCGCGCCTACGACCGCGTCCTCAAGGTGGCGCGAACGATCGCCGATCTCGCGGCGTCGGAGCGGATCGAGCCCGCGCACATCTCCGAGGCGATCCAGTACCGGGCACTCGACCGCGCCTATTTCAGGAGTTCCTGATCGAAGGCGGCGGCGTGGACGAATTGAGAATTCAGAATTGTGAATTGAGAGAGGGCAGATGGCAGGGCGAAGCGAGACGGAGAGAGAGGAGAGGTCTCGCGGAGATCCGGGAGGGCGGACCGACTAGATTGGTTCGGAAAGACTCAGAGAGTGCGAGAGGAACCCGCCTCGAGAATCGAGAGATCATGGCGATCTCTCAATTCTGAATTCTCAATTCCCTGCGGACCAATTCCGCCGCGAAGCGGCGAGCCTACTCCTCGTCGATGTTGAGGATGTAGCGCAGCGCGTCGTCGTTCGGGTTGACGAATGCCTCACCGTCGACCTCGACGACCGGCATCTCGCCAAGCTTGAACAGGTGCGACTTCACCGCCTTCACCTTGTCGGTGCCGACGAATTCGTACGTCAGATTGTGGCTCGTGAAGAAGCGCGCGATCGACTGGCTCTCAGCCTTCGTCGTCGAATACAGCGTGATTTTCATACCCCTTCCCACCCTCCCGTTGCTTGTCATTCCCATGCTTGAGTATAGCAGGCGTCCAATTACAGCGTGGCGGCCGCGCCTCGATCCTCCTGATATTGAAGTTCGTAGAGTCGCCGGTAAATTCCGTCGATGCGGAGCAGCTCGTCGTGCGTTCCGCGCTCGCGGATCTCCCCGTGGTGGAAGACGAGGATCTGATCGGCGGAGCGGATCGTCGAGAGGCGGTGCGCGATCGCAATCGTCGTCCGCCCCTCCATCAGTACTTCGATCGCCTCCTGGATGAGCCGCTCCGTCTCGCTGTCGATCGACGACGTCGCTTCGTCCAGCACGAGTACGGGAGGGTCGAAGGCGAGGGCGCGCGCAAACGACAGGAGCTGCTTCTCCCCGACGGAGAATCCCGCCCCCCGTTCCCTAACCGGCGCGTCGTAGCGCTCCGGAAGCCTCTCGACGAAGCGCGCCGCACGCACGCGCGTAACGGCGTCCTCGATCTCCTGGCGCGAGATCTCCGCGTCGCCGAGCGACACGTTCTCGGCGACCGTGCCGGAAAAGAGAAAGACGTCCTGCTGCACGACCGCGAACAGCCTCCGCAGATCGGCGAGCCTGTACTTCCGGATCTCGATCCCGTTCACGAGGATCTCCCCGCGCTGCGCCTCGTAGAAGCGAAGCAGCAGGCTCGTGACCGTCGTCTTCCCTGCGCCGGTGTGGCCGACGAGCGCCAGACGCTCGCCGCCCCTCACCACGAACGACACGTCGCGCAACACCCACTCCTCGCCGTTGTAGGCGAACCAGACGTTCCGGAACTCGATGTCCCTGAACTCGCCGAGCTCGACCGAATCCGCGGGATCCCCGATCTCGACCGGCGTGTCGAGCAGCTTGAAGATCCTCTCGCTCGCGGCCATCGCGCTCTGCAGGATGTTGTACTTCTCCGACAGGTCGGAGATCGGCTCGTAGAAGCGCTGCGCGTACTGGAAGAAGGCGATGAGGGCGCCGATGCTCAGCACACCCGCCACCACGCTCCCGCCGCCGTACCAGACGATCAGCGCGATGCCGATCGACTGGATCAGCTCGATGACCGGGTAGAAGACCGAGTAGTAGTAAATCGACTCAATGTTCGCGTCGCGGTGCTTCGCGTTGAGATCCTCGAACTTCGCGGCCTCGCGCTGCTGCCGGTTGAAGAGCTGGACGATCGCGATTCCCGATATGTGCTCCTGGAGGAAGGCGTTGATCGCCGCGATTCGCGCGCGCACCATCCGGTAGGTCCTTCGCGCCCCCTCGCGGAACCAGAGCGAGGTCATCAGGAGGAACGGAATCACCGAGAAGAGGACGAGCGCGAGCTTCCAGTTCAGCCAGAAGAGCATCGCGACGATGCCGAGGAGAACGAAGATGTCGCCGAAGATCGCGACGAACCCCGCCGTGAACATCTCGTTCAGTGCGTCAACGTCGGTCGTCACGCGGGTGATGAGCCGCCCGACGGGATTCCTGTCGAAGTACTGCACCTGGAGCCGCTGCAGCTTGGCGAAGATCTGCCGCCGCATGTCGAACATGATCCGCTGCCCCATCATGTTCATCACGACCATCTGCACGTAGATGACGACGAAGCCGATGCCTAACGTCGCGAGGTAGAGCAGCGTCGCCGCGGTGACGCCCTCGAGCGGTCCCGCCGGCATCATCCCCGCGCGCGCGAGCCAATCCCCGACGCTCTTCGACACGCCGGAAATCTCTCCGCCGCGCGGGACGACGAAGAGGTCGATCGCGATGGCGACGATCGCCGGGCCGGCGACCTCGGTGAACGACGAGAGAATCACGAGCATCACGGCGATCGAGGCTCGCATGCGGTACGGGCGCAGGTACCCGAAGAGCCGCAGCGTCAGCCGCGGATCGAGCTTCTTCGTTCCCTCGTCCTCGAATCGCTCGACGACGCTCATCAGGCGATCTCCTCGAGCTCTTCCTCGAGCGCCTGCCGGCGGTAGAGCTCGGCGTAGAATCCGCCCGCGGAAAGAAGCGCCTCGTGCGTCCCCCTCTCGACGATGCGCCCCTCGTCGAGCACGACGATCTGATCGGCGTCCTTCACCGACGAGATGCGGTGCGCGACGATGACGACCGTGCGCCCGCGACGAAGTTCGCGCAGCGAGCGGAGGATTCGCTCCTCGGTGTGCGTGTCGACCGCGCTCAGCGCGTCGTCGAGAATCATGATGTCGGGGTTGCGGACGATCGCGCGCGCGATCGCCGTCCGCTGCTTCTGCCCTCCCGACAGCGTAATGCCGCGCTCGCCGATCACCGTGGACACGCCGTCAGGCATCGCCTTCACGTCGTCGGCGAGCCCGGCGAGCTCGACGACCGACGCGATCTCCTCGTCGCTCGCGTCGCTCCGCCCGACGCGGATGTTCTCCGCGATCGTGTCGGAGAAGAGGAACGTCTCCTGCGGCACGACCCCGATCATCGACCGCAGCCTTGCCGGCGCGATCGCGTCAACCGGCACCCCGCCGACGAACACCGTGCCCGGCGGCGGCTCCCAGGTGCGCGTCACCAGCGAGAGCAGCGTCGACTTACCGCTCCCGGTCCGTCCCACGATTCCGAGCGTGTCGCCTTCCCGGATGGTCAGATCGATGTCGTGGAGAACCTTCACGTCACCATAGGAGAAATTCAGGCCACGGAACTCGAGCTCCGCCGCGAGCGTCTCCCCCGCGAATGCGGCGCCCGTCGTCTCGATCGACGGCTTCGCCTCGAGGATCTCGTGAATCCGCTTCATCGACGCCATGCCGCGCTGGAAGAGGTTGATGACCCATCCGAGCGCGATGAGCGGCCAGGCGAGCCTGCCGAGGTATAGCGTGAACGACACGAACTCGCCCACCGTCATCACTCCCGAGAGGATCCGCCGGGAACCGAGGTAGAAGATTACGACGAACATCACGCCGATCATCGAATGGAGGAGCGGATAGAACGTCGCCGTCAGGAGGATGAGCTTCCGGTTCCTCTCGACGTACTCCTCGTTCATCTCGGCGAACACGCGCTGCTCGTTCGTCTCGCGCGTGAAGGCACGGACGACGCGGACTCCCGCGACGTTCTCCTGCACCTTGGAGCTGATCTCGCCGAAGTAGTCCTGCACGTCGCGGAAGCGCTCGTGAATCCGCTCGCCGAAGAATTTCACCGCACCGGCGACGGCGGGAACCGCGAGCAGCGAGATCAGCGCCAGCTTCAGGTCGATGCGCGCCATCATCACGAACGCGCCGGCGACGACGAGGACGGACGAGAAGGCGTGCATCACCGCTGGCCCGACGAGCATCCGCACCGACGAGAGGTCGTTCGTCGCGCGCGACATCAGGTCACCCGTCTTGTTCTGCTGGTAGAAGGTGGCGGGAAGCGCCTGCAGGTGATCATAGAACTCACCCCGCATGTCGTACTCGATCTTGCGCGACGCGCCGATGACGATCCAGCGATGAAGATAGAGAAAGACTCCCTGGACCATCGCGGCGCCCACGTAGAGAAGCGAGAAGCGGACGATCGAGCTCCGGCTCAGCTCGCCGCGGAGGACATCGACCGCCGTCCCCACGATCAGCGGCTTCGCGAGCGAGAACACGGCCGCGCCGATGACGCATATCGCGCCGAGCGTGAGATCGCGACGATACCGTCCCAGGTATCCGAGAAGCCTCTGTCCCGCTGTCATGCGGTCGTTCCCGTGTCGCCCTGCAGTGGCAGTTTGCGCAATTCCATCAGCATGATCCGCAGCACCCGCTCGAGCGTGTATCCCGGAGGAAACGCGTGCGGTATCCGGATTCCCGCGCCGGTGAGCTCGAGGAAGTCCATCGACGGCGTCCGTCGGGCGAGCACCCAGACGAGCCTCCGGGGAAGATCCTCGCGGTCCATCGCCGCGAGATGCAACGATTGAAGGTAGTAGCCGAAGTGCATCGCGCGCAGCGCCGGCTTTCCGCCGCTGAACTCCGGCAGCGTGACACTCAGGCTCAGAGCGCCGAGGAGCCAGTTCTCGCGGCCGTACTCGGCACGCCAGTGGTCCTCTTCTTCTTCGGTGAGTTTCTCGAGACGCATGTCGATTCTGATTCCCGTGGAGCGCGCGAAGGGCGCGGGGCCATCAACCCTGGCGCTTCTTCAGCCCTTCGACCAGCTCCTTGATCTTCAGGTCGTGAAAGGAGTCGAGTGTCCGCTGCAGCTCCGCCTCCGGGACGCTGCCCATCTCCTCTGTGTAGACCTTCTTGCACTCCCCGCCGAGATAGACCTTCGTCTCGAGCCGCCAGTTGGGGCGGGGGAAAAACTCGGTCTGCACGGTGAGCTTCTTCTGACCGACGTCGAATGCGTCGAGTCTGCCCATCGGGAGCGTCGCGGGAGGTTTCACGTCCATTCCGAATAGTGTAACGGATCGCGCGATCAGTCGGCCGGCTCAGCGAGAATGGTCCCGGCGGACGAGCCGGCGGCATTTCGCCTCGGCGCGCGCCTCGATCTGTCGCACCCGCTCGCGCGAGAGCCCCAGGAGGTCGCCGATGTCGCGCAGCGTGAGCTCGTCCTGCAGGATGCCGTAATGGAGCTTGAGCACCACGCGCTCCTCGAGCTCGAGTGCCGCCTCCAGCGCCGTCTGCGCCGCCCCGGCGTGCTTGAGGTTCTCGAGACGCGAAAAGCGGTCCTGTGTCGGATCGGCGTGAACCTTCCCGTTCACGTCGCCGCCGAGTCGCATCCACCAGGTCAGCGACGCGCGGGGATTCGGGTTCAGGTTGAGCAGCAGATGCGCCAATTCCTGTTCCGTGATCTCGAGCGTCGCGCACATCTTCAACTTGGCCGACGCGAGCGAGTGGGCGATCCGGTCGCCGTCGAGACCCATGAACTCCGCGATGTCGGAGGCGCCTCTCGGAAGGTTGTCGCTCACCCCGTGACGGAGACAGAGGATCAGGCGCTCTTTCGGAGAGAGCGCCGACATCCTCTCGAGAAGCTCCCCTCTCGCCGCCTGCTCCGTCAGCTCGTCCTCGGCCGACGGAATGCTCGTCTGCTCGATCAGGTCGCCGAGCTCGGTGTGCGACTCCCCGTCGAGCTCAGAGCTGAGCGAGAAACTGTCGTTCATCGCCTGCATCAGCGTGTTGATTTCCCTAACCGACACGCCGAGCTTCTCGGAGAGCTCGTCGGGAGGCGGGAACCGGTTCTCCTCGGTGACGATCTGGCCGATCATCCGCTCGAGCCGGTAGAGAAGATTCGCGCGCTTCGGCGGGAGACGGAACGGCCCCCCCTGCTCGGAGAGCGCGTGAAGGATCGCCTGCCTGATCCACCAGACGGCGTAGGTGATGAACTTGACGTTCTTCTCCGGGTCGTATTTCTTCGCCGCGTGGATCAGCCCGATGTTCCCCTCGTTGATCAGATCGAGAAAGAGAACGTGCGCGTTGCGAAAGCGCTTGGCGTACGAGACGACGAAGCGGAGGTTCGCCTGGACGAGCTCTTCGAGCGCCTCGCGGTTTCCCTGCTGCACGAGGTAGCCGAGCTCCCGCTCGCGCTCGGGTGTAAGTCGAGCGATCTTCGAGATCTCCTGGAGGTACTGATTCAGAAGATCATACGAATCTTCATGGCTCGCGCTGCGGCGGCTTCCGGGTGACATATTGTCAGCTCAGCGCGATTCTACAGCAGACGGGAGCGGCGGGACGACGAAGCCGCAAGGAATCGGGAACGACTGCGGCGGGAAGAGCCGGCGGGGACAGGAAAGAAAGGAGCAAAGCGAAACGAGAAAGGAAGCCGCTCGTTGATAGTTTGCTCTCGCCTCTCGCCTTTCGCCTCTCGCCTTGCCTCTCCCGCTACGAGCGCGTGATGCGAACGATCATGCGCGGCGTCGCCTTGACGAGCGCGTTCTCGCGGTCCATCCCGATGCGACGATCGAGCACGATCCGCCGGATCGATTCGAGGATCAGGTCGGCGTTCATCTCCACCTGCTCCATCTCCTGCTGGAGGCGGAGGAAGACTTCGACTCCCGCGAGATTGACACCGAGGTCGCGCGTGAGGATGAGGATGGTCTCGAGCTGACGAATCTGCGCGGGGCCGTAGAGGCGCGTGTTGCCGCCGGTCCGCTCCGGCTTGATCAGCCCTTCGCGCTCGTAGAGGCGAAGCGTCTGAGGATGGATGTTGTATCGCTCCGCGATGATCGAGATCATCACGAAGCCGTCGCGTCTTTTCGCCATGATCTTCCTCGTCCGTCGTACTGGATGCTCTCGTCCTGCTCGTACGCTGCACCCGACCAATTACACGTTCGAGATGTAGGGGCACGGCGTGCCGTGCCCCTACCCGTGTCCGTTTCGCGTTCCGCGTTCCGCGTTTTGAGATTACTTCTTCTCGTCGACGACTTCGGCTTCGATGACGTCGTCGTTGGCGCCGCCACCCGGCGTCGACTGCGATGCGTCTGCGGACGGGCCGCCGTCACCTTCGGGCTTGGCCTGGCTGTAGAGCACCTCGGCGAGCTTGTGCGACGCCTTCTGCAGCTTGTCCATCGCCGACTTCATCCCTTCGACTTCGCCCTGTTCCATCGCCTTGCGGGCATCGGCGATCGCGCTCTCGAGGTTCGAAACATCCGGCCCCGACAGCTTCTCGCGATTCTCGCTCAGCATCTTCTCGATCGAGTAGACGAGCGAGTCGAGGCTGTTCTTCGTCTCGGCTTCCTCGCGCCGGCGCTTGTCGGCATCGGCGTTGAGCTCGGCGTCCTTGACGAGATTCTCGATCTCGTTCTTGTTGAGGCCCGAAGAGCTCGTGATGGTGATCTTCTGCTCCTTGCCGGTGCCAAGGTCCTTGGCTCCGACATTGAGAATGCCGTTCGCATCGATGTCGAAGGTCACTTCGACCTGCGGCACTCCGCGAGGCGCCGGCGGCAGGCCGACGAGATTGAAATTGCCGAGCAGCTTGTTGTCGCGCGCCATCTGGCGCTCGCCCTGGTAGACCTTGATCTCGACCGACGTCTGGTTGTCGGCCGCAGTCGAGAACGTCTCCGATTTGCGCGTCGGGATCGTCGTATTGCGCTCGATCATCGGCGTCATCACGTTGCCCAGCGTCTCGATTCCGAGCGTCAGCGGCGTGACGTCGAGAAGGAGAACGTCCTTCACTTCGCCCGCGAGCACGCCGCCCTGCACGGCGGCGCCGACCGCGACCACCTCGTCGGGATTCACGCCCTTGTGCGGCTCCCTGCCGAAGTAGTCGCCGACTGCCTTCTGAACCATCGGGATGCGCGTCGATCCGCCGACGAGCACGACCTCGGCGATTTCCTTCGTCGTCATGCCGGCATCCTTCAGCGCCTGGCGCACCGGAGCCATCGTCCGCTCGACGATGTCGCCGATGAGCTGCTCGAACTTCGCGCGCGTCAGCGTCATCGTGAGGTGCTTCGGTCCCGTCGCGTCTGCCGTGATGAACGGCAGGTTGACGTCGGTGCTGTTCGTCGACGAAAGCTCGATTTTCGCTTTTTCCGCGGCTTCCTTCAGACGCTGGAGGGCCATCTTGTCCTTCGACAGGTCGATCCCCTGGTCCTTGACGAACTCGTCGATGATCCAGTCGATGATGCGCTGGTCGATGTTGTCACCGCCGAGGTGACCGTCGCCGTTGGTCGACTTGACCTCGACGACGCCGTCGCCGACTTCGAGGATCGAGATGTCGAACGTGCCGCCGCCGAAGTCGTAGACCGCGATGATCTCGTCCTTCTTGCGGTCGAGGCCGTAGGCGAGCGCGGCAGCGGTCGGCTCGTTGACGAGGCGCTCGACCTTGAGGCCGGCGATCTCGCCCGCGTCCTTCGTCGCCTGGCGCTGCGCATCGTTGAAGTAAGCGGGAACGGTGATGACCGCGCGGTCGACCTTCTCGCCGAGATAGTCCTCAGCCGCCTGCTTGAGCTTCTGCAGGATCATCGCCGAGATCTCCGGCGGGGCGAACATCTTGCCCGAGATGTCGACGCGAGCGTCGCCGTTCGGCGCGCGCTCAACCTTGTAGGGCACCATCTTCATCTCTTCATTGACCTCCTCGAAACGGCGGCCCATGAAGCGCTTGATCGAATACACGGTGTTCTCGGGGTTCGTGACCGCCTGGCGCTTGGCCACCTGGCCGACCAGACGCTCCCCGCTCTTCGCGAAACCAACGACCGACGGGGTGATTCTGCTACCCTCGGCGTTGACGATGACCTTGGCTTCGCTGCCTTCCATGATTGCAACCACGGAGTTCGTGGTTCCGAGATCGATTCCAATGATTTTTCCCATTTTGTACGCTCCTAACCTTGAGTGACTGACTGTCAACTCTGCGAAACCTGAGTGTAGTTGTATAAATTTCCGCGAGTCCTGGAGTGAATAAGCTCTGCTCCTCGCGCGTTTGACACGATGAGTCAAAGTTCCAAGGAGGAACCTCATATGAATGAATGGAGGCAGTTCGAGCAGCCCGCCTACATCTCGGCGAGTGCGGAAACGACCTTCTCCCGGGAGCAGTCGTTCATCCGCACGACCTACGCGTGGATGTTTGGCGGGCTTCTTCTGACGGCGTTGTCGGCGTTCTTCGTCTACGTGACGCCCGCGCTACGCGCGATCGTGTTCCAGCGCGGAATCGCGATCACCCTGATGCTCGTGACCTTCGGCCTGGTCGCGTTCCTCTCGTTCCGGATCACGAAGATTCAGCCCGGCACGGCCGCTGCGCTGTTCCTGCTTTACTCGGCCCTGAACGGGCTGATGCTCAGCTCGATCTTCATGGTCTATTCGGGCGGCACGATCCTGTCCGCCTTCGTCGTCGCGGGCGGCATGTTCGGCTCGATGGCGGCGTATGGCACGCTCACAAAGAAGGACCTCACCTCCTGGGGATCGTTCTTCTTCATGGGCCTGATCGGAATCATCCTGGCGCAGGTCGTCAACATGTTCGTGAAGTCGTCGGCCCTCGACGGCACGATCGCGCTCGTCGGCGTCTTCGTCTTCGTCGGCCTCACCGCCTATGACGCGCAGAAGCTGAAGGCGTTCGCCGCCGCTGCGGGACCAAACGTCACGAACTACGCGGTCATCGGCGCCCTCTCGCTCTACCTCGACTTCATCAACATCTTCCTCATGCTGCTCCGCCTCTTCGGGCGTCGCGACTGACGGGAAGCTTCTTCGCAAGAAACCAGAACGGGCCCGCGCAAGCGGGCCCGTTTTCATGTGGAGTGCGAAAGCGACGCTTTCGCGCCCAAAGCGCAGCTTCGGGAATCGTAGTCCCCTAAATCGACTCCCCGATTCTTCGTCCGATCATCCGGTACCCCTCGGCGCCGGGATGAAAGCGATCGGCGCTCAACCTGTCCTCGTGCGAGAAGATGTCAGAGGTCTGCACGACCGTGACGTTGTCGTCGCCGGCGAAGCGGCGCGTCATCCGCGACGTCCACTCCGCCACCGCGGGGTTTACGTAGGTGCCGAACTTCGACGTGACAAAGGGGTTGTAGAGGCCGACGTAGAAGATCCGCGCCTTCCCGTTGATCGAACGAATCGATGCGACGACCTTCACGACCTGCTCTTCCGTGCGGTCCATCGCCGCTGAGGGATCGGGGGGGCGTTCGCTCGACCGTCCCGCGACATCGCCGAAGAGATCATTGCCTCCGATCGAGACGACGATCACGTTCGACGCGGCCACGAACCTCCTGATGCTCGGGGACTCGAGCTGCTTCAGGAGGTCGTTCGTCTTCGCGCCGTTCACCCCGAGGTTCACGTGCTTCTCGTGCGCGACGGCGCGGCGCTGGAGCTCCTTGTCGATCGCGCCGCCGATCCCCTCGCCCGTCTCGTCACCCGTTCCGCGAGCCACCGAGTCGCCGAGCACGACGACGCGAAGCGGCCCCGACGGAACTCGCGCCGGCGCCGCTTCGACGGCCGACGCGATCGTCGTTCCCACGTCGTCGCGGAAGACGAGATGAAATCCGTAGCCGAAGAGCGCCGCCGCCGCGATCGCGACCGCGACCGGCAGGTACCAGAAGAGCAGCTTGCGTCCCGATGCAGTCAACTCGCGCGTCCTCGGTGCTGATTGTACCTACGGCCGCGCCAGGAATCGGGTTTCGACGGGAAGCCCGCCACAACTTCGCAACACCGCCGCTAGAATTGCGTAGTTCTTCATTGACGTTCTAACCGCACACATGAGCGCTCCGGTCCTCGTCGCCAGCAACCTCACGAAAACGATCGGAGACAAGACGATCGTCTCCGGAGTCTCGTTCGAGATCGAACCGGGCGAGGTCTTCGGGTTCCTCGGCCCCAACGGAGCCGGCAAGACGACGACGATCCGCATGCTTGTCGGCCTCATCCGGCCGACCTCGGGAAGCGTCACGATCTGCGGCCACGACGTGCAGCGTGCGTTCGAGTCGGCGATGCAGCACGTCGGCTGCATCGTCGAGACTCCCGACCTCTACCGCTTCATGTCGGGACGCGAGAACCTGGAGCACTTCGCACGGATGCGCCGCGGCGTCGGCGAGGCGGAGATCGCGCGCGTCGCAGAGCTCGCGATGCTCTCGCACCGGCTCGAGGACAAGGTGCGCACCTACTCGCTCGGGATGCGCCAGCGGCTCGGCATCGCGGTTGCCCTGCTGTCACGGCCGAAGCTGCTGATCCTTGACGAGCCGGCAAACGGGCTCGACCCCGCGGGAATCCGTGAGATGCGCAATCTGCTCCGGAGACTCTCGACGGAAGACGGGCTCGCCGTGTTCGTCTCGAGCCATCTGCTCGCCGAGGTGGAACTGATGTGTGATCGGGTGGCGATCATTCATCGAGGCACGATCCTCGAGACGAGCCCGGTACAGGGGCTTCATGCGCACGCGCCCGAGATGGATTTCCGCGTCGACGACGCCGCGCGCGCCCTCGCGCTCGTCTCCCCGATGGGCTACCCCGTCTCGACCGACGGTGACACGCTATCGGTCGAGATCGCGGAGGAGCAGGCACCCGACGTCGTCACGACCCTCGCCGCCGGTGGAGTGCGGATCTTTCATGCGCAGCGGCGCATCCGGACGCTCGAGGAGCGGTTCATCGAGGCGACGGGCGGAGAGACGGTGTGAGGCAGGTTCGAGGTCAGAGGTCATAGCAGGCAAAGGCGAAAGGCGAGAGGCTATAGGCGATGAGCAATCAGGTTGGCGCGTCATACAGTGGGCTGCTCGCCGTGGTCTCAGAGCGTCGTGGTGACTGCTCATCGCCTATCGCCTCTCGCCTCTCGCCTCGCTCATCGTCATGATCTCCCTCATCCGCAATGAAGTGCTCAAGCTCCTGCGCCGCAGGCGGTTCACGATCGCGGTCGTGATCCTGGCTGTGATCATGTCGGCGGTGACGTACGGGCAGTACCGCCAGCTGAGTCACGAGAAAGACCGCGACTGGCGCGTCAAAACCCAGCAGACGATCGTCCGGTACCAGAATGCGATGCGGCGGGCGCAGTCGAATCCGACCTGGGCGAAGTCGCTTCGGCTCGAGATCGCGCGCCTCCAGTACTACCTCGACCGCGACATCGAGCCCGACAAGCCTAACGCCCCGTATTTCGTCCGCGCCTTCGCGAACGTCGCCGGATTCCTTCTCCTTCCGCTCCTCGTGTCGGTGCTCGCCAGCGACGTCGTGTCGGCGGAGCATTCGGAAGGGACCGACAAGCTGCTCCTCACGCATCCCGTGCGTCGATGGCGCATCCTCACGTCGAAGCTCGGCGCGGTCGCGCTCTTCACGACGCTGCTCCTGCTTTGCGGCGCGGTGCTCGGCTTTGCAATCTCTTCGCTCGCCCTCGAGACGCGCGGCTGGGACGCTCCGACGTTCAGCGGCTTCAGGATCAGCGGAGAGACGGTCGACTTCAACAGCGTGCGCCAGCTGCCGCTCTGGCAGGACACGATGATCGCGTACGGGCTCGAGTGGTACGCGCTGCTGATGGTCGCCGCAATCGCGGTGATGCTCTCGACGATCTTCCGGTCGAGCGCGGCGTCGATCGGCACGATGATGGCGTGCCTCATCGGCGGAACGATCCTCACGCGTCTCACACCCGACTGGACCGCGGGCAAGTACTTCTTCGTTTCGGCGCTGCCTCTCGCTGACTATTACACCGGCCAGCCGCCGCCTTACGAAGGCATGCCACTGCTCTTCTGCATCGCGCTGCTCGGCGCCTGGGCCGCCGCGGCCCTCGCGGTCGCGTACGGGCTCTTCACGAGGAGGGACGTCTTCGGCTGAGGCGCTGCCTCGGGAAGCACTCGCGCACCGCGCGCCGATCCTTTACGCTCATCATCCGGAGGCATGACGTCATGCGACTCACAAAGGGCCTTGCCATCGCCGCAATCGCGCTCGCTGCAGCCTGTGGCGCGAAGAAGGAACCGCCGCCGTCGCCTCCGTCCCGCGCGACGATCGCCATCAAGTACGCCGCGGGAGACCTCGAGATCCGCGAGGCACCGCGCGACGACGCGACGCTGGTCACGACCTACAAGACTGGCGAGTCGGTCTCAATCCTCGGCGAAAAGGGCGAATGGTCGGAGATCAAGCTCAACTTTGAGAAATCGGGCTGGGCGAAGACGACGAGCCTGGTCGCAAGCAAGGCCGAAGTCGGCTCGACGACGGATCAAGTCCGGTTTCGCATCGCGCCCGAGCCGGTCACGCAGCCCGGAATTCACGGCGTCATCGTGCTGGAGGCAACCGTGAACGTCCATGGCGACGTGACCGGAGTGAAAACGCTTCAGAACACGACCGGCCGCAAAGACATCGAATCGCGAACGGCCGAGTCCCTCAGGAAAGCGAAGTTCTACCCCCTCCTCCGGAACGGCAAGGCGGAGCAGTTCATTTACGAGTACACGGCAACGTTCTAAAAAACAGGCGAGGAGGCGGAAGGCGGGAGGCGATAAGCAGGCAGGCACTCACCAGCCGAGGCTGCGCTGCCCACTCACCGCGGGATCGGATCCTTCGCTTCTGTCTTGCTCTGCGTCGTCTCGCTGTCGTCCGGCAACCTGCAGGACTGCGCCCCTCACGTCGGCACGCCGAAGCGCGGGAGGATGACCCGGACGAGCAGGAACCATCCAGCGAGGAAAAGCACGAACAGTAGGCCGTCGTTCATTTCGTGTCGAAGTGCGCCGAGACGAGCCCGACGAGTTCTTCCGCTCTACTTATACGCCCGGTTCCCGAGGAGTGGCGTGACAACACGCACCTCCTGCCTGGCGGCGTGCCTCACCGCCCCATCGCGCACACGCCTACGTTCAATGCTGACCAGCCTCGCGTCCTCGCCGTCACACATCCCCTTGACCGTGCCCACACCCTCGCTTGACCGGGGCGACAGCGACCCGTCCGCCCCTCGCATACCCTCGAATCAGGAGGTGTCCATTGAAACGATTCAGCATCGTCCTGCTGCTCTGCGTCGCCGCCGGCTTCGCCTGGTACTACACGCACAGGCCGCCGAAAGTCGTCGTGCCGCCGACCCGCGAGACGATCGCAGTGAAGTTCGCCGCAAACGACATCGAGATTCACGAGGCTGCGTCCGAAACCGCGCCCGTCATCACCAAGCGCCGTGTCACAGAGCCGGTCTCGGTCGTCAGCGAGAAGGAGGGCTGGACCGAGGTCAAGCTCTCGATCGACAAGTTCGGCTGGGTCAACACGACCGAGCTCGTCGCCGACAAGCACGAGCTCAGCAGCAAGAAGGACGACATCCGCTTCCGCGTGCCTCCCGAAGAAGTGAAGATGCGCGGCCCCCGCGGCAGCACCCTCTGGCTGAAAGTGGCCGTGAATTCGTTCGGCGACGTGACCGACGTCCGGATGTGGCAGAACAACACCGGAAAGAAGGAAATGGTCGAGGTCCACACCGATGCCATCAAGAAGGCAAAGTTCTTCCCGTTGATGGACGAAGGCGGGACGACGGCGCCGTTCACGTACGACTATAAGATTCAGTACTGAACGTCAGGCGAGAGGCGAAAGGAGCTAGGCGATAGCAGGCCTGCCGGAGAGCGGCGCCAGTGGCGTCGCTTTCCTTTTTTGAGAGGGATGGTGCAGGTGGAAGCACAAACCGTCAGCTTCATGGCTCCTCGAAGAGCCCCGATCGAGCCTCAGTGGCGCATTCCCGTGATCGGCAACGCCGTGCAGGTCCCGCGCTGCCCTCCGAACCGCCCGCCGACTGCTCCTCGCCTCTCGCCTCTCGCCTTTCGCCTGCCTCATCGGGAATCTATTGATCCCACACACGTTAGACACCCCGCATGCAGTTCAGACACGACATCCGCAACGTTGCCATCATCGCCCACGTCGACCATGGGAAAACGACCCTCGTCGACGCGCTGCTCATGCAGTCGGGCGCCATCCGCCAGAACCAGAATCTCGACGAGCGCGTCATGGATTCGAACGACCTCGAGCGCGAGCGCGGGATCACGATTCTGGCGAAGAACACCTCGATCCGCTACTTCGTCGATCAGCCCGACGCGCTGGGGCACAAGCCCCACCACGAGGCGACGCCGACGGCGAGCGGACACGCCCTTCCCGCCGTCTTCGTTCACCCCCCCGAGGTGAAGATCAACGTCGTCGACACCCCCGGCCACGCCGACTTCGGCGGCGAGGTCGAGCGCATCCTCTCGATGGTCGACGGAGTCATCCTTCTCGTCGACGCCGCCGAGGGCCCGATGCCGCAGACGCGCTTCGTCCTCCGCAAGGCGCTGAGCCTCGCCCTGCTGCCGATCGTCGTCATCAACAAGATCGACCGCCCCGACGCGCGCAGCACTGAAGTGCTCAACGAAGTCTTCGATCTGATGATCGAGCTCGGCGCCTCGGACGATCAGATGGACTTCCCGACGCTCTACGCCTCCGGCCGCGACGGCTACGTCCGCAACGAGCCGAACGACGGCAACGATGACGTCCGCCCGCTGCTCGACGCAATCCTCAAGCGGATTCCTCCGCCGAAGGGGAACGCCAACGGCTCGTTCCAGCTCCTCGTCAGCTCGATCGACTACAACGAGTACGTCGGACGTCTCGGCATCGGCCGCATCGAGCGCGGCACCGTGAAGCAGGGCGAAGAGATCATGCTCATGCTTCACAACGGCACCCAGAAGAAAGCACGCATTCAGCGCCTGACGGTGTTCGAGGGCCTCAAGAAGGCGGACGTCGAATCGGCGTCCGCGGGTGAGATCGTCGCGATCGCCGGCTTCGCCGACGTCGAGATCGGCGAGACCTTCGCCTCAGCGACGGATCCGGAGCGGATGACGCCCGTCGCCATCGACGAGCCGACCGTCTCGATCCAGTTCTGCGTCAACGACTCCCCGTTCGCGGGGCTCGAAGGCAAGTACGTCACATCGCGCAATCTCAAGGACCGCCTCGAGAAGGAATTGCGCAAGGACGTCGCGCTGCGCGTCAAGGAGACCGGCTCCGCCGATCGCTTCGACGTCGCGGGTCGCGGCGAGCTCCATCTATCGATCCTCGCCGAGAACATGCGGCGCGAGGGTTACGAATTCGCCCTTTCCCGTCCCCAGGTCATCACGAAGGAAATCAATGGTCAGAAAGCCGAACCGTACGAGGCATTGGTCGTCGACGTAGAAGACACGCACCTCGGCAAGGTCATGGAGATGATCCAGACCCGCCGCGGTGAGATGACCGACATGGAGAACCCCGGCACCGGGCGCGTCCGTGTCGAGTTCAAGATCCCCACGCGCGGCCTCTTCGGAATCCGCACCGTCTTCCTCACGGAAACGCGCGGAACGGGGCTGATGTACCACACCTTCCTCGAGTACGGACCGTGGCGCGGCGAGATCGCCTCGCGCGGCCGCGGCGCGCTCGTCGCGAAGGAAAGCGGCGACACCACCGCGTATGCCATCACCTCGATCCAGGAACGGACGATCCTCTTCGTCGAGCCCGGCATGAAGGTCTACGGCGGCATGGTCGTCGGCGAGAACTCACGCGAAGCGGAGATGGTCGTGCAGATCATCCGCGCGAAGCACCTGACGAACATGCGCGCGTCGAGCTCCGACATCGTCATCCCCCTCGAGCCGGCGAAGATCATGACGCTCGAGCAGTGCCTCGAGTGGATCGACGACGACGAGCTCGTGGAGCTGACGCCGCAGTCGATCAGGATCCGCAAGAAGACGCTCGACCACACGCGCCGCAACAGCGAGCGCAAGAAGGCGAACGTCTCCGTCGACGCGTAGGACATGTAGCCAGGGCCTCCGGCCCTGGCCCCCCCGTGCAGACACGCACCTACGCGCAACCATGCCAGGGCGAGACGCCCTGGCTACAGGCCCGCGGTCTTCGCGAGCTGCGCGGCTTCCATCTCGACCGCGCTCATCCAATCACCGACACAGCCGGGGTGACTTCTCGCGCGCTCGAGCGCGTCGCGCGCTTTCGCAGCGTCACCTGATTCGCGCTCCATTCGAGCGACGCGCAGCAGCGCCCGCAACACGTTCTGCGGGTCGGTCCCGCGATCCGCTACGTGCCTGTAGAGATCGAGCCCCCACCCACGCTCTTCCGGAAGCCGGACGACGAGGTCTGCGGCGCGCAACACGAAACGCTCGGGAACGTGCGTCCCACCTCTTCCAATCGTGTCGTGTACCAGCTCGAGCGCGAGCCCCATCTCCTTCTTCTTGACGTAGAGATCGAGCAGTCTCGACGTCGCATTTCCCCACGACCGCCAGTCATCTCCCTCAAAGGCGAGCTCGCGTTCCATCACCATCGCGTCGACGTTTTCCGGCTCTTCCGAAAGGCACCGCGCAACCGACGCTCTCGCCGAGGTGAGGTCTCCGCTCGCTCGCAACGTGTCAGCGGCGTCGAGGTTCCGATTCCGCGACCACGAAATCTCCGCCTCGATCTTCGGGTGGATGTGCTTCTCCTCGATCTTGAAATACCGGACGACGCTCGCCGTCAGCAGGCCGAGAACGAATCCCCCCACGTGGGCGCCGAAGGCGACGGTGTCCTGCTCGGTCTCGTTGTACGCGAACCAGAGCTGCATCAGGAACCAGAGCGGGAACACGACATACGAAGGGAGAAAGAAGCGGAACGAAAAACGGGGCATGAAGAGGATCGGCATGAACAGGAACTGCGTCTTCGAACGGAGAAAGCGGAGGAAGTACGCCCCCATCACTCCGGCGATCGCGCCCGACGCCCCGAGGAGAGTCACCATGCTGTCGGGATGAAGCGACGCGTGACACCAGGTCGCGAAGACTCCCGAAACGAGATAGAGCGCGACGAAGAGCGGCTTGCCGAAAACATCCTCGAGAAACGGGCCGGTCGCGAAGAAGAAGAGCATGTTGCCGAGCAGGTGCATGAAGTCGGTATGGACGAAGAGCGAAGTGAACCGTGCGATGAACGACGGCTTCCCCGGCGTGAAGCCGAACCGTCGCTCGGGCATCGTGTCGACGAGTCGGGCAAGCTCGGCGGCGAGCTCGTCGAGTCTCTGCTGCTCGGCGCGTTCCACTGAGCGGTTCGGCAGGCTGCCGTTCTGCTCGGCATCCTTCCTCGCTCCCGCCATGTATCCCGCGGCGCCTTTCGGCAGATACGGCGCAGCCGCCTCGGGAGGGATCAGGTAGGGGTGCTCCTGCATGTACGCAATCAGCTCGCCGTACTTCTTCTCCATCACCGAGAAGTGCGCCGAGCCGAGGACGAGGTTCAGCAGCACGTACGCCGCGACGTTCAGCGCGATGATCGCGTACGACACCATCGGAGTGCGACGCACGATGGTCTCGTCACGGCCGATCGGAATCAGGAGCATGGGGTGGCGCGACTATAGCGCAGGAGCTGTGTAGCCAGAGCCTCCGGCCCTGGCCCCTATGGCGTCAACTCAAGGATCAAAAGCTGAAGCTAGAACGTAGAACGATGAATGTTGAACCCAGAAGGAGGCCCTGGGCGGGGGTTTCTGGGTTCAACATTCATCGTTCTACGTTCTAACTTCGCCGATTCCGCCGTTAAGTTAACGCCATTCCGGCCCTGGCCCCGTGCGAAACCGCCACGCGCCGCGGTGCCAGAGCGAGGCGCCCTGGCCACATGACCTACGCCTTGTCCGGCTCCCTCGTCAGCAGCGACACCATCCATATCGTCGTCGCGATTCCGGCGAGCAGAAGCACGATGAAGATCGCGATCACACCCCACTGCGCGGCGACCCAGGTCGTCGGCTCGAACGACGCGATTCCCAGCATTCCCTTTCGCAGCTCGTCGCGAGCGACGACCATCAGGAAGAGACAGCCGAGAAGCGTCCAAAGCCCGACGCCGACGAACTTGCGCGGCGCGGGCGAGTTCATCGCCATCACCATCGCGACGCACGCCGCGACACCGAGGAGGCTGCCGACCGAGAGCGACACGAGCGCGACGACGCTCTTCCCCGCGAAGCGGAGGATCACCTCGCGCGGCAATGTCCCCAGCCACCAGAGCCCGACGAGAAAGTTGAACACCGTCGGCATCACGAACCAGATCGCGCCGTGGCGCATCGCCCAGGTCCCGTGCCTCTCGTCGTGCCTCGCCGCGTGCCGGCCGAGCACCGCGATGACCATTCCCGACACCGCGATCGCGCCGAGCAGCATGTGGAGGTAGCGCGGGATCAGCGTCGGGTCGCCGAGGTTGAGATGCAGTGGCGACGCGCTCGCGCCGTGCAGCGCGTGCATCGTCTCGGGCCGGAGCACCATCGTCATGTTGTTGCTGTAGATGAACGCGATCGACATGAAGAGCAGCGCGACGAACGCGGAGAGCCCCGCAATCGCACTCCCCCCCTTTTCGCCGCGGAAGCTGATCACGTAGGTGCCGTAATAGGCGACGATCAGGATCGGCACGACGGCAAACCAGTACCAGCCGAGGACGATCGAGCTGGAGAAGAAGAGGCGGCCGTAGAGCACCTGGAGGAAGAGGAGCGAGGCAACGCCAAACGTCACAGCCGTGGCGACCATCGGCGGCATCATCTTCCCCAGCCAGCCGGCCAGCTGTCTGCTGTCGTCGTGCGACTTCGCACGAATGCGCGCGACCACTCCAATGATCGACCCGCCGAGGACGAAGTTCATCGGAAGCATGTGGCAGAAGAAGAGAAGGAGCAGCAGGGCCCAGAGCAGAAGAGGAGGCGCTGGAAGCGCGATCGGGTCGGCCTGCGGAATGGTGTTGATCAGAGCGGCAATCATCGCGTCACCTCTTCCCGCCCGCCGCGATTCCGGCGAGGTAGTCTGCGAGGGCGTCGCGCTCGGCGTCGCTTCCCTCGAACGGCGGCATGTCCGCGTTGAGAGTATCCAGGTGTCCCAGTGCGTCGTGGATCTGATCGCGCGTCTTTCCGGCGACGCGTTTCTCGATCGGCCAGTCGGAGCCGTCGCCGTGGCAGGCGGAACAGTTCGCTTCGAAGATCGCGGCGCCGTCGACTGAGCCTGCGGCCGGCTTCGGAATCACCGCGCCACCTCCGAGCGTCGCGAGATAGACCGCGAGCGCGCGCTCTTCCGCTTCGTTCCCCGCGAACGGCGGCATCCTCCGCCCGCGCCACGTGTCGACCTTCATCGGCACCGCGGTCCAACCCTTCTCTTTGTCCGAAGGTACGGCGAGCCTGTCGATCACCCCTTCGAGCGCGCCCGTGTTCCATCCTGCGACGAGAGGCCGGATCGCAACGTAACCGTCGACGGTATGGCACTGCGTGCAGAGAAGGCGGAAGACTTCCTTGCCCACTGCTGCCTCCTCGTCGACCGACTTCATCGAGGCGAGATCAACTCCAGCAGGCAGCCTCGACCACTTCGCGGCGGCGAGCACTCCCGTCGTGTGCAGCCGATCGATCGCAAAGGCGTCGCCTCTGCCGGTGGTGTCGGGGAGGCGTACCGAGTTGACGAACATGTACGAGCCGATGACCCACGGCTTGCGAAGGTCCTCGCGGAACCACTCGGCTCCGCCGACCGACGCGAACGCGGCGATCATCAGAATTGTGGCGACGAATCGCCGTCCCGCGGCGCGCTTGATCGCCAGGCCGGCAAGAGCCAGCACGATCGTCGCCGCGCACGCGGCGAACGCCACGCGGAACGCGGTCTGCGCCGTCGGATAGCCGGTCGTCGAGACACGAGGCACGAGCGTCTGCAGGAAGTCGGTCATCGCGGGGCCGGCCGCCCCGAGGATTTCGGCGGTGGGAACTCCGGCGCCGTTCGCGGCGGAGAAGAACCAGACGAGGCCGAAGGGCAGGCCGATCGCCATCGGGACGATCCACCAGAGAGTCGCGTAGCGGGATACCCGTCGCCCGAACTCGTCGTCGTTCACCCAGGACGAAGTCATCAGTGCGTAGACACCCGCGAGACCGATCGATCCGAGCGTTCGCGTGAGCAGCGCCGGCCAGTATGTCGGGTTCAGGAAGCCGTCGAAGAACCCGTGCGTCGTCAGCCAGTCTCCCGGCGTCAGCATGTACGTCAGGATTCCGTTGATGACGACCAGGCTCGCCCATGCGGCCCAGAAGTAGATCCAGCCGACGATCATGTGGTTGCGGGGCGAGAGGCGGTCCCAACCGTAGTAATAGACCATCGCCGCCGCGATCTCGGTGAAGAAGAAGACCCACTCGATCGCCCATCCCCACACGAACGTGTTGATGAGCGACGACGTCGCCGACGGATGGACGAGCCCGATCGTGAACCAGATGCCGACGCCGGTGATCGCGCCGAAGACGAGCGTCAGCAGAATGAAGAAGCGGCTGTGCCTCCTCACGTACTCGAGCAGCACCGCATCGCCTTCACGGCGCGCCTTGCGCTCGGTCCAGACGAGAAAGAGCCCGCCACCGACCGCGAAGTGCGAGACGAAGACGTGCGTGATCGCCACGAGCGCTATCAGCAGCCCGGGCGCGGGAATGTCCCATATCGGATAATTCATGGATCACCTCGGCCGTCGCGATTTCTAGCCCGCTCGAGGCAACGGGGTCGGTGTCACGCGACACAACGGATGGTAAGACGGAACCTGCCGAATTCTGCGATCTGAACGATTTGACTTCCCGCCTCCCGCTTCGCGCTCCCGCATCGCACCGCCGCTCCTCGCGAGGACCGCAGCCCACCTTCGTTGCCCTTCCCCCTCGCGAGGGCTATCTTGAATCCAACGTCACATCTACGGGAGCCCACGATGCGAGCCAATCGTTGCGCGCGTGCAGTGCTGCTTTTCGTCGGATTCCTCTCGACCGCGCCCGCGCTCGAAGGCGCGATCCCCTCGCCGGAGCGCACGGCGCTGCTCGCGCTCTACAACGCGACAGCCGGGCAGTCGTGGTCGGGAAGCGGCGGATGGGGAAGCGCGCCCGGCACCGAGTGCAGTTGGAGCGGCGTCGTCTGCAACGAGGCCGGAACGACGGTCGTCGAGCTCAACCTCGGGTACAACAACCTCGTCGGCAGCATCCCCGGCACGCTCGGCCAGCTGCCTAACCTCGAAGTGCTCTACCTGCCGGGGAACTCGCTCGGCGGCACGATTCCATCGCAGCTCGGGTCGCTGTCGAAGCTCCGCGTGCTCGAGCTCAACTCGAACCTCCTGACCGGCACGATCCCGTCGTCGTTCGCGTCACTCGCGAACATCGAGATGCTCGCGCTCTGGAACAACCAGCTTTCGGGGAGCATCCCGGCCTTTCTCGGATCGCTGGGCAAGCTCACCGAGCTCCGTCTCTCATCCAACCAGCTCAACGGGACCATCCCCGCACAGCTCGCACAGCTTCCGTCGCTCGTCTACCTCGACCTCGCGAACAACGCGCTGACCGGAAACATCCCCCCGCAGCTCGGCTCACTGGCAACTCTCGAAGAGCTCGCGCTCGGAATCAACGACCTCGGCGGCTCGATCCCGCAGGAGCTCGGAAACCTGCCGAAGCTCCGCATTCTCGATCTCGGTGAGAATAGGCTCACCGGGACGATTCCTGCGAAGCTCGGACAGATCGCAACGCTCGAATACCTTCAGCTCCAGCAGAACGGCCTCACGGGAGCGATACCGGCGGAGCTTGGCGGGCTTGCGAACCTCACCCGCTTATGGGCCGAGGGTAACGCCCTCACGGGAAGCATCCCGGTTCAACTGACGCAACTGGCGAAGTTGGAGGATCTCCTTCTCGCGTACAACCAGCTGACGGGAACGATCCCGGCGCAGATCGGCGCGATGCTTGCGCTACAGAACTTCACGCTCTCGAACAATCTCGTTTCAGGGACGATCCCGCCGGAGCTCGCCGGCGCAACCGCGCTCCGGACTCTCATCCTCGGCGCGAACACACTAAGCGGCACGATCCCCCCGGGCCTCGGCAACCTCGCAGAGCTGACCGACCTCGACGTGGGCGGGAATCAGCTCACAGGCACGATCCCTCCCGAGCTCGGCAGACTCTCCAACCTGACGTTTCTCTCGATCAGCGCGAACAAGCTGAGCGGGAGCATTCCGCGCGAGCTGGGCAACCTGTCGAACCTCACGGCGCTCTGGGCGCAGGGAAACACCCTGAGCGGGACGATTCCACCGGAACTGGGCAAGTTAGGCGCCATCCAGTCCCTCTTCCTTTTCGACAACCAGCTGACCGGCGCGATCCCGCCGGAGCTCGGCCAGTGCACGTCGCTCGACGCGTTCGACCTCGGCGTGAACCGGCTCACTGGCACGATCCCCGCGTCGCTTGGAAACCTCGTGCGCATGCAGTACTTCGGTCTCGCCGCGAACCAGCTTACCGGAGTCATTCCACCCGAGCTCGCGCAGATGACGAGCGTCGTCAACTTCGACCTGAGCGAGAACGCGCTGACGGGAACGATTCCGGCAGCGTTCGGCAGCATTCAGACGCTCGAGTTCTTCGCGCTCGAGCACAACGAGCTCAGCGGAACGATCCCTCCGGAGCTCGCGCAGGCGCAGGGGCTTCAGTACCTCTTCCTTCGAGGCAACCAACTGGCGGGAACGATTCCGCCTCAAGTCGGCAACTTGCCGAATCTTCGCTCCCTTCAACTCGGCCAGAACCGGCTCAACGGCCCGATCCCGCCACAGCTCGGCCAGCTCGCGACACTCGAGGAGCTCGGCATCGAGCTCAACAACCTCTCCGGCCCGGTGCCTCCACAACTGCTCAACCTCTCGTCGCTCGCCGACAACGGGAGCGACTTCGGCTACAACGCGCTCTACACGAACGACACCGCGCTCGAGGCCTTCCTCGATCGCAAAGAGGGTGCTTCGTTCCGCGAGTTTCAGACCGTGGCCGTGACGAACGCGAAGGTCGCCGCGATCAAGAGCGACACGGTCGTCTTCACGTGGGACCGGATCGGCTACTACCAGGATCCGGGCGGCTATGCGATCAGCGTCGCGACTTCGCCCGGCGGCGCGCCGGAGAAGGTCGTCACGACTCCCGACAAATCGACCTCCTCGTACGCCGTCGACGGCCTCTCGGCGCAGAAGACCTACTTCTTCGTCATCACGACGGTCAGTTACCCGTTCTACATCCAGAAGAACACGGTCATCAGCGAGCCGACTGCGACGATGACCGCCACGACGACCGCCGCGACGATCTCGCCTCCCCTGCCGGTCGTGACGACCTATCCCTCGGGACTCGTCGCGAGCGCGAATACGGCCGGCGCCGAGGATTACTACCAGGTCCGCAACTACGGCGATCTGCCGACGACGCTGACGATCGCGCAGTCGGGAGATCTCTTCACGCAGTCGCTCTCCACCGCCGAGTTAGGCCCCGACGAAGAGCTCTACGTGACGATTCGAGCTCTGGCCCGGCCGGCGGGCGCGTACTCGGGAGAGGTGTCGATCACCGGCACCGGCTTCCAGGGAACGGTTCGCATTCCGGTGAAGCTCCTCTCCGCCTCGGCACAGCAAGGTACTGCGCTGGGCGACGCGGCGAACGACCGCGTGGACGTCGCGGCGCCCCCGGGAGAGAACCCGGTCGGATCGGCGACATTCACGAACCTCGGCAACGGGCCGCTCAACGGCATCGTCGTCTCGGATGTCGGCTTCATCGTGCCGCAGTCGGGTCTCGTCACCATCGCGCCCGGCGCGAGCGTGACGGTCAGCTTCCAGATCGACAGGACGCTGCGACCCGACGCAGGTTCGCTCAGCGGCACGGCGGCGGGGACGCTCTCGCTCGTTTACGCCACCGGCGCGGCCGGGGCGCGCTCGTTTGCGACGAGCGCGCGGCGTGGCGTGATGGAGACGCCTGCCGTCGGCATCAGCATCGTCACCGTCGTCGATACCGTGAAGCCGACCACCTCGACGAGCGACGTGCCACCACTCGCGCCCGGCCAGGTCGCGCTGATCATCCCGGGGGTCGGCCACGTGCGGGGCGGCGTCGGCCTCTTCATCTCCGACGTGACGATCACCAACGTCTTCGGTGTGAGCGCTCTGAGCGACCTCTCGATGTACTTCTCGCCGTCCATGGACGCGCCTCCCGCGTCGAAGAGCGCGCCGATCGCCCCGGTTGCGCCCGGGCAGGGCGTGAAGCTCGCCGACGTCGTCACGACGGTATTCGGCGGCGATCAGGTCACCGGAACGGTGCAGATTCGATCGCGAGACTTCGACAAGATCTACGCCGCGGCGAGCATCTTCAATGTCAGCAGCGCGCTCGGAACCTACGGTTCGGTCATTCCGGTCTTCCGCTCCGACCGCGCACTTGCGCCGGGACAGAGCCTCGTTCTTTCCGGGATGCGCAAGAGCGCGACGACGAGGACCAACATCTTCGTTCAGGAGACTGCCGGCGCCGCGTCGACGGTCACCGTCCGCTTCTTCTCCGCGAGCGGCGCGGAGCTGACGAGCCTCACCGAAGCAGTGGCGCCCTTCCGGATGCTCCGGCTTATCGACCGGGTGCCGGAAGGCGCAGTGATGGCACGAGTCGTCAACGATCCGGCATCGACGGGGCGCGTCGTCGCGTATGCGACGCCTGTCGACCAGCAGAGCGGAGACTTCTGGAGCGTCGCGGACTGGACCCAGCTCGCCGGCGCGAATCGGGGCGAGCCTGTCGTGATCCCCGTAGCCGGCGTCGTGCGCGGAGCGAACGACACATTCTTCCGCACCGACGTCTCGATCAGCAATGTCGGAAGCGTCGCGGCCTCCGGCACGCTCGAGTACTTCCAGCGTGATGGCGTCAGGTTCACGAAGCCGCTGGCGCTCGGCGCGGGAGAGACCATCGAGTATTCGGATGTCGCGGGCACGCACTTCGGCGCTCCGAGCGGATCGCTCGGCTTCATCGTCTACACGCCGTCGAGCGGCTCGGTCGCGGCGACCAGCAGAACGTACGCCACCGTTGGAGACCGGCCCGGCACCTACGGCACGGGAGTTCCGGCTCTGCCTCGAAGCTCGGCGATGCGCCTCGGTCAGTCGCGTCAGATCAATGGCCTCGAGGTCTCGTCGGTTGCGACGATCCTGTCGCAGAAACCGGCGTCGTTCCGCTCGAACGTCGGAATCGCCGAGACCGCCGGCGCCGCGGTTAAGGTTCGAGTGATCGCGTCCTACGGCGACAGCCGCTCGCTCGTCTACGGCCCGATCGCGAGCTTCGACGTCGATCTCGCGCCGAACGGCTTCGTGCTCCTGACCGATTTGAGCAACCGGCTGCCGGCGACCGCGCGCGGTGAGGACCTGCTCGGAGTTTCGTTAAGGTTCCAGGTCGTCTCCGGCGACGGCGCGGTCATCCCGTTCGTCACGAGCGTCGACAACGGAAGCGGCGACCAGGTGCTCCGGATCGAGTGAGGCCGGAAGCTGCCCGCCGGGCCGGGGACGCATCCCTAACGACTGCCCGAAAGTGCAGTCGGCCCCGATCCGGCCAAACTTTCTTTGAATTAGACCGTCCACCCGCTTTCTTCGGGGATATAATTCTGGCAACGACGATTCATGAACCGGCAACCGTTAGGAACCGGAGTTCGAGCCGCAAGTTCGCGGTCATGGCCCCGCCCGAACGTCTAACGCACGGAGGAAATCTGAGCGATGGCATCTAAGACCGGAAGTCTCTGCAAGGCAATGATCCACAAGATGACGGCATCGAACACCTACACGCATCCCACCAAGGGGAAGCTCTGCCGCGGATGTCTGCGCGACTACCAGCGCGACTACATGGCCCAGTGGCGTGCCAAGAAGAAGAGAGCCGCCGCTCGCGCGGCGAAGAAGGCTGCGAAGCCCGCCGCGAAGCCGATGGCCAGGAAGGCCGCGAAGAAGACGGCAAAAGCTCGCCGTTAGGGTATCGCCTCTTCCTGATCGCACGGCATCGTTCCTCGCGCTTCGCCGGAAGGGTGGAGTCGACCTGACTTCTTCCCGATTCCGGCGGGCGCGGCCGGAAGGCCCGGACGCGGAGCTTTACCCATTCTGTGCGGTCACCTTCCGACGGGTGGGCGCGGGCCGGTCGCTCGATTTCACGACGTCGGTCGGTTACGATCGTTGCGATGGCGGGAAGCGATCGCTACATCGCCTACACCCACCGGTACTTCCGATTCTGGCTCCCGGTCTACGACCTCTTCGCCTTCACCATCGGGAACGTCTATCGAAAGAGCGTGTCCCGCGCGGAGATCGCTGAGGGGGAACGGGTCGTCGACATCTGCACCGGGACCGGCGAGATGGCGCGCCGACTCGCGCGCGCCGGCGCCAGTGTCACCGGGATCGACGTCACCCTCGAGATGCTCGCCCAGGCGAGCGAGAAGCTGCCCGATGCGAAGATCGAGTTCGCCCTCATGGACGCGCGAAGGCTCGGCTTCGCCGACCGTCGGTTCGAGACGGCCATGCTCTCGCTCGCGCTTCACGACATGCCGCGCGCGGTGGCAATCGACGTCCTCCGTGAGGCGGCGCGCGTGACGAGCCGCCGCATCCTCATCCTCGACTACGAGCTGCCTCGCCAGCCAGTGCTTCACCGCCTGTCGGTCGCGGCGATCCGCTGGTTCGAGACGGTCTACTTCACCCGCTACGCCCGCGAAGGGCTCGAGCCGCTTCTCCTGGAGGCAGGACTGCGCCAGTTCGCGCGAACTCCTTTCCGCGGCTCGTTCTTCGCTCTGTGGGAAGTCACCCTCTGAGCGCGGTTCGAAAGTTGCAAGCGGCCGTGACGCCGCCTAAACTTTGTATTGCAAAGTACTCCGCGCGTCGCCTATCATCGACGACGTGAAGAGTCGCGCTGAAACCGATCCCGCCCCGGCGTCGATCCACGACGAGGCGATCGACAATCTCCGCTTCATTCGCTCGACACTCGAGCGCGCCGAATCGTTCACTGGTGTCCCCGGCATCGGCGGCGTGGCCGTCGGCGTCATCGCCCTCCTCGCGAGCATCGTGGCCCATCTCCAGCCGACTCCCCTCGCCTGGTTTGCCGTCTGGATCGCTGCCGCGGCTGTCGCCGCGACCCTCGGAATCGCTGCCGTCGTCGCGAAGCTGCGCCGCGTGGGCGGCTCCCCGTTCACGATGCAGGGACGCCGCTTCGCCCTCTCGTACACGCCGCCCCTGCTCGCAGGAGCGATCATCACCGCGGCCCTCGCCGCGCGCGGGCACCTCGAGATGCTCCCCGCGGTCTGGCTCGTCCTCTACGGCACGGCGGTCGTCGCCGGCGGAGCATTCTCGGTCCGGATCGTGCCGGTGATGGGAATCCTATTCATTCTGCTCGGCTGCACCGCGTTCGTCTCACCCGCGTCGTGGGCCGACGCCTTCATGGCCGTCGGTTTCGGCGGTCTCCATCTCGTCTTCGGAGCAATCATCGCGAGGCATCATGGCGGCTAAGAAAGCATCGGCTCAACGCAGGCAGGAAGGCCAGGCGAGACGGCTCGAGGTCGTCAGCGAAAGCGTTGCCGCATCGCCCGGCCTCGACCGGATCATCCACGAGCGCCTTCGCCTCGGCATGGTCTCCGCCCTCTCCATCCACGACTCGCTCTCGTTCGCCGAGCTCAAGTCGATCCTCGGCGCGAGCGACGGCAACCTCAGCGTCCACGCGCGCAAGCTCGAGGACGCCGGCTACGTCGACTGCAGCAAGTCGTTCGAAGCGCGCGTTCCAAGGACCGACTACAGCCTCACCGCCGCCGGGCGCAAGGCGCTGGAGCGCTATCTCGCCCACATGGAAGCGCTCATCCGCGCGATGAAGAAGAACTGACGCCGGGCCGTCCCGGACGAGGAGAGCTCATGCTCGTTAACTTTGCGTTTCAAAGTACTTGTCGACATCTTGCGATCGTCATGGACGGCAACGGCCGTTGGGCGGCGGAGCGCGGGCTCCCCCGCCTCGAGGGCCATCGAGCTGGCGCGTCCGCCGTGAGGCGTACCACAGAGGCAGCCGTGCGTCTCGCGTTGCCGATGCTCACGCTCTATGCCTTCTCGTCCGACAACTGGCGACGTCCCGAAGGAGAAGTGCGCGGCCTTTTCGCTCTTTTCTCGGCATATCTCCGAGGCGAACGTGATCGCGCACTTCGCGAAGGCGTGCGCATCAGCGTCGTCGGACGGCGTGACCGCCTCTCGCCGCGCCTCGTCCGGGAGATCGAGCGCACCGAGGCCGCGACGCGCGACGGCGCGCGGCTCCATCTCCGGATCGCGATCGACTACTCGTCGCGCGACCTCCTGGTCACGGCCGCGGCGGCAGCTCCCTCTTCGCGCGACGAGATGGCTTGCGCGCTCGGCCGCGCAATGCACGCCGACGGGCCATCCGCCGACGTCGACCTTCTCATCCGCACCGGACGCGAACGCCGCCTGAGCGACTTCCTCCTCTGGGAGTGCGCCTACGCGGAGCTCGTCTTCATCGACCGGATGTGGCCCGACTTCACCGCGGAGGATCTCGACGACGCGCTTCAGGAGTTCGACGCCCGCCAGCGTCGCTTCGGAAGGACACCCGCACAGGCTCTGAAGGCAGCGCGATGAACGAACGCTACGACGTCGTCGTGATCGGCGCGGGGCTCGCAGGACTCTGGTGCGCGCGTGAGGTCGCCCGCTGCGGCCTCCGCGTCGCGATCGCCGATCGCAAACGCGATCCGGGAGAGCACGTACACACGACTGGCATCTTCGTCAGGAAGACGTTCGAGGAGACGAGCATCCCACACGCATTCCTCGGCGCGCCCGTGCGCGGCGTTCGCCTTCACGGGCCGCGCGGCGCAGAGCTCTTACTGAAAAGCGCGAAAGACGAGTTTCGCATCGGACGAATGCCGGCGCTCTACCGTCACCTTCTCTCACAGGCAGTGGACCTCGGCGCCGATTGGCTGCCCGGCGCTTCGTTCGAAGGAACGTGCCCGAACGCGGCCGGGAGCAGTGTCGCGCTGCGCACGAACGGCGAGCTTCGCGGCCTCAACGCGCGATTCGTCGTCGGCGCCGACGGTGCGCGCTCTCGCGTCGCCCGCGACCTCGGCCTCGAGATCAACGACCGCTTCCTCGTCGGCGCGGAGAACGTCTACACGAGTGAGCACGATGCTACGGACGGAACGCTCCACTGCTTCCTCGATCCCGAGCTCGCCCCCGGCTACATCGCTTGGGTCGCCGGAGACGCCGGCGAGTTGCACGTCGGCGTCGCGGGAGAGAGCGGCAGGTTCGATGCCTCCGTCGCGATCGAACGATTCGTCGCGAAGGTCGCGTCGCAGTTCGGGACAGCGTCCGAGGCGCCGTTCACACGGCGGGGAGGGCTGATCCCGGTCAACGGCGTGCTTCGGCGCATCGCGACGCCGCGCGGTCTCCTGCTCGGCGATGCGGCGGGCGCGGTGTCGCCGCTGACGGCGGGCGGGCTCGACGCCTGCATCCGGCTCTCGTCCGCGGCGGCAAGGCTGCTCGTCGAGGCTTCGCGACGCGACGACTCCTCGCTCCTGCCGCAGTTCGACGGGTCACGCTTTCGCGCGCGCTTCGTCTCCCGGCTCTGGATGCGAAGGGCGATCTCGTCGGTCCGCTCGCCGTTCGCGCTCGACGCCGCGGTCGCTCTCGCGTCGATTCCGCCGTTCCGCACGCTGGCGCGGCACGTCTTCTTCGGACGAGGCTCGTTCCCCGACGTCCGGTTCGAGTTCGAGTCCGCCTTGCCTGCCGCGGACTTCTGATCAGAACGCGACCGCGGCGCGCACCGCCGCGAATCCTATGGTCGATACCGCGATGCCGAGCGCGACGAAGAGCGCGACCGACGCGACCAGCATTCCGATTCCGAAGCCGGCGAGCCGGCCGTCCTGGTTCGTCCAGCCGAGCGCGAAGCCGATGATCGCAAGGGCCGGAAGCGAATTCGTCAGCGGCATGAATGGGATCGGCACGGCGAGAAGCGCGGCGCCCGTGACGATTCCGACGCCGCAGAGCATGCGTCCGGTCGCACCCTGTACCCAGCGCGGAGGCGAGGGGTGCGTGCGCCGCATCCAGCGCGGCAGCCGCTCGAGCGCGCCGCGAAGCGCACGGTAGGCGGCGCGCGGAACCGACATCGCCCTGATCCGCCGCGGGATCGGCGAATCTTCCCGATTCGACACGAGGCCGATTCCGATTAGCGCGATCACGACGCTTGCGACCGTCGTGAGCGGACCGAGGCTGATCGGCGACAGGAACGGCAGCGCGAAGAGCGCCGCTCCGAGCGTTCCGGCACGGTGTCCCAGCGGCTCGAGCATATCGCCGATCGTCGCGCGTCCCGAGCGCTCGTAGCGATCTTCGAGCTCGTGCAACGCATGGGCGAGTGCATCGAAGGCATTGCGCCACGCGTGCGCGTCGTGTTTCTCGTCGTGCATGTCGATCGGGTCCGGAGGAAGCTCCGCCTATGGGGTTCCTCTCCGATGCACCGGTTAACCGCCCCACCCGCGAATTCAATCCCTCGCCCAGGGCGCGAGCTCCGCGCCTCATCCCACAGACCGACGCCGTCCCCGCGAACGGCACTTGTCCCGGAGCGCCACCAGGGCTATCGTCAAGGCGATTGGCCACAGATTCCGCTGAGTGTGCGGGAGCCGGCGATGCCTGCGTCGAAGACGGTGATCGAAGCCGCGTGGACCTGGACGGGCGAGCAGTTCCAGCGCGACGTCCAGATCGTCGTCGACCGCCACGGCCGGATCGAGAAGCTCGCTCCCGCCGGACGCCCGGCAAGCCGCAGGTTGCCGGGGCAGGCGATCCTGCCTGGCTTCGTCAACGCGCGATCCCATGGCTTCCAGCGCGGCATGCGCGGGCGCGGCGAAGGGTTTCCCATCGGCTCGGGCGGATCCTGGAGCTGGCGCGAGGCGATGTACGACCTGGTGCTCGAGCTCGACGCCACATCGCTCTACGCTCTCACGTCGCAGGCCTTCCGGGAGATGCGCGCCGCGGGGATCACGACGGTCGGCGAATCGCACCTGCTCCACCACACGCTCGACGAGGTCGACTACGCCTACGACGAAGTCATCCTCCGGGCGGCGGCGAACGCGGGTATCCGGATCGTGCTGCTCGAGACCTACTACCGCGACGGAGGCTACGGGCTCGCGCCTAACGACGCGCAGAAGCGCTTCGCGTCGCCGTCGCTCACTCGCTTCTGGAGCCAGGTCGACGACCTCGCCGGCGAGATCGATCCGCACACACAATCGATCGGCATCGCCGCCCACGGGCTGCGCACCGTTCCGCTCGCCGAGCTCGCGGAGCTTTATGCCGAGGCGCGTCGGAGGAAACTCGTCTTCCACGTGCCGCTCGAGGAGCAGCGGCACGACGTCGAGCAGTGCCTCGCGCATTACAAGACGAGACCGCTCGAACTGCTTCTCGACACGATCAGGATCGACAGGAACGTCACCGTGGCGCACGGCACCCATGCTGCACCCGACGACCTCGCGCGCCTCTTCGCGGCGGGCGGGAACCTCTGCCTCTCGCCGCTCACGGAGGCGAACCTGGGGGACGGCCTCGCGCACACCGAGAGCATTCGCGGCATCTCCGATCACCTCTCGATCGGCACCGACGGGAATGTGCGGATCTCGATGCTCGAGGAGATGCGGACTCTCGAGCTCGCGCATCGAACGCGCAGCGAGTCGCGCGGAATCTTTCGCGATGAGTCGGGACGGGTGTCGAAGACACTACTCGAGATCGCGACGCGCGGCGGTGCGCGCGCCCTCGGCCTGGAGACCGGAAGAATCTACCCCGGGTACTGGGCCGACTTCGTCGCGGTCGACCTCACCCATCCCTCGCTCGACGGCTGCGACGAGCAGTCGCTCCTCGACGCGATCGTCTTCGGCGCCGGCGACGAGATCATCACGGCCACGTGCGTCGGAGGAAAGTGGATGGAGCATCGGAAGCCGGGACTCTGAGTATCAGTGCTTCTCCGACGTCCGCATCGCGTGCGACGACTGGAGAATCAGCTTCACCACCTGACGACGGAGCTGCGCGGTGATCTCGTCCGATCCGAGCGAGTCGGCGACCGCGTCCGCGATCGTCTCCACGTAGTCCGCAAGCTCCTGCACGAGGATGTTCATTCGCTGGATTTCGTCGACGTAGCCCTGTTCGAAGGTCGTGCTGAGCGATAGCTGGTCGCGGAGCGAATCGATCTCAGCCAGGAGCTCGACGACAAGCTCACGCGGCACATCGACACCCGCTTCGAGCAATTCACGCACCTTGTCGCGGGGTGAATCGGTGGAAGACGTCGTTGCCGCCGGGCTCATGCCTGAATGGTACTCCATCGTTCGGGAGGTGGAAGCGGAGCTCCAACAGTCCATCCGGAGATCGGGCATCGAGACTGGTTTCGATCCGCCCACTCGCGGTGTCCAACCATACGTGAATAGAATGGGCCATGCGGAAGTGGCTGAGACGGTCCGGGAGCTATCCGGCGTGATCTTCGAGTTCGGCGAGACGAAGCTCGTCAACGCTGCGAAGCTCGGAGATCGCGACGCGGCCGAGCAGCTCGTCGAACGGACCTACTCGGCCGTCTACGCGGCGCTGTATCGAATGTGCCACGGCGATGCGGAGCTCGCCGCCGACCTGACGCAGGACACGTACCGCAAGGCGTGGGAGTCTCTCGTCGGGTTCGACTGCAGGTCGAAGCTTTCCACCTGGCTCTATCGCATCGCCTACACGACCTTTCTGAATCACGTCCGGAGGCCGGACCGCAGCGTGGAGCTCGACGAGGGATCGATCGAAGTCAGCGACCCGTCCCCCTCGATCGAGGAGACGATCGGGAAGAGCGAGGAATCGACGCTGCTGCGCGACGCCGTGCTCTCGCTCCCCGACGAGCTGCGGTACACGGTGACCGCGCATTTCTGGGGTGAAGTGCCGATTCCGGAGATCGCGAGGCAGGAGAAGATCACTGCCGTCGCGATTCGAAAGCGGTTGAGGAAGGCATTCATGCTCCTCGAAGCCGCGATGATGGAGAGAACTGAGTCATGACGCCCAAGAAGGATGACATCCGCAGGCGGCTCGGCCTTCGCGAGGTTCCCAAGCCTCCCGACGACCTTCTGCGCCAGCTGAAGGCGGACATCCCGCCTTCCTTTCGATATCCGAAGCACCTCACCTCGGACAGGAGAAACGATCCGACGTCGGCATTCCGCGGAATGTCGTGGCAGGTGGCGGCATCGTTCCTCGTGCTGACGCTGGCCGGCGTCGGCGTCTACATGGTCACGTTCGAGACGCAGAACCAGCAAACCGCGAAGATCGCCGAAACCGATCGGGCGCCCGAGCGGGAGTTCTCCCCGCCGATGTCCCCCTCGGCTGCGGCTCCGGCCGAAAAGGCAGCGGCAGGGAAAACCAAAGGTCAGGCTGACTCGCAAGCGTTGGGATTCTCCTACGAGATTCCGCCGCCGCCACCTCCCCCGGCCCCGCGCCAGACGCGCGCCGACGCGGAAATCGCCGACGGCGTCGAAGGTGGAGTTGCGGGAGGCATTCCGGGCGGCGTCTACGGTGGAGCCGCCAGCGGCGTCGTCCAGGCTGTGGAGGAGGCCCCTGCGAATGCGGCCGCGACCGCATCCGCGGATGACACGCCGCGCAAACAAGCCGCCGAAACGCAGATCGCAACAGGCCGGGATGATCGCTACGCCGAAGAGAAGGACAGCGCGGCCGGAGCACCGGTTCCGATGCCTGCTGCAGCTCCGATGGCCCGCGCCGCGCAGGACGAGAAGGTCAACGGAGTTCATCGCGAACCGTCGCCGGCGATCTCCGAAACCACCGGCCGGGATCTCGATTCGCTCCGCGCGAAAGCTGCGACGGGAGAGCCGCTTCGCGTCGGCGGACTCGTGAAAGCGCCGGTGATCATCGAGCGGGTCGAGATCGCCTACCCGAAGCGTGCACGCGAAGTCGGCATCCAGGGCGTCGTCATCGTCGAAGCGGTGATCGGCCGCGACGGCAGGGTCAAGAGCGTGCGCGTTCTCAAGACGCTTCCGCTGGGACTCGAGGAGGCCGCCGTGGCGGCTGTCAAACAGTGGACCTTCAAGCCGGCGACACTCGAAGGCAAGCCGGTCGACGTGCTCTACACGCTGGCGGTGAATGCGAAGCTGGCGAAGTGAGGCAGTGCTGAGTGCTGAGTATTCAGTGGTGAGTATTGGACAGCGGCCGCGGAAGCGGCCGTTTCTAGTTAGCCCCGCCCGTTAGGGCGGGGTTCGAGCGTACACCCGATCATTCCGAGCCGCGTCAGCGGCGATGTCTGTCTACCCCGCGCGTAAGCGCGGGGTCCGTCGCAAGGCAACCCGAAATTCGGAATGGCGCCGCTCACGCGGCACCGATTGATCTTCTCGATCTCGATTCCCCGCCCTTACGGGCGGGGCTATTCAGAAACGGCCGCTTCCGCGGCCGAGACCACTGACAAGTCGACAAATCACTGATCCAGGATGGAGCACTCAGCAATCAGCACTTGATCTGCTAATCTGAATCTTCGATGTCCGACCTTCGTTCCGAGCTGCGCGCGCTCCCGCGTGAGGCGTGGATTCTCTTCTTCGGGACGTTCCTGAACAGGTTCGGTTCGTTCGTCCATCCGTTCCTCGTCCTTTATCTCGGCAGCAAGGGGTATGGCGCCGCAGCGGGTGGGCTGGCGCTCGGTGCGTATGGGGTCGGGCACGGCATCTCCTCGCTCGTCGGAGGCTGGCTCGCCGACCGGATCGGGCGGCGGAACTCGATCGCGATCTCGATGTTCAGCTCCGCGGGGGCGATGCTCGCCCTTTCGCAGGCCGAGACCTACTGGACGATCGTCGGGCTGGCGACGCTCGCCGGAATCGCCGCCGAGCTCTATCGACCCGCGGCCAGCGCCCTGCTCGGAGACCTGACCCCGACCGGGCATCGCGTCATCGCCTTCGCGACCTACCGCCTGGCGATCAACGCCGGCTTCGCGTTCGGCCCGGCCACCGCCGGCTTCCTCGCGAAGTACTCGTTCACCTGGCTCTTCGTCGGTGACGCGATCACCTCGGTTCTCTTCGCCATCGTCGCGCTCGTAGCCCTGCCGCACGGCCTTCGGAGCGCGAAAGGAGACAGCGGCTGGCTGCCCGCGCTCCGCCATGCGCGGGCCGATAGGCGGTTTCTCGGGTTTCTCGCAGCCTCGATGATCTCCGCGATCGCGTTCTTTCAGTTCGAGTCGACCTTCGCCCTCCACGTGATCGACGCCGGGTTCTCGGCAGCGACCTACGGTGCGCTCGTATCGCTGAACGGCTTCCTGATCATCTTCCTCGAGCTGCCGATCGCGTCCATGACGCGCCGGACCTCCCGTCCCCGGGCGGTGATGGCGCTCGGCTACGCGTTCGTAGGCATCGGCTTCGCGGTCAACATCTTCGCCTTCTCGATTCCTCTGATGGTCCTCTCGGTCGTGATCTGGACGATCGGCGAGATGACGAATGCGCCGCTGGGCGGCGCCTATGTCAGCGACCTCGCCCCTCCCGACCTCCGCGGCCGTTACATGGGATTGTGGGCGATCACCTGGTCGGTCGGCCTCACGCTTGGGCCAGCACTCGGCACCGTGATCTACGCCTCGAGCCCCACCGCGGTATGGGTGCTCGCTCTCGTTTGCGGCCTCACCGCCGCCGCGATCATGTACGAGAAGAAGGGGGCGGAGGAGCCAGTGATAAGTACTGAGTACTGAGTGCTGAGTACTGAGTGATGAGGAGTGAGTGATGAGTAGTGAGTCATGAGTAGTGGTGAGTACCAGACGACGGCCGCGGAAGCGGCCGTTTCTAAATAGCCCCGCCCGTAAGGGCGGGGGCACGCGGATCTGACACATAAACGAGCCGCGGCAGCGGCGACGTCTGATTCCCCCGCGCGTAAGCGCGGGGGCGTCGCGTGCAACCCACGAAACAGAATGGCGCCGCTGACGCGGCGCCGTATGATCTTCCCGTTCGCTCGTCCCCGCCCTTACGGGCGTGTTGCCCAAATAAGAATCTATTAACAAACCGTATTAGTGAGTATAATAATGGGCGTCAATTGAGGTGGCGCTCATGATGCGCAAGCAACCCCCACCGCAGCCGCAGTTGTTCTACA
>JBAZBK010000005.1:177307-266493 GCA_041671505.1 Thermoanaerobaculia bacterium | reverse complement strand
GCCTAACTCGTCGCTACAGGCGACGAAGACGCGGCACACCAAGCATCGTAAACTGCTCAGGCAGCGCGGCCGCGTCTTCGCGCCTGAGCTCAGTCCGTTAGGTGGCGAGTGAGAGACTCCAGCAAGATCATGCTTGCAGCTACAACCGTTGCTTGCCTCGTCGGTGTTCTAGCCGGAGGCGGCTTCGCCGTACTTCGTGCGCGGTCCGAGAACGTCTTCATGAAGGGATTCTGCATCGCAGGCATCATCGTTGTCGCGCTTCTCTCGTCCTTCGTTCAGGATTTCACCCTAATGAAGCTAAACCAACCCGACCCCTCGAGCTTCGCTCACACGTTCATCGACCCAGGACCCGTCACGACTTTCACGCCGATCGTTGTCACCATCTTTGCGGCAATCATCTTCGCAAGAGTCAGTGCTCGGGGAGGCCGCGCCACCTAACAAACGGTTGCAGCGGATTTCAACGCGCAACTCAAAGTTTTGGTATCGTGTTCAGGCGGCGCGGGCGCGTTGAAACCGCTGAACCGTAGGCGTTAGGCGGCGTGCCAACGTCTCGGAGGTTCCATGAAGCTCAAATTCGTAATCGCGTTCGGCATCGTAGGAATCGTGCTGACGTCCGGGTCTACAAGCGCCGCCGAGCCATCCGCTGGCATTCGAGCTTGGAAAGAGGGTGTTGCCAGGCTCAATACCGCTCGAGACGCGGAGAAGACATTGAAGGGACTTGGGATTCCCGTGACTCCCGTAACCATGGAACGCTACCGCCAATGCCACGCGAAGTTGGTTGACGGGTTCAAACACGCCATGGCACAAGGCTACGCATCCGAGGGCATGAAGGAATACTTCACGATCGAAATTCCGGCGTCAGGCGGTGCAACCCTGCGTGTCACGTACACGTTCGTAAACGCTGCGCCCGCGGTATTCTCACTCGAGGAACTTCCGCCGTCGTGGCGTCTCGTCGCGGTGAGCGCCGGGGCGCTGGCCACCGGGCTTACCATCTTTACGGACGATTCCACCGGGTGTGCGTTCCAATTCGATACGCTTCAGCCTTTCGACGCCCTCGGATCAGTCAGCCCACTAGCGCCGCCTAACTAGCGCATGCAGCGGACGCCAACGCGCGACTCAAGGTTTCGAAGTCTGGTACCATCAGCGTGCGCGCGTTGGCGCCGCTGATGCGCGAACGTTAGGTGCTTAGTTCAGGAGATTCCGGGGTGAATCGCCCACGAGCGTCATCCAACAGCAACTCTCCTTCGCCCGACGCGGTCGTGACGAGGATGGGTAGCAACTTCGTCGGCTCGACTGAGACGCTGGACGAAGAAATTGAGCGCTTCTCATGCCTTGCGCGATTTCTCGAGGAGAACGGTCTCACAACGAGGCGGCTCGCGAACGAGAACGGCGCCGTCTCTGACGGTTTCATGCTTCGAGTCGGTGATCTAACGCCCGAAGGCTTCGCCGTGATGAAGGCAGGCTACTACCGTTGGCTTGGCTCTGTGGATCGAACGAAGAATTCGCGAAACATCCGAATTCTGAGCAACGCACTCGCCAAGTTGAAGCGCTGACATCCGACAGCCCCAGCAGGCGCGACGCCGCACCTAACTAGCCGCTCAAGCCGACTTCAACGCGCCTCACCATGTGTTGTAAGCTGTTCGGGCTGCGCGGGCGCGTTGAAGCGGCTTAGCGCTAGCGTTAGGCGGCGGAGATCATGGAACTCAACTTCATGTTCCTGGAGGCCGACGGTTCTTTGGCAAACCCGATCGCCAAGGCGGCATTCGTCACGTGGCTCGTGGTTGTTGTCGTCGGGGCGATACTTCTTGCTCTCCGGTCGGCAAAGCGATCAGCTTCGGCGAACTGGGTATTCATCGCGTTAGTTGGGCTGGCTCTCATACCATTTACCAAACTGGCCCACGGAGCGATCGCCACTGCTCTCTACAACTGGCCGGACGGCGGGGTAACCAGCGTCGGCCTCTGGGGTGGTCCGCCTCTGCTTCCCGCGCCGATCCTCGCTGTCGCAACGTTCGTGGTGGCGCGGCATGTTGCGAGACGGCGCAGGGCGTCACCCGCCGTCTAACTTTTCGCTGCAGCGGATTGCTACGCGCCGCTCAAAGTTTTGGTAACCTGTTCGGGCAACGCGGGCGCGCAGCAACCGCTGAGCTCTGGCCGTTAGGGCGCATGTGAACATGATCCACTCCATTCTGATCCTCTTGCAGCTGGCAGGCTTCCCGTCGACTGACACGCGATCGGTCGATTTCGATAACTTCACGTATCGGGTCGACGGCCAGCGCATCACGGTCAAGAATGGCGATTGGGTCAAAGACGATGAAACCGGCAAGGCATACCTGGTCGTGGCGGATATCCAAGATGGAGATTTGACCGGCGACGGTGCTTCGGAGAGTGCCATTCTCCTCGAGTCATACGGCGGCGGCAACGGGTTCTACACCTCGATGCAGGTGTTCTCGGCGGCTACCGGCCGCCCCAAGGTTATCGCAACCCTCGAAGGAGGTGACCGCGATGACGGCGGAATCAAGCGGTGCGGCATCCAACAAGGTCAGCTATGGGTTGTGCGGATATTCAGAGACTGCGCGGAATGCAGTACAAGCAAATGTGATCGTTGTTTTGTAACGACGTTCTATCGGTGGGACGGGAAGCACCTCAAGGCCACGAAGAGGGTCGAGAATTTGGAGCTCCCCGATGCGCCCAACTAAGCGGTTGCACCCGACGTGAACGCGCGCCTCATGCGTCGCAACCTGCTAAGATTTGCCGTGCGCGTTGCCGCCGGTGAGCGGCAGCCGTTAGGCGCCATGGCAATGAAAGCATTCTTCTTCGTTCTCGTTATCGCACTCGCGCTGGTCGCTCCGGCCGAGCAGAAGAAGGTTCTGATGCCCTACGAAGAAGAGTGGTCGAAGGCCTGCGTACCGTTCGTTGAAGCGACGCCCCGGCTCGGGAAGGGATACTCGACGCCCACGGAGCTCGAAACTCCCGAGCCGATCACCGACTTCAAGAAGTGGGGGCTCAAATGCACCGATTTCTGGCAAGTCTACGAGTTGGTGCTCAACGAAAAGGGTGAGGTTCGATGCGTGAGGATTCTGAGCGTCACGAAGAACCAACCTCCCAAAGGTCTCTATGACGCCGTTCGTACGCAGCTGCTCCGGTGGCGGTTTCGTCCGTCCACGAAAGATGGGAAGCCCGTACCGGTCATCTTCAACTTCACGCGGCAATACAAGTGCAGCTGAGTCTGTCGCGCCTAACCAGGCGCTTTGGTTTTGGAATAACCATGACGGGTGTCCAAAGGTTATGGCAAGCATGTCTGACCGCTTCGCGTTCATCCTTGCAATGCTCCTCGTCGGTGCCTGTGCCGGCCCTGAACTCCCCAAGACTCCTCTGGTGCGCAAACGTTAGGTGCCTATGAGATCGGTAGTGCGTTCGGTTTTGTTTTGCGCCGTGGTGACCAACGGTCTCGGTGCAACCGAGGTTTCGGGCGTCGTCCGTCACGGAACGGGGCCGCTCCCGGGCGTCGTCGTAACTGCATCGGATCACGCCAGCTTGAAGCTTGAAGTCATTTCAGGCCTCGACGGAAGGTATGCCTTATCGCTGCCGGGAGATGGACCGTACGTGATCAGGGCGAAGATGGAAGGCATGGCAGTTGCGACGAAGCAGATCTGCCCAACGGAGCCGGCCGTTGAATGTGACTTCTGGATGAATCTGTCCAAGGTCTCCGATTTTCTCGTTCCCCTCGGCGGTGAGCCCGCGACGGTTCCCGAACCAACGAAACGCACGATCCAGGGTCGGCTGCTTGTCCCCGCAGATGCTCCGGTTCCGAGCACATTCGTCCAGCTTGCGGGTGAGCCGCTCATGGGCTTCACAACAGACGCCGCTGGCAACGTCAGCCGGAGTGAGTTGCGTCCAGCTGCAAAGGTGACGCTCGCGTCAGACGCCGCCGGAAATTTTGCCGGGGAGATTGCGGCATTCGGCGAAGTCACGTTGTCGGTGGTCGCACCAGGATATCAAGAGGAGAGAATTCGGTTGGAGAGCGATCTCGTGACCGCTCGCATCGAGTTACTTCTCACCCCCGCGTGCGCTTCGTCGTCGGCACCTAACTGACGCGCTCAAACCGACTTCAACGCGCCACGCCATGTGTTGTAAGCTGGTCCGGCAGCGCTGGCGCGCGAAGCGGCTCAGCGCTGGCGTTAGGGCGGCGAGCGAAACGTTTTCGAAAGCCCAACCGTCCAAGCGAGTGAAGACGGCGCCTGATCGGAGGGTGCGAATGAAGGAACCTCTCATCGTTGCCACGTGCCTGATGGCTACAGCTCTGTTCGGCTTCGGAAGCGAGAAGCTCTCACCTTTCCACGAGAAGACGGCTCCAACACTGGAGTTCGATGTTCGAATTCAACCTGTCGAACACGACCAGATACAACTCCTGGGCAGACCCGGGCCCGGCAAGTATCGTTGCTCGGTCGTCGTTGCCGGGAAACCAGGGAGCCGTGTGGCGGTAGGTACGGAGGACATCATCATCGGGCCTGGAGAGAAGAGAACAGCCACGTTCGAGCATGACGGGCTTCGACTTCTCTACACCGTGGAGCTCGGGCAATCGGCAGAGTTCGCGCGAACGCTGGTCGAGCTCACGAGGGACGGTACGACAATCGGGCGGCAGCACTCGACGATCTATCTGGGACGAAGGAGTTCAAGTCGAGATATCGAACCGGCATTGCCCTAACCAGGCGCATGCAGGGCACGATGACGCGACAAACCATGTGTCGTGAACTGTTCGGGTAGCGCGGCCGCGTCGTCGCGACGGAGGCCAGTACGTCAGGCGGCGTCCAGTCCCCCCGGGTCGAGTCAAAGGGAGATCGCGCTCGGTGAAGCAACGGGCGCTTCCCGGCCCGGTGTTGCTGGCTGGCCTGCGCGAAGGCCTGCGCGTCGCGGATTCACGCAAACGTCAACGAATGGAGGACGAACATGGTTCCGAAGAACACGATCTGCCTCTGGTACGACGGCGCCGCTCTGGATGCCGCGAAGTTTTATGCCGAGACGTTTCCCGACAGCGCGGTGGGCGCGGTCCTTCGCGCCCCCGGCGACTATCCCGACGGCAGCGAGGGCGACGTCTTGACTGTCGAGTTCACTGTGCTCGGCATCCCGTGTCTCGGCTTGAATGGCGGCCCGGCGTTCAAGCATAGCGAGGCGTTTTCGTTTCAGGTCGCGACGGACGACCAGGTCGAGACCGATCGCCTGTGGAACGCGATCGTGGGTAACGGCGGCCAGGAGAGCGCATGCGGCTGGTGCAGGGACAAGTGGGGCCTGTCGTGGCAGATCACGCCTCGCGCGCTCATCGCCGCTATCATCGATCCCGATCGGGCCGCCGCCAAACGCGCGTTCGAGGCGATGATGCAGATGCGGAAGATCGACATCGCCGCGATCGAAGCGGCGCGGCGTGGCTGACGTCCGAGAGGGGGCGGCACGGGCTTGCCTAACTGCAATTGCCTTTAATTGCGAAAGAAGAACCTGAAGTTAGAAGTTAGAACGATGAATGTTGAACCCAGAAAGGGGTTCACGGCGGCGCCTCCGGGTTCTGAATTCATCGTTCATCGATCTGGCCGCGGTTGGTTGGGCGTTAGTTTGAGCCCGCAGGGCCTAACCGAGGCGTTGCGCCGGGCAGCGTCGCGCGGTACCGGGAGTTGCAGCGTGCTACACTTTCACCTCCACGCCCGCATCGCTGATCGCAGGGCGTTAGGTCGACGAAAGCGAACATGCGTATCAAGGTTGGTGAAGTCGAGGCGATCTTCCGCTACCCGGTGAAGTCGATGAGAGGTGAGCCTCTCGAGGGCGCCGAATTGGGCTGGCACGGCCTCGACGGTGACCGGCGCCTGGCGTTCCGCCGGGCCGACGATCGGGGCGGGTTCCCCTGGCTGACGGCCTCCAGGCTTCCCGAACTCCGGCTCTTTACTCCAGTGCGCCGGGGATCGGGCGCCCCGGAAGTCCTTCCCACCCACGTTCGCACTCCGGAGGGTGAGGAGGTGGCCCTGTTCGGCGAGGAATTGGCGTTGGATGTCGGCCGCCGCCACGGTTCTCCGGTCGAAATGGTGCACCTTAACCGCGGCATCTTCGACGAAGCGAGCATCTCCCTGATCACGTCGACGACGGTCGATGACGTCAGCAGGCTCGCGGATCAACGCCCCGACGTCCGGAGATTTCGACCGAACATCGTGATCGCATCCTCACGAGCAGTGCCGTTCGAGGAGGACGAGTGGGTCGGCGGTGTCCTCTCGTTCGGCGACACTGACGAGTCCGCAGCCGTATTCGTCACCAATCGCGACGAACGCTGTTCCATGGTGAACTTCGACCCTGACTCGGCGCGCCCCACCGCCGAACTACTGAAGACGATCGTTCGGGTGAGGGACAACAGAGTCGGGGTCTACGGCACTGTCACTCGGCGCAGTCGCCTCGCGACAGGGCAGGCCGTGTTCTTCGAGCCGGCGGCCGGGAGTCGCGAGCGCTCGTGAATCGACTCGAAGATGATGCGGTGAGCCGGGGCCGCACTTCTTCAAGCTTCCACTGCATTTCAGGCATGGACGGTTGCCGCTTTCTGGCCTGTAGCCAAGGCGTCTCGCCTTGGCGAACGGCGCGACAGGCGCAAGTGGCACGGGGGGCAAAGGCCAGAGGCCTTTGCTACATGGCGCTTCGTGACTCACGTGCATGCCGTTCTCTTTATGGCGGCAAGGCCAGCGACGCGCCGCCATGCGGCGAGCTCATGGCCGAACGGTCCAGCCGCACGGGTTCGCGCGGTCTGCAGGTTCGGGTAAAATCGCGTGAGGCGTGACCGCCATCCGTCGGAGACTCGTGATGCCTAACGTGAGCCGCAGGAAGCCAGTCGAACGGAAGGAAGGAAGCAGCGTGAAGAAGGACGCGTCTCAGGAAGGGAAGTCTCCGTCGCAGTTGATCGACCAGAGGATCGCCGAGCTTGGCGACTGGCGAGGTGAGATGCTCGCGCGGCTCCGTGCCGTGATCAGGCAGGCCGACCCCGACGTCGTCGAGGAGTGGAAGTGGAACGTGCCCGTGTGGTCGCACGACGGCCTGATCTGCACGGGCGAGACGTACAAGAAGGTTGTGAAGCTGACGTTCGCGAAGGGAGCTGCGCTCGACGACCCGAAGGGACTCTTCAACTCCAGCCTCGAAGGGAACACCCGGCGCGCAATCGACTTTCCGGAAGGTGCGACGGTCGATGAGAAGGCGCTGAAGGCGCTCATCCGCGCGGCGGTGACGCTGAACGCGTCGCGCCCGCCGGGCCCGTCGAGCGGTAAGGCCAAGGCGGGCAAATGACGATGAATCGAATCATCCCGATGCTGCCGGTCAGGAGCGTGGCAGCGAGCGTCGACTTTTACCAGCGGCTCGGGTTCAGCGTCGAGGAGCGGAACGACGGCTGGGGTTGGGCGATGCTTCGCCTCGACGACTGCCGGTTGATGCTCGACCAATCGATCAACGCTCATCCCGACGCACCACGCTGCTCCGTTCTCTATCTTTATCCGGACGACATCACCGCGTATCACGCGGAAGCGCGCAGGAATGGGCTGGCGCTCCCCGACCTGGAGGTCACCTTCTACGGCATGACGGAATTTCGCATCGACGATCCCGACGGGAATCGTCTCTGGATCGGGGAGAGCAGGAAGCGTGAGCCATGAGTTCCGGACCAGGGGGACGAGAGTGAATACGAAATTGAAGAGCGAGCTGAGAGACGGCGAGATGTGCGAAGTCGTCGCTGGAACGCACAAGGGGAAGTCGGGCGCCGTGCGAGATCTCCACACCAGCAAGACTGGTCATGTCACGATCACCGTCGAGCAGTCGAACGGCGTCCGTTTCAAGACTCTCGCCCGGAACGTTGTGGTCAAGAAGAAGGGCAAGTCGTCGTAGGGACGCGGCCCGGTGTGCTCGGGCGCTGGTACCGGCCCGGCTCTGCGTCCGAATGGAATGGGGTCAGCTGCATCAAGCATGAAGCCACCACGTAAAGCGGCGCGCGAGGCCGCCGGCAGGCTCCTCGTTCAGTGGCTCGACCACGAAGAGCCGCTGCATCTGGCGCTGCACGAGAAGGGACGGGCGCGGCAGCGCGAGGCGCTCGGCAGGGCTGCGACGTACTTCGGAGTGGTGCGCGGTCTGCGACGTGGCCCGGAGGAGCGCCTCGGGGTGCCTCGATTCGAGCTCCTGCGACGTTGCTTCGCCGGAGTCGACGGTGAACGCGTTTCCGCCGCCGACGTCGCGCCGGTGGCGACGGGCGTCGCCGAGTCGGTTGCACGCGCGTACGGCGGGACTCTCTACCTCTCTCTCGCGACGAAGCTGCTCTGGGCGAAGTATCGCGATCCATTCGTGATCTACGACAGCGTCGTTCGCGAACATCTCGGCACGCCGAAAGGCGACTACGCCGCATACCTCGAGGCGTGGCACGAGTGCTATGCGAGTCATCGGGGCGCGCTCGTCGCGGCATGCAATGAGCTTGCGTCGAAGCCGTCGGCGCCGGATCGCGGTGCGCGCGGGATCGTCACCGAGGAGTGGTTCCGTCGCCGCGCATTCGATCTGATGATCTGGCACCATGGTGCCTGAAAAAAGACGCCCGAAGGGTGTCGCGTCGTGAGATCGGAGGCTGCGGAAAAGCGATGGCGAAGCCAATCATCAGGAGAGCGGAGGAGCGGGACGCCGCGCGTCTTGGGGAGCTGGCGGAGCAAACCTTTCGCGATGCGTTCGCGGCGATGAACACGCCGGAGAACATGGAGCATCACTGCAGGGAGCAGTACGGCGAAGCGATCCAGGCGCGGGAGATTCTCGATCCGTCGATCACGACGCTGATCTGCGAGGACGAGGGCGAGCTCGTCGCGTACGCACAGCTGCGATGGGGTCATGCGCCCGAGCATCTCGTCGCGGCGCATCCGATGGAGATCCAGCGCATCTACGTGGTCCGGACGTGGCACGGGCGAGGGCTGGCGCAGGAATTGATGGGTGAGGCTCTCCGCCTCGCCGAACGTGGTGGCGCCGACCTCGTCTGGCTCGGAGTCTGGGAGCTCAATCCCCGCGCGATCGCGTTCTACCGGAAGTCGGGATTCGAGGAATCGGGCTCGCACACCTTCGTCGTGGGCGACGACCCGCAGCGCGACGTGATCATGGTCCGCGCGGTGGCGCGGGGGTAACCCGCAACCGATTGAGATCCACATCCCGGAGGGATGTCAGAAGGTAGCCGGGGGTCGCCCCGCCTCATGGGGCGACCGCCGGGAATCGGCAGTTGGGGACGCGAGCACCCCGGCGTGGTGCCAGCGATTGACCAGATAACTGCGATCTGGCACCCCTGCCGGGGTGCGAGACCATATTCGTCCGCTCACCCCGGGTCGCCCCGCGAAGCGGGGCGACCCGGGGCTACCTTCTGGCACGCCTCCGGCGTGCGGAGTCCTGCGGAATCAGGCAGCAAACCCTAACTCAGGCGATGCGTTTTGGAGGGGCCGCCTCAGGGCTCGATCTCTTCGGCTTCGCGGCGGTTGCTGACGATCATCACGGCGACGACGCCGATCAGCGTGACGATCGTTCCGATCATCGAACGAGGCGTGAGGCGCTCGGCGAGGAAGATCGTGCCGAGGAGCATCGCGACGACGACGCCGGTCTGCGAGATCACGCCGGCGATGAGCGTCTGGACCCAGCGGAAGGCGTGGGTCATCAGCATCTGCGCGGCGATCGAGACGAGGCCGACGAGGACGAGCAGCAGCCACTCGTACGGCGTCGGCGGAACCCAGTGCCAGAGTGCGAAAGGGGCCGTGACGATCGCTCCAAAGATCGTGAAGCTGGAGAAGATCGCCCAGGAGTTCTCGGTGCGCCGCGCGACGCGGATCGCGGTGACCGCCGCGCCCGAACAGACGGCGGAGAGCAGTCCGACGAGCTCCCATTTGCCGAAGCCCATGAAGTTAGGGCCGTGCGCGCCGGCGCCGACGACGAGCCAGACGCCGACGAGCGTGACGAAGAGGGGGACTACGATCCGCGCACGCAACGGCTCTCCGGCGAAGGCGGCGGCGTAGATACCGGCGAAGACGGGGGAGAGGTAGTTGAGCAGCGTCGCGATGCCGACCGGGATGTGCGCGATGGCGAGGAAGTAGAAGAGCACCGCCGTGCCGCCGAAGACGCCGCGGAGCACGAGAAGGTCGAGCCGTGTCCATTCGAACGACCGCCTCCGTATCCCGGGGATCAGGAGCACCGGCACGAGTCCGACGAGGAAACGGATGAGCGCAACCTCGGAGCCGGGAATGCGCGCCGAGGCGATCTTGGCGATGAAGGCCATGAGGCCAAAGAGCGTGGAGGACGCAACGAAGAGAAGCATGCCGCGCGTGGCGGCGGCGCGTGGATCGGGGTGAAGGTCGGGAGCCGAGGACAAGGCGATGAATCATAGCAAAGGGGGGAGAAGGGGGGCGGGGATGGGGGGTGGGGGGAGCGGAGCTGGTTAGGGGGCAAAAGGCCGGGCGCGGGCGCGGGCTCGTTCACGGGGTGCATGCGGTTGAGGAGGCGATCGGCGGTGGTTCGGTTTGGGGGACGAACGGCCGGGCTCGGGATCGGAATCGGGTGGGGGTGGGGAGCGCGGCGATTACTGTTGCACCCCTGCCGGGGTGCGTTGGGATTGGGTGGCCTTACCGGTGGCGTCGTCCCGCTTCGCGGGCCTCGCCACCGGCTGGTATGTGGCGCAGGCACTCCTGCCTGCGCGCGGCGCGCAGCGCCGCCACGGGGTCGCACGAATCCACCCGATATCGGGCCGCCTTCGGCGGCGCGCAGGCAGGAGTGCCTGCGCCACATGAGGCGGCTACCTTACGGCATCCCTCCGAGATGGAGAGCTTGGTCGCGCGGTTCGTCCTGCTCATCGCCTCTCGCCTGTCGCCTTTCGCCTCTTCCGCGCGGCCACGCGTGCTATTTTTCGTTCGCGGAGGAAACCATGTCGCTGGTCGTTCGTGACGCAACTGCAGCCGATGGCCCGAAGATCGTCGAGTTCCAGCTCGCGATGGCGAGAGAAACGGAAGGGATCGAGCTCGATCCCGGGACGCTGAACCGCGGCGTCGCCGCGGTGTTTGCCGAGCCCGGGCTGGGGCGCTACTTCGTCGCGGTGCTCGACGGCATGGTCGTCGGATCGCTGATGATCACGTACGAGTGGAGCGACTGGCGCGACGGGCTCGTCTGGTGGATCCAGAGCGTCTACGTCGTCCCCGACGCGCGGGGCGCGGGAGTCTACAGGCGTCTCTACGAGGCGATTCAGAGCCTCGTGAAGGGAAGCGTCGGCATCCGCGGCATCCGCCTCTACGTCGACACGCGCAACGCCTCCGCGCAGAAGGTCTACGAGCGTCTCGGAATGGACGGGGGGCACTATCGGGTGTTCGAGTGGATGAAGGAGTAGGCGAGAGGCGATAGGCGAGAGGCGATGAGCAGGCAGTGGGTGATCTCGAATTTCGAATATGCTCCGCTAATTGTCAGGTCTTGTCGGGAATTGCTCAGTCTCGCGAAGCTAAGTCCGAAATCCGAAACTCGAATTGACTCCTCCGCCTGCTCATCGCCTCTCGCCTCTCGCCTTTCGCCTCTCGCCCTGCTTGCACCTCGCGATGCTTCTGTTTAACGTAGCGCCATGTCGCTCAAGGGGATCGTCAAGCTGGTGACGCAGAGTCTGTTCGGTAGCGGGCTGCCGATGCGCAAGGTGGGTGAGAAGGCTCCCGAGTTTTCGGCGACCGATCACACGGGAGCGCCGATCTCGATGTCGGGCTTTCGTGGCCGCTACGTCGTCCTCTGGTTCTTCCCCAAGGCCGACACACCTGGCTGAACGAAAGAGGGTTCCGGGTTCCGGGACCGCTACGAGGAGTACCAGGCGTTGAACGCGGAGATCGTGGGAGTGAGCTTCGACAAATCCGGCGCGAGCCTCGCGTTCGCCCGGAAGTACGGCTTCCCGTTTCCGCTGATCCCCGACGAGAGCCGCGCGATCGGGATGCTCTACTGCGCCGCGGGCACGGCGACGGACGAGTTCGCGCCTCGGATCGCGTACCTGATCGCCCCCGACGGGACGATCGCCGAGGCGCACCCGAAAGTGAACGCGGCGACGTATCCGGCCGAACAGCTCGAGTCGCTCCGGCGGCTCGCACACTCGAAGTGAGGAAGCGTTCTTGATCGATCCGAATCCTGCCGCGTCACCGGAACCGGCTGCGGCACGAGCTCGCATCGTGATCGCGGCCGCGCTCTTCGTCGCACTGCTCGTCGTGGATGGCTTCTCCCGTCGCGAGCCGAAGCCTGCGCCATTCAGCGCTCCGGAGGGTCAGTTCTCTGCGGAGCGGGCGCGCGTGATTCTGGGCAGGCTCGCGGGAGACGGCGTGCCGCACCCTGTCGGCACCGAGCAGAACGACGTCGTTCGCGACCGTCTGATCGCCGAGCTCCAGGTGGTGGGTCTGAAGCCGACGATCGAGATCGGTTACGCATGCTCCCCAACCGCGTCATGCGCGAACACACAGAACATCGTCGCGCGAATCCACGGGACGAGCCGCGGCGCCGCGATCGTGCTCAACGCGCACTACGATTCGGTCCCCGCGGGGCCGGGCGCCGGCGACGACCTCGCGGCTTGCGCCGCGATGGTGGAAGTGGCGCGCGCCCTCAAGTCGGGATGGCCTCCGCAGCGCGACATCGTCTTCCTATTCGACGACGGCGAGGAAGCGGGGCTTCTCGGTGCGGAGGCGTGGGTCAGGCGCAAGGAGTCGAAATCGGTCCTCGCGATGGTGGTGCTCGAGGCGCGCGGCAGCAGCGGCCGGGCGCTGATGTTCGAGACGAGCCAGGGGAACGCCGCGCTGGTCGGCGCGTACGCGGAGAACGTGAAGTCGCCGGCCGCGACGTCGCTCTCGTTCGCGATCTACCAGCTCCTGCCTAACGACACGAACTTCACGGTGTTCAAGCGGGCTGGAATGCGCGGGATGGCGATCGCGGCGATCGGCGATCCGGCGCAGTACCACACGCCGGCGAACAGCGTGACGAACGTGAGCGCGGGAACGATCCAGCACTACGGCGACACGGCGCTCGCGCTGGCGCGCAAGCTCGGCGGAATCGACAGCGGGCCGCGCCCCAACGCGAGCTACTTCGACGTCCTGAGTCTCTTCATGCTGCGGTGGCCCGAGAGCTGGAACCTGGGCCTTGCGATCGTGGCCGCGCTGCTGGTGCTCGCGGGCCTCGTAGGCGGAATCCGCCGCGGCGAGGCCTCGCTGCGCGGCACGGCGACAGCCTTCGTCGTCGCACTGCTCGCACTGGCGGCAGCGGCACTTGCGGCGTGGGCGATCGCGACGCTCGCCGCGTTCCGCACGCTCGGCACGCCATGGCCGGCGAGCGGCGTGTGGGTCGAAGGCGCAGGCTGGACGCTTGCGATCGCTGTCACCGCCTTCGCTTCGCATCTCGCCCGGCGGCGCGTCACGCCCGCCGACGGATGGAATGCGTTCGGGCTCGTCTGGTCGATCGTTGCGATCGCCGCGGCGATTGCGTTGCCCGGCGGCTCGTATTGCGTCTTCGTTCCGCTGCTCGTCTCCGCGCTCGTCGCGGCGCTCGGCGGTGCACGCGGCCGCGTTGCCGCGCCATTCGTCGCGCTCGCCATCGCCACCCTGGTTCTCGTCTCCGTGGCGATCGACCTGCCGCTCGCGATGGGGCTTTCCATCCTTCCCGCGGCAGCGCTGATCGTCGGACTGGTGGCGCTCAGTTGCATGCCGCTGCTTCTTGCGGGCGACGCGGGATGGCGGACGGTGAGGGTGACGCTGATGCTCGCCGTTGCTTCGACGGCAGGCTTCCTCGTCGCTCCCGTCTGGACGCCCGATGTGCCGCGCCCGATGAGCCTGATGCAACTCGACTCCGATGGCGAGCCGCTCGGGCGCCTCGTCGCCGTCGACGTTTCGGGCGGGCGCGTTCCTCCGCCTCTGCCCGGCGAATGGAAGCACGAGGCGCTTCCCGGTCCTTCCGTCGGACGCGCCTCGGCGCGTGCGTTCTGGTGGTCGGCAGTCAAGGCGAGCGGGGAGCCGGCACCCGAGGTGAGCCTCGAGAGCTGGGCGCCTCAGCCTGACGGGCGCGTTCGGGCGATCGTCCGCTTGAAGTCGCGGAGAGGCGCGAGCTTTGCGCAGATTCGGATCGACAGATCGCTCGAGCCGAGGATGTTCAATGTCGGTGGCTTCGCGTTCGACAAGCCCGCGGAGAGTGGCGTCGTGTCCGATCACTCCATGAACGTTCTCGGCACTGCCATCGAATTCGATTTCAAGCCGAAGCCCGGCGCGACGATGACGCTGCGTGACGAGACACCGGGACTGCCCGAGCCTGCACGCGCGGTCGCCGGCGCGCGCTCCGCGGCGATGACGCCGATCCATCGAGGCGACCGTCTCGTGGTGAGCCGCACAGTAAGGCTCACGCCGGCGCTGCAGTAGCTGACCGCCTCCGCAGTTTCTACCGTGTACTGCGACGAAGTGTGCGTAGTTGCTCCTCTTGACCCCCGGCGGCTGCTCTCCGTAATGTGAAGGCGATGATTTTTCGAGGTCATCATCGACGCCGCTATCTGGCGGCATTGGTCGTTGCCCTTGCGCTGGCAACGCCCGCGCTCCTTGCGGAGGCGGGCGATGACCCACCCGCGCCGCCGCCGTCGCAGCCGACTGCCGATCCGCCTGCGGCACCGGAGCCTGCTCCAACCCCTGTCGAGCAGCCGCCCGCTGCGGAGCCGTCTCCCGTTCCTGTCGAGGAACCTCCGCCCGTGGCGGAGCCTGTGCCGACCGTTCCTGCCGAGGTTGGGTCGAGCGATGCGGCGAAGCCCGAGGCCGCCTCCGGAGACATCCCCGCGTCTGCCGCACAAGAGCCGCCGAAGGAAGGCGGGGACGAGAAGAACGCCTCCGCTCCCTGCAAGCAGCCGCCGACCTACAAGGAAGCGTGGCTCGACAAGGTTCGCCGGGGCGTTTTCTATTCGGTCTGCGGCTCCGCGGCCTGGTTCGACAATTTCTTCGGCGACGAGCACGCATACGATCCGCGACAGGTCTACGGACGGCTGTCCGGGGGGATGCTCTACGACGCGGAAGGGGAGTGGAACGAGCGTTCGAAGTTCGACGCCAACGTTCCTCTACCGAACCTCTCGAAGCGGACCACGGCCTTCCTCGGCCGCGACAACCCCGAGCAGTACATCGCGGACAACAGTCAGGATCTGTCGATGCCCGACGCGTTCCGGGACACCTCGGACGATCGGTCGTGGCTCGCCGGCTTCGGCTACAACCCCCCGGGCAAGCGCGGCGCGCGCATGAGCTACCGCCTCGGCATGAAGGTCAGCGTGCATCCGTACGTCTTCGCGCAGGCGCGTTACCGCTACAACCGCTACACGAGCAAGAACACCGCGTTCCGCTTTCACGAGACGCTCTTCTACCGGACGAACGACGACCAGTTCGGGACGACGACTTACGTCGGCTACGACTGGATTCCGAAGCGCGCGAATCTCGCGCGTGTCTCGGCGCAGGGGACCGTCTCCGACGATACCGACGGGGTGAAGTGGAAGAGCTACGCGACGTTCTACCAGGACCTCGAGCTCAAGTCGGGCAAGCCGCGCGGCGTCGCGTTCCAGCTGCTCGCCAACGGAGAGACCGCGGAAGACGTGCCACTCCGCGAATACGGGTTTCTCACGACGTATCGCGAGCAGATGTTCCGCGAGTGGTTCTTCGTGGAGGCGTCGCTCGGTTACAGCTGGATTCGCGAGGAGCTCGCCGACGATCGGCAGGGCGGCGTGACGGTCGGGTTCGTCTTCGACATCCTCTTCGGCGACTACTACGGAAAGCAGTAGCAGCCTCGGTCGTGTCGCGATGCCGACACTTCCAGCTGCCCCGCCATGGGCGCCACCCCGATCAGCTCGGGCGGCCCCGACCCCGGTTGCCTTCGGCAACGCGCAGGCAGGAGTGCCTGCGGCACACAATCGCGCTGCGGTATCATCCCCGCTGTTTCCGAGCGCGGCCGAGCCGCGCAATCCTGGAGGATGACGATGAAAGCTACGATCTTCGCGGCCGCCGTGCTGCTCGCAATCATGCCGGTGGTCAGCTCCGGCGAGACCGCGCCGGGCGCGACCGGAGGAACGATGACGACTGCAGCGCGGCCCGCGTGGCTCGAAGCGTCTTCGAAGAAGGTGGAGGCGGCGCTCGTCGCGAAGTACGGCGACGCGGCGCGTCCCCGCGCGGCGCGCGGCGTGAAGCAGGTGGCGAGCCTCTGGCTCGAGAGCGACGGCGACGCGGCCGCGTTCGAGAGCTTCGTCGAGGCGAACTTCGCCGGCGACGACGCGACCTGGCTCACGCTGCTCAAGAGGATGGACTTCCTCCACGAGCAGCTCGACGGCTGCATGCTCGAGCTCGGGCGCGCCTTCCGCTGGCAGAGCGACCTCGATCTCGGCCCGATGCTTCCGTTCGACGAGTACTTCGCGGGCTACGACCCGGGAGCGCACGTGAACGACGACTTCTTCGCGAACAAGATCGCGTTCGTCGTGCTGCTGAACTTCCCGCTGACGACGCTCGACGAAAAGCTCGCGGGAGGGGAGTCGTGGTCACCGGAGCAGTGGGCCGCGGCGCGGCTCGCCGACCGCTACGGGCGCAGGATCCCCGCCGAGGTGAACCAGAAGATCGCGTCGGCGTACGCCGACGCCGAGAGCTACATCTCCACCTACAACGTCTGGATGTACCACCTCCTCGACGACAAGGGGAACCGCCTCTTTCCGCCGAAAAAGCGGCTGATCACGCACTGGAACCTTCGCGACGAGCTGAAGGCGCAGTACGGCGAAAAGGACGGCCTCGCGCGCCAGAAGATGATCCAGCAGGTGATGGAGCGGATCGTCACGCAGGCGATCCCGCAGGTCGTCATCGACAATCCGACGGTCGACTGGAACCCGAAGACGAATGCGGTTTCAGCGGCCGCGGCGAGCGACAGCGATCGCACGCTTCCCGCGGGGGCGAACGTCAGCGCCGACCGCGAGCTCGACACACGCTACGCGAAGATCCTCGGGGTCTACCGCGCGAGCCGTCTCGCCGATCCGTACTCACCGACGGCGCCTACGCACATCGCCCGCCGCTTCAACGACGATCGCGAGCTTCCGGAAGCGCGAGTCGAGGCGATGCTCGTCGAGGTGCTACGGTCGCCGATGGTTCCGCGCGTGGCGAAGGTGATCGAGTCGCGACTTGGCCGGAAGCTCGAGCCGTTCGACATCTGGTACAACGGCTTCAAGGCGCGCGGCGCCTACACCGAGGCGCAGCTCGACGAGATCACGAGGAAGAAGTACCCGACCCCCGGCGCGTTCCAGGCCGACATGCCTAACATCCTCGCGAAGCTCGGCTTCAGCGAGGAGAAGGCGAAGTACATCGCCGAGCGTGTGACGGTCGACCCGTCGCGCGGCGCCGGGCACGCGATGGGCGCGCAGCGCCGTGGCGACAAGGCGCACCTCCGGACGCGCGTCGCCGCCGACGGGATGGACTACAAGGGCTACAACATCGCGGTGCACGAGTTCGGGCACAACGTCGAGCAGACCTTCTCGCTCTACGACGTGCCGTACAACGCGATGGAAGGGGTGCCTAACACCGCGTTCACCGAGGCGCTCGCCTTCGTCTTCCAGGCGAAGGACCTAGAGCTGCTCGGCCTGGCGAAGCCCGACGAGACGGCGATGGCGCTGACGACGCTGGGCGACTTCTGGGCGACGTACGAGATCGCCGGCGTCGCGATCGTCGACATGCGCGTCTGGCGCTGGATGTACGCGAACCCCGAGGCGACGCCGGAGCAGCTCCGCGTGGCGACGATCGGCATCGCGAAGGACGTCTGGAACGAGTTCTACGCGCCGGTCTTCAAGACGAAGGACGTCGTACTCCTCGGCGTCTACTCGCACATGGTCTCGAACGGCCTCTACCTGCCCGATTACCCGATCGGGCACCTGATCGCGCACCAGATCGAAGAGCAGATGGAGCGCACGGGGAGCATCGGCCCCGAGTTCGAGCGCATGACGAAGCAGGGACGCTATACGCCCGATCTCTGGATGACGAAGGCCACCGGCGCCCCGGTAGGTCCCGCCGCGCTGCTGAAGGCGACGGAGAAGGCGCTGGCCAAGGTCGAGAAGCAGGTCAAAGGTCAAAGGTCATCGGTCAAAGCAGGCGAGAGACAGGTCAAAGCAGCAGGTCAAAGGTCATAGGTCAAAGGTCATAGGTCAAAGGTCAAAGCAGGCCTGGTGTGGCGCAGACACTCCTGTCTGCGCGTCGCCGAAGGCGAACGGGTGATTCGAAGGGGAAGGGGCACGCCAAGCCGTGCCCCTTTCGCTTTTGGTATCGGATTCGAGAACGGCGCCGCTTCGCGGCGCGCGCAGGCAGGAGTGTCTGCGCCAAACTGCTCGCGCCACTGCCGCCTGCTTTGACCTTTGACCTATGACCTTTGACCTGCCGTTCGGCCTGCCTAACGCGGTTTCCGTCGCGCCGGAGTCAGCGCTTTCATCCGGTCGAGGAAGTCGTCGGCGGAGGCGGGGTCGAGCTCCCAGCGGTGCTCGTCGCGGAGCCGTTCCTTCGCGACGAGATTGAGCTCCTCGTCGTCGCGGTAGGTGATGCCGAGGGCGTCGCCGATCTCCTCGACGACGTTCTGGTCGGGGGTGGTGCTGCTCGTTCCCGCGGTCTCGTCTCCCGACGATTCCGCCATTTCCCAGCAGGCGTCGATGTCGCCGGCAGCGAGGTGCGGATCGGTGCTCGTGTTTCGATCGAGACGGTGGCGAAGCTCGGCGGCGGAGGCCGCGACATCGACGTTGGGTGGCTCGAGCTCGTCCGCGATCCCGTTGTCGTTCTGATCGATGAGCTCGACGATGCGCCAGTTGACCAGGTCTTCCTTTCTCATGGTGGGTCTCCTCGCTCCGGGGCGCCTCTCCGTACCTCGAGACCATTGAAGACCTCTATCTCGGCCGAGTCCACTCCTGCGGTCACTGCCGGAGTGTGACGGGGGGCACTGTGTTCGCTCGCCAGCAGGGGGAGAGCACGCCCCCTGAAATCGGGTACCCGGACGCTTCCAGCCCGGTTCATCCGGTCGACTGAACGCTGTCACCCGGCGTGACGGATGTCACGGGGCGGAGTGCGTTTGGTCATCGGCCCGCTTGTCCCCTTTCCCTATCTTGGGGATGGATCGAGACGAGTATGCAGACGGAACGCATTGCCGCCGCCAGGGAGATCCCGCATCGCGCGAGCGAGCCGGTCTCGACCGTTGGCTGGAGTGGCGCAACGCTGCCGCTTTTCGAACCGCCCGCCTCGGGCGCGTGTCCGATTCCCGACCGCCCGCTCTGCGCCGCCTGCGAGGCGGAGATCGTGGATCCGGCGAACCGCCGATTCGGATACGCCTTCGCATCGTGCCCGGAGTGCGGGCCGCGACGCTCGATACTCCGGCGCGGCCCGTTCGTCCGGTCGAACTCCGTGATGGCGACGTACGCGATGTGCGAAGCGTGCCTCGAGGAGTACCGGACGCCGGAGAGCCGCAGGTTTCACGACGAAGCGCTGTCGTGCCCCGTGTGCGGTCCGACGCTGCGCGCGATCGTCCCGGCTGGGACGACGATCGGAACGTCCGAGCCCGTGAGGCTCGCGGCGCGCGCGCTGGCGGGCGATTTGCTCGTCGCGTTGCGCGACGAGCGGCGGGACTCGATCCTGTGTGATGCGACATCCCCCAGGGCCGTTGCGCGGCTTCGGTCGCGTTGCGGCCTCGTCGATGTGCCCCTGGTGGTCATGGTCCGCGATCTCGACGAAGCATCGCGAGTCGCGGAGCTCGGCCCCAGAGAAATTTCGCTACTGACCTCGGTGGAGCGGCCTGTCGTACTCGTGTCGATTCGGACTGATTCTCCTCTTACCGGCGAGGTCGCGGCGGGGAACCGCCTCGTCGGTCTCCTCCTCCCGTACACGCCGCTCCATCACCTCCTTCTCAAAGAGTCCGGACGCCCGCTGGTGATTCTCCCGGCGGGCGTCCCGGACACCCCTCCGCAAAGACCGGTTAACGCATTGCTGGACCGCGCCGAACTGGCGCTCGTGGCCGACCGGTCGCAGACGGTCGAGACGACCAGGGCCCGCACGGCAGGCTCCAGACGCGGTACGAAGACGCGCGTCGTCCGCCTCAACCGGCCCGTCTCGCGAGTGATCGTCGCGTGCGGAGGCGCCACTCCGGGCGTCGTCTGCCTCGCTGCGGACGACGAGTTGCGGATCGAGCCGGCGACCGGCTCCTATGGATACCATCACGCCTCGCCGCGTTTCGAAGACTCGATCGAACGGGTCGAGGTCACGGCGCCGAGAGGAGTCGAGGCGTACGCGCACGACTTCGACGAGCGCTTCGACTCGACACGTTTCGCTCTCGACCAGAATGGCGTCATGCGCGTTGCCGTGCAGCAGCACCATGCGGAGATGGCGGCGTGTCTCGCCGAGAACGACGAGGCGGGCGTCGCACTTGGCGTCGTCTTCGATTTCGGCGGGATGGGAACCGACGGGGCGGTCTGGGGTGGCGAGCTGTTCCGCGGGGGTATCGGAGGGGTGGCGCGACTCGCGACCTTCCGGCCGATCGTTCTTGCGGGCGAGCACGTCTCCACCCGGCAGGTGTGGCGCGTGGCGCTCGCAATGCTCGACGACGTCTTCCGCGGCGCGCCGCCGCTTCACGCGATTCCGCTCTTCCGCCTGATGCCCCGCAGAGGTGTCGACGTCGTGCGCAGGGTGATCGAGTCAGGGCCGAGCGTCTCGTCGCACGCGATCGGGCTTCAGCTCGAAGCTCTCGCCGCGATCGTGTTGAACCGGCTCGACTCACCATGGCCCGGCGCGCTCGTGCATGATTGGGAAAGTGTCGAGGACCGAAACGAGACGGGACGCTACCCGATCGTCATCCGCGACGGCGCCGAGCCGTGGGAGATCGATTTCAGGCCCGTGGTCGAGCAGGCGGTGATCGAGCTGATCGCCGGGGTGCCGGCAGCGACGATTCTCGCCCGCGCGGGCAACTCCGTCGTCGCCGCGGTCGTCGAAGTCCTTCGCGCGCACGGCGCAGACCGCACTCCCGTCGCGATCACCGGCGAGCTTTTCGAAGGCACGAGGCTGGCCTCACGCATTGCCGGGGCGCTCGCCCAGGGCGCCATGATTCTTCGTCCGCGGTCGCTTCCCGCAGGCCCCTGCGCGATCGCGTACGGACAGGTCGTCGTCGCCGACGCGCTCTTGAGGAGGAGCGCTTCGGTCGATACGGCAAACCATCGCGTTCAACTCTTACACGAACATTGAGAAGGAGATCAGTCATGTGTCTAGGAATGCCCGGGAGAGTTCTACGCGTCGCTGACGGAATGGCGGTCATCGACTGCTGGGGAGTTCAGCGCACCGTCAGCCTTGCAAAGCTCGTCGAACCGATCGCGCCTGGCGATCACATCATCGAGCACGCGGGCGAGGCGGTTCGCCGCATCCCCGACAACGAGGTGCTCGACGTCCTCGGGCTCTATGAAGTGCTGCTCGGCGAGGCGGGCGAGGACCCGATGGCGATCGACGTCTGCGCAGATCTGGACGCCGCGACGCGGTAACGAACGCACAGAACGAATCGAACGAAAGCGCACCTCCCCGGGTGCGCTTTTGTGTTTCAATAACGAAAGGGCGCGCATGGTGCGCGCCCTTTCTGACTACGGCAGTGTCGAGCAGTCGATCACTCTCGAACCCGCTCGCCGATCGATGTCGATCAGCGGGCTGCTCCGACCTCCTCGAGAATGTCGACCTCGATCTCGTCGATCGCTTCCGGACTCGACTCGCCGCTGTGCTCTTCGCGTCCGCGTCCCTGATATCCGAGAACTTCCGCCGCCTCGATCACGTCGATCAGCTCGAAATCGGCCTCGACCGCGCCCTTTGCGTCAGCTTCGTGCCTCGAATGCACCATGCTTCACCTCCGGGATCGCTGCGGCGCCCCATCAATGATGGGTCGCGCTGTTCTGTTTGGCAAATCTTCGATCGGTGACGAGCTCGGGATGCTCGCGCCGGAACGACTCGGCGATGTGACAGTTCCAGCAGACGGCGCCGTGAGTGCTCAGCACGAGGTCGACCATCTCCGGGCGCACGTCCTTCCACTCGATCGTGCGAAGGTCGGGGGCGAGAAGGGCCGGCTTGTGATCGATCCAGTTGATCTCGGTGAAGGTCGTCCTGCAGAAGGCGCACTTCTGGCCGCGATACCACTCGGCGAGGAGGTCCTGGAGCTTGCACGACGCGGGAGCGCCTTCGAGCTGGTGGAGGCAGGCCTGATCGCATCCGGCCCGCTCGGGCCAGCGCGTGCAGTCGGTGAGGCTGAGGGCAGGCTTGCCGCCGAGGAGTGCCGCGGTCGCGGCCCGGTTCACGTCGAGATCGGCGCCGACCGACTCTCCCGTTTCCGGGCAGGTCAGCACACGCTTACCTGTGAGGCGGGTGTAGAGGTACGCGTAGCGCGCCACCATCGCGGCAGCTACGAGCAGCACTGCGAGCGTAATGGTCCAGGAAAGCGTGGTCACGGCAGCCTCCTCTCGGGCGCGGCCGGCGACTGCCTGACGCCGGGCCCTCTGGACGATACTGTCGCTCTAGCATCCTGCTTCCGGCAATGGATGTAGTCACTCGATCTCGTGCGTTGCATCACTCGATCGAGCGAGAAATGAACAGCCCCGGAGCGGGCCGCGAGGCGCCGCTTCCGGGGCCGCTATCCGTCGTGCCGATCCGCCCCTTCAGGCGCGAACGAGCGCAACCGCCTTCGACTCGAGCTCGACCGCGCGGGGAAACGCGATGTTGTTCTCGATGTGAATGTGCTCGTGCGTGAGCAGCTCGAGCGCCGACAGGCCGTCGTAGAGCGCGCGATACGACGTGCAGCCATCCTCGGGGACCTGATAGCCGTTCGAAAGGGCGCGAAGCTCCCGCAGGATGTCGCCGACGACGTCGTGCTCGGCGAGCATCATCCGGATCGGATTCTGCACCGTGCCGAAGAATGGAGGCGTCAGCTGCGAGCCGCTCTCGAGCTCCCTCTCGAGCTGCGCGACAAAGGGGAAGAGGATCGACTCTTCCTTCATCATGTGGGGGAGCATGTCGTCGTTGAGCCGGCGGAAGGCGTCGGCGACGCCGGCGAGCTCCGGATGATTCTCGCCGTGGCGCGTCGCGACCTTCGCGGCGAGTCCGCCGAGGCGCTCGAGCTCGTCCCTGGTGATCTGGTGGTGGTAGCGGACGATATAGGCGCAGAGCTCGCCGAGCGGTTTGCTCGTGAGAAGCGCAAGCTGCGCAGGCTCGGTCGTGCGGGAAAGCTCGTCGATGATCGCCGCAGCGTCGAGGCCAGCCGACTCACAGACCTGCGCGAGCGGGCGCTGTCCGTTGCAGCAGTAGTCGATGCCGAGCCGCTCGAACACGGGAATCGCGGAGCGGTTGTTGATCGCGAGATCGCAGACGAGGTCGTTCGGGCTGATGGTCATGGGTTGTTCTCCTCTCAGACGATCCGAGGGTACGCAGCGTGGCAGGGGAGGGCGATGACTTAGGTCATGAGGCAGGCGAGAGGCGACAGGCGAGAGGCGATGAGCAGGCCATTCGTAGCGCCCGCGTCCCGCGGGCAGGCTCGACGGCGTCTCGCCGTCGAGCGGTCGACCGGGCCTCGCGGGCGAGGACGCCCGCGAGGATGCCGGCGGGACGCCGGCGCTACGAACTCGCTGCGCGTAGCGTCCTCTCGCCTCTCGCCTTTCGCCTCTCGCCTCGTCCGTCACGCCTTCATGTGACATTTCGCACCCTGCCCGGCCCGGCGGTGCATCGATGATGGCGCGGACGAGTTGAGCTCAGAAGAGGAGCCCCCCGCATGAGTACCGCCCTCGAGACGTCGCGTATCGATGCCACCGGCTCGCGCAGCCTCTATTCCGACCGTGTGCAGCTGATCGACACCGAGAACGCGTTCAAGATCGGACCGCACATCAAGCGCCTCGAAGACGAGGGGCACCGCGTCATCAAGTGCAACCTGGGAGAGCCCGATTTCCCGTTGCCGGCGCACATCCGCGACGAGGTCAAGCGCCAGCTCGACCTCGACATGACGCACTACACCGACCCGCAGGGGATCCTTTCGCTGCGGCAGGCGATCGCCGAGTCGATGGGTCGCGCCCGCGGGCTCGAACTGTCCGCCGACCGCGTCGTCGTCTTCCCGGGAGCGAAGCCGCCGATCGGCTTCTGCCAGGAGGCGTACTGCAACCCGGGCGACGAGGTGATCTACCCGAGCCCGGGCTTTCCGATCTACGAGTCGTTCACCCGCTACCTCGGTCTCCGGCCGGTACCGCTTCACCTCGACGAGGCGTCGGGCTTCAATTTCGGCGCGGCCGAGCTCGAGCCGCTCATCACGGACCGGACGAAGCTGATCTACCTGAACTTCCCGTCGAATCCGACCGGGGGCGTCGCGACGCAGGCGCAGCTCGAGGAGATCGCCGAGGTGATCCTCCGGAAGGCGCCGCCTAACGTACGCGTCTATTCGGACGAGGTCTACGAGGCCATCATCTTCGACGGGAAGAAGCACGTGTCGATCGCGTCGCTTCCGTCGATGATCGAGCGGACGATTCTCGTCTCCGGAGTGTCGAAGACCTACTCGTGGACCGGCGGGCGCATCGGGTGGGCGATCTTCCCGACGGCGGACGAGGCCGCGGTATTCAAGAACCTGAACATCAATTACTACTCGTGCGTCCCGCCGTTCACGCAGCTCGGCGCGAAGCTCGCGATCGAGTCGCCCGAGAGCCCGGTGGCGATCCGCAGGATGGTCACGGCGTTCGAGGAGCGGCGCGACGTCGTGATCGCCGCGCTCAACGCGATCGACGGGGTGAGCTGCCAGAAGCCCGGCGGCGCGTTCTACGCCTTCCCCAACATCGGCGGGCTGCTCGCGCGCCTCGGCGTGATCGCCGCGTGGGAAAAGCTCCCGGTCGACGTGAAGGCGCGCACGACGCCTTCGACGATGTTCCAGTACTTTCTCCTCTACCAGTATCGCCTCGCGACGATGGACCGCCGCTCGTTCGGCCGCGTCGGAAGCGAGGGCAAGCACTATCTGCGGATGTCGATCGCGACGGGCATGGACGATCTGAAGGAAGCCTGCCGCCGGATCGATGAGGCATCGCGCGACCGCGACGGGTTCGCCGCGTGGGTCGCCGAAGGAAAGAACCTCTACTGAGCTGTCGCGGCCCCCAAGGCCGCCCGGAGAGAACGCCATGAAGGAACCGTTCGTGAAGCGGAGCACGCTGTTCATCGACATCACGCAGGAGGGAGCGCCGCAGCCGCTCTCGCGCAGCGAGCTCGCGGGCTTCGAGTCGTTCGACGCCCTCTACAGGTCGCTCTGCGCGATCCTCTACAACTACGTCCCGATGTCGGGCCACCCGGGCGGGTCGATCTCATCGGGAAGAATCGTGGCCGCGCTTCTCTTCGACGCGATGGAGTACGACGTGTCGCGCCCCGACCGGCGCGACTCCGACATGATCTCCTACGCCGCCGGCCACAAGGCGATGGGGCTGTACGCGATGTGGGCGCTTCGCAACGAGATCGTTCGCATCGGCTCGCCGGAGCTGCTTCCGCCTAACGAGGCCTACCAGCTGCGCCTCGAGGACCTCCTCGGCTTCCGCCGCAACCCGACGATCGACACGCCGCTCTTCCGCCAGTTCCGCGCGAAGGCGCTCGACGGGCATCCGACGCCGGCCACTCCATTCGTGAAGCTCGCGACCGGTGCCTCGGGCGTCGGCGTCGCCTCGTCGATGGGGCTCGGTCTCGGCGCGATCGACGCGTTCGGCGCGGGGCACGCGCCAAAGGTGCACATCATCGAGGGAGAGGGGGGCCTCACTCCCGGCCGCGTCGCCGAGTCGGTCGCCTTCGCCGGCACCGCGTCGCTCGGGAACGTCATCCTTCATCTCGACTGGAACCAGGCGTCGATCGACTCCGAGCGCGTCACGCGCGAGGGCGACCTGCGCGGCGACTACGTTCAGTGGGAGCCGGCGGAGTTCTTCCACATCAACGACTGGAACGTCATCCTCGTCCCTGACGGCAAGGACTTCCAGCAGGTCGTGGCGGCGCAGCGCAAGGCGCTCGCGATCGACAACGGCCAGCCGACGGCGATCGTCTACCGCACGGTGAAAGGATGGCAGTACGGCATCGAGGGGCGAGCCTCGCATGGCGCCGGACACAAGATGTGCACCGGCGGCTTCTACGACGCGCTCGAGCCGATGATGAACGAGGCCGACCTGAAGGTTCCGAGCTGCGAGCCCGGGCTGCAGCGCTGCGCGGCGGGTAAGGACACGGCGACGGTCGAGAGCTGCTTCTGGCAGTCGCTCAGCGTTCTCCGCGAGGTCCTCGAGGCGAACCGCGGCGTCGTCGATACGCTGTCGACGCGGCTACGCAAGTCGACCGAGCGCCTCGACGCGCACAAGCGGACGCTACGCGCGCCCGAGCGGGTGATCGACACGGTCTACGAGGCGGCGCAGGAGGGGAAGATCCCGGAGGAGCTGATGCTCGCTCCCGGCACCTCGACGACGCTCCGCTCCGCGCTCGGCAAGACGATCGGCTTCTACAACAAGGTCAGCAAGGGCTCGATCTTCGTCTCCGCCGCCGACCTTCTCGGATCGACCTCGGTGAACGAGGGAGCGAAGGGATTCCCCGGCGGCTTCTACAACGCGCAGACGAACAGCGACTCGCGCACGCTCGCGATCGGCGGGATCTGCGAGGACGCGATCAGCGGCGTGCTCTCGGGCCTCGCGGCGTTCGGCGCGCATATCGGCGTCGCGTCGTCGTACGGCGCATTCATCGCGCCGCTCGGACACATCGCCATGCGCCTTCACGCGATCGGCAACCAGGCGCGCGAGGTGATCGCGCACGAGCCCTACAAGCCGATGATCCTGATCTGCGCGCACGCGGGACTCAAGACGGGCGAGGACGGGCCGACGCACGCCGACCCGCAGCCGCTGCAGCTGCTGCAGGAGAACTTCCCTCCCGGCACGATGATCACGCTCACGCCGTGGGAGCCGGCAGAGATCTTCCCGCTCTTCTCCGCGGCGCTCGCGAAGCGCCCGGCGGTGATCGTGCCGTTCGTCACGCGCCCGAACGAGAAGGTTCCCGATCGCGCGGCGCTCGGCCTCGCTCCGGCGCACGACGCGACGCGCGGCGTCTACTGCCTGCGCAAGGCGAAGGGTAAGGCCGACGGCACGATCGTCCTCCAGGAGTCAGGCGTCGCCTACGCGTTCGTCGAGGAGGCGCTTCCGCGCCTGGTTCGCGACGGGATCGATCTCGACGTCTACTACATCGCGAGCACGGAGCTGTTCGACATGCTCTCGGTGGCGGAGCGCGCACGGATTTTCCCCGAGGCGAGCGCGCAGGAGGCGATGGGAATCACCGGCTTCACGATGGCGACGATGTATCGCTGGATCCGCTCCGACCTCGGCCGCTCGATGTCGCTTCATCCGTACCAGCACGGGCATTTCCTCGGCAGCGGCCAGGGCGCGCACGTGATCGCGGAGGCGGGGCTCGACGGGGAAGGGCAGTACCGCTCGATCCTGAAGTACGGGGACGCGCGGCGAGCCGCGCGCGGGACGAGCAAGCCCGAGCTGGCGCACGTGTAGGGCGAGAAACTCGAAGTCACCGATTGACGTTCGCAGGGGCGCGGCATGCCGCGCCCCTGTTGCGTTCACGGAAGGCTAAGCCAGCCGAGGATCTCAACGTCGCGACGCTCCGCACGCCGGAGGCGTGCAAGAAGGTAGCCCCGGGTCGACCCGCGAAGCGGGGAGACCCGGGGTGATAGAGCGAGAATTGTTTCGCACCCCGGCAGGGGTGCCAGAGCGGGGCACCTGTGTAATCGCTGGCACCCCGCTGGGGTGCACGCGTCCTCGCCTTCGAGTCCCGGGGTCGCCCCGCTGCGCGAGGCGACCCCCGGCTACCTTCTGACATCCCTCCGAGACGTCGAACGCAAATGGTGCCATTGCACTCCACCGATGCTCGCATCGCCCGTACAATCATCTCCATGCTGCACGTTGAGACGGGCGCGACCGTCAATGCGGAGCTTTGCCCCTGCTGCGGCAAGGAGCGCCGCGCGAGCTTCGGTTTCGTTCACGACGATGCCGACACGGTCGCGTTCTACTACGCCGCGCTCGCGCCGCCGTCGCATGGCGAGCGGAGCGTGACGCTCGCCGTCTCTCTCGGCGATTGGGGACACGAGGTCGATCACGCGACGCGGCACGCTGCGGTGCTCCGCGCGAAACCGCTTCGCGGCGAGATCGAGATCGCCTTCCTCGACGCGTCGGAATCGCCCGTGAAGGATCGCGCGCCACTCGGTGCGATCCTCTCCCGCGCCGAAGTCGTCGGCAGCATTACCTGCGACCGCTTCGTCGAGATCGCGGGCGCGGTGCTGCTCGAGGATGCCGAGGTGAACGACTACATCGCCGGAGGCAGGTCATAGGTCAAAGGTCAGAGGTCAAAGCAGGCAGGCGAAGAGGCGATAGGCGAGCGGCGATGAGCAGGCAGCGGTGGCAGACGACGCCGGTGACGTTGTCATTCCTCTCCTGCTTCGCGGGATCCTGATGGTATTGCCTAACGAAAAAGCCCCCGGTCTCCCGGGGGCTTCGTTTTGCGTTTCGCGTTCGGCGTTTCGCCTTACATCCCGAGCATGCCTTCCTTGAGGTCCTCGTCGACTGGATACTGGCCGAGCCAGACGGCGAACATCGCGTCTGCGAAGTCCTTCCCCTCGATCGCGATGGTCTTCGCGCCGCTCTGCACGTTGATGCCCTTGTCGGGCACGTAGGTGATGACGAGCTTGTCGCCTTCCTTCAGGTCGGTAAGGCCCGCGATGAACTGCTCGAGCCGCCCCTTGAGCGCCGGCATCTTGGCCTTGCTGTTCTTCTCGAAGCCCGACTCGACCGCCTCGGCGATCTTTTCCTTGCCGAGGTCGCGCATCATGACCATCTCGACACGGCGGATCTGGTCAGAGGCGAGGATCATGTTCGCGTTCTTCGTCGCGGTCTCGACGTAGAGCCCGGCAACATAGACTTTGAACGTCATTTTCGTGCGGAGCCCCATGCCGTTGAGGACGACCTGCTTGCCTTCGACAGTGATGCGGTCGGGCATCGAGATGCCCTTGAGCTCGCGGGCCAGCGCCGGAATCGCGAGCGTTAGAAAGATCATGGCAATTGCGATTCGTTTCATTGAAATCTCCTTATGAGGTGACGCCGATTCTACGCCATCGCCACGATAATGGGCGACGATGATCGAATTGCCGGTCGACGCGTTCCTGCCTCCTATACGTGCGAGCCTGCGCGAAAGACGCTATCTCGTCGTCACCGCGCCTCCGGGAGCGGGCAAGACGACGCGCATCCCGCCGGCGCTCTCCGAGGAGGGGCGCACGATCGTCCTTCAACCGCGACGGGTCGCCGCGCGCTCGCTGGTGAGGCGCATCGCCTCGGAGCGTGGGTGGACGGTCGGCGGCGAAGTCGGCTGGCAGATCCGCTTCGAGCGCAACTTCTCGGCGAAGACGAAGCTGCTCGTCGCCACGGAGGGGATTCTCACTGCGCGACTTCAATCCGATCCGCTCCTCGGCGACTTCTCGACCGTCATCCTCGACGAGTTCCACGAGCGGAGCATTCACGCCGACCTCGCGCTCGCGCTTGTGAAGCAGGCGAGCCTCGCGCGCGACGATCTGCGCATCGTCGTGATGTCGGCGACGCTCGATGCTGCTGCGGTCAGCCGCTACCTGTTCGATTGTCCGGTGATCGAGGTGCCTGGCAGGCTCTTCCCGATCGAGGTCGAGCACGCACCGGGCGCAAGCGTCGTCGAAGCAGCACAGCGGGAGCTGCGCGTGGACGGCGGACATCTGCTCTGCTTCCTGCCGGGCGCGCGGGAGATCCGCGAGGCGTCGGCGGCGTTGCGCTCGAGGCAACCGGGGATCGACCTCTTCGAGCTGCACGGAAATCTCGATGTCGACGCGCAGGAGGCTGCGCTCGCTCCGTCGACGAGGCGCAAGGCGATCCTCGCGACGAACATCGCCGAGACGTCGCTCACGGTGGAAGGGGTCACGACGGTCATCGACAGTGGCGTCCATCGGCTGCTGCGGTACGACGACGCGTCGGGGATCGACCATCTCGTGACGGAGAGGATCTCGCGCGACTCGGCCGAACAGCGGTCGGGACGCGCGGGCCGCGTCGCGCCGGGTCGGGCGATCCGGCTCTGGGACGCGCGCGACATGCTCGCGCCTCACCGCGAGCCGGAGATCGCGCGGATCGACCTGGCGTCGACGCTGCTCGACGTGGTGGCGTGGGGCGACGATCCGCGATCGTTCGACTGGTTCGAGCGGCCGTCAATCGAGCGCATCGACGCGACACTGCGTTTGCTGGAACGGCTTGGCGCGCTCGAGGGGGGGAAGCTCACGCAGGTCGGGCGACTCCTCCAGCGCTTGCCGGTGCATCCCCGGCTCGGACGGATTCTCGTCGAGGCGGGAGGCTCCGACGAGGCGGCGCGCGGTTGCGCGATCCTCTCCGAGGGAGGGGTGCGGGCGAGGCAGGGCGAGATGTCGACCGATTCCGATCTGCAGACGCTCGTCGACCGCTTCCGCGACGCGCATCCCTCGCTCCGCCGCACGGCCGACGAGATCGCGTCGATCGCGAGGCGGGAGTTAGGCGGCCGCGACAGCGTCGCGCTGTCGCGTGCGTTGCTCGCGGGCTTTCCCGACCGGGTAGCCTTTCGTCGTGAGGCGGGATCGCCGCGGCTGCTCCTCTCCTCCGGAAGCGGCGCGACGCTGGCTCGCGAGAGCGGGGTCGTGGGAGGGGAGTTCCTCGTCGCGCTCGACGTCAGCGGCGCGGATCATGGTCCCGGCGGGCAGGCGCTCGTGCGTATGGCAAGCATCGTCGAGCGCGAGTGGCTCGTACCGACGCGCGTCGAGCTCCGCCATCGCTACGATCGGCGATCGAGGAGCGTGAAGGCGACGTCGATCCGCTGGTACGACGCGATCGTCCTGAACGAGAGCGCCGCGAAGGCCGATCCATCGGTGGCCGGCGAGGTGCTCGCGCAGGGGCTCATCGACGACGGGCCGGACGAGGCGACCCTGCTGCTCATTCGCCGGCTTCGCTTTGCCGGGATCGCGTTCGAGTGGGAGGCGGCGGTCCGGGCCGTATGCGAAGGGGAGGTGAGCGCGCCGCGCCTCGACGCCGACGCTCTGGTGCCGTGGGAGGCGCGCCGCGATCTCGACCGCTTTGCGCCGGTCGACTTTCCCGTACCGAGCGGGAGGCGCGCGAGGCTCGAGTACACCGAGGACGGGCAGGTGGTGGCGTCGGTGAAGCTGCAGGAGCTCTTCGGGCTCGCCGAGACGCCGCTGCTCGGCCCATCGCGGACCCCAGTGACCTTCTCGCTCCTCTCACCCGCGGGAAGGCCGGTGCAGACGACGCGCGACCTGCGCTCGTTCTGGCAGAACACATATCCCGAGGTGCGCAGGGAACTCAGGGCGCGGTACCCGAAGCATCCGTGGCCCGAGGATCCGTGGAGCGCCGAGCCGACGGCGAGGACGAAAAAACGCTGAACGCGAAAGGCGGAACGCGGAACCGAGGATCGATTCGCGTGTGCCGCGGAAAGGCTCGTTCCGGTCAGGACTTGTTAGGCTCCGATTCGTCGACTTTCTCGAGCGCCGAGGCGACGAGGAGCGATCCGACGGCCATTACGCCGAGAATCCCGGTGATCAGCGACATGATCCCGAGCTTGCCGAAGAGCACGAGCGGGAGCGCGCAGGCGTGAAGGCCGCCGACGACGAAGGCGGCGGGGCGCGCCCAACGCAGCCTGCGCTCCAGCGTGAAGCCGATCGCGCTGCAGACGACGATCGTCGCCGCGTAGTAGGCGAACAGCGCCCCCTGCGCATGGGGCGGCGGTGGCGGGGTCGGGGCGCCGACAGGGGGGCGCATCGCCGTGAATAGCGCCAGCAGCTTCACCACCGCCATCAGGTAGAACATCACCGCGGCGGAACGGATCCGGCTCTTCGCACGCTGCGAGGTGGGCTCGAGGGTTTCCATCGGCGGCGATTATGCACGAACCGCCCGCTCCGGGGCGGGGATCGCGCGGGCAGAGGTGGGATCGGTCGACGCGCTCCGGCCCCGCGCGGTCCTCCACCCTTGTTTCGGGCCTCGCGAACGGGGCGCCGGGTGGCAAGAAAAGTCACGGCACGCTGTACCATCCGTCACAACATCGGGAGGCGAGGAGTGGCTTAATCGGCGCGTGCAATACTGTGATCGCAGCTCCGGTGGCGGCAGCGCCTGCGTCTCGAAAGCAACGGAGTTGCTCCGGGAAATCAGCGTTGAACGCCAGGTGACCGCGGGCTCGAACCTCTTCCTCGACGGTGACGCGCCGCTCGGCGTGTTCTTTGTGATCTCCGGGCGGATCGACATGTCGGTCGCCAACCGTGTCGGCAGGACGCGCCAGGTTTGCATGGGATGCGCCGGCGACGTTCTCGGCCTGAGCTCTTCGATCACCGGAAAGCCTCTCGACTGCCGCGCCGACGTCGTCGAGGACTCGACGGTCCAGTTCGTGCCGCGCGACGCCCTTCTCGAATTCATCCGGACTTCTCCCGAAGCGCATCTCGAGATCGTGAAGATCCTGAGCCTCGACATCGGCCGATGCTACGAGGTGCTCAAGAGCATCGACGCGGAGAATCGCGGGCATTCGCTCCGCGTCGTCCCTGCCCTTGGTGCGTGATCGTGACGGTCGGTCCAGGAAACGTAAGGCTCCGCCCGATCGCTCTCCCCGTGGAGCATGGCGGCTGGGGCTTCCTGCTCGAGCCGATCGTGCTCGGGCTCGTGGTGGCCTGGAGCGTTCGCGGACTCGCGCTTGCGGTCGCCGCGATCGCCCTTTTCCTCGTCCGTCAGCCGCTGAAGGTGTGGTGGTCGGACGTCGCAGCCAACCGGCGACAGCAGCGGACGGGAGTCGCTCTCGGCATCGCCGCGGCGTACGGAGCAATCGGCACCATAGGCCTCTTCCTGGCATTCCGCGCGTCGCTCGACGCGGCAATCCCGCTGCTCGTTGCGTCTCCGGTCGTCGCGGTGATGCTCTGGTACGACGCACGAGGAAAGAGCCGCGCGCTCGCCGCCGAGCTCTTCGGCCCGGTGGCTCTCGCATCCGTCGGCGCGTCGATCGTGATGCTCGGTGGGTGGTCGCTCCCGAGGGGTGGCGCGGTCTGGGCGCTGCTCTCGCTTCGCGCCGTGCCGGCGGTCCTTTACGTGCGGTCACGCCTGCGACTGGAGCACGGCAGGGACCCGATCCTCGCTATCCCATTGATCGTGCATGCCTTGGCTATCGTTCCCGTGCTCTGGTTCGCGAGGGTGGGACTCGTGCCCGGGCTCGTAGCTCCGCTCTATGCGCTCCTGCTGCTCCGCTGCTGGGCAGGCCTTTCCTCGCTGCGCAGGCGGCTCGGAGCGAAGTCGGTCGGCTTTTCGGAGGTCCGCTGGGGAGCGATCTCGGTGGCGTGGCTGGCGGCGGCGTTCCTTCTCGCCTGATCTGATCGGTGACACAGGTCACGGGTCGGGTTGACGAGCCTCATCGTTGCTCGGGTTATCTGCTGCTACGTTGCGTCACGGTGGAGAGCAGCAGGTAGTCCGAGGAGGAACGATGCGTTTCATAGCCAGCCTGACAGCCGCGGTGTGGGTCTCCCTCTGGGGTATTTCAGCCCACGCGCAGTTGACGAGCTCCGAGTGCCTCGACTGCCACGCCGACGCGTCGCTCACGATGGAGGTCGCGGGGAAATCGGTAAGCGTCCACGTCGACCCTGAAAAGTTCGCCGCGTCGGTCCACGGAACTCTGGACTGCACCGACTGCCACCAGAGCATTTCCGACTACCCGCACGAGAAGGTCGAAGCGGTTGAATGCTCGAGCTGCCACGAGGTCGCGATCAAAGGCGTGCATGCCGCGTCGGCAGGGAAGCCCGGGGTGAAATGCTCCGACTGCCACGGCAACCACGGGATCAAGCCGCCATCGGTCGTGAGCAACATCAACTGCGACAAGTGCCACAAGGAAGTCAGCGACGCGCAGCACCGCAGCCTTCACGGCCGCGCCGCGGCGCGTGGCGACAAGCTGGCGCCGACGTGCAAGTTCTGTCACGGCTCCCATGCGATCCAAAACCACAAAGATCCGAACGCGAAGACCAACGTAATGAACGTGCCGCTGCTTTGCGGCGGTTGCCATCGCGAAGGCTCTCCGGTGTCGCAGATGCGCGACATCCCGCAGCATCAGATCCTCGAGAACTACGTCGACTCGATCCACGGCCAGGGCCTTTACCAGAAGGGGCTGACGGTTACCGCGGTCTGCACCTCCTGCCATACGTCTCACGAGATCCTGCCGCACACCGATCCGAAGTCGAGCATCGCGCGCCGGAACATCGCCGCGACCTGCCGCCAGTGTCACGCCAGGATCGAGGAGGTACACCGGAAAGTCATCCAGGGGCAGCTCTGGGAGAAGCAGCCGCACATGATCCCGGCCTGCGTCGACTGCCACGAGCCGCACAAGGCACGACGTGTCTTCTATGACGCCGGGATGTCGAACAAGGACTGCCTCACCTGCCACGCGAAGAAGGGCCAGACGATGGTCCGCAACGGAAAACAGATCTCGATCTACGTCGACCCGGAGAAGTACGCGGTCTCGACGCATTCGAAGACGGCGTGCGCGCAGTGCCACAGCGAAGTCCAGCCTTCCCATACGCGCCCCTGTGACGCGATCAAGAGCAAGCCCGACTGTTCGGTCTGTCATGCCGCGCAGGCCGATCAGTACAGGAAGAGCACGCACGGGCAGCTCGCCGCGAAAGGCGACAAAGACGCGCCGGGCTGCCTCGACTGCCACAGCAACCACGCGACGCAGAGCAAGCGGACTCCGACGTCGCCGACGTTCGCGCGCAACGTGCCGACACTCTGCGCCCGCTGCCACCGCAACGGCGAGAAAGCCGCGATTCGGATCGACAGCGACGTGCCCGACATCGTCGGGAGCTATGCCGAGTCAATCCACGGCGAAGGCCTGACGAAGGCCGGACTCGTCGTCTCGGCGACGTGCGTCAACTGTCACTCGTCGCACATGGAGCTTCCGCCGTCCGATCCGAATTCGACCGTGAACCCGGCGAACCTCGCGAATACCTGCGGCACCTGCCACAACGGAATCGCCGAGACGTTCGCGACGAGCATTCACGCCACCGCGAAGCCGAAGCCGGGTCACAAGCTCCCGACGTGCAACGACTGCCATACATCGCACCAGATCGGGCGCACCGACCTCGCTGGCTTCCGCGGCAAGATGATGGACCAGTGCGGCAAGTGCCATAAGGACGAGGCGGAGACTTTCTTCGAAACCTTCCACGGAAAAGTCTCCAAGCTCGGCTCCGAAGGCGCGGCGAAGTGTTCCGACTGTCACGGCAAGCACAACATCCTGCCGGTCGACGATCCGAGGTCGTCACTCTCTCACGCGAACGTGGTCAAGACGTGCGGTCAGTGCCACGAGGGCTCGCACCGCCAGTTCGCGGGATACCTCTCGCACGCCACGCACCACGACAAGGACAAGTACCCCTGGCTCTTCTGGTCGTTCCGCTTCATGGTGATGCTGCTCGTCGGAACGCTGGTCTTCTTCTTCATCCACACGCTGCTCTGGCTGTTCCGCCTCTGGCGGACTCGCGAGCACTGGCGCGTGCACCGTGACGCGGAGGAAGGCGAGGTCTTCTACTCGCGCTTCTCGAAATTCCAACGGATGCAGCACTTCGTGATGCTGCTCGCCTTCTTCACGCTGGCGATCACCGGCATGGCACTGAAGTTCTCGTACACCGGCTGGGCGCAGCTGCTCTCGAGGGTTTTAGGCGGTGCGCACGAGATGGGCATCATCCACCGCATCGCCGGCGTGGCGCTGCTGACGATCTTCGCGATCCACATCATCTACCTCATCAAGCGGAAGAACGCGGAGGGCTGGAGGTGGATCGACCTCGTCACGGGCCCGAACACGCTGATGTTCACGCTGAAGGATCTGGAAGACTTCTGGGGCTCGATGAATGGTTCTTCGGCAGGGGTGAGCGGCCGAAGTACGGGCGATACACCTACTGGGAGAAGTTCGACTACTTCGCCGTCTTCTGGGGCGTGATGGTGATCGGCTCGACCGGTATCGTGCTCTGGTTCCCCGAGCTGCTCACGCGACTCGTGCCGGGATGGACGATCAACGTGGCGACGATCATCCACAGCGACGAGGCTCTGCTCGCGGTAGCGTTCATCTTCACGATTCACTTCTTCAACACGCACTTCCGTCCCGACAAGTTCCCGATGGATCCGGTCATCTTCACCGGCCGGGTTCCTCTCGACGAGTTCAAGTTCGACAAACCGGGCGAGTACGAGCTCATGGAGCGGACCGGCAAGCTCGAAGGGCGGCTCGTGGGCCCGGTGTCACACAGGCTCGACAGGGCGTTCCGCATCTTCGGGTTCGCGGCGCTCTTCCTCGGGCTCTCCGTGATCGGTCTGATCATTTACGCAATGGTGTTCGCCTACAAATAGGCGCAAGGATGGGTGGACGATGTCAGGCAAAGACAATATGACGCGGGCGATCCTTGGCGGGACCTTCGCCGTTCTGCTCGCGATGCTGGCCGTGCCGCCTGCGATGGCGCAGGCAGCGGCGCCGGCGGCTGCGCCCGCGGCCGAGGAGCAGGATCCTTGTCTCGAATGCCACGCGGTCGCGGCGGATTCGGTCGAAAAGAAGTTCCAGATCAACGCTGAAGCGTGGGGCGCCTCGCTCCACGGCCAGGCGGGCATCGGCTGCGCCGCCTGTCACGCGGGAAAGCAGGACGAGTTCCCTCACAAGCCGAGCGACCCGCACAAGGCGTGCGCCGACTGCCACGAGGACGCCGTCACTCAGTTTGCGACGAGCGTTCATGCCAAGGCCACGAACTCGCCCGGCGTTCCGAAGATCCACTGCGCGATGTGCCACGGAAACGTCCACGAGCTGAAACCGAGGACCGACGAGGCCTCGCCGTTGCATCCGAAGAAGATGCCTGAGACATGCGGCGCGTGCCACGCGAACCCCGACCTCGCGGTTCGTGGCGGCATCAAGCTGGTGCAGCCGCTCGCGGCGTACCGGGCGAGCGTGCATGCAAGAGGCATCGCGAAGGGCGAGCATGCAGCGAGCTGTTCGGACTGCCACGGTTCTCATGCGATTCTGCCCGGCTCCGATCCCGCCTCACAGGTGAACCACCAGCGCGTCCCCGCCACGTGCGGCAAATGCCACATCGTGATCGCCGCGCAGTACAGCCTGAGCGTTCACGGAGTTGCCGCGGCGGCCGGGAAGAGCGAGTCTCCCGTATGCACCGACTGTCACGGGGAGCACCGAATCATCGAACCTTCGCGGCCCGATTCTCCGGTCTACGCCAGTAACGTACCGAAGGTGACCTGCGGACGCTGCCATGGGGATCTTCGGCTCTCCGAGAAGTTCGGGCTGTCGGGCGAGAAACTCGAGTCGTACGAGGACAGTTTCCACGGGCTGGCGTCACGCTCGGGCTCGCAGGTCGTCGCCAACTGTTCCTCGTGCCACGGTGTTCACGACATCCTGCCGTCGTCGGACAAACGCTCTCACGTCAACAAGGCGAACCTGGCCAAGACGTGCGGCGCGTGCCACCCGGGAGCGGGCGAGAAGTTCGCGATCGGAACCGTGCACACGATCCCCGGCCAGAAGGACGCGACGCACCCCGTCGTCTACTGGGTCCGCGTCGCCTATATCTGGCTGATCTGGATGACGATCGTCGGGATGCTCCTCCACAACTACCTCGACCTGCGGCGTAAGGCGCGCTGGCCGATTCCGCGCCCGGTCGTGCCCGTGAAGGAGCGACCGGTGCGGCTGATGCTGCCGTTCCGGATCGCGCACGCGGCGCTTGCGCTCAGCTTCATCACCCTCGTGGTCACGGGCTTCGCGCTCAAGTACCCCGAGGCATGGTGGGCGGCTCCGCTGCTCGTCATGGAAGAGCGTTTCGGATTCCGCGGCTGGCTTCACCGCGGGGCGGCGGTGACGATGCTCATCGCCTTCGGGTTCCACTTCGTCCACCTGATCGTCGACCGCAGGGCGCGGAAGATCATCATGGGGATGCTGCCGACGCTGCACGACGTGCACGAGGTGAAGGAGAAGTTCCGCTGGTTCTTCGGGCAGCGGCCCGACATGCCGAAGTCGCCTCCGCTGGGATACCCCGAGAAGATGGAGTACTTGGCGCTGGTCTGGGGAACCGTTGTCATGGCCGTGACCGGATTCATGCTCTGGTTCAACAACTGGACGCTGTCGCAGTTCCCGAAGTGGGTGAGCGACCTTGCGACGGTGATTCACTTCTACGAGGCGGTTCTCGCGACCCTCGCGATCATCGTCTGGCACTTCTATGCAGTCATCTTCGATCCGTTGGTCTACCCGCTCGATACGGCGTTCTTCACAGGTCGTGAAGTTCCCGGCCGGTCGCTCGAGCGCGAATACCCCTTGGCCAGGACCGACGAAGTCGAGTCGGACGAGAGCAAGTCGTAGTCCTGAAGGTCAGATGAACGCCGGGGTCGCGGGAGCGACCCCGGCGTTCCTGTATGCACAAAATCGATGTGACCCCGGAGTGACACCTCTCACATAGAATTGCGGAGTTGGCATGTGAGTATCCGCCGGGAGGAGAGAGAAGCATGACTGATTCGAGCGCGAAGAGGATTCCGTACTACAAAAACGTAATCAGCGGCATCGGCGTGCTGATCTTCCTGATCGCCGCGCTGAACATCGCGTTCCTCGTGATGATCGAGATGTCGAGCACCCACGAGAATCCGTACGTCGGAATCATGGCCTACGCGGTGATCCCGGGCTTCCTCGTCTTCGGCCTCCTTCTCTTCGTGTTCGGGATGATCCGGGAGCGTCGGCGCCGCAGGCGGATGCACGACTCCGACATGGGGTGGTATCCGGTCATCGACTTCAACAACCCCCGTCACCTTCGGAACTTTTTCCTCACGATCTGCTTCACCGTGATCTTCTTCTCGATCAGCATCCTCGGCAGCTACAAGGCCTTTCATTACACCGAGTCGGACGCCTTCTGCGGCACGCTCTGCCACGAGATCATGCATCCCGAGTACACCGCCTACAAGCTGTCGCCGCACGCGAAGGTCGGCTGCGTGGGTTGCCATGTCGGCGAGGGTGCGAACTGGTACGTGAAGTCGAAACTGTCGGGCGCCTATCAGCTTTACGCGACTGCCCGGAACATCTATCCGCGTCCCGTTCAGTCGCCCGTCGAAAACCTTCGCCCCGCGCAGGAGACCTGCGAGAGCTGCCACTGGCCCGAGAAATTCTGGGGCGCGCAGCTCAAGGTCTTCAACCACTTCGGGTATGACGAGACGAACACGCCGCGCGAGACGCAGATGCTCATCAAGGTAGGCGGCGGCCGCGCGACCGGCTCGAAGTCGGGCGGCATCCACTACCACATGAACATCGACAACGAGATCACCTACGTTCCGGCCGATCGTCAGCACCAGATCATCCCGTACGTGAAGGTGAGGTCGAAGAAGACCGGCAAGGTCACGGAGTACTACCTTCAGGGTGACGGTGCGATGACCCCCGAGCAGGTCGCCGGAGCGAAGGCGAAGAAGATGGATTGCGTCGGCTGCCACAATCGCCCGACGCACATCTACTGGGCGCCCGACCAGTCGGTCGATCAGGCTTTGCTCTCCAACGCGATCGATCGCTCCATTCCCTACATCAAGGCGCAGGCGGTGGACGTGCTCGACGACGAGTACAAGACCACCGACGAGGCGGTCGGTTCGATCAAGCAGAAGCTCGAGAAGTACTACTCGGAGAACTATCCCGAGCTTATGCAGAAAGACCGGGCGAAGCTCGACCAGGCCGTCAAGGCGACGCAGGCGATCTTCACGCAGACGATCTTCCCCGAGATGCGCGTCAACTGGAAGGTCCATCCGAACAACCTCGGGCACCTCTATTCGGCCGGTTGCTTCCGCTGCCACGACAACCAGCACGCGTCGAAGGACGGCAGGGTCCTCAGCAAGGATTGCAACCTCTGCCACAACGTGCTCCGCCAGCAGGAAGGGGGTCGCATGATGATCGAAACGCCCGACAGCGTGTTCGTCCATCCGGTCGACCTCGGCGACATGCAGGAGATGGTCTGCACCGACTGCCATTCCGGCTCGACGATGTAGCGCACTGACGGAACTCGAACGCGCGGGCGCCCCGGCGTCCGCGCGTTGCCGTTTCAAGGAGGAATCGGATGACGGACCAGGGGACGCAGAAGCCTGCAGTCAGGCGCAAGAGTTTCACGTACCGCACCGGAATCACCTGGGTCGGCCAGCGCGCCGGCATCTCGCACTCGGGCGACAAGATCCCGTTCCGTGTCGCGAGCCCTCCGGAGTTCAAGGGTGAGGCGGGAGTCTGGACCCCCGAGGACCTCTTCGTCGCGGCGCTCAACTCCTGCCAGCTGATGACCTTCGTCTCGTTCGCGATCAAGCTCGGGCTTCCCGTTGCTTCGTACGAGTCGGAAGCCGAAGGGCTGCTCGAATTCGTCGACGACGGCTTCCGGTTTACGAAGGTCGTCCTGAAGCCGCGGGTCGTGGTGAGCGATCCCGAGGCCGTCGAAGCGGTCCGAAAGGCGCTCGACGATGCGCATCGTGCCTGCCTCGTCGCCCGCTCGGTTCTCTGCGAGGTCGTCCTCGAGTCGACGGTCGAGGTTGCGGAGCGGTAATCGGACCGCCTCCCGGGCAACTCCGGGCGGGGAGTGACGTTCGTCATAGCCTCGGGAAGCGAACGGGGGTATTCTGCGTTGCGGGAGCTGAGATTAATTCTCAGAACGCGATGACAGCAGACCCGATACAGCAGGAAACCGGACGAAGCTCCCGCAGGCTGATCCTCATCGGCAACCCGAACGTCGGGAAGTCGGTGATCTTCGGCGCGATGACGGGGCGGTACGTGACCGTCTCGAACTATCCAGGAACGACGGTCGAAGTCACCTCGGCGCCTGCGACGATCGATGGCCTAGCCCGCGAGGTGGTCGACACGCCCGGCACGAACGGGCTCGTGCCGCAGTCGGAGGACGAGCGCGTCGCGCGTGACATCCTGCTCGACTCCCCGGGCGCCGACATCGTGCAGGTAGGGGACCTGAAAAGCCTTCGCCGCGTTCTTCTGCTCAGCCTCCAGATCACCGAATACGGACTGCCGTTCACGCTCTGTCTGAACATGAGCGACGAGGCGAGCGACCACGGGATCGACGTCGACGTCGACGCGCTCTCGAAGACGCTTGGCATCAACGTCGTGGCGACGTCGGCCCTCCGCCGCTGGAACCTCGACGCGCTCAGGAAGGCTGCGGTCAAACCGAAGCTCTCCACGTTCACGGCCAACTTCGCCCTGCCGATCGAGCGGGGGATCGAGCGCATCTCGAAGCTGCTTCCGGAGCTTGGCGTTTCTCCCCGCGGCGTCGCGGTCGCGATTCTCTCCGGTGACGCGACGATCTCCTCCTTTCTCCGCAAGCACCTGACCGAGGCAGAGATCGCACAGGTCGAGGTGATCCGCGACGAGGTGCAGTCGCACGTGTCCGATCCTCTCTCGTATGCGATCAATCGCGACAGGCTCCTCATCGTCGATCGGATCGTGGAGGCGGTCTACTCTCGCCGGGTCGTCAAGATGGACGGCACGCGAGCGTGGCTCGGCGCAATGACGATGCACCCCGTATGGGGCGTACCGTTCCTCTTCGCCGTCCTCGCATTCGCTTACTGGTTCGTCGGACTGCTCGGCGCCGGGATTCTCGTCGACTTCGTCGAGAACAGCATCTTCAACGCGTACATCAATCCCTGGGCGATGAAGCTGTTCGACTTCGTCGCGCCGTTCCCGCACACGCACCTGATCGAAGAAGGCGTGATGACGTCGGCGTACAAACTGACGGGAGCGGTAGGCGGGATCGGCGCGTTCGCGAAATTCGTCCACGACCTGCTCGTCGGGCCGTACGGCGTGATCACGATGGCGCTGACGTACGCGATCGCGATCGTGCTCCCGGTGGTGGCGACGTTCTTCATCTTCTTCGGGATGCTGGAGGACTCCGGCTACCTGCCGCGCCTCGCGGTGATGCTCAACCGCGTGTTCCGAACGATGGGGCTCAACGGCAAGGCGGTGCTGCCGATGGTGCTCGGGCTAGGCTGCGACACGATGGCGACGCTCACCACGCGCGTTCTCGAGACGCGCAAGGAGGCGATCATCGTCACGCTGCTCCTCGCGCTCGGCGTGCCCTGCTCGGCGCAGCTCGGCGTGATCATGGCGATGCTCGGCCCGTTGAGCTTCCTTGCGGTAGCGATCTGGGCCGGCACGATCGGCGGGACGATCTTCATCGTCGGATGGCTGTCGTCGAAAATCGTGAAGGGCGAGGCGTCGGACTTCGTCCTCGAAGTGCCGCCGATCCGCGCGCCGAAGATCTCGAACATCCTGATCAAGGTCGCGGCGAGAACCGAGTGGTATCTGCGTGAAGCGGTGCCGCTCTTCATCGTCGGCACGCTCGCACTCTACCTGCTCGACCTGACCGGCGCTCTGATCAACCTCCAGCACTGGCTCTCTCCGCTGGTCGTCGGGGCGCTGGGTCTCCCGGCCGAGGCGGCGAACTCGTTCATCATCGGGTTCCTGCGGCGCGACTACGGCGCCGCCGGGCTCTTCATGATGCAGCGCGGCGGCCTGCTCAATCCAATTCAGACGGTCGTCTCTCTCACGATCATCACGCTCTTCATCCCGTGCGTCGCGAACTTCCTGATGATCGTCAAAGAGCGCGGGCTCAAGGTCGGACTCGGCATGGCCGGATTCATCGTGGTGTACTCTTTCGGAATCGGCTGGGCAATGAACTCGATCCTCACGACGCTCAATCTGAATCTCGGGGGCTGACGAATGACCGACACGCACGATCGCGACTACGTCTGTCCTCTCTGCACGCACGCGTTCCACGGCGCGGGTTGTCATGCTGCGTGCGGAATGTCGACCGGTTGCGCGAAGGTGCGCTGCCCCCGCTGCGCGTACGAATTCGTGGAGGAGGGAACCATCGCCAACCTCCTTCGCAAGGTCTTCGGCCTGCGCTCGCCGGGCGAGAGCGCCTGATGCCGTGCCACAGGATTGAACCGACATGCTGATCCATCCTCCCGAAGACGAAGTTCTCGAGACCCTCTGGTACTACCGTGAGCGAGCGAAAGCGCTCCATTCGCCCGACGACATGAAGATGTCGCTCGAGCCCGCGGAGAGGCGCGCAACGATCGACCGGCTCGTTCACGACGGTCACGTGACGCTTCTTCCGACGCTGTCGCTGCTTCCTTCCGGCGAGGAGCGCGCGCGCGGGATCGTGCGCCGGCACCGTCTCGCCGAGGTGCTCTTCAACGAGGTGATGGGGTCGGATCTCGCAGAGGCCGAGGAGTCGGCGTGCGAGTTCGAGCACGCGCTCACCGAGCGCGTGGTCGATCGGGTCTGCACGTTCATGGGCCATCCGCCGAAGTGTCCGCACGGCAAGCCGATTCCGCGTGGCAAGTGCTGCAGCATCTTCGAGCTGAAGGTGGAGCCACTGATCGCGCGGCTGATCGACGTTCCGATCGGCACCACCGCGCCGATCGTCTTCATCGCTCCGAAGACCGCCGCGCGGCTCAACCGTCTCGCGACCCTGGGCGTCGTCCCCGGTACGAACGTGAAGCTGCTCCAGCGAAAACCGTCCGTCGTCATCCAGTGCGGCGAGACCGCGCTCGCGATCGAGGCGGACGTCGCCGGCGAGATTTACGTTAGAGCGTAGAGGCAGGCGAGAGGCGAGAGGCGAGAGCGGGCGACGCTGAGTCGCGAAGAACAGGGAGAGCCTCCCGGCTCGCCGTCGCGTTTCACCCTCGTTGTCAGAGGTTTCTGATCCGTTACTGCGGCCTGCCATCGCCTCTCGCCTCGTCGCCTTTCGCTCTCGGCGTCACATCTTCCGGAGCCGGATCTGCTGCACGATGTGGTTGGGGCCCTTCTCGAGGATGAGCTGGGCGCGCTCGCGGGTCGGCTCGATGTTCTCGCGGAGATTCACGAGGTTGATCGTGTCCCATACCCTTCGCGCGATTCCGAGCGCTTCGGACTCGGGCATTTCCGCGAACTTGTGAAAGTACGATCGGGGGTCGAGGAATGCCGTTTCGCGAAGGCGCGCGAAGCGCGCGAGGAACCACTGCACGAGATCGTCTTCCTGCGCGTCGACGTAGATCGAGAAATCGAAGAAGTCGGAGACGAACGCCGTCCGCCCTCCTCCGGTCTGCAGAACGTTGAGCCCCTCGACGATCAGGATGTCGGGGGAGTCGACGATCTGCATCTCTCCCGGGACGATGTCGTAGGTGAGATGCGAGTAGACGGGCGCCGCCACCGGCGAACGGCCCGACTTGACCTCCGACACGAACTGTATGAGCTTGCCGACTTCGTAGCTCTCCGGGAATCCCTTGCGCTGCATGATCCCGCGCCGTTCCAGCTCGGCGTTAGGCATGAGAAAGCCGTCGGTCGTCACCAGCGCGACCTTCGGGTGCTGGGGCCAGCGCGACAGCAGCGCCTGGAGGATGCGCGAGACGGTGCTCTTGCCGGCGGAGACGCTTCCCGCGATTCCGATCACGTAGGGCGTGCGACCCGACAGCCTCCCGAGAAACGCGGAGGTGACTTTGTGGAGATCCTGAGTCGCCGAGATGTGAAGGTTGAGGAGGCGCGAGAGGGGAAGGTGAATCTGGGCCACCTCCTCGAGCGAGATCAACTCGTTGATTCCGCGGAGGTCGGCAAGGTCCCCCTCGGTAAGCGTGAGGCGCGTGTTGGCGCGGAGCGCCGCCCACTGGTCGCGGGAGAATTCGAGGTAGGGCGAGAACGAGGGCTCGGTTTTCGTGTGCATTGGCGCGCGGACGCTGCTAAATTCCGCGTGAAGGATACGACAGACGCAACGAAGGCGCGAGGGGCGGGATGAACGAGAGAATCGGGGTTCGTTTCGAAAAGCTGGAAGTGATTCGCCGTGGCGTCGAGTCACGCATCGACGGCCTCGCTCCGGAGTCGCTCAACAGGCAGCCCGAGCCGGGCCGATGGTCCGTCGCCCAGGTGATCAGCCACATCGTGCTTGCCGAGACGCGCACCGTTGGCTACGTGTCGAAAAAGAGATCCGATCCATCACAGCTCCGCCCCGCACGGCTGAAGCAGAAATTGATGGCGAAGCTCATCGTCGCGGCGATGAACGCCCCGTTCAGCTTCCGCGCACCCGAAGTCGTGGCAACGGTCCCCGACAACTCGGATCCCGGCGAGCTGCGCGCGCAGTGGGCGCGCGTGCGCGCGGAGCTGGCTTCGCTCCTCGATTCGATTCCCGACTCGCTCCTCGGCACCTGCCTCTTCAAGCATCCCTACGCCGGCCCGATGACACTGGAAGCGGCGCTCGACTTCATGGTCGCGCACGCGTCGCGCCACGCACGCCAAATCGAGCGGATATTGAGCGCGGACGTGAGGCGATAGGCGATGAGCAGGCAGGATCCGTGTTTCGGGTGACGACCTGGAGGCATGTGGCGCAGACACTCCTGTCTGCGCGCGGCGCGAAGCGCCGCATGGAGCGGGGTTGCGATCTCACGGCCGCCTTCGGCGGCGCGCAGGCAAGAGTGCCTGCGCCACATGAAGCGGCGCGGAGCGCACTCAGCACTGCCTGCTCATCGCCTTTCGCCTCTCGCCTCTCGCGCTGCCTCTAGTACGAAATCCTCCGTGTCGCCTTCTTCGGCTGCGGCTTCTCGACGCGGACGCGGAAGTCGACGGCGATCGCTCCCTTTTCGAGAACCTTGAGCGGATTGATGTCGAGCTCCTCGATCTCTGGACAGAGCTCGATCAGTGTCGAGACGCGAAGGATCGCGTCCTGCACTGCCGCGGCGTCCGCGGGAGCGCTCCCACGATATCCGTGCAGCAGGCGCGTAGTCTTCACTTCTTCGAGCATGTCGGCGACGTCGACGTCGGTGACGGGGTGAATCCTGAACGCGACGTCTTTCAGGAGCTCGACGAGCGTGCCTCCCGCTCCGTACATCAGCAGGTGGCCGAACGTCGGGTCGCGCACCGCGCCGATCATCACCTCGGGGCCCGAGGTGATCATCGCCTGCACGACGATGCCGGTGAGCTCCTCGCCGAACTTCGTCTTGAGCTCCTCCGCGGCGGCGCGAACGGCCCACGGATCGCTCAGGTTGAGCTTGACCCCTCCGACGTCCGACTTGTGTAGGATGTTAGGCCCCGAGGCTTTGAGCACGACGGGGTAGCCGATCTCCCGCGCGATCTGCATCGCCTCCTCGGCGTCGGCAGCGACACGCGTCTGGACGAGAGAGAGGCCGACGGCGCGAAGCATCGCGTCGGACTCGGCCGGCTCGAGCCATCCTCCGCCGCGCTCGAGCTCCCGGTCGACGATGGCGCGGAGCGCGTCGCGGTCGATGTCGGCGAACTCCGGTGCGATGCCGATCGGTTTCCTCCGCCATTCGGCGTAGCGGCTCGCGGTGGCGAGCGCCGAGGCTGCGCGTTCCGGGAAAGGGAAGGAAGGCACCGGGTTGAGCTTTCCGCGCCACTCCTGCGCACCCATGAAGTTCGCAACGATCGTCTTGGCGATCGGCCTGCTCGTGCTGGTCGCGTTCCGGATGACCGACGCGACGCCCTCGGCGTGCTCCGGCATGACCGGGATGTAGATGACCATGACCGCGTCGACGCCGTCGTCGGCGAGAAGCAGCTCGATCGCGCGCTCGTACTGTTCGGCGGTCGCCGAGGCGATCATGTCGACAGGGTTGGCGACGCTCGCCGCGACGGGGAGCATTGCGCGGAGCGTCGAAGTGGTCTCCTCGCTGAGCATCGCGAGCCTGAGCCCGCCCGCCTCCGCCGCATCGGCCGCGAGGATCGCAGGGCCGCCCGCGTTCGTGACGATACCGAGCCTCTTGCCCGGCGGGAGCGGCTGCATCGCGAGAAGCTGTGCGACGTCGAACATCTCCTCGAGCGTGTTCGTGCGGATGATCCCGGCCTGGCGGAAGAGATCGTTCACGATCGCGTCGCTCGTCGCGAGCGCTCCGGTGTGCGACGAGGCCGCGCGCGCGCCCGACTGGGAGCGTCCCGATTTCACCGCGATGATCGGCTTCTTGTGCGCGACGCGGCGCGCGATTCGCCCGAACTTGTTCGGGTTACCGAAGCTCTCGAGGTAGAGGAGCATCACCTGGGTTCTCGGATCCTCGGCCCAGTACTGGATCAGGTCGTTGCCCGAGACGTCGGCCTTGTTCCCGACCGAGACGAAGGTCGAGAAACCGACGCCGATCTGGCGCGCGTAGTCGAGGATCGCGAGCCCGAGCGCGCCGCTCTGTGTCGACATCGCGATGTTCCCGGGCATGGGAAAGACCGACGAGAAGGTTCCGAGCATGCTCACCGCGGGATTCGTGTTGAGTACGCCCATGCAGTTCGGCCCAACCATCCGGATTCCGGCAGCGCGAACCTGGGCGACCAGCGCTTCTTCCCGACGCTTCCCGGCGGGACCCGTCTCGCCGAAGCCGGCGGTGATCATCACGATGGCGCGGACCCCCTTCTCCACGCACTCCGCCACCACGTCGGTGACGCGCTCGGCGGGAACGACGACGATCGCGAGATCGACGGGGCCGGGGATGTCGCTGACTCGCGCGAAGCAGGGGACGTATTCGACCGTCTCGGCGACAGGATTCACCGGGTAGAGGCGCCCTTTGAATCCCCCTGTGATCAGGTTATGAAACACTTCGGCACCGAGCTGCCCGCGGCGCGTGCTCGCGCCGACGACGGCGATCGACTTCGGCTCGAAGATCGACTTCATCGACGCGAACGCCGCCTTCTGGTCGCGCTCCGCCGCCTTCTCTTCGAAGTGGTCGGTCTCCTCCAGCGAAAACTTCACGCCGACCGTTCCCTGCACCGTGTGCTTCTCGACGGCGAAGCCGGAGTCGAGGAAGACATCCATCATCGGGCGGTTCGACTCCATCACCTCCGCGGTGAACGCGGTGATTCCCGAAGAGCGCGCCACCTCGGCAAGGCACTCGAGGAGGCGGGTTCCGACGCCGCAGCCGCGCATTTCCTCGGAGACGGCGAACGCTGCTTCGGCGTTGCTGCGGTACTTGCGCCCGCGATACCAGTGCGCGACGGCGACGATCCGCCCTCCCATTTCGCCGACGATGCCGAAGATGTCGTCGTAGTCGACCACGGCCGGCGACGCGAGGAGCGCGTCCTCGGGCGAGCGCATGTCGAAGAACCGCGACTTGATCGCCGCGGGGGAGAGCCCACGGAAGAGCTCGAGGATGCCGTTCGCGTCGTTCGGCCGGACCGCGCGGATGTGCATCGTCGAGCCGGTGCGGAGGACGACGTCCCACGACCATTGCGTCGGGTTGATTCCGTTCGGCACCACTGGCGCCGTTTTCTCGATTTCAGTCATAAACACTCCGGCTGGCGCCCGCCGCTTCCCGGCGGGAAGGAGGCGCCAGATCGATTCGAGCCGACCTTAGCGAACTGCCCGCCCCGATGATATGACCGGCATCACTCGGTGGCGCTTCCGATCGCGGCAAACGCAGTCGATCGCCGATCGTGTAATATCGGGCTGATGGCGTCTTGCCAGTGCGGACATCCCGACACCGACCACAAGCTTCGGCACACGTGCGAAGAGGTGATCGTCTATCCGTCCGAAGAGTATCCGTGCGGTTGCGAGCGCTTCGCGCCGTCGATGTCGGACGACTGCATCACCTGCGGCCACCTTCGCGCGAAGCACAGCGTGATCGTCCGCTGCCGCCCCGCGTCCGGCGAGATCTGCGGTTGCATCAACCGCATCGGCCAGCCGAGTTGACCGCCGTTCGGCGCGTTGCCAACGCCATGACCCGGGCGTAGACTCGGCACATTCCGAAACAGATCAGTCCCCCAGGGAGGTCTCCGCATGCACGAGCTGCGAGTCTGCGTGGTGGTTCTCATGGCGATTGCGGCGCTTGTGCCATCGCCCGCTGCGAGGGGCGAGGAGCGTGACCCGTCCGAGGCGACGCTGGAAGAGCTCCTCGCGATGGAGCTCACGATCGCATCGAAGACCGGAACGACGGCGCGCGAGGCGCCCGGAATCGTCACGCTGGTGACCTCCGAGGAAATCGCGGCGTCGGGAGCGCGCGACCTGATCGACATCCTGCGGCTGGTGCCGGGGTTCGACTTCGGCGTGGACGTGCAGGGCGTCGTCGGACTTGGAGTTCGCGGGAGCTGGGGACACGAGGGCAAGATCCTGATGCTCCTGGACGGGCAGGAGATGAACGAGCCGCTCTACTCGACACTCCAGTTCGGAAACCGCCTGCCCGTGAGCCAGATCTCGAAGATCGAGATCATTCGCGGGCCCGGTTCGGCGATCTACGGAGGCAACGCGGAGCTGGCGGTGATCAACATCATCACGAAGGGAGCGGAAGAGCTTCGCGGTTTCGCGGGCGCCTTCTCGGCCGGAGCGATGTCCGATGCCACCGCGCGCGTTCGCGGAGACGTGTCGTACGGCGCGAACGTCGGCGCGGGGAGCTTCACCCTTCACGGCTCGCTCGCCGACGGCAATCGCAGCGACGGGACGTTCACCGATTTCCTCGGCGATTCGTACGACATGGCCGACAACTCGGAGTTGAACGACACCTACCTGAACCTGCTCGCGACCTGGAAGAACTACAAGGCGCGGCTGATCGTCGACGACTACGGGACGACGCAGCGTGACGAGTTCGGCGAAAACCTCCCCGGGGCGACAAGCGTCGATTTCAACTCGACCTTCTTCGAGGCCACGGCGGTATACCTCGCGCGTCCGGGGCTATCCATCACCCCCCGCGTGAACTACAAGAAGCAGGAGCCGTGGAAGGAGTCGAACGATTCGTTCTACTACCAGAAGGATGTCGAGCGGCTGACGGGCAACGTCACGGTGAACTGGGATCCCTCCGACACGACCTCGATCGTCGGCGGTCTCGAGTACTACGAGGACCGCGCCACGACGGACCCTCAGACAGACCCCGGGCAGTATTTCCCTAACGGGAAGCGGGAGATCACCTACGACAACATCTCGGCGTTCGCGCAGGGGATGCTCAAAACGGGGCTTGGAAATCTGACGCTCGGTGTGCGCTTCGAGGACCACAGCGAGTTCGGCAGCCAGGTCGTGCCGCGCATCGGTTTCACCCGCGTCATGGGGCGCTTCCACGTGAAGCTGCTCGCGAGCCGCGCGTTCAGGACCCCGGCGATCGAGAACATCCGGCTCGGAAGCGACATCGAGCCGGAAGAGACGACGGCGTACGAGTTCGAAACGGGCTACCAGATCCGGCCCGATCTGTTCGTCACCGCGAACGTGTTCGACACCACGATCGAGAAGCCGATCGTCTACTTCTTCGACAGCGAGACCGACACCGAGGGTTACGCGAACGAAGGCGACACGGGGACGAGGGGAATCGAGCTCGAGATGCGGTTCCGGCAGGGATGGGGATCTCTCAACGCGGGGTATTCGTACTACGAGGCGAGCAATAACGAGGTCGTCTCGTACGCCGTTCCGGGCGACGACAGCGCGCTGCTGGCCTTCCCGCAGAGCAAGTTCACCGTCGCAGCGAACATGAAGCTTGGAACCCGCCTGCGACTGAGCCCCTCCATCGTGTACTACGGCTCGCGCTACGGTTACGGTCACGGCGATGCCGAAGGGAACCAGGTGCTCGAGAAGTTTGACAGCGCGACGCTGCTCAACGTCTTTCTATACTCGCCTGACCTCTTCCTCGAAGGCCTAACGGTCGGCGTCGGCGTCTACGACGCACTCGGCGAGGACTTCCAGTTCCTCCAGCCATACGACAACTACCACGCCCCGTACCCCGACACGACGCGCGAGTATGGAGTGAGGATCAGTTACAGCAGGTGAGGCGAAAGGCGAGAGGCGAGAGGCGATGAGCAGGCACGGGTGATGTGGAGTGCGAAAGCGAAGCTTTCGCTCTTCCTTGCCGAAGCGAAGCTTCGGCTAAGACGCCACCAGACGGCGCGGAAGCTGTCGCTTCCGCAAGGAATGGCGAAAGCTTCGCTTTCGGACTCCACATGGTTCTTCGCCTGCTGATCGCCTCTCGCCCTTCGCCTCTCGCCTGCCTCAAGCCACGACGATCACGCTCTCGCCGACGATCTCGCGGTGGTAGCCCTCGAGCTGCTCGTTCGTGAAGTCGTCCCATCCGTTGCAGGTGTCGTGTTCGAGCTTCTGCGCGTCGCAGGCCAGGGGCACGCCTTCGAGGACCTGGCGCGAGATCTGCCAGAGGTTCGCCATGCTCTCGAGCTCGGCGCGGGTTGCGGTCGGGTAGCGGCTGACGAGCCAGTCGTAACGCTGGCGCAGCTCGTCGTCGGTGAGTTGCCGGAATCCATGGCAGAAGATTCCACGTTCGGCGGCCACCTGGCACATCGACCGCTGGTCGTCGGTCAGCTGCAGGAGCGCCGATCGCAGGCTCGCGATCGCGTCTGCCCGGTGAATCCGTCGCGGTCCGTTATCGTTGAGTTGGCTGCTCATGCGTCTCTCCTCGCTCGGAGCTCAAGTCTTTATGAAGTCTGGGCCGGGCGCGGACATGTCTTTGTGTGATTCGTCACACCGCGAGGTACGATGAGTCACCCCCGGTCGACGGCGCGTCCGCGACTATGGTGGTGACACGAGGAGGTTCGCTGCGTCGGCGCTCAGGGTGCCCTGTTTCCGGCCCGCGGCCCCGTCCGGACCCCCGGTCACAACAGACTGAAGGAGAGCGGATTGCTGCGACCCGTTGAGCTTGAGATCGAGTTGTTCTGCCTCGGAATGAGAATCGACCCGGCGTCGCACGCGGGTGAGGTCGGCCGGAGAATCGCGCGCACCAGGGCGGGCCTCGGTTCCGGCCTGGAGATCGTGATCCCGTCGACGCGCAAGGAAATCTGGATGAACGTGCCGGTTCTCGAGCCGTTCGCCGCGAAATCTCCGCTACTGATGACCGAGGAGAACGGGAAGTTCTTCGTGGTCGACGAGCGGACCGACGATTCGTACGAAGTCACGATCCCCCCGGAGCCGAAGTGGTATTCGCGCCTCACGAAGGGGGGCACCGAGATGTCGCGCATCGGCGTGCTCCAGGGCAATTACCTCGGCATCTACGTCTCGAACCGCTGTCTCTACTGGGCGCTCTCGCCGGCGGCCGCCTGCAAGTTCTGCACGACGGGCAAGAACGTCGGTGTCGCCGAGGAGTCGAGAAAGAGCGTCGACGACGTCGTCGAGACCGCGATCGCGGCGCGTGACGAGTCGGGCTCGGTGTTCACGCACTTCAACACCGGCTATCACTACGAGGATCTCGACAGCAAAGAGAAGATGCACGGCCTAACGCAGTGCAAGCCGTACGTCAGCGCCGTTCGCCAGCGCGTCGGCGGCTTCATCGGGGTGCAGGCCGTGCCGATGCCGAAGCATCGCTGGAGCCAGTACGACGAGCTCATCGACGCCGGCTGCGATCACTTCTCCTTCTGCTACGAGTTCGAGGATCCGGAGTTCTTCGCGTCGCTCTGTCCCGGCAAGGAGAAGACGATGGGGCAGAAGGCGTTCTTCGACGCGATGGAGTACACGTCGAAGAAGCTGGGCAAGGGACGCGTGTCGGGCGAGATCATCGCCGGCATTGAGCCGCTGGAAGCGTCCAAGCGCGGCATCGACCGCATCGTGAACGCGGGGGCGTTCCCGACCGTCTGCATCTTCCGCCCGACGATCGGCAGCGAGATGGAGAACGTCAATCCGCCCGAGCCCGAGGCGATGAAGGAAGTTTTTGCGTACCTCTACGAAGCGTGCAAGAGAGGCGGCATTCCCGTCGGCGTGCTGCCGATCGAAGTGTCACTCGTGGTTCAACCCGAGGAAGCCGCTGACCTGGTCGAGCAGAGCTTCTCGACCCGGCTCTATTCGATGAAGAACAGGATGCTGCGCCAGCTCGCACGACCCTACGTCGCGTGGAAGCAGCGTCCGTCTGTAAGGAGCGCGACTGCATGAGCGGAGAATCCGTCTACAACCCTCCCGATTCCTCAGTGTACGGCCCGGTTTATTCCTGGCGTTTCGGCAACTCGCTCGGAGTCGACCTTTTGCTCTGCAATTCGATCTGCACGTTTCGCTGTCCGTACTGCCAGCTGGGAAAGATCAACGTGACCAGCGCGGAGCGGCGAACCTATGTTCCCACCGACAAGGTGATCGCCGACCTCCGCACCGCCGACTGGCGCGATGCGGACGTGATCACGATCTCCGGAAACGGAGAGCCGACGCTCGCGCTGAATCTCGGCGACGTCATCGCCGCGGTCCGCAAGCTCACGAAGAAGCCGATCGTCGTACTGACGAACGGGAGCATGCTCGCCGATCCGCAGGTGCGGAAGGAACTCGCGCTCGCAGATCACGTGTCGTGCAAGCTCGACGCCTCGAACGACGAAATGCTGGCGGCGCTCAACAGGCCCGCGGTCGAAATGACGGTCGAATCGCTCGTCGCGGGCATCACACGCTTCCGCAGCGAATTCAAGGGCTCGCTCTCGCTGCAGACCATGCTGCTGCCCGCGAACTCGCGCAAGTCGGCTGAATTCGTCCCGCTCTACAAGTCGATCAAACCCGACGAGATCCATCTGAATCTCCCATCGCGCGCCTTCCCCGAGTACTGGCGTCCCGAGCTGCGCGGCGACCACAAGTCGTTCTCGAACGATCGCGCCTTCCGGATGGTGCAGTTCGACGACGTGGAGACGTTCCGCGCCGCCGTCGCGAAGGGCACGAAGGCAAAGGTCAGAATTCCGCCGACGCCTTAGCGGCTTCGGCGCATTGAGAATTCAGAACTGAGAATTGAGAGATGGCAGGCCGGGAGGCCTGCCATTTTCGTTTTGGGGCGGAGGTTAGGCCGTGAGGCCAGGCGAATTGAGAATTTAGAATTGAGAATTGAGAGATGGTGGATGAGCGGGACTGATTCAATTCCTGCGCTGTCCGCACCCCATGTCGTCCCGACGACCGCTCCCGCGAAGCGGGAGAGGAAGGAGGGACCTCACAGGCTGGTACAGAGGATGAATGAGCGCGGAATTCGCAGGCTGAAGACCTCGACAGTACCAGCCTGCGAGATCCCTCCTCACCCGCGGTGCGGGCTCGTCCGGATGACAAGTCCTCCGGGCAGTGCGGCCCGCTCACCCCGCGATCTCTCAATTCTCAATTCCCAATTCTCAATTCAGCCGCGAAGCGGCTACACAGGTCTGACCATGCCCTGACGACGCACCGAGTCGCGCAGTCGCTCGACCAGGAGCTCGCTCAGCGCGATCGCGAGCTTTGCAAGCAGCACCGGCTCGTCCGCGAGCTCCGTCGTGAGCGTGGTCTTGTTCCAGGCACGCACCGTCGATTCCTCGGCGGCGATCACTGAAACGGTTCGGGGGGAATCGTCGATGAACGAGACCTCACCGAGCACGTCTCCGGGCCCCACCGAGGCGATGACGAGCGGCGAGGACTCGCGGTTGATCACGATGTCGAGCCGCCCTTCCTCGACGGCGTAGAGCGTCGAATCGACTTCGCCCGCGTCGATCAGGCGGCCCCCCTCCTCGAGCGTGAAGACCTTCGCCATCGCCTCGATGCGCGACCTTTCCGCGGGAGTGAAGTAGCGGAACAGCGGATGGTCCGACTGGAGCTCGTAGATGTTGTTCATTCGTGGTCCTCGTCCGCCTCACAGGTCATTGGTTTCTTCTTGTACGGCACGCAACCCTGAATTTAGAAGTTAGAACGCTGAATGTTGAATCCAGAAAGGAGGCGCCGACTTTCAGTTTCTGGATTCAACATTCTGCGTTCTAACTTCTAACTTCGCCTTCCAGGGCGTTTCTAATCCCAGTGCAGGTCCCACTCGCACGCCGGCGCGCCTTTCGCGCAACATCGAGTCTGCAGCACGCGAGGGTTCTTCACGCCGGTCAGCTCGACCATCCGCTCGATCCAGCCGGTGATGCGCGCGCAGCCCGCCTCTTCGGACGGGAAGTTGAGCAACTTGACGTGCGCCGAGCGCTCGCTCTGCCGTTCGACGACGAGCTCGCCGCGGTTGTAAAGCGATCCCCAGATGCGCGCGGCCTTCTCGAGGAGCTTCTCGGGCGTGAGGACGAGAGCGAAGGCGCGGTAGACGCCCGAGAACGCGTCGGATGCCGCGGCGCGGCCGGCACGACGGGCGAAGGTCTGCAGAGGTTCCTGCCTCGACTTCGCTGCTTCGACCGTGAGCCGATTCAGAAGTGTGACGGGGAGGGCATCCGTGACGAGAATGCGCGCCTGCAGCCGCTCGGCGTCGTCCACCGGGAGCTTCGCGAACATCTCCGCACGCTGCACGGGCGTCAGCTCGCCCTCCACGAACTTGAGGAGGCTTCGAATCGGCGAGCCTTTCACGGTTACCGGGCTCTCTGGCACGTCGGGACTCCTCGTCGATTGAATTGCAGGGCTGAGTATAATGCGAAGCCATTCCAGGAGGAGCGATGAGCGACGACAGTCAGAAGCTGGAGACCCTCTGTGTCAACACGATCCGTACCCTCGCGATCGACGGAGTCGAGAAAGCGAAGTCGGGACATCCCGGCACGCCGATGGCGCTCGCCGACATCGCCTACGTGATCTGGACCGAGTACATGCGGCACGATCCGAAGGTTCCGAAGTGGCAGGGGCGCGATCGCTTCGTTCTCTCGGCAGGCCACGCGTCGATGCTCCTCTACTCGCTCCTTCATCTCTCGGGCTACGAGGACATGACGATCGAGCAGCTCAAGAGCTTCCGGCAGTGGGGATCGAAGACGGCGGGCCACCCCGAGTACGGACATGCCACCGGCATCGAGGTCACCACCGGCCCGCTCGGTCAGGGCTTCGCGAACGGCGTCGGCATGGGGCTAGCCTCGAAGATGATGGCCGCGCGCTTCAACACGGCCGACTTCGCGCCGGTCGACAACTACATCTACGCGATCTGCTCCGACGGCGACCTCATGGAAGGGATCTCCGCCGAAGCGGCTTCGATCGCGGGCCATCTCGGCCTGGGGAACCTGATCTACTTTTACGACGACAATCGCATCTCGATCGAAGGGGAGACGCGTCTCTCGTTCTCCGAGGACGTCGAGAAGCGATTCAAGGCGTGCGGCTGGCACGTGCAGAAGATCGACGGGCACGACCGCGACCAGGTTCGGAAGGCGATCCGTAAGGCGCAGAAGGCGACGACGCAGCCCTCGATCGTGATCGCGCGAACCACGATCGGCTTCGGAAGCCCGCACATGGCGGGATCTCACGAAGTTCACGGCGCGCCGCTGGGGCCGCAGGAGACGATCGAGACGAAGAAGGCGTACGGCTGGCCCGCGGAGCCGGCGTTCTACGTGCCCGACGGCGTGCGCGAGGAATTTGCCCGCAAGGTCGGCAAGCTGGCGAAGCAGAGAAAGAAGTGGGAGAAGTCGATGAAGGCGTGGCGAGCGGCGAACCCCGGGCTCGCGGCCGACTACGACCGTTACTGGAGCCACGAAGTTCCCGTCGACTTCGCCAAGCAGCTCGTCGCCGCGGCCTCGAACGAGAAGGGAGCGGCGACGCGCGCGATCTCGGGGCAGACGATTCAGAAGATCGCCGAGCTCGCGCCGTTCTTCGTCGGCGGGTCGGCCGACCTCGCGCCTTCGACGAGCACGCTGATGAAGTCAGGCGGCAGCATCGAGCGCTCCGAAGAGCACGGCGCGGGCCATCCCCCCGCGCTCGACGTCTTCACGGGCCGCAACCTTCACTTCGGCATCCGCGAGCACGCGATGGGCGCGATCGTGAACGGGATGACGCTCTACGGCTCATGGCGTGCCTTCGGCGCGACGTTCATGCAGTTCGTCGACTACATGCGCGCGCCGGTGCGCCTCGCCGCGCTGATGAAGATCCCGTCGATCTTCGTCTACACCCACGACTCGGTCTTCCTCGGGGAGGACGGCCCGACGCATCAGCCGATCGAGCATCTCTGGGCCATCCGCGGCATCCCCGACATCACGCTGTTCCGTCCGGGAACCGACTACGAGGTCGGCATGGCCTGGGCGTGGGCCGTCGCGAAGGCCGAAGGACCGACGGTCCTCGTCTTCACGCGACAGAAGCTCGAGCCGATCAAGGCGGGCGGCGGCTTCGACATGGAGAGCGTGTGGAAGGGGGCGTACGTCGTCAGCGGATACGAGACGGGCGACGTGACGCTGATCGCCACGGGATCGGAGCTTCCGCTCGCGGTGCAGGCCGTGGGAGAGCTGAAGGAGAAGGGCATCAGCGCACGCGTCGTGTCGGCGCCGTCGCTCGAGCTCTTCGATCGCCAGACGCAGGAGTACCGCGATGCGATCCTGGGCGATCGCGACAAACTCGTCGCGATCGAAGCGGGGCGGACCGACGGCTGGTGGAAGTACGTCAGCCACAAGGGGCTCGTCATCGGCATCGATCACTTCGGCGCTTCAGCGCCGGCGGAACGGCTCGCCGAAGAGTACCGGCTCACGCCAGCGAGGGTGGCGAAGAAGGTCGCCGCGTGGTGGCGGGGGTGACGGACACAAATTGAGAATTGAGAATTGAGAGAAGGTAGATCTCTCGACGGGCGGCCCGATGGGTCGCCCGTTTTCGCTTTGACGCGCTGGCGTCATTCTGAGCGCGTCTGTCATTCCGAGCGCAGCGAGGAATCTACTAAGCGCTTCACTCTTACGATGCTCCGCTGTGCTTCCTAGCAGCAGCCCCGTTTGCGACACCCGTGGGAGTTGTCGTCCCGACGACTGACCCCGCGAAGCGGGGGAAGGAGGAGGGACCTCGCAGGCTGGTACTCATTCGCAATCGGCACGAGTTCTCCTGACGAACCTCAGTTGTACCAGCCTGCGAGATCCCTCCTCCCTCGCGGTGCTCGGTCGTCGGGATGACAATCCACAAGCTTCTCGATCTCAGCATGCACACCCGCCGACTGGCCGCCGTGCGGTATCCTTCCATCGCACCTCGAGATGACCGCGAACCGAATCCTTCCCGACGTCCCTGCCGTCGCGCAAGTCGCGCCGTATCGCGATCTCTCAATTCTCAATTCTCAATTCTCAATTCGCGCCGCCGCATCCGGCGAGGGCACGCGCCGATGACGACCTACATCATCGCTGCGGCTGCGCTGATCGTCCTCGCCCTGTTCGCGACGGCGTTCCTGAACCGCCATGCGCGCGATCTCGTGCGAACTCGGAAGATCCGCATCAATCGCTACAAGACGCGCAACAAGCACTCCGAGATCCGGCTCGACGTCTTCGGCAGCCCGAAGGTCGTCGAGGCGGTGAAGAAGTACGCGCACGACCACAAGGTCTCGCTCGAGGCTGCGGAGCGGCAAGCGAGGATCTATCTCTTCGAGATCATGCCGAAGTTCAACCTGCTCGCGTACTACCGCCTGGGCGGGCCGATCGCGCGCGCGTTTCTCTATCTCTTCTACTGGGTCGTGGTCGACCGGGAGCACATCGAGCGGCTCAACAGGGAGATCGAGCCCGATTCCGTCGTCGTCTACATGATCAACCACCGGTCGAACGTCGACTACGTGCTCGTCGCGCACATGCTGTTCAAGTTCATCTCGCTCTCGTACGCGGTGGGCGAATGGGCGCGCGTCTGGCCGTTGAACCATCTCTTCAAGTGGTTCGGCGGATACTTCATCCGCCGCCGCTTCCGCGAGCCGCTCTACCACACCGTCCTGTCGCAGTTCGTCTCGACGATCACGCGCAGCGGAGTGACGCAGGGGGTGTTCCTCGAGGGCGGCCTCTCCCGCGATGGCGCGTTCCAGAAACCGAAGCTCGGGATGCTCGACTACCTGGTGCTCTCGAAACGCGATCCGCGCTTCACCGCGCCGCTCTACTTCGTGCCGACCGCCGTCAGCTATGACCGAGTACTCGAGGATCGCAATCTCAGGGAGGAGCTCGTCGGCAGGGAGGATCGCCGCTCGCGCTGGGCGAAACTCTCGAGCTCGGTCGACTACCTCTTCTTCAGCTTCTGGCGCAGCCTGCGCGGGCGGTTCAAGCGCTACGGCTACGCGATGGTCTCGTTCGGCAAGCCGGTGAAGCTCGACGACTTTGTGCGCGAGCATCCCGAGATCCTCAACGATCCGTTCGAGACGAGAAAGCCGCACCTCAACGAGCTCGCGCGGACGATCATGCGTCGGATCTCGGATGCCTATCCGCTCACGCCGGTGTCGCTCGCCGCGTCAGTGTTTGCGCGGCATGCGCCTGACGCCTGGATCGACGAGGCGCTGCTCGTGCAGGAGATCGATGCGGCGCGCAGCACCCGCTTCGCCGGGCGTGTCTGGATGGCGCGCGAAGGGACCGGCGCGGAGATCTGGACCGAGGCGCGCCTCGTGCTCGAGCTCCGGCACCTCGTCGAGCGCGACGGCGATCGCTGGCGCTGGTCGCCGCGCGAGCTGACGCTGCTCGAGTACTACGCCAATTCCATACTCCCGTTCGACGAGGTCGAGGCGCGAGGGTGGCGGGAGAGAAGCGTGGCAACCGAATAGGCGAACGGCGAGAGGCGAGAGGCGATCAGCAGGCTTGCCGGGTTTGCGCTGATTCCGCTCGCTCATCGCCTCTCGCCTTTCGCCTATCGCCTTCCAGGATCGATATACTTCCCCTTCGACCGCTTGCCGAGCGTCGAGAGATACGGGAATGCTCGCGGTGACTGGCAGATCGATCCGACGATGGGGACCGCGCATTGCGTGCGCGATCGGCGCCGTCGCTGCGCTGCTCCTCTCCGCGCCGCTCTCCGCGCAGAGCTACCACATCCGCAACTATTCGATCGACGACGGCCTAGGGGCGTCGCAGGTCTGGAGCATCTACCAGGACCGCCGCGGCGTCATGTGGTTCGGCACGACGAACGGCGTGACGCGCTACGACGGGCATTCCTTCCGGACGATCGGACTGCGCGACGGCCTGCCCGATCCTCTCGTCCGGACGATTCTCGAGGCGCCCGACGGCAGCCTCTGGTTCGGCACCAACGCCGGAGTTGCGCTCTACGACGGGAAGACGATCCGCGCGTTCACCGAGGCGGACGGGCTTGGCAAAGGCCCGGTCTGGTCGTCGACGGTCGACGCATACGGGCACATCTGGTTCGCGACGCAGGAGGGAGGCGTCAGCGTATTCGACGGAAAGGCCTTCCACAGTTTCGCGGAGCGCGAGGGGCTCGCCGCCGGATTCATCTATTCGATCTACTCCGACTCGAAGGGTGACCTCTGGACGGGGACGCGCGAAGGAAGCGTTACGCGCTTTTCGCCGCGCTCCGACGGAACGATCTCGCAGGTGCGCATCTACAGGGCTGGCGAGGGTCTGCCCCGGAGCCCGGTTCGCGCGATCACCGAGGATAGGGACGGCAACATCTACTTCGGCACGCGGGGCGCAGGAGTGGTTCGCTTCGATGGCACGAGCTTCACGCAATTCGGAAAGGGCGAAACGCTCCCGGGCGCCGATGTCTACGCGCTGACGATGAGCTCGCGGGGCGAGCTGGTGGTCGGCATGGTCGACGGCGGCGTGGCGATCTGCGGCGCGCCGAAGCTCGATGTCTGCCGCTGGATCGGGAAGAAGAACGGCCTCAACGTGAACGGTGTCTACTCGCTCTTCGAAGATCGCGAGCAGACGCTCTGGATCGGGTTGAACAACGGGCTCGCGAAGCTCCTCACCGAGAGTTTCCTCAACTTCGGAGATCACGACGGGCTCGTGAGCAGCACGATTCACTCGATCGTGCCGGAGGCTTCGGGCGACGTCTGGATCGGAACGAGCGAAGGAATCACGCGTCTTCGAGCGACCGGCCACCGAGACCAGCCGTGGGCGACGACGAACCTCACGATGGCCGAGGGACTCCCGTCGAACGGCGTCTGGGACGTCGTGAGAACCCGCGACGGAACAATCCTGGTGGGAACGCGCGGCGGGCTCGCGAAGCTTCGCGACGGCCGCGTCGAACGCGTCTACACGAAGGCGGACGGCCTTCCGGACGACTTCGTCGATGACGTCTTCGAGGACTCGAACGGCTTCCTCTGGGTAGGGACGTCCGCCGGTGTCGCGAAGCTCGACCTTCGCGGTCCGAAGCCCGTCGTTCAGCGCTTCACGATGGCCGAGGGAGTGTCGAGCAACGTCGTCTACTGCGTGGCGGAAGACCACGAGGGCAGGATCTGGATGGCGACGGCGACGAACGGAGTCGACGTCTGGGATGGGCGCCGCTTCCGCAACTATTCGTTGCAGCAGGGGCTCGAGAGTAAGGCCGTGAACGAAGTCTATGTGAGCTCCGACGGCACGGTGTGGGCGGGAACCTCGGGAGGCGGGCTTGCGAAGTTCGATCGGGCCAACGATCGCTTCGTCAGTTTCGGCGCTGCCGCGGGGCTTACGTCGGATTCGGTTGCCGCCACGCTCGAGGCGACGGACGGCATGCTCTGGCTCGGCACGTCGGGTGGAGTATTCATCTTCGATCCGAAGCTGGGTGGCGGTCGGGTCGTGCGCCACCTGACCAAGCAGAGCGGGCTCGCCGGCAACGAAATGCTGATGAACGGCGCGCTGGCATTCGACACGGACGGCAACGTCTGGATGGGATTCAGCCAGGGCGCGACGCTCTATCGCCTCGGGCAGGACGTGCGGACAAAGGTGCAGTCGCCCCCGGCGATGATCGATCGCGTGGTGATCGGAAGCACGGGGCGCGCGCTTGCCGTGCCGTTCGCCGCGTGGGACGCGACGGGAGCGCTCGACTGGATCGGGGACGGAATCGAATTGGCGTGGAGTGAGAACCGCGTCGTCGTGCACTTCCGCGGGCTTTCGTATGACGACGAGCGCGACGTGCGCTATCAGTACCAGCTCGTCGGTTTCGACAGCGATTGGTCAGTCGAGACTGCGGTCCCGTTCAAGGAGTACACGAACCTCGACCCGGGGAACTACACCTTTCAGGTTCGCGCCCGCAGCCGCGAGGGAGGTTGGAGCGCCGAGACTTCGCAGTTCAGCTTCGTCGTCCTTGCTCCCTGGTGGATGACGATCTGGGCGCGCCTCCTGGCGCTGCTGCTCGTTGCAATTTTCGTGTTTGCTTACGCGCGCTTGCGGACGCGCCGGGTGGAGCGGACCAACCGCGCGCTGCAGGCGCTCGTCGAGGAGCGCACCGAGGAGCTCAAGGAGTACTCCAGGAGGCTCGAGAGCCACGCACGGGAGCTTCAGACGGCGAACGAGCGTAGCCTCGAAGCCAACAGGACGAAGAGCCGCTTCCTCGCGACGATGAGCCACGAGCTGCGCACGCCGCTGAATTCGATCATCGGATTCTCCGAGATTCTCAACGAGCGGCTCGCGGTGCGGGTCGGCGCGCGCGAGCTCGGGTTCCTCCGAAACATCCTCGACAGCGGGCATCACCTGCTGAACCTGATCAACAACCTGCTCGACCTCTCGAAGATCGAGGCGGGCAGGATGGAGGTTCACGCGGAGCCGATCCTGCTCGTCGAGCTGATCTCGAGCGTGCGCAGCGTGCTCGTGGGCATGGCGTCGCGCAAGGGAATCGAGGTCGTCGCGAACGTCGACGATTCGGTGCCGGTCATCTTCGTCGACGGGCCGAAGGTCAGGCAGATTCTCTACAACCTCGTGTCGAACGCGATCAAGTTCTCGCCCGATAAGGGGCGCGTCGAGATCGAGGCGTGCGCCCTCGACGCCGGGTCGTCGCCGCTGACCGTCGACAGCGTGAAGCTCACCGTTCGCGACGAGGGAGCAGGCATCCCGCGGGAGCTCCAGGAGATGATCTTCGAGGAGTTCCGGCAGACGGACGAGGGATCTGTGCTCCCGGGTGGAACGGGGCTCGGGCTCGCGATCGTCAGGAAGCTCGTGGAGATCCAGGGCGGCGTCGTCGGTGTCGAGTCGGAATCGGGAAAGGGAAGCCTGTTCCGGGTGGTGCTGCCGGTCGAGATCACGGCGCACCACTTCGAGACGCGCGAAGTCGCCGCCCAGAGTGACGGTGGGGCGCGGCCGACCGTCCTGATCGTCGAGGACGACGCCGAGTTTCGCGCGCAGCTCGTGGAGCAGCTGGATCAGGCGGGCTACGCGACGGTCTGGCTTGGCCGCGGTGAGGATGCACTGAAGACTGCCGAGGAGCTGCAGCCGTCGGTGATCATGCTCGACGTGATGCTTCCGGGCATCGACGGGTGGGAGGTACTCCGGCGCCTCAAGGCCTCGGCGCGCGTCGGAGCCGTTCCAGTGGTGATCGTCACCGCCGCCGCGAACCACGAGCTCGGCATCGCGTTAGGCGCGGACGACGTGCTGACGAAGCCGGTAGACGGTCGCAGGCTGCTGGCGCGCGTCCGGCAGCTCGCGCCAACCGAGGCGTCGGACGGCGGCGCGACGGTCCTCGTGATCGACGACGACGCGGGCGTTCACGCGATCGTCCGGGCGTCGGTGGCGCCTGCGGGATACCAGGTGATCTCGGCGGAGAGCGGGGAGACGGGACTCGAGCTCGCCTCGACGCTGGCTCCCTCGGTGATCGTGCTCGACCTCATGATGCCGGAGATCAACGGCTTCGAGGTCGCGACTCGCCTTCAGCACGATCCGGCGACGGCATCGATCCCGCTCCTCGTGCTCACGTCGATGGACCTGACCGCAGCCGATCGAGCACGTCTCGCCGGAAAGATGTCGGCACTTCTTTCGAAAGGAAATGCGAGGCCGGCGACGCTGCTGGACACGATTCGGAGATTGGAGCGGAGGAAAGGTCGAATTGAGAATTGAGAATTGAGAAATGGCGGATGCGCGGGCTCCGGTCCTTCGCGCGGTGATCTGGACGCGCGGGTCTCAACTGAAAGAAAAAGCCCGAGGTTGCCCCCGGGCCATCTCTCAATTCTCAAGTCTCAATTCGAGTCGCTAGACCTCGACCGGCGTCTCCCTCAGTCCCAGCGCATTCTCGATCAGCGCCTCGTGCTGCTGCTCGTGGCGCGCATGGTGGCCCGTCGCGGGTGACGCGGCGATCGGGCGGCCGAAGTAGAGGAGCTTGCGCCCGCCGAGGAGCGGCTCGATCCGGTGCTGGATGAAGTTCCAGCCTCCCATGTTTCGCGGCTCTTCCTGCACCCAGAAGATCTCGCGCGCTCCGGGGTAGGAACCGAAGACATTCTGAAGGGCACGGCGGGGGAACGGGTAGAACTGCTCGAGACGGACGATCGCGATACGGTCGTCTCCCTTCGCGTCTCGCGCGGCCTTCAGGTCGTAGTAGAGCTTGCCGGAGACGAGCACGATGCGCTGCACGGCGCCGCGCGTCGATGCTTCCTCGAAGTACGGATCGTCGAGCACAGGCTCGAATCGACCGCGGCTCAGCTCCTCGATGCTTGACACCGCTGCGGGATGCCTCAGCAGCGACTTCGGCGTCATGATCACGAGCGGCTTGCGGGGGTCGTGCTTCATCTGCCGGCGCAGCGCATGGAAGTACTGCGCCGGCGTCGTCACGTTCATCACCTGCATGTTCCCCTCGGCGCAGAGCGTCAGGAAACGCTCGAGCCGGGCGCTCGAATGTTCCGGGCCCTGCCCTTCGAAGCCGTGTGGAAGCAGCATCACGAGCCCCGAATGCTGCGCCCACTTCTCCTCGGCGCTCGAGAGGAACTGGTCGATGATGATCTGCGCGCCGTTCATGAAGTCGCCGAACTGCGCTTCCCAGATCACCAGAGTAGAGGGATCGGAGACCGAATAGCCGTACTCGAAGCCGAGCACGCCGTATTCCGACAGCAGAGAGTCGTAGACGGAGAAATAGACGGGCGCCTGGTCGGGCGAGAGAACGCGCCGTCCGTCGGATCCGCGTTCCGGTTCCGTCACCGGAATGTTCTTCGCAAGCATGTTGAGCGGGATGTAAGGCTCGCCCGTCGAGTAGTCATGAAGCACCGCGTGCCGGTGCGAGAAGGTGCCGCGCCCGACGTCCTGCCCGCTGAGGCGCACGCAATGGCCATCCTGGAGAATCGAGCCGAAGGCCATCGCCTCGCCGAGCGCCCAGTCGATCTTCTCCGTCCCTTCCACCATCCGCGCGCGCTTCTCGAGGATTCCCTTCAGCTTCGGATGCACGTTGAAGCCCTGCGGCGGCGTGGTGCTTGCGCGTCCCACCGCCGCGATGGTTTCGTACGAGATGCCGGTGTCGGGCGAGAGAACGTCCTGGTGTCCGGTGACGTCCTCGTCGGTCCAGAGCGCATCGTGTTTCGGCTTAGCCGGAGACGCCGCATCCGAGGCCTGCTGCATGCGATCGAAGGCCTCCTGCAGCTGCGATCGGAACGCGTCGAGCCACTGCTCGGCTTCGTCGGGCTGCAGATCTCCCTTCCGAAGCAGCGCCTCGGTGTAGAGCTTCCGCACCGAGCGGTGGTCCTTGATCAGCTTGTACATCTTCGGCTGCGTGAGCGACGGGTCGTCCCCCTCGTTGTGGCCGTGGCGGCGGTAGCAGACCATGTCGATGACGACATCCTTCTGGAACCGCTGCCGGAAGGCGAAGGCGAGACTGATTGCGCGGACGCACGCCTCGGGGTCGTCGCCGTTCACGTGGAAGATCGGCGCCATGATCATCTTCGCGATGTCGGTCGAGTAGACCGAGGAACGCGCCGACTCGGGGCCCGTCGTAAAGCCGATCTGGTTGTTGATGACGAGGTGGATCGTGCCGCCGGAGGTGTAGCCCTTGAGCTGCGACATCGAGAGCGTCTCGGCGACGACCCCCTGTCCCGCGAAGGCCGCGTCGCCGTGGATCAGCACCGGCACGACGCGCCTCTGCTGGGTGTCGCGGCCCAGCTTCTGCTTCGCGCGCGCCATCCCCTCGACGACCGGGTCGACTGCCTCGAGATGGCTTGGATTCGACGCGAGTGTGAGCTTCACCGTGCGTCCGTCGGGAGCGACGTGAGTGCCGGTCGCGCCGAGGTGGTACTTCACGTCGCCGGAGCCCTGCGCGGTGTTCTCGTCGATGTCGCCTTCGAACTCGGAGAAGATCTTCTCGTACTCCTTGCCCATGATCGTGGCGAGCACGTTGAGGCGGCCGCGATGGGCCATTCCGATGACGACTTCCTCGACGCCATCGAGCGCTGCCAGTGTTAGGCCGTGGTCGAGCATCGGGACGAGCGTCTCGGCGCCTTCGAGCGAGAAGCGCTTGTGGCCGACGTACTTCGTGTGGAGAAACTTCTCGAAGACCTCGGAGTCGTTGAGCTTCTTGAGGATGCGGCGCTTGGTCGCCCCTTCGATCGGCGCGTTGTTGCGCGTCGGCTCCATGCGGTCCTGGAGCCAGCGCTTCTGCACCGGGTCCTGGATGAACATGAACTCGGGAGCGAGCTTGCCGCAGTAGGTCTCGCGGAGCGTGTCGAGGACTTCGCGGAGCGACGCGCTCATGCGGCCGCAGAGGCCGCCCGCGACGAAGTCGCGGTCGAGGTCCCAGATGGTAAGGCCGTAGTAGGCGGGGTTGAGCTCTGCGTGCTGCCCCACCTTGTACTCGAGCGGGTCGAGATCGGCGAGCAGGTGACCGCGGACGCGGTACGCGTTGATCATCGAAAGGACGCCCGCCTCGCGCGACATGTCCTCGTCGGAGCGGCGGCCACCCTCGAGAGAACGCTTGCGGTCGCGCGACCAGCGCATCGGCTCGTAGGGGATCCGCAGGTCGCGGAAGAGGTCGTCGTAGAAGTTGTCGGCACCGAGGAGAAGGTTGTGGACGCGGGCGAGGAAGGCGCCCGACTCGGCTCCCTGGATGATGCGATGGTCGTAGGTGCTCGTGATCGTCATGACCTTCGAGATGCCGAGCTCGGCGAGCACCTGGGGGTCGGTGGCGGAGTATTCGGCCGGCACGTCGATCTGCCCGGTGGCGATGATGCAGCCCTGCGTGCGCATCAGTCGAGGGATCGACGCGATCGTGCCGATCGTGCCGGGGTTCGTGAGCGAGACGGTCGTTCCCTCGAAGTCGGGGATCACGAGCTGATTGGCGCGTGCGCGCTTGATCAGGTCGTTGTAGGCCTTGAGGAACTGCGAGAAGTCGAGGGTGTTCGCCTTCTTGATGTTAGGGACGACGAGCGAGCGGCTGCCATCCTTCTTCTCGAGGTCGATCGCGAGGCCGAAGTTGATGTCGGGCTGGTCGATTCGCGCCGGCTGCCCGTCGATCTCCGCGTAACAGGCGTTCAGCCGCGGCATCTCCTTGAGCGCGCGAATCAGCGCCCACGCGATGACGTGCGTGAACGACGCCTTGTTCTGCCCGATGAGGGCGAGGTGGTTGTTGATGATCCGGCGGTTCTCCTCCAGCGCCTTGACTGGAATCGTGCGGATAGTCGTCGCGGTCGGAAGCTCGAGTGACGCCTCCATGTTCGCGACGATCTTCGACGCGGCGCCACGCAGCGGGACGATCTGCTCGGCGGGAACCGACGGCGCGGGCGACGGGGCGCCCTTCGGCTGCGCCGAGGTCATCGCGGAGGCGACCGGGACGACGGGGGGCGGTGCCTGTGCGGGCACGGAGGCCTGAATTGGCGGGGCCGCGTCGTCGTCGGACGGCGCATAGTCGGCGAAGAATTCACGCCAGCTCTCGCCGACCGAAGCAGGGTCGATCCTGTACTTTTCGTACAGCTCTTCGATGAAGGCGATGTTCGTCCCGTAGGGTGTTGGCGCCATGGAGTTTGACCTTTCTGGATCGTCGTACCCGCCCGGTGTCGATGCGGACGGGACACGTGACGTAAGGATACTAAATCGAGGCGGGTGCGTGCTTGCCTAGTGGCGGAGGCCTCTGGCCTCCGCGTGAGCGGCCGGAAGCCGTTGCCACTAGTCACATCGACAGAAGCCGCTCCCGCTCCCGAAGCAGCAAGGCGCTGAACCGGGGAAGGAGCAACCGGTATCCCGAAATTGCGGCAGCCAGCGACAGCACTAGCGCGACGACACCGGTTCCCTTCCAGACCGACTCCGCCATGAACCAGACGCCCGCGAGCTCGGCGACGGTGCCGAGCAGCGTGATGGGTGAGATCCACGACAGGTGCAACGGAATGTGTGCACTTGCGTCGTCGTCGACCGCGCGCGGGTGGAGGATCGACAAGACGTGGCCGACGCCGGTCGTGACGATCAGAGCTACGCCGCCTGCAGCGACGGCGGCGACGATCTCGCGAAGTCCCGGCATCCGGACCGCGAGGAGCGGCGACACCGCGAGCAGAGTCTGGATCGACGTGAAGAGCAGCAGGCCGCGCAGCCTGCCCGTCAGAATCTCGCGAGGCTCGAGTGGAAGGAGGAGGAATGTGCGAAAGCTCTTCCGGTCCCATCCGAACTGGTTCATCCAGATCTGCGCGTTCAGCGCGATTGCGATGAGCGGAAAGATGGCAAAGAGCGGCGCCTTCTCCGCCACTCCCACGAACATGAGGATCGGCGGCGGAAGGATCGTCCCTTCGGCGAGCGCGGCGCGGCCCATCGAGGCGGTGACCGCGATCGGAACACTGTAGAGGAGCGGTATGAGGATGAGGGCGAGGACGGCACGACTCGACAGAAGTTGAATGAGGAAGAGCGTCGACATCGAGCGGGATCCGCCGTCGATCGGGATCGAGGCGGTAAGGCGGCGCGACGGCGTGTCGGGCTCGAGCTCGGCGGCGAGCCGCATGCGCTGCAGTGTCGCGGCGATCGCGAGCAGCAGCGCCGTCGACAGAGTTGCGACGGCGATCCACTTCGCGCCGGTGAGCACGTCACCCGCGCGGAGCAGGACGAGCCCTTCGTAGCCGCGCGCGATCGGTAGATCGTCGACGAGCGCGGGGAGCCACTCCTTCACCGCCGTTTGCACTCCCCGGAGGCCGCCGGCGAACGCCGCAATCGCCGAAGCCGCGATCAGACCCGCGAGTACAAGCCGGCTTCGCGCGACCAGCGCGTAGAAGGCAGACGCGATGAACATCGTGCCGAGCATCGTCGCGATCGAGAGGAGTGCGAGGAGGGCGATGATCGGTGCCTGCCGCGGCATGCGGACCGCAAGGCCGAGGTTCATGGCGGCGAGCCCTCCCGTCGCGAGGAGAGGGAAGACCTCGAAGAGCCCGGCGGGGAGCTCGGCGATGAGAAGATCGACGGAGCGAAGAGGGTAGCGTCCGAAACGCGATGAAGGAAACGATGGGCGCGAGCGGAAGCCGCCGAGAATCGCAAAGCCGAGGGTAAACACGGCGATCAGGCCGTTCCAGCTGTCGAGAACTCCGGTGTCACCGGAGGTCGCGAGCTCCGCACCGAGATCGAGCCCGATGCGAGTCAGGACGAGGCCGGGGAAGAAGAGCACGACCACCACGAGCCCAAGGGTGATCCAGGTCGCGACCTCGCCACCGACGCCCGCGGTCCGGAGAATCCTGTTCCAGGAGGCGCGATACTGCGCGCTGACGAGCGCTGCCGGCACGCTCAGAGCCACGAGAGCTCTCCCGGTTTTGCCCCTCCCATGAGGCTGAGGAAGAGCTCCTCCAGGTTTCCGAAGTCGCCGTGCCGCGCACGCAGGTCGTCGAGGCTGCCGAATGCGAGAAGGCGTCCCTTGTCGATGATCGCGATCGTCCCGCAGAGCCGCTCGACGATCTCGAGCACGTGCGAGCTCATCACGATCGTCACCCCCTTCGACTGCAGGCTGGAGAGGATCGCGCGGATCGTGACCGCGGTGACCGGGTCGATCCCCTCGAACGGCTCGTCGAGGAAGAGGAGCTCCGGTCCGTGTATCAGCGCCGCGCCTAACGCGAGCTTCTTCTTCATGCCGTAGCTGAAGTCGCGGATCAGAGTTCCCTTCGGCGGGTCGAGGTCGAGAGTCTCGAAGATCTCGCGGCTGCGCTTCTCGACGGTCTCCTTCGGCAACCGGTGTACACCGCCGACGAAGCGGAGGAACTGCGAGCCGGTGAGGTACTCGAGCAGGCTGTCGTCCTGCGGCATGACGCCGATGCGGCGTTTCACTTCGATCGCGTTCGCCTCCACGTCGAGCCCGAGTACCCGGACGCTGCCCGCGGTTGGCCTCAGAAGTCCCGTCGCGAGGTTGATCGACGTCGTCTTGCCGGCGCCATTGCGGCCGAGGAGGCCGACGAGGGAACCGCGCGGCACGAGCAGTGACACGTCGTTCACCGCGACGGTCTCGCCGAAGCGCTTTGAGACAGCGTCGAACTCGAGTGCCGGGGACACGCCGTTCATCGTCGGAAGGGCTCTAGGCTAACACGACGCGATCAGGCGGGCACCGCGCCGGGACGATGAAGCTCCACGGAGCGCACCCGGCTCACGTAGAATCGTCATGCACCACGAGAGACGAATCGTGCAGCTGCGCCCCTCGGCGCGGGGAGGTGATCGATGCGGGTCAAGGCGCGTGTCGTAACGTCGGCGTTGGTCGTGCTGATCGCGGCAAACTGCGCGAGGGAGGCGAGCGTCTCCTCGCCGGATGCCTCACGCACGACGGGAACTCCCGCTGCTGCGCCTGTCGCGGCCGAAGCTTCGGAGTCCGTCACCGCGACCACGACCGGAGCGAGTCTCTGGGCGCCGCCGACAACGACTGCACCCGCGCCACCAGTCCCGGTCATCGACCCGCTCGGAAAGCCACCGGCCGCGGGATCTGCGTCGAACGGCGCTGCGATCTACGCTGCGAAGTGCGCGTCGTGCCACGGCATGGAGGCGCGCGCGGACACGGCGATGGCGAAAAAGTACGGTCTGCTCGACTTCCGCTCGGCGAACGTCCGCGCACTGACCTCGTCCGATCTCGCCCAGATCATGAAGGCGGGGCGCGGAACGATCTCGGAGGAGGCGCACCCCGAGACGAAGCTCAGCGAGAGTGACGTCCGCGACATGATCGCGTTCATCAAGTCGCTGAAGTAGGCGGGGAGGCAGGTTCGAGGTCAAAGGTCATAGGTCAAAGCAGGCGGTGCGGCGGGTAGCGCCGCGCTGCGACAGGCGATCGGCGCAGCGGAAGCGGGCATATCGAGCCGCGCTCTCACGCACCGTCCAAGTTGCGACGCCCGAGGGAGTCGTCGGGATGACAATCCTCTCTCTTGTTTGCACTGGCTCGAGCGACGCGGCGAGGGTCGCCTCTCGCCGCGTCGCCTCGTATCTCGGACTCCTCTCCCCGGCTACAGCTTGCCGAGGTTTTTCGCGAGGAATGCGTCCATACGCTTCCACGCCGTATCGGCGGCGGCCGCGGCGTATCCGGTCTTGTTGTTCGGGTTCATGAAGCCGTGGCCAGCGCCGTCGAAGATCATGAAATCGACGGAGCCGTTGGTTGTCTTGAGCGCCTTCTCGAAGGCCTTTACGTCGTCAACGGGAATTCCCTTGTCGGTCGCGCCGAAGTTGCCCTGCACCGCCGGTTTGATCTTCGCGATGGTGGCGGGATCGGTGACGAGCCGGCCGTAATTGATCACGACGGCGGCGAGCCGCGGCTCGGCGATGCCTAACGCGAGCGCGTAGCCTCCGCCCATGCACCAGCCGACGACTCCGATCCGCTTCGGATCGACGTCGGGCCTCGATGCGAGGTATTCGAACGCACCCTGGAGGTCGGCCATCGCGCGGTCCTCGGGCATTCCCCGCATGAGCTGGTGAGCCTCGTCGGCGTCGGCGGCGATCTTCCCGCGGTAGAGGTCGGGCGCCACGACGACATATCCCATCGAGGCGTAGCGCTCGGCATTCTGCTTGATCCAGTCGTTGAGACCCCACCACTCCTGTACCAGGATCAGCGCGGGGCGCCCTTTCGCGGTGCTCTCGGTCATCGCGAGGATTCCCTGCGGACCCGGATCGTTCTTCGAGAAATGGATCACGCTGGTTGCAACGCCCGGCTTCTTCACCTCGGCGTGGAGCGAAAATGCCGTCGCGAGCAACAGCAGGGCGAGGACGATCGTCTTGCGCATCGATGGATCTCCTTTGTAGTCGTGTGGAATCTTCCGAGACCAATCTCTTCGGGTCGACGGAAATTTCGCCACGCCGCCGGAGAGGAGAGGGGAACACTCCGCCGCTGGCTGTGGTAGCTTCTGTCGAACCAGACAACTGAAGCGCAGCAGTCCCTAGGAGGCTCGAATGGCTGACGTGAAGATCATTGCCGTTACAGGCGCGACCGGAGCACAGGGAGGCGGACTCGTTCGGGCGATCTGCGCCGACACGAGCGGGGGCTTCAAGGCGCGAGCGATCACGCGCGATCCGGGCTCGGACAAGGCGAAGGAGCTCGCGTCGCTCGGCGCGGAGGTCGTCGCCGGTGACATCGGAGACGAGGCGAGCATGGCGCGCGCGTTCGACGGCGCGCACGGCGCCTATTGCGTCACCTTCTTCTGGTCGCACTTTTCCGCGGAACGCGAAATCGCCGAAGCCGGCGCGATGGCGCGTGCGGCGAAACGTGCCGGACTCGAGCATGTCATCTGGTCGACGCTCGAGGACACTCGCATCTGGGTTCCGCTCGACGACGACCGGATGCCGACGCTCCAGGGGAAGTACAAGGTTCCGCACTTCGACGGCAAGGGAGAGGCGAACCGTCTCTTTGCGGCGGAGGGCGTGCCGACGACGTTTCTGCTCACGTCGTTCTATTGGGACAACTTCATCTATTTCGGCATGGAGCCGAAGAAGGGGCCCGACGGCGTTTACGGCATCACGCTGCCGATGGGGAGCGCGAAGCTCCCCGGCATCGCCGCGGAGGATATCGGGAAGTGCGCGTATGGCGTGTTCAAGCGTGGGCGGGAGCTTGCCGGGAAGTTCGTCGGCATTGCGGGAGATCATCTGTCGGGCGACGAGATGGCCGCGGCCTTCACGAAGGCGCTCGGCGTCCAGGTCCGGTACAACGACGTCCCGGCCGACGTCTTCCGCGGTTTCGGATTCCCCGGCGCTGACGATCTCGGGAACATGTTTCAGTTCAAGCGCGACTTCGAGCAGGTGTTCCGCGGTCCGCGCGACCTCGCCGGCTCGCGAGCGCTCAACCCTTCGCTGCTGACGTTCGACGCCTGGCTCGCGAAGTACAAGGGGAGCATCCCGCTCGCCTGAGTGAGAACGACTGCGCCTCGACTGAAACGAGAAGGGGCACGGCATGCCGTGCCCCTTCCTGTCTAACAACTAACAACCATTACCAGCGATGGTCGCGGTCGATGACGTCGACGTCGAGCGCGACGAAGCGTCCCCAGCGGTTCCAGTTGCCGAAGACGACGACGTAGTCGCCTTCGTAGACCCGCTCGTAGCGGTCGCGCAACTCGATCGTCACTTCGCCACCTCCCACCACGTCGAGAAGAATCTCGCCACGGTGATAGTCGACGTATTCGACGACGCCACGCATCCTCTTCTCAGCGATCGTGTTGCACTCGTAGTCGCCGTAGTAGTCGTACCAGCCGCTCGGGTTGTAGTAGCCGCCGACCCTGATCGTCATTCCTACGTTGAAGTAGCCGGGACGCCAGTACGCGACCGGAACGAAATACGGGTAAGGCGAGCCATGGATCCAGACGCGGTAACCGTTGTTGTAAGGCCGGACCTTCGAGACCTGGCCGTGCGAGTAGTGCGGCGCCCGTTTGCCATGGTCGACGTGGCCGGAAGTCGAGTGCTGGCTGTTGCCGCGCCCATACTGTTCGCCTCTCGTCGCGTTGCCCCTGCGGTCGCGCTGCTCGTAACCGCGACCCTGATTCCCGGCGCGGTCGACCTGGGCGGAGCGATTCTGGTCGGCGACGACGGGACGCGATCCGTTGGTCTCGCGCCCCTGCACGACGCGGTCCGAGCGGTCCTGGTCGATGGCGACGGGACGAGCTCCGTTCACCGAAAGCTCGCGCCCGCGCGTGCCGCGGTCGCGGCGGTCCTGATCGATCGCTTCGGGACGAGCTCCGTTCACCGAGAGCTCGCGCCCGCGAACGCCACGATCGGAGCGATCCGACCGAACGACGGCCGGCGCCTTTTCGCGCTGTCGACCGACGGGCCGCACTCCCGCGTCGGGCGTCGCGACTGGCGCGCGGTCCCGGGCGACGACTGCGGCGCGCGCTTTGTCGCGTGTCGCTGTCGTCTCCGGATGACGGGAGTCAGCAAAAGCGGACGCACCGGCAACCGTCATGAACGCAACGACGACGGCGATTCGTGAGGTGTAGCGTGTCGATTTTCTCATTTTGGCCTCCGTGATCACTGTGATCATGCCGCCTATCACTTCAAGCCCCGTGCCAGCGGCGGAGGAGTGCTGGTGACGGTTCGGTCACGGCGAGACCGAGAGGTCGGTGAGGGGCGGAGTGCGTGTGCCCGGGAGCGTCGCTCAGGAAGATTCGCGACGGGTGCTGCGTGCGATCACTGCCGAAAGCAACAGGAGCACGAGCATGCTGCGCAGTGTCCAGCCGCCGGTCCTCACCCAGTTCGTCGCGACGAGCGTTGTCACCGTCTCGGAGTCGAAGCCGACGCCTCCGAGCCGTTCGTGCCGTGGCACTTGCAGGAAGGCGGTGGAGAACCAGATCAGCGTCAGCAGCAGGAGGCCCGCGATCGCGCGGCTGCGACGCACACCGGGCGGCGGCGCGGCGACGAGCCAGATCGCCGTGCCCATCTCGAGCAACATCACGGGCACCACGACCCACGCGGTTCTCACCGAATGCGCGCTCGCGTAACCGGCAAACTCCTCGGGGCCGACAGCCGCGAAGAGCGGGTAGTGCACGACCTGCACGAACCAGATCAGGCCGGTCATAAAGAGCGTCGACGCGGCGTGAAGGAGCAGGATCGTCGTATGTCGTTTCGTCATGGGTTCATCGTGCGGCGTCGATTCGCGCGGGACGATACCACGCGGCCAGCAGCGTCGCGCCGCCGGTCCCTCCCGCTCGCTCGCAGCCTGCGCACGCTTCCATCCGCGAGTCGTGAGCCTAACGACCGATCGCGGCGCCTCGCGCGCGCGCATGCTCCGAAGTCATCGGAACCGCGGGGAGGGGAGCCGGCGGCGTCGCGGCGAGCGATGCGCGTGAGAGCCCCCAGCGCAGAGTGAGGCTCGCGACGATCCGATGGTCGAAGTCGGGCGTGGGCAGCCCGTCGGTGCTGCTCCTGTTCCAGTCGCTTCCCACCTGGACGTTGAAGAACGACTCCCGCCACGGTGGAGACCATTGAACGATCAGCCCGTAGAGCTCCGTGTCGCTCGTCGCGCCGAGGTCGCTGTCGATCCGTGTGTACGAGACCCGTGGGGTGATGGCGAGTGACGCTCCGGCCAGGTTGAAGCTCGGCTGCAGGGAAAGCAGCCACATATCGGTCGTTCCGATCGGCTCGGGCGACTCCGAACGCGTTCCCGAAAGGAGCGCCGACACGATTACCGACTGACCGAGCGCTCCCCCCGCGGTGATGCTCCCGGACGTCACCGTCGAGTCGAAGGCGCTCGTGACGTCGTCGGAGAGGTCCTGCCAGCTGAGAGCCTCCGCGACCGACAGAGCGCCGAAGGTCTCGCTGAGCGTCACGCCTAACGAGAGCATCGTGCGGTCGCTGCCGGGTAGCCCGAGCGCGGGCTCGCCGTCCCCCTCCGTCGTCGTTGCCGACGCCGTGGCGCTCGCGACGACGCTGGAGCTCACCGGCGAGACGAGGCTGAGAATCCCGCTTCGCTCGTCGACGTTCGCGCCGGAGCCGTCGGCGAGCGTGCCACTCTGCTGCGTGCCGAGCTGAAGCGAAAGCATCGTCGTGCCGAAACTCTTTGCGAGTGAGAGGTCGCCGCCGACGCGATCGGGAACGCCACCGGCGCTGAGTCCGAGGTTCGCGGGATTCACCATGCCCGCGTCGACGTCCCTGAAATTGACTCCCCACGCAAGGGTCCCGCGAGCTCCGCTTGCGCCAAGGTGAAGTCCCGAACCGTCGAGATCCTCGAAGCCGGGCTGCAATCCGCCGTCGAGGGTGCCGTGCGCTCCTTCGACGATGACCGACAGCGCCGGACTCGAGACATATCGCCAGAAGACGCCGATCGCCTCGGCCTCGGTCTCGGCGGTCTCGGTACCCTCGCCGCGCGCGCGGAGGCCGAACACGCGAAGCAGCGAGCGGTTCGTGTCGCCGGGCGCCTCCCAGGCGGCGCCGCTCACTCGCTGCTTCAGGTCGTACACGCTCACCGCGCCGGCCGCATCGTCGTGAAACGTGTCGTAGAGCGATACGCTGCCGAGAGGCGTCGCGACCTTGCCGAGGATGCCGCCGCGCGCAAGTCCCGCGGAGAGAAACTCGCTCTGGTCGAGGAATTCCGGGGGTGAATATCCAGCACGAAGCTCCTCGCGCGTGCGCGACTGCGTCGCGCCTCCCTCGATCTGCCAGGCGCGGTTCTCCGCGGCGGTGTCGTACTCGGGATCGAGGTCTTTGCGTCCGCTGAGGTCCCCCGTCCACTTCGTGAAGTACGCGACGTCCTGCAGGTCGCCCGCAGTCGTCAGCTGCAGGCGCGCCGCGTCGGCGACCGAGAGCGCGTCTTCGTCGGTCGCGGTCGCCGTGCCGAGCAGTGTCAGGGCCCAGTCTCGTGGCGGTTCTGCTGGCTGCGCGGCCTCGGAGGTGGCGGACTCTTCAGCCTCCGGTGACTGGAGCGAAACGAGGCGGAAATTCGCGCCGGAGGGCGAGGTGCAGCTCGCGCAACGCGTTCCTGAGGATGCGACGCGGACTTCGGGCACCACGAATTCGCGCCACTGCGAGGGCGCCCCGTGAACCTCTCCGGGAAAGATCGCGGCGACGCGAAAGCGGTGCCGTCCTGCGCCGAGCGTCGCGATCGCACGTTCCGCGGGACTCCAGCGGGAGTCGGAAAGCCTCACTCGCGTGGAGAAATGGTTCCCTGCGCGCACGATCTCGATCTCGTAACCGGTCGCACCGGGAACGATCGTCCACCGGAACATCGCGTCGGTGAGGCTGATCGTTGCGCCGTCATCCGGCTCGAGCACTCGAAGCCCGCTGTTGCTCTCGACGCTCACGATGATCGGCACCGCCTCGGTCGCGAGATGTTGAGGTTGCTCGACGACGAGCTCGAGGCGGTGCTCCCCCGAAGTTGCCACGGGTATCGGCATCTTGGAGGTGACTTCGACCGGCGAACCGCCGCTCGCTGCCACGACGAACTGGTCGAACGGAACGCCGTCGAAGCGCCAGGTTCCGATGATCGTGCCGACGCCCGTCGTCGCCAGCACGGCGCGAGGGTAGACGGCCTCGGCGGGGCGAACGGCAGTGTACGGACGCGGGAAGACGACCGCAGCGGTCGGGACGCTCAACGGCGCGCCTAACGAGCTCGCAGGGGCGACGAGGACGGGAACCCCGGTGGCCGTCGCGCCGCCGTCGGGATTCCGGAGGTCGACACGATAGTGGCCGACGGCCGTCCCCGCCGGCGTGTCGACGACGATGATCGCGAGGGTCGGCGACGCGACGTTCGTGCTCTGCACGATCGGCCCGGGCGGAGTGAACGTGACGACGGCGCCCGGCTTGAAGTTGAGGCCGACGAGGCGCATCGCGACGCCGAGGCTTCCTGAAGTCAGCACCGGCGGGGTGGCGCTCGTGATCTCGGGCGCGGGAGCGGCGATCGTCAGCGCCAGCGATGCCGTGCGGCTGCCCGTAAGCGCGGTCGACGTGGCGCTGAAGACGGCGACGGAACTGCCCGGAGTCGCCGTCGCAGCGGCTTGTACGGTCACAGTGCGCGATTCCCCCGCTCGAAGCGTGAAGGTCGCCGGCTGGAAGGTCACCTGTGGACTGTTAGGCGCCGTGACGTCGAGCGAGCCCGCAAACCCGTTGGTCCCTGTCGCAGTCACCGTGACTGCCGCGCTGTGGCCTGCCGCGACGGTGAGCACCGGTGGAAGGACGGAGATCGAGGCGTCGGGCGGGGGAGAGACGGTCACGACGAGGATGGCTGGAGCATCGACTCGCGCGACCGCGTCGACGGCGCGCGCCGTGAGCTGGTAGCTTCCGGGCGTTGCGCCAGTCGCTCGCACCGTCACCGGAACGGACTGCGTCGGCGGCAGGGCGGGCGAGGGAAGCGTCAGCGGCGTGATCTCGAGCCCGGCCGGAATTGCGTCCCAGGTGAGGGCGGGCGTGCCGCTGTAGCCGTTCCCGGGCGTCAGCACGATCGCGCTGCTCGCGGCCGTGCCACCTGGCGCCACGGTGATCGCCGGCGGGCTGAAGGCGGCAGTCAGGGTCGGAGGCTGAACGATCACAGAGAACGGGATCGTGCGCGTCTGCAGGCCGAACGCAGACCAGGTGGCCACGAGCGAAGCGGGATAGACACCCGGTGGTGTGCGAGGTACGACGGAGATCTGGAAGTCTAGCGGCGCGTACGGAACGCTGGCGACCTGTGGCGAGGATGCCGTGATTCCCGGACGGAGACCGGTGAAGGCGTAACTGATGTCGGAGGAGAAGCCGAACAGGGGAACGGTCGTGACGCGCGTGGTCACCGAGCCACCCCACGCCACCGAGACCGGATTCGGCGAAACCGACGTCTGGAAATCGGGCGACGCGACGATGAGAACGAACATACCCAGCCCGGCGCCGAAGTCGGGGAACGCCGAGATGACGATGGGGTAGGTTCCCGGAGGTGTCGCCCCTGTCGTAACGATCTCGAAGGTCGCGGTGGCGTTACCGGTGAGCGAGTAGAGAAGAACCACGGTCGCTGGCACGACCGATGCGCCGGGCGGAAGCCCCGTAAAGACGGCATTCGCCACCGACGGGCCGGGCGGAACCCCGACGTTAAGCGTGATCAGCGGAGTCGCGTCTCCAGGCGAGACCGTTGCGGTGGATGGCGATGCGGCCACCGACGCCGCGGCCGGAAAGGCCGCCATCAGGGCAACGAGGAGAGCAACGCTCACCCGGAGCAGTGCGAACGGGAATTGGAAGCCGCGCATAATCCCTCTCCTTCCGAGTCGCGGAGGCGCTTACGCTCCCGCGCACGCCGGCGGCCTCGGGGATCGCGCTGCCCCCGGGGTCGAGTCGGAGACCTGACCCCGGGCGGCGGAATCGGGCGCGACGTGGCGAAGCCGTCAGGACTTCGCGACCGGACAACTTGCCCGGCTCGTCGCTTCACTTACTTGAGCTTCGCGTCGCACTTCACCCCCGCGGACATCCCTCCCGGAACGGCGCCGGAGACGAACACCGACTTGCCGCCCAGGAGATCCTCGGTGAGAACGTAGTCACCCTGACGGGTCGTGTTCGGAATCGACCAGTGGATCGTCTTTCCCTTGGCGACCGTAGTCGTCAGCTTGTTGGTGATCAGTACGTCGTCGGGGAATTCGGTGGGAGAGCCCTGCACGACGCAACCGAACTGAGCGAGGGCGGCTGGATTCAAGGCGGCCGCGGTCTGCCGCTTCACCGGCTTGACGGAGAGCATGGCCGGCGCTGCGACGGTGCAGGTGAGGATCGCACCTCCGGGATGCCCGCCGGGGATCTGATTGCTGGCCATGACGTAGCCGTTGACGGGAAGATCCGCCAGAAGCGTGTATTTCCCGGTCTTCACGGTGTTCGGAACCGTCCAGGCGACGATCCACCCCTTGGGAATGGCGGCATTGCCCGTGTTGTGCATCTGGATGCTGACGGGGAACTCCGTGGCTCCGGCCACGACACACTCGACGCGCTTGATCTCGACGGGCTGCATGGTGCCGACCGGCTGGGCAACCGGCTTCGACGCCGTTGGCGCGACGGTCTTCGGGTCGGCGGCGAACGCCTGGAACGCGAAGAGCACGACGAGCGAGACTAGAAACAGGAACGGGATTCGCAATTTCAATTTCACCTGTGACCTCCTGACGCTAGTGTGATGTCTCGAAAGCCTGGGATTCGGCGGGTACGAGGGGCGAGCCGCCGAACTCGCGGTAACCGGGCATGGCGAATGGACGGCTCGCGTGGCATCCACGCGGGCATCCCTCCGACTCCCGGCGTCGTTCAGCCTGGCATCGCGCTGTTCCTCCAATCGCTGGCACACGACGCGACGCCATCGTCAAACGTCGCGCGACGCGTCCTGACGCGTCCAGCGGAGTCTTTCGAACCTTTGCTTCGATTCTGCACCCGTTTCCGGGACCGATGAAGAGGGTCCGCCTTTGGAGGTCCGCCGCTTAAGTTATTGGATTAGAGCCAGTTATGGGCGTTCCGGTCTGCGCGATACACGCGACCGGGGCACGCCGCACGCGACATCGGTGACATCTGAACGCGGTCGTGACGGGAGAAGTGGCTACGGCAGATGTGCTTCCGGAGAGCCGACACGAGCTCATGTGACGAGCGGCTTCACCGAAAGGCGAACCGGGTCGCGCGCGCCGCCGACGTGCAATGCGTCCGCGCCGCGATCGCCCGGGTGGGACGCTGCGGCGGCGCCGGATGAAGCAGTGCGGGGGCCAGGTTTGCTGTTTGACTCCGCGCTTGCAGCGGCAGGAGCGGTGGAGCCTGTCGCTGCCGAAGTGCGGGGTCGGAAGGGCTTCCGGGAAAGGCTCTGCCGTTATAATCGCCGCGGAGAGATGAGACCGGCTTGATACCCACCCTGGATAAGCTGAAGGCGATCGCCCTGCTCCGCACCGGCGAGATCGCCGACGTGCCCTTCGAGCAGCTCGTGCTCGCTCTTGCGATCAACCGCGCGAGCGCCGTGCTCGAGTTGAAGCGTACGCCGCTGGAGAAGCAGATCGTCTTCGACGAGGGGGCTCCGGTCGAGTGCATGTCGAACGTCGCCACGGAGACGCTCGGGCGCTACATGGTCTCGCTCGGAAGGCTGACCGAAAGCGAGTACCACGCCGTGCTGAACGCGTCGATCGGCAAGGATGTGCCGTTCGAGGAGCTCCTCGTCGAGCACGCGCTCGTCAACCCGACCGACCTTTACAAGTTTCTCCAGCAGAACCTCGCTCGCAAGCTGCTCGACGTCTTCAGCTGGACGTCGGGGACGTTCCGGATTTCCCACGATCCTCCACCGGTCGAATCGCCGCTGCGCGTGAAGCCGTCCCAGCTCATCGTCACGGGCATCTCACGCTTCGCCTCGAAGCGCGATGTCGACGACGCGGTCGAGGGCTTCCTCGGAAAGAAGCTCGCGCTCAATCCCGAGCCGCTGTTTCCTCTTGCCGAGATCAAGCTCAACGCGGCGCAGATCGAGCTCATGCGCGCGCTTTCGACGTCGAAAACGCTCGCTGAGCTGCTCTCGTCGAAGGGGGGCGCGACCGAGGAGCTCAACCGGCTCGTCTATCCGCTGCTTCTGCTTCGCATCGCCGTCCCGGAGGAAGAGCTCCCGGCAGCCAGGGTGAAGGCGCCTCAGCCCGAACCGGAACCGCACCTGCAGATGCAGGTCTCGGGTGTGACCGAGGAGCTCGCGGTTCCGTTCCTCAAGCAGATCGTTCCTGCGCAGGGCGCGCAGGAACAGTCCGCGGCGACCTCGCGAGACGACCTGATGCGCGTCTACCTCTCGTTCAGACGGCGCGATCCGTTCGACCTCTTCGAGCTTCAGGAGACTTCGACGGTCGGTGCCATCAATGCGGTGTGGGAGTCGTTCGCGCGGAAGTTCGCTCCATGGCAGTTCCAGGTCGACAGCAGCGAGTCGCTGCAGGAGAAGGCGCAGGAGATCTTCTTCGCCGGATCGCGCGCCTATGCCGAGCTTGCCGACAGCGACCGGCGTAACGCGCTGATCGGAAAGCGGCGGGTCGCGCGCGAGACTCCGAAGCCGGCGCCTCCGTCGCCGACTGCGATCGACTCGACCACGCAGTCGGGGCCGGTGCTGCTCGACCCCGAGGCGCAGCATCGCCTCGGCAGGCAGCTCTCGGAGGCCGGGAGACACCGCGAGGCGCTCTCGCACTTCCAGTTCGCCGCGGAGTGCGATGCGCAGAACGGCATCTACCAGTCCGAAGTGATCTACAGCAGATTCCAGCTGATGGCGACGACTGCGACGCAGGCTCTCGCTGCGCTCAAGGAAGTGATGCGCATCGACCCGAAGTGCGGCCTCGCCTGGTACTACGCAGGCAAGATCCACGAGACGCTCGGCCACAAGATGGAAGCCGAGGCCTACATCGATCGCGGGAAGAACATGATGAACCTGGCGAAGAGAGGTCGGCGCTAGGTTAAGTTGGGGTCACACCCGATGGCATTCAGTTAAGCCATTCTCCCGCGCCCGCAGCCAGCCGTCATTCCGAGCGAAGCGAGGAATCTGCAGGACGATTCGGCTGATCGATTCCTCAACGCGGACTCGTGCCACGTGGCGCGATTTGTCGCGGAGGAAGTGAGCAGAACTCTCTTTGCAGATTCCTCGCTTCGCTCGGAATGACGGCACTTTCCCGGCGACCCGCCTAACTCAAGACCATCGGGTGAAATCCCAACTTACACGTCGACCGAATCCACGATCCCCACGATGACCGACCTGACGGGGCCGTTGGTCGACTCGAGAACCTGCCGTGCTCCGGTGCCTTCGTCGAGGACGAGGACCGGCTCGCCTACGCCGGCGCCGACGGAGTCGACGGCGATGAGGTAATCGCCGGTCGGAACGCCGGCCGGGGAGGTTTTCTCCACGACGAGCAGCTTCCTCCCCTCGTAGAAGGGATGCTTGATCGTCCCGTGGATCTCGCCGATGACGCGCCCGAGGATCACTCGGAACCTCCGAGCTCGACTCCGTCGACGATCGCGATGATCGCGTGATCGACCGGGACGAAGGTGATCTCGAGCGCCATCGCGGCTTCGCGTCCCCCTTCGTACGAGATCAGATCGCCGGGACCCGCCGTCCGTGTTGCATCGGCGGCGACGATCGCCTTGCCCTTCGGCTTCAGCGCCTTGTCGAGCGGCTGCACGAGGAGCATCGGAACGCCTTCGAGTCCCTTGTAGACCTCACAGGTCACGACGCTGCCGATGACGCGTCCGAGCAGCATCAGCCACGCTCCCCGTCGAGCTCGATGACCTGGGCCTGATCGAAGTGCGACGATCCTGCGACGCTACGCTCGAGCGTCTCGTGCGGTGCGGCGACGATGCGGAAGCTGAACGCGTGAGCCGGATTGCCGAGGCCTGCGGCCGCGAGGGTGGCGGCTTCCTCGACATCGGGAAGCGAGCCTGCGAGGAACGCGATGCCCTTTCCCGCGAGGCCGGAATCGGCGAGGCGGATCTCGATGAGCTCGACGGGAGTTCCCTTGAGCGCGGCCTCGACGGCGCGGACGATCGACGACGAGGTCGCCGTTTCGAGGATCAGGAGCGAGCCTCCCGCATTCCGCCTCTCGCCGAAGAGCGACTCCGCGAGATGGTGGTGAACATCGGGTAGGAACGAGTGGTCGACGATCGCGTCGCCCGAGACGGCGAGCGCGATGTCGAGCGACTCGGCCGTGGCGGCGGTGGATCCGCCGAAGATGACGAGGAAGCGTCCCCGCGTCACCGTGCCGGAGCGAATGAAGGCGATCGGCGCCTTCTTGAGAATCGCATCGACGGCGTAAATGCCGGCCGGCACGTTGCCGAAGTCGAGTACCGCGAGAGCGGAGAACTTCTTCATCACGTGATCCTGAAGTTGTCGACGAGGACGCAGCGGCGCCAGCGCGAGAAGCTGCGCGGGCCGGTAAGCCCTTCGCCCGTCGGACTGGCGATCGTAAAGGAGCAGTAGCCCTCGCCGTCGAGCCCGAGGCCCGCCTGCGAGCGGCCGTTCTTGACGAAGATCGACGCGTCGCACGCCTTCGCCATGCGCGAAAGGTTGTCGAGGTTCTTCGAGTGCATGACGAAGGTGTGCCGGTTGCGCCGCTCCACCTCCACGGCGAAGTCGATCGCGCGGTTCGCGTCGGAGACGCGGCAGAGCGGCATGACCGGCATCATCTGCTCGGTCCAGAGCAGGGGATGGTTCTCGTCGACCTCGATGACCGCGAGGCGGATCGAGTCGGGAACGCTGATCCCCATCTTCGCGAGGATCACCGAGGCGTTCTTGCCGATGAGGCTCGGGTCGACATAGCCGGGCGTGCGCGGTCCCTTCATCTCCTTGAAGACGACGCGCTCGAGCTCGGGGAGGCGCTCCTTCGGAATGACGATCGCTCCCTGCCGCGCCATCGACGCGAGCAGAGCGTCGGCGATCGACGAGACGGCGAGGATCTCCTTCTCGTCGGTGCAGATGATGTTGTTGTCGGTCGACGCGCCTAACACGATGTCGCGGCCGGCCTTGTCGATGTCGGCGGTCTCGTCGACGACGACGGGCGGATTTCCCGGGCCGGCGCAGATCGCGCGCTTGCCGCTCCCCATCGCCGCCTTCACCACCGCGGGGCCGCCGGTGACGACGACGAGGCGGACTCCTTTCGTGCGCATCAGCTCCTGCGCCGACTCGATCGTCGGGTTCGCGACGGCGGTGATGACGTTAGGCGGCCCGCCCGCGGCCATGATCGCCTTGTTGAGCAGGGCGACAGTCTGCATCGAGCAGTTCTTCGCGCTCGGGTGGACGTTGAAGACGACGCTGTTGCCGGCAGCGAGCATGCCGATCGAATTGCAGATGATCGTCGACGTCGGGTTCGTCGTCGGCGTGATGGCGCCGATGACGCCGAACGGCGCCGGCTCCATCAGCGTGAGGCCGTGGTCGCCGGTCATGGCGGTCGGATAGAGGTCTTCGAGCCCCGGCGTCTTCTCGGTGACGAGGCGGTTCTTGACGACCTTGTCCTCGTAGCGCCCGAGCCCCGTCTCGTCGTGCGCGGCCTTCGAGAGCATCTCGAGGTTCTCGCGCATCGCCTGGCGCATCGACGCGATGATCGCCGCGCGCTGCGCGAGCGGGAGCGACGCGAACTTCGGCTGCGCCGCGGCGGCCGCCTGAACGGCGTCGACGACGGTGACGTGGATGCCGAGCCCGTGGATGGTCGAGACGACCGAGTCGGCCTGGGCCGGCGGAGCGGACGCAGGGGAAAGCGCGGGGGAGGGTGCGGGAGCACCCGGTGAAAGATCGGCGGCGATCCGCCGCGCGATCTCGTCGATCTCCCGGTCAGTGAGGCGCGTCATCGGCTCACTTCCTGTACTTCACGGCCTCGCCGACGTTCCAGCTGTCGACGATCGCCAGGATGACGAGGTCGACCGGCTTCTTGTCGGTCGCCTCGGTCTGGCGCGCCGAGCTTCCGGCTGCGATCAGCACGACCTCGTCGGGCCCCGCGCCGACCGCGTCCGCGGCCACCAGCGCGTTGCCCGTTTCGCGTCCCTCTTCGTCGAGAGGCCGAACGACGAGGAGCTTGAGCCCCGTCATGTTCGGCTCCTTGCGCGAGGAGACGACCGTTCCCACGACTCTCGCGAGTTGCATCGATCTTCCTTTCCGGAGCCGCCGGTGGCGAGCCGCAAGGCTCGCATCGGCGTCCTCGAAGGGGCTCTGCTACTCGCCCTGCTTCGCCGACGCGCGGCCGAGCGGCATGACCGCGTCGACGTTTGCGTGCGGGCGGGCGATCACGTGGACGGCGACGACATCACCGACGCGACCGGCCGCCAGGTTTGCCGCGTCGCACGCCGCCTTAACCGCCGCGACGTCGCCGCGGATGATCACGGTCGTGTATCCGCCGCCGGTCTTCTCGTACGAGACGAGCTCGACCTTTGCCGCCTTCACGGCCGCATCGGCAGCTTCGACGCTCGCTGCGAACGACCTCGTTTCGATCATGCCTAGCGCTTCCGCCATGACTCTTCCTCCCTGTTGTCGCGCCGGCCAGGGGCCGTGCGACGTCTAGCGTTTCGTTTCAAGTCAGGCGCGGCCGGGACGTCCGTTGATCGAACGGATCGCCTCTTCCGCAGCCCGGTAACCGACGTCGATGTCGCGCTCTTCGCCTCCGAGGTAAACGCGGCCGAAGCTACCGAAGGCGCGGACCTCGAGGATGTTGATGTTCGCCGCCTTCTCCGCCTCGTTCGCGGCGATCGCCGCGTAGCCCGCCGGGGCCACCTCGAGCACGTAGAGGGTCTGACCAGGCACGATCATGTCGCCGTGCCGCGTCCGGTTGATCAGCTGCGTGTGGTAGTCCGAGATGTTGCGGATCACCTGGCTCGAGGTGATCTCCGGCTTCATCCGGTCTTCTTCCTTCAGGTCGAGCGAATCGAGGATCGCCTGGCCCGCGCGGCGGACGTCGGCCTGCGAGTCGGAGTGGATCTCGAGCATGCCGTACATCCGCTCGATGATCATCATCCCCGGCTTCACGTCGGTTGCCTTCAGGGCGACGTCGGTGACGCGCATGATGTCCATGCCGGGCGCGACTTCGACGAAGAGCGCCGCCTGGTCAGGCACGGGAAGGAAGCCCTGCGCGACCGTTCCGAGGAACGACGCGAACTGCGGCTGAAGCTTGTCGATGAATACGTAACAGCGAAGCTCGCCCATCGTCTTACGCCTTTCCCGAGGCAGCCGCGAGCGCCTCTTCGAGAATCTTCACGCTGGCCGAGCAGCCGACGCGCGTTGCGCCCGCCTCGACCATCTTCACCACGTCTGCATAGGTCCGGATGCCGCCCGATGCCTTCACGCCGAGCTTGCGCGGCGCGACGGTGCGGGCCATGAGCGCGACGTCTTCGACTGTCGCGCCTCCCTTCGAGAAGCCGGTCGACGTCTTCACGAAGTCGGCGCCGGCTTTCATCGAGAGCTGGCAGCCGCGGATCTTCTCCTCGTCGGTGAGCAGCACGGTCTCGAGGATGACTTTCGAGAGCGCGCGGCCTTCCTTGCACGCCTCGACGACGCCGCGGATGTCGCGGGCGACGAGAAGATCTTCCTTCCCCTTGAGCGCGCCGATGTTGATCACCATGTCGATCTCGTTCGCGCCTTCGCGAATGGCCCTTCGTGCTTCGAGCAGCTTGATCTCCGGCGTCTGCGCGCCGAGAGGGAAGCCGACGACGCTGCAGAGCTTGACGTTGGAGCCGCGGAGGAAGCTCTTCGCCTTCGCAACCCAGTTGGAGTTGACGCAGACGGAGTAGAAACCGAATTTCTTCGCTTCCTCGCAGACCTTCTCGATGTCTTCGAGCACCGCCTCCGGCTTGAGGATGGTGTGGTCGATGAGCTTGACGAGGCGGTCGGGAGGAAGCGCCGGGCCCGCGGCGGGGGAGGACGCGCCTCCCTGCTGGAGCAGCTCGCGCACGCGAGAGGCGATGCGGGCAAAGTCGTCCGCTGAGAGATCGCTCATCGATCCTTGGCTCACGCTCCGCTTTCCTTTCTCCAGTTCGCGAATCATCTTAACGCGCCTTTGATGGCGGTCAACGGTGCACTCGGTCGTCAGGAAGACGTCGACGATGCGCTTCGCCGTCTCGAGGTCGACCTGTCCCGCACCGAGGGTGAGGACGTTCGCGTCGTTGTGCTCGCGCGCGTTGCGGGCGAGCGTTTCGTTGTAACAGGCGGCGGCGAGGACTCCCGGAATCTTGTTCGCGGTCATCGCCGAGCCGATTCCGGCGCCATCGATGATCACTGCGAAGCGGACGGCGCCGGTGGACACGAGCTCCGCGGCCGACTGCGCGATCTGCGGGTAGTCGACCGGTTCCTTGCTGTGAGTGCCGAGGTCGCGGATGGCGTGCCCGGCGTCGCGAAGGTGTTTCTTGAGCTGTTCTTTGAGCTCGAAGCCGCCGTGATCGGCGCCGAGAGCGATCTGAAGGGTGTTCTTCGTATTGGTCGAGGCCACTGTAATTATCTTGATCCGTTGAATTTGCGAGGCGCGTTCGTTCGCGCGGCGCGGAAGAGAAAGTCTAACACGCCGAGGCGCGATGAGCCCGCATTGCGTCGCGAGTCCGGCACTGGCGCGTGAGGCGCATCGAGTGCAAACTCTCCACGGGAGACGACCGGCGGTCGCTGCGTCTCGTAGCTGTCCGGGAAGCGGAATCGAATGAGACTACGAACGGCCCTCGGGGCTCTGGCGTTCACCGCCGCGTCGCTCGCGGCGCAGGGACAGGACGACGGCTTCGCGGCGAGCGCGAAGCTGGAACTGCGGGGCAATTACCGCGACAGCAAGGAACAGAAGTTCGGCCTCAGCACGCCTCTGCCGCCGATCCTCCTCCCTCCCGGCGAGACGCAGGCGTTCATGGAGACGGTGGACGCGGGGACGCATTGGGAGGCGAGTGACGTGACGCTTCGGCTCGACCTTACCTACGGGAAGAGCTTCGCGGCGCGCGCCAAGATCGACGCGATCGATCTCTACGAACGCAATCCGACTTCGGGGGATCGCACCGTCGATCTCGACGAGGCGTGGGTTCGCTTCGGCCAGCGCCCGGAGCTGCTGGAGCTGCCCGACGGCACGACGCTTTTCGCGCAGTTCGGCAAGGCGCCGAAGCTGGAGAGGCAGCCGGTGCGATTGCTCGAGAGCTACGGCCTCTCGTCGACCGCGTTCAATCGTCTCGAGGACGTGCAGGCTCTCGTCGGGGGGAGCATCGGCAGGAACCTCTACTGGCGCGCGCAGTGGTCGACCGGGAATCCGCTCTTCATGCGCGACCCGAATGCGCTCGCCGGCGACAACGGCACCGAAGAGCTGAAGCAGCCGTTTCCCGATCCAGAGCTCAAGGCCGGCTTCCCGATTCTTTACGATGCCGAGGTCGAGGACTATTTCTTCGACACGGCGAACCCCGAGATCGGCGGCGGGCTTGGCTGGCGATGGAAGTCGGAGGCGAGCGGGGTGGGGATCGACCTGCTCGCGTTCTACTACGAGCGCTCCCTTGCGGACGAGGTCGACCTGCGAGGAACGTTTTACGGCGGGGACCTCGATATCCTCTCCGGCCCGTTCGGAATCGTGATTCCGGTCGACGGAAGGAAGAAGGAGGAGTACGGAGCGTCGTTTTATTCGGAGCTCGGCGCGTTCACCCTGCTCGGCCAGGCGGTGGAGCAGGAAATCGCGGGTCTCGGCCGGAGCGGGGTGGAGATCGAGGCGGGCTGGCAGTTCTCGCGCCCGGGGTCAGCGATACCTTTCGTGCAACCAGCCGTCAGATACAGCAGTCTCGAGGCTGATTTCAGGGGGCCTGCGGACTTCCCCGCGCCGAGCTTCTGGTGGGACTGGACGAAGTACGACGCGGGGATCCGCTTCGGCGTGACGAAATACGCGGACGTGACTGCCGAGTACTCGCACATCGAGGTGGATCAGGCGCCGCAGCTCGACCTCGACGAGGTCCTCGTTACGGTCAGGGTGAAGCTCGGTGCCGAGTGGCGGCCTACAGGAATGTGAGCGGGTCGGCTCGCGTTCGGGCAAGGCGTATCAGTTTCGGTGAAAACTGCACGATGAAAACGACTTGTGGATTTCTGTCTGGCGGTAACCCCGGTGCCCGTCGCGGCATCCGGCTCGCATTGCTCACTCTCGCTCTGACGCTCGTTGCGTCGGTCGCGTTTGCCCGTCCCCCCGCGCGCTCGAGCGTGCGTATGATCTGGAATCCGGAGCGGCAGCGCGTCGTCCTGTTCGGCGGGTCGACACCGGCTGATTCGAGCCGGAAGCGCACCTACCTGAACGACACCTGGGAGTGGGACACGAATCGCTGGGTGAGGTTCTACGCACAGAATCCTCCGGTCGGACGCTCAGGCCACGCGATGGTCTGGGA
>JBAZBK010000005.1:0-177297 GCA_041671505.1 Thermoanaerobaculia bacterium | reverse complement strand
AGCAGAGCCGCATTCTCGTCTTCGGTGGGATCCGCGGCTTCGACAACGACAACAAGGGACTGCTTCTCGACGACACCTGGGCGCTGGAAGGCGACACGTGGCGTGAGCTGAATCCGGCGACGAAGCCACAGCTGCGTCAATCGCACGCCTTCGCGTTCGACCAGGAGCGCGGCCGCTTCATCATCTTCGGCGGCTACGACGTCGACACGCAGCCTCTGTTCGATTCCTGGGAGTTCGACGGCGTCAACTGGACGCAGATCGCCGCGGACAGCCCTGTGCTCATCAACCCGCTGATGGTCTACGACCCGGTGCGACGTGAGACGCTGCTTCTCGGGACGACCAACGACACGCTCGTGACCGACCGGAAGACCGAGATGTACAAACGGACGCTGACTGGCTGGACGAAGATCGACCTGGCGGAAGACAAGAAGCCGAAGTGCACCTCGTTCGGCGCGATGATCTTCGAAGAGCTCTACACGCGCGTCGTCTTCCAGGGGGGCGGCTGCCAGTCGAGCAGCCCCGTGAACGAGACCTGGGTCTGGCACGGCAGCCAGTGGGATCAGCTGCAGCCGAAGTCGACGCCCGGGTTCGTCACGGGTTTCGGCATGGCGAACGAGCCGACGCGCGAGCAGTCGGTGCTCTTCGGCGGTATCGACTTCGAGGAGCGGGGCCTCACGTACCGCCTCAAGGGAAACAACTGGACGCCGCTGACCGACGTCTGGAGCCCGGGCGCGCGCTCGCTCTTCGGCTTCCAGCCCGACACGACCACAGGCCGCATCATCCTGATGGGCGGCGTCGACGACCAGCGCTCCACCTACAACGACATGTGGAGCTTCCGCTCGGGAGTGTGGGCGCGGATGAACCCGAGCCCCTATCCCGACTCCTGCTTCAACCCGATCACCACGTGGGACAGCGACCGGAACAGGATGGTCGCGATCTGCGACAACGGCGACGTCGCGGAGTGGGACACGGAGAAGTGGACGACCTTTACCGACCTGAAGACGAAGCCGGGGAACGGCCGCTTCCGGAACGTGGTCTACGATCCGAAACTCAAGAAGACGGTGATGTTCGGCGGATTCGACGAGATCAACTACCTCCGCGAGACCTGGACCTGGAACGGCACGGCCTGGACGAAGCTCTCGAAGGACGCGGCGGCGCCGAGGGCGCGCTGCCTAACGGCGATGTTCTTCGACCCGGTCTCCCAGCGCACGCTCGTCTTCGGTGGCATCGGCAGGCCGACGACCGACGACGCAGTGACGCGCTACGGCGACATGTGGGCCTTCGAAGGTACCAAGTGGGTCGAGGTCAAGCCGTCGAAGCTTCCGGCGATCCGCTACGGCCCGGCGGTGGGCTACGACCCGGAGACGAAGACCGTCGTGATGTTCGGCGGCAAGGACGCCAACGAGGTCTACATCAACGAGCACTGGGAGTGGGACGGTACGAACTGGGCGCAGAAGACTCCGCCCACCCTTCCCTCACCGCGCATGAACGGCGCGATGGCAGTCGATCCGACGAGCGGAAAGCTCACGATGTACGGTGGATGGTCGGGCTACTACCAGGGCGAAGCCTGGACCTGGTCGGGTGGCAAGTGGGAAATCGTTCCGATCGTCACCCAGCGCCAGCGTCCCGCGCGGCCGGAAGGAACGGCCGCTCCGACCGCGGGAGCCGTGTCTGAGAACGAGGCTGGTGAAGGCGGAATTGAGGATTAGGAATTGAGAATTGAGAGATCGCCGTAAGGCTGATCTCGGATGAAATGAAACGCCGCGGTTTCCCGCGGCGTTTTCATTTCCAGCGACGGACGTGCCGCCGCCATCTCTCAATTCTCAATTCCAAATTCTCGATTCGCGGCCGCGTGAGCGGGCGCGCAGCGCCTAACTATCTCCTCCCATGATCGCGCCGCCGATGCTTCCGAGGATCGAGCCTTCCTCGCGGCCTCCTCCGCGCTGCGGGGCGGAAGCGAAGATGCGGCTCGCGAATCGGCTGAAGGGGAGCGACTGGATCCAGACGCGTCCCGGGCCCGTCATCGTGGCGAAGAAGAGCCCTTCGCCACCGAACAGCGCGGTCTTCACGCCGCCGACGAACTGGATGTCGTAGTTCACTCGCGGCTCGAAGGCGACCAGGCAGCCGGTGTCGACCCGGAGCGTTTCACCCGCCTTGAGCTCACGTTCGATGATCATGCCGCTCGCGTGAACGAAGGCGAGGCCGTCGCCCTCGAGCTTCTGCAGGATGAAGCCCTCTCCTCCGAAGAAGCCGACGCCGAGCTTCTTCTGAAATGCGATGCCGAGCGAGATCCCTCTCGCGCAGACGAGGAACGCGTCCTTCTGGCAGATCATCGTTCCGCCGAGCTGCTTGAGGTCCATGGGGATGATCTTGCCGGGGTAGGGGGAGGCGAACGCCACCTTCTGCCTCTGACCCGACGTGTTGCCGAAGGCGGTCATGAAGAGTGACTCACCCGTGATCACGCGCTTGCCCGCGGAGAGGAGCTTGCCCATGATCCCGCTCGACTGCTGCTTCGAGCCGTCGCCGAAGATCGTCTCCATCTGGATCCCCGGCTCCATGTAGAGGAACGCGCCGGCTTCGGCCACGCACGCTTCCTGCGGGTCGAGCGTGATCTCGACGAGCTGCATCTCCTCGCCGAGGATCTCGTAATCGATCTCGTGCGCGACCTGTCCCGACGATTGTGCCGCCCACTGCGCCTGAAGCGCGGCGGGTGCGGGCGCCGGCGCGGCCGGACGCATGAACGCTTCCGAAAATTCGGCGCGGCTCGCGACCGACTCCCAGCCCGCCATTCCCTGCGCGAAGACGTGTGCGTCGCGAGGAACCTCACCACTCTGAATGCGTCGAACGACTTCCTCGGTGGGCCATGGGCCCAACTGCTTTCCAGCGACTGCGACGAACCAGCTTTGCATGTGCGACCTCCGGTAGTTAGTGCGCAGAGGAGTCTAGCAAGAGTTGTTAGTTGTTAGTCTTTAGTTGTTAGACGGGCAGCGCAAGTTGTGAGCGAAGCGGGAGAGCTGGAGTGGCAGGGCTCGCGCCCGAGCTCGTTCACGGAGTGCGGAGAGCGTAAGAGGAGCCCGGGCGTTCCGCGCGGCAGCGGAACCATTCACAACGAGCGCGAACGCAACCCCCACGCAAACTAACAACTAACAACTAACAACTAACAACCTCGCTCCGCGCCGCGCCGCACGCGCACTCCGCCAAAATGCCCCCGACGCACACGAAAAAAACCCCTCTTCGTCCGCGGGTTCGAAGAGGGGTTTTCGGCGCGCTAGAGCGTGCCGGCCAGGCCGGTGAGACATCTCGCTTACACCGACATCATCAATATGAGTCGCAGCGGGAGAAGAGTCCACACGGCCGCGGAAAATATTTGCGCGGAGAATTTGTCACTTGACTTTCGTGCCGTTCGGAACGCCGGGATCGACGGCGACGAGACTCGGCTCTCCGTCGATCGACGCTGCGAGCACCATGCCGTTCGACTCGATTCCCATCAGCTTCGCAGGCTGCAGGTTCGCGACGATGACGACCTTCCGTCCGATGAGCTCTTCGGGCGTGTACTTCGTCGCGATGCCCGCGACGATCTGCCGGTCCGAGTCGCCCGTCGTCACTCTCATTTTGATGAGCTTCTTCGACTTCGGCACGTTCTCCGCCTCGAGGATCTGCGCGACGCGCAGATCGGCGCGGAAGAAGTCGTCGATCGTGATCTTCGCGCCCTCGGCGGGCGCTTCCACTGCAGCAGCGGGCGCGGGTGCCGCCGGCTTCGCTTCTTCCTTCGGTGCTTCACTCTTCTCCGGGGTTGCTTCGGTCACCTTGGCTCCTTCGGCCTTCGTCTCGGCCACGTACGTTTCGAAATCGATCCTGGGGAAGAGCGCGTCGCCCGATGCGAGGGGAACTCCCGTCGGCAGCAGCCCCCACTTCAGCAGCTCGACGTTAGGCGGCGCGGTTCCCGCCCCGAGGCGGCGGAGCGCCTCCGCGGAGAGGTTAGGCATGAACGGCGCGACCATCGTCCAGGCGAGCCGCAGCGACTCGAGCGTGTTCCAGAGAACGCGGGACAGGCTCTCGGACGCTCCCTCACCCTTGAACATCTTCCACGGCTCGCGGGTGACGATGTAGCCGTTCACCGCGTCGAGCAGTTTCCAGACGAGCTCGAGCGCGCGCTGGAACGCGTAGTGGTCCATCTCGCGCAGGTACGCGGGGATCGTCTCCTCCGCGGCCCTCTTCAGCTCGTTGTCGTCGCAGCTGACCGGAGGCGTCTTCCCGTCGAAGTAGGTCTCGCTCATCTTGAGCGCGCGGGAGATCGTGTTGCCGATCCCGTTCGCCAGCTCGGCGTTGTAGCGGGTGAAGAACGACTCGTCGGAGTAGTTCGAGTCCTGCCCGAAGACCATCTCGCGCGAGAGGTAGTAGCGGAACGCTTCCGCGCCGAAGCGGTCGATGATCTCGTCGGGGCGCACGACGTTTCCGAGCGACTTCGAGATCTTGACGTTGTCGCGCAGCCAGAAGCCGTGCGACACGATCGACTTCGGCAGGGGGAGTCCCGCCGCCATCAGGAACGCCGGCCAGTAGACGGCGTGGAAGCGGACGATGTCCTTGCCGATCAGGTGCACGTCGGCCGGCCAGTACTTCTCGTAGCGCGTCAGGTCGCTGCTGCCGAAGCCGAGCGCCGAGATGTAGTTCGTCAGCGCGTCGAGCCAGACGTAGATGATGTGCTCCTCGTCGCCTGGGAAGGGGATGCCCCACTTGATCGCCGTGCGCGAGACCGACAGGTCGCGCAGGCCCGCTTCGACGAACGAGATCACCTCGTTGAAGCGCCCGCGCGGCTTCACAAAGTCCGGATTCGCGCGGTAGAAGTCGACGAGAGGCTTCTCGTACTTCGAGAGGCGGAAGAAGTAGTTGCGCTCCGTCGTCATCTCGACGGGGTGGCCGTCGGGGCACTTGCCGTCGGTCACCTGCGACTCGGGGACGAACATCTCTTCGCTCTGGCAGTACCAGCCCGAGTGCTCGCCATGGTAGATGTCGTCGGGGTTGCGCTCGCGGATGCGGCGGATGATCTCGTAGACGCCGTCGCGGTGCCGGGGCTGCGTCGTCCGGATGAAGTCGTCGTTCGAGATGCCGAGGCGCGCGTTGTTCGAGTGATGCGAGGCGACGACCTGGTCGGCGAGCTCGATCGGACGGAGCCCCTTCTTCGCGGCCGTGCGCTCGATCTTCTGGCCGTGCTCGTCGGTCCCCGTGAGGAAGTAGACGTCATCGCCGTGCATGCGCCGGTAGCGCGCGATCACGTCGGCCGTCACGTTCTCGTAGATGTGGCCGATGTGGGGGACGTCGTTGACGTAGTGGATCGCCGTGGTGATGTAGAAAGGTTTGCTCATCGTTCGGATCCGGCCCCTCGCCGGAGAAGGCGGATTCTACAGCCTCTGCTATCATTCGCGCCGCATGAAATTCGTCGAAACGACCCTGCCCGGCGTACTGATTGTCGAGCCGAAGGTCTTCGGCGACGATCGTGGATTCTTCATGGAGGTCTACCACGCGACGCGCTTCACGGAAGGTGGGATCGCGGCTTCCTTCGTGCAGGACAACCACTCGCGCTCGTCGCGCGGCGTGCTGCGCGGCCTCCACTTCCAGGAGCCGAATCCTCAGGGGAAACTCGTCCGCGCCGTCACGGGGACGATCTTCGACGTCGCGGTCGACATCCGGCGAGGATCGCCGAGCTTCGGCAGGTGGTTCGGAATCGAGTTGTCGGAGGAGAACAAGAAGCAGCTCTGGGTGCCGCCAGGTTTCGCGCACGGCTTCTGCGTCACGAGCCCCTCGGCGGACGTCGTCTACAAATGCACCTCGCTCTACGAGCCGCAGAACGACCGCGGAATCCGCTGGAACGACCCTGCGATCGGGATCGAATGGCCGGCGATCGAGCCGCTGCTCTCGGCGAAAGACGCGGTCGCGCCGCTTCTCGCCGAGGCTCCGCTTCTTCCTGTTTTCGAGGCTTGATCGAGAGTTCTTGACTCCCTGGGCGGGGCTGTTTACTATCCCGCTCGCCGCGGGAATTCGATTCGCTCCCGGGCAGTTAGCAGCGGTTGCCAACGCGGGGTCGTAGTTCAGTTGGTTAGAATGCCGGCCTGTCACGCCGGAGGTCGCGGGTTCGAGCCCCGTCGGCCCCGCCAAATCGACAGAAATCAACGCCAGCCGAAAGGCTGGCGTTTTTGTTTGCGGATGTAGCAAAGGCCTCCGGCCTTTGCCCCCCTAGCCATATGCGATTGTCGTTCAAGCAGCCAAGGCGAGACGCCTTGGCTACAGGGGCATGTAGCAAAGGCCTCTGGCCTTTGCCCCCCGTGCCAGCTGCGCGCGTCGCTCAAGTTGCCAAGGCGAGACGCCTTGGCTACAGGGGCATGTAGCAAAGGCCTCTGGCCTTTGCCCCCCGTGCCAGCTGCGTGCGTCGCTCAAGTTGCCAAGGCGAGACGCCTTGGCAACAGGCTCTTACCCCTGCCGTCCCGAGCTCACGAACCAGCGATTCTTCCCTGAGCGCTTCGACTCGTACATCGTTCTGTCGGCCGCTGCGATGAACGAGTCGGAGTCGTCGCCGTCCTGCGGATAAATCGCGATTCCGATGCTCGCGGTGATCTGCATCGTCCGTCCTTCGTGCTCGAACGGCTCGACGATCGAACGCAGCGTCTTGTCGGCGACCATCGGCGCGTCGTCGTCGTGCTTGATCGGGTTGAGGAGAACGATGAACTCGTCTCCGCCCATGCGGCCGACGATGTCGGTCCGGCGCACGCTCTCGCGCAACCGCGAAGCGACCTCGCGGAGCAGCGCGTCTCCCGCCGCATGGCCGAGCGAGTCGTTGATCGGCTTGAACTCGTCGAGGTCGATGTAGAGCAGCCCCAGCCTCGTGTCGTTTCTCCGCGCGTGGGCCATCGCGGTCTCCAGCTGCTCGATGAATGACGCGCGATTCTGCAGGCCCGTCAGAGGATCGTGATGGGCCTGGTACGCGATCTTCGCTTCGACTTCCTTGCGCTCGGTGATGTCGAGCACCGTCCCCTCGACGAAGGGCAGATCGTCGTCAGACGGGGAACCAAGATTCAGCAGGAGCCACGCGGGCGCGCCGTCGAGCCGGTGGATCCTCACCTCGGTGTTCGACACGACGTGCTCGCGATCGAGCGCGTCGCGATACGCCCGCCGCGCTTCGCCGTCCTCGATCATCTCCGCGAGCGAACGGCCATGGACATCGTTCACGCTCGCCGCGCCGACGATCCCCGCAAAGGCCTCGTTGCATTCGACGATCGTGCCGTCGAGCTTCATTCGCACGACACCCGCGAGGTTGCGCTCGAAGAGGAGCCGGTAGCGCCGCTCGGAGGTGCCGAGTGCGATCTGCGCCCGTTTGCGCTCGAGCACGCGGCCGAGTTGTGCGCCGACGTTCTGCATCACGTCGAGCCACCGCTCGTCCGGGGCGATCTGGTGCTCCGAGAAAAACTCGAGAGCGCCGACGACCTCGCTTCCGATCAGGATCGGAAGCGCGAAGGAGCTGCGGATTCCAAGCGACACCGCGACGTTCGTCCGGATGAATCGCGGATCGCTCCGGATGTCCTGAACCCAGGCCGACCGCCCTTCCTCGAACACCTTGCCGACGAGCCCGAGGCCCTTCTTCCAGACGACCGCATCGGTCATCCGCACCAGCGCGTTGTAGCGCATCGGGTTCGTGATGTGCCAGACGCTCGTCGACAGGAGATTGTCGGGTGAATCCTCGGAGACGAGGTAGAGGTGCCCGACCTGCCAGCCGCCATGCTCGGAGACGCGCTGCATCGCGACGCGGATGACCGACTCGAGCGTCTGCGCCTCGTTCGCCGCGGTCGCCACTTCCTGCAGCAGCTGCACGTTGCGGTTCTGGCGGTCGAGCGATGCGATGAGGAGCACCGTCCGCTCCGCGATCTTCGCCTCGCGCGCCTCGAAGTCCTCCTCGCGGGCGACGGCTGCCGCCGCGCTCGCGGCGAGAATCTGCAACGACGCCGCGTCGGCGGCACCGAGTGAGGACGCGGCCGAAGAGATGACGCTCAGGATGCCGAGCGTTCTCTCGCCGAACTGAAGCGGGACGGCGATGATCGAGCGGACGCCCGCGGTGCGACAGGCGGGGAGGTCGAACGCATCGAGGTGCCCCGACTCGTGGCGGTGTACCGACGCGAAGATCGCCTCGTGAAGGGGAAAGCGGTTGACGAAGACGCCGCGGCCCCCGGGCGTCGTCGAGCCGACGAAGCCCGCGAGCGCACCGGTCGCGCCGCGGACGAAGAGCCCGTCGCGTGACGCGATCTCGACCAGCGCGCCGTCGCCGCCGGTGAGCGCGAACGACTCGTCGGCGAGCGCGCGCAGCGTCGCGCCGACATCCTCGCCACACCTCGAGAGACGTCGCTGCGATACGACGAGTTGGCGGAGACGCTCGTTTTCGTTCATCGCGGGAACCGGGATACCGGCTGAGGGAAACTCTACCACCGAGGCGGGGATCGGGCGACGTTCGAAGTGGGCCGTGTAAGGGCGACGAGAATTGTTGAGTCGGGTGCGTTGCGAGGAGATGTCATTCCGAGTGGAGCGCGGAATCTGCCAACGAGGAGGCGCTCGACGGAGTTGTCGTCCCGACGACTGATCCCGCGAAGCGGGAGAAGGAGGAGGGACCTCGCAGGCTGGTACTAACGCGCCACGGGCGGATTCACGTAGTTCGGACTTCATCTGTATCAGCCTGAGAGATCCCTCCTTCCGCCCCCGCTTCGCGGCGTCGGTCGTCGGGATGACAGTTTGCACGCTCGTCGCCGACGGCGCGGGCACAGCGATTCGGATGCCGCGGGCCACCCCGCAATAGATCGACACTCCTTATCGTTATATAACGCGATAGGCATACAGCTGACGGAGTCGAACGATGGCAAACCACTTTCAAATGACGAGCGCATCGCTCGGCCTGGTCGCGGGGCGATTCAAAGTTCTCTCCGAGCCGATCCGTCTCCGGCTCCTTCAATCGCTCGAGCGTGGCGAAGCGAGTGTCGGCGCGCTCGCCGAGCGCCTCGGCACGACGCAGCCCAATGTCAGCAAGCACCTGAAGATCCTCCAGGAAGCAGGTCTCGTCGCGAGGCGGCAGGAAGGGAACACCGCCTGGTACGCGATCGCCGACCCTTCGGTCTTCGAGCTCTGCGACCTCGTCTGCGGCAGCCTCCGCGACCGCCTCTCGGCCCAGGCCGAAATGTTCCGCGAAGCGGCCGAGCCGACGAAGCGAAAGCGTTGAGGCTGTAGCAAAGGCCTCTGGCCTTTGCCCCCCGTGCCATCAGCGCTCGTCGCACGAGCTGCCAAGGCGAGACGCCTTGGCTACAGCAGACGCCCTGGCTACGGAGGAAACGCCTAAGCTCCAACCCCCTCGTCACAACCCGCGCCGCGGCTGCTAAACTGCGACTCCGATCCTGCAGCGAGGTTGCCCCATGTCCTTCGTTCACCTTCATCTCCACACCCAGTATTCGCTCCTCGACGGCGCCAACCGTCCGGAAGCGCTCGCGGCGCGCGTGGCCGAGCTCGGCATGCCCGCCTGCGCGATCACCGATCACGGCAACATGTTCGGCGCCATCGAGTTCTACGACGCGATGAAGAAGGTCGGCGTCAAGCCGATCATCGGCTGCGAGATGTACATGGCGCTCGGCTCTCGCTTCGACAAGGCGGGCGTCGAGGACCAGTCGGCCGACGCCGGCTCGAACAACCATCTCATCGTTCTCGCGAAGAACGACGTCGGCTACCACAACCTCGTCAAGCTCGTCAGCGCCGGCTTCACCGAAGGCTTCTACTACAAGCCGCGCATCGACAAGGAGCTGCTCCGCGAGCTCAAGGATGGCCTCATCTGCCTCTCGTCGTGCCTCAAGGGCGAGGTCTCGCAGGCGCTCGCGCAAGGCAACTACGAAAAGGCGAAGCAGACGGCCGAGACTTACCGCGACATCCTCGGGCCTGAGAACTTCTTCCTCGAGATGCAGGACCACGGCATCCCCGACCAGGTGAAGATCCTGCCGGGGCTAAAGCAGATCGCCGACGAAGTCGGCCTCCGCCTCGTCGCGACGAACGACTCGCACTACCTCCACAAGGACGACGCCTTCGCGCACGAGGTGCTGCTCGCGATCGGCACCGGCAAGACTCTCGACGACGACCGCCGGATGCGTTTCTACTCCGACGACTTCTACGTGAAAAGCGCCGACGAGATGTCGCGCATCTTCTCGCCGTATCCCGACGCGATCGCGAACACGCTCGAGATCGCCAACCGGATCGAGCTCAAGATCGAGCCGAAGGGCTACCACCTGCCAAAGTTTCCGGTGCCTCCCGGGCTCGACCCGGCGAAGTATTTCGAGAAGATCGCGCGCGACGGGCTCGACAAGCGTCTCGCGCGCCTCGCCGGCGCGTTCGCCGCGGGAACGAAGAAGCATCCACTCGAGGCCTATCTCGAACGCTTCCACCGCGAGATCGACATCATCAACAAGATGGGCTTCCCGGGCTACTTCCTCGTCGTCTGGGACTTCGTCCGCGAGGCGAAGGATCGCGGTATCCCAGTCGGCCCCGGCCGCGGCTCGGCCGCCGGCTCCGTCGTCGCCTGGGCTCTCGGCATCACCGACGTCGATCCGCTCGACTTCGACCTGCTCTTCGAGCGCTTCCTCAACCCCGAGCGCATCTCGATGCCCGACATCGACATCGACTTCTGCATGCGCCGCCGCGGCGAGGTGATCGAGTACGTCCGACAGAAGTACGGCGCGGAGAACGTCGCGCAGATCATCACCTACGGAACGATGGCGGCCCGCTCGGTCGTCCGCGACGTCGGTCGCGTGTTAGGGCAGTCCTACGCGTTCGTGGACAAGATCGCGAAGGCGATCCCCGGCGGCCCCGAGGCGGTCTCGCTCAAGGATGCCGCAAAGATGTCGCCGGTGCTCGCCGAGGCGATCAAGCTCGACAAGGAAGTGGCGCGGATCGTCGAGATCGGCTCGCGCCTCGAGGGGCTTGCGCGCCATGCCGGCGTGCACGCCGCGGGCGTCATCATCTCGCCCGAGCCGGTGAGCAACTTCGTCCCGCTCTACCGCACGAACAAGGACGAAATCGTCACGCAGTACGACATGAACATCGTCGAGAAGATGGGCCTGCTGAAGATGGACTTCCTCGGTCTTCGCACGCTCACCGTCATCGACGACGCGATCAAGTCGATCAAGTCGTGCGGCGGCAGCGACGTCGAGATCGACAAGATCGGCTTCGATGACGCCGAGGTCTATAAGCTCTTCCAGGAAGGGCGCACGAAGGGCGTCTTCCAGTTCGAGTCGGGCGGCATGGTCGACCTCCTCCGCAAGGCGCGCCCGACGCGTTTCGAGGATCTCGCCGCGCTCAACGCCCTCTACCGCCCCGGCGCGCTCGACGCCGGCATGGTCGAGGTCTTCGTCAAGCGCAAGCATGGCCGCGAGAAGCCGAAGTACATCGTTCCCGTGATGAAGGAGGTCCTCGAGGAGACCTACGGCGTCATCGTCTACCAGGAACAGGTCATGCAGATCGCCCAGCGGGTCGCTGGCTACAGCCTCGGCCAGGCCGACCTGCTGCGCAAGGCGATGGGCAAGAAGAAGGTCGAGATCATGGAGCAGGAGCGCGAGAAGTTCGTCGCAGGCGCGCTCGAGCAGGGCTACGACCGGCAGAAGTCGATGGAGATCTTCGACTACATCGAGCCGTTCGCCCGCTACGGCTTCAACAAGTCGCACTCCGTCGCCTACGCGCTCCTCGCGTACCAGACCGCGTGGCTGAAGGTCCACTATCCGACGCACTTCATGGCCGCGGTCCTCTCGTCCGAAATGGACAAGACCGACAGCGTCGTGAAGTTCATCAACGAGACCTCGGCGATGGGGATCAAGCTCCTGCCGCCAGACGTGAACGAGTCGAACTTCTCGTTCACCGTCGTCGGCGACAACATTCGCTTCGGGTTAGGCGCGGTCAAGGGAGTGGGCGAGGGAGCGATCGAATCGATCCTGGCCGCGCGGCGCGAGGCGGGGCGCTTCAAGTCGCTGCTCAACTTCTGCGAGAAGATCGACCTGCGGGCCTGCAACAAGAAAGTGCTCGAGGCGCTGGTGAAGTCGGGCTCGATGGATTCGTTCGACCCGACGCGACGGGTGCTCTTCGACGAGATCGAGCGCTCGGCCGACCAGGCGCTCAAGGCGCGCGAGGAGAAGGAGCGCGGCCAGGGCTCGCTCTTCGGCGGCGGGCCGGTCTCGTCGATCGCGATGGAGAAACCGAAGTCGAACGAGGCGGCGGTCAAGGCGTGGACCGACTGGCCGGACGACGAGAAGCTCGGCTACGAGAAGGAGACGCTCGGCTTCTACATCAGCGGACATCCGCTCAACAAGTTCTCGGAGGAGCTCCGGCTCTTCGCGAACGCGTCGACGGAGAACCTCTGGCAGAAGGTCGACCAGACGGTGAACCTCGGCGGGATCGTCGGCCAGCTGAAGAAGAACAAGATCAAGAAGGGGCCTAACGAAGGCAAGCTGATGGCGAAGTTCGTGCTCGACGACCAGTACGGCAGCGTCGACGTCGTGGTCTTCGCCGACATGTACTCCAAGGTCGCCCGCTGGCTCGAGAACGGTGTCGCGGTCTTTCTCACCGCCGCCGTGAAGGACACCGGCGGAGTTCCCGGCGGCAAGAGCGCGTCGCTCGCGAGCGCGGAGCAGCAGGCGCAGTACTTCGAAGACGAGTACGGCGGACACCCCGAGGCGGGAGCCGACCTGGCGGGTGGCGACGCGAACGGTGCCGCGGCAGGGGAGAACGGCGGGCGGCCTGAAGAGGCCGTCGTCGCGGCTGCCGTGCGGAGCGGCGCTGAGGCCGCGATCACGCCGGAGCTCAACTGCCTCGAGATCGCGCCGCTCGACGGCATCCGCGACGCGAAGGTGAAGGAGATATGCGTCGAGATGCCCTACCGCGACGCGTCGGAGGCGGCGATCGTCAGGATCCGCGAGATCATCGAAGGCAACCCGGGAGCCGTGCCGGTCGTCGTGCGCCTAACCGAGGTGCCGGACGAGCTCGCGGTGCCGGAGGCATCGAACGGCGCGCTGGTCATCAAGCTGAGCACGCATTTTCGCGTCGCGCCGGGGGAGAAGATTCAGAGGGACCTCAGTGCCGTGAAAGCGGCCGTCAGGTACAAATTCTGACGGGGTAGGCGAGAGGCGAAGGGCGAGAGGCGAGAGCGCGCTCACCAGGGACGGGCCAGAGGCCATAGCAGGCAGCGAGTCGGAAAGGCTGCACGGGTGTTTGTGGGGGCGACGCGATGCGTCGCCCGTTTTGTTGGCTGCGAATTCGGGTCCGCCGAGGGGGGCATTGGAGCGATCCGGCACGGCGCAGCGCTCATGCACCCGTTAGGCTCGACGCGGCTTGATGCCGAGCACCTTGATCGCGGTTGCCTGGCCGCGATGAGCCGGGATTGCTTCGCGTAGGTCACGCTGCGCGAGTTCGAGGAATTCCGGCCAGTGTGGAAGCAGGGTCTCGATTCCGAACCGTTCGGCAGCGAACCACAGCATTGGCGACATCGGAAACCAGAACGCGCCTTCGAGTAGGCCGACGTGGAAGCCAGCGAAATCGCAGATGGCGGCAAGCTGGCGCGCGGAATACCCGGGACGCACATGTTCGTGGGCTTCGAACTCCGCCTTGACGAGCGCCGGATCGGCAAGCTCAGCATCCGAGGCGAACGGAACCTGAATATAGAGGGAGCCGCCCGGCTTGACGAGCGCAGCCATGCACTTCACGAATGCCTGGTCGTCCCCGATATGTTCGAGGCATTCGATTGAGAATACGAAGTCTGCCTTCGGAATACCGGTCGCAAATCCGTGATCGACGATGTTGCCCTGACGAAACGAGAGATTCGGAAGGGTAACGCCGGCGAATGGGTCGCGAAGATCGACGCCGAGTATCGCGGTGGAGGGAAAGAGCCGGGCGAGGAAGGTCTCATGCAACCCGCCACCGCTGCCGATGGAGACGATGGATCCGGGCTGCGGGTTCGAGCTACGGGAGATGGCGTCCACGAGATGAACCAGTCGGAAGAGCCCAAGCCCGGAATCGAGGCGCAGCAGTTCCCGACCCATATCGGCCAGCACGGGATCAGCGGTAGCGGCATGGACCAGGGACGTCGCGCGTATCGTCCGGGCCTTGAAGAATGGCATCGATGTCCCTTTGACCCTGCTGATGTCGAGAAAATGCCTGGCGTTCAGCGCGCAGCGCCTGCTGCGCGTGCGCGCAGTCGAAACAGGTTACCGCACATGGTGCGCAGCGCTGAAGCCGGCGTGAGCGCGCGTTCCAGGTGTGACATGCCGGGCGTTGTTCCTCGAAGCGGGTTGTCCATCCGAGCGCCCTGATTCGCCTTGCAGATTCCTCTCTTCGCTCGGGATGACGAGGATGCCTCACACCCGCGGCGGGAGCGACCACTGGCCGGTCTTCTCGTTCGAGTCGCGAAGGAATTCTTCGAACGCGTCTGCGGGGAGCGGCACGGAGTAGAGGAAGCCCTGCACCATGTCGCAGTCGTGGTTCCGCAGGAAGTCGCGCTGCTCCACGGTCTCCACCCCTTCGGCGATGATCGAGAGCCGCAGCTTGTGACCGAGCGCGATGATTCCGGTCACGATCGCCGCGGTGTCGGCGTCCTCGCTGATGTCGTGCACGAACGACTGGTCGATCTTGAGGATGTCGACCGGGAAGCGCTTCAGGTAGTTGAGCGACGAGTGCCCGACGCCGAAATCGTCCACCGCGATGTCGATCCGCCGCAGCTTGAGCGCCTCGAGAATCCTCACGCTCGTCTCCGCATGCTGCATCGCGCTGCTCTCGGTGATCTCGAGCGTCAGGCTCGTCGGCGGGAGCCCCGTCTCCTCGAGGATACCGTCGATGCGGCGCGGCAGGTCGGGGTCGTGCAATTGCCTCGCGGAAAGATTGACCGCGAGGTGGAGCCCCCTGAATCCCGCCAGCTGCCAGAGGCGCGCCTGGCGCGTCGCATCGCGAAGGACGATCTCGCCGACCTCGTCCATGAGCCCCGCCCCCTCGGCGATCGGGATGAAGGTCCCTGGGCCTAACAACCCGAGGTGCGGGTGCTGCCAGCGGACGAGCGCCTCCATGCCCGAGACGCGCCCGTTCCGCAGGTCGATGACCGGCTGGTAGTAGTTCACGAACTCGTGCCCGGTGATCGCCCGCCGGAGGTCGTTCTCGATCGCGAGCCTCTCGAGCGAGCGGCTGTTGAGCTCGGCGTTGAACAGCTGGTAGTTGTTGCGCCCCTTTTCCTTCGCCTGGTACATCGCCGTGTCGGCGTTGCGTATGAGGGTTCCCGCATCCGAGCCGTCCTCGGGGAAGACGCTCACGCCGATGCTCGTCGTCGTGAAGAGCTCGCGTCCGTCGAGGTCGAACGGCTGGTGGATCGACTCGAGCAGCTTCTGCGCGAGTCGCGAGGCGTCGTCCGACTCTCCGAGCATCGGGATGAGGAGGGTGAACTCGTCGCCGCCGAGGCGCGCCACGGTGTCGCTCTCCCTGACGCACTCTTTGAGGCGAGCGGCGACTTCCTGCAGCAGTTGGTCGCCCGCGTTGTGCCCGAGGGTGTCGTTCACGACCTTGAAGCGGTCGAGATCGAGGAAGAGGACGGCAAGGCGGCGCCCCGCGCGCTGGCACTGCGGGATCGCCACCGCGAGCCGGTCGCGGAAGAGGAGCCTGTTAGGCAGCCCGGTGAGCGCGTCGTGGTAGGCGAGGTGCCGGATCTGCTCCTCGGCGAAGTTGCGCTCCGTGACGTCGCGGATGACGCAGACGGTGTGTCTCGCCGCGATGCGGGTGAGGGAGATCTCGACGGGGAACTGCATCCCCGCGAGCGTGCGCGCCGAGCTCTCGCCGCGCCACTCGCCGGAGCGCTCGAACGGGACGATCACGCTCCGGAGGAACGCCGCCATCTCGCGCTTCTCGATGAGCACGCGCCAGTGGTAGCCGATCAGGTCGCGGTCCGACGCGCCTCCGAAGAGCTTGAGGAAGGCGCGGTTCGCGTAGGAGAGCCTCCCTTCGGCCGTGACGATCGCGATGCCGTCCATCGACGCTTCCATCGCCGCGGCCTGCGTGCGCATGATCTCTTCGGCTTCCTTGCGCCCGCTGATGTCGTGGACGAAGCCTTCGAAGTGCATCACCTCGCCCTGCGGCCCGCGCACGGCGTGCGAGTTGAGCTGCACCCAGACGGGGCTGCCGTCGCGACGCTTCCAGACGACCTCGCAGTCGAACGCGCGGCCGACCGGGAGGTACTGCTCGATCAGTCTCGTCCGCTCCGCGCTGTCGAAATAGACGTCGGACGCCATGCTCAGTCCGAGCAGGTCATCGGGGGAGGAGTAGCCGAGGATTCGCGCGAGCGTGCCGTTCGCGGTGCGAATCCGCCCCTCGAGCGACGTCTGGTAGATGCCGACCGGCGCGAGCTTGAAGATGTTGCGGTAGTTTTCTTCCGACTTGGCGAGCTCGATCTCCTTGCGTCGCGCTTCGATTGCCGCGGAGATGTGCCGCGAGACGAATTTCAGGATCTCGAGATCCTGCGGCGAATGACGCACGCTCTCGTCGTAGCTCTGCACGCAGATCACGCCGTACGGCTCTCCGTCGCGCTTGAGCGGCGCCGCCATCCAGTCGACGGGAGGCGTTCCGATGATCGTGACCTCGCCAGCCTCGACGAGCCGATCGAACGCGGGCCGGTCGACGAGGATCGCGTCGCCCTTCTTCAGGATGTAGCCAGTCAGGCCCTCGATCGGAACGACTCCCTCGGGGCGGGTGTCGTGCGCATCGACGTAGTAGGGGAACCAGATTCCCTTGCGCTTGTCGTCGCGGATCGCGATGTAGAAGTTGGTGGCGTCCATCAATTCGCCGACGACGCGGTGCAGCGATCGGTAGACCTCCGCGAGGTCGAGCGCGGAGTGCGCGATCTCGGCGATGCGGAAGAGCGCAGACTGCAGCCGCTCGTAACGCCTGCGTTCGCTGACGTCGCGGAAGTACCAGACGCGCCCCGACGGCTGCGCGTCGTCCATCGGGCTGACGGTCACCGCGAGGACCCTGCCGTCCTGGAGCTGGAGGTCGCCGGCCTTACCGGCCGATGCGCCCGGATCGCCCTGACGCTCGCGGATCGGCGTCCAGTCGGCGACGAGAGGGCGCAGCGCGGCGAGCATCGCGTCTTCGGATTCGGGGAGAGGCGAGGCGACGGGCAGCCTGAAGATCTCGCGCAGCCGCTGATTGAGCAGCGTCACCCGTCCCTCGGCGTCGACGACGAGCAACCCGTCGAGGGCACTCTCCTGACGCGGATCGAGGGATGCTGGTGCCGGACGGGTCGTCGTTTCCGTAGCCATGCAGGGCAGCGCGTTGAGCCGGGCTCGGGCGAGAGGTTAGCACGAAAGCGGAGGCGGGCGGACTCGCGGAAATGGGGTAAGTTCAGCCCTGGTCCGGGCCCGCGGCCGCCGCGTGCTCCGCGCGCATCTGCTGGAACTGTTTCCAATGCGCCCAGTTCTGCATCACGAGGCTCGCGGCGATGATGGTGATGAAGAGCTGATGCCAGAGGACGGCCGCTGCGAGGCCGAGCGCGACGCCGAGGACGATCGACACCCACGTCGCGATCGTGAAGGCGAGCGCGGGACGCATCACCTGCCGGAGACCGTGAAGCACGATGTGCCCGCCGTCGAGCGGCACGATCGGAATCAGATTGAAGATCGCCCAGGCCTGGTTCGCGAGGATCATCATCTGCAGGAACTCGATCGCGAGCTCGCTCGTGCGATCCATCGGGAGGTTGCGCAGCAGCAGCCGGAGCAGGAGGGCGAGCGCGATGCTGGAGAGCGGGCCGGCGAGGCTGATGAGCACTTCCTGCCACGGCTTCGCGCGGCGGCGGTTCGTCGTCTCTCCGCCCCAGCCTCCGAGCTCGATGCGACTCGGGCCGTAGCCGAACGCCGCGATCGACCCGGCGTGCGCGAGCTCGTGAACGAGCACGCTGACGAAGAGCACCGGAATCCAGAGCAGCGCGAACTGCAGCGGAACCTGACCGTCCAGGTTGAGGAGGACGAAGAGGCCCGCGAGGACGAGAAAGCTGATCCGGACGTCGATCGTCGTTCCCGCGATGGTCCCCACGCGAAACATTCGCGGCGTGGGCGGGGTGAATTCCTGCTGCGTCACGCGCTCACATCCCTGGGGATGCGGATGTGGAACGTCGCACCCTGTCCGTGGTTGCTTCTCACCGAAATCGTCCCCCCCTGCGCCTCGACGAAGCGTTTCGCGACCGTTAGGCCGAGACCCGTGCCCTGCGAGTGCTCGCCCGTCGTGTAGACCTGTTCGAAACTCTCGAAGATCCGCTCGTGATCGTCAGGATGAATGCCGATGCCACGATCGGAGATTTCGATCTCGGTGTCGCGGCCATCCTGCCGCGCGAGGATGACGATCTCTTCGCCGGGCGGGCTGAACTTGATCGCGTTCGACAGCAGCTTGACGAGCACCTGCTCCAGCTTCTCGCGGTCGAGCATCGACGCCCCGGCCGCGGCGGGGAGGTCGAACCGAAGCGTCTGCTGCTTCTCGACGAGCGACGACTGCACCGCGGCCGCGGCGTTGCGGACGACGATGGCGACGTCGATCGGCTCGGGCGCGAAAGAAATCCGGCCCGATTCGAGCCGCGCGATGTCGAGAAGGTCGTTGATCATCCCGAGCAGCAGTCGCGCGCTGCGGATGACGTTGTCGACGAAGCGGATCCGCCTCTGCGGGTCCATCGAATCGCCGCTGTCGCGGATGAGCTCGGAAAATCCGAGGATGGCGTTGAGCGGCGTCCTGAGCTCGTGCGACATCTTCGCGAGAAACTCGCTCTTGTGGCGCGACGCGTCGACGGCCACGCGCGTCTGCTGCTGCAGCTCCAACTCGCGATCGCGGAGCTCGGTCGCCGCGCGATCGAGCGCCGCGTTGAGCGTCATGATCTCGACGAACGGCGAGTTAGGCGCAGACGACGGCGGCCGCGGCGCGCCGCTGCCGAGCAGCTCGATCGAGTGGTGCAGCTCTTCGAGCGGACGTGAGATGCGGCTGATGAGCGTGCCGAAGGCGACGATCAGGATGAGCAGCACGACCGCGTCGACGGCGAATCCGAAGAAGGTGAGCCGCTCGCGCGTCGCGCTGAAGCGATGCCACTGCAGGGCGTCCGCGGTCTCGATCGAGGTGCGGAGGTTCAGAAACTCGCGCCCGACCGAAGCTGATTGCGCCTCGAGCTCCGCGCTCGGCGCGTCGTCACCGAGCCCTGTCCGCGCCGCGTTGAACCAGGCCTCGGCCTTCTGCCCCAGCCTCGTGTACTGGTCGAGCACCGCGGGCGTGGTGGCGGCGACCAGCGGGTGCAGCTCCGCCATCAGGACCCGGTGAAGCTGCAGCGTCTCGCCGAAGCGCGTCGTGCGTTCGGGCTCGCCGCCGGCGATCTCGCGCGAGAGGAGCCCCTGCGCGTGCAGGAAGTTCGAATGGAGGCGGTCGAGGAGGAGTCGCGCATCGTTGGAGTGCTGCTGCTGCGCGAGGCGCGCGCTCTCGAGCCGCGTGGCGACGACGTTGCGCACCGCGGCGGAGGAGAGCCAGCCGAGGATCACGATGGCGGCCGTGATCTGGAGAGCGTTCGTGATCGCGAGGGGAGCCCCCTTTTCGGCGGGCATGTCGCTTCCAAAGCGGCGGAGGATCGAGCCGCCGAAGGCGAGCAGCGGCGTGGCCAGCAGCAGCGCGGCGGCGAAGTCGGCGAGCCACCATACGAGAAAGCGGCTGCCGAAGGGCATCGTCGCATCGCTCGCGACGAGGAGCGAGGTGCCGAGCGCCGAGCTGAGCGCGGTGTTCAGGAGCGTTCCGGTGAGGAGGAACATCCCGAGCGAGCGGACGTCGCGCAGCTCGCGGGAGAGTGTCGGGCGAAGGCGGAAGAAGAGCGCCGGAACCGCGCCTTCGAGTGCGTTGATCATGCCGAACATCAGCGTCTGCGGCACCGACTGGATATTCGCCCAGGGAGCGACGGCGGTCCCGAGAACGACGCCGAGCGCGCCCCAGACGCCGAAGTTCATGCAGGCGACGATGGCTACGGCGGTCGCAGGAAAGAGGACCGAGATGCCGTTCTCGATCTGGAAACCGGAGGCGAGACGGTCGAGCAGCGCGTAGGCGATCGCGGTTCCCACGACCCACGCGACTCTCAGCAGGATCGATTTGCCGGGCGATCTCGTCATTCGGTTCGGTTGGAGGGCTTCGCGCCCTCGCCAGCAGTCTACATTTTGGGAAGGGAGCGGGGCGACAGTTTTCGTGGGGGAGTGCGCCAGCGGAAGCACCACCTGTGTGGCGCAGGCAGGAGTGCCTGCGCGCGGCGCGAAGCGCCGCACGATTGCGGTCGATTGTGAATCGACCGGTCGCCCCGCGGTGCGGGGCGACGCGCAGGCAGGAGTGCCTGCGCCACACGGGATCGCGTCACCCTTCCCGCGGCGCCGCCCCGCGACAGATAATGCGCCGGCGAAGGAGACGGCATGCGATTCGAGACGATTGCGACGCACATCGGTGGCGAGGTGGACGAGGAGACGGGGGCGATCGCTCCGCCGATTCATCTGGCGACGACCTACGAGCTCGCCCCCGACGGAGCCCAGTTCCACGGCTACCGATACTCGCGCGAGGGGAACCCGACGCAGTCGCGCCTCGAGGCCGCGCTCGCGGCGATCGAGTCGGGCGCGAAGGCCCTAGCGTTCGGATCTGGCATGGCGGCGGGATCGGCGATCATCCAGGCGCTCCCTCCCGGCGCTCGCGTCATCTTCACCGACGACAGCTACTACGCATTCCGATTGCTCGCCGGCGATTTCATGAAGCGCTGGAGTCTCGACTACGACATCGTCTCGATGCGCGATCTCGCCAGCGTCCGTGAGGCGCTGAAGAAGCCGGCCGCGCTCGTCTGGGCCGAGACGCCCTCGAATCCGCTGATGAACGTCGTCGACATTCGCGAACTCGTGACGATCACGCACGAGGCGGGATCGACATTACTCGTCGACAGCACCTTCGCGACGCCCGCCTTACAGCGGCCGATCGAGCTCGGCGCCGACATCGTTCTCCAATCGACGACGAAGTACCTCGGGGGGCATTCCGACGTCGGTGGTGGCGCGCTCGTCTTCCGCGAGGAAGGGGAGCTCTGCAAGCAGGTGCTTCACGTCAGGCGGGTGATCGGCGGCGTCGCGTCGCCGTTCAACTCGTGGCTCGTCCTGCGCGGGATCCGGTCGCTCTCGGCCCGGATGCGCGTCCACTGCGAGAACGCGATGGCGGTGGCGACCTGGCTCGAAAAGCATCTGCGCGTGAAGAAGGTCCACTACCCGGGACTCGCGTCGCACGCGGGCCACGCCATCGCAAGGAAACAGATGTCGGCATTCGGCGGAATGCTCTCCTTCGAGCTCGACGGCACGCGCGAGCAGGCGATCGCGGTGGTCTCGGCCGTGAAGCTCTTCGTCCGGGCCACGAGCCTCGGTGGCGTCGAGAGCCTCATGGAACACCGCGCATCGATCGAAGGCAAGGGCACGATGGTGCCGGAGACGCTGATTCGCTGCTCGATCGGCCTCGAGCATCCCGGCGATCTGATTGCCGATCTGGAGCAGGCGCTGGCGTAATTTTGGATCTGGCGGCGGGAGCAAGCCGGGTGGCGGCACTACCTGGTGTGGCGCAGGCACTCCTGCCTGCGCGTCGCCCCGCACCGCGGGGCGACCGGTACAGCGCTTCGAGCGCACGAATCATTGCGGCGCGGCGCGCCGCGCGCAGACAGGAGTGTCTGCGCCACACCGGCGGTGCGTCGTCTCAGCTGATCGCCCACACCTCGAACAGCTCGCCGTCGACTTCGCGGAGGAAGCGTGAGGCTTCCATGAGCACCTCGAAGCGTCCGCGGTCGCGGTCGACCCTGGGGTAGGTCAGGTAGAGCGCACGCCGCGCGCGGGTCACCGCGACGTGGAAGAGGCGGCGTTCCTCTTCCTCGGCCGGGATGCTGATCTCGCGGTGTCCCGTCTCGTCGGGCGCGGAGGCGACGTCCATCATTCTTACGAGCGCCGCTTCCGCGGCGGGGAGCTCGGGAAGCGTCGGAGGGAGACGGACGATCGTTCCGTGCTCTTTCATCGAGCGGGCGCTCGGGAAGCGCCCCTCGGAGAGCCCGATGACGAAGACCGCATCCCACTCGAGTCCCTTCGCCTGATGGACGGAGGAGAGGACGACCTTCTCGTCCTCGTTCCCGGCGACGACGAGCTCTTCGCCGGCGAGCGGGCGCTCGAGCGTCACCTCGCGCAGGAATTCGCCGACGGATTCGTAAGTGAGCGCGAAGCCGGCAAGCTCCTCGATGTCGTCGAGGCGCGAGGATGCGTTAGGGAACTTGAGCCGGGCGTAATCGCGGTAATGGTCGTCGAGGACGACGCGGATCGCGTCGGCGGGACAGCGGCGCATCGCCTCGGAATCGAGTTTCCGCACGATCGCGCCGAAACGTCGCAGCCCTTCCGCCGCGCCGCGCGTGCCCGCCGGCTGAGGCAGCGAGAGGAACGTCGAAAGCGTGTCGTGCCGTTTCGATATGCGTTCCCATACGTCGGCGGCGATCCTTTCGCCGACGCGCTGGAAGAGCTTCATCGCGCGCTTCCAGGAGAGCTCCTCCGACGGGTTGTCGACGATGCGGAGGAAGGCGAGCACGTCCTTGATGTGCGCCTGCTCCATGAAGCGGACTCCCGAGCGGATCTCGTACGGGATGTTCCGCCGCGTCAGTTCCATCTCGAGCTCCATCACCTGGTAATGCGAGCGGTAGAGCACGGCGATCTCGGCGAGGCTCATCCCTTCGTCGCGCAGCTCGAGAATGCGGCCCGCGACGAATTCCGCCTGCTCTTTCACCGTCTCCGCGCCGATGAGGCCAGGCATTTCGCCCGAGGCGCGGACCGCGACGAGCTCCTTCGGGAACTGGAAGCGATTCTGAAGGATCGACGCGTTCGCGAGCGCGATGATCTCGGGCGTCGAGCGGTAATTCGTTTCGAGACGGAAGGCGCGGCAATCGGGCCAGCGGAGAGGGAAGGTGAGGATGTTCTCAAACGACGCGCCGCGGAAGGAGTAGATCGCTTGCGCGTCGTCGCCGACGACCATCACGTTCCTGTGGTCCTGCGCCAGCAAGTCGACGATCTCCGCCTGCAACCGGTTTGTGTCCTGGTACTCGTCGACGAGGATGTGACGGAAGCGGCTCCGGATCGCGAGCGAGGCCTCGGGGTGATCGACCAGCAGCGTGCGCCAGTGAAGGAGGAGGTCGTCGAAGTCCATCGCGTTCGACTCCGTCTTTTTCTCCCCGTAGCGGGCGAGCACACTCGCGATCTCGCCGGAGATGTTCAGGAAGTGCGGGTGGCTCTCTTCGAGATACTCGACGAGCTTCGCGCCGGTGTTGACCACGTACGAGTGGATCGACGCGAGGACGTCGCCGCGAGGGAAGCGTTTCGCGAGCGTGTCGATGGAGAGCGACGAGATCGCCGACTCCATCATCTCCTTAGCGTCTTCCTCGTCGAGGATCGTGAAGTTCGAACGGAAGCCGAGGAGCTCGGCATGGCGCCGCAGGAGGCGGTTCCCGACGGCGTGAAAGGTTCCGCCCCAGATCGTGCGAGTGTCGACCTGAACGAGCTCCTCGACGCGCGAGAGCATCGAGCGCGCGGCTTTGTTCGTGAAGGTGAGAAGGAGGATTCGCGTCGGGTCGGTGCCGTCCTCGACGAGACGTGACACGCGAAAGGTGAGGGCGCGGGTCTTGCCGCTCCCGGCGCCGGCGATCACGAGGATCGGCCCGTCACCCGCCATGACGACGTCGAGCTGCTCCTGGTTGAGGTCGGACTCGTATCGGACCTTGTAGTTCCGCGCCGGGGCCTGGCGGTTGATCTTGTACTGGCGGATCTTCGGCACGCGACGATTATCGCGGAAGATGGGTGAGGGGCACGCCTCGAGATTTGCCTCGGTGTTCGCCGACGATGATTTCGAGGGGTGCCCCGAACAGAATGTGCTACCGGAGGAAACCCTGAAGTTAGACGTTAGAACGCTGAATGTTGAATCCAGAAAGGAGTCCGCCTCTTTTCTGGATTCAACATTCAGCGTTCTAACGTCTAACTTCTAACTTCAGGGTTTCCTCCGGCTAACGTGAGGCTATTCGGAATGACCCCCTCCATCGACATCGGCGACGACGAGCGCTTCGCTCGCGCGATTGCGCTCTTCAACCAACGCGAGTACGCGGACGCGGCGGACCTGTTCGAGGAGCTTTTCTTCGAGGCGGTGTTCGGCGAAGTCGAGCTGGCGCGGGCGCTGCTGCAGATCGCGATGGGGGCGCATCACGTCGAGCGAGGGCAGCGTCGCGTGGCGATCGAGCGGATCGACGAGGGGCTGATCGCACTTCGTGCGGTCAGGGATTCGCGCGGAATCGATGTGGCGCGCCTGAGCGACGAGGTCGCCGCGTTCGTCGTCTGGATCAACGACTCCCACTCGGTGCCACCGGTTCCGTGGCCGTCGATCGTACGGCACTGAGCAGTGACTCGCGTTTAGGCAGCGATTCCTTGAAATTAGAACGTAGAACGCTGAATTTTGAACCCGGAATTGAGTCGGCGAGCCGGAGCATTTCTGGGTTCAAAATTCAGCGTTCTACGTTCTAACTTCGATCTCATGTCCATCCCACAACGATGGTCGCGCCAGGTGCCCAAAATAGCGCGGGAGCAGGCGGAACGGAAAAATCCGGTCAGCGCCGGGACCCCAGGGCCCCGGCGCACCGGTAGATTGCAACGCCGCAAATCGTCGTCATCGCGCAGAAGAGCGCGGCGCGAAGCTCGAAGGCATTCCAGCCGCCGAAATCGAGCCTGGTCGCGACCAGCCCTCCTCCGAGCGCGAAGACGATACCGACCATCGCTTCGGACAGACGTCCGCCCGTTCGTCCCAGGGGAATGAACCGGCAGGCGACCAGGGCAGCCAGTGCGCCCAGAAGCCAGGAAAGAATGCCCATGCGCTGATTCTAGCGCGTGACGGAAGGGACGATTCGGGGACTAGCCGTCAATTCCAATCGCTTCGACGGGACAGTTGTCCTTCGCATCCTTGCAGAGCGCCTCTTCCTCGGGGGTATCGGGCTGCTTGAAGATGTACGAGAAGCCTGCTTCGTCGTTGCGCTGGAAGTTCGCGGGAGCGGTCTCGCGGCACAGATCGCAGTCGATGCACTGCGAGTCGACGTACCAGGAGCCATCGGGTTGTCCAGCTACCTTGTCATTCGGGTCAGCCATATTGGGTTCTCCTTCGCCTCTTTAGTGACCGCATCAGCGCAGCCGTGCGAAGCGAGCGTAGTCTACGCACATGCCGCCGACCGCCGCAACGTTCAACGTCACAGTTGTCATTGTGGTGACCGTCACAGACTTTGGTGACCTGCTCGATCCTGGAAACCGCAGACCCACGAATGCGAGGCCTCGCGGACGCCACACTGGCAATTCCTGCCCGACCTTGCAAGAATCGTCGACGCTGGAAACGAAATGAAGTCTCCTGACGAACTCACGATTCGCGCGGCCCGGGAGGGCGACGTCGACGACATCCTGACCCTCCTGATCGACGCCGATCTGAACATCGACGGCGTACACGAGCATCTCGGGAGCTTCGTCGTGGCGGTCGACGCCGACCAGGTGGTCGCCTGCGTCGGAGCGGAGGCCTACCAGTTCGTGGCTCTCGTGCGCTCCCTCGCCGTGCTTCCCGAGTACCAGGGAAGGGGTCTCGGCCGGCGTCTCGTGCGGCAGGTCCTCGACCGCTTCTCGTCACGCGGCCTTCGCGAGTTCTACGTGGTCACGGAGGACGCCGAGGGCTTTTTCAAGAAGCGCGGCTTCAAGCCGTGCGACCGCGACGAGGTCCATCCGCAGGTTCTCGGCTCCAGCGAGCTGACGAACGCGAGCGATTCCGCGGTCGTGATGCGCCTTCAGATGCTCTCCTGAGACGAGCGATGCCGCGACCTCCGATCTTCGACGTCCACGTGCACGTCCAGCCGTGGCAGATGGTCCGCCCCGAGGTGCTGGCGATGCTCGATCATCCTTCGCGTGGGGGGACGAAGGAGATTCTCGAGTCGCCCGCGAACCTCCTGAAGCACCTCGACGCGGAAGGCGTCGACCGGATCTGCTGCATCAACTACGTATCGCCCGAAGTCACCGGCTTCACTCCTGAGGTGAACGACTGGATTCTCGATTTCACCGAGGGACATCGCGACCGGCTCCTGCCGGTCGGCTCGGTGAATCCGCTCGTGCAGCGCGACGCGGCGGGAGAGCTCCGCCGGATTCTCGATCGCGGGCTGCGAATGGTGAAGATCCATCCTCCGCACCAGCTCTTCGCGGCGAATGCCTATCGCTTCGACCTGCCGGTGCTCGGCGAGATCTACCGCGAGTGCGAGGTCAGAGGCGTGCCGGTGATGATCCACACGGGGACGTCGGTGTTTCCGCGTGCGAGAAACGTCTACGCCGATCCGATGCCGGTCGACGACGTCGCGGTCGACTTTCCGGAGCTGCGCATCATCCTGGCTCACGCCGGCCGCCCGTTGCACGGCGACACGGCATTCTTCCTCGCGCGGAGGCATGCGAACGTCATGCTCGACATCTCGGGGATCCCTCCGAAGTCGTTGCCGAAGGCGCTCCCGCGCCTCGCGGACATCTCCAGGAAGGTGCTCTGGGGAACCGACTGGCCCTCGCCCGGCGTAATCTCGATGAAGGCGAACGTAGACGAGTTCATGGCACTCGGCTACGCGGACGAGGTCGTGGCGGACGTGCTCGGCGGGAATGCTGCGAGGTTGTTCGGGGCGCTGTAGCCAAGGCGTCTCGCCTTGGCAGGTCGTGTTCGATCGCGCACGTTGCACGGGGGGCCAAGGCCGGAGGCCTTGGCTACAGGGCTCGTCGCCTTCGCTACGAGCCTTTCTTGTCCATTTCTTTCACGACGGCCGAGAGGCGCTCGCCGCAGTCGCGGCCGAGGATGAGCAGGCCGTTAGGCGAATCGACGATGAAGAGGTCGCTCGCTCCGACGACGGCGATGCGCCGTCCGGTCTCGGAGAGGACGAAGACTCCCGTCGAGGAGTCGATGACGGCGCCGGGCGGCAGCGCGTCGCCGATGACCTTTGCGACCGCGGCCCACGATCCGACGTCGGACCAGCCGAAGTCGGCCCGGACGGTGGCAACGCGCGACGCTTTCTCCATCAGCGCATAGTCGATCGAAATCGACGGCATCGCCTCGAAAACGCTCGCGGCCTCGTCCGCCGTGGCGGCAGAAGCGAAGCGGCGGGATAGCGCGGCGATCTCCGGGGCGGCCGCGGCGAGGGCGTCGAAAAAAACGCCCAGGCGCCAGACGAACATGCCGCCGTTCCACAGGTAGCGTCCCGAGTCGAGGAACTCCTGCGCCCGCTCGCGCGAAGGCTTTTCGACGAAACGGTGAAGGCGATGGATCGGCGGCTCGATCGGCTCGCCGAGCTCGAGATAGCCGAAGCCGGTGTTAGGCTCGGTCGGCTCCAGGCCTATCGTCACGAGGTGATCCGAAGAGCCGGCGAAGTCGAAGGCTTTTCCGACGACGTCGACGAACCCCGGAACGTCGCCGATCGCATGGTCGGACGGAAAGATCCCGACGACGACGTTGCCGAGCCTTCGCTCGATCGCGGCGCAGCAGGCAGCGATCGCCGGGCCTGTGTTTCGACGCGCGGGCTCGACGAGAACGTTCTCCGGAGGAAGCTGCGGGAGAAGGCGCACGACCGAGTCGCGATAGGCGGCATTCGTCGATACGAAGATGTGCGAAGCGTCGGCGACCGCCGAAAGCCGCTCGAACGCGTGCTCGAGCAGCGACCGACCACCGAAGATCGGGAGGAACTGCTTCGGGTTCGCGTCGGTGCTGAGAGGCCAGAGGCGCGTGCCGGCGCCTCCTGCGAGAATCAGCGCGGCGCGATCAGGCTTCGACATGGGTGCCCGCCTCGCGAGTGGATCGCTCCCTGCGAGCCCCTGGACGTCGCGCCAGCGCGATCAGGCTCAGGCCGCGCGACGGGGGTGTCGATTCGAGCATCCGCATCAACGGAACCAGCCGGTCGAAGATCTTCGACTGCATTCCGGGCACGTGCGAGCTCCGGAGCACACGGCCGTTCCACCACCAGCCGAGGCGGCCGAAGCTGTTCTGGTAGAAGATCTTGTCGATCACGAAGCCCGCGCGCTCCATCTTTTCCTGAAGCTCTTCGCGGGTGTATCGGCGGTAGTGGCCCACGACCGAGTCCATGGTGCCGAAGAGGTTCGGGCCGGCGGGGACGTAGATCGCGAGCATGCCACCTTCGCCGCAGAGCGTATGCAGGCGACGGAGCGCGCCTTCGTCGTCCTCGACATGCTCGAGCACGTTCAGGCAGACGGCGCTGTCGAAGTCGTAGCGCGCGAGCTCGAGGCAGCGATCGTTCGAGAGATCGAGAAACTCGACTTCGACGCCCGGGCGCCTCCGGAACTTGTTCCGCAGCGTGTCGACGTAAGGCTGCTCGACGTCGGTCGCCACCACGAGCGGCCGACCGTAGAGGAGCCTCGTCATGTTGCCGATGCCTGCGCCGACCTCGAGTACCCGCTCTCCGACGTGCGATCGCACGCTGTCCCAGACCCACGCGTTGTAGTTCTTCAGCTTTCCCATCCGCGTGAGAGTCCGGTAGCCGGAAGGCTCGCCTGCGTCGTTCGCGAAGAGGCCGTACTTGAGGATCGTCCAGATCGCCGAGAAGCCGTCCTTCCAGTTGATCTTCTTTCCTTCCCAGTACTCGCGGCCGTGGTACGAGATCGGCACCTCGTAGACGCGATAGCCGCGCCTCGCCACCTTGGCGGTGACCTCGGGCTCGAAGCCGAAACGATTCGAGCGGAGCGGGATCGACTGGATGACCTCGCGGCGGAAGACCTTGTAGCAGGTCTCCATGTCGGTGAGGTTCAGGTTCGTCGTCGCGTTCGAGAGGAAGGTCAGGAACTTGTTGCCGAGCGTGTGCCAGTACAGCATCACGCGCCGCGGATAGCCCTCGAACCGCGAGCCGAAGACCACGTCGGCGTCGCCGTCGAGGATTGGCTTGAGCAGGACGGGATACTCCGAAGGCTCGTACTCGAGGTCGGCATCCTGGATGAGCACGATGTCGCCCTTCGCCGCCTCGATCCCCTTGCGCAGGGCGGCTCCCTTGCCCATGTTGACGGGCTGGCGGATGTGGCGCAGCTCGGGCCATCCGGCGGCGATGTTCTCGACGATGTCCCACGAGCCGTCGGTCGACTGGTCGTCGATGACGATGACTTCCTTCGCGATCGGGACTGCGCGGACGCGCCGGAGCAGTTCGGCCACGGTTGCCCGCTCGTTGTAGCAGGGGATGACCACGGACAGTATCGGGGTTTCTGTAGCGGGCGCCATGAAGTCCGGTATTTTAGCCTATCCTTCTGATGCTTCGTGGACGCAATGACTGATGACTGACATCGACAGCAGAGCAACCAATCAGGGCTATTCGGAGATCCGGCGCAAGGCGGTTCACATCGGGCTCGGCTTCATCGCCTTCAGCCTCGGCGTGCTTCCGTGGACGATCGCCGCCGGCTGCGCGTTCGCCGCGATCGTGTTCAACCTTCTGATCCTCCCGCGGATGGGAGGCGGAGCAATCGCACGGAGCGAGCGCGGTACCGACCTCGGCATCGTCCTCTATCCGCTCTCCGTCTTCCTGCTCATCGTGACCTTCAGGCACGAGCCACTCATCGCCGCGGTCGGCTGGATCGCCCTCGCCTTCGGGGACGGCATGGCGACGGTGATCGGAAGGAACCTCGGTGGGCCGCGCGTACCGTGGAACAGGCAGAAAGGAGTGCTCGGCTCGCTCGGCTTTTTCGAAGTTGCGCTCCCCGTAGCGTGGGTCGCGACGCGGGTCATCGAGAGCTCCGAGACGCTGATTCCGAAGCTCATGACCGTCTTCGTCGCGATCGGAGTCGCGATGATCGTCGAGTCGCTCGATTCGGGGATCGACGACAACCTCACGGTTCCGTTCGCCGCCGCGCTGTCGACCTGGGCGCTGATGACGGTCACGAAGCTGCCTGCAACACTCTCGCCGCAGCAGAAGAGCTGGCTCGTGGTGAACTGCGTGCTCGCGGTGGTCGGCTTCGCGGCGCGGACCGTGAACTGGTCGGGATTCATCGGCGGGGCCGCGCTCGGAAGCGCGATCATCGTCTTCGGCGGCTGGCAGCTCTACCTCGTGCTGCTGCTCTTCTTCATTCTCGGCTCGGCAACGACGAAGCTCGGGATGCGGCGCAAGGCGAAGATGGGACTCGCGCAGGAAGGGGGAGGCCGGAGAGGCTTCTTCCACGCTTTCGCGAACGTCGGAACCGCGACCATTCTCGCCTTCCTGGCGGCGACGACGAAGCTCGATTCCCCGGCGCTCTGGCTCGCCGCGGTCGCGTCGCTCGCCACCGCGGCGGCCGACACGACGGCTTCTGAGATCGGTCAGTTGATTGGCCGCAACCCCTTCATGCCTCTCACGTTCAAGCGAGTCGAGCCCGGTACCGAGGGGGCGATCTCGATCGAAGGGACGCTGGCGGGAGCCGTCGCGGCGCTTGGCGTGGCCATTTTCGGCACGGTGGCCTGGGTTTCGTGGTACACGGGTGACACGTATCTCCCCACGGCGCTTCGAATCGCGGTGTCGCCGGAGAAGCTCACGTCGACAGCGAAGCTGATCGTGATGATCACGGCGTCGGCAGTCGTGGCGTCGTGGATCGAAAGCGTGGTCGGAAGCTGGAACAGGTCGCGCTCGAAGAAGATCTCGAACGGGACGCTGAATTTCATGAACACCGCGGTCGGCGCAGCGTTGCTCCTCGCGCTCGTCAAGCTCTCTTCGTAGTCGAAAGGACTCGACTTGAAACAGGTAGTGATCGTCGGCCGGCCCAACGTCGGCAAATCGACTCTCTTCAATCGCCTCGCCGGACGCCGGCGAGCGCTGACGCACGATCTTCCCGGAATGACCCGTGACCGCCTCACGCTCGAGGCCCGCCTGGATGACGGGCGGAGATTCAGCATTACCGACACGGGAGGACTCGAGTTCGGAGACCACCCGATGTCGGAGTTCGCGACCGAGATCCGCGAGCAGGCCGAGGCTGCGATCGCTGAATCGGACCTCGTGCTCTTCGTCGTCGACGGGCCCGACGGCGTCGTTTCGGAGGATCGCGACATCGCGCGCGCGCTTCGCGAGGGATCGCGAAAGGTGATCGTCGTCGTCAACAAGATCGACCGGAGCATCGGCGAGGCGAGCGTGAACGAGTTTCACGAGCTCGGCTTCAGCACGCTCATGGCGATCTCGGCGGAGCATGGGACGAACATCGAGGAGATCATCGACGTCATCTCCGAGATGGTTCCGCCGCTCGATGCGACGACCGAAGAAGAGGCGATTTCGGACGCGGTGCGCGTCGCGATCATCGGCCGGCCGAACGTCGGCAAGTCGTCGCTCCTGAACAGACTGATGGGCAAACAGCGGGTGGTGGTGTCGGAGATCTCCGGAACGACCCGCGACGCGATCGACGAACGCCTCGAGAGGGAAGGCAAGAGCTACCTGATCATCGACACGGCGGGTATCCGTCGAAAAGGCAAGACGACCGACGAGGCGGAGAAGCTTGCGGTGATCTCGGCGCGCAAGGCGATCGAGCGCGCGGAAGTCGTGATCCTCGTCGTCGACGGTCTCGAAGGAATCGCGGCCCAGGACGCTCACGTGGCGGGCTACGCCGAAGAGGCGGGACGCGCCGCGATCATCGTGGTGAACAAGTGGGACGCGGTCGAGCGTGCCGAAGGGCTGACGACGGAGTTCGAGTCGCAGGTCAGGCGGCGGCTGAAGTTCCTCGAGTACGCCCCGCTGGAGTTCATTTCCGCGAAATACGGCAGGCGTGTCGAGAAGCTCTTCGGGCGGATCGACGAGATCGCGCAGAACTACAGGGCGCGCTTCCGTACCGCCCGGCTCAACGAGATCCTCGAGAAGGCGATCAACGCGCACCATCCGCCGACTGCCAAGCGCGGCAAACAGCGCCGCTTCTACTACGCGACGCAGTTGAAAGCCGCGCCGCCGACGATCGGCCTCTTCTCGAACGTCGCCGAGCCGATTCACTTCTCGTACCGTCGCTACCTCGAGAACCAGTTCCGGGAAGCGCTGGGTCTCCACGGCACCCCGATCCACTTCGTCATCCGCGGCCGCAAGGGGATGAAGGACTCGCCGGGAAACCGGCCCGAGAGGGATCAGCCGCGCAAGCCGACGGGAAAGCCGCAGCGGGTGAAGGACGCGGAGTGGAGAGAGAAGAACGAGCCCGGCAAAGGCAAAAGCGCGTCGGGCAAAGGGCACGGCGCACCCGGCAGAGGCAAGGGTGTACCGGGCAAGGGAAAGAACGAGCCAGCCAAGGGGAAGCCAGTGCAACGGAAACGGAAGGCTTCGCCGCGGAAGAAGACGCGCTAGGGCTCCACGTCGAAAAGCTCGACCTCGCCGCCGATCATTCTCAGGTTGACGGTCCTGCCGAGGTCGTCGCGAATCCAGACGTGCCCGCTGTCGTGCGTGGTGTCGATCGTGTCGATTTTCATGAGCAGGTCGTCGGCGGAATCGATGATCTCCAGCTGGCCGTCGGCGTAGATGATTCGAAGCGGGAACATCGGCTCGACCTTCGTGACATGAGACATCGTTCGATCCTCGCCCAACAATGGTATTCTTTGCCGCCGTCCGTGGCGAGACGTCCCGTTTCGCACTAGTATTCAGGACTGCCATCCGAATATTACAAGGAGCACAGTTTCATGTCGGGTCATAGCAAATGGGCGACCATCAAGCGTAAAAAAGGCGCCCTTGACGCCAAGCGCGGGAAGATTTTCACGCGGATCATTCGCGAGCTCACGATCTCGGCGAGGATGGGGGGCGGTGATCCTACCGGCAACCCGCGCCTCCGCGCCGCGATCGACGAAGCCAAAGCGGCGAACATGCCGAAGGACAACATCGAGCGCGCCGTCAAGAAGGGGAGCGGCGGTCTCGAGGGGTCACAGTTCGACGAGCTCACCTACGAGGGCTACGGCCCCGCGGGCGTTGCGCTGATGGTCGAAGTGATGACCGACAACACGAACCGCACGACGCCCGAGATCCGCAAGATCTTCGAGAAGTGCGGCGGCAACTTCGGCAGCCCCGGTTCGGTCCGCTTCCAGTTCGACAAGAAGGGCTGGTTCCAGATCGAGAAGTCGGCGGTCGGCGAGGACAAGCTGATGGAGATCGTTCTCGAAGCGGGAGCCGACGATCTCGACTCTTCCGACCCCGAGACGTTCGAAGTGATCGTGCAGCCCGAGGCCTTCCAGGGAGTTCGCGATGCGATCGATGGCGCGAAGATCCCGGTGGTCGAGGCGAAGGTCGGCATGCTGCCCAACATCTGGGTTAAGGTCGACGACGAGAACAAGGCGAAGCAGCTCCTCCGCCTCGTCGAGATGCTCGACGACCACGACGACGTGCAGAACGTCTGGTCGAACTTCGACATCCCCGAGGAAATCCTGAGCAGGCTCGAGTAACGGCCGGCGGACGATGCCGGCGCACGCAACCAGCAATTCCATCGGGCGGTCGAATCGGCCGCCCGAAGCGTTTCAGCGAGGCGAATGAAGGTACTCGGGATCGATCCCGGCTCGGTGATCACCGGCTACGGCGTCGTCGACGAGGTGAAGGGAAACCTCAAGCTCGTCGCGCAGGGGAGCATTCGCGCGGCGAAGGCGAAGGACTTTCCCTCGCGGCTCCAGCTGATCTTCGAAGGGCTCACCGAGGTGATCGCCACGCACGCTCCGGAGGCGGCCGCGATCGAGACTCCCTTCGCGGGGCGGAACGTTCGGAGCCTCGTCCAACTCGCGCAAGCCCGGGGCGTTGCGGTGCTCGCCGCGCAGATCGGCGGGCTCGAGATCTTCGAGTACGGGCCGATGGTGGTGAAGAACGCGATCGTCGGCTACGGCCGCGCCGAGAAGCATCAGGTCGCGAAGATGGTGAAGATGCTCCTTCCCGGGATGCGCGACGTGGTGCTCGGCCCCGACGCCGCGGACGCCCTCGCGGTGGCGATCTGCCACGTTCATGTTTCGAAATTCACGAGGCGCATTCGCGGCTGACCGACTTGTTCTAAACTTCGCCCTCTGGAGAAACCGAACGCATGAAGCCACCCGAGACGATCCGGCTCACGCCGGGGAAGCGAGTGCTTTTTCTCACGAAGGACGCGGGCCTGATCCGCCGCCAGCTCGCTGGCGAGCTCGACCTGCGGATGTCGGAGCTGACCGTCGACGACCTGCAGGACGACATCAACACCGACGTGATGACGCCGGCGTGGGTCTGCTTCAGCCATCGCCCCGAGGATCTCGCTCGCGACGCGTACGCGGGGATGGTCGTCGAAGGCAAGCGCGTCTTCGAGCGCGATGCGCTGATCAAAGGCAATTTCGAGGTCATCGTCTCCGGATATCGCAAGGGGACCGGGAGCTCGCGCGAGACGGCGGTGCAGGCGGAGAAGTGGGGAGGCATCCGCATCGCGATCGCCGCGTCGTTCGCGCCGATCCACGCTGCGAACAACATCAACCAGGGCGTGCTGATGGGTGACCATGCGATTCTCGCGCGCCTTCAGAGCGGTGAAACGGTTCCTCTTCAGGAGTTCTACGAGCGTTACGACCCGATCAGTCAGCTCGTCGTGCAGCACGGCGGCCTTTTCCCGTTCGCGCGTGCACTTGCAGCGGGCGAGGTGAAGCTGCCGAAGCCCGACACCGCGCCGCGCGCGATGAACATGACCGAGAAGGTGCTGGCGAAGCATCTCGTCGGCGTCAGCGGCGGATGCGTGAAGCCGGGCGATTCGGTCGTCGTCAGTGTCGACGGCGGCTACAGCCACGAGTTCACGACCGCGCAGGTCCACTACTTCCTCGAACAGGAGTACGGCAGCGACTACGGGATCGTGAACCCCGACAAGTTCGCGGTATTCGAGGACCATCTCATCTACGCCGACCAGGTCGACAAGATGCGGCCGTTCATGCCGAAGATCGAGGAGCTTCGCCGCCTGCAGCGGGAGTTCCAGAAGCACACCGCCTGCCGCGACTTCTCCGCGGTCGACGGCGTCTCTCCCGGCATCTGCCACGAAGTCGCGCGCGAGTTCTTCATCGATCCGGGCGACTTCATCCAGGCGACCGACAGCCACACCTGCATGGGAGGCGTGAACAACGCGCTCTCGTGGGGAGTCGGCGCGACCGAGTACGCGAACCTCGCGCACTCCGGCTTCACGATGGTCGAGGTCCCCGAGGCGATCCGCTTCGAGCTCGTGGGTGCGCTGGAGGGGACGGCGACGGCGAAGGATGTGATGCTGCACATCCTGCTCAATCACGCGAAGCCGCAGCTGACGCTCGACCGCGTGATGGAGTTCGGCGGATCGGGGCTCCTCTCGATGTCGCTCGACGAGCGCGCGACGCTCGCGAACATGGCGACCGAGTGTGCAGCGCGCGGCGCGATCGTCGAGGCGGACGAGAAGCTGCTCGCGTGGATCGCGGCGATGCGTCCCGACGCCGACATCGCGGCGTTGCGCGCGCGAATCGTCGCGCCCGATCCTGACGCCGAGTACGCCGGCGGGGTGCATGTGATCGATCTCTCGACAATTCGTCCGATGGTCGCGCATCCGGGCGACCCGGATCACGGCATCGCCTCCGATCCGACCAACGGCGCCTTCATCGACGAGATCGGCGAGGTCGCGATCGACATCGCCTACGCGGGGAGCTGCACCGCGGGCAAGAAGGACGACTTCGACTTCTACCACCGCGTTGCGAAGGAAGCGGTCGCGTCGGGGCGGAAGGTGGCTGGCGGGGTGAGGTTCTACATCCAATTCGGATCGAAGGCTGTCGAGGACTACTGTCGCGAGCAGGGGATGCTCGAGACGTTCCGCGCCGCGGGAGCGACGATCCTCGCGCCGGGATGCGGCGCCTGCATCGGCTGCGGCCCCGGAGTGTCCGAGACCGCCAACGAAGTTACCGTGAGCGCGATCAACCGCAATTTCAAAGGACGCTCGGGACCGGGGAAGCTCTGGCTCGCGTCACCGCTCACGGTCGCAGCTTCAGCGTTCACCGGCAAGATTTCGGAGTACAGGCCGGGGATGTTCCGCTAGGGAATGTGCAGCTTCCGGAATCGTGCACGTTCTTCATTCCTCATTCTCCATTCGACATTTCGGTTTCGGTGGATCCACGGAAACCGAAATGAAGAATGTCGAATGTCGAACGAAGAATTGAGACTTGGCCATCATCGCGCGCGGAGCGACCGCGCTGCGCCTCGCTGGCCAACTCACCCATCCCACCTCACATGCCACTCGCAGTGATCGTCCTTCCTGCAGACGCAGCGGGTGTGCTTGATCGAGAGGCCCTTCGCCTTCGTCATCTCGCCGAGCTGTTCCATCCATCCGGTGATGCGGGCGCACTGCACCGGCTCGGAGGGGAAGTCGCGAAGGTGGACGCGCGATTCGGCCGCGCCCACGGTCTCGACCGTGAAGTCACCCGCGCTGTAGATCGTCCGCCACACGCCCGTCCCCTTCTTGAGGATCGCCGTCGGCGTCAGAACCATCACGAGAATCCGGAAGACGCTCTTCACCGCGTCATCCGCCGACGCGCGCCCGGCGCGCCGCGCAAACGCCTCGACCTGTTCGCCCTTCGCATTCGCGCACGCGGCGGTGAACTTGTTGACGAGGTGGACGGGAAAGAGCGAAGAGACGAGCACCGAGCCGGATACGTCCTTCGCGAACTCGGGAGGTAGCTGAGATAGCGCCTGTTCGATTTGCGCCGGGGTCAGCTCCGCGTTGACGAACTTCATCAACCCCTTGATGACCGTTCCCTTGACCGTTACGGACGCTGCGGCGACTGACATGCTCTCTCCTTCGCGCCTTGCGAACCACCGGCGCGCGGGGTGAATGCGGCATTATTGGCATCTGAGGGGCAAATGCGAGCGTTTTCCCCGCGCGGTGGAAGTGCCTCGCGGCAAACGCTAGAATGCGCGCGCCACTTTCGCGGTACTCAACTCCTGGAGGTTCGAGCGATGGATTTTCGCCTCAGCGACGAGCAGGTTCAGATCAAGACGATGGTTCGTGAGTTCGCCCAGAGCGAGATCCTTCCTCACGTGATGGAGTGGGACGAGGCGCAGACCTTTCCGAAGGAGACGATCAAGAAGCTCGGCGAGCTCGGAATGCTCGGGATCATCTTCCCCGAGGAGTACGGCGGCTCGGGCCTCAGCTACATCGACTACGTCAATGTGATCGAGGAGCTCGCAGCGGTCGACAGCTCGGTCGGCCTCACCGTCGCGGCGCACAACTCGCTCTGCTCCGGCCACATCTTCATCGCCGGCAACGAGGAGCAGAAGAAGAAGTGGATGCCGAAGCTCACGACCGGCGAGTGGATCGGCGCCTGGGGCCTCACCGAGCCCGGCTCCGGCAGCGACGCCTCCGGGATGCGCACCGTCGCGGTGAAGGACGGCGACGACTGGATCCTCAACGGCACGAAGAACTTCATCACCAACGCGACCTACGCCGACATCTCGGTCGTCCTCGCGGTCACCGACCGGGCTGACCAGAAGCACGGCATCACCGCGTTCGCCGTCGAGATGGATCGCAAGGGAATCCGCCCCGGCAAGAAGGAGAACAAGCTCGGGATGCGCGCGTCCGACACCGCGGAGCTGATCATGGAGGACTGCCGCGTTCCCTCGGCGAACGTTCTCGGAAAGATCGGCTACGGATTCAAGGATGCGATGAAGGTGCTCGACGGCGGCCGCATCTCGATCGCAGCGCTCGCGCTCGGCATCGCTCGCGGCGCGTACGATGCGGCACGAGGCTATGCGAAGCAGCGCATCGCGTTCGGCAAGCCGATCTCAGAGTTCCAGGCGATCCAGTTCATGCTCGCCGACATGGCGACCGAGATCGAAGCGGCGCGCCTCCTCTGCTACAACGCCGCCGTCGTGAAGGACGCGGGCGGGAAGGTCACGCAGATCTCCGCGATGGCGAAGCTCTACGCCTCCGAGGTCGCCGTCAGAGCGACGGAAAAGGGCGTGCAGATCTTCGGCGGGTATGGCTTCATCAAGGAGTTCCCGGCGGAGAAGTACTACCGCGACGTGAAGCTCTGCACGATCGGCGAGGGGACGAGCGAGATCCAGCGGCTCGTCATCGCGCGCAACCTCCTCGGGGAGTAAGGCAGGCCGGACGATGAGGCCCGACGTCGCAACGCTGTCGAGCGATCTCCTGAAGGGTAAGTACCGCGCGCTCGCGCAGGCCATCTCGATGGTCGAGCGCGACGACGCTGACGCGACGCGACTCCTCGCGGAGATCTACCCGGCGACGGGGAAGGCGAGGATCGTCGGGATCACCGGCTCGCCCGGCGCCGGCAAGTCGACGCTCGTCGCGGCGATGACGCGCTACTACCGCAAGCAGGGCAAGCGCATCGGCATCATCGCGGTCGATCCGACGTCGCCCTTCACGGGCGGCGCGATCCTCGGCGACCGGATCAGGATGCAGGACCTCTACACCGACAAGGGGGTCTTCATCCGCAGCATGGCGACGCGCGGATTCCTCGGCGGGCTCGCCCGCGCAACGAACGACGTCGTCGATCTTCTCGACGCTGCCGGCTTCGATATCGTCATCGTCGAGACGGTCGGCGTGGGGCAGGACGAAGTCGAAGTGATCCGCACCGTGCAGTCGAACGTCGTCGTGCTCGTCCCCGGCATGGGCGACGACATCCAGGCGATCAAGGCGGGCATCATGGAGATCGCCGACGTCTTCGCCGTGAACAAGGCCGACCGGCCGGGCGCCGACCGCACCGTCACCGAGATCACGATGATGATGGGCCTCGTCGACGAGCACGCTGAATGGCTGCCGCCGATCGTCAAGACCGTCGCCTCGCAGGCGAAGGGTATGGCCGAGCTCGACGAAGCGCTGTTGAAGCACCAGGAGTACCTCGTCAGCTCCGGCGAAATGCAGCGCCGCAGCCGCGAGCGGGTGAGGATCCGCGTCGAAACGCACGTCAAGGAGCGCTTCATGGAGCGCCTTCTCGGCGGGACGATCTCGGCCGACGAATACCACCGGATTCTCGACGACGTGCTCGACAAGAAGACCAACCCGCACGGCGCCGCGGCGGCGATGCTGAGAAGAGTCGGGATCTGATCTCGGCTTCTTCAACTGAAATATCCGCGACCCCAGTGCTGTAAGGAGGTAAGTAAGGAACAGTCACGGAGGTAAGGATGCCGAGTGCCAAGGTGACCAGCAAGGGACAGATCACGATTCCGCTCGAGGTGCGAGAACGACTGGGACTCGACACGGGTGATCGCGTCGATTTCATCATCCGCGATTCGGGGGAGATCGTCGTCGAGCCGGCGACAGTCGATCTGCTGGAGCTTCGAGGGTCGGTGAAGCGACGAGGGAGGAGGGTCGTGAGCCTCGAAGAGATGCAGCGGGCGATCGAGGCAGGAGCGGTGCGGAAGTGATCGCCGTTGATACGAACGTTCTCGTGCGGTTTCTCGTCGCCGACGATGAGGCACAGGCCGCTGCCGCGACCGCGGCATTCGCCGCAGCCGACCGGACGCGGGTTGCGCTCTTCGTGAGCCAGATCGTGCTTTGCGAGCTGGTGTGGGTTCTGTCACGCGCCTACCGGCAGGCCCGCCCGGCGATCGTCGGAGTGCTCGAGTCGTTGCTTCGCAGCCGAGGACTCGAAATCGAGGGGCGCGACGAGGTCGGACGCGCGGTCGCTGCCTTCGCTTCAGGCAAGGGAGATTTCGCCGATTACCTCGTCCGCGAGCGGACGCGTGCCGCCGGGTGTGAATCGGTCATGACGTTCGACGCGGCGCTGCTCAAGGAGGACGGCTTCGTGCGCCCCTCCGCCAGGGCGTTCTCGTCCTGACGTATTCGTAGTGTTTCTCGTACTTTCGGCGTGCGGGGCTGGCCTCCGCCGTGCCCGCTGCGTACAATCCGCGCGACATGAAGATCTCCAGGGACTGGCTTTCTGATTTCATCGATCTCTCGGGTATCGACGACGCCTCGCTCGCGGCGCGGCTGACCGAGATCGGCCATGCCGTCGAGGCGACCGAGTCGCACGGCGGCGACACCGTATTCGAGATCGAGTTCACGACGAACAGGGTCGACGCGATGTCGCATCTCGGCGTCGCGCGCGAGCTTTGCGCCGCGCTCGGACGCAACCTTCATCCGCGCCCCGCCACGGCGGCCGCGTCGATCAATGACACCGTTCCGATCCGCATCGACACTCCTGCGATGTGCACGCGCTACACCGGTCTCGTCATCCGCGGGGTGAAGGTCGCCCCGTCGAGTGAAAAGGTACAGCGCCGGCTCGAGGCCGTTGGCCTTCGCGCGATCAACAACGTCGTCGACGCGACGAACTACGTGATGATGGCGCTCGGCCACCCGCTCCACGCCTTCGATCTGAAGTTTCTTCACGGGCCCGAGATCGTCGTTCGCGCGGCGCGACCCGGCGAGACGATGAAGACGCTCGACGGGATCGAGCGGAAGCTCGACGCGGAGATGGTGGTCATCGCCGACTCGACCCGCGGCGTCGGCCTCGGTGGCGTGATGGGAGGCGAGAACAGCGAGATTGCCGACTCGACGACCGACGTGCTCCTCGAGTGCGCGCACTTCAATGCGTCGACGATCCGCCGCGCATCGCGGAAGCTCGCGCTTTACACCGACGCTTCGTACCGCTTCGAGCGCGGCGCCGATCCGGGCGACACGGTCGCAGCCATCGAAATGGCCGCCGATCTCATCATCGCGGAGGCAGGAGGGAAGAAGGGGAGCTCCATCGACGTCGTCGGCCGCGCGATCGCGCCGAAGATGGTCACGCTCCGGAAGACGCCCCTGTTCGTCTCGTCGGCGGGTCTCGTCGACATGGCCTTCGCCGCGAAGGCACTCTCACACCTCGGCATGAGCGTGACCGAGAGCGACACGGCGTTGGACGTCGTCGTGCCGACGTGGCGTGGCGATGTTGGCGAAGAGATCGACCTGATCGAAGAAGCGCTCCGCTTTTACGGCTTCAACCGGATTCCTTCGGAGCTTCCGCGGGTGACGACCGGCGACGTGACGCGCAACCTCTGGGTCGACATGGAAGACCGGATGCGCGACATCCTCGCGGGCTGCGGCCTTTCGGAGATCGTGACCTACTCGTTCATCCAACCATCGCAGAACGCGCTGTTCCGCGAGGAGGCCGCGCTCGCCGTGACGAACGCGCTCACGGAGAACATCTCCTCGATGCGGCTCTCGCTGCTGCCCGGACTGCTTCAGACCGTCGCCTACAACTGGAGCTACGGCATGCGCGACGGAGCTCTGTTCGAAGTCGGGCGCACGTATCACGCCGAAGGATCTGGGGTGAAGGAGAAGCACCGCGCCGCGTTCGTGATGTTCGGCGCGCGCTCCGATCACTGGAGCGACCGAGGGCGGCAGATCGACTTCTTCGACGGCAAGGGCGTCGTCGAGGTCGTCGCGAAGGCATTCCACGTCGGGCTCGACTGGGAGCGCGCCAACCGCAGCTACTTCGGCTCCGGAAGCGGCGCACGCGCGACGACGGCGGGACACGAGACGGCGCTCGTCGGCCTGGTGTCGCGCGACGTGCTCAAGGCGTTCGACATCGGAACGGGAATCACGCTGGTCGCGGGCGAGATCGAGCTTTCGTCGATCGCCGAGGCGACCGGGGCGTGGAACATGAGCGAGGTGTCGCGCTATCCGGGCGTGCCGATGGTCGTGGCGTTCATGCACAAACCCGATCTCGACTACGGTGCGATCGTCAGCGCGGTACGCGCGATGCAGATTCCGCAGCTCCGTGAAGTCGGCGTATGGGATCGCTTCGTCCCGGAGAAGGGGGACGGCGAGGTCAAGACCGCCCTCGGACTCTGGTATCAGATGTTCGATCGCTCGCTGACGCAGGACGAAGTCACCGAGGTCCACGCGAAGCTCGTCGAAAAGCTCGTCGCTGCGCTGCCGGTTCGTTTGATCACCTAACACAAACCTTTCGTTGATGCAGGGGCGCGGCATGCCGGGTTCCTGCGCGCCATCCAGGGAGACACCCATGTCGAAGAAGACCAAAGAGACCGAGCAGCTCAGCATCGAAGGGACGAACGAGACGGAGATTCTCGCGAGGCTCGGAGAGCGCGTCGATCGCGCGGTGACGCTGATCGGGCAGCTGAGGCAGGAGAACGAAGCGCTCGGCGAGAGGGTCGAGACACTCGAAGGCGAGCTGAAGGACTCCGTCGACGCGCGTGACGCCGCGCTCGCTCGCGCCGCTGCTTCGGAGAAGCGCGCTGCCGAGCTCGAGAACGACGGAAGCTCGCGCGCCGATGAGCTCGAGAAGGTCCTCGAGACGCTCAAGCGCGAACGGGACGCCGTCCGCAGCAGGGTCGAGGGAATTCTGGAGAAGCTGGAAGCTCTGGAGGAAGTTTCGGCTGACTAAGGGAGTGAAGCTGGTGCGAAAGGGGGGACTCGAACCCCCACGGCCTTACGACCGCTAGTACCTGAAACTAGTGCGTCTACCAATTCCGCCACTTTCGCACGCGGCGCGCGATGATACGGAGCGCGTCAGGGCAAAGTCAATAACAACTCGTCATATTCCTCCCGCTTCCCCCGCGGAGGCCTCAGCCGATATGCTGGGATCGCACGATGAGATGGCCCCATGAGTGATGAGCCAGAACAGAGCCCGAGCCCGGACTCGGAGACGCCGCCGCTGCTCGTGAGCCGCGGCGAGCTGAACCTTCCGAACTCGCTCACGCTCTTCCGGATATTTCTCGTTCCGCTGCTCGTCGTCGTCCTGCTCACGAAGTTCACGGGGCGGGAGTACGTAGGCCTCGGGATCTTCCTCCTGGCGGCGATCACCGACTTCTTCGACGGGTACCTGGCGCGGAAGTACAACCAGGTCACGCGCCTCGGCATGCTTCTCGATCCGATCGCCGACAAGCTGCTCGTGTCGGCCGCGTTCATCTCGCTCGTCGAGCTTCAGCTCGCGCCGGCGTGGATGATCGTGATCATCATCGGCCGCGAATTCGCGGTGTCGGGGCTTCGCTCGATCGCGACGCAGCACGGCGTGACGATCGCGGCGTCGCCGCTCGGCAAGGGGAAGATGGTCTCCCAGGTGATCGCGATCTCGATCCTGATCCTCGGCTACGAGCTCGGGAAATTCATGTTCATCGGGAAGGTCGCGCTCTGGTTCGTGATGTTCTTCGCGATCGTCTCCGGGGTCGACTACTTCATGAAGTTCTCGCGCGTCTTCCTCAGACGCGACTGACGATCGTCACTCTGCGGTGAGCATTCTGTAGAGGTCGTTCCGGCTCAGGCCGTACTTCTCCGAGAGCGCCTTGATCGCGTCGTTGCGGCGCATGCCGCCGTCGCGAAGGCGCTCGAGCTCTTCGCGAAGCGTCGCAGTCGGCGGGAGCTCCTCCGCCTTGCGCTCCGCCGCGGCGAAGACGACGGTGATCTCGCCGCGAACGCTCTCCCGGCCGCCTAACGCAACGAGAATCTCGCCGATCGTCCCGTGCAGGAGCTCCTCGTGCATCTTCGTCATCTCGCGCGCCACGGTCGCCTCGACGTCGCCGAGGATCTCGCGCGCGGCCTCGAGCGACTCGAGGAGGCGCTGCGGCGATTCGAAGACGACCGCGGTCATCGCCGCCGCGGCGACGCGTGCGTAGAAGTCGCGGCGCTCGCCGTCGCGGTGCGGAGCGAAGCCCCAGAACGTGAAGGGCGTGGGGGGGAGGCCGCTGGCGGCCAGGGCGAGTATCACTGCGGATGCACCCGGAATCGGCACGACGGGCAGCCGTTCGGTCCGCATCCGGCGAAGCAGCGGGTAGCCGGGATCGGATACGAGCGGAGTGCCCGCGTCGCTCACGAGCGCGATGACGTCGCCGGCGCGGATCCGCGCGACGATCCTTTCCGCTTTCTCGTCTTCGTTGTGCTCGTGGAAGCTCTCGAGCGGGGTGTCGATCGCGTAGGCGCGCAGAAGCGTCATCGTGCGGCGCGTGTCCTCGGCGAGCACCGTCGCCGCTTCGCGCAGCGCCTCGACGGCCCTGGGCGAGAGATCGGCCAGATTGCCGATCGGCGTCGCGACGAGGTAGAGCTTGCCGGTCACGACGTGACGGCTTCCTTTCGTGCGGCCTGGATCTGCCAGAGCAGGATCGCGGCGGCGGCGCCGACGTTGAGCGACTCGACCCCGCCAGACATCTCGACACCGACGGGAGTGGCGACCGCGGCGAGCTCCTCGGATACTCCACGCCCCTCGCTGCCGAGGACGAGGGCGAACTTCGGGGGGAGCGGCGACGGAAGCGGTCCTCCTCCTGCTGCCGCGGCGAAGAGAGGAAGCGAGCCGGAGCGTGCGAGGGCTGCGACCTCGCTCCGCGCGATTCGAGCCGTGGGCAGGGAGAGCGCGGTCCCGGCCGATGCGCGGATCGATTTCGGCGAAAGGAGATCGGCCGTTCCCTCGGTCGCGAGCAGGCCGGAAGCGCCAAACGCAGCCGCGAGGCGGACGATCGTTCCGGCGTTGCCGGGATCCTGAATTCCGTCGAGCAGCACGAAGGCGCCGTCAGTGCGAAGGAGGTCGTTCGGGGAAGGCGAGGGGCGCTCGAAGATCGCGATCACGCCTTGCGGCTCGACTGTTTCGGATAGCGAGCGAAACAGAATCTCCGAGAAGACGATGGCCCGGGGCGCCGCGGCGACCGCCACGAATTCGAAGCCTTCGCGCGTCGCAAGAGCGAGGGGGCGCCATCCCGCGGCAATGCAGTCGGCAACGTGCTTCGGACCCTCCACGGCGATCTCCTCGCGGTGAAGCTCGATGGCCTCCCGGAAGCGCTTGAACCAGGCATTCGCGCGGCTCGTGATGACGAGGTCGTCCGGCACGCGCCGGTTTTACCACATCCGTCACCGGCACGGCCTCACAGCGGCGCGAAATCTCCCGCATGGGCTCTCGCGGATTGGTGCGGTTTCTGTAGAATGCACCGGTCCGCAGCCGCCCCGGTTCGCGGTGGAGACCATTCATGCCTGAACCCAATCCCATTCGCCTCGCGTCGAGGCTCCGCCGCGTCCAGCCGTCGAAGACCTTCGCGGTCGCGGCGCTGACGAACGAGCTCCGAGCGCGGGGAGTCGACGTGGTCGATTTCGGCCCCGGCGAGCCCGATTTCGGCACGCCGCTGCCGGTTCGCGAGGCCGCGAAGCGCGCGATCGACGCCGGCTACACGCGATATACGAACGTACCCGGATGCGACGAGCTGCGCGACGCGCTCGCGCGGAAGTATTCGAGCAGATACGGCCTCTCGCTGACGAGGAAGAACGTCGTCACCGGCACGGGGGGGAAGCAGGAGCTCTTCAACGTCGCCTTCAGCATCCTCGACCCGGGCGACGAGGTGGTGATTCCGTCGCCCTACTGGGTTAGCTTTCCCGACCAGGTCGTCCTCGCAGGAGGCGAGCCGATCTTCGTTCATACGAAGATCGAGGAACGCTTCAGGCCGAGCGCCAGCCTGATCGAGAGCGGCTTCTCGTCGAAGACGCGCGCGGTGATCCTGAATTCGCCGTGCAATCCGAGCGGCGCGGTCGTGCAGGAAGACGAGCTTCGGAAGATCGTCGAGCTGTGCGCGTCGCGCGGCGTGCTTCTCATCTACGACGAGACCTACGAGTTCTTCGTCTACGGCGGGCAGCACCACGCATCGGTGATGCAATGGTTCGACGAGTTCCCCGACTCGATGGTCGCGATCGGCTCGTTTTCCAAGTCGTTCGCGATGACCGGGTGGCGGATCGGCTATGCGGTCGGGCAGCCCGATCTCATCGCCGCGCTCTCGAACCTGCAGGGCCACTCGACCTCGAACCCGTCTTCGATCTCGCAGATGGCCGCATACGCGGCACTTCAGTGCGACACGGACGAAGTCGGCGTCATGTACGACGCCTACGTGGAGCGCCGAAGCTGGCTCGTCCCGGCGCTGAACTCGATTCCGGGCTTCGAATGCCCGGACCCCGACGGCGCCTTCTACGTCTTCCCACGCGTCCGGCAGCTTTACGGCAAGGGAGGCATCCGCGATTCGCAGGATCTCGCGACCTACCTGCTCGAAAAGGCGGCCGTGGCGGTCGTTCCCGGGAGCGCCTTCGGAGACGACGACTGCATCCGCCTCAGCTACGCCACGAGCCTCGACACGATCAAGGAAGGGGTTCGCCGGATGCGCGCCGCAGTCGGGGCCCTCGGCTGATTCGCGACGGAGCTGGAATCGGCCCGGCGCGGCTCCGGGTTCTGAGCAGAGTTCGATCGGCGGTCGCCGCTCCCCGAGAGCAGGGCCGCATCAGGAGAGTCATTTGAAGAAGAATCTGTTTGCAGTCGCATTGATGGCGCTCGGAAGCATGTCCTCGTTCGCGCAGGATGCCAAGCCGGCGGCGAATGCCGATCCGGTGGTGCTCAGCGTCGGGACGAGGGAAGTGCGCCAGTCGGAGTTCGAGGCGGCGCTGGCGGGGCTGCCCCCCGAATACCAGATGTACGTCGCGCAGAACGGCAAGAAGGCGTTCGCCGACGATTACGTCCGGATGATGGTCCTCTCGCAGAACGCAGCCAGCCTGAAGCTCGACCAGGATCCCAAGGTCGCAGCACAGCTCAAGCTCGTCCACGAGAACACGCTCGCCGCGGCGATGCTGAAGAAGTTCGAGGAGGCATCGGCGCCGACCGAAGCCCAGGTTGCAGCCGCCTACGAGGCGAAGAAGAGCACGCTCGAGACGGTCGACGCGCGGCACATCCTGATCGCGTTCAAGGGGAGTCCGGCGGCCAAGCCCGAGAACAACCTCACCGAGGAGCAGGCGAAGGCGAAGGCGGAATCGATCAAGGCGAAGCTCCTCGCCGGCGCCGATTTCGCAGAGCTCGCGAAGACGGAGTCGGACGACACCTTCTCGGGAGCGCAGGGCGGCTCCCTCGGATCGTTCGGCCACGGCCAGATGGTTCCCGAGTTCGAGAAGGCGGCGTTCGCGTACGAAGTCGGCAAGGTGGGCGACGTCGTCCGGACGCAGTTCGGCTACCACGTCATCGAAGTGACGCGTCGCGGCGCGCCGCCGGTCGACGAGGTGCGTGAGCAGCTGACCGACGACATTCGCTCGGAGAACGTGCAGAAGCAGGTCAGCGATCTGAGCAGCAAGGTCAAGGTCACGCTGGACGACGCCTACTTCGCCAAGACTCCGGCAGTTCCCGCGCCTGACCAGCCGAAGAAGCCGTAGTCACGCTGATTCTTGACGCAGCACGAACGAAACCCATAATGTAGGGGCACACATGGAAATCCCCTCGATCGTCACGGTCTTCCACGCGAACGCGCAGTTCAACAACAAGCGCGGAACGCTCGTCTCTCTGAGCGACGCCGGCTATTACGAGGTCAACATGGATCTCGGTCAGCGCCGGCACACCGTGCTGTTTCCGATCGCGGAGACCGTGCTCATCTTCAACGAGCCGCTCGTATCACCCGGCGGCGAGTTCGAAGTCGAGCGGTGACCGCCCCCAGGACAAAAGGAGAACCCCCGAAAATGCGTAAGCTCGCAATTCTGTCATTCGTGTTCCTCGCCATTTGCGCCCCCTCGTTCGTCGCAGCGTGCGAAGGTCATGCGGACGCAGCCGACCACAAGGCCGCCTGCGGCATGGCTGACCACGAGAAGAACTGCCCGATGAAGGGCAAGAAGGTCGCCGAGTCGTCGGATGTCGAGATCAGCGGCAAGCTCGTCTGCATGCACTGCGACCTCCACAAAGAGGACTCGTGCCGCAAGGTGTTCCAGTCGTCGAAGGATCAGGCGATCATCGACATCTGCCCGATGAGCGACAAGAAGGTGCTCGACGCGGCAGGCGAGGACAAGTCGCCCATCACCGTCACCGGCAAGCTCGTGAAGGCCGAAGACGGTTCGATGGCAATCGAGATCAAGTCGATCAAGAAGGCTTCGTAAAGAGCCGGACTCACGCAGTCACGAAACGCCGGCGGGAAACCGCCGGCGTTTTTGCGTTCAGGGAGGAGCGGAAGAGGAGCAAGGAGAAAGGAAAACCACGAGCGTCACGAAGAGCGCGCGGAGGAAGAGCGAGAGCAGGATGCCGACGCGACAAACGAGCGCGGGTGTCCTTTCTCCTTGCTCCTTGCGCCTTGTTCCTGCCTACTCCTCGCGCTTCTTGCCGAAGAGGAACGAGATCGCGATGCCGAGGGCGTAGAGCAGGATCATCGGGACCGCGAGCGCGGACTGCGTGACCATGTCGGGCGTCGGCGTGATGACGGCGGCGATGATGAAGATCGCCACGACGGCGTACTTGAAGTTCCGGAGAAGGAACTGCGGCGTGACGATGCCGAGCCGCGCGAGGAAGAAGATGAGGATCGGCGTCTCGAAGACGAGGCCCATCGCGAGGATCATCTTGCTCGCGAACGAAAAGTAATCGTCGACGGTGATGACCTGGTTGAACTCCTTGCCGATGTCGACGAAGAACTTGCAGGCCATCGGGAAGACCACGTCGAAGCCGAACCAGCCGCCACCGACGAAGAAGAGTGTCGCGAACAGGATGAACGGAACCGCGTAGTAACGCTCTTTCGGATAGAGCCCGGGAGCGATGAAAAGCCAGAGCTGCAGCATCACGACGGGCGATGCGACGAAGATCGACGAGAGGAACGCGACCTTCATGTAGAGCATGAAGGGGGAGGTGAGACTCGTGTAGGCGAGCTTCTCTCCCGGCGGCAGGAACTGCATGATCGGCCGCTCGAGAAACGCGAAGATCTCGGGGGCGAAGTTCCAGCAGACGAGGAACGCGACGAGCAGGGTGACCGTGCAGATGATCAGGCGCCGGCGCAGCTCGTCGAGATGCTCGAGGAAGGACATCCGGGGCAGCCCTTCGTCCCGCTGCCCGGCCTGCTCCGCCGCCTCCGCGCTCGTGGCGTCTTCCATGCTCAGTCGCGATTCACGGTCGGAGCCTGGGGGGGCTCGGGAGTCTTGATCTGCTTGAGCTCCTCCCGGGTGACTTCCTCTTCGAGAGTCGACTTGAGATCGTTCGTCGCGCGGCGGAATTCGCCGAGAGCCTTGCCGATCGTCCGGCCGATGTCAGGCAGTTTCCTCGGGCCGAAAACGATCAGCGCGACGAGGAAAATCAACATCAATTCAGGAAATCCAAGAGATCCAAACATGAATTGGTTCCGGCGGCTCTGTGCCCGATTTGTGAACAGGGTGCTGCTTCCGAATACTCCATCACTATAATGGCGTTCCGATGAAAGACATGAACGAAAATCGTCCGTTCTCTCGCTCCCGCGGCTGGTGGATTACGATCGCCGCAGTCGTCGTCGTCGCGACTCTATCCGGCGGATTTTTCGGGGACCATCTGCTCGGCTCCCCGAACCGGAACGAGTTCGACAAGCGCCTCAAGGAGTACACGGAGCTCGTCGCGGCGACCGGCGAATGGGCCGCGGAAGACCCGGGCACGGACAAGCTCGTCTATTCGTCGATCGACGGCATGCTGGCGACGCTCGATCCGCACAGCTCGTTCCTCGCTCCGAAAGACTACTCCGAGATGCAGCAGCGCCAGAAGGGCTCCTTCTACGGCCTCGGCATACTCGTGACGAAGCGTAACGACCAGGTCACGGTGATCACGCCGCTCGAAGGCACTCCCGCCGCGCGCCTCGGCATCCGCGCCGGGGACGTCATCGCGGAGATCGAGGGTGAGCCTACCGAGGGGATGCAGCTCGACGATGTCGTGGGCAAGCTCAAGGGGCCCAAGGGAACGACGGTCCACATCAAGATCGTGCGCGTCGGCATCACCGACCCGATCCCGATGGAGATCGTCCGCGACGCGATTCCGACCAACTCGATTTCGAACGTGCTCATGGTCCGTGACGACGTCGGCTACATCCGGATCAAGGACTTCACCTACACGACGGTCCGCGAGCTGGACGATGCGATTGCGAAGCTTCAGAAGCAGGGGATGAAGCGACTCATCCTCGACCTTCGCCAGAACCCCGGCGGCCTTCTCGACGCGGCAGTCGGCGTCTCCGACCACTTCATCGAGAAGGGGCAGATGATCGTCTACACGAAGGGTCGCGCGGAGGAGCCGGAGCAGGAGTATCGCGCGCCGGGCAAGGCGGAGCGTCTCAACGTGCCGCTCGTCCTCCTGATCAACCGCGGAAGCGCGTCTGCGAGCGAGATCGTCGCCGGGGCGATCCAGGACCACGATCGCGGCCTGGTCATCGGCGAGACGAGCTGGGGCAAGGGGCTGGTCCAGAGCGTCTATTCGCTGCAGTACGGAGCCGGCCTCGCGCTCACGACGCAGAAGTACTACACGCCGTCGGGACGCAACATCCAGCGCGACTACACGTCGTTCTACGACTATTACATGGCCGAGGAAGCGGCATCGCCCGATCAGATCGGCGGCTCGAGGAAGTTCGAGACCGACACCGGCCGCGACGTCTACTCCGCCGGCGGCATCACGCCCGACGTCGTGGTGCATCCGACGCACCTGTCCGAAACCGCGCAGATTCTCGAAGTGAGGGGCGCGTTCTTCGATTTCGCGGTCGAGTACTTCGCGCGCCATCCCGAGCTTACGCGTGACGTGACGATCAGCCCAGCGATCCTCGAGGAGTTCGTGCAGCGCTCGGTCTCCAAGGACATCGTCAAGATCGGCGTTCTTCGCGAGGCGCTTGCGAAGGAAGACGACCGGGCCTACATCATGCGCACGCTTCGCGAAAATCTGGTGGCCGCCAGGTACGGGGTCGATGCGGCGTACCCGATCCGGCTCGAAGGAGACGAGCAGGTGGCCAAGGCGATCGAGCTGTTGCCCGAAGCGTCGAAACTGGCGACGAAATCGGCCAGTATTCACTCGTCCCCGGCCGATCCGACGAAGGACCGCGACGGAAAACTCGAGGCCGCAAAGAAGAACTGAAGTGATCGCTCCGGTCGTGCTCTCCGGTGGCCTGTCGGCGTTCGTTGACAGGTCGAAGGTCGGGTGCTAAGGTTTCGTCGCTTTTTTCCGCACTCACGAGGAGCGCATGCCGAATCTCGGAACCAAGTACGTTTGCTATAGCTGTCAGACGAAGTTTTACGACCTGGGGCGTACCTCCGCGGTATGTCCGAAGTGTGGCTCCGACCAGAAGGACGCCGACAACGCCCCGACTACCACGAGCACTCGCAGCCGCAAGGTTGTCGAGGAGTTCGAGGAAGAAGCCGAGGAATTGGAGGAGCCTGCCCTCGTCGAAGTCGAGGACGAGGAAGAGGATCTCGCGGTGGCCGTCGTTCCTGACGAAGCCGAAGCCGAAGAAGACGACGACGATGAGGAAGAAGAGTACTGATCGTACGATCGGGTCGACGCACCACGGGGCCGCGGAGTTTCCGCGGCCTTCGTGTTTGAAGGGGGCCTCGGCGAAGCCTCTGGAGACCGTCGTGCTCGCGCTGGGCTCAAACCGGGGAGATCGGCAGGTGCATCTCCGCCGCGCGGTGAGGGAGCTTTCCCGTCACGTCAGCATCGTTGCGATCAGCTCGGTCTGGGAGACCGAGCCCATGGGGTGCCGCGACGACGCCGAGATCTTTTTCAACCTCCTGGTCGCCGGCTCGACTCGGCTCGATCCTGCGGGCCTTTTGAGCGCCGTGAATGCCGTCGAACGTCATGGCGGACGGCGGCGCCGACTTCGCAACGATACGAGGACGATCGACGTCGACATTCTCTTCTTCGGCGGCAGGGCGATCCGCTCTCGCGACCTCGTCGTGCCGCATCCCCGCTTTCGCGCGCGGAACTTCGTGCTCGAGCCGTTGCGGGAGATCGCGCGCGTGATCCCGATCCCACCGTTTGCCGGAGAGCTTGCGACGATGGTTGGAGAGGGAAAAGTACGGCGAGCGGGAACGCTCTACTGAGCGCCGGCGGCGACGAAGCCGCCACCGAGCGTCGGGTCGGAACGGACGATGCGCGTCGAGTTCACGAGGTACGGGTAGGGATTGACCGCCTGGCTCTCACGATGGATCGCAAAGTGAAGGTGATGGCCCGAGCGCTTCGCGTTCCCGGTCTTTCCGACGTAGCCGATCGTCTGTCCCGCGTGGACCGGCTGGCCTTCGTAGAGGCCCGATGCCCACTTGTCGAGGTGCGCGTAGAAGAACGACACGCCAGCGTCGTTGACGAGCCAGATGCACTTGCCCGCCTTCGTCTCCGTGCCGATGAAGCTGATCTGCCCATCGGTGACCGCGACGATTGGCGTGCCTTTCGGCGCGAAAATGTCGATCCCGCGATGTCTTCGGCGACCGCCGTCGCGCGGCGCTCCGAACGAGTTCACGAGCTCTTCGGGCACAACGCCGCTCACCGGCATCTCGATCCGCGACAGCAGAGCGTCGACGCCGGAGTGGATCTCGATACGGCGGGGGACATCGAGTGACGGGTCCGTCACGGAGGGACGAGTCGAATTGGACGGGAGCTTGACGAGAACGACGGTGGCGCGGGCGGCTTCCTCGCCGCGGCGCGAGTTCGACGCCCAGTCGCGCCTCAGCATCGCCTGCAGCTCGGTGATGTCCTGATCGATCTCGATGTACTCGAGGGGAAGGACGGCGCTCACGGGGCTGTCCTCGCTGTCGGCGGGCTCTTCGCGCATGCTCCTGATCGCGCTCGAAGTGACGGCGCAGCCGCTCAGCATGGAGCCGAGGAGGCAAATCGCGATCGTACCCAAAGCGCGCTTGGCTCGAATCTTCAACGTCCCCCCGGCCCCTGACTCCCGACCGTGTAAATCTCGCGAAAGTGTAAATGCTGTGACGAGCAATTGCAAAACCGGCGTGCCTCAGCCGGCGGGGTGGAGCCGGGTGAGAACCTGCTCGATCGACCCGACGCCGTCGGCGCGCAATCCTCGCAGATCCTTCAGATTAGGCTGCGGAACGAGAAGCTTCTCGAACCCGAGCGTCCTCGCTTCTCTCACGCGGAGCTCGGACTGCGACACCCCGCGGATCTCGCCGAGGAGGCCGACCTCTCCGAATACCGCGATCGAAGGGTCGATCGCGAAGTTGCGCTTGCTGGAGACGAGCGCGGCAACGATTCCGAGGTCGATCGCCGGCTCGTCGAGCTCGAGTCCGCCCGCCACGTTCACGTAGACGTCGTGCGAAAGGAAGCTCTCGCCGGTCCGCTTCTCGAGCACCGCGAGCAGGATCGACAGGCGGTTGGAATCGACTCCCATGGCGATCCGCCGCGGAGTCGCGAAATGCGATGCCGACACGAGCGCCTGCACCTCGACGAGTAGCGGGCGCGTTCCTTCGAGCGTCACGGCGATCGCCGAGCCGGGGCTGCTGCTCCGCTGGCTGATGAGTGCCGCGGAGGGATTCGAAACCTCTTCGAGCCCGTCGTCGTGCATCCGGTAGATGGCGACTTCGTTCACCGGGCCGAAGCGGTTCTTGAAGGCACGGATGAGCCTGTGGTTCTGAAGGCGGTCGCCCTCGAAGTAGAGCACGGTGTCGACGATGTGCTCGAGCGTTTTGGGACCCGCGATCGTGCCGTCCTTCGTGATGTGGCCGATGAGGAAGACCGGTATGCCGAGGCGCTTCGCCGCCGCCATGAACAGCCCAGCCGCCTCGCGCACCTGTCCGACCGATCCTGCTGCCCCGTTGTTGTTCCCCGAATGCGCCGTCTGGATCGAGTCGACGATCACCGCGACCGGCTTCGTCTCGACGATCTGGTCGATCACGCGCTCGACCGAGGTCTCTGCGTAAAGCAGGACGTTCGGGTTCATGGTGCCGAGCCGTCCGGCGCGGATCGCAATCTGTGCCGGCGACTCCTCTCCAGAGACGTAGAGCACCTTCCCTCGCGTCGCGAGCCGATCCGCCGTCTGGAGCAGCAGCGTCGACTTTCCGATGCCCGGTTCGCCCGCGATCAGCACCACGCCCCCAGGGACGATTCCTCCGCCCATGACACGATCGAAATGCGGCAGGCCGCTGGAGATGCGCGGTGTGTCCTCCGTCGAAACCTGGGTCAGCGGAACGGGCTTCGATGCCGCTCCCGGAAGTGCGGCGGTGCGGCCGCTGCCTCCGCCCCGATCTTCTTCGACGAAGGTGTTCCAGGCGCCGCACTCCGGGCAACGCCCGATCCACTTCGGCGTTTGCGCGCCGCAGTCGGTGCAACTGAAGACTGTCGAATCCCTTTTTGCCATGAGAACGAAAAAAGCCGGCGGCGCTGGCCGCCGGCTTCGATTCAGATCAGGTCTCGGGACGCTACGCCGGTCCCGGTGAGGGAAGCGGAGCGGGCAGGCCGCCGGTCGAATCGGGCTTTGCCGGAGGGGGCGCGACCGCGACCGGAGCGGCCGGCTCTTCGATCCACGGCTTCTGCTCCTTGCGGTCGATGTAGTCGATGCCGGTCTCCTCGATGAGGATCTGGTTCACTTCGCGGCCGTCGAGCGTTTCGCGCTCGAGCAGCCCCTGTGCGATCCGGTCCATCACGCCCTTGTGGCGGTCGATGATGTCGTAGGCCGTCTTGTACGCGGTATCGACGATCTTGCGCACCTCGGCGTCGATGGTTCTGGCCGTCTCTTCCGAGTAGTCCTGGTGCTGCGCGAATTCGCGCCCGAGGAAGATCGCCTCTTCCTTCTTGCCGTAGGAAAGGGGACCGAGATCGGACATGCCCCACTCGCAGACCATGCGGCGGGCGAGCCCGGTGGCGCGCTCGATGTCGTTGCCTGCGCCGGTCGTCACCTCGCCGAGGTAGATCTCCTCGGCGATACGACCACCCATGAGGACCGCGAGCATCGACTCGAGGTAACGCTTCGAGTAGGAGTACTTGTCCTCGGTCGGGAGCTGCTGTGTTAGGCCGAGGGCGCGGCCGCGAGGAATGATCGTGACCTTGTGAAGCGGATCGGCGGCAGGGAGCACCGCGGCGACGATCGTGTGTCCCGCCTCGTGATACGCCGTGTTGCGCTTTTCCTTGAGGCTCATGACCATCGACTTGCGCTCGACGCCCATCATGACCTTGTCCTTCGCGAACTCGAAGTCGATCATCTGGACGCGCTTCTTGTCGTAGCGCGCCGCAATGAGTGCGGCTTCGTTCACGAGGTTAGCGAGGTCGGCGCCGGAGAATCCGGGAGTCGACCGCGCAATGACTGCGAGGTCGACGTCGTCGGCGAGCGGCGTGCTGCGGGTGTGAACGCGAAGGATGCCCTCGCGACCCTTGAGATCGGGAAGGTCGACGACGACGCGGCGATCGAAGCGGCCCGGGCGGAGAAGCGCGGGGTCGAGGACGTCGGGACGGTTCGTGCCGGCGACGAGGATGACGCCCTCGTTGGCCTCGAAGCCGTCCATCTCGACGAGCAGCTGATTGAGGGTCTGTTCGCGCTCGTCGTGACCGCCGCCGAGTCCGGCGCCGCGGTGGCGGCCGACGGCGTCGATTTCGTCGATGAAGATGATGCAGGGCGCGTTCTTCTTGCCCTGCTCGAACAGGTCGCGGACGCGCGAGGCGCCGACGCCGACGAACATCTCGACGAAGTCGGATCCGCTGATGGAGAAGAAGGGGACGTTGGCCTCACCGGCGATCGCGCGGGCGAGAAGCGTCTTGCCGGTGCCGGGAGGGCCCATCAGCAGCACGCCCTTCGGAATCTTTCCGCCGAGCTTCGTGAACTTCTGCGGGTCGCGGAGGAACTCGATGATCTCCTGCAGCTCGACCTTCGCCTCGTCGACGCCGGCGACGTCCTTGAACGTCACCTTGCGCGCGGTGCCGGAGAGAAGCTTCGCCTTCGACTTGCCGAACGAGAGCGCCTTGTTGCCGCCCGCCTGCATCTGGCGCATGAAGAAGATCCAGAGCGCGACGAGGAAGAGGACGGGCGCCCAGGTGACGAGCGCGGTGACGAACGAGTTGTCGCGAGGCTCCTCGGCGGCAATCTGAACGCCGTTCTTCTCGAGCATCGGCACCAGACCGTCGTACTGAGGCGGCACGACGACCTTGAACTGGTCCTTCGCGCCTTTGGCTGCGTTCTTCCAGGTACCCTCGAGCTGATTGCCTCGAATCACGACCTTCTGAACGCGACCTGCGTTCACCTCGGCCGAGAACTTCGAAAAATCGATCTCCTCTGCGGTGCCCTTGGTCGCCGCGAACAGATTCCACAGCAGGAGCACCAGCACGATGATTACCGCCCAGAGGGCGAATGTCTTCAATCCGTTCAAAAGTCTGCCTCCAGCACGACTGCCGGCCGGCCCCTCGGGGGCGGACCACGGCACGTTTGCAAACCATCCCGTTACCGACGAAATTCTAACCGCTCCGGGTCCCGGCGAGGGGGTGGGGGAACCGTTCAGTGACTTGTCACCCTAGCGTCGCGATGAAGGGGAGATTTGCGTAGCGATTCCCGAATTCGAGGCCGTAACCGACGAAACGGTTCCGCTCGGTGGTGAAGACCGCGTGCTGGCAGGCGATCTCGATCGTCCGTTCGCCGGGGCAGTCGAGGAGGGCGACGAGGTGGAGTGAGGCGGGGTCGCGCTCGCGGAACTGCGTCAGCAGATAGGTTTCGATGATGCCCGACGTGACGATGTCCTTGAGCACGTAGATGTGCCGCCCCTGCATGGAGAACTGCGTCAGGAAATCGATCTCGGTCGCCTCGGCGGTCTCCGTGTCGGCGACGTCGACGATCACGTTCACCCACTCGTAGTGCACCGGGCCGGGGATCGCGCGCAGCAGGTCGGCGAGGAAGACGGAGCTTCCCTTGAGGATGCCGATGAGGAAGACCTCCGAATCTCCCGCGTCGCGGCGAATCGCTGCGCCGACCTCGCGCATCCGGGCCTGGATCACGTCCTCGCCGAAGAGCTCTGTGACGCTCATCATCGATCGTCTCCCGAACGCCAGGCAGAGAGCGCCAGTCGTTCCGATTCGCCTCGTCCGAGCCGGAAATCGTCGGACACCTCGATGCCTGCGATCCAGGCAATCCGGCCGTCGATCAGCACCAGCGGCAGCGTGTCGCGGATGTCTCTCGGGATTTTACGATCTATGAAGAAATCGGAAAGCTTTTTCTCGCTCGACATTCCCAGCGGCCTGAAGCGATCGCCGCGCCGGCGGTTACGGACGACGATGGCGCGGCCCTCCGTCTCGGGGAGGGCGATCTCCTGGGCGTGAACGTCACGCGCTTCTTCCGGGGGTGCAACGGCGCCGGCAGCGACGCGCCAGCCGGCTTCGCCCACCTCGACGATTGATCCCGGTGTGAGGACGCTTTCGAATTCGGACGAAGGGACGCGTCCTGCGACGCGGCGGATGGTGAGAGTGCTCCCATCTGAGGCGAGCTCGACCGTGCGGGAAGGGCGGGTGCGACCGCGCCGCGCGACGAGCTCGTCGAGGCGGGCGAGGGCAGGCACGTCGAGGTAGCGCTCGTCGGGGTCGAGCCTTCTGACTTCGGCGCGGATGAGGAGGCGCCGGATCAACGGATCGGGCGGAAGGCGATCGATCGGGACGATGGCTGAGTTGTCCGTCCGCTCGAACGCGTCAGACCAGGTCGAGACTACCGAGGCGAGCAGCGCCTCACGCTCCTGCTCGAGCTCGGCTGTTTCACCAAGATGGTCGACGACGCGTGGGTTCAACTCGCGAAGCAGCGGGAGCAGCTCCCCCCGGATCCGGTTGCGAAGGAAGCGGGGAGAGTCGTTCGAGCTGTCTCGGCGCGGCTCGATCCCGTGATCGCGCAGGTAGCTCTCGATCGATTCGCGCCCGACATGAATGAAGGGACGGATGACGCCGTCGTGGACCGGCCGGATTCCCGTGAGGCGCCACGGGCCGCGTCCGGTGACGAGCCGCAGGAGCAGAGTCTCCGCCTGATCGTCCGACTGGTGCGCCGTCGCGATCCAGTGCGACGCGTCGGAGGCGCGGAGTTCGCGAAGCCGAGTGTAGCGAAGCTCGCGCGCCGCGGCCTCGACACCGCGCGCACGCACGCGGCGCTCGTCGAGCGTTCCGTCGAAGACGACGAGGGGCACGCCGAGCCCGTTGCACAGCTCGCGGCAGGCGCGGGCGTCCTCGTCTGATTCTTCGCCGCGAAGATGGTGGTTGACGTGTGCGGCAGCGAGCTCGAAATCGCGGCCGGGGAGGTTGGCAAGGAGGTGGAGAAGGGCGGTGGAATCGACGCCCCCAGAGAGCGCCACCGTGATCTTCGCAACCGGGCGAGCCATACGCCGAAAGAAGGCGCGAACGGCCTGCTGAAGCGTCTCCGATGCGGAACGGTGGGCACGTGACACGGTTGGCGGCATTCTAACGCCGCGACCGACGCGGGGTGCGTCATGGTGACGGATCGCACGGCCTGGGAGGCCTCGTCACACGTTAGAATGTGCTGGAAGTTGGGGTTGGTGGTGGCGGAGGGCGGAATCGAACCGCCGACCTAGCGCTTATGAGACGCCCGCTCTAACCATCTGAGCTACTCCGCCCTGCAGGCCAGCCGGATTTTAGGGAGCCACGGCCGGTCCGTCAAGGTTCTGCGAAACAGTGGCTCCCGGATGAATATTCTGACGATGATCGACGATACGAAGTGTGTCACGTGTGGAGCGTCGAGCGAGGTCGTTCGGCTCGACAAGTGCCCCGTTTGCTATAGCTACTATTGCGGCGACTGCGCGTTCCGTTCGACAGGGGGAAGGAAGCTCTGTTCAGCACGCTGCGCCGATATCATCATGCTTGGAGATGAGGATGACAGTGAAAACGAGTTCGGGCCCGAAGAGTGAGCAACAGATGTCGATCGTAGTCCCTCGCAACCGTCCGCGCCGGCTTCGCAGCAGCGAGGGGATTCGCGCCATGGTGCGCGAGAACGAAGTCAAGCCGGCGGACCTGATCCTGCCGCTCTTCGTCGTCCCCGACGGACGTCCGCGCGTCGAGATCAGTTCGATGCCGGGCGTCTACCAGGACCGCGTTCCGGAAATCGTGGAAGCGTGCGTCCGCGCATGGGATCTCGGAATCAAGAGCGTCCTGCTTTTCGGCATCCCCGATCACAAAGACGAGATCGGCTCGGTGTCGTGGGATCCGACGGGGCCGGTGCAGTCGGCCATTCGCGCGATCGCGAAGGCGGTCCCCGGGATGACCATCATCCCCGATGTCTGCATGTGCGAGTACACCAGCCACGGCCACTGCGGGGTCATCGTCGACCATCGCGGGACGAAGGACGTCGACAACGACCAGACGCTCGAGCTGCTGGTTAGGCAGAGCCTGAGCTTCGCCGAGGCGGGTGCGCACTTCGTCGCGCCGTCGGACATGATGGACGGGCGTGTCGGAGCGATCCGCGACGCGCTCGACGACAACGGGTTCAGCGACGTCGGCATCATCGCCTACTCCGCGAAGTTCGCCTCGGGCTTCTACGGCCCGTTCCGTGAGGCGGCCGAGTCGGCGCCGCAGTTCGGCGATCGCCGGAGCTACCAGATGGACCCGGCGAACTCTCGCGAGGCGATACGCGAGATCGCGCTCGACGTCGAAGAGGGCGCCGACATGGTGATGGTCAAGCCGGCGCTGCCGTACCTCGACATCATCCGTGAGGCGCGCGACTCCTTCGAGCTTCCGATCGTCGCCTACAACGTCAGCGGCGAGTACTCCATGGTCAAGGCCGCGGCCGAAAAGGGATGGATCGACGGCACGCGCGTTCGCGACGAGGTGCTCATGGGCATCAAGCGCGCCGGTGCCGACCTGATCATCACCTACTTCGCGCTGGAGTATGCAGAGGACTACAGGAAGCGCAAGGCGTGAGCACCGTTTCAGCGAATTTCGAAGAGCGGGCGAAAGCCCGCTCTTTCGGCATGGCAGACAATCGATACGGGGCGCGTGCCGGACCGCTCGTTTACGGTGGCCGCAGCACGCTGCGAACCAACGATCAACGAGAACGCTCCGCAGCATGGAGGAGCGTGCTTCGAACGGCGTGTGTCACGCTCGCGATTCTGTGTTCGACTCCTCTGTTCGGGGACGACGAGGAGGCTACCGTCGGCCTGCGAACGCACTATGTGATTTCGGATTCCCACGGGAAAGCCCTGGGACGCGCGACGGTGGTCCCTCGCTGGACCGAGGGCTGGAATCGGACCGTGATCGTCTTCGAAAGCGAACAAGGCGACAGGCTCCTCCTCGAAGACCGGGCCGACTACGAGTCGCGCACAACGGAGTCTCGAGTCAGTGACTGGGGGGGCGACGACTTCATCGCGATGCGCATGACGTTGCCGTTCTCTGGCAAGACCCAGAAGGAAGCGTTCGCGGAGGCCGAGGCGACGAGAATGCAGATCTTCAAGCTGATGCGTGACGAGATCGAGCTCGAAACGAAGTCCGGGTCGTGGAAGGGCAGCGAGGCGGCATGGAAAGGGGAGGCGCGGGTCGCTCTCACCCGAGACCTGCGGCGGAGCATTTCGTTCGAACTGCTCGAGACGATCGAGCGGGTCGCGGATGTCGCGCTCGCGATCGAACCCGCTCCTGCCGCGCGAATGATCCTCGAGTATCTTCTTTACCGTCCCGTCTGCGGTTCGGGCACGATCCATTCGGTCGAGGCCGTGCCCGATTGCGCGTTCGACGCCCGGCTCGGCTATCCCTGCTCCGAGAAGCAGCGCGAGCGCGCGAAGAAGGCTGCCGAACCCGACGCGGAGTGGCTGATGTACTGACGGATCCCGCGCCGATGACGGTTTCAGCTCGCTCCGACGAGCGTAAGTTCGGGGTCACACCTTCAAACCGGAACTTGGCGCGGCTCGCTCAGCGAGTGCTTGCGCGCTCCGCTCGCCGCTTATCGAACCACTTCCGATCGTTGTAGAACTTCCAGTCGCGCTTCTGGCCTTCCCACTCGAACGCGAGGTCGCGCCGGCGGAACTTCACCCAGAGCAGGCCGTCGCCCTGGGCGCCGCCGAGGTGGATGTCTCCTTCGGATGCGAGGCGGTCGCCGGACACTTTGAGGCCGTCGATCATGATCCGCTTGTCGCTGAACTGCGCGCGCGTCTGGCCCTCGAGATCTTTCACCGACAGGATCCCGTCGACCTTCCGGAGCCACTCCTTGACCTCTGCGACCACTGCGATCACCGCCCGGATGTCCCGCATCGTGAGGTCGACGTCGCCCTCGAGTGCGAGCGGCTTGCCGAAGCTCGCCTTGCCGTTCGTCACGTTGAGCGTCATCCACCAGCCAGGCTCCACCGGCACTCCCTCGCCGCGGATGTCGCCGTTGAAGAACCGGACCCGGGTGCCGTCGACTCCGACCTTCAGCTCGTTCCATTGACTTCCCGACAGGCGCATTTCCGCGTCCATGTCGACTTTGAAATCGAGATCGCGGAACTTGCCGGTAAGTTGCTGTCCCCGGACGTGAAACGCCCCCTTCGCCGGCCTCCCGGGGCCGGTCGATTCGAGGCGGGCGCTGAGACGCGCCCGCCCTTTCGAAAGCTTCAGCCCCAACGCCTCGGGGAGCCACTCGCCGAGCACGGCGACATCGGGCATTTCCGACTCGGGAAGATCGACGACGACCTTCACTTCGTCGGCCGGCGCGCCGAGCCTGAAGTTCATCGCGTCGATCTTCAGCTGCAGGTTCCTGCCGCGAGCGAGCGGACTTCGGTCGGCACCGCGCCCGAACTGGAACTGGTCGAGAACGAGCTCGATGTGGGTGTTGTCGCCTTTGCCGGAGGCGTTCCTGGCGAAGCCGACGTGTCCCGCGCCGCTGGCCTCGAAGTCCATGAAGGCGATCGCCAGATCGTCGGCCGTTGCCATGAGCTTCGAATCTGGCGACAGCTGGCCCTTGTCGATGAGCAGGTGTGCCGAGACGTCGCCCGCTCCGTTGAGCCCGTTCATCCAGCCGCTCCCCGCGAAGAATGCCTGAAGCGGAGCGAGCGAAACGATGCGCCCCTCGACGTCGAGTAATCCCGAGAGGTGTTTCAACGACGCCCACCCCCGGTCGACGCGCGGGCTGAACGGAGTCATTCCTCCGCGGAACGCGATCGTGAGGCCCTTCGTCGCCTCGTCGCTTCCCTTGATCCGGACGTTCGCGTCCTTCCAGCTGAGCGCGACGTCGCGCAGCTCCATGTTTCCGCCGAGCTGCTTGATGAAGCTGCCCGACACCGATGATGTGCCGCCCGTCATCGAAACGTTGTCACCGGAGAATTCTTCGATCGAATCGATGCGCGCGTTCAGGATCTCGATGAACCAACCCGGCTTGCGCGGTTTCGTCGACGCGGGACTCGGCGGAGCGGGTGGCTTCGGAGGTTGCGGAGGCCGCCGGCCGAGCACGGCGGTGGCACTGTCGGCGTGAATGCCCTCGAGGACGAAGCGACGCTCGAACAGCGGCCGGATCGGGATCGTGCACGACGCGTCGCGGGCCTTCACGAGAATGTCGACGCGGCCAATGTGCTGCTCGTAGACGATCCCGCTCGCGGTGACCTTCCCCGGGACGATCATCCAGGCGCGATCCCACGTCACCTTCCATCGATCGGGGTGGCGATTGATGGTCCTCGACGCGAGCGGCGAGTTGAGGAAAAAGTTCGAGGCGACGATCCAGCCTAACGCGATCGCAATCAGCGTCAGCGAGAGGCGGCGGAGCATGCCGGCCGGCTTGCGTGTGGGAGGCGTCGCATCACTCATGATGTCCAAAATCATCTCATGTGCGTGTACGTCAGCGACCGGCAATTCCCTATGCCGGCGGAACGCCCCCCCACTGCGCGATGGCGTACACTCGTCGGAACCCGTCATCGTCGAGCAGCCGTGCCCCGCCTCGTGCCCGCGAAGCCCGCGGAGCGGCCGGAACAGCGTGAACGGACGCGTCGGCGGGGAGCGTCGCGGAGGAAGACATGAGAACGAAGCACGACCGGCTCCTGCTCGCATGCACTCTGCTCGTGATTGCAGCGGGGAGCAGTGCGGCGCAGCAGGCGCCCGCAATCCGTGTCCGGGTGATGCCGCCCGAGCATGCGCGCCTGCTGCAAGGTCAACGCTTCGACCTGCGCGTGGAGGCGACGGCGCGCGACTCCGGTTCCAGCGTGAGCGAGCTTCACGTGTCGCTCGACGGCCATGACATCTCCTCGCTTGGAAGCGTCCAATCGACGTCGGGCGGGGTGAGGACGTGGATGCTTCGCGACAGCTTTTTCGCCGCAGGCGGCATTCGCACGCTCGCTGCGTCCGCGGCAGGGAAGTCGGGGGTGGCCACGATCGAGGGCAAGTCGGAACGCACGGTCGAAGTGCTTGCCTGGAAGGGAGCGGAGCGGCTGCGCCCCGTGAGAAAGCAGGCGCAGGAGGAAGGCGATCTCGATGGCCTTGCGGGGATCGTGGCGACCGGCACGGCGCCCGACGCGCTCCTGAATGGAGCGGAGCGTCCCCGCGCGAAGAACGTGATCCTGTTCATCGGCGACGGGATGGGAGTAGCGCAACGAACCGCTGCGCGGGTGCTTTCGAAGGGCTATACCGCGGGAAAGGCGAACGGCACGCTGGCGATGGATCAGCTTCCCTTCAACGGCTTGTTGATGACGTCGTCTCTCGACTCCCTCATTACCGACTCCGCCGCCGGGGCCCACGTCTTCGCAACGGGAAACAAGACGAACAACGGCATGGAGGGAGTCTTCCCCGACAACACCGAGGCCGATGACGACAACCCGCGCGTCGAGAACGTTACGGAGTGGCTGACCCGGAACCTCGGAAAGGTGACGGGAGTCGTCTCCGACGCGACGATCACCGACGCCACTCCTGCGGCGATGCTGGCGCACTCGCAGAATAGGGGCAACGGGACGCTGATCGCCTCGCAGTACTTCGACCTCGCGGGACGAACGAACCTGAAAGTACTGATGGGGGGCGGGGCCTACCACTTCATCCCGAGAAGCCAGCCCGGATCGCAGAGAACGGACGACCGAAACGTCATCCGAGACTTTACCCGTGCGGGCTTCAGGTTCATCGATACCCGAACCCAGCTCAAGGCAATCGATCCGGCGCGAGACACGAAGCTGCTCGCGCTGTTCACGATGGGAAACATGAACGTCGCCTTCGACAAGCTGAAGCTCGGCGATCCCTCGATCGTCGCGGCGTATCCCGATCAGCCGTTCCTCGAGGAGATGACGAGCAAGGCGATCGCGATCCTCGAACGCTACCCGGACGGCTTCTTTCTCATGGTCGAAGGGGCGCACATCGACAAGCAGGCTCACGTGATGGACGCGGAGCGCTCGCTCTACGACGTGATCCAGCTCGACCGGGCGGTGGCCGTGGCCCTCGAATTCGCGAATCGGACGAACCGCGACGGCGATCCTTCGAACGACACGCTGGTCATCGTCACTGCCGACCACGAGACGTCGGGCATGGCGCTTCCCGGCGTCTCCCGCCCCGACAGGCAGGGAGGCCGCGACTACTTGAAAACCTACGGCTACGGAGGCCCGCGGAACGATCCGACGATCTTCAACTTCACGAACTACACGGATGCGGACAGCGACGGATACCCCGACGTTCCCGATCCGACGAAGAAGCTCATCGTCGCGTTCGGGGCCAACTCCGACCGTTACGAGGACTGGCACTCGAATCGGTACCCGAAGGGGCCGACCGCGATCGTCGGAGGGATAGCAGTCGCGAATCCCGACGATCCCGACCGCTTTGCGTTAGGCGGCTTCAAGGTCACCGGAGTCCTGGAGAACGGGGAGTCGGGCGCATCGCCCGCCGGCAGTGCCGTCCACACGATGGTCGACGTCCCTGTGTCTGCGCTCGGGCCGGGTGCCTCGCAGTTCGCGCGCATCTCGGACAACACCGACGTCTTCTTCTACATCGTGAACGCGGTCGTCGGGCAGTATCCCGTCCCGGCACAGTTCTGAGCGCGAAGCTGTCGCGACCAGGAGAGAGGTCAGGCGGGAGGGCGTCGACGAACGGTCACCCGCACCAGACGGCGGTCACCGCCGACGGATGATCGAGGATGAAGCCACCCTCGCTCTCGTCCCACTTGATCACGGCGCCGTCGAGGTTGCGATTGGCCATCTCGTCGAGGGCGACGGTCAGGCCGTCGATCGACAGGACGGTATCACCGTGATACGGCTCGTCGGCGGACGCGAGCCTGTACCCGCTTCCGCCGCAACCGGTGGTGAAGGAAATGCGCAGAATCCGCCCGGCAAGTTCGGTGGCGAGCTGTCCGGCAGCATCCGCGTCGATCGAGATCGCACTCGTCATTCGACTCCGTGAACGACGACGTCTTCGCCGTCCTCGCGGCTCAGCCAGTTCTTGTAGAGCCTGGCGAGCTCGAGCTCGCGCTCGAGGTACGCGACGTGCGCGCGCTTCGTGGCGCCGAGGTAGTGGTAGAGGTTCCTCTCGCCGGCAGGCCCGTTCTGCGCGAGCTCCGCGAGTTTCTTCTCCATCGTCCGCTCGCGAACGAGCAGCATTTCGAGCTGCTCGCGATCGCTGAGGTCGCCTTCGAAGACATCCTGGAACTTCAGGTCGGACCCGAGCGTGAGCGGCACGCGAACGGCGCCTCCGCCGAGGTAGCGAATCTCCAGCAGGTCGCGGCTCTGCCGTTCGTCCTCGGCGAAGCGCTTGAAAGTCGCCGCCGACATCGGATTGTGGAGAATCTCGGCGAACTTCTGGAACTGCTTGTACGCCTCGACCGTGTACTGGAAGACGAAGGCGAGCTGCTGGTCGTTGTCGGTCATCGTTGCGCTGGCCATGGATGGAAGCCTTTCTACTCGATTTTCGCGACCTTCACGGTCACATCCCCGAGAAGCTGTGTCTGGCAGCTTAGCCGAAACGGCTCCTCGAGCTCTTTGTACGTTTCGTCAGGAGTCGGAGGCGAGAGATTTTCCCATCCCTCGACGACCTCGATGCGGCAGGTACCGCACGCTCCGTCGCCTCCGCAGACCTGGCTGACCTTGACCTTCATCGCGTTCGCGCAGGTGAGCAGTCGTGAGCCTGCGGCGAACTCCTGACTGATTCCGACATCCTGAAAGGTCAGCTTCGGCATGCAGAGCCGCTATTCGGCGGGGGATTGTATTGCACGATGCGCCATATAGGAACTTCGTACGAGCGGCGCCGATTCGACGTGGTGGAATCCGAGTGCGCGCGCCCTTTCTCCGAGCAGGGTGAACTCCTCGGGGGTGTAGTACTTCCGGACCGGGTGATGGTCACCGGTGGGGGCGAGATACTGGCCCATGGTGAAGATGTCGACGCCCGCGCCGCGGAGATCACTCGCAACCTCGAGCACTTCGTCGCTGGTCTCGCCGAGCCCGAGCATGATGCTCGATTTCGTGAGCATTCCAGCGCTGCGCTCCTCGTGGGCCCAGCGGAGGATGTCGAGCGAGCGCTCGTATTTCGCCACGGGACGCACCTGCGCGTAAAGGCGCGGGACCGTTTCGACGTTGTGGCCGAGGACTTCGGGTCTCGAGGAAATCACGACGCGAAGCGCGTCGCGGTTTCCTTCGAGGTCCGAGATCAGGACTTCGACGGCTGCGCCGGCGCGCGCGCGCACGGCCTCGACGGTTCGCGCGAAATGGCTCGCACCGCCGTCCGACAGATCGTCGCGATTCACCATCGTGATGACGGCGTGCCGCACCCCCATCTTTTCGACCGCGGCGGCGACGCGCTCGGGCTCGTCGTTTTCGACGTCGCGCGGCGTCCCGCGCCCGACAGCGCAGAAGGTGCAGCGCCGCGTGCAGATGTCGCCGAGGATCATGAACGTCGCGGTGCCGGCGCCCCAGCACTCGAAGATGTTCGGGCAGCGCGCCTCCTGGCAAACGGTGTTGAGCGCGAGGTCGTTCACGAGATTCGTGACGGGGAGGCGCTCGAGGTCGCCCGGGACGCGGATCTTCAGCCACGCGGGGCGGTGTCCCGCCCTTCGGTTCACGGGAGCGGAACTCGAGGGGGCTTCGCCGGGGAGGTCGCTGTCGCTCATCGGTCGCTCAGAATCGTTCGCCGCAGCAGCTCCAGCGCCTCGCGGTCGTCGGACCATCGGATCGCTTCGAGGGCGGCATCGACCGTAAACCACGCGTGCGCCTCGTGTTCTTCCTCATCGATCGCAACGGCCGAATTCGGAGCTACCCGGGCCACGAAGGTTTCCTCATGCGCGAATCGCGCGCTCGAGCCTTCGGGAAGGTACGACGGGTCGATCAGGAACGACTGATCGAGGCCGAGTGGCTCGACCTCCGCGACCAGTCCAGTCTCTTCGCGCAGCTCCCGAATGGCAGCGGAGGAGGCAGATTCGCCGTCTTCGATCCGCCCCGTCACCGGCTGCCAGTTTCCGCCGGCCGCAGGAGTTCTCCGGAGCAGCAAGACGCGCTCGCCGTCGTGGATCACGACCTTCACGACCGGCATGAAGTCGTCGCGATCGAGCATCTCCCGTTCGAAGACTTGGGCAAAATGGCGGACGATGCTCGAGCGTACGGCGTCGATATCGGGCGCCCCACCGAGAAGGCGCTCGAGGGACGTCACGCCGACTCCCTGTAGCCCGCACGGCGTGATGAGCTGATAGTGCGACATGTCGGTGCTCACGTTGAACGCGAAACCGTGCGAGGTGACCCAGCGCGCGACGCGGACGCCGATCGCTGCGAGCTTGTCGGCGCCGACCCATATGCCGCGGTTGATCTCCCACCGTCGTGCGCTCACGCCGAAGTCAGCCGCGGCGCGGATCAGCACTTCCTCGATCGACTCGACGTACTTCCGGATGTCGCGACGACCTTCACCGAGGTGAACGATCGGGTAACCGACGATCTGGCCCGGGCCGTGGTATGTGATGTCGCCGCCTCGGGTCGTCTCGTAGAAGCGGACGCCGCGCCTGGCGAGCAGCTCGCTCGTCGCGAGGAGATTCGACTCGTGCCCCGATCGCCCCATCGTGATCACGGGGGGGTGCTCCAGCAGGAGCAACTGGTCCGGAATCTCGTCGCGCTGCCTCCGCGCCACCAGCTCGTCCTGCATCCGCATCCCGTTCTCGTACGTGACGCGGTGAAGGCGGCGGACCTCACACGTTCTCAAGGTTCCTCCTCCCGGAAAGATACAGCCCGGTCGCGACGTCGTAGAGGAAATGGAGAATGACGGGGAGGAGCAGCGATCCCGTCTGCAGCGCGAGATACTGGAAGCCGATGCCGAAGACTGCGATGACGGCGGCGCTCGTCCAGCCCTGAGCGAGATGCGCGGCGGCAAAGATGATCGCGCCGATCGCGGCGGCGAGCCACCAGTTTTTCAACGCGCCGTCGAGCACGGAGAAAAGGACGCCTCGATACGTCATCTCCTCGCCGAAGGCCGCGAACGCGGAGACGAAGATCCAGAAGATCTTCTCGCCGTAGGTCGCCGGCACGATCATGTAGATCCGGTCGAGCGTCTCGTCGCTGCCGAAGCGGGTCGCGAGAAGCATCGCGGTGATCGCCGCGAGGAGCATTCCCCCCGCGAGCGCCATGTGCTGCGGCTGAGGACGTGGTGCGACGAGGAGTGCGATGCCGTTTGCAGCCGCAACCGTGAACGAGAGGCCGAGGAGGATCGCCTGCGTGGCGATCCCTTCGACGTAGAGCGGAATCCGCGGCAGTCGGAGGCCGGCGTCGAGCTTGCGCTTTCCCGCGAGCGCGAGCGCCGGCACCCCAAGGCCGATCAGTGCGAGGAAGACGGCCGCGGAGGCAGTCACGGTCAGAGCGAGAACTGTCCGCCTTCGATCATCTTCGTGATCTCCGCCATGAACTGGTCGGCCACGGCGCCGTCGATGAGGCGGTGGTCGAAGGTCAGCGAGAGGTGGCACATCGAGCGGATGGCGATCGCGTCGCCGTCGTCGGTCTCGATGACGACAGGGCGCTTCTTCACGCCGCCGACGCCGAGGATCGCGACCTGCGGCTGATTGATGATCGGAAGGCCAAACAGGCCGCCGTAGATCCCGGGGTTCGTGATCGTGAACGTGCCGCCCTGCACTTCGGCGGGATTCAACTTCTTGGTGCGCGCGCGCTCACCGAGGTCGTTGATCGCGCGTGCGAGCCCGAGAATGTTCTTCTCGTCGGCGTTGCGGAGGACCGGGACGATCAGGCCCCACTCGAGCGCGACGGCGACTCCGATGTTGATCTCGTTGTGGTAGACGACGTTGTCGCCGTCGATCGACGCGTTGAGCACCGGGAACTGGCGCAGCCCGCGCATGACGGCGTGGACGATGAACGGAAGGAACGTCAGCTTCGCGCCGCGCTCGGCGTACGAATCCTTGTTGCGGCGGCGCAGCTTGTCGATCTCGGTGAAGTCGACTTCAAACACGGTCGAGACGTGCGCGGAGGTGCGCTTCGACGCGATCATATGATCGGCAATCTTCCTGCGCATGACCGACATCGGCTCGACGCGGAAGCGCTCGCCCGGCGCGAAGGTGATAGCAGGGGGCGGCGGCAGGGGAGCGGGAGCCGCAGTGGCCGAGGGAACGGACGCGGCAGGTGCAGGTGCAGCGGCGCGCGGCTGCTCGATGTAGGTGAGGATGTCGTTCTTGGTCACGCGGCCCGAAAGGCCCGAACCGGGGATCTGCGTGATATCGACGTTGTTCTCCGCGGCGATCTTCCGCACGAGCGGCGACGACTTCTCGCGGCGGCGATCCTCAACTGTGGGTTCAGCAGGCGCCGCGGGCGCGGGCGGAGCTGCTGGAGTCGGCGCGGCTGCGGCAACCGGAGCCGGAGCGGCGGCAGCTGCAGGCTCGGCCTTCGCGGGCGCAGGAGCGGCAGCTTCCCCTTCGGCTGCGATGCGCGCGACGACGGAGTTCACGGCAACGGTCTCACCCTCTTTGGCGAGGATCTCGGCGACGACACCGGCGGCAGGTGACGGGATCTCCGCGTCGACTTTGTCGGTCGAGATCTCGAGCAGAGGCTCGTCGCGGTTTACCTTGTCTCCGACCTTCTTGATCCAGCGGGAGATCGTCCCTTCCGCAATCGACTCACCCATCTGCGGCATCACGACATCAACGGCCATGGTCTTCCCTCACTCAGCTGATATTTCGACTCTCGCGCGGTGCGCGAGAGGGTCATACGATACCGCAGAACTGCAGGTCAAAGGTCAAACTGCAGGCCAGAGGCCAAAGGCCAGAGGTCATAGCAGGCAGCGAGTGTCGCGGGCTGCGCGTTCAGCAGCCGACGAGCACGTCGCGGAGGGGCGTCAGTACCTGAGCAGTTCCTTCGCCGCTGCGATGAGCTTCGCCTTGCTCGGGCGATGGAAATCTTCGAGCGCCGGCGCGTAGGGTACGGGCGTGTCGAGCGACGCGACGCGCTTGATCGGCGCGTCGAGCCAGTCGAACGCCTTCTCGGCGATACGCGCCGCGAACTCGGCGCCGACGCCGCCGGTGAGCGGCGCCTCGTAGAGCACGATCGCCCGGTTCGTCTTCGCGACCGATTCGAGCATCGCTTCCTCGTCGAACGGCAGGATCGAGCGCATGTCCAGAATCTCGACGCTCACGCCGTCCTTCGCGAGCTCTTCTGCTGCTTCTTCGGCCAGGTAGATCATCGCGCCGTAGGTGATGATCGTGAGGTCTCGACCTTCGCGGCGCAGCTTCGCCTTGCCGATCGGCACGACGTAATCGTCGGCGGGTAGATCTTCCTTGATCCGGCGGTAGAGGTACTTGTGCTCGAGATAGAGCACGGGATCTTCGTCGCGGATCGCAGCCTTCAACAGTCCCTTGGCATCGTACGCGGTGCCGGGGTAAACGATCTTGAGTCCGGGGATGTTGAAGAAATAGGCCTCCGGGTTGCCCGAGTGGAACGGCCCGCCGCGCACGCCGCCGCCCGCAGGGCCGCGCACGACGATCGGGCAGCCGCCGTTTCCGCGGTAACGGGAGGTCGCCGCGAAGCTGGAGAGCATGTCGAAGGTGACGGTGATGAAGTTGATGAACTGCATCTCGGCGATCGGGCGCATGCCCATGAGGGCCGCGCCGCACGCGGCGCCCGTGATCGCGACTTCGGAGATCGGCGTGTCGATCACGCGCTCGGGTCCGAACTCCTCGATGAGGCCCGAGCTCGTCTTGAAGGCGCCGCCGAAGACGCCGACGTCCTCACCGATCAGGAAGACGCGCGGGTCGACGAGCATCTCCTCGCGCATCGCCTGGCGGATCGCGTCGATGTAGAACGTCTCGCCGCCGGCCTTGGGAATCAGGTTGTCGCTCATGTCGATGATCTCTCGCTCAGCCGCGCGCTAGCGCTGCTCGTCCCAGAATCCGTCGCCGTGGTAGACCCCGCGCGCCGAATCCTCGGCGATAGGCAGGGGAGAACTCTCGGCTTCGTCGACGGCGATGTCGAGCTCGCCCTTGATTCGCGCCTGGATCGAGGCGATCTCTTCCGGGGAGATGACGCCGCTCTCCAGGAGCGCGCGCTCGTAGCGATCGACGGGATCCTTCTGCTTCCACTCTTCGATCAGTTCCTTCGGAACGTACGACTGGTTGTCGTGCTCGGCGTGTCCTTTCATGCGGAAGGTGACGACCTCGAGGAGCGTGACGCCTTCGCCGGCGCGGGCACGATCGACCGCGCGCCTGGCTGCGCGATAGGTCGCGAGAACGTCGTTGCCGTCGACCGTCTCGCCGGCCGCGCCGACGCCTAACGCGCGTTCTGAGAGCTTCGTCGCAAGCGTCTGCTTCACCGTCGGCGTCGAGTAGGCGTAGCCGTTGTTCTCGATCACGATCACGAGGGGGACCTTCATCACCGTGGCGAAGTTCAAGCCCTCGGCGAAGGCTCCGGTCGACGCGCCGCCGTCGCCGATGTGCACCATGCCGACCATGTTCTTCCCCTGCATCCGGCCCGCCATCGTGACTCCGGCCATGACCGGGATCATCGCGCCCAGGGGGGAGACGGGGCCCATGAACCCGCGATCGAAATCCTTGATGTGGATGTTGAGCTCGCGGCCGCGGGTGAGCGAGTTCCCTCGCGCCATGTACTGGCGGAGGATCTCGACCGGCTTCGCGCCCGCGACGAGCAGCGAGCCCATGTTGCGGATGAGCGGGGAAACGATGTCCCCCTTCGAGAAGTTGAGCGCAGTCGCGCAAGCGACCGACTCGCCTTCCTGCCCGAGCGAGCGATAGATGCCGCCGATCACTTTGCCCTGACGGAAGAGGGAGACGATCCGCTCCTCGAGCGAACGGGTGAGGCGGAGGTGGTACTCGATCTGGAGTAAACGCTCACGCGAGAGGCCGTACTCGGCCTCGATGGAGGCGGCAGTAAACGTCACGTTGATTCTCCTCGCTCCGTCGGACCGCGGAGCGCGCGGATCGTAACCCGAATCGGGACGGGGCGCCAGTCGTTGCGACAGGTTCTCGTAGCCGGGGCGTCCCGTCCCGGCAGATCTGCACGGCATGCGTGGACTTGCAACCGGGCGAAGGCGGGACGCCTCCGCCACTAGACGTACTTGTTCGCCCCCGTGTTGAAGACGACTACGGTCTCGTCGCTTCGCACCAGGCGCATCTGCGCGAGTCGCTCGAGAGCGACCAGCGCAGCCCCGGTCTCGGGTCCGGCGTCGATGCCCTCGTCACGCCGGATGCGCGCGGCCGCGGGCTCGATCTCACTCTCGGGCACGGCGATGGCTCCGCCTCCCGACTCGCGGAGCGCGCGAAGCATCAAGCGGTCGCCGATCGCTCGCGGAACCCGTAGCCCCCACGCGCCGGTCACCGGGTTTTCCCAGGCCGGTGCGGAGTCGAGTCCCTGCTCCATCGCGCGGACGATCGGCGCGCAGCCCTCCGCTTGCACCGACCAGAGGCGCGGACGGCTCGCGTCGATCCACCCGAGGCGCTCCATCTCGTCGAACGCCTTCCACATGCCGATCAGGCCCGTGCCGCCACCGGTCGGATAGAGGATCACGTCGGGCAGCCGGTCGAGGTCGTCGAGCAGCTCATAGCCCATCAGCTTCTTCCCTTCGACGCGATACGGTTCGCGCAGCGTGGAGAGCTCGAAACCGCCATTCGCGGCGAGGCGAGCCTGCACCACGCGCGCGCAATCGGTGATGAAGCCGTCGACCAGCTCGACCTCGGCGCCGTAGGTCAGTGCCTCGTCGACGATGGAGCGCGGCGTGTCGCGCGGCATTGCGACGAAGACGGGGAGCGAGGCGCGAGCGCCATACGCGGAGAGCGCGCAACCCGCGTTGCCCGCGGTGGGCGCGCCGAGCGATGTCGCACCGAGCTTCTTCGCCATCGAGACGGCGACCGCCATGCCTCGCGCCTTGAACGAGCGGGTCGGGTTCTTCGACTCGTCCTTGAAGCGTACGTCGGCGAGACTGCGCAGCGAAGACGCTGCGAGCAGCGGGGTGCAGCCTTCGCCGAGACCCGCGAGCTCGGAGACGTCATCGAACGGGAGAACTTCGATGTAGCGCGATGTGTCGCTCTGCCTCGAGCGGATTTCCGCGCGGAGCGCGGGCGCCGGAATGAGGTCGTACTCGACGAGGAGCGGGAGACTGCAATCGGGACAGAGGTTGAACAAACGATCCACCGGAGAGCTCCACGCGCACGAGGAGCATCGGAGTCTCCGCCGGAATCGTGCCATCGCCTGGCGTCCTCTACTTCGTCTGCGACTTGGCCTGCGCCTCAGCCGCCGCCTTCTGGAGGTCGCCCATCTGCTTGTTGAAATCGGTCGTGCTTCCCGTGTCGGAGTACTTGGCGAGCTCCGTCGCGAACGCGTTGATCGTCGCCTCGTACTTCGAGATCAGCTGCTTGTTGTACTCGTACGCAGGGTCCTTCTGCTGCCCTTCAGCCTGCTTGGCCATCTCGGCCTTCGACTTGTCGTACTGCGCGAGAGCCTCTCCGAGCGCCTGCTTCGTGGCGGGATCGGTCGCCGTGTCGTACTGCTTCTTGAGCTGGGCGTAGTTGGCATCCATCATCTGGCCGGTGGCCGTCGCGAGCTGCTGGCTGACGTCAGCCGTGCTGACGCCCAGGATCGTCGTCTTGACCCACTGATACTCGGCGGTGTTGTAGCCGAGCTCCTGTGCCGCGCGGATGTCGGCGGTCGCGAGGTCGGCGACCGACCCCAGGGTCTTGAACGCCTCCATCATCCCGCCGATCGACTTCTCGCCTGCGGCTTCAGCCTTCTTCGCATGAGCCTGTGCCTCTTCGCGCGCGACCTTGACGATGTCCTTCTCTCGCTCGCGAACCTTCAGGTACATCTGAACCTGCGCGTCGGTGAGCCTGCCGTCGGCTGGAGCCGTGTACTTGTCGTCGGCCGCCTTCTTGAGCACCTCGGTGGTGCCTCTGTCTTTCAGCGACTCGCTCACGTCTTCTTTCGATTTCTCGCCCCTGCCGCAGGCGACGGTGGCGAGCAGGCACACAGCGACTACCGACTTCCGGAATCTGTTCATGAATCAGTTCTCCCTTCGGATTTCATCAGCCGCGAAGCAGGGTGGTCAGCTCAGCGACGACGCGCTGCAGACTTTCGACGATCTTCCGTTGTTCCTCACGCATCGCATCGACCTCGGCGCGAAGCTGTGCGATTTCCGCAACGCTGGCCTTGATCGACGGAGACGTGCCGCCCGAGGGACCTTCGTCGGCGGCTTCCTCGCCGTCGTCCATGACGGCCACGGGCGGCTCGAGATCCTCGACCTCGTCGGGCGCCTCGAACACGGGAATCGCAATATTGCCCGACATCGTCGCCGGACGTTCCCGTCCTTCGAGCAGTTGCTCGAGACTCACTTCCTCGACATGCTCGTACTCGCCGCCCGGAGCGTCGGGGAATGGAGAGCCGGAGTCGTCGACGAGATCGAGCTCTTCGACCGACTCGGCCTCGTCGATCTCCTCGGGCTCCTCGAACGACTCCACCGGCGGGATTGGCGCCATCTCGAGCGAGCCGAGCGGGAGCGACGACGTGAACGGGTTCATGTTCATGGGCAACTCGTCCATTGCCGCGAGCGGATCGTCCAGAAGCATCGGGGTCGGACTCGCGACCGGAGCTGGCGCTGGCTTCGGTGCTTCCCACGACTTCTCGCGCTTCTTCAGTGGCTTTCCGGAGACCTTGTTCAGGAGGTACTTCGCCGTGACCTTGGTTGCGAGCTTGAACGTCTCCATGACGCCATCACCCTTGAGGGCCGAAGCTTCCATGAAGGGATAGCCGTCGAAGCCGAGGTCTCCCTGGAGCCGCTCGACTGGGAGCACGCCGGGGATGTCGCGCTTGTTGAATTGGATGATGATCGGGATCTCGTTGGAGTCGATCTGGTTCTCCTCGAGATTCTCCATCAGGTTCTCGAAGCTCTCACGGTTCGAGTCGACCATCGACGGCTGCGAGTCGACGACGAAGACGACCGCATCGGCTCCCTTGAGCACGAGCTTTCGCGTTTCGTTGTAGAAGACCTGGCCGGGAACCGTATAGAGCTGGATCTTCAGGTTGAAGGGGCCGACCTTGCCGATGTCGACCGGAAGCAGATCGAAGAAGAGCGTGCGATCGGTCTTCGTCGCCAGCGAGAGCATCTTGCCCCGCCTGTCACTCTCGAGTTTGTCGAAAATGACGAGCAGGTTCGTCGTCTTGCCGCACAGACCGGGACCGTAGTACACGATCTTCGCGGTCATCTCGCGCGTAGCATGGTTGAAGAGAACCATTCTTCCCCCTGATCGAAGTTGGGAAAAGTGTACAGCAAGTCGCCTTCGCGGGCTGGGCGCTACTCCTCGGGAGGCGAGAGGGCGACGACTGTCGCTCCCCAGCCGCCGCCCCCCGGGTCGGCGTCGAGATAGTCGACGACCCAGGGTAATTCGGCGAGGAGCGACCTCACGATCTCGCGCTGCACGCCGATTCCGCGGCCATGGATGACGCGCACCTGACGTATGCCGCGCGACCGTGCCTCTTCGAGGAAGCTCAGCACCACGTCACGCACATCGCGAGGCTGGAAGGAGTGGAGGTCGATCGTGTCGCCTATCGGAATCTCGACGGTTTCGTCGTCGCCCGGCTCGTGCTCGTCCATGTCGTTCGAATGAAAGCGCCCCTGCTATTGTTCCGCAGACCACCGCCGGTGGGAAGGAGCGAGGATCCCCGATGACCACACTCTACGAAGAGTTGAAGCGCGTGAAGACGTTCGAGTACACGGAGGACGACGTCCGGGAGTTCACGCTGCTGCACGACGAAATCCGGGTGCTGAAGAAGGCGCGTAACGCCGTGATCGTCGCCCACAACTACTACCGCCCCGAGATTCTCAAAATCGCCGATTTCGTCGGCGATTCGCTCGAGCTCGCCATGATGGCGAGCGAAGTCCGCGACGCGGACATGATCGTCTTCTGCGGCGTCCACTTCATGGCTGAGACGGCGAAGATCGTGAATCCCTCGCGGACGGTGCTCCTGCCGAACCTGCTTGCCGGCTGCCAGCTTGCCGATTCGGCTCCGGCGGAGGATCTCGTGAAGAAGATCGCCGAGCTGCGCGCGATCCATCCCGATCTCGCCGTGGTCAGCTACGTGAACACCACCGCGGCGGTGAAGGCGCTGTCGGACGTGATCTGCACCTCGTCGAACGCGCCCAGGGTCGTCCGCTCACTCCCGAATCAGAACATCCTCTTCTGTCCCGACCGGAATCTCGCGCAGCATGTCGCGGACCAGGTCCCGGAGAAGAACATCATCCCGTGGGACGGCTTCTGCTACGTGCATCAGCAGATCACTCCGGAGGAGATCTCCCGGATCCGTGAGGCCGATCCGTCGTTGAAGATTCTCGTTCACCCGGAGTGCAGGAAGGACGTGGCGGCGCTGGCCGATGCGGTGCTCTCGACGTCGGGAATGGTTCGCTACGCGAAGCAGAATGCGGCGGAGCGCTTTCTTGTCGTCACCGAGTGTGGTCTGTCGGACCGTCTCGCGATGGAGGTGCCCGACAAGACGTTCGTGAAGGGCTGCAAGCTCTGCACATTCATGAAGGTGACGACGCTCGAAGACGTCCGCGACTCGCTCCGCGACCGGAAGTACGAGGTGACGGTTCCGGAGGACGTGCGCGTGAAGGCGGAACGGGCGTTGCGGCGGATGTTCGACGTCGAGAACGCAGCGCAGGCGAAGCCGGGCGACGCAACCGTGCCACGATGCGAGTGAGGCAGGCGGGAGAGGGGAGTCAGGAGCAAGGAGAAAGGAACAAGGAGAAAGGGAACCAGCGACCGTAGCCAGGTGCCGCGAAGGGACGAGCGATGGTGTCCTTTCTCCTTGCTCCTTTCTCCTTGCTCCTGACTCTCTACCTACCGCTTCGCGCCGGGGCAAAGGAGCTCGAACACGCCGACGACGTCGTCGCGAACGTCGTCCAGGTCGGCCTTCATCGCCGAGACGATCGCCTGAAATTCGGGATCGGTCTGGAGCGGCTGCATCCAGGGGTAGCGCACGAGGAAGTACCAGCCATGGTTGCCGAGCGATTGCGCGACCTTGAGCCACTTGATTGCGTTGTCACGGTCACCGAGGCGCGCGTATGCCAGTGCGATGCGAATCGCCGCGTAGTGGTTCGTCTCCGCTTCGGCGCGGAGCGACTCTGCCCAGCGGTTCACGGCGAAGCGGTCGCCCTTGTCCGCGGCGATCAGCATCTGCATGGTCTTGCCGTGGTAAAGGTTAGGCGCGAGCTCGAGCGTTTTGTTCGCTTCGATCAGCGCGTTGGCCGGGTCGCCGCGCAGCAGGTGCGCGATCGAGAGCATGTCGTGCCCCGCGATCTGAGTCTCCTTGTGAGCCAGCGCCTCGGGGGCCAGGCGCATGATCTCGTCGGGATCGATCACGTTGACGAAAAAGTAGCCGCGTGAGCGGACGTCGCTCGAGGTCGGGTTCGTCGCGACGAATCGGTCGAGCAGGCAGTTCGTGCGCTGCATGTCGCCGGTCGAAGTCATGTAGGCGATCAGCGCGTGGAGCGCGAGCGTCTCGTTGGGGTTGAGCCGGAGCGCGGCCAGCGTCTCGCGGATTCCCTCGCGGAAGCGGTCGGGGAACCGTATGAGCGTCCGCCCGAGCGCGAGGTGCGCGTCGGCGAGGTTCGGATCGAGACGCACCGCCTGGCGCGCGTACCACTCGGCGCGGTTGTACTGCTCCGGATCGGCCGAAAAGCCGCGGACCTGGCCTAACGAGAGCGCGATCGCGAGGTCGGCGTAAGCGGCGGCGAAGGCGGGGTCGAGCTCGATCGCCTCCTTCAGGTAGTCGATCTCCGCCTTGTTCTCTCCGGCGATCAGCGAGCCTTTGAGCGACCTCGCGCGGAGGTAGAGCTCGTACGCCTTCGGGTTCGACGTGCGCGGCTCCGATCGTCCCGCGGGCTGTGTCGTCGAGAGCTTCTCCTGGATCGCGCTTCGCGTGGTCGACGCGACGTCGTCGATCAGGTCGATCAGGTTGTCGCGGCTCCCTTCGAGATTCGCGGCCCACACCCCGTACCCGGTGCGGGCGTCAGTGAGCTGCAGGCTGACGCGGACGGTGTTACCTGCCGTGAGGAAGCGGCCCTCGAGGATGCCGTCGACCTGCAGTTGCGACGCGGCCTCGCTGATGTCCGCGTTCTTGCGGTGGAACTGGAGCACCGCGGACGTGGGGCGCACGCTGAGCGGCTGCACCTGCTGAAGTTGGGTCGTGAGCGCGTCGGCGAGACCGACCGAGAGAAATTCTTCCGATTCCTGCTGTGACAGGTTCTGGAACGGAAGTACGGCGAGAGATCGCATCGGAGGAGGTGGCGTACCGTCGGACCGCGGAGGCGCCGCTTTGCGAGGCTCCCGGAAGAGGAGAATGCCGAGCAGCACGAGAACGGCGATGGCGAGCACGTAAAGGATCGCGTTCCTCACGATCGGAATCGTCGGACGTGTCGTCCCGCGCAGCCCCGTCGTCGTCGCCATCGATCGGGACAGTTTCGACGTCTCGTAGTACGACACCTCGAGGTCGGCGAGCAGATGCACGACGGCTTCGGCGGAAGGGGGGCGATCGACGGCCCGCTTTTGCAGCAGCGCGGAGATGATCTCGATGCCGGCACGCGGAAACTGAGGATCGATCGGAACGAACTCGCGCGGCTCGGCGCTGCGAATCCGCTCGAGCAGGCTCAACGCCGTCTCTCCGTCGAACGGAAGCACTCCGGTCGCCATCTCGTAGAAGACGACGCCGAGGGAGAAGAGATCGGACTTCTGATCCGCCGCCTCACCGCGCGCCTGCTCGGGAGAGAGATAGGGGAGCGTTCCGAAGAATCCGCCACTCGGAGAGGTGTGTGTCGCGGCGTCCGATGCGACCTCGTCCATCTTCGCAAGACCGAAGTCGAGGATCTTCACCGAGTCGCCCGACTCGAGCATGATGTTCGCGCTCTTGATGTCGCGGTGAGTCACGCCGTTGCGGTGCGCCGCCGCCAACCCAAGGGCGATCTGCCCCGCGATTTTCACGAATCGTGCCGCGTCGATCGGCTCTTGTCTGATTACCTGGGAGAGAGGGAGGCCTTCGCAGAACTCCATCGCGATGAAGGGGCGGCCCTCCGCGCTCTCTCCTACTTCATAGATCGTCGCGACGTTTGGATGGCGGATCTGCGCGGCGGCCTGCGCCTCCCGGAGAAAGCGTCCCTTGCGGTCGTCGCCAGGGATCCCGGTCTCGTTCAAGACCTTCAGTGCCACCTGCCGGTTCAGCAGGGTGTCGAAGGCGAGAAACACCGTGCCCATGCCCCCTTTTCCGAGGACCGGACAATCTGGTACCTATCGAACTTATCGAATGACTCGGTCATTGGAGGGCGCCGCGGCGATTCTAGCCTCACAGGTTCGTGAATGCTACGGAGCCCGGCCCAGAAGGGTTTACCGAGCCTGCAGGCTGCTTTGTGGAGGAGTGGGTCAATAACTGCAGCGCGATTCGCGTGATGGGGTAAGATTTGACATACTCTTTTAACAAAACGTGACCGCGCCGTGCGCGCCCGAATCGAGACCGATCAGAGCATGCCGACAGATTCGATTCTCCGCGAGGTGGTCCTTCCCCCGAGGTACCAGCTCCAGTCCGTCCTGAAGGAAAGCCCGACGACGTCGGTCTACCGCGTTTTCGACGCGGTCTCGAAGCGTGACGCGGCCATCAAGATTCTCCGACACGAGATCAGCGGCTCGCAGGCGATCCTCGGATTTCGCACCGAGTTCGAAACGCTCGCGGGACTGAGCCACCCCAACATCGTCCAGGTCTTCGACTACGGCCTCCTCGACGAGCGGTATCCGTACTTTACGATGGAGTATTTTCCCGGCCGGCGCGTGACCGAGTTCTTCGATGGCCACAACTGGGAAGCGCTGTACGACACCGTGCTCCAGATCGCGTCGGCGCTTCAGCACGTTCACCATCTCGGCATCGTGCATCTCGACCTGAAGCCGTCCAACGTGCTCGTCGACGCAGATGGTCTGCTGAAGATCATGGACTTCGGCGTCGCGGTGTCGAGTCGTCGGTACTTCGACCGGCGAATCCGCGGAACGCTTCACTACATGGCCCCCGAGATCCTGCTCCAGGACCGCGTCGACGGCCGCGCCGACCAGTACGCGCTCGGCATGACTCTCTACGAGACGATCACCGGGGCGCTCCCGACCTACGGGAAGGCTCCGATCGAGATCATCCGCTCGCATCTCGAAGACGAGATCCGGCGCCCGTCGGCGATCAATCCTCACGTGCCCGAGAAGCTGGAAAAGATCGTCCTCCGCCTTCTGGAGAAAGACCCGCGCTACCGCTATCCCTCCGCTGCCGCGCTGCTGCACGAGGTGGCCGAGGCGGCCGGCGTGAAAGTTCCGTGGCGCGAGCTCGGAAACCGCGCGGAGCTCCACCGCGCGCCGCTCATCGGTCGCGATGCCGAAGTGCACGAGGTGATGCGCCTGGTGACCGAGGCGCAGCAGGGACGCGGCGACGGAATCATCATCGCCGGCACGGAAGGGATGGGGAAGGGGAGCGTCATCCGCGAGGTGAGCCTGCGCGCCCAGCTCGACGGCGCGCGCGTCTTCACGGGGCGCTGCCCCGTGAATCGCAAGACGATCTACGCTCCCTTCTTCGAGATCTTCCAGCAGATGCTCACGGCGGTGAATCCGAACGCCGATCCCGCGATCGAGATCCGGCAGATGCTCCAGCCGATCATCGAGCCGGGGCACGAGTCGGTCGACGAGCAGGGCCAGAAGTACCGCCTCTACAACCGCCTTTCGCAGTCGATGCAGGACTTCCACGGCTTCCTGAACGCGGGCGCTGCGCGCCCGCTGCTCGTGCTCGTCGTCGAGGATCTGCAGTGGGCCGATCCCTCGACGGCGGAGCTCTTCACGTTCCTGGTCGGCGAAGCGCGGAGCTCGGGCCTCGTCGTCGTCGGCACGCTGACGACGGAGCGATCGTCGGAGACGACGCTCGAGGAGACCGTCTCGCGTTCCGCCGCGGCGTGGGAGGAGCGGGCCCGCGACCACGCGATCCGCATCCTGCATCTCAAGCCGCTCTCGGAAGAGATGGTCCGGGAAAACGTCGAGGCGCTCCTCGGCGACCCTAACATGACTCACGAGTTCGTCCGCTGGGTGATGTGGGAGTCGGGTGGATCTCCGCTCAACATCCGGCGCGTCATCGATTACCTGATCGCTCACGACTACCTGAGATCGACCGGCACCGGCTGGGAGATCGACATGGATCGCATCCAGACTCTCCGGATACCCGGGGGCGCGGGGGCGATCTGGAGCGAGAGGCTGGAATCGATTTCCGACGACCAGCGCGACGTGCTTCGCAACGCATCGGTGCTCGGCGAGCAGTTCGAGGTCGAGCTGCTGACGAAAGTCGCCGAGCGGCCTCCGGAGGAGACGTACCGACTCGTCGTCGAGCTGGTCGACCTCGGCCTCCTCGACGAGCTGCCGAACGAAGCCGGATTCCGCTTCCCGCAGGTCAGCCTTCGCGAGAACATCTACGGGGCGACGAGCGAGCGGAGTCGATCGATCGCGCACACTCGCGCGGGGAACTATCTCGAGTCGCTCTACCTCGGCGGGGCTTCCGAGCTCATCGGACAGGTCGCGTATCACTTCGCGCGCGGCACCGAGCCGGAGCGCGCCATCAACTACTCGATCAAGGCCGCGGAGCAGGCGGCGATCGCGCTCGCCTACGAGCAGTCGGCGGAGTTCTACAGGACGGCGCTCGAGCTCATGGACATCTCGGGCGAGGAAGAGCGGAAGCCGGAGATCCGCGAGCGTCTCGGCGACGCGTACTTCCGCTGCAACAACCTTCGCGGCGCAATGCAGGTCTACCAGTTCCTCCTCAAGAGCGTCCAGGTCAACCGGGAGGCGGGCGACGGAGACCTCGGTTCGGCCGAGATCATGAAGAAGATCGGCAAGGTGCTCGCGCGGCGGAGTGAATGGAGCCCCGCGCTCTCGTACTTCCAGAACGCCCTGCAGACGTTCCAGCGCAACTCGCGCCCGCTCGACGTCGCCGAGATGCTCAATCGCATGGCGTGGATCCACATCGACAAGGGAGACTTCGCCGAGGCGGAGCGCGCCGCGCAGGAAGCGATCCGGCTTCTCGAGCCGTTGCCGCTGGCGCCCGCTCACGGCTACACGCGGAACATCCTCGGCGTGATCGCGAGCGCGCGGGGCGAGCTCGTCCCCGCGGAGCAGCTCTTTCAGGAAGCGTTCCGGAACGCGGAGACTCTCGGCTCGGCACAGCTTCGGAAGGTCACCGCGAACCACCTCGCGAACATCCTTTACCGGTTAGGCCGCTGGGACGATTCCCTCCAGCTCCATCGCAGGAACCTCGAGCAGTCGGAGGACGAGGGCGATCTCTGGGACATCGTCACCGCCTACAACGCGATCGCCGTGACGCAGTTCGCGAAAGGGGAGTTCAAGCCGGCCGCGGCGCTTCTCGAGAGGAGCATCAGGCTCAGCCAGAAGCTCGGCGCATCCGACCTCGAGGCGTTCGCGCACGAGAGACTCGGCGAGTGCCTCGAGATGCTCGGCGACTGGAAGGAAGCGCGGTCGCACCTCGAGCGCTGCCTCGCACTGCCGGGGTTCGACGAGAACCGCCCGATACGCGTCTCGGTCTACGTGCCGTACGCGCGCCTGCTGGCGCGCACCGGCGACATCGCCGGCGCGATCAAGTACGCGCAGCGGGCCTACGAGGCGTCGGAGCGGACGCGCGACAAGGACCTGATGGCCGCCGCCTCACTCCTCCTGGGTCAGATCGAGCAGGAGCGCGAGAATTTCATCGATGCGGAGCGGCTCCTCGCCGAAGCGCGCGAGCTCTTCCGGGAGGCGTCGAATCTGCGCGGCGAGGCGATCTCGCTCGTCGTGGCTGGAAAGCGGGCGCTTCGCGAGCAGCGGATCGACGAGTCGGCTTCGCTCGCAAACGAGGCGGCCGAGCTCGCGCAGAGACTCGGCGACCGGTTCACCGAAGCTCACGCTCACGTTCTCGCGGCGAAGGTGCTGTTCGCTCGCGGCGAGCGTGAGGCGGGGGAGGCGCGCTTCAGCGCCGCCCACGCGATCTTCGAGGAGCTCGAGACTCCATTCGAGCTCGGCAGGCTCCTCTTCGAGGTCGGCGTGCTCCGGGAAGACCCGGACGACGCGGGACAGGTCCTCCGGCGCGCGATCAAGATCTTCGAAAAGCTCGATGCGACACCCGACCTGGAGCGCGCGCGCGGCGCTCACTTCAGGATCAGGCCGACCGGACGAGGCACCGATTCCAGCGTCGTCGGGCTCTACGAGGTCGTGAAGATCATCAACTCGACGCTCTCGGTCGAGGAGGTGCTCAACAAGGTTCTCGACATCGCGCTCCGGAGGCTTCGCGCCGAGCGCGGGATGATCATGCTCGTCGATCCGATCACCGGATCGCTGCGCACGCGCGTCTCACGCAATATCCGGGAGGGCGCGGAGAGCGAGAAGGGGCGCTCCCCGCAGGCGATCATCAAGGAAGTCATGCAGTCCGGCACCTCGGTGATCTCGGCCGACGCCCGCGCGGACGACCGCTTCGTCGACTCCGAGACGGTCATCTCGGAGAACATCGTGTCGACGCTCTGCGTGCCGCTGGTGATCCGCGACAACATCGCAGGGGCGATCTACGTCGACCACCGCGAGACGCGCCACCTCTTCTCGCAGAAGGACCTGAGCTTTCTCGAGGCCTTCGCCGACCAGTCGGCGATCGCGATCGAGAACGCGCGCCTTTACGAGGAGCTCGAACAGGCGAGGCTGCGGCTCTCGGCGGAAAACGAATCGCTGCGGAACGACGTTCTCGTCGACAAGCATCTCGACTCGATCGTCGGTTCCTCCGAGGCGGTCGCGAGAATTCAGTTCACGGTCAGGAAGGCGGCGACCGCCGCGTCGACCGTGCTGATCCGCGGCGAGTCGGGCACGGGCAAAGGACTCGCGGCGCGGATCATTCACAACATCAGCCCGCGCAGGAACGGGCCGTTCATCAAGTTCAACTGCGCGGCTCTCCCGGAGAACCTCGCGGAATCGGAGCTCTTCGGTCACGAGAAGGGATCGTTCACCGGCGCCGACCGCCGCAAGCTCGGAAGGTTCGAGCTGGCGAACGGCGGCTCGATCTTCCTCGACGAGATTGGAAAGATGACCTTTTCGATGCAGGCGAAGCTGCTGCGCGTCGTCGAGGACAAGGAGTTCGAACGGGTCGGCGGCACGGTCACGATCAAGACCGACGTGAAGATCATCGCCGCGACGAACCTCGACCTCGAGAAGGCCATCGACGACGGCTCCTTCCGCGAAGACCTCTTCTACCGCCTCAACATCATTCCGATTCACCTGCCGGCGCTCCGCGAGCGCAAGGCGGACATCGAGTCGCTGGCGGAGCACTTCGTGAAGAAGATCTGCCGCGACCTCGGCGTCGACTCGAAGAGCCTCGAGCCGGGGATCATCGAGCTCTTCAGGACCTACCACTGGCCGGGCAACATCCGCGAGCTCGAGTCGACGCTCCACCGCGCGATCGTCATGTCGACGGGCGACGTGCTTCGGCGCCCCGACTTCTTCGGCCTGCTCGGTCAGCACCCGCAGGGGGCTCAACCTGATCTTCCGAGTGATGCTCTGCCGCGCGAAGTCCTCAATCCCATGCTGCGAAGGATGCCGATCACCGCGGAGCTGTACGACGACGTCCTGGCAAAGGTCGATCGTCAGTTGATCACGCAGGTACTCGAAGAGACGGGCGGAAAGATCAGGGAAACGGCTCGTAGGCTGGGACTCGCGCGCAACACGCTGAAGGCCAAAATGCAGAAATACGGCATTCAGGCGGCCGGGGGAGACGCCGAGTAAGCCTATAATCCTCGTTTTGCAGGGCTTCGTTCTCGAAACGGACGGCCGATGATCGAATACTACTCGCTCGCACCCCAGGAGCTCGCGCGGTTTCTCGACCGCCACAAAGCGAGCTTCAGCCTCAAGAGCGAGATCGACCTCGACGTGGTCCTGCGCGAGATTCTCCGGAAGGCGTTCGAGTTCGTCCCGTCCGAGTCGGGCTGCATCCTTCTCGACGATCCCTACCGAAAAGTCCCGGAGCGGAAAGACAACGATCTCGTCTTCATCTCGACGTTCGGTCCGGGGAGCCACGAGCTGATCGGAACGCGCCTCTCAGCGTCGCGCGGAATTGCGGGGCGCGTCTACCAGACCGGGAAGTCGTACCTCTCGGAGGACGTCGCGAAGGATCGCTACTTCTTTCCCGACATCGCCGACAGTATCGGGCACAAGAACTTCTCGATCGTCTGCGTGCCGATCTACATCGGGAAGAACGTCTGCGGCGTGCTGGAGCTGATCAACCGCCACGGGACCGGCGTGTTCAGCGAGCGCGACATGACGCTGCTCGAGATCTTCGCCGGATACACATCGTTCGTGCTCCAGAACGCGCTCGACGCGCGGCGCGCGCACGAGCTCGCGAAGCGCGACGATCTCACCGGCCTGTTCAACGACCGCTGGTTCCACGTGCGGCTCGCGGAGGAGATGGAGAGCGCGCGGGAGAAGGGGAGCGAATGCTCCCTCATCTTCATGGACCTCGACAATTTCAAATACGTGAACGACCAGCACGGCCACCTCGCGGGCAGCCAGGTGCTTCGGGAGGTCGGCTTTCTGCTGAACCGCACCCTGCAGCAGATCGAGACGGCAATCGTGTCGCGATACGGCGGCGACGAGTTCGTGATCATCCTTCCCGACCACTCGATCGAACGGGGAGCGGAGGTGGCGGAAGACGTCCGGCGCGCGATCGCCGAGATGGTCTTCCTGCCTAACGACTACGGCTTCGGACTTCCCGCCGTCAAGCTCACCGGAGTGCTCTCCGCATCCGTCGGCGTCGCGAGCTACGTTCCGGTGAAGGGCGCGAAGACGCGGCCGGAGAACGATCGCAACGATCTGCTCCGCCGCGCCGACGCGGCCATGTACGAAGCGAAAGCGCGAGGCAAGAACCTCGTCGTCGTCGGGCCGGCGACGACTCCGTCAGGGGGCGGAAGTTCCCTGGTTTCAAACGGTTCCATGCGTACCGATCGCTGACGGGTCCCGCATTCCGGGGGTGCCCGCCGCGGCGGAGCCCCGCAGACGCAGAAACCGAACGACTCGTCTCGAATCTTCACTGGCGCTTTCGCTCCGTTTTGAGTATTTTCTCCCGCGACACGTCGCCGTGACCCTTTCGATCAACCGCTTCAGACAGGGAGACTTGTATCTTGGGAAAGATCGCCGCTGAGTACATCTGGATCGACGGGCAGAAACCAACCGCCAAGCTACGTTCGAAGACCAAGGTCCTCAACGGGCCGGTGACGAGCCTCGACCAGCTTCCCGATTGGGGATTCGACGGCTCGAGCACGATGCAGGCCGAGGGGCACTTCAGTGACCTGGTCCTGAAGCCGGTCAAGTTCATCCCCGATCCGATTCACCGCGAGGACGACATCATCGTGCTCTGCGAAGTCCTTCATCCCGACCACACGACGCACTGGAGCAACACGCGCCGGCGCCTCGCAGAGATCGCGGAGAAGTACAAGGCGCACGAGCCGTGGTTCGGAATCGAGCAGGAGTACACCTTCTTCGAAGGCAACCGTCCGCTGATGTGGCCCGACAAGGGCTATCCCGCACCGCAGGGCGGCTACTACTGCGGCGTCGGAGCCGACGAAGTCTTCGGTCGCGAGATCGTCGAGGCGCATCGCGAGGCATGCGAGCGTGCAGGGCTGTCGATCGAAGGGACGAACGCGGAGGTCATGCCTGCGCAGTGGGAGTTCCAGATCGGGCCGCTCGGCGCGCCCGACTGCGCCGACGAGATCTGGTTCGGACGCTGGCTGCTCTATCGCATCGCGGAGGACTTCGGCGTTTCGGCGACGCTTTACCCGAAGCCGATGAAGGGTGACTGGAACGGCGCCGGCGCGCACACGAACTTCTCCACGAAGGAAATGCGCCAGGAAGGCGGCATCAAGCTGATCGAGGCCGCGATGTCCAAGCTCGAGAAGCACCACGACGAGCACATGAAGGTCTACGGGGCGCATAACGAAGAGCGCCTGACGGGACTGCACGAGACCTGCTCGATCCACCAGTTCCGCTGGGGCCGCAGCGATCGCGGCGCCTCGATCCGCATTCCGATGGCGACCTATCAGCACGGGAAGGGCTACTTCGAGGATCGCCGCCCCGCGGCGAACATGGACCCCTACCTGGTCTGCGCAATTCTCATCGAGACGGTCTGCGGCGAGTAGCTGCATCCCACGACTCGCAGGATTACGACGACGCCGCCCGCAAGGGCGGCGTTTTGTCGTTATCCCGAGCGGCCACCCCGTCGGCGCAGCGCCTGAGGAAAGAAACTGCAGTCGGCCGCGAGGCTCATGCCATGGTCCACGGCCGTACGGATTGTCATCCCGACGACCGAGCGCCGCGAGGGAGGAGGGATCTCGCAGGCTGGTACAGTTGAGGTTCGACGCGAACCATCTCGCCCGTGGCACGTGAGTACCAGCCTGCGAGGTCCCTCCTCGTTCCCCCGCTTCGCGGGGTCAGTGGTCGGGACGACAAGGCGCAGTTGTCGTCATCCCGAACGCGCGAAGCGCGGGACGACAACTCGCTACTTCACCGCCCACTTCGCTTTTGCCAGCGAGTCGAGGAAACCTGACGGGTGGAGCTTCAGCCCCTCGAGCTTCCGGTCGACGACCGCGACGTTGTCGAGGTGGTAGAGCGAGACGTAGGGGAGCTCCTCCGACACGATCTTCTGAATTCCGTCGTAGGCGGCCTTCCGTTTTGCGCGGTCCATCGTCGCGCGTCCCGCTTCGATCAGCCTGTCGACCTCGGGGTTCGAGTAGTGGCCGCGGTTCTGTCCGGCGGGGGGCACGCTCTTCGAGTGAAAGATCGTGTAGTAGAAGTCGGGGTCGGAGATTCCACCGCGACGGAGCGCAAATAGCTCGAAGTTTCCCTTCTGGATGTCGTCGTAGAAGACGGCGAACTCGGTCGAGCGGATCTCGACGCCGATGCCGACCTCGCGAAGCATCTGCTGAATCATTTCGGCGCGCTGGTTCGCTTCCATGTCGAGCGAGGTCTTGTAGACGAGATCGAAGCGCGTCTTCGGACCGTCGCCGTCGGGATCGCGGAATCCCGCCTCGTCGAGGAGCCGCTTCGCCTCGGCCTTGTCGTACGGATGCCGAGCGACGTCTTCGGAGCGCGCCCAGTGCCCCGCGGGAAACATCGTGTCGGCGATCTGCGCGCGGCCGCGAAGAAGGTCGCGGACGATCCGCTCGCGGTCGATCGCATGCGCGATCGCGCGGCGAACGAGCGGATTCTTCAGCTTCGGGTGCTCGAGGTTGAAGGCGAGGTACTCCCAGCGGGAGCCGGGCTCCGACACGACCTTCAGATTCGGGTCGCTCTCGAATTTGCCGACGCTGTCGAGCGGCAGCGAGTTGATCGCAAGGCCGACGCTTCCACGCTCGAGCTCGAGCATCCGCGTCGTCGTGTCGGGAATGATCCTGAAGTCGATGCGTCCGATTGCGGGCTTGCCGCGGTGGTAGGCGTCGAAGGCTTCGAGCGAGACGCGCTCGTCGGGAAGGTTCTCGACGAGGCGGTAAGGGCCCGCGCCGATCGGCTTCGTCTTGAAGACGTTCGCGTCCGCGCCGACAGGGACGATGCCGACCGTCAGGTTGTCGAAGATCCCTCCGTTCGGCTCCTTGAGGCGGAATATCACGGTCTTTGCATCTGGCGTATCGATCGATGCGACCGTCGCGTATCCCGATTTCTTCGGTGATGGGAACTCAGGTGCCATGAGCGAGTCGTAGGTGAACTTCACGTCGGCGGAGGTGAGCGGTCGCCCATCGTGGAACGTCAGGCCGTCGCGCAGCGTGAAGACGATGGTGCGGTCGTCCGGCGTTTCCCACGACGAGGCCAGGTCGCCTTCGTAGTCGCCGCTCGGGAGGACCCGGATCAGCCCGGCGTGCACGAGGTCACAGATGCGGCCGGACGAAATGTCGTTGCCGATTCGCGGGTCGAGGTTGGCGGGCGCGTTGTCCCACGCGATGACGAGCGGCCGGTCGGCAGCCGCAGGTCCGGCGGCAGGCTTCCCTCCTCCACACGAAACCGCGAGAAGGAGAAGCGGGACGATCAGGGAAGAGCTGCGCGTGCGACTCATGTTTCCTCCGGCCAGACCACGTTGTGTCCGCGGCATTGTACGGACCCCGTGTATGATTCCGGCGTTTTTATCGTCCGAAACGAAACCGAGGTAACCGATGTCCAACGCCCTGTGGCGCAAGTGCGTCCTCGCGACGCTCACTGTCGTTCTGCTGCTCTCCGCGACGCACTCGCAGTCGCAGCGCAAGCACCCGCGGATGATCGTCGTCGGCTTCGACGGGGTTGACGCCGCCTACACCGAGAAGTGGATGAACGAGGGGAAGCTCCCGAACCTCGCGAAGCTTCGCGCCCAGGGGACGTTCCGCCCGCTGCTCCCGACTCTGCCTGCGCAGACCCCGGTCTCCTGGTCGACGTTCACCACCGGCATCGATCCGGGACGGACCGGGATCTTCGACTTTCTCCGTCGTGACCCGAAGACCTATCTACCGGTCTTCGCTGCGTTCGACGAGACGGTCGAGCCGCTCGGTCTTGGGAGGAACAACAGGTACGCCGGCGCGGCGGCAGCATTCGTCCTCGGCCTCATCATCGCGCGGCTCGCGCTCCTGGCCGTACGGAACAAGCGGGTCGCCTGGGGCGCGAGCGCAGCATTCGCGATCGTGCTCGGCGGCGCCGGATACTGGGCAGTTCACAAGTACATTCCCGACACCCGCCCGGGCGTCGTCAACCGGCGTCAGGGAATCCCGATGTGGGAGGTCGTTTCGAAGGCGGGTTTGAAGGCCCGCGTCATTCAGATCCCCGTGACGTTTCCCGCGAACGAGTTCGAAGGGGGGCATCTCCTCTCGGGGCTGGGCGTCCCGGACCTGTCGGGCCGCGTCGGGAAGCCGTTCTATTTCACCTCCGAGTTGAACTTCAACAAAGGGGGGCATACGAACGAGTTCTCGATCGAGGTCGTGCAGCTCGAGGACAACCGGGGAGTGATCAATACGGAGATCGTCGGGCCGCCTAACAAGCTCTTCGGCAACCCGCCGTTCATCAAGTGCCCGATGACGATCACGGTCGCGGAGGCTCGCGACTCGGTGTTGATCGGGGTCTCGGGGCAGACGATCACGCTGAAGCCGGGAGAGTGGAGCGACTGGGCGCATCTCGAATTCGAATTCAACCCGATCGTCAAGGCACATGGCGTTAGCCGCTTCTTCCTGATGGAGTCGTCGCCGGAGGTGAAGCTTTACCTCTCGCCGATCAATTTCGATCCGGCGAGCCTGCCCCCCGGCTTCCACATCACCGCGCCGTATCCCTGGGCGAAGGAGCTCGCGAAGCAGTACGGCCCGTACAAGACGATGGGCTGGCAGATCGACACCTGGGCGATCTCCGAAGGCTTCTCGAACGAGCAGATGTTCTGGGACGACATGCAGTGGACCGTCAAGCAGTTCAGGAGGATGTACGACGACTTCCTGAAAGGCGACGACGATCTCTTCATCCAGCAGTTCGAGTTCCCCGACCGCGTCGCGCACGTGATGTGGCGCCTGATGGACGAGAAGCATCCGGCGTACGACGCGGAGAAGGCGAAAGTGTGGGGAGACGCGGTGCTCCGCAGCTACCAGCTCATGGACGCGATCGTAGGCGACGCGATGAAGGCCGCGGACGAGCAGGACGCTGCACTGATCGTCATGTCGGACCACGGCTTTGCGACCTGGCGACGCTCCATCAACTACAACACCTGGCTCGCGCAACACGGCTACCTCGCCGTGAAGACGGGAGTCGAGGCGAAAGAACGGAATCTCGAGGTTCTCTTCGATCATGGCGAGTTCTGGGAGAACGTCGACTGGTCGAAGACGAAGGCTTACGCCCTCGGGCTCGGCAACATCTACATCAACCTCAAAGGTCGCGAGGCTCAGGGCATCGTCGACCCCGCGGAGGCGGAGGCGATCAAGAAGGAGATCAAGGCGGGACTCGAGGCGCTCGTCGACGAAGAGACGGGAGAGCATCCCGTGTCGCGCGTCGTGACGCGCGAGGAAATCTACCGGGAGTTCGATCCGAACATGATCCCCGACCTCTTCGCCGCCAACAACGCCGGATATCGCGTGTCGTGGCAGACGTCGTTAGGCGGAATCCAGAAAGACCTCTTCTCCACCAACGCCAGAACCTGGAGCGGCGATCACTGCTCCGTCGACCCGCGCCTCGTGCGCGGCATCTTCTTCTACAACAGAAAGCTCGCCACGGGCCGCGAGCCGTACATCGCCGACATCTACCCGACCGTGCTCGACTACCTCAACGTCAAGGCGCCGTACAAGCTGGATGGGGAAGTGCTGAAGTAGCAGGTCAAAGGTCATAGGTCATAGGTCATAGGTCAACGCAGGCAGGTTTCGTAGGGGCGACGCGATGCGTCCCCCGTTTCATTTGACGCAGAAACAGGAGGGGCGACGCACCGCGTCGCCCCTACAAGAGCTGGCCTTTGCCTGCTTTGACCTATGACCTTTGACCTCTAACCCGCTTCTACTCGTTCTTCAGCTCCGCCGTCGCCTTGACGATGACGATCGTGCGGTCGTCCATATCCTGGCCGCGGGCCCAGTCGGTCGTCGCCTGGAGGACGCTGCGCGCGATTTCCTGCGCGCTGAGGTCGCGGTTCCGCCTCACCATCTTGATCAGCCGGTCGGTGCCGAACTCGCGATCCTGCTTGTCGTGCGCCTCGATGATGCCGTCTGTATAGAGGCAGAGGAGATCTCCCGGCTCGAGGTAGACGTAGCCGCGCTGATAGGTCGCGTCGGGCGTCGGCCCGAGGATCGTCCCGCCGTGGCGCAGCATTTCGACGCGGTTCTGCTTGAGGAGAAGGAACGGCGGGTTGTGCCCGGCGTTGCTGTAGATGAACGTGCCGTTCGTCTCGAGCTCGCCGTAGAAGAGCGACACGAACTTCGTCGACATTCGCGACCGGTGGATGATCTGGTTCAGCTTCTGCAGCGTGCGACCGATCTTGAAGTCGCGGTCGACGCCCATCCGCAGTCCCATGTGAACGTCGCGGACCACGAGGGCCGCGGTGAGGCCATGGCCCGTGCCGTCGGCGATGGCGAGGCCCAGCGTGCTGTTCGAGACCTGGATGAAGTCGTAGAAATCGCCGCTGACCGTCTCGGCGGGGATCGTCTTGCCGAAGATCTCGTAGCCGGGATGCACCGGGGGGCGCTGCGGCAGAATCGAATGCTGGATGCGCTGCGCCTCGGCGAGGATCGTCTCGAACCTCTTCTCGCGAAGCTTCTGCGAGATCGCATGCCGGATCATGCTGAGCGAGAAGAGCACGTCATCGCGCCGCGCCTCGGGGGAGACGTTGAAGCTGACGATGTACTCGTCGTTGTCGCCGACGGCGATCGCCGCGAAGCGTCGCGCGCCGAGCCGCTTCTCGAGCACCGGGTCGACCGCGGGATCGTTCGGCTCCATGAGAATGACGCCGTTCTCGATCGCGGCGGCGATCGGCGCGTAGTCGGCGGGAACGTGGATGCCGACCTCCTGTTGCGAGGAGGTGCCGACGCGCTGCACGAGCTCGTACTGATCATCGCGGAGGACGTAGAGCCGGCTTCCGCTCAGCCCGAGCTGTTCGCGGAAGTTCTTGATGACGGTTCGCGCGACGTTCGAAATCGTCGACGCCGCCTCTTCCGATGAATCGATCTCGCGGATCGTGATCTCGATCTGCCGCAGAAGTCCCTTGTAGTCCATGAGCGCTCTCTTCCCTCAGCTCGCGTCGCGGTCGAGGAGCTCGCGAAGCATCCGGTTGGCGATCTCGGGGTTCGCCCGTCCCTTGCTCTCTTTCATGACGAGGCCGACGAGGAAACCGAAGATCCCGGTCCGGCCCGACCGGTACTGCGCGACCGACGACTCGTTCGCCTCGACGACGCGTCGCGCGAGATCCCGAATCGCTCCGGGGTCGCTCAACTGTGCCAGACCGAGCCGTTCGACAAGCTCACGAGGCGAGCCGCCGGAGGACGCCATCTCCTCGAAGACGTCCTTCGCAGCCTTTCCGCTAATCTCTGACGATTCGACCATGCCAATCGTTTCCCCGAGCATCGCCGCCGTGACGCGAAAGTCGCCCGGGGCGACCTTGAGCTCGTTGCAGGCGCCGAGCACCTCGTTCTTCACCCAGTTCGCGGCCGCGCGGGGAGACGCGCCGGCGGCGATCGTGCGCTCGAAGTAGTCGGCGAGATCACGCGTCGCGACGAGTGTCTCGGAGTCTTCGACGGATAGCGCGAAGTCGCGACGGTATCGCGCGGCTCGCGGGCCCGGCATCTCGGGAAGGCTCCCGCGTATCCGGCCAACCGTCTCGTCGGAAACGAATAGGGGCGGGAGGTCGGGCTCGGGAAAGTAACGGTAGTCGTGAGCCTCTTCCTTCGAGCGCATCGCGCGCGTCTCGCCCGCGGATGGGTCGAAGAGCCGCGTCTCCTGGACGATGCGGCCGCCCCCTTCGAGCACGGCGATCTGCCGCTCGATCTCGAAGTCGATCGCGCGGCCGATGAAGCGGAAGGAGTTCACGTTCTTGACCTCGGTGCGCGTCCTGAGAGGCTCGCCCTCACGCCTAACGGAGACGTTTGCGTCGCAGCGGAGCGAGCCTTCTTCCATGTTCCCGTCGCACGCGCCGCAGTACATCACGATCTGGCGGAGCCGGGTGAGGTATGCGATCGCGTCCTCCGAGGAGTGCAGGTCGGGCGCCGAGACGATCTCGATCAGCGGAGTTCCGGCGCGGTTCAGGTCGACGAGCGAGCTGTCGTCCGTCGCGTCGTGGATCAACTTTCCGGCGTCCTCCTCGATGTGGATGCGAACGATGCCGACGGAGCGCTCTCCGTCTCGCGTCGCGATCGCGAGGGAGCCTCCCGTCGCGAGCGGCTGGTCGAACTGCGAAATCTGGTAGCCCTTCGGCAGGTCGGGATAGAAGTAGTTCTTCCGCGCGAACACCGACTCGGAGTGAACCGTGCAGCCGGTGGCGAGCGCCACGCCGAGCGCAAGCTCGACCGCCTTCCGGTTCGGCACCGGAAGCGCTCCCGGATAGCCGAGACAGACGGGGCAGCTTTTGCTGTTCGGCGGGGCGCCGAAGGCTGTTTCGCAGGCGCAGAAGAGCTTGCTTCCGGTCAGAAGTCTCGCGTGTACTTCGAGCCCGATTACCGCCTCCCAGTGCGCCATGGCGCCGGGATTATAGCAACCGGGCGATCGGACGCAGGCGCACGCGATCGCGGGCCCAGGGCGCTGGCTTCATCGCTTCACGAACAGCGTGAGGTCCTGGAAGCCGTCGAGACCGCGCTCGAGATGCTGCCAGAGATCGAATTCGGGCGACAGGAGCCTGGCAAGCCCGCCGGGCGTGTGGAACGCCGCGCGCGCGTTGAACGCGCTCGTGTTGGCGATGAAAAGGAACCCTTCGTCGCGCAACGTGGCGCGATTCGCAGGATTGACGTGCGCGGGAAAGTTCTCGATCACTCCCGGCCCCATCGTCGTGATCGCCGCGAGGCCGTCCGGCACGAGTACGCGCGCGAGCTCCGCACTCCATGCGCGCTGTTCGTCGCGCGAGAAGCAGGTGAAGACCGAGACCGCGTAGACCGCATCGAACGACGCATCAGCGAAGGGAAGCGGGGGGCTCGTGCCGTTCACGCGGATGCTCGACGGCGCGAGCGCCCGTCCCAGCCACTCGACCGCGGGCGCGTCGACGTCGCAACCGTACAACTCCCACGCAGTCGCGCTCGACAGAGGCAGGAGCGTCCTTCCACAGCCGCAGCCGAAGTCGAGCACCCGGGCGCGTGCCGGTACTGAAGCTCCCAGCGCCTCGCGGATCGAGGCCGCGGAACGATCTCCGATCGTGATGAACTCCTGGACGAACGGCGTCATCTGCACCTTCAGGAGAAGCTCGGCGGGAGGAAGGGGAGATCCATGCGAACTGCGCACAAGGCGATCGGCGAAGCGGCGCCGTGCCATCCCGAGCGGATTCCGGAGCGATTCGGGAATGAACTTGTGGTAGATCGCCTTCGCAGGGTTCACGCGGCGCGCATTGTAAATCAGAGCCGCACAGAGGCAGAGACAGGGCGATGCGGGAAAGCGGGAACGAGACGATAGCGGAGTCGCCGATCGCGTTCGGGATCAACCCCAGGTTCACGGGTTTCGAACGCTTCGATTTTCGGGCGCTCTTCGGAAACGCGAATCCGGTCGCACTCGAAATCGGTTCCGGCAAAGGGCGCTGGCTGCTCAGTTCCGGCGCTGCGCGTCCCGAGGTGAATTTCCTCGGGATCGAGAAGAGCCTCCACTACTACCGCGTCATCGAGAAGCGCCTGACGCGGGCCGCGCTGCCGAACACCCGGATCGTCAACCACGACGCGCTTCGCGTGCTCGGCGAGCTGATCCCCGACCACTCGCTCTCCGAGGTGCACATCTACTTTCCCGACCCGTGGCCGCGAAAGCGGGAGCAGCGCCGGCGGCTGGTTCGACCCGAGATCGCCGAGCTCCTCGTGAAAGCGATGCGACCCGATGCGCTCGGTGTCTACGTCAGCGACCATGAGGAAGCGTTCATGGCCGGGCGCGAAGTGCTCATGCACTATTTCGCGACCGAAGACCGGAACGCCCTCGACTCGCTCCCTCGGACGAATTACGAGGCGAAGTACCGCGTCGAGGGACGGCCGATCTACGAGGTGCGCTTCCGCGTCAGAAGTTGATCGCTACGCCGCCCGACAGGATGAGGAATCCGGTTTCGGACGCGAAGTGCGCGTAGTGGTACGAGAGCTCGCTCGTCAGCGCGAAGCGTCGCGTCACCGGGAACGTGGCGTTCACTCCCGCATTGAATCCGTAGTCGCTCTCGTCGAGGTCGCCGATCTCCTGGCGATACATTCCGATGCCTGCGAACATCGAGCTCTTGCCGAAGCTCTCGTCGAATTCGTACGCGACGAGCAGGTCGAGATACTGGAAGTCGCCCGTTCCTTTGGTGCCCTCGATGTCGAGCGCCGATTCGAGCGTGCCGTACTTGAGCTTCAGGCTGGTCCCTTCGTCGAGCGGAACCTGGTAGTAGATCTCGAGCGCGGAGTCTTCGAGGTTGAAGTCGAGCCCGTCCGCGGTGGGCTCGGCGATTCCGAACGACATTCCGACCGACGAGGTCGCCTGGGCCTGAACGACGACGGGAAGTGCAACGAGGAAGGCGATGGCTGCGAGCCGCTTGATCATGGGTCGGAATATTAGCAAACGGGAGGACGAAAGCGAGGAGTCAGAAGGCCTCACCGTGGCATTCCTTTCTATCGGATCCGGGGTGGCCTCTCGAGGCGAGCCCCGCTGATCGCTTGTTTTTCTGTTCGCTCCCGGATTCACCGGTGACGCGATGTCAACGAAGGCAATACGCGCCGGGGCCCTCTCAGGTTCCGGCCGGGGGGAGCATGCGCGCCTCCGGAATGGCACAATGCGTCGCATGGGATTGATCGGGACAGCGGCACGCGCAGGACGGGAGATCGTCAGCGTCTTGCTGCCGTCTCCCTGTGTCGTCTGCGCAGGGGAGCTTCCGCTCCGCGACCGTCACGGCTCCTGCTGCGACAGCTGCTGGAGTGCGCTCCCTCGCATCGTGCCGCCGCGCTGCGAGCGTTGCGCCCTCCCCTGGAGCTGCAGCACCGGAACCTCGCCGTTTACCTGCGCGGACTGCATCGCCGATCCGCCCCCTCTCGACTGGATCGATGCGTGGGGGCTCTACGAGGACGGGCTCTCCGAGCTGCTTCAGGCGTTCAAGTTCCGGAACCACGACTTTATGTCGCGGCACCTCGGTGCGCTGCTCGGCGAGGTTTACGAGGCTAGGGGCGACCGCGACTTCGATGTCGTGGTCCCCGTGCCGATGCACCGCTCTCGTCGCCGCGCCCGGGGATTCAACCAGGCGGGACTCCTCGGCGCGGTGCTTTCGTCCGCGGCCGGCCTTCGGCTCGACGAAACTCTCCTCGCGAAGAACGAGGAGCGGGAGTCGCAGGCGGGACTGCCGAAGGCGCAGCGGCGCGCGAATGCACGCGGTGCGTATCTCGCGGATCCGCGAGTTGCGGGGCGCAGCATTCTGCTCGTCGACGACATCGCCACGACTGGCGAGACTCTCCGCGCCTGCGCCGTGGAGCTGACGAGGAGGAAGGCGCGTCGCGTCGCCGCGCTCGTGGTGGCGAGGACGCCCTAAAACGGCGATCGAACGCTTCGATCGCACCTGCCTGCGGTGGCGTTGCGAACTTGGGCCGGAAACGGAAAGGGCGCGGAAAACCGCGCCCCTTCAGCGAAACGATGCTCGCGGCCTACCGCCGGAAGAAGTTCTTCGCGATGAAGAAGACGTTCGCGGGACGCTCTGCGAGCCGGCGCATGAAGTAGGGATACCACTCGCGCCCGAACGGCACGTAGACGCGGACGCCCCATCCGTCCTTCACGAGCTTCTCCTGCAGGTCGCGGCGGATGCCGTAGAGCATCTGGAACTCGAACTTCGACGGGTCGATCTTCTCTTCGCGGGCGAAGCGCACCGTCGCGTCGATCATCGCCTCGTGGTGCGTCGCGATGCCGTGGAAGACGCCGCTCTTCAGCATGATCTTCATCAGGTTCACGTAATTTGCGTCGACGTCCTTCTTGTCCTTGAAGGCGATCGACGTCGGCTCCTGGTAGGCGCCTTTGCAGAGACGGATCCTGATTCCCTTCGCGCAGAGATCCTCGACATCCTTCTCGCTGCGATAGAGATACGACTGGATGACGATGCCTACGGCGCCCTTCGACTCCGGCTTCGCGTACACGGCGTTGACCAGGTCGATCGTCTGTTGCGTGTAAGGCGAGCCTTCCATGTCGACGCGGACGAAGCTGCCGATCGACGCCGCTTTGGCGGTCATGTCCTCGACCAGCTTCTGCGTGAGCGCCTTGTCGACGTCGTAACCGATGCCGGTGAGCTTCACGCTGACGTTGGCATCGAGCTTCTCGCGCTGGATCGCGTCTAGGAGCTGCATGTAAGTGCCGGCGGCGTCGCGCGCCTGATCGGCATTGCCGACTGATTCGCCGAGACGGTCCATTGTGACCCGCATTCCAGCGGCGTTGAGCGTCTTCGTCGCCGCGACGACGTCGTCGAGTGTCAGGCCGGCGATGAAGCGCTGGGAAACGCGCTGTCCTGCCTTCGAGCGCTCGGCGAAGCTGCGCAGGGACTTGCTTTCAGAGAGGGAGATGAAAAGGGCACGGAGCATCTGTCGATCGCTCGCGGGGAGGGCCCGCGGGCCTCCTTGGGTGTGAGGAAAGTCGCTCGGGAGCCGTGACGCGGGCAGTGGCCTTCAGCGCTGATCGGGCCCCGAACCGGCGCCGATGGTATCGAGAATCATGATCTTCTGCCAGATCTTTCTCGACAGGCCGACGCTGAGCGTTTCGATGTCGTTCACCGCGTCGAGAACGACCGGGTCGGGGAGGTACTGCGCATGCAGCGACGCGAGCTTTCCGACGAGGGACAGCAGCTCGGAGCAGTAGTCGAGGTAGCGGGTGAGCTCGAAACGCGACATCGCGCGGGCAGGCGACGACTCCGTCCGGCCCATCCCGGGGTTGAGCACCTGCTCGGGATCCTTCGTCAGCTGGTGCATGTCGACGATGTGGGCGATGCTCCGGAGCTCGTGGAGCGCCTTCAGGGCGACGCGGCGCTTGATGCGTGCCTCGATCGTCAGCAGGAAGAAGAGTCCGATCCCGAGAAAGATCACGTCGTTGATCGCCGACTCGATCCCCTGGGCGAGGTCGGTGATTCCCTGCACGTGCGGCGAGACGCGGATCGTGACGATCCCGATGCCGACCAGCACGAGTACGAGAACCGCGGCGAAGGCGGCAAGCGCGCGTATCGGCCAGTTCGGCCGCGTGAGCTGCTGGAGGCGGCCTTCGATCTCGCGGCCGAAATCGAGAAGCTCGCGGCTCACGGCGGCGAGGCTCGAGCCAGGAAATCGCTCCTGAATCCTTCGGGACAGCTGTTCCAGGGTCAGCACGATCCTGTCGGCGTCGAGCTCGCGGAATCCCGGCATGTCTCGAGTATACGGCCCTCTCTTTCGATGCGGATTTCGAAGCGAGAGCGACGCACGTGGCGGACCCATCCGCGAAAGGAGCCATCCCGTCTGAACGAACGTGTCGTATGAATCTCGGATACGAGACTGCGGCGTCTCCGGAGGAATCCCCTTTGACTTCCGCCACGAACCGCGCGACTCTCGTAGAGTCCGAGTCGAGAGCGTCCGCTCGCCTGCTTCCGCGAGCTGATTCAGGGAACCCGAGGCCTCAGCACCACGCGTCATGAAGACCTATGACTATGCCGGTCCCGACTCCCAGCTCCTTCGAGCCCACCCCTGGACCGTTTCGACCGGCGATCCCGCGGGTCGCTATTACGACCTCCGGGCCGAGCCCGGGCTGATACGAACTTCCCTCGAGGACTTCCTTCCCTGGTCTGCCTGGCCCGCCGTCGAGACGTTCTACCAGCTCCTCGAGTGGCTCAACGGCGCCGATTCGACTCTCGAGACGAATGACTGCGCGCTCCAGGGACCCGCGCCGAATGCCACAGCCGCGTCGCCGAGGGCGCTCGAAGTCACCGGCAGGCTGATGATCCTGTGGCGCTCGCTTCCGATGAACCTGCCGCGAGCCAATGTCGAGTGGCTGCGGATGGGCATCCATCGACACCTCAGTACGATCGATCTCGAGTTTTCCGACGGGGCGGTAGGCATCACCATATGCCGCGTGCGCTTCCGCGGAATTCGCGGTCCCGAAAGACGCAAGGCCGGCTTCCAGCTCATGCTCTCGTTCTGGGCATGGGGAGACGCCGTCGAGGACTCCATGGCCAATCTTGCGCGCTGCCTGCGGAACCTCGGCGACGCGCTGCGCGCGGTCGAGCGAGAGGCGCACCTCGCCCTCGACGGTCACGGGCGCGGCGCCTGATCCGGCGCGGGTCATTGAGTTAGGCCGCTAGTCCCGACGCGCGATCCGTGCTTCGCCGGGCGGAATGAGCCCGGCGACACCATCGTTCTTCGATGCGAACCACCCGGAACAGAAACGACCATGCGCGAGCCCGTCCCTCTCGAATGCCCGTACTGCGGCGCACCTGTCGAGGTCGACGTCGACGAGAGCGGAGGAAGGCGCCAGCAGTTCGTGCAGGACTGCCCGGTCTGCTGTCAGCCGTGGGAGGTCGAAGTCGTCTGCGACCGCGAGGGCGACTGGCTCGTGTCTCTCCGGACAAACGACGAGTAGCGCCTCCTGCCCCGATGCGGATCGACGGCGCGCGACCGGCGTCAGCGCGTCTTTCGCGCCTTCCAGCGCTCGTGCATCCAGACCCACTGCTCCGGAACGCGGCGGATCTGCGCCTCGATGGCGAGCGTCATCGTCGCGGTCAGTTCGGTGGGGTCGGTCTCCCGGCTCGTCGGAATCGGCTCGCCGTAGGTCACGATCTGCATTCCGTCCCGCCGCTCGATGAAGGCGGCGATCGCCATGGCGCCCGCGCGCGTTGCGAGACGCGCCGGGCCCGTCGGGGTGGGGGCCGGGACGCCGAAGAACGGCACGTCGGCGCACTCGGCATCGATGTTCTGGTCGATGAGCGCCGCGAGGATCGCTCCGCGCTTGAGCGTCTGGAGGATTTCCTTCGCGGAGGAGGCGCTGCCGCGTCCGATCGAGGTCACGCCGTGGCGCGCGCGTGACCGCACGACGAAGTCGTTGATCCGCGGATCATAGAGGTCGCGGGCGATCGTGCTCATGTCGAAGCCACCCAGCGCGATCGCCGCCGAGAGCCATTCCCAGTTGCCGATGTGCCCCGCGAAAAGCACGACGCCGCGCTTCTGCGCGCAGGCCGTCCTCAGATTCTCGACCCCCTCCACGAGAGTCGTTGCGGCGAAGTTCCCGGCCGAGAGGTTAGGCAGCCAGAAGATTTCGAAGAGAGACTGGCCGAGATGCTCGAACGTTCCGCGGCAAAGCGCGGCACGCTCAGCCTCGCTCTTCCCGGGGAACGCGGTCGCGAGTGACGCGAGCGCCTTTCTCCTGTCGCGGGGAAGCACCGCGTGCGCGAGCCGGCCGACGCGGCGGCCGATGCTCCGTCCCGATCCAAGGGGAATCCTCCGGCCGACCGTGAACGCGCCGACGAGCGCGCGCCAGATCAGCCAGTTCTTAGACGTTTTCAGCAGTGATTTTCGCGCCATGGAAGCTCTCGACGATCGCGTCCCATTCGCCGCGCGCCCGGAGCAGCCGCTCGACGAGCTCGCGGAACGCGCCATGTCCTCCGCGCGCTTCGAGCTTCCACCGCACCGCCGCGGTCACCTCCGCGGCAGCGTCCGACGGAGCGGCGGAGATCGCCGCGTTGTTGATCGGCGCGAGGTCGGGGAGGTCGTCGCCTACGTAACAGAGCTGCTCGAAGGTGAGGTTCCGCTCGCCGAGCATCTCCTTCACCGCGTCGAGCTTGTTCGCTGCTCCCTGCCGCACGTCGGTGATTCCGAGCTCGGCGCAGCGCCGCTGAACCGCGCTCGAGGTCCGGCTCGTAAGCACCGCGACTTCGATTCCCGCTTTCTGCGCGAGCTTCACGCCGAGGCCGTCGCGCACGTTGAAATTCTTGATCTCCTGCTCCGATCCTGCGTAGACGATGCGCCCGTCGGTCCAGACTCCATCGACGTCGGTGACGATCAGCTTGATTCTGCCGGCGCCCATGATCAGTGCCTGAAGTGCCGCTCGCCGGTGAAGACCATGGCGATGCCTCGCTCGTCGGCGGCCGCGATGACCTCGTCGTCGCGTACCGAGCCGCCTGGCTGCACGACGGCACGGATGCCGGCATCGACGAGGATGTCGAGGCCGTCGCGGAAGGGGAAGAAGGCGTCGGACGCGGCCACGCAGCCTTCGGTCGGCGACATCGCCTTCGTAACCGCGAGCTTCGCCGCGTCGACGCGGCTCATCTGTCCGGCGCCGATGCCGACGCTCTGGCCGTCGCGCGTGATCACGATCGCGTTCGACTTCACGTGAGCGCAAACGATCCAGGAAAACTCGAGCGCACGCATCGTCTCTGCGTCGGGCTGGACCTTCGTCACGACCTTCCAGTCACCGGACGGTGCGACCTTGTCGGACGTCTGGACGAGGATGCCGCCCGCGGCGCTCCTGATGTCGAGCTCCTGACGGAGCCCGTCGGTCTCGACGAGCCGCAGATTCTTCTTCTTGCCGAGGATCTCCTTCGCCCCTTCGGAGAACGACGGTGCGACGACGACCTCGAGGAAGAGAGCACCGACTGCTTCGGCGCAGGCGTCGTCGAACGGACGGTTGACGCCGATGATGCCGCCGAACGCCGAGACCGAGTCGGCGGCGAGCGCGGTGCGAAGCGCAGACGAGATCGTCTCGCCGGTGCCGACGCCGCAGGGGTTCGTGTGCTTGATCACCGCGCAGGCGGGGCCTGCAAATTCGCTGGCGATTCTCCAGGCGGCCTCGAGGTCGATCAGGTTGTTGAACGAGAGCTCCTTGCCGTGAAGCTGCCGGTAGGGAGCCTTGCCTGCCGCGGCGTAGAGCGCGGCCGACTGCTTCGGATTCTCGCCGTAGCGAAGCGACTGCACGCGCTGAAGCGCGAAGCCGAAGCGCTCGCCGAGCGCCGAAGTGTCTCCGTCGATCTGGCGCGAGAGCCACGTGGAGATCGCGAGATCGTATTCGGCGGTGCGAGCGAACGTCGTCACCGCGGCACGGAAGCGGAAGGCGTCGGAAATCGTCCCCGTCTCCATCTCCTTCATGAAGTCCGCGTAGAGTGACGGATCGCTGAGCGGAATCGCCTGCTTGTGGTTCTTCGCGGCGGCGCGGAGCATCGAAGGCCCTCCGACGTCGATCTGCTCGATGGCCTCAGCCACCGTGACTCCCGCCTTCGCGACGGTCGCCTCGAACGGGTAGAGGTTCACGACGACCAGCTGGATCGGCGGCAGCGCGTGCTCGTCGCAATCCTTCTGGTGCTCGGGTTTCGAGCGGTCGGCGAGAATTCCTGCAAAAATCTTCGGGTGAAGCGTCTTGACACGCCCGCCGAGGATCTCGGGCGCGCCGGTGAAATCGGAGACCTTCACGACCTTGATGCCGGCGCGAGAGAGATGATCGGCCGTGCCGCCGGTAGAAAGGATCTCGACGCCGCGGGCCTCGAGGAACTGCGCGAGCTCTGTGATGCCGGATTTATCGGAGACGGAGAGAAGTGCGCGGTCAACGGCCTGCTTCGTCATGGAGAACCAGATTGCCTTTCCTGAGCACGGCGGCGCTGCGGACGTCGCCGCCAGCCTCGCGCCAGATGTAATAGAAGAGATTCACGTTGTCCGTTACCGCCCGCGAGTACGAGATCGACGCCACGCCGAACGCGGTGGAACGGTCGTCGAACTCCCACGACGTCCGCCTGCGTCCGCCGCGGAAATACTCCTCGTCGAGCAGCGCGTAATGCGCCGCGCTGCGACCGACCATCCCGTCGAGGTACCGAGGGACGTCCCGGTTGATGCGGAGCCCGTAGAAGACAGTCGGGAAGGTGGTCATCTTCCGGCCGAGGTACGCCTCGAAATCGGTCTGGCTCTGGGCGAGCTGAGGGTTCGAGTCCGCGGTGTGGAACGGGTTGTTGGCGTCGGAAACGAGGTGAGAGATGCGGCCGAGCCTCTCGATGAAGGGCTGGATCTGGTGGTCGCGCTTCATCAGCGCGATCGCATCGCGCACGTCTTTCTCGATCAGGCTCTTTAGCTCACCTTTGCCACGCGCGACGAGAAAGCGGTGCCTCGCGCACTCAGCTGGTGCCGCGGCTTTGCGGTATCCCGACTTGTACGATTCGGGGTACTTCTCGATGAGCAGCCTGAGGTCGGGCGGGGCGAGCCGGGCCGAACGCTGCGCGATGCGCTCCTCCGCTTCCGGCGTCCACGCGAAAGCGATCGAGGGAAGGGCGAGTACCAGAACGATCGCGGCGAGGCGCCTCGGCATGCGATGATTTTAGCAGACCGTCCGCACCAGGCGCTGTAATCGAAAGTGAGCCGACGAAACGACACCGGAGGGGTTTGGGAACGCCACCTCGAAGCGCTCTACTCATGCCGGCGCTGCCCGTTGGTCGAGGGCACGCCGGTGTCGGGCCCCGTTCGGGGCGCGAGGGTGCTGCTGGTCGGGCAGGCACCCGGACCGCGGGAGCAGGAGTCGCGCCGGCCGTTTGCGTACACGGCGGGGAAGCGGCTCTTCGAGTGGTTTGCGTCGATCGGCGTGGACGAGGCACTGTTCCGGGAGCGGGTCTACATCGCAGCCGTAGCGCGCTGCTTTCCGGGGAGGGCGCCGGCGGGAGGCGACCGTCCGCCGTCGAAGGCCGAGATCGCGAACTGTGCGGAACACCTCGACCGCGAGCTGCGACTGCTTGCGCCGGAGCTCGTGATCGCGGTGGGAGGCATGGCAGCGAAGGAAGTTGCGGGAAGCGGGGAGCTCGCGACGATGGTCGGCCAGGTTCGCCGATGCGAGCGAGCGGGAGTTTCGTTCGACGCCGTGGTCCTCCCTCATCCGTCGGGGCGGTCGACGTGGCTGAACGTCGCCGAGAACCGCGGGAAACTCGAGCGAGCCATGAGAGCGATCGCGGGCCATCGCGCGTTCCGGGTTACGTTCGGGGATCCGTAGGGGCGACGGTGCGCTCTACCGGGCTCGAGCGAGCCGCTTGTGCCTGGCGAGCATCAGCGAGCTTGCGATCAGCATCGCCGCGTCTCCCGCTCCGGCGGCCCAGATGATCGGCGGCGCGGAAAGCAGCGCCACGTGGACGAGCAGAAAGACGACTGCCAGGGCCTTCGAGACGATGATCGTCCAGACATAGGCGGGCTCGACGAGCGCGCCGAGATAGAGGATCCCGAGAATCAGCATGAAGATCCCGCTCTGCGACGGGAAGAAGAGCGGCACCGCGCCAGGGAAGCCTAACAGCCGCAGCATCAGCCGGGGCGAAACGAGCATTCCGACTCCGAGGACGCAGCTGTGAACGCCGACGAGCAGTATCAGCAGGCGGAAGAGCCTGTCGCTCCTCCAGCGACTCAGATCGACATCCATTCCGGCCTCATCACCATCACGAGGAGGAGCACGACAGCATAGAGGGTCGCGGCGCTCAGCGTGAAGGCCTGACCCCTGAGCCAGCGTACGCCCGTTCGCGTCGAGTCGGGCGGCCATATCTTGGCCAGGGTTGTGACGGTGAACGCCAGGCCGACAACGAGCGCCATGGCCTGCACGAGAGGAAGAAGCGCGATCGACAGGAGTGGATCGGGCAGGCCAAGCGCTCCGAGCCCGCCGAGGCTGAGCCGCAGGCGGGCGAAACCGGGGATGTTCGCGAGCTGGTAGGCGGTGTAGCCGGCACCCAGCAGCGGCGCCCACGAAGCGACGCGCTGCCAGTGGAGGTTCGGTGCGCCTGCGTCCTGCGCCTGCTCGAATCGACGCGATGCGATGCGCATCGCCACGAGCGGGATCGAAGCACAGAGCAGGAGGATCATCGTGATGGCAAGGACACGATGGTCGTCGATGAGCGCTCGCACCGATTCACCACCGGGAGTCTTGAATTCGAGGAATTGAATGAAGGCCTGCCCCAGGAGTAACCCGAGCAGAAGCACGACGAGCATCCCGACCTGCGGGCGCACGCTGATTCCGCCCCAGAGCTCGCGCGCCGGTACGCGGACGTTCAATTGCGGCGATCCGTTAGGGCAAAGCCGCACGCAGTTGAGGCAGAGGATGCAGTCGCTGTTCGACTCGACAAACATCACGTGCTGGAACATCGGGCAGCCCGCGACGCCGCCGTCCCCCTTGTAGCAACTGTGCCCTTTGCACTTCGCCGAACAGATGTCGTGCGTGGGGCGCAGCTCGATGAGCGAAGAGGTCGAGCAGAGTCCCGCGAATCCGCCCATCGGGCAGAGGTGGCGACACCAGGCGCGGCGGGGGAGCAGGACGCTCGTGACGAGCGCGCCTCCGATGATCGCGAGGAGAAGGAATCCGGTCGCCACCGGCGAGTGCCTCATCTCGGTGGTCTCTTCGACCCAGACGATGAGGAAGAAGCCGGCCATCACGACGTACAGGTCATTGTCCTTCAGCCACCCGGGCACGCGCCGCTCCGCTTTGCTCCATCGTTGGACCAGCTTCTGGGCGAGCTCTCCCGACGCCGCCATCGGACAGATCGCGCACCAGGCGCGGCCGGCGAAGAAGAACGAAAGGATCAACGCCGGCCACCAGACGGCCCAGACGAGCACGGTGCCGGCATTTCCCCACGACGCGCCCGCGACGGCGAAGCACTCGTAGAGGATGAACGCGAATACGAGAGCGGCGACGACGCGGACGCCACCGGGGTACATCCGTAACGCGAATCCGACCAGTGGCTTTGGAAGACGGAGGAGGTTGAAGCCGCGCGGCTCCTCCCGCGCGGGATGGCCGAGGAAGATGGCGTCGGAGGTGATCGTGTCGCCGTCGGTGATAATTACGGCACGCTCGATCGACTCCTCCAGCTCGCGCATGTTCGCGAACCGGTAGTCGTACGAAACGAGGCGGATCATCGCCTGATCGTCGATGGCGGGCACCTGCTTGCCGAGACGCTGGGCGTGCTTCTTGACGAAGTGGCTCGCAAGCTCGGGGATGTCGCGCTTGTGTTCTCGAAGAGGGGGGACCTCGAGCACGTCGCCCAGCAGGATCGCGGCAAGCTCTGGCGAGAATCGCCCCGCGGCGGCTTCCTCGAGAAGATTCGCACGGCTCGTCGCGATCACCCGCACGTCGGGACGTGCGCCGGTCGGGATCGGGTCTCCATTGAGGAACCTGACGAGCCGCTCCTGGATCTGCGGAGCCAGTCTCTCGACGTCGTTCAGCAGGATCGTTCCGCCCTCGGCGAGCGCGAGATAGCTGAGGCCGCGCGCATAGGCCGCCGCCGCCTGGTCGTAAAGCCCGAAGAGCTGGTCGCCCCACTGGCTCTCGGTGATCTGCCTGCAACTCGTGCTGACGAGAGGCGCCTCCTTGCGATGCCCGCGGACATGGACCAGCCGCGCTACGAGCTCCTTCCCCGATCCCTTCTCCCCGACGATGAGGAGCGGCGTCTTCAACCCGCTCTTCGCGTCGACGCGACGGTTCAGCTCCTTGATCGACTTCGCGGTGCCGACGAGGGCCGAGTACTGCTCGGAGTTGTGCTCCTGGAGGAATCGGGTCAGGTCCTCTTCCTTCTGTCTCGCGACGCCCACGGCGACGTCGGAGGCCTGAAGGCGCCTGGAGAGGATGCGCACGAACTCGCGGAGCAGCACGGGATGTACCGCGATGAGCTCGTGGAACGCATCCTTGCCTAACGCGAGAGTCTCGCAGTCCGCCAGTGCAACGACGTCGGCGGACGTGAGGTCGTCGCTGAGCAGCGACATCTCGCCGAAGCTGTCGCCCTCGCGCATGGTGGCGACCGTCGTGTACTTCCCCGTTTCGGTGCGGACCCGCACCTCCGCTAGCCCGGAGACGAGAACGCTGTAGTACCGGCCCGGCTCACCCTGTCGGATGATCTCGTCGCCCGATTTCCACGAAACCGGCTCCATCGCATCGGCGACGACGCGCAGCAGCTCGCCGGAAAAGCCAGCCCAGAGAGGGAACCGCCGCAGGGCTTCCACTCGCTCGCGTGACATGGCGATATCTCCGTTGTCACGACGACGATAGCAATGCCACGCGCCCCTCGCGCTGTGATGCCGACGGGTGTTCGAGGTGACGGATCGAGCGGAAGCGCGGGTTGCGGGCGCCGGCACTGAACGGCCGCCGGCCTGCGTGCAGGCCGCTTACTCGCTCGTTTTCGGCTCCGCCGGCCTGAAATGTTCCTTCACCCAGCTCTGGTCCCACGGGCGGCTGATCACGCACGAGTTCACGCCGCCGATGCCCATGCTGAGCTTGCCGCCGGCGAGTTGCTTCGTGTCGCAGCCGCGCTTCATCACGAAATTCGCGTGGTGCTGCGCGACATCGGCGTGGACTTCTTCCGGAGCGAGGTCGATCGGGAAAAGGTGCCCCTTCGCCATGCCGAGATGCTGAGCGGTGAGCTCCCATCCGCCGCCGACCGACATGCCGTGGCCGAAGGTTCCCTTGCGCGCGGTGAAGACGACCGAAGGGTCGAGCATCTCGAGCGAGTGCTCGACTTCGGTCGCGTCGCCCGGAGTCGCGGTGGCGTGCATGTCCCAGGTCCAGATCTCCGACTTGTCGACGGTCTCCATCGCCCTCGTCATCGCGATCTGCGGCCCGTCTTTCGAGGGAGTGATGATGTGGTGTGCGTCGGACGACGTGCCGACTTCGACGATTTCCATGCCGACCGGGCGGAAGCCTTGCGCCAGCATCTCCTCGGCGTCGCCGATGATCCAGACGCAGGAGCCGCCGGAAACGTGCGTTCCCTTGAGGCCGGTCATCGGACGGGAGACCTCGCGATCGGCGGCAACCACGTTGGCGTTGTAGAAGGCGGAGATGATCACGGGATGCGGCGGCGGATCGGTCATGCCGACCACGACGGCCTTAGCGTGCCCGAGCTCGATCGCGTCGAGACCCATGCGGAGCGCGATACCGAACGACGCACATGCGGCGATCGGCGCGAATGCCGGGCCCATGATGTGACCGACCATCGAGATCTGGGCGGCGGGAATGTTCGCGATGTTCCAGAGGATGTTAGGCGAAACCGAAGCCCACGGCTCCTCGGGGCAGCCCCACTGCTTGTTGAGCGCGCGCACCTTCGAGAGCTTCTGACGGATCGTGTTGAGCTTGCCGGTTCCCGCCCCCGGAGGCACCGATTCCGACTGGATCTCCGCGGCCTGGCGCAGGTATTCGCGGAGCGCCTCGCTACGGCCGGCCCAGTACGCATTCCAGGAGGACTTCGCGTCGAACCACTCTTCGGAGCCCGTCTCCAGTGTCGCGGGGTCCACCGGCGCCGCCGGGTCGAGGTCGCCTTCGATGTGCTTCCGGTGTGCTTCACAGCGCTCGGGGGCGGCCCAGAAGGCGTCCCAGACTCTCTTCGCGCGCTCGAAGTTGAGCGACTGCTGATGCTGCACCGTGATCTCGCCGAGACCGGTGCCAACGTAGACGTGGCAAGAGTCGCCGAGCGACTGAAGGTACCGTTCCATTCCTTCGTTCTGGCCGAGCGCTTGAATGAACGATCCGACGGCGTACTGCACCATCGGTCCCATCTTGTCGCGGAACTGCCCGAAGCGCGACGGCGGGAAACGGGCATCGAACCAGGGCCGGTAGGCCTCGAGCTCGAACTCGGGAGTGCCCGTCAGGAAGTTCGACGGGCCGAAGCCATCGAACGGGGCGAGCCAGGTTCCGGTCGACTCGAGGTTCGCTTCGAAAGCATTGATATCGCGTGATTTCGGGGCGACCAGACCCCAACCGAAGATTCCAATTCGCTTCTGGCGCTTCATGGGACGCGCATTGTAATCGAATTCGCCTATTCTTCTCGCGTGCGCGTTTCGAACGAAAACAGCGGCCGATGTCGGTCGATCGGCGCCCTCCTGGCGTTCGTGCTGCTGGTTGCGGTGCCCGCTGCGGCCGACGAGCTCTCCTCCGTGCTCGCGGAGATCGATGCAGACCCGTTGCTCGGACGCGCACTCTGGGCGTTCGACGTCCGCGATGCGGAGGGGCGCGCGATCGCATCGAGGAACCCCGATCAGCTGATGGCGACCGGCTCGGTCCGGAAGCTTTTCACCGCGGCGCTCGTCGACGAGTGCGAGGATCTGGCGCAGCCGATCGCCACCGAGGTCTACCTGACGGGGAAGGCGGGACCGCGCGGAGCGTGGCAGGGAGCGCTCGTCGTGGTGGCAAACGGCGATCCGACGTTCGGCGGTCGCTGGGAGTACGAAACCGACCGGCTCGTCCGGCTTCGCCCCGTAGCAAGGGAGCTCGAACGGCGAGGGATCCGTTCGCTTCGCGACGGCATCGTCGTCGACGTCTCCGCGTTCGAGTCGGATCTGATCGGCGGAGGATGGAAGTCGGACAACCTTCGCTTCTCGTACGCTGCGCCGGTCGACGCGGCCGCGTTCAACGAAAACACGGTCGCCGCGCTCGTCGTGCCACGCGGATGCGGAAAGCCGGTCGTCGAGGTCGATCCACCCTGGATCGCTGCGAAGATCGCGACCGATTGCGGCGACGCGCCGCTCGACGTCGAGCTTACGGGCCTGCGTGAGGTTACGGCGCGAGGATCGATGCGCGACGTCGCGCGCGACACGGTCTTTCTCGCGCAACGCGAACCGGCGGCGGCGCTGGGTGATGCGTTTCGGGTCGCACTGTCGGAGGCCGGAATCACGGCGGGGAAGCTCTCCGTCGAGCGGAAACGGGGGGCGAGGCGCGGAACGCTGCTCGCACGCATCGACTCGCCGCCCGTCGGCGCCCTGCTCGGCAACGTTCTCGCCAACAGTTCGAATCTCTACGCCGAGATGCTCTTCAAGCGAGTTTCGCGCTGGGATGGCGTCGCGTCGTGGAGGGGCAGCCTCGCAATGGAACGCGAATTTCTCACGCAGCGCGTCGGGCTCGAGCCTTCGAGTTTCCGCTTCGACGACGGCGCGGGCCTGTCACCCGAGAATCTCGTCACCGCGCGTTCGACCGTCGAGCTCCTTCGCTACGCGCGCATCGCGCCGGGCGGCCGCGAGCTCTGGGAGAGCTCCCTCGCGAGACCCGGAGAGGAGGGGACGCTGCGCAAGCGGCTCCTGCCGCTCCGCGCGAGGCTCTTCGGCAAGACGGGAACGATCGACGGCGTCGCAGGCCTCGCAGGATGGGTCTATCGGACCGACGGCTCGCCGCTCTACTTCGCGATCTTCGTGAACAACCACATCGCGCCGACGCGCGAGGTGACGAAGGCGATCGATCGGATCGTCATCGCGATCGCGGAGTGATTTTGGATATCGGATTTGCCGTCTGAGTGTCCCGGCTGTGCAGATCGCGTGGCGCGACGCCCCGTGTGCCCTACTCGGGGGACCTCGTGAGAATTCCGGCAAGGTCTCGTGCGGAATGCACGAACGCGAGGATCAGTACCCGTTCCGGAAGAATCCGGTAGATCAGGCGATAGCTACCGACGAAAACCTCACGTACCTCGGCATCCCGATACTCCGGCACCGCTCGGCCGCGTTGCGGAAAACGAGCCAGTGATTCAGCTCGTTGAATAGCACCGACGACGAGCACGGCGGCGTAGGCCGGGGAGTCTTTCGATATGTACTCGGCGGCCTCTTCGAGCGCCCGGAGGGCCGATTCAGCCCATTCGACGCCTAACTCGTCCATTTTTGGAGGCGACGCACCACTTCGGCGTGAGCGACCACTCTGCCTGCCGACCCGTCAGCCAATCCCTGCTCGATTCTCTGACGGACGTAGATGTGGTACTGGATATCCTCGAGGGAGGCGTCCTCGGGGAGCAGTTCGAGGATCTGTTTCACCTGCTCTTTCGCGGCGTCCATGGGTCTATTTTAGCGCAGGTTGCAGACCGTTGCGGATTCCGCGTGCGCACGCTGCCGAGGATTCGAGGCCGACCTTGGCGCTTCACTGCGGAGTCGGCCGGTTCACCGTTAGGCCGCGATCCCTTCCGCATTCCGATTTCACTCCTGTCTTCCGTACTTCACTTCGCCGGTGATCAGGCGCGCGCCTCGCTGGAAGGTGAGGTAGGCCCAGGCCCACTGGATCAGCACGAGGGTCCGGTTGCGGAATCCGATGAGAAAAACGATGTGCACGAAGAGCCACGCCAGCCAGGCGGGAAGTCCGCTCAGCTTGAGCCGCCGGAACTGGGCGATCGCAGCGGCGCGGCCGATCGTCGCCATCGACCCCTTGTCGTGGTAGCGGAACGGAAGCGTCCCCTCTCCCCGGATCCGCCTCACGATGTTCGCCGCCGCGTGCACGCCTCCCTGCATCGCCGGCTGCGCCACTCCCGGCAGGAGCCTTCCGTCCTGCTCGAAGTGCGCCAGATCGCCCGCGACGAACACTTCCGGTGAGCCGGGAATCGAGAGATCGCGCTCGACGATGACGCGACCTGCCTTGTCGAGTGGAACCCCGAGGAACTTCGCCACGGGTGACGCCTGAACGCCGGCGCCCCAGAGCACCGTCGCAGCCGCGATCGTCTCGTCTCCCATCGTCACGCCGCGGTCGTCGATCGCAGTCACGCGGCAGTTCGTCCTGACCTCGACCCCGATCCTCGTCAACTGTTCCTCGGCGCTCCGTGAAAGCGACGCGTCGAACGATGAGAGCACGCGATCGATTCCTTCGACGAGGATCACGCGGACCGACGCCGGGTCGATGGCGCGGAAGTCGCGCTCCATCGCGTGACGGCCGATCTCCGCAAGCGCGCCTGCGAGCTCGGCACCCGTCGGCCCTCCGCCGACGACGACGAATGTCAGGAGAGCGTCGCGCCCCGCGGGGTCGGACTCCTTCTCCGCCGCTTCGTACGCCAGGAGCACCCGCTTCCGGATCTCGAGAGCATCCTCGATGCTCTTGAGCCCGGGAGCGAAGGGCTCCCATTGATCGTTCCCGAAGTACGAGTGAGTTGCGCCGGTTGCCACGATCAGGTAGTCGAACGCGAGCGGCCCGTCGGTCATCGTTACGACTCGATTCTTCGTGTCGATGGCGGTGACGTCACCGAGGATCACGCGGGTGTTGCGCTGCCCACGGAGGATCGTGCGAATCGGCGCCGCGATGTCGGACGGGTTCAGCGCCGCCGTCGCGACCTGGTAGAGGAGCGGTTGGAAGAGGTGATGGTTGCGCCGGTCGACGACGGTGACGGCGACCGGCGCGCGCGCGAAGCGCTTCGCGGCGTAGAGGCCGGCGAAGCCTCCGCCGATGATCACCACGCGCGGGGTGCTCGGGCTGCCCGTCGTCATCGAGTCATCCGGATCGAATACGCCGATTATAGGGGCTCGTCCCCGGCGGGTGGCGAATCGGATCGATCCGCATATAATCCTCGGCGGTATGGCACTTACGGAACGAGGCCTTCTTCCGGGCCCGGAAGAACAGGGGAGGCGACGCTTCATGATCGCCGGCGAGAAGACGATTCTGCGCGCGCTCGAGGTCCACGATCTGGAGCGCTGTTTTCGCTGGATGAACGACCCGTCGATCGTGCGGACGCTCAAGACGCGCTATCCGATGCCGTTCCAGCAGGAAGCGGCGTGGCTCGAGCGGGCGGTCGTCGAAACGCAGACCGAGCGTCATTTCGCGATCGAGCGGAAGGAAGACCGTCATCACATCGGAAACGCCTCGCTGCACGAGATCGACTGGGTCTCGCGCACCTCGCTCTTCGGAATGTTCATCGGCGAGCCGAGCGCGTGGAACCGCGGCTTCGGCCGCGACGCCGTACAGGCGCTGGCCAGTTTCGCCTTCGGCGAGATGAACCTCCGGAAGCTCCGCATCAACGTATTCGCCTACAACGAGCGGGCGTGCCACCTTCTCGAATCGCTCGGGTTCGTCGAGGAAGGGCGTCTCCGTGGGGAGTTCTTCCGCGAAGGCGCATACCACGACATCGTCATCCTCTCGATTTTCGCCGACCGCCCGCCGGTCGAAGGAGCAACGTCATGACCGATCGCAAAATCAGGGTTCTCATCGCGAAGCCCGGCCTCGACGGCCACGACCGCGGCGCGAAAGTCGTCGCGCGCGCGCTTCGCGACGCGGGCATGGAGGTGATCTACACCGGCCTTCGCCAAACGCCGGAGCAGATCGTCGCCGCCGCGATCCAGGAGGACGTCGACGCCATCGGCCTCTCGATTCTCTCCGGCGCCCACAACGTCCTCTTCCCCGAGATCATGCGCCTCCTCAAGGCGGAAGATGCGCAGGACATCGTCGTTTTCGCCGGTGGCATCATTCCGGAGCAGGACATCGCCCGACTCAAGGAGATGGGGATCCGCGAGATCTTCCTCCCGGGCACCCCCACAAGCGCCGCGGTTGCCGCGATCAGACAGGCCGTCAACGCTTGAGCGATCGGTTTCGGCTCGAGGTACGTGACCGTGTCGCCGGAATCGCCTTCGACGACGCCGGGATGAACCTGCTCGGCAGGGAGGCTCTTCTCGAGCTCGACACACTCCTCGACCAGCTTCCTTCCGACGTCGAAGCCTTCACCTTCTTCAGCGCGCACGACTCGGTCTTCGCGGCGGGCGCCGACATGGCGGAGATGGAGGGCTTCACCCCTGAGGACGCATCGAGATTCTCGGAGCTCGGACAGTCGCTCTTCGCGCGCATCGAGAAGCTGAGCTGCCTCACCGTCGCGGTGATCGACGGCGATTGTTTCGGCGGAGCTCTCGACCTCGCGCTGGCGTTCGACATCCGGATCGCGTCGCCGCGCTCGCGCTTCTCGCATCCCGGCTCGCGGATCGGCATCGTCACCGGCTTCGGCGGAACCTCGCGCTGGCGGCGGCACGCCGACGCGCCGTCCGCGCGAGCACTCTTCCTCGACAATCGAGTTCTCAGCGCCACGGAAGCGCTCGACCACGACGTCATCGACGTCGTCGCGGAGGTGACCCGCGGCGGAGAGCTCGAGCTCGCGCTGGCGATCAGCGATCGCAGCCCCGAGGAAGTCCGTTTCGTGAAAGAGCTCGCGCGAATCCCGCAGGGCCTTCCCGGCGAGCAGCACGCGTCGTTCGCGAAGGCGCTCGCCGTCATACACCTGAATTCGAAGGAGCACTGAGCCTCCGCATGGAACAGATCGAATCGCACATCGACACGGGCTCGCCCGACTTCGCCGCGAACTCCGCGCACATGACCACGCTGGTCGATCAACTCCGCGCGCGTCTCGAGACCGCGAGCCTCGGCGGCGGACCGCGATACCTCCAGCGCCATCGCGAGCAGGGGAAGCTTCCGGTCCGGGAGCGGATCGCAAAGCTGATCGATGGCGGGACTCCCTTCCTCGAGCTCTCGCCGCTCGCCGCGTGGGAGATGTACGACGGCGAGGCGCCGGGAGCCGGCGTCGTCACGGGCATCGGACGGATCCAGGGGCGCGAGTGCCTCGTGATCGCAAACGACGCCACGGTGAAAGGCGGCTCGTACCTTCCGCTGACGGTGAAGAAGCACATCCGTGCGCAGGAAGTCGCGCTCGCGAACAATCTTCCCTGCGTCTACCTCGTCGACTCGGGCGGCGCGTTCCTTCCGCTGCAGGCTGAAGTGTTTCCCGACCGCGAGCACTTCGGGCGGATCTTCTTCAACCAGGCGCGGATGTCGGCCCTCGGGATCCCGCAGATCTCCGCGGTGATGGGCTCCTGCACCGCCGGCGGCGCCTACGTGCCGGCGATGTCGGACGAGACGGTGATCGTGAAGGGAACCGGAACGATCTTCCTCGGCGGCCCCCCGCTCGTGAAGGCTGCGACGGGCGAGGAAGTTACGGCCGAGGAGTTAGGCGGCGCCGACGTCCACACCCGCATCTCCGGCGTGGCCGACCACTTCGCCGAGGACGACAATCACGCCATCGCCATCGTGCGGAACATCGTCGAAAACATCCGCTACCACCACCGCGAGCCCGACACGAGGATCGAGACGGTCGACCCGGTCTACGACCCGGCGGAGATCCGCGGCGTGATCCCGCGCGAGAACAGGAAGCCGTACGACGTTCGCGAGGTCATCGCGCGCATCGTCGACGCCTCGCTCTTCCACGAGTTCAAGGAGCGCTACGCGACGACGCTCGTCTGCGGCTTCGCGCGGATCCACGGCTACAAGGTCGGGATCCTCGCGAACAACGGCGTGCTCTTCAGCGAGTCGGCGCTCAAGGCGACGCACTTCATCGAGCTCTGCAACGTCAGGGAGATCCCGCTGATCTTCGTGCAGAACATCACCGGGTTCATGGTCGGCAAGGAGTACGAGCGGGGAGGCATCGCGAAGGACGGGGCGAAGATGGTCCACGCGGTCGCCAACTCGAACGTGCCGAAGTTCACGGTGATCATCGGCGGCTCGTTCGGCGCCGGGAACTACGGAATGTGCGGTCGGGCCTACGACCCGAGGTTCCTCTGGATGTGGCCTAACGCGCGGATCAGCGTCATGGGCGGCGAGCAGGCCGCGGGGGTGCTGACCACCGTCAAGCGCGATCAGCTCGCGCGCGACGGCAAACCGTTCTCGAAGGCGGACGAGGAGGCGATCGCCCGGCCCGTTCTCGAGAAGTACGAGGCCGAAGGAAGCCCCTACTACAGCACGGCCCGCCTTTGGGACGACGGCATCATCGATCCCGCGGACACGCGCAATTACCTCGGGCTGGGACTTGCGATCGCGTACAACGCACCGATTCCGCCGATGAAGTTCGGCGTCTTCAGGATGTAGCGATGGCCTGGCACAACTGGTTTCTATTCGATCTCGGCAACACGGTCGTAAAGCTCGCATACGAGCGCGTGCTCCAGCGGCTCTCCGCCGACACCTCTGTGTCGCGCGACGATCTGATGCGGGCGATGGAGGGCGGGGGAGGTTACCGCGACCTCGAGCGCGGCAGCGTCTCGTTCGCCGAGTTCTACCAGTTCCTGCGTGAGCGCGCCGGGTACCGCGGCTCCCTCGCGAGCCTTCGCGACATCTGGACCGATTTCTTCGACGGCCCCGTCGACGGGATGGAGGAGATGCTCGAGCGGGTTCGCGCCAGCTACCGCGTCGCCTTCCTGTCGAACTCGAACGAGATCCACGCGGAGTACATCCCGCGGCACTTCTCGAGCCTCTTCCGCCGTGACGACCGATTCGTCTTTTCGCACGTGCACGGCTGCGCGAAGCCCGACCGGATGATTTACGAACGAGCGCTCCAGATCCTCGGCGCGCTTCCGAACCGTGTCGTGTTCGTCGACGACCTGATCGAGAACATCAGCACCGCGCGCGACGTCGGGATGGCCGCGTACCAGTTTCACGGGGCAACGCAACTGGCGCAGGAGCTCGAGCGAGACGGAATCCTGACGGCTCCCGATCGGCCCGGAACCTGGTAGGCGCCCGTCGCGCGGCTGACTACATCCCGCCGAAGCGTCGCTCGATGTTGAAGCCGAGGAAGACGTCCCCGGCTTCGAATCCGTTCATCGCCGCCGGCTCCGTCGATGCGAAGATCGAGCTCGTCACGTACTGCGACACGTGCGTCGCGCGGGTGTTCCCGACCACGAACTCGAAGAAGTGACCCCCGATCGAGTGCTTGAGCCCCACCGACCAGCCGACGGACGAGTCGAAGCCGTCGGGTTGATCGCCGTTCTCGGGAATCACCTCGACGGCCAGGATCATGTGCGGCTTGATCGACCAGGCGAGGCCGAGCGGCACGTTGAAGGCGTAGTCGTAGGCGCCCCACTCGCCGATGACGCTCGGAGCCGCGATCAATTTCAACCGCGGGCCGATCTGCTTCTCGAGGACGCACTGCGCGAAGGGCGTCGCGCCGTCGTCGCTGCCGTCCTCGGTGCGAACGTCCGCGCCGGCGCGGACGGTGATCGAGAGCGGGTAGTCGCCCGACTGGCGGCGAAGCGCATATTTCGCCGAGAGCTCCCAGTCGTCCTGAACGTCACTCCGGTAGATGCCCCCTTCGAGATCGCTCGTCACGCCGTATGAGTACGCGATCCCGATGTCGGACGATCCGTCGAGCCCCCAGAGCGAATCGGCATCGCCCTCGTTCACCGGCTGCGAGAAGCGGTGCGTGAAGCGCACCTCCGAGGTCTTTGCAGGAAGCGTGGCCGCGGTCGGAACATTCAGCAGCGTCCCACCGAGCGCGAACGGAGGCAGTTGCACCGCTTCCTCTCCCCACAGCGGCAAGGCCGCAAAGAGAAGCAGCAGCGGCAATGCGAGCGTGAACGACGGTCGATCACCGGCTCGTGCGTCAATCATTCGGGGCTCCTCGGCGGATCCAGTCGCTCACCAGCTTCAACTGGGCGTCGTCGAGGGGAGCGAGACCCAACGGCATCCGGTCACCTGTGAGGCCGGCGCTTCCGGTGATCTTGATGTAGAGATAGCTCGCCTGTGGCGATCCCGGCTCGACCCTGTCGAGGGAGCTCTCCGTGCTTTTCACGTTGACGAGGTTTCCGTACGACGATCCCGCGGCGAGGACGAGTCCCTGCTGCGCGCCGAAGGCGTCGTGGCACCCGACGCGCGCGCAGGTCGGCGTGAAGATCTCCGACTGCACCCGCGAGAATGTCGCCGTCGGGTCGGGTGGCTCCGTTCCGCCTCCGGGCGCCGTCGGCAGATCCTTGAGCTCGCCGCATCCGGATGCCACGAGCGCGAGAGCCAATGAGATCGTGAGTACTCGCGGGGTCCGCCGACTCACGCGTGCAGCACTCCCGCCTTCTCGTAGACCTTCGCGTCGATGAAGAGATGGACGACGTTCTCGTCGAGAAGTCCGTCCTTCATTTCCATCTGTAGGATGTCGAGCGCCCGCTCGTACGGCACGGCCTTCTTGTACGGCCGATCCTTCGCCGTCAGCGCGTCGAAGATGTCGGAGATCGTCATCATCCGCGACTGCACCGTGATCTGCTCGCCCTTCAGTCCACGCGGGTAGCCGCGTCCATTGACCTTTTCGTGATGCGCGTACGCGATGTCGGGAACGGAGCGGAGATCCTTCGTCCATGGGATCTTCGAGAGGAAGTGGAACGTGTGCGTCACGTGGCTCTCGATCTCGCCGCGCTCGCCAGGGTCGAGATTTCCCTTCCTGATCGAGAGGAAGCTCACTTCGCGCTGGGTGAGAAGCTTCGACAGCGTTCCGCGCCCGTCGACGAATTCCTTCTCGCCGAGCTCCTGCAGAAATTCGAAGTTGCCCTCGGCGAGAACCGTCGGCTCGTTCGACTGAATGATTCGATCGAATGCCTGGCGCATGGCGAGAACCTCGGTCTCCATCTCGGAGTCGATCGCCCGATTGGCCTCGTCGAACCCCCCGGTGCCGTGCTGAAGCATCCAATCGAGCTTCTTCCGCTGATAGCGGCTCTCGATCGCCTTCATGATGTAGTCGAAGCGGTGCTGCACGAGATCGAGCTCGAGGGGGTAGAGCTTCTTCGCCTTCACGAGGACGTTCTCGCGAACTCCGACCTTGCCGAAATCGTGCAGGAGCGACGCGTAGCGGATTTCACGCAGCTGGTCCGGGTTGAAGCGGATTGACGCGAACGGGCCCGAGTCGAGCGCATCTGCCGTTCGCGCGAGCTCCACGGTCAGGTCCGCAACGCGGAACGAATGTCCCGAGGTCGTCGGATCGCGTTGTTCGATCGCGGTTACCGCCGCGGTGACGAAGCCCTCGAACAGTCTCTCGATCGATTCGTAGAGAAGGTTGTTCTCGACCGCGACCGCCGCCTGTCCCGCAAGCGAGCGCATGACCTGAATCGAGTGGGAGTCGAATGGAACGACATCCTCCGGGACAGTCGCCGCGGTGAGCGTGCGGGTGACGCCGGGGCGCTTGCGGTTGATCAGCTGGAGCACGCCGATCGTGTCGCCGAGATGGTTCCGCATCGGGAAGACGAGCATCGAGCGCGTCAGGTATCCGGTCTCGCGATCGAACGTCGTGTTGATCGAGTACTCGACGTCTGCCGGGAGGTTGTAGGCGTCGTCGATGACGAGGGTTTCCCCGGTGAGGGCGACGTAGCCCGCGAGGCTCTTCTTCGTGATCGACAGAACCTTTTCCTCGAAATCGACTGCGATCGAGTCGTTCTGGGCGACGACCCATCTCAGGATCTTGTGCCCGTCGTCGTCCTCGTCGAGAAGGTAGAGCGAGCCGGCATCGGAGCGGCTGAGCTCGCGCGACTTCTGCAGGATCATCGAGATCAGCTGATGATGGTCACGCACCGTCGAGAGCGCGATGCTGATCTTCGTCAGCTCGGTCAGCTCCTCGTTGCGGGTCGACAAGTCGCTCTCGAGCTGCTTGCGGCGGAGGTCGTCGAGCACACGCTCGAACGCGCGCTTGAGTGCGGAACGCAGCAGTTGTGCCGGTGGGTGGGCGGGGAGCTCGAGAAAGACGGAGGTCGAGTCGATGGCGGCAGGGATTTCCGGCAGGCCGCAGGCGAGGATCGTGGCTCCTGGCCGGGCGGTGAAGCGCGTCATCGAAGCGGTTGCCGCGAGCTCCGGGTCGAGGATGACGACGACGAGCCTGCGCGGAACCTTATGGGCCTGATCGAGCCGCTCGATGACTCTTGACTCGATGGAGTCGCGCTCCAGCAGAGTGGCGATGTCGGCGACCGGAAACGATCGAGAATGCAGAAGCGTGAGCCAGCTCATGGTCAGCCCGGTCCTTTTTTCGGCGTGGAGGAGATCCGCGCGTATTGTACTATTCCGCGCGCCCGGATTTGAGAATGCGTCTGCGTCGGTCGTTGTTTTACGTCCGACCAGAGCAAACATGAGGCTCCGGCTCGGCCCGAGGGCCGTCTGGCAGTCGAGGAGGCCGTTTTGGCAGCGTATTCGACCGAGAAGATCGCCCCGAAGTACCACGAGGCCATGGTCGTGTGGCAGAAGAAGAACTTCCCGGAGCTCGAGTTCCTCGAAGCCAACTGGGCCCGCTATTTCGGCAGCCAGACGCCGTTCCAGCTCGTGGCGAAAATCGGGAAGCTGCAGACCGATACGATCCAGTACGGCCGCTTCCTCGGGAAGCCGAAGTTCGAGAGCGCCGGGGTGATGACGGGCAACATGTTCTATTCGGCCCGCGACATCATTCGCGCTCAGGCCTCGACGGAGCTCGGTTCGATCGAGCAGCACCGTCTCACGCTCGAGACCGCGCCGACCGACGTGATGAAGCTCTCCGTCCTCCGCATCATGGCCGAGGAGCTGCGGCACGCGTACCAGATGTTCTGGGTGCTCGACCACGACCAGTCGTGGAAGAAGCCGGGGCACCCCGACATCGCTTCCGAGACGATGGACGAGCTGCTCGCCATGCATCTCGGCACGCACGTGCTCGATGCGTTCAACATCCCCTTCCACAACTTCCTCGACAACATCATCTTCGCAACGTTCATCGATCTCGTGGGCAAGTACCAGCTCGAGATGCAGAAGGTCTTCTCGTACGCGCCGATGGCGCGCTCGATGGGACCGATGCTCTCCGAGGAGGGATTCCACATCGGATCGGGGCGCAGCTTCCTTCGCGAGCTCGCCGTCGGCGCAGTGAGCCAGACCGGCGACTACTCGCTCTCGGACATCCAGAGCACGATCAACATCTGGATTCCCCGCGGAGCCGAGATGTTCGGCAACGAGAGGGGCGGGGAGACGGCGGTCGCGTTCGGCTTCAAGGACCGGAACAACGGAACGGCGCAGAGCGAATACCTCTCGGAATGCCGGGACGTCGTGGAGATGACGAACGTCGCGATCGTGCAGACCTTGCTCTCCGACATTTCCGCTCCCGATGCCCGCGTGCTCGTCCGCACGGTGCAGGACACCGGCGAAGCGCAGCGCGGCATCCTCCCGGAGAACCTTCTTTTCGTCCCGCACGGAAGCTTCTTCCGCCGGAGAGGCCTCGAGGAAGTGGCGTTCCATCCCTACGACGTGCACGGGAACCTGCTCACCGAGGACGGCAAGCCGATTCCGGCCGCGAAATACCTCGACTACCTGAAGCAGAACCTTCCGGCCTACTACATGGGCGAGGCCGAATTCGCAAAGTACGAGGCGGCGCTGATCGCTCACGAAGGCGGCGCCTCCCGCAGCCACACCTGGTAGGCGGGCACACTGTCCTGCGGAGAGGCGAGCGGGCGACGCTCGCCTTTCTGTTTTCAGGAACTTACACGGCGAGAAGAATGTACCCTGTAACGACGCTGTTAGCGGCAGCAGCGAAGCACTCTCGGTGACGAATGAAGGTAAAACGGGCTGAAAAGTACGGATTCTGTTCGGGCGTTCGAATCGCTGACATGAAGGTCAAGCGATTCGCCGCGACTGGAAACACCGGTGCGATACTAGGTCAGGTCGTGCATAACGAGCGGGTCGTGCAGGAGATGGAAGACCTCGGCGTCCGGACCGTGGAGACGCTCGAAGCGGTATCCGAGCCGACCATCGTCTTCTCGGCCCACGGCGTCCCTCCGTCGTACCACGAGGCAGCGACTGCGCTCGGCCTCAAGGTCCTCGACACGACCTGCAAGTTCGTCTACGACATCCACTGGGAGTCGAAGCGTGCGCTCGAGGCAGGCCACCATCTCGTCTTCATAGGCGACCCGCAGCACCGCGAGGTCATCGGCTACACGAATGACCTCGATCCATCGCGGTTCCACATCGTGTCGACGACCGAGGACGTGGACCGTGTCGACTGGTCGACGTACAGCAAAGTCATGGTCTTCTACCAGACGACGCTCAACGCCGAGGACTACGAGGAAGTGGTCAGCGCGATCGAGGCCCGGGGACACGAGGTGCGCAGGGGCGACACCATCTGTTACGCGACGAAGGAGAATCAGGATGCGGCGCGCGCGCTGGCTCTCGACGACTCCGTCGGCGCGATCGTGGTCGTCGGCGGCAAGAAGAGCGCGAACACCAAGCACCTCTGGGACATCTGCAAGGACGCGAAGCCTTCGTTCCTCGTACAGGGAGCCGATGACCTCCTTCCGGAATGGTTCGCGGGCGTAGAGACTGTCGGACTGACGGCGGGCGCCTCGACGCCCGACTACGTGATCGACGAGGTGGAGCGGATGCTGGAGTCGTTCGGCAGCGTCGAGGCAAAGGAAGGCGCATGAGGATTCGCTTCGCGAACGCGGCGCTCCTTGCGATGGCGATTGCGCTTGCGACGCCCGCGGCGAACGCAGAACGGCTCGAGTGCGGCTCGAACCGCCGCATGGAAGTCGTGACGTACGACTGGGAGCTCAACGGCATCCTCTCGTTCTTCGCCGGCTTTCGCTTCCCGACGGAAGGCTCGGGAACGCTTGCCACGGTCGTCCGTTCGAATTCCTCGGTCGCCACGGAGCTCCGCATCATTTCCGACGAGGGAGAGCGCGATCTCTACCAGTATCAGTCGGAGATCGACCCGGTCAATCTGAGCACCCTCGTGAGTCTCGACGGCTACAAATTCGAGGGGCGCCACCGTGCGACCACGACGACGTTCGACTACGGCGCCAAGACGATGCGCCGCGAGAAGGTCGACTCGAAGAAGGGGGGACCGCCCACCGTCAAGCTCGACCCGATTCCGCACGGCGAGATCCGCGACGTTCTCTCGGTCATCTACTACCTGAGGAAGAGCGCAACGAAGCTGCAGAAGCCGCTGGAGACGAAGGTCTATTCTGCCGGAAAACTTTACAGCGTGCTGCTTACTCCCGGCGACGTGTCGAAGGTCGCGCTCGGTGGCGCGAAGGTCGAAGCGAGGCAGTACACGATCTCCGCCACCGATTCGGAGACGAAGAAGTGGCCGGGCGACGTCTCCTTCTGGCTTACGCGCGACGACCAGGCGATCCCCGCTCGCATCCTGATCCGCCAGAGAGGCGCGTCACTCGATCTCCGAGCCAGGGCGCTCTACACCTGCCCGTAAACGAGCGCGGTCACCTTCGCGACCCGAGTGTCGCCAAAACAAGAAAGCCCCGGGAAACAGTCTCCCCGGGGCGCTTCGTCTCCGCCAGCGGAACGCCTAACGGGGGTTCCTCGGCCGCGGACGATCGGGCCCGCCTTCCCGCATCTCATCGCGCATACGGTTGGCGCGCTGCTCCAGCTTCTCGCGCAGCACGCTCCACTGCTCGTCGTTGAGGACCGACTTCATGTCGACCATCATCGCGATCTCGCGCTCGAAGAGTCTGCCGCGCGCCATGCCGAGTTTCTGCGCCACCGACAGCACGTCCTTCTTCGCCGACTGTGACTTCTCGAGCTGCGCGCGCAGCTCGATCCCGAGCTTGTCGACATCGGCCTTCAAGTCGATCAGCTCGGTCGAGCTCGAATTGAAGATCGCGTCGAGCTTCGTCTGCTGATCGGCCGTGAGCTTCAGTTCCTTGGACACCTCGGGCATCCGCCACCACTTGCCCTTCGGCATCATCGGGCCACCTTGCTGGGCAAGCGCCGGCCCGGCGATCAATCCGACGATCAGGATCGAAAGGCCAATCGTTCGTCTCATATCGTTCCTCGCTTCTTCCCGTCAGCCTCGACCCAGGTTTCCCAGTCGACGACGGATTGAAAGTCCTGCAACTGTTCGGACTGCCACGGATCGGTCGAGAGCTGGCTGCTGGTCAATCCGCTTTCCTGTGAGGTTGCAATCGACGAAGTCGCAGTGGACGCGACAGTAGCGGTGACGACCGTCGACGTCGCTGTTGCGCTCGTAACGCTTCCTCGACCTGCCAGAAAGGCCGTCACGACGAAGAGTACCGCTGCGGCAGCGGCGGCGAATCGTGCAGTAAGCCACGACGCCCGCCGCCCTCGCGTCTCGATCGCCCGCATCACACTGAGCTCCTGACGCTTCCAGAACGTTTCCGGCCGCTCGGCCCCAATCGGTTCGGATGCATGCCGGTCGAGCTCCGCCCGCAGCGTCTTGAAGCGCCCCATGCAAGCGTCACAGCCGTCGAGATGCCTCGATACGGCATCATCCTCGGGCAGATACGCGTACGCCAGCAATTCTCCGGTTCCGTAGTGTTTCGTCATTGCGCCTCCCCGGCGACGGCATGTGCCCCCGCCCACGGCTCGAGCTCTTTCCGCACCTTGTGAACTGCCCGGAATAGATGCGCCCGCACCGTTCCCGGTGCCAGGTCGAGCAGCGTCGCGATCTCCTCGAGCGGCATCTCCTCGAAGTGTCGCAGCCTGAATATCACTTTCTGCTGTGCCGACAGGCGCTCGATCGCACGATCGATGGCCACGCCGATCTGGGACGACATGATCTCGCGCTCGGCGTCGGGCCGGCCGTCAGCGACGTCGACCGAGGGAGCGTCGTCGTCGCCGGCAGGGCCGATCGACACCAGCTTCCACTTGCGTCCCCGGAGCTGGTCTCGGCACTTGTTGATCGCGATTCGCGTGAGCCACGTCTCGAATTCGCTGCGACCCTCGAACTTCACGAGGTTCAGGTAGGCAGTCACGAAGGCGTCCTGCGTGATCGTGTCTGCGTCTGCCTCGTTTCTGACGATCGCCAGTGCCATGCGAAAAATCCGTTTCTGGTACCTCGAGACGAGCAGCGCGAATCCGGCCTGGTCGCCGCCGAGGGTCTGGTCGATCAAATCCCGGTCGGACGGTCCGTCCTCGCGGGTGATCAGGCGGAGGTTCGCCATCGTCACGCTCATTGGACGGCCGAGGAGGGCGGACGTTTACTCCGCCGCCCAGGGCCTGTCCTCCAGGTCTACTGCTCGATCCAGATCGAATGGTAGCGCGCCGGCGGGGGCACGAGGTGCGTCCGGACCCCCCGCACTTCCGGTTTGTGCGCGATGAAGAAGCGGTCGTGAAAGAGGAAGACGAGAGGCGCCTCGTCGACTGCGCGACGATTCAGCTGGCGGTAGATCTCGGTGCGGCGATCGAGATCGTTCGTCGCGCGCGCCTCTTCGATCACGGAGTCCCATTTCCCGTCGGGATAGTTCATGCCGAGAACGGTCCCCGAGTCGCTGTGGAAGAAGATGTAGAAGAAGTTGTCGGAGTCGGGGAAGTCGGCGTACCAGTTGCCGCAGATGAGCAGGTCGTGGCCCCGGCGCTCCCGAGCGTGTCGCGCATCCTCGGCGGAGTGCTCCGAGACTTCGACGCTGATCCCGATCTCGGCAAGGTCCTCGATGATCTGAGGAACCATGCCCGAGTTGTAGAACTCGTCGGTGTCCCAGCGGTAGTAGCGCAGGCGGAAGCCCGAGGAGTAGCCGGCACGACGCATCAGGCTGCGGGCTTTGTCCGGGTCGTACTGAAGCCCCTTGAGCTCGGCTTCGTAGCCGAGCAGACCGGGAGGCAGGAGCGACTGCGCGGGCACGCCGAGGCCGGAGAAGACCTTCTCGTTGATCCGATCCTTGTTCACCGCGTGATTGACCGCCTGCCGCACGTCGACGTGGCTGAACGGCCCGTGCGAGCAGTCGTATGTCATGTAGGACGTGTGCAGCTGGATCGTGTCGATGAGATACGGCGAGTAGCGCGGATCGTTCCGCATCTCGGCGACGGCCGCGAGCGGCAGGCCGTGTGCCATGTCGAGCTCGCCTCGCATGAACGCCGCGGCAACTTCCTTTCCGCTCTTGAGATCGAGGCGGAACTTCAGCGTGTCGAGGTAGGGGAGCCCGCGGTGGAAGTACGAACGGCTCGCGCGCAGCGTGAGCATATCGCCCGGCCGCGCCTCTTCCACGGCAAAGGGGCCGGTGCCGGCGCCCCGGAGGCCGAACCTCTCTTTGTCCTTCGCCTCGTCGATCGGAACGATCGCCGCCTCGGCCATCGACAGGAGGTGCACGAAGAAGGCGAGCGGCTCCTTGAGCCGGATGTCGACGGTGTGCTCATCGACGGCGACGAGACCGCTCGCCGCACGCGATCGCCCGGCCACGACGTCGTCCGAGCCGACCACCGAGAGCATGATCCACCTTCCGGGCGAGTTGATCTCGTGCCACATCAGGCGGTTGAACGTCCCAACCACGTCCTTCGACGTGAGCGGGTTGCCGTTGTGGAAATAGACGCCGCGGCGCAGATGGAAGCGGTAGAGGGTTCCGTGTTCGAGAATCTCCCACCGGGCGGCGAGGCCGGGGACGATCTCGGCGCCCTCGCCGAACGTCACGAGCGTCTCGTGCACGGCGCGCTCCATGAATCCGAGTGCCATGAAATTGCAGAACGCGGGATCGAGCGTGAACGTGTGCGGGAGCACGGCCGCCGTCGTGATCGAGCCGCCCTTCGCGGGCGTGGAGAGCTGGAAACGGTCGAGCTGCTGCGACAGCAGCGACGACTCGTGGCGAAGCGTGTTCGCCATGACCGTGAGGTCGGAGACCGAGAGGTTCGCTTCGCGCGTACCGCGCTCCACGGCCCGCGAACCCTTGACGATCGAGCCGCTCTCCGTGCTGAGCACGGACGTCGATTCGACGACGGTGCTCACGGCAGTCATGATGTTCTCCATCGCCTGGCCGATCGCGCGGCTTCCGCTCTCCTGCTCTTCCATCGCGCGGCGCAGGTGATTCGTGTAATCGCGCACGGTCGCGACCTGCTCTCCGATCTTCGCCGACGTCTTCGACTGCTCCTGTGTCGCGCTCGCCGTCTGCTGGACCATCTTCGTTACTTCCTCGATGGCCTGCGTCGCAGCCTGGCTGCCGCGGATCTGCTCTTCGGTGGCGCGCGCGATCTCGGCAATCGACTCGCTCGAGCGCTGCGTCAGGTCGAGGATCTTCTCGAGCACCCGCTCGGCGCGCGCGGTCAGGGCGACGCCTTCGCCGACACGCTCGCCCGTCGACTCCATCTGCGCCATCGCTTCTTCGACGCCGCGCTGGACGTTGAGGATCAGCGTCCGGATCTCTTCGGTCGACACCGAGGTGCGCTCGGAGAGATCGCGGATCTCGTCGGCGACGACGGCGAAGCCCTTTCCGCGCTCTCCCGCCTGCGCGGCGATGATTGCAGCGTTCAGCGCGAGGAGATTCGTCTGGCCCGCGATCTCGTCGATGACGCGGACGATCTCGCCGATCTCCTGCGAGCGCTCGACGAGCTGCGTCAGGGAGAGCTTCGATCCCTGAACCGTCTCGTTGATGTTGCGCATCCCCTCGACGGTGCCCATGACTGCCTGGCGCCCTTCGATTGCCGCGCCGCGGACGCTCTCCGCGAACTCGGTCGACTGTCGTGCGCTTCGGCCGATTTCGACCGTCGTGGCGTTCATCTCGACCATCGAGCTCGCCGTCTGGGTGGCGAACGACGAGAACGATTCCGTGTTCAACGCCACTTCGTTGATCGACGCGATCATCTCGTTGACGGCCGACGCCGCCTGCTCCACGAATTCGGCCAGTCGGTCGGTGATCCGGCTGACCTCCTCGATGCTCGCCGACATCTGCAGAACCGAGGTCGAGGTCTCTTCCGCATTGAGCGAAAGATTCTCCATGCTCTTCTGGACCGCGTTGATGGAGCGGTCGATCTCGGTGACCGAGCCGGACGTCGACTCGGCAGCCCGGAGCTGCTCGCTCGAGATCTTTGCAAGAAGCTTCGCCCGCTCATTGATCGACTCGCTGACATTGCTCACGTCAGCAGAGAGCTGTCCGAAGCGGCTGATCGTGCGCTCGAGGTTGAGCACGAGACCGCGAACCGCGGCCGCCATTTCGGGCTGACCGATCGAGCGGGTGATGTCACGGGACGAGAGAGTGAGGTCGCCACCAGTGATCCTGCTCAGAACTTTCGAGGGAGAGCCGCCGGTGAGCGTCATCGCCTCGCGGGAGAGGAAGAATCTGAGCGCGATGGTTACTCCGCACGCCAGGATCGAGGCTACGACGACGAAAATGAAGTCTCGCTTCGAAAGTTCCGTCAACAGCGCAAGGCTGACGAGAAAGACGATGAAACCAGCTGCGACAGCCCATACGAGACGATTGAAAAGTATCGATCGAAAACGATTAGCCATCGTGGCCGGATGCTACCATAAGCCCCCGATTCCGGCGTCACTTGCAGCATGCGACGACGACGGCAAACAGATGAACGAACACTTCCTGTCACGACGCGAAATGGTGAACGCGCGCCTCGCGAAGCTCGCGGCCGAGGCGAGTGCTCCGGCCGTTCTTCGCAAGCCGCTCGAGAAGGCGATCACCTCTCCCGGAAAGCGCGTCCGTGGCGTCCTCACGATCACGGTGGGTGAGGCGCTCGGAGCGAAGAGCGCGGGACTCGTCGACGCAGCGGCCGCGTTCGAGCTGATTCACGCGTCGTCGCTGATTCTCGATGACCTGCCATGCATGGACGACGCGGAGCTGCGGCGCGGCGAGCCGGCGCTTCACCGCGCATTCGGCGAAGATCTCGCGGTTCTCTCTGCTGTGGCGCTCCTCAATGAAGCGTATGCCCTCGTTGCTTCGGGTCACACCGCGCTCAGGCCGCGGCGCTGGCCGCTCAACACGCTCATCGAGCGGGTCGTGAGCGCCGTAGGCTGGGACGGCACCGTCGGCGGGGAGTCGGTCGACCTTCATTGTGAGGCGGAGACGCTCGACTTTCACACGCTCGAGTACATTCACTCGCGCAAGACGGGCGCGCTGTTCGTCGCGTCGGCTGCGGTGGGCGCGATGCTTGCCGGAGCGAGCGACGCGATGCTCGGCTCGGTCGAAGCCTATGCCAAGAACCTGGGGCTCGCGTTCCAGATCACCGACGACATCCTCGACGCGACGTCGTCGTCGGCCGCGCTCGGCAAAGACGTCGGAAAGGACGAGGGCAAGCTCACCTTCGTTCGTCTCGCCGGTGTCGACGGTGCGCGGCAGTTGAACCGGGAACTGATCGAGACGAGCATTCGCGCGATCCGTCCCCTCGGAAGCGCGGCCGAGCCGCTCATGGCACTGGCGACGATGCTTCGCGACCGCACGAGCTGACGGTCGTCGCGCCGGAGGCAGCCGTTCCCTTCGTCGACGTTGACATTCCAGCCCAACCCGCTACATTGAGACGCTGCCTCACGGCAGCAGCTTGTCAGCCGAATCCCCGTCAGGCAACGGGGAGCGGGGGACCCGATATTCAGGCGACGGCTTGCCACCGTCCGGGGTGAATCCGGCGCAGGCCGGACGGGCGTCCAGCCCGAATCCGACAGCTAACTCCGCAGGCACCGGAACGACAAGCGAGATGAGGCGCCGCTAACCGCGGCGCTTCATCTTTTTTGGGGAAATTGCGCGACGGTTTGCGCCGTTCTCCATGCGCGTTGACACGACGGGCGCGGTCGACTATCGTTCGCGTCTCGCCGCGTTTGCGGCAAGTTGCCCAGGTAGCTCAGTTGGTAGAGCAGAGGACTGAAAATCCTCGTGTCGGCGGTTCGACTCCGTCCCTGGGCACCACGCGAAATTCAGCCCGCCCCGCCTTCACGGCGGGGCGTTTCGCTTTCGGCGAGCGCCCTGTTCCCGTGCGCTATACTGCCGCCGTCGTGCACCTGACTGAAGAAATTCTCAACGACTTCGAGCAGCGGATCGGGCATCGGTTTGCCGACCGTTCGCTCGCGATTCGCGCGCTCACGCACAAGTCGTATTTTCACGAGTCGCGCGACACCAGCCCCGGTGACAACGAGACATTCGAGTTCCTCGGTGACGCGGTCCTCGGTTTTGTGATCGGCGACGTCCTCTTCCGCCGGTTTCCCGCACTCGACGAAGGAGCGCTCTCCAAGATCAAAGCATTCATGGTCAGCGCCCCGGCGCTCGCGGCAAAAGCGCGCCTCGCCGGGATGGGAGAGATGCTTCTGCTCGGTGTCGGAGAGGAGAAATCGGGAGGGCGGCGCAAGGATTCGCTGCTCGCGAACGTCTTCGAGGCCGTGGTCGCCGCGGTCTATCTCGACAGCGGAATCGAAGCCGGCCGCGACCTGATCCTCCGCACCTTCGCCCTCGACCTCGAGCAGATTGACGCGCGGGATCTTCTCTTTCAGGACTACAAGACCGCGCTGCAGGAGATCGCGCAGGCGAGGGGGCTTCCTCTCCCCGAGTACCGCGTCGTCGACGAGCACGGACCCGACCACGAGAAGCGCTTCGTAGTCGAGGTGACGTTCGATCCCGAAGTCTCGGCGCGGGGAGAAGGGACCTCGAAGAAGGAAGCGCAGCAGCAGGCAGCCAAAGAGGCGCTGCGTCTGTGCGAACAGCGCCTCGTGTCGTCGCGCGGAGTGTGAGGTCCATGCAATCGTGAAGCGAGCGGGAGTGGTTCTCGCCATCGCGATCGCGGTCTCGATCCTCGCCGCGGGATCGTACAGCAGCTTCGCGCAGCCCGCCGACTCCGACCCCCAGAGCGACCTCCGGCAGCTTCGAGAGGAGGTGCGAACCCTTCGATCGACGCTCGCGAATGTGCGGGGCCAGGCGCAGTCGGCTCAACGCGACCTTGAAGCGACTCGACTCGAGCTGCAGATCCTCGAGCGCGAGCTCGAAGTCGCCCAGGAGGCGCAGGCACAGCTCGAGCGACAGGCCGGCGAGGCTTCCGCACGAGTCGGCGCACTCAACGCGGATATCGCAAAGCAAAAGAAGCTCCTTGCGGATCGACTCGCGGCTCTCTATCGCCTCGGCTCTCTCTCGTACCTGCGAATGCTCGTCATGATCGAAGGGGAGCAGAATCCCGCGGAGGCGATATCGATGCTCAGTTACCTGGTGAGCCGCGACAGCCGCGAGATCGACCGCTTCCGGTCGATGCAGCGACAGCTCGCCGCCGAGCACGCCGCTCTCGAGGATCGCGCCAGGAAGATCGCGGCGCTCAAGGCCACAGGTGATCAGAAGCGGCGCGCGATCGCTACCCGACGCGCGGAGCAGGAACGGCAGCTCGCCGCGCTGAGGAAACAGGAAGGACGCTCCGAGCTGCGGCTCGCCGATCTCGAGGAGCGCGCCCAGCGCCTCGAGCGTCTGTTTGGAATCCTTTACGATCGGAAGGACTCGGGTCCCGCTCAGGCCGCGAAGGTGAGCGAGTTTCGGGGCGCGCTACAGTGGCCGGCAAAAGGTGAGGTGCTGGAGGGCTTCGGGAGGGTCAGGAGCCAGAAGTTCGCGACCTACACCGTGAACAACGGCATCAAGATCGCCGCGCAGCCGGGAGCGCCCGTCCAGGCGATCTTCTACGGAAAGGTCATCTATTCGCAGTGGTTCAAGGGCTACGGCAACCTCGTCGTCGTCGATCACGGAGAGCGGATCTATTCACTTTACGGTAACACTCGTGGCGCGGTCGTCGCCGTGGGGAACAAAGTAACCCCCGGTCAGGTCATTACGTCTGTTGCAGAGGGAGAGGACGGAAGCGGATACCTCTATTTCGAGGTCCGCGAGGACAACAAGCCGACCGATCCGAGACGATGGCTAAGGTAAGATGAAGCGCCAGCGGAAAGTGACCTGATGACGACCAAAAAAGCCGTGTTCCTGCTCGTGTCCGTAGTCGCGATGCTCTCGCTTCTCGCCGCGGGAGTCTTCGGACAGTCCCTCCAGAAGGACAACGTCTACCGCCACCTTTCGGTGTTCACCGAGGTGCTGTCGATCGTGAACAACAACTACGTGGAGCAGGTGTCGTCGGATGAGTTGCTCGACGGCGCGTTCGGCGGCGTCACCCAGGCGGTCGACGAGTTCAGCTTCTACATTCCACCGGCCGACGTCGCCGAGTACAAGAAGTGGACCGGCTCCGGCGCCGTCACCAACATCGGACTCACGCTCACCAAGCGCTTCGGCTACGCCTTCGTCATCGCGGTGCGCGACGGATCGCCCGCAGCAAAGGCAGGCATCGGCCCCGGCGATTTCATCGAGAAGATCGAGGGCGTTCCGACTGCGAAGATGGCGGTCTGGCAGGTGCTGTCGAAGCTGCAGGCTCCGGCCACGGCAGGACGTAAAGTCACCGTCGTCCACGGCGGGATGACCAAGCGCGAGGAGATGACGATCGATTTCAGCCAGCTCGCACCGGCTGAGTTTCCGAGCAAAGAGATCGACGGGACGCCGTACATCAAGCTGACCGAATTCAACTTCACGACCGCCAAGGCGCTGCAGGCGTTTCTCGCCGACGCGAAGAGCAAGGCGAAGGGTATCGTGCTCATCGACGTGCGGGAGAGCTCCAGCGACGACATCGAAAGCGCGGCAAGGTGCGCGGACCTTCTTCTCGCGAAGGGGACGATCACGTCGGTCGTCGGCCGGAAGGTGGAGCCGAAGTCCTGGACCGCGGACAAGGCGACGTCCTATGACGGCGACGTACTCGTACTTACCGACCCGTCCACGGCCGGAGCGGGAGAGGTCTTCTCGTCCGCGATCAGCGGCAACGGTCGTGGCCGGGTCGTCGGACTTCCGACGTACGGTCGCGCCATCGTGCAGAAGACGATCGACCTTCCGAGCGGTGGCGCCGTCTGCGTGACGATCGGCCATTACACGACTCCCGACCTGAAGCCGATCAAGGACGCGGGAGTGAAGCCCGACGTCGCCGCTGACCGGACGCTTCCGGAACCTGACAAGACGGAGAAGTCGGACCCGGTCCTCGAGAAGGCGCTCTCGCTCGTCGGAGCGAAGCCCGCGAAGGCCGCCGCCTGATGGCGAAGGCTCCCCGGAAAGGGCAGGGGAAAGAGGGACGCCGTCCCGCATCGTCCTCGTCGCCGCGCCGGCGAGCCAAACCGCGGCGCCGCAGCCGAAGCGGCGTTGCCCTGCTCCTCGTCGGAGCGCTCGTCATCGCAGTTCTCGCAATCTACGGACGCCGATTCCTGTCGGAAGGCGAGCGCCTTCCGGCTGCCCCGCCCGGCAACGCGGTAGTCGCGAACGAGCCGACTCCGAAAGCGCAGCCGGACCGCGGACCGGAGACGCCGCCACTCGAGCAGGCGGTTCTCGGGGCTGGTTATGACCACGACAGGATCGGTACGACCGACGGTGTTCTCTACGTCGAGACGTTCGATCCCCCCGAGGTCGTCGCGCACAAGATTCGGGTCGCGAACCCCGCTCTTTCGACCACGGCGACCGGCGATGAAGTCAAGGTCACGGGAGCGGGCGCGCTCGAGACGCTGCGCGTCGTCGAGCTGAAGCGCGACTCGGAGACCGAAGCATTCGAAGAGGTGGAACCGGGTGTTCCGCCTAAGCCCGCCGCAGCTCCGCAGTCGACGGGCGAAAAGAGAATCGTGCTGATTCTCGACGACGTCGGTTTCGAGAACCAGCCACTCGAAGAGGCGGCGTCGATCGACGCTGCGCTCACGTTCGCGGTGATTCCGACTGCGCCTCACGCGCGGCGGGCGGCCTCGATGCTCTCGGCGCGCGGCTTCGAGATTCTCTGCCACCTGCCGATGGAGCCTCTCGATTTTCCGCGGCAGTCGCCCGGCCCCGAGGCGATTCTCGTGTCGCTCACCAACGAGGAGATCCGGCGGCGGACGCTCGAAGGTCTGCGCGCGGTACCCGAGGCGGTCGGCGTGAACAATCACATGGGTTCGCGGGCAACGCGCGACCGGCGCGTGATGGAGAACGTCGCGTCCGTGCTGAAGGACGAGGGGGTTTTCTTCATCGATTCGCGCACTGCAGGTAATTCGCTTGCGGCCGCCGTCGTCGGCGCCGGCTCCGTGCCCGTGGCGGCGCGAGACGTCTTCCTCGACGACGATCCTCGCGAGATCGCAGTGCGCCGGCAGCTGAAGGAGCTCGTGCGGATCGCGGATCGGAAGAGCTACGCGGTCGGCATCGGCCACGTCTACCCGTCGACGGTGCGCGTTCTCATCGAGGAGGTGCCGAAGCTCAAAGCGCTCGGATACACCTTCCACTTTGCGAAGGACGTGGTCCGCCGGGTCGACAACGATCCTCCGAAGATCGCAGCGACGCCGGGCGGCAAAGACACGGAGCTCACTCCGTAGTCGGCTCCAGGGGGCGTCCGGGCTTTCCTGACGGGAAGCCCCGGTCACATCCCGGAAACGCGGCGGGAAGAGCAGCCGCCGCCGAAATGGTGCGGTGGCAGCGGTTGTTTCAGAGGCCGTGAAACTCCGAGAATTCGCGCTCGTCCTTACCCTCGCAGCAACGGCCATCTCCGCCGGGCAGGCTTCCGCGGCCGACATCATGCCGCTCGACTCCGTCAAGAAAGGGATGCACGGCTACGGCGTGTCCGTGTTCGAAGGCAGCGAAGCGCAGCGCTTCGACGTCGAGATCATGGGAATCCTGCGCAACGTGGGGCCGGGCCACGATCTGATCCTCGCAAAGGTCGACTCGGAGATTCTCCGGAAGACCGGGGTCATCGCAGGGATGAGCGGCTCGCCGATCTACATCGACGGGAAGATCGTCGGAGCACTCGCGTACGCATGGCAGTTCGCGACGGAGCCGATCGCGGGGATCACGCCGATCGAGCAGATGGTCAGGATCTCGGATCGGAAAACGCACGGCGGAATGTCCGTGGCCAACGGAGCCTCGCCGCGCAGCGCTCAGGCCTTTCTTACGACGCTCGTGAGCGGTGACAGCCAGGCGCTCTGGCGCGACTTCTCGTCGAACACGCGCCGCACGCCGGCGTCGTCGTCGCTTCACGGCGCGGGCCCGATCGCGACGCCGATCTCGTTTGGAAGCTTCGATGCCGCGACGATCGACCGCTTCACACCGCTCATCGCGAGCGATTCGCTGATGCCGGTCGCAGCGGGCTCGTCAGGGAACAGCGCTTCGTCATCGCCGACGCATAAGCACTTCGACGCGGGCGACGCGATCGCGGCGGTGCTCGTCGACGGCGACTTCTCCGTCTCGGCGACCGGTACGGTCACGTACGTGCGCGGGAACGAGGTCTACGGCTTCGGCCACCCGTTCCTGGACATCGGAGAGGTCGCATTTCCGATGGCCCGCGCGGAAATCGTCGGAGTTCTGCCTAACCTCGCCCGATCCTTCAAGTTCGCGAACGCGGGCGCGGTCGTCGGCGCGCTCCGGCAGGACCGCTTCGCTGGAATCATGGGAATGACGGGCGAGGAGGCCGACATGGTTCCCGTGTCGGTCGAGCTCGACGAGGCGGGCGTGATCACCACGCACCATTTCCGAATCGCGCGCCACCCGATGATGTTCCCGCTTCTGCTCGCGATGACGACCGACAGCATCGTCGCCGAGACGCAGAAAGCGGCAGGCGAGCGGACCGTCGTGCTCGACGCCGACATCGAGGTCGCCGGAGCGGGGAAGCTTCACCTTCGCGAAGGCTGGGCCGGCGCGCAGGCTCGCGAGTCGATCCCGGTCTACCTCGGTCTCGTCAGTCAGTACCTCATCTCGAACGAATTCAAGAGCGCCGACATCGGGGCCGTAACGATTCGCCTCTCGCACGACGACCAGCTCCGCGTCGCGCGCGTGACCGACGCGACGATCCGCATGCCAGCCGACGGCGAGATCAATCAAGGCGACGACATCGTCGTGTCTGCGACGCTCAAACCGTTCCGCGGCAAGTCGTTCGTCGAGAATTTCACGCTGAGCGTCCCCAGGGACGTTCCCGCGGGAAAGTCGTATGTATACCTCGGTGGCGGAGGCGAGATGAACCGGATCGAGTTTTCCGCCGTCCCTCCCGACCCGCAAAGCCTCGAGGAAGTCGTCGGTGTCATCGGCCGCCTCCACCCGTCGACGAACCTCTCCGCGACGATCTATTCGCCGATGGAGGGAACGGTCACCGGAGGCGCCTACCATCCGTCGCTTCCGCCGTCGATGAAACAGGTGCTCGTCGACGACTCGAGCCACACGGCGTCGGCACAGGTTCGCATTCATCCTTCGTCCCGCGCCACGCGCGAGCTCGACCAGATCGTCGATGGCTTCTTCCGGCTCGAATTCGAAGTCAAGCCTCGAAGTTAGCGGCGCGCTGACAGGCTTCGCAAGGCATTCCGGCTAACATCACTACGCTGCGCACGGCGCCACGCCGATCGCACCGGCCTCAAACGACAACGGATTGTGTGGGTGACATGAAGATCAAATCGCTTCTCGCGACGCTCTTTGTTTTCTCGGCGCTCTCTCTCGCGGCGGTCACGCCGCAGACCTGGTCGACGACCTCGTCCGACGAGTTCCTTTCGGGCGACTTCGAAAAGGGCTTTGCGGTCACGGCGAAGGGTGAGCTCAAACCGGGCTCCACGATCCGCAAGATCGTCGCGATCGACGATCCGTTCGTCCTCTCCCAGGCGACTGACGGTGACGGCACGATGTATCTCGGCACGGGAAACGCCGGCAAGGTCTATCGCCTTCGCGGCGGGAAGCTCGAGCAGATCTTCAAGGCCGCCGAACCCGAGATTTACGCCCTTGCGCTCAATCGCGGTCGACTCTACGCGGCGAGCTCGCCTTACGGCAAGGTCTACGAGATCGATCTGAAGACTCTGACGGCCAAGCCGCTCTTCAGCCCGGAGGATGCATACGTCTGGGCGATGGCCGTCCATCCCGACGGCGCGCTGCTCGTCGCAACCGGCCTCGAGGGAAAGATCCTGAAGGTCGGCGCCGACGGTAAGGCGAGCCTCTTCTTCGACGCGCCCGAGCCGCACGTGCGAAGCCTCGCGGTGGCGGGAAAGAATCGCATTCTCGCCGGCGGAGCCGATCAGGGCCGGATCTACGAGATCGATGCGAACGGGAAGGGGAGAGCCCTTTACGACTCGTCGTTCTCTGAGGTCACGGCGATCGCTGTCGATCCCGTTTCGGGCTACGCCTGGGCCGCGGCGGTCACGTCGACCCTCCCTTCGACGGCTCCGCCGCGTCCGCAGCAGGGAACGGCGGCGCAGGCGCAGCAGCAGACGGCCCCCGAGGAGAAGAAGCCCGATGCCGGAGACGCGAGCGTCTCCGTCGACGTCTCCTTCTCCTACGACGAGCCTCCCGCGGCTTCGGTCGGCGCGAAGAGCGGAGCATCGGAGATCTACCGGATCGCTCCCGACGGTTTCGTGGAGCTCGCGGGGCGCCTCGAGAAGGAGACCGTTTACGGACTTGCCGCGTCGGGCAGCGATCGGGTTTTCGCCGCGACCGGGCCTAACGGGCGTATCTACGAGATTTCCAAGAGCGAGCTGGCGCTGGCCGGCGTCGTCGCGGCCAAGCAGGCGGTCTCGATCGTGAAGACGGGATCGACGCTTACGCTCACGACCACGAACGGAGGCGCCGTCTACGCCTTCGAGACGGGAGTGTCGCCTCAGGCCGAGTACCGTTCGTCGGTGCAGGACTGCCTCCGCTACTCGTCGTTCGGCACGTACCGGATGACCGGAACCGCCCTCGAGGCCGGCAACTACTCTCTCTTCTTTCGCAGCGGAAACAGCTCGACGGCGGACGATACCTGGAGCGACTGGTCGAAGCCGGTGCAGGGGACGAGCGGGAAAGTGAATGCTCCTCCCGCCCGCTACATCCAGTGGAAGATGACGGCCGAGCGCCCGTCCGAGGCCATGCGTCTCGATTCGTTCGACATCAGTTTCGTGAACCGCAACATCGCCCCGGTGATCGACTCCGTGGTCGTGATGGATCCGGGCGCCGTCTACGTCAGCGCGGCCTACCCGGCGTCGCCCCAGGTTCTAGAAGCGACCAACCCCGACGAATACGGCATCTTCAACAGCCTCGACAACCCCCGCGAGCGGACCGACCCGGGCAAGCGACTCTTCAGGAAGGGATACCGGACGATCAGCTGGCGCGCGCGCGACGACAACGGTGACCCGATCCGGGCCGACATTCAGTTCCGCAAGGCGGGGGAGTCGAACTGGCTTCGCCTGCGCGAGAATGTCACGGAAGGCCGCATGAACTTCGACACCTCACAGCTGCCCGATGGCCGGTACGAGATCCGCCTGACGGTGTCCGATGAGCCCGGGAACGCCGAGGGTGCGCTGACGACGACGCGGGAGGGAATCGAGCTGGTCGTCGACAACTCGCTCCCCGCGATCAGCAGCCGGGTCGAGGGAACGAAGGTTCGCGTGAAGGTCACCGACGCGCTCTCGCCGATCGTGAAGGCGGAGTATGCGGTCGATGCGAAGGAGTGGGTGAGGCTGACTCCCGTGGACGGCATCGCCGACTCGCCCGTCGAGGAATTCGAGATCGACGCGACTGCGACCAAGGGGCGCTTCGTGATCGTGCGAGTCGTCGACGAGCAGTACAACGTGGCGACGTCGTCGGTCCGCATCGAGTAATCGCCCGCCGGCGTCCTATAATGACGCCATGCCCTCGACATCCCGAACAGCGCCCGCAACGCTCTGCCTAGCAGCAGCCCTGCTCGCACTCGCGGTCCTTGCCGGCTGCGGTCGAGAGGCGCCGGCACCCGCCGCGACGGCCAGCGATGGCTCGGGTGGCGTCCAGACCGAGGGACGTCTCGTAAGGCGGCTCGAAAACGACGTCACTACGCTCAACCCGGTCCTCATGTCGACCTCCTACGAGCGCGACGTGCTTTCGTACCTCTTCGACGCGCTCGTCGAAGTCGACGCGACGATGCGTCCTGCTCCCGGTGTCGCAACGCGGTGGGAGATCTCTCCCGACGCGACGACGTTCCGTTTCTTTCTCGACCCGGGGGCGACGTTCGACGACGGCACGCGCGTCACCGCGGAGGACGTGCTCTTCAGCGTCAGGAAGTACGCCGAAGAGTCGTCGCAGATCTCCGGTTACCTCCAGGGCGTCGACCTGAAGAAGTCGCGCGTCGTCGATCCGCAGACCGTCGAGGTGGTATTCGAATCGGGACGGAGCGCGGGGCAGATCTACGCCTTCGGCTTCCCGGTGATCGCCGAGCACGTCTACGGCAAGGGCGATTTCAAGAAGGACTTCAACGATACGGCGGTCGGAAGCGGGCCTTACCGGCTGGTGAGCCGCACCCCCGGAAGCGAGATCGTGCTCGAGCGCCGCGACGACTACCGTGGCACGAAGCCGCCGATCCGCAGCGTCGTCTTCAGGATCATCCCTAACGAGACGGTTGCCTGGAGCGCTCTCACGCGCGGCGAGATCGACGAGATGCGCGTCTCGTCCGAGCAGTTCGCGCTCGGCGCTGCCGATCCGGAGATTCGAAAGAGCATCGTCTTCCACCAGTTTTACGAGCTCGGCTACAACTTCATCGCGTGGAACAACCGGTTCGAGCCGCTCGGCGACCCGGAGATCCGCCGCGCGTTCACGATGGCGATCGATCGCGGCGCCGTGGTGCAGCACCTCTACGCGGGCGGCGCCCGCGTGATGAGCGGGCCGTTCACGGTGGAGCAGTGGGCGTTCAACCCGACGGTGCCGCCCATCCCGTTCGATCCCGCGGGGGCGCGCGCGATCCTCGAGTCGAAGGGATGGGTCGACAAGGACGGCGATGGAATCAGGGAGCACGGAAAGAAGAAGCTCAGGATCGAGCTGATCGTCGCCGCGGAGGACAACGCTTCGGTTCAGCAGGGCGAGATCTACCAGCAGGCGCTGCGAGACGTCGGTGTCGATCTCGTGGTTCGCAAGCTGGAAGGCTCCGCGATGATCGAGCGCGTGGTCGGCGGCAAGTTCGAGGCGGTGTTCCTCGGCTATTCGCTCGACCTCGATCCCGACCTCTTCACGAACTTTCATTCGTCGCAGTTCACGCCGGAAGGGCAGAACTGGGTCTTCTACTCGAATCCGGAGGTCGACGACCTCCTCGCGAAGGGAAGGCTCGAGCTCGACCAGGCGAAGCGGCGCGAGATGTACATGCGCGTTCACGAGATCCTGGAGCGCGACCAGCCTTACACCTGGCTCGTGCAGGCGTCGACGAAGTGGGCCGTGAGCAAGCAGATCCAGAACGTGCAGGTTGCGCCGGGTATCGGGCTGTTTCACTGGGTTCCGGGTGCGCGAGGCTGGTGGATCGCTCCGCGACGGCAGCCGACGGCCGGCAACGGCGCGAACGGGAGCTGACCAGCGCGATGGCGAGCGTGGTGATCCGCCGTTTCGTTCACGCTGCGATCTCGCTCGTCGGAATCTCCTTCGTCGTCTTCATGCTGGTGCACGTGGCGCCGGGCGACCCGGTGCAGCGGCGTCTCGGAGGGTTGAGCGCGAGACACGCCACGCCCGAAGTGATCGCCGCGTTGCGCGCCGAGATGCGGCTCGACGAGCCGCTCCTGGTTCAGTACGGCGCCTGGCTCGCGTCGGCGGCGCGGCTCGACTTCGGCGAATCCTTCGTGAGGCGCGCTCCTGTGCGCGAGCTCGTTTCGGAGCGCCTACCGGTGACGCTGCTGCTCGTCGGCCTCGCGCTCGCGCTCGCGATTTTCGTGGCGGTCCCGCTCGGGATGATCTCGGCGCGCTATTCGGGACGAGGAGTCGACCTCGTCGCCGGGATCGGCGCAACTGCCGTCTACTCGCTGCCGACGTTCTGGCTCGCGCTGATTCTCCTGCAGCTGTTCGCCGTGAAGTTCGCGATCGTGCCGCTGTTCGGGATGCCCGACGCGTCTCTCACCGGGCCGTCTCGCCTTCTCGAGCTCGCGCGTTACGCGGCGCTCCCCGTGGCGACGCTCGCCCTCGGTCCGATTGCGTTCCTCAGCCGGTTCGTGCGTGCATCGATGCTCGATTCCGCAGGGCGCGATTACATGCGAACGGCCCGGGCAAAGGGACTGAGCGAGTGGGGAGCGCTCCGCCTTCACGGCTTCCGCAACGCGCTCCCCCCGATCGTCTCTCTGCTCGCCGTCGCAATTCCCGCGCTCCTGTCAGCCTGCGTCGTCGTGGAACGGATCTTTCGCTGGGACGGCATCGGCAATCTCTTCGTCGACTCCGTCGTAGCCCGCGACTATCCGGTGGTGATGGCGCTGACGCTGATCACCGCGGTGCTGTCGCTCGCGACGGGAGCTCTCGCGGACGTCCTGCATCTCGCGATCGATCCCCGCAGCCGATCGGAGGAGGCGGCGTGACGGGCGCGAGCGCTTCCCGGGCCGGGGCCCGTGCGCGCGTCTCACTCGTCTTTCTCGGCTTCATGATTCTCGTCGCGCTCGTCGCGCCGGTCATCGCGACGGAAAGGTCGTTCGTCGTGCCGTACTCGCCCGAGCGCGTCGATCTTCCATCCCGCTTCCTTTCCCCTTCGGCGGCCCACTGGTTCGGGACCGACGATCTCGGCCGCGATCTCTTCGCGAGAACGATCCACGGCGCCCGGATCTCGCTCGCCGTCGGGATCACCGTGGCGCTCCTTTCGCTCATCCTCGGGGCGCTGTTAGGCGGCGTCGCGGGCTTCGCCGGCGGGGCCTTCGACTGGCTCGTCTCCCGGGCCACCGAGCTCGCGCTCAGCTTCCCGTTCTTCTTCCTCGCCCTTGGCATTGCGGCCCTCTTCGAACCCTCGCTCGGCGTGGTCGTCGCGACGCTCGTCGCAGTTTCCTGGACCGGCGACGCGAAAGTGGTTCGAGGCGAAGTCCGCCGGCTGCGAGACAGCGACCTCGCGATCGCCGCCCGCGCCGCCGGTGCGTCGCGCGCGCGTGTTCTCTTCCGCCATCTGCTTCCCGCGGCACTCGGCCCCGCGGTCGCCTCGGCCGCGTTCGGCGTCGCATCGGCGATCGCCGCGGAGTCTGCGCTCTCGTTCCTCGGGCTCGGCGTGCAGCCGCCGCAGGCCTCGTGGGGGAGCATCCTCGCCTCGGCGGACGACCACCTCCGCCGGGCATGGTGGATCGCATTCTTCCCCGGGCTCGCGCTCTTCGCGACGGTCGTCGCCTGCAACTTCGTCGGAGAGGCAGCGAGAGACGCCCTCGATCCGGCCGCTGGTCGGGGCGAACGATGATCGGGCAGCGCTGACTGGCGTCAGTCGGCCGGTGAGGCCGGTTTCAGGCGCTCCTGGAGCCGCGCCAGCACCGTCGGCGGTACGAGCTGCGAGACGTCGCCCCCGAGACGGCAGACTTCCTTGACGAGGCGCGAAGAGACGTAGGTGTACTCGACGGCCGGGATCATGAAGATCGTCTCCGACTCGGCAGAAAGCTCGCGATTCATCAGCGCCATCTGGAGCTCGTATTCGTAGTCGGACACGGCGCGGATTCCGCGGATGACGACCGAGGCCTCGACGCGTGTCAGGAAATTGACGAGCAGTCCCGAGAACGACTGGATCTCGACGCCCGCGATGCCGGTGGTCACGCTGCGCAGCAGGTCGACGCGCTCGGCAACGGAGAAGAGGGGAGCCTTCCCCTCGTTCTCGAGAACGGCGACGACGAGGCCGTCGAAGAGCCGGGCGCTCCTTCGAATGATGTCGAGGTGCCCGTTGGTCGGCGGATCGAACGAGCCCGGATAGACTGCGCGCTTCATCGGGTGACAATGTTAGCAGCGCCGCGAGCGTAAGGCGACTTGGTAAAGATCTTGACCAGTTCGCGTTCGCCCTCTATGATTGAATGCATCACGGGTTGGCTTTGCGGGAGGGATGGGGGATGCGCGTGGACGCGAAACGAACCGGGAGCATCGGCGGCAAGCTGGTGTCGGCTCTGCGAGGCGTTCTGCCCGGAGCATTTGTTCAACCTTCGAATCAGGATCTCGTCGCGCTCTACAAGCTGCGCTATCGCATCGCGCTCGACGAGGGCAAGTTCGACTCCGCTCTGATCTTCCTCGACAAGATTCTCGAGGTGGAGCCGATGAACGTGGAGGCGCGTTTGCTCAAGGGCGAGGTCTACCATCGCCATACCCGAGACTACGGCCGCGCCGTCGACACCTACAGCAGGCTGCTCCGGATTGCGGGGGAGCGGGATCGGGACTTCTCGAACCGTGCGCGCGCCGGGTTGACCGAGCTGATGGAGATGCTTTCCTGAGACCTGGCGCTCAGCGATCACGCTCGAGGACGAATTCCGCGGCGCGAGCGAGGGCGTCGCGCGCAGGCGAAGGGGCGAACTCGGCGACGCAATCCATGCAGTCGCGCGAATACTTTCGAGCGAATTCGCGGGTCTCTTCGATTCCTTCGTATCGCGCGACGATCTCCTGAATCTCTTCGGGGGAAGCCTCGTCGAACGTTCCCGTGCGTAGAACCGACTCGATCTTCCGCCGCTCCGCGTCCGTCGTGCGGGGCAGCGCAACGATCACCGGCAGAGTCGCCTTGCCGTCCTTCAGGTCCGCGAGCACGGGCTTGCCGAGGGTCTTCTCCGTCGACGTGAAATCGAGCAGATCGTCGACCAGCTGGAACGCGGTCCCGAGCTTGTAACCGTAGTCCCAGAGCCTCTGCTGACGGGCGGCGTCGAGCCCCACGAGCATTCCGGGAACCCGCGCGCTCGCGCCGAAGAGCGCCGAGGTCTTGCGCCCGATGAGGTCGAAGTACTCGTCCTTCGTCAGGTCGGCGCGCCCGCTGTTCTGAAGCCCGATGATCTCGCCTTCCGTCAGCTCGATCGTCGCGGCGCAAAGCATCTGAACGATCGAAAGGTCGCCCACCGCGAGGCCCATCCTGATCGCGTGAGAGTAGAGGTAGTCGCCGATCAGGACCGAAAGGTGGTTGCCCCACTTGTAGTTGATCGAGGCGCGACCGCGCCGCATCGCGGAGTCGTCGATGATGTCGTCGTGGATCAGCGAGGCCGTGTGAATGAACTCGACCACGGCGCCGAACACGACGTCATTCCGCCCCTCGTATCCGAGCATTTTCGAGACGAGAAGGAGCAGCGCGGGACGAAGTCGCTTTCCTCCTCCCTGGAGGACGTGATCCGCGACTTCCTGGATTCTCGGGATTGGCGACGCGAAGTTGTCGCGAAGCGCCTGTTCGACTTCCTCGAGTTTGGGGGCGACGAGCTCGATCACCTGCCCGAGCAGCGAGCCGGCAGCGACGGTATCGGGGAGAGTGGACGAGCCGGGGCTGCTCACGACGCAAAGGATAAACGATTCATGAGAGTTAAGAAAGGCGACAGGATGCGACGCTCATCGATAGTTCGTGAACTGTAGCGGCGCTCCAAAATCACCCTCACGGAGCAGCTGCATGACCTTCTGCAGGTCGTCGCGGTTCTTGCCGGCGACACGCACCTGATCCCCCTGGATCGACGCCTGAACCTTGATCTTCGTCTCCTTGATCGCCTTGACGACCGCTTTCGCCTTGTCGGAGTCGAGCCCCTGGATCAGCTTCACGTGCTGGCGAGCGGTGCCCATCGTGGCGGGCTCCACCTTCTGGTAGTCGAGCGACTTGAGGTGAACCTTGCGCTTCACGAGCCGGCCTTCGAGCACGTCGCGGACGCTCTTGAGCTTCACCTCGTCATCGCTCGTCAGGATGATCTCGGATTCCTTTTCCTTGAGCTCGATGTCGGACTTGCTTCCTTTGAAGTCGAAGCGGGTCTCGATCTCCTTCTTGGCCTGCTGGATCGCGTTGGCGACCTCCTGCATGTCGAGCTTTGAAACGACGTCGAACGAGTTCTCCTGTGCCATGGTGATTCGGTCTCCTGTCACGCGGCTCCCCGGTGCCGGGGTCCGCTATTCGAGCCTGCGCATTGTATTGAGGTCGCGCGGGGAAATCGACACTTCCAGTGTCGAGAGCGGGCCTCTCGGGGCGGCGCCCGGTCAGTTCCGGGTCACGCCGGCTCCCGGCGGAGCGATGAAGCGAAAGGTGTCGGGGGCCGGCTTGAATGCCGTGAAGCCCGAGAACTCGAACGCCGTCGCGTTTCCCTGTGAATCGACGTACCGGAGCGTGCCGAGCCACCCGTCGCGCGACTCCTCCACGACGATCTCCGCCAGCAGACCACTCCGGTCCCGCGCCTTCATCGTCGTCTTGCGTCCGTTCTTCGAGATCGTGAAGCTCGACTCGATCCTCGCCGGGTCGGACAGGGCGAAGAAGGGGAGCGACGCCCGCTCGTCGGCCGTGAGCTCGTGCACGGTCACCTGCTTATCTGCCGGCACCCAGAGCCACGAGGTCGTGCCGTCGAACACGAACTCCTTCGCCTCCGGTGAGTTGTAGCTCCATCGCATGGAAGGTAGCGTGCCGAATACCACGGATCCCCGCTCGACAGTCTCCTTCTTGTATCCCTTCGGCAGGAACCTGTGGACGAACTGCGCGGAATTGCCCTCGCATCCCCGGAATAAGGCCGTGACTCTGGACGCCGCCTGACCGGCGGCGAGTGACGGCAGCGCGTAGAGCAGCACGAAACAGAGGGCGAATGCTGAGGCCGGGACCCGCCTCACAGCTTTTCGACCTCGATCGCAACCACCGAAGAGCTGACGACGAAGACGCGCAAGAGCTTCGTCTCGTCGAGCGGCGTGAGGTAGAAACCCGAGGCGATCGGGGTGTAGTCGCTCGAGAGCCCGCGAAGGACCTCGCCGTCGGCGAACTCAACCGACACGAGCGATCCGCTGGCCTCGGGCTCTCCCTCCGGCGCCCGCTCGCGTCGGAAGAACACCGCCTTGAGCTCACCGAACGGCACGGCGAGATCGCCCGCGATCACGCTCTGGCGATCGAGGTCGATGTCGGGAAGCGAGTTCTCTCGCAGTGTGCGGCCGTCCCGGAAGTGCAGGACGACTGCGGTCTGTGGGTTTTCCATCCGTCCACCTCAGAAGAGTTCGAGACCCCAGAGATCGTGAAGGTGCAGGATTCCTTCGACGCGGCGCCCTTCGCCAAGTATGAAGAGCGACGTAATCTTCCGTTCCTCCATGACCTGCAGCGCTGCGGAGGCGAGCTCGTCGGCGGATATCAGAAGAGGGTTCGTGTTGCAGCACTCTCCGCCGGTACGCTGGAGAATTGCCTCGTCGCGCTCGATCAGGCGCCGGAGGTCGCCGTCCGAGATCACACCGCGAAGCGAGCCGTCGGCGTTGGCGACCGCCGCGATGCCGAATCCTTTCTTCGACATTTCGTAGATCACGTCGCGCATCGGCGTATCGAACTTGACGAGGGGAATCGCATCGCCCGCATGCATCAGGTCGCGGACACGCAGGAAGCGCTTCCCGAGCTTTCCTCCCGGATGCAGGATCGCGAAGTCCTCCTCGCGGAAGCCCTTACTGACCAGGAGCGCCATCGCGAGCGCGTCCCCGAGGGCGAGTGTCGCCGTCGTCGACGCGGTCGGCGCGAGGCCGAGCGGGCAGGCCTCCTCCCGGATCGCGGCAGAGAGGTGGATGTCGGCGTTGCGTGCGAGCGTCGAGGAAGGCTTGCCGGTGATCGCGATCAGCTTTGCTCCGAGCCGCTTGATCGGGTCGAGGAGTCGAACGATCTCCTCGGCCTCGCCAGAAAACGAAACGGCGAGGACGACATCGCCGGCGACGACCATTCCAAGGTCGCCGTGGACAGCCTCCGCAGGGTGAAGGAAGAACGACGGTGTACCGGTGGACGCGAGCGTCGCCGAGATCTTCCGGCAGATGATCCCCGACTTTCCCATCCCCATGGAAACTACGCGTCCCTTTGCAGTGCGGATCAGCTCGACGGCAGCCACGAACTCCTCGCCGAGGTGATCGTTGAGCCCCATGATCGCCGCGGCTTCGACTTCGAAGACGCGGCGCGCTTCGCGAATTGAAGGATTGTTCGTGAGGTCGATCGCGACTTCAGCGGAGGGCTTGGTCATTCGTGTTGCGAATTCTAGCGCGTGCCGCGGCATTCGCAATGCTGGCGGCATCAGGTTTCCACGTGCACGAATAGATAGACGGCCGCGATGATGAAGAGCACGTTGGCACTCCAGGCGGAGAGTAGCGCGGGGAGGTTACCCACCTCGCCGAACTTCGTGAAGATGCCGTAGACAGCCCAGTAGACGAACGCGAGGAAGAGCGCCACGCCGATGCCGTAGAGGGCGCCCTGTTTGCCGATCCTGAACGAGAAGGGCAGCGCGATCAGCGCCATCACGAGGCTGACGAATGGCCACGCCGTCTTCTGATAGAGCTGTACGCGCAACTCTTCCGACGAGTAGCCGGAGATCTCGAGATCGCGGATGTAGCGACGCAGCTCGGCGTAGGTCATCTGGTTCGGAAGCTTGAAATCGGACGTGAAGTACTCGGGACGCTCCGGATAATGCAGACGGACGGGGGAGTCGATCGGGGTGTACGACGCGCCGCCATGGTCGTCGAAGGAACGGACCCAGCCGTTCACGAAGACCCAGCCCGACCCGTCGAACCGGGCCTCCTCGGCGAAGACGCGGCGCGTAATCCTCATTTCGACGGGATCGAACTCGAGAACCTGCACCTGGGCCAGCGCCTTCGCATTCTTGTCGTACGAAAGGAAATTGAAGAGATAGCGACCCTTGCCGAACACCCATTGTCGCTGCTGCCAGCTGACGCTGCGCCGCATTGGCTTGCCCTTGATCTGGCTCTTCAGCGACGCGACTTTCTCGTTGTTGTAGGGGAGCACGAAGTCGAGAAGGAAGTACGAAAAGATCGACGCCAGGGTGGCGACGACGATCACCGGAACGGCCATCCGGTAGAGGGAGACTCCCGTCGCCTTCATCGCCGTGACCTCGCTCGTCCTCGAGAGCAGCCCGAAACAAATGAGGGTTCCGGCGAGGATCGAGATCGGAATCGTCTTGTCGAGGACAACCAGCGTGAGGTTGCGGTAGTACTCGGCGACGATCTCCACTGGCACGTTGTTCTCCGAGATATCGCCGGCCATCTCCGAATAGTCGACGATCATCTGGAGCACGACGACGGAGAGGACGATGAAGAACACCGTCTGGATGAAATGTCGGAGCACGTAGCGGTCGATGATGTTCGGGAAGCGGATGTCGAGCCGAGAGAGAATGCCTCCGTCCTCGTCGTCGCTCCCCAGAATGCGCCGCGCTCGAAGATGAATGTGGAGGCGGTCGAAGAGAGTCTGGAGCCAGACGACAACTCGCCCGGGACCCGACGACGCTCCTGCATCGCGGCTCACCTTGCGGAGAAGGAAGAGCCCCAGGACTAGGAGCACGACGTTCGGTAGCCACATCCCGAGCCAGGGCGGGACCTGGCCGGTGCGCGCCATCTCCTCTCCGTTCGAGAGGAGGAGGTAGTAAACCAGGATCACGCCAATACTTAAAGTGAATCCTGAGCTTTTGCCGCCTCGCTTGTTCGTGATGCCGAGCGGCAGCGCGACGAGGCCGAATGCGAGGCAGGCGAACGGAATCGAGATCTTCTTGTGGATCTCGACGTGAACCAGCCGCAGTTCCTCGTCGGCGAATTTCGGGCTGACGTCGCGCTTGATCCGGTCGGCCTCCTCGAATAACTCGATCACGCTCATCGACTTCCGGTCGGTCGAGATCGGCTTCTGGGGCCCCGAATACATGTCGGGCAGGAGAATCCGCTGCGTCGAATTGCGCACCCGATCGTACTTTGCGGGGTTCTTCGACGAATAGAAGTGGTTTTCGGCGTCGTGCAACTCGACCCAGACCTGTCGGGTGCCCGGAGTCGATGTGAGCCTTCCGGACTTTGCGACGATGATCTGCTGGCGGTCGGGGACCGTCGTGTCAGAGATGAAAACGCCGCTCCATTCGCCGTTGGGGGCGACGTCGTTCACGTAGATGACCCGATTCGGGTATTCATCGTAGAAGACGCGGGGACGGATCTCGCGCTCGACGCTCGAGGAAAAGATCTCGGCCTGAAGCGATCGAAGTGCCTTGTTGCCCCAGGGCGTGACGTAATTCGTCACGAAGAGGTTGATGACGAATATAGCGAAGGAGACGTAGAAGACCGGCCGGTAGATCACCCGCGTCGATACGCCGACCGAACGCATGGCGATGATCTCGGAATCGGACGAGAGACGGCCGACGGCGATCAGTACGCCGAAGAGGAGAGCCATCGGAATCGTCAGGACGACGATATGCGGGAGCGATAGGAGAAGGAGCTCGAGCACCGTGGAGACCGGGAGGGAACGCCGGATGATCATCTCCGCCATCCGGAACAGCGTGTTCATGAGGATGACGAAGGTGTAGAAGCAGAAGCCGAGGAAGGTCGGTCCGATGATTTCCTTGACGATATAGCGGCTGAGGATTCGCATCGCGGACTGGGAGGCAGTGTAAGCGATTCAACGTCGAAGGGTCGAGTCGGAGCAGGCAGTTCCGGAGCTTTCCACAGCGTCCTATAAGATAGATTATGTGAACTTGACTATGAAATGAAACGCGAACCTGGCCTCAGGCATCGAGCTCCCTCTCGAGGCGGTCAACGATCTGGCGGAGCGCATCGACGACTTCCCGCTTCTCGACCTGAGACTTCTTGAACGTCATGTTGATGCTGAACGGCAGCGACTTGTCCTTGAGCTGGAACACGAAGTTCTTCGGTCGGCCCGGTCCCTTCGCCGGTTCCGCGGCTCGCGTCTCCTTGCGCAACTCGTCGCGGTCGAGCTCTCCTGCCGCCACGCGGAGCACCAGCGCCTCCATCTCCTCTTCGCTTCCAGCACGCGCGATCAGCACCAGGACCGACTTGCTCGAAATCCCCTTCTCATCGCACAGCTCCCGGATCGACTCCGGAATCCCTGCGAGCAGAAGGCTCTCGGTGACCGTCGTACGAGACTTCGACAGAACCTGCGCGATCTTTTCGTGCGTGTACCCGAGCCGCTCCTGGAGCGCGACGATACCCTCGGCCTCTTCGAACGCCGTCAGGTCCTTGCGCTGCATGTTCTCGATCAGCGCGATCTCCATCACCTCGCGCTCGTCGATCTCGAGCTCGATGGACGGGATTTCCTCCAGCCCCGCCAGCTGCGCAGCGCGGTAGCGGCGCTCACCCGAGACGATCTGGTAGAGATTCGGGCCCACGGAGCGGACGAGAATCGGCTCCAGGACTCCCTTTTCACGAATTGACGCGGCAAGCTCCTCCAGGTCGCCAAGGCTCTGCCTGGGCTGGTCTGGATTCGCCTCGACCATCGACATCGGAAGCATCGAGCCGATCGCAGTCGACGAACGTCGCGCGAGCTCCTCGACGTAATGCGCGTCGTGCCTCATCTTCGCTCGTTCCGGAAGTCCCTTCTTCATCCTTTTCCTTTGCCTCGCTCCGTCTCAGCCTGGAGAGCTCTCCAGCGCGTGAACCTCAAACCCGCGCGAGAATCTCCTCCGACAGCGAGTAGTACTCCATCGCCCCGGTAGACCTCGGCGCGAACGTGAAGATCGACTCCTTGTACGCCGGGCTCTCCTCGAGCCGGATCGACTTGCTGATCGTCGTTGCAAAGAGCATGTCGCCGAAAACAGCCTGGATCTGGTCCTGGATGTCGCGCGCCAGCGTCGTGCGCCGGTCGTGCATCGTGATGACGACGCCGAGCAGCTGGAGGTTCGGATTCGGCCGCGCCTTGATCTTCTCGATCGTCTCGAGCAGATCGTCGGTTCCTTCCAGCGCGAAGTACGACGACTGGATCGGGACCAGGACGTGCGTCGAAGCGACGAGCGCGTTCACCGTAATCATGCCGAGGGTCGGCGGCGTGTCGATGAAAACGTAGTCGTAGGCGGGAGTTACGTCCTTGAGGGCGTCCTTCAGCCGGTACGGGCCGTCGAGGTCGCCGATCAGCTTCGACTCGAGCTTCGCAAGCGATATCTTCGAGGGAGCGATCGAGAGGTTGTCGAGCGGAGACGGCACAATCACCTCCGCAACGGTGCACTCTTCCGTGACGAGCACGTCGTACATCGACTTCGCGAGCGCGCGAGGATCGACGTAGCTCATCGTGGAGTTCGCCTGCGGGTCGAGGTCGACGAGCAGCGTCTTGAAGCCCTTGGTGGCGACTGCGGCGGCGAGATTGATGGCGGTGGTGGTCTTCCCCACCCCGCCCTTCTGATTCGTGATCGCGATGATCATTTCGGTTCCGCGGATTCTAGAGAAGCGTCGACGGACTGTCCAGCCGCGGGACCGTCCCCGACGCTACATCTTGTACTTGCCGAGCTCCTCCGGATTCAGCTGCTCGAACCACTTTCGAACTTTTTCGTCCTCGCTGTCGTCGGGCGAGATCGTCTGCGCCTGGTCGAGCACGCTCTGGTCGACGAAAATCGGGGCGTCGGCCCGCAGCGCGAGGGCGATCGCGTCGCTCGGCCGAGCGTCGACCTCGACCTCGCGGTCTTCGATCGACAGGAAGATCCTTGCGAAAAAGGTGCTGTCGCGCAGGTCGTTCACGACCACGCGTGCAACGCGCATCCCGAGAGTGGCGAGTACGGAGTGAAACAGATCGTGCGTCAGCGGCCGCGGGGTTTCGAAATTCTCGAGCTTCAGCGCGATCGCGTTCGCCTCGAACACGCCGACCCAGATCGGCAGCATCGTCTTCTCCTCCTCGTCCTTCAGAACGACGATCGGCGAATTCGAGATCGGGTCGAGCATCAGTCCCTTGACCATCATCCTGATGAGCTTCATGACAGCGCCTCCCCGAACAGCGAATGATGCTTCGCGCTGACGATGCGCACCTGGACGATCGTTCCCTGAGGCGGAGCCGTCCTGCTCATGAAGTTCACGGTCCAGTTGTCTTCGCTCTTGCCGCTGCATACTGACGGGTCGTTGCGGCTCGGCCCCTCGTGAAGAACAGGGATGACTTCTCCCTCGTACGCGAGCAGAACCTCGCGCTCGATCCGGTTCTGGATCTCGAACACGCGGTTCAGCCTCTCGTTCGCCACCACGTCGTCCACCGGGGAACCGAGGCGAAGCGACGCAGTGCCCGGTCGCTCCGAGTACCTGAACGCGTAGATCGAGCCGAACCTCACCGCTTCGAGCAGCGACAGCGTCTCCTCGAAGTCGGCGTCCGTCTCGCCCGGAAATCCGACGATGACGTCGGTCGAAAAGCGAATCTCCGGCATCGCCTCGCGCATCATCGCGACGATGGCGAGGAACGTCTCCCTCGAGTAGAGCCGTTTCATGCGTCGAAGAACGCCGCTCGATCCCGACTGGACGGGCAGATGGATGTACCGGCAGATGTTCGCGTGCTCGCGCATCGCGGAGATCATCCGCGGCGTCACCTCCGACGGATGCGAGGTCATGAAGCGGAGGCGGAGCACCCCGCTCGTCGTTGCAACGCGGGAGAGCAGCTCGCCGAAATCCGCCCCCGTCTCGGGACAGACGTATGCATTGACGGTCTGGCCGAGAAGCTCGATCTCGGCGCGCCCGGTCGAAACCGCGTGCGACACCTCCGCGAGGATGTCGCGCATCGCGCGCGAGACTTCCCGGCCTCGGGTCGTCGGCACGATGCAGAACGTGCAGTTCTTGTTGCATCCCTCGACGATCGTCACCTGGGCGCGAACGTTCGACGGGCGGTCGATCGTGACCCAGTCGTACCGCCGGTCTTCCGGGAAGTCGACTGCGACCCGCGCGCGACCCTCGAGCACTTCGTCGAGATAGCCTACGTTCCCGGGGCCCATGACGAAGTCGACATGAGGCGCTCGAGCGAGGATCGCCTCCCCTTCCTGCTGCGCCACGCACCCGCACACGCCGATCTTCGCGCCGCGTTCCTTTGCCGCGCGAAGCCGCCCGAGCTCGGAGAACATCTTCTGCTCCGACTTGTCGCGAACGCTGCAGGTATTGAGAAGAATGAGGTCGGCTTCCTGTTCCGACGACACGCGGCGGAAGCCGCGGAGCTTGAGCTGCCCGGACAGACGCTGGGTGTCGAGATCGTTCATCTGACAGCCCCAGGTCTCGATGTAGTAGGTCTTGAAGGCGGGGCTGGACGTCATGGCGTGGTCGGGCCGGCCGAGCCTTCGGCGGTTCTTGCCGCCTCGAGCTCCTGCCGCGCCTTTTCGAGCTTCGCTTTCGTTTCGTTGAAGCGCTTCTCGATCACGTCCTCACGGAAGTCAGGATCGTCCTCGTCGTAGTAGGTCTCTTCGATTCTCCGAAGCTCCGACTCGAGCTCCGCGACCTGCTTCTCCGAGGCGGCCACGCGGCCCGCGGCGAGCTTCTTGCCGTCGCCCTTTGATTCCTTCGCGGCTTTCTCGGCGCGCATGCGGGTTTCGACGTCATCGGCGGCGCGCACCGGCGGGAGCGGCTTCGAGGTGGTCTCGATCAGCTTGCCGGCCGACTTTTTCACGTCCTTGTCGTTGATCGAGAGCCTCGGCTTGTTGCCACGTTTCGCCGACGCGGCCGCCGCGTCTTTCGCCGCCTTCACGAGTGGGGACTCGTTCGCGGGAGCCGCCAGCTGCGCCTCCACAGTCGACGTGGACGCCGCAGTCGTTCCGCTCGACGTCTGTGCTGACGCCAGCCCCGCTACCAGGAGCGCGGGCAGGAGTGCGACTGCGATGCGAATCCTCATCATGCCTCGGTCGTACCTTCGCGGCCGTATCTGTCTTCCAGCCGAACGACGTCGTGAATCTCCGGCGTCGAAACCTCGACGATGTCGGTGTCCTCGATCGCCTCGATCCGGTGGATCGTCAACGGTGTGATGTGGAACGCTTCTCCCACGGCCAGCGTCATCGACTCACGCTCTTCGCCGCGCTGAAGTTCCAGCACCACTTTCCCAGCGATAACGTAGAGCGTTTCATCTTTCATTTCGTGGTACTGCCGGCTCAGGCTCTCGCCTTTGTTCACGTGCAGAACCTTCCCGACGTACTTGCCGGTCACGCTCCAGATGATCTCGAAACCCCATGGTTTCGGAACACGCTTCACCACGTTCTTCGCGAACGTCTCCGCCGCCTCGCCGCTCATTTCGCCCTCGTCACCAGGCCCTCAGGAAACTTCAGAGCCACGCTTTCGATGATGTACTCCTCGATCTCCTGCGCCGTACGCTTCTCCATGGCTGCTTCCACGATCTTCCTGCAGTCCTTGAAGCGAAGCGACCGGATCACGTTCTTCACCACGGGGATGTTCGACGGGTTCATCGAGAAGCGTTCGAGCCCCAGGCCGACGAGCACGACCGCATAAAGCGGGTCGGACGCCATCTCGCCGCACATCGACACCGGGATGCCAGCCTTCTTGCCCGACTCGATGACGAACTTGAGCAGCCGGAGCAGAGCCGGATGAAGCGGCTCGTAGAGGTAGCTGACGTTCTCGTTGCCACGATCGATCGCGAGCGAGTACTGGATCAGGTCGTTCGTCCCGATGGCGAAGAAGTCGGCCTCCTCGGCGAGGATGTCGGCGATGATCGCGGCGGCAGGAACCTCGATCATGATCCCCACCTCGATGTCGGGATCGTACTTCTTCCCTTCCTTGTCGAGCTCCGCCTTCAGCTCGCGCAACAGCGCCTTCGCTTGTCGCAGCTCCTGCACGCTGGAGACGAGAGGGAACATGATCTTGATGTCGCCGAACGCGGAGGCACGGAGAATCGCGCGCAACTGCGTCCGGAACAGGTCGCGATGCTTCATGCAGAGCCGGAGTCCGCGAAGGCCGAGAACCGGGTTGTCTTCCTTCGTGCCGATTACGTCCCGCGCGAGCTTCTTCCCCCCGAGGTCGAAGGTGCGGATCACCGTCGAGTGCGGAGCCATCTCCCTCGCGAGCCGGCAGTAGGCCTCGAAGTGGTCCTCTTCGTTAGGCAGCCCGGGACTCTTCGAGAGGAACAGGAACTCCGAGCGATAGAGTCCGATCCCTTCGGCTCCGAACTTCAGCGCGTCGCCCATCTCCTCGACGAGCTCGATGTTCGCGAGCAGCGAGAGAGTGACGCCGTCCTTCGTGATCGCGGCGAGATCGCGGTTCTCGAGGAGCTTCTTCTCGTGCTCCTCGTGACGTGACTCGCGGTTCCGGTACTCCTCGACGAGCGCCGGAGGGGGATTCACGACGACCGTCCCCTCGTAGCCGTCGACGATCACGAGCTCGTCGTTGTCGATGAGCTCGGTGAGCCGCGGCACGCCGATGACCGCCGGCATGAACAGCGACTTCGCGATGATCGACGTGTGGGAGGTCCTGCCTCCGGTCGCGGTGGCGAAGCCGACGATCGGCCGGCGATTGAAGTGAATCGTGTCGGACGGGGTCAGGTCTTCGGCAAGGATGATCACGTCGTGCGCGATCTCGGAGAGGTCGTGGTGCGCGAGGCCGAGCAGGTTCTTCAGCACGCTCTCGGCGACGTCCGAAATGTCGGCGCCGCGGTCGCGCAGGTACTCGTCGTCGAAACTGGCGAAGCGGGCTTCGAGCTCGTCCTTGATCGTCTGCAGCGCCCACTCGGCGTTGATCTTCTCGTCCTCGATCTTCTTGACGATCTGGTCGCTGAAGGTGGGGTCGCCGAGGATCATCGCGTGCGCGTCGAAGATCGACGCGTACTCGTCGCCGATGCTGCGGCTGACCTTCGCCTTGAGCTCGCGGAGCGCGCCTCGCGTCTTCTCGATGGCTTCGCCGAGACGGCGAATCTCGCCGGGAACTTCGGTGTCGGCGACGGGGACGCGGTAAACGCTTCCCACGTCGCGCTCGAGGATCAGCGCGCGTCCGATCGCGATTCCAGGGGATACGCCGGCGCCTTTGTAGGTCCGCACGTCGACCCGTACGTGCTTGCTCTCTGGGCTCTTGGAGATCGGCATCGGCGCGCCATCATTCTACTTCATCGAACCTGGCCATTATGAGCTTCTCGATCGAGTCGAGAGCCTCCTGCTCGTCGTTGCCGGACGCCGTGATCGTGACGGTCGTTCCCTTCGCCGCGGCGAGCAGGAGAATGCCGAGGATGCTCTTCGCATCGACCTCTTCGGTCCCCTTCTTCAGCTTGATGTCGGCCGAAAAGCGCGCGGCGCAATGGACGAGCTTCGCCGCGGCACGAGCGTGCAGCCCCAGCTTGTTGATGATCGGGATGTCCTTGCTCGCCGGCACGACTCGCTCCTTCAGCTGCTCTGCTCGCCCGAGAGGAAGTCCGACGCGACGCGTATCGCCCGCGAGCCCTTGTCGCGGATCACGTGCGCGAGCTCGTCGAGGTCGGAGGCACTCTCGTGCAGTGACGTGAACTTGAGCACCATCGGGAGGTTCACTCCGGTCAGCACTTCGACCTTTCCCTTCTCGAGAAACGACAGGCAGATATTGCTCGGGGTTCCCCCGAACATGTCGGTGAAGATGATGATCCTGGTGTCGGAGGGGAAACTCGCGAGGGCGAGCCGGATCTTCTCCCTCGCCTCGTCCACGGTGTCGTTCCACTCGAGCGACAGCGCGTCGAGCCCCGCGATCTCCCCTTCGATGACGCGCGCCGCGTTCAGCAGCTCCTGCGCCAGATGTCCATGTGTCACGATGAGCGCCCCAATCAATCCATAGCCTCCAGATCGGCCCGGTCTCCCGCTTGCGGGAAGGGCCTGCCGGGGTCCTGCGACCCCGAGTTCGCGCCGGCCCGGGCCAGGGCAGGACGCAGAGCAGTCGAACAGAGGAAGGGGGGCCTCTGATTTCGGGGGCCTCGCCGGAGGGTCATTTGGCGATGTCCCGGTGCGTGATCTCCACTCGGTAGCCGATCTCCGCCAGTTTGGCTCCCAGCCGGTCGCCAATCGCGACCGAGCGATGTTTCCCGCCCGTGCAGCCGACCCCGATCGTCAGGTAGCTCTTCATCTCCCGCTCGTACTGCGGAACGACGAACTCGACGAACGACCAGAGTTTCTCGAAGAACCGGCCGTATTCGGCATGCGATTCGAGGAAGGTGACGACCTCGGCGTCGCGGCCGGTTTTCGGTCGGAGACTGTCCACGAAATGCGGGTTCGGCAGGAATCGGACGTCGAACATGAGGTCGACATTGGGAGGAATCGCATACTTGAATCCGAACGTCACCACGTTCACGAGCATCGGCATCACGTACCCGGGCAGCTGGAATCGGCGCGTGATCTCCGACTTCAGCTCGTGCACGGAGTAGACCGACGTGTCGAGGACCATGTTGGCGATCGCCTTGACGTCGATGAGCTCCCGCCGCTCGGCGCCGATCGCGTCGAGAATCGGCAGGTCGACGCCGTACGGATGCGGGCGGCGAGTCTCGGAGAAGCGCCGCACGAGCACCTCGTCCCTCGCGTCGAGGAAGATGAGAATGGCATTCGGCGCCCGCGCCCGGAGGACGTTCGTGAAGTATCGGGGAAACGTCTTCGCAAAGTCGTGGGCGCGAACGTCCATGACGATCGCGATCTTGTCTTTTCCCTCGCGTCCCACGACCTCGTCGAGGAACGGCTCGATCAGCGACACGGGAAGGTTGTCTGCCGCGTAGAAGCCGAGATCCTCCAGCGTGCTCTGGACGTAGCTCTTCCCCGCACCGCTCAGTCCCGTGACGATGACGAGCTTTTCCGGTATGCCCTTGCTCATCGCCGCCGCCGCGTTCCCTTGTTCCGCTCGTACTGCGAGCGATTGATGTTGTGCTTCTCGCGCAACGAGGCGCTCTCGGACGGCAGCGGAGCGGTCCCGTCCCCCTCTGCTCCCCTGCGCTGGATCTCGTCGTTGACCCGCTCTACGAGCTCTGCGGCGGTGTTGTAACCCTGCAGCTTCATCAGGTGGTTGCGCGCGGCGATCTCGACCAGGAGCGCGAGGTTGCGCCCCGAGGCCACCGGGAGGCGGACGAGCGGTTTCGTCACGCCGAGAAGATCGTAGGTCTCTCCCGACACTCCGAGCCGGTCGTACTCCGTTCCTTCGACCCAGCGCTCGAGCTTCACGACCATGTCGATCGGCTTCACGTCGCGCGTCGACGACACGCCGAAGAGGTCCTTCACGTTGATGATCCCGATCCCGCGGAGCTCCATGTGATGCGAGATCAGGTCGTTCGAATAACCGATCACGACCTCGTTCGGGTGCCGCTTGATCAGCACCGTGTCATCCGAAACGAGCCGGTGGCCGCGCCACACGAGGTCGAGCGCGCACTCGCTCTTTCCGACGCCACTCTCACCGAGCAGGAGGAGGCCGATCCCGTAGACGTCGAGCAGCCCGCCGTGAATCGTCACCCGCGGCGCCATCGTCTCTTCGAGGAAGTAGGTCACCCGCGTGATCGTCGTCGACGACATCGAATCGGTCCGGAAGAGCGGAATCGAGTGGTTCTCGCACTCCTTCACGAATTCCGCGATCGGATCGTTCCCCTTCGTGGTGATGAAGCACGACACGTCGAGCCCCGCGACGTCGCGCACACGCTTCTCGCGCAGTCGCGGCGGAAGGCTGTTGAGGTAGCCGATCTCCGATGCGCCGATGATCTGGACCCGTCCCGGCTTGATGTACTCGTAGTATCCCGCGAAGGCGAGACCGGGCTTCTGCACCCGCGGCTTGAGGATCATCCGGTCGAGACCGTCCGCCCCGGCAACGAGCCGGAGAGAAAGATCGTCGAGCTCCTCCGAGTTGAGGCTCTTCACCTCGGTCTCGACGAAACTCTCGTCCTCCCACTCTTCCTGTCTCTCGCTCATTTCATTCCGCCCGCCGCGCGGGGCGTGCGCCTCGGCGCCGCCCCTGATCCTTCGAACAAGGTTGTTGATCCGGAGTTAGAACTCCGGCGCGATGAGCCCGAAGTTGTTGTCCTTCCTCCGGTAGATGACCGAGACCTTGGCGGTATCGATGTCGCGGAAGACGATGAAGTCGTTCTTCGAGTCGTCGAGGAGAAGTGCGGCCTGTTCGATCGAAAGCGGCCTCACGGCCAGTTTCGTCGTCTTCACGATGCGGGGGCGCTGGTCCGCCTTCCGGAGCTTCCCGGGCTCGAGGACCTGGACCTGCCACTCGGTGGGCGTCGAGACTCCCGCCGTCTTTCCCTTGCGCCGGTCTGCGAGCTTCATGCGGTTCTTCTGCGCCTGGAGCTTGAGGTGGTCGATCGCCATCTGGATCGCCTCCTCCATCGTGTCTCCCTGCTGCTTCGCGGCGACGTCGTGCTCCTTGCCGTGGATCTGCATCTCGCAGATGTTCCGGTATTTCTCGACTTTCAGGACGCAGCGGATCTCGATGATGTCGTGGAAGTACTTCGTCACCTTGCCGAGCTTCTGCTCGATCATCTTGCGAAGCTTGTCGGTGACTTCGAATTTGCGCCCTGTGATCTCGATGTTCATCGATTCCTCCCCGGCTCTCCGTTGAAGTCTAGGCCGCTACTTCTGCCCGCCATCGCGGGTCAGAAAATCCGTTTCCTGTCCGTCGACGACGGGATTCTCAGTTCGTCGCGATATTTCGCCACGGTCCGCCTCGCGATCTCCACACCCTGCAAGCCGAGCACTTTCACGATCTTCGAATCCGAGAGCGGCTTGCGGGGATCTTCGGCCTCGATGAGCGTCTTGATCCTCGCCTTGACCGCCACGCTCGAGACGTCGTCGCCGTGCCTCGAGTCGAGCCCGCTGTGGAAGAAGAACTTCATCGGAAAGAGCCCGCGCGGCGTGTGGATGTACTTGTTCGAGACCACGCGCGAGACCGTCGACTCGTGCATCTGAATGTCGTCGGCGACGTCGCGCAGCACGAGCGGGCGCAGGCTGTCGACACCGTGATCGAGAAACTCCTTCTGGTGCTTCACGATCGACTCCGCGACCTTGTAGATCGTCCGCTGCCGCTGGTCGAGCGACTTGATGAGCCAGAACGCCGACTTCATCTTGTCGCGGATGTAGGTCGCCGTCTCCCCTTTCGACTCCTCGCGACCGAGCAGCTGCCGATAGCGCTGGCTCAGGCGGAGCCGCGGCATCCCGTCGTCGTTCACCTCGATCACGTACTCGTCGCCGAACTTGCGCACGTAGACGTCGGGCTCGACGTATACGACCCGCTCGTTGTCATACAGCCTTCCGGGCTTCGGATCGAGACCGCGGATCACGTCGACCATCGTCTCGAGCACCTTCATGTCGACACCGAGAGCCTTCGCGAGCTGCGGATAACTCCGCGACGTGAAGAGATCCCATTGCTGCTCGACGATCTGCTCGACTTTCACGACGAGTGCAGGATCGACCTCGAGCCGGTCGAGCTGCAGCAGGAGGCACTCCTTGAGATTCCGCGCGCAAACGCCGATCGGATCGAACGACTGCACGAGCTGCAGCGTCTGCTCGATGACCGGCTCGGTCGCCGCGGGGAACGCGGCGCGAATCTCCTCGTCGGTGACCTGGAGATAGCCGTCGCCGTCGAGGTTGCCGATCAGGAACGTGGCGATCTCCTTGACCTGCGGCGACGCGTCGGACATCTGCAACTGCCAGCTCAGGTGGTCGGAGAGATCGGGAGGCCGGGTGAGCAGGTTCTCCAGCGGAAACGCGTCGTATTCTTCGGTGCCGCGCGGGTTGTAGCCGTACTCGATGTAGTCCTGGAAGTAGGCCTCGTAATCGATCTCGTCGAAGGAGTCGCGCTCCTTCTCCACCGGCGATGCGTCGTCGTCCGCCGCGGTCGATTCCGCCGGCTTCACGGCGTCCTTCTCCGTCTGGGCTTCCGCGGCGCTCTGCGCGTCCGCCTCCGCCTCGATCTCTTCGGGCTTCCCCTCCTCGTCGCTGCTCTCCTCGAGAAGAGGGTTCTCCGTGAGCTCCTGGGCCACGACTTCCTGAAGCTCCAGCTTCGTCATCTGCAAAAGCTTGATCGCCTGCTGCAGAGCCTGTGTCATCACAAGCTTCTGGGACAGCTTCAGCTGGATCTTTTGCTCGAGGCCCATGTCAATTCTGGTTCCGGCTGGCAGGGTACGCCCGACGAGGAGGCGGGAGGAGCGGGTCAGTGAAGATTGAAGCCTTCACCGAGGTAGATCCGCCGCACTTCGGCGTCTGACGACAGCTCCTGAGGCGGTCCCTGTCGGAAGATCTCACCCTCTTTAATGATATAGGCGCGATCGGTGATCTTCAACGTTTCCCGCACGTTGTGGTCGGTGATGAGAATGCCGATCCCGCGCGCCTTGAGTCGGGAAATGATCCCCTGGATCTCGAGAACGGCGATCGGGTCGATGCCTGCGAAAGGCTCGTCGAGCAGGATGAACGACGGGTTGATGGCGAGGCTGCGGGCGATCTCGACGCGCCGGCGCTCCCCACCCGAGAGCGAGTACCCGCGGTTCCGCGCAATGTGCGCGACGCCGAACTCCTCGAGGAGCTTCCGGGTCCTCCGGTCGCGCTCCGAGAGAGGCAGTCCCATCATCTCGAAGACTGCCAGCAGGTTCTCCTCGACCGTGAGCTTGCGGAAGATCGAGGCCTCCTGCGGGAGGTAGCTGATGCCGCGCTGCGCGCGCATGTACATCGGGAGGCTGGTGATCTCCTCCCCACCGAGGAGCACGCTCCCCTCGTCGGGCTGAGTCAGCCCCACGACCATGTAGAACGTGGTCGTTTTTCCGGCGCCATTCGGGCCGAGGAGCCCGACGATCTCCCCCTGCCGGATGTCGATCGAGACACCGCGGACGACCTTCCTCCCGCGATAGATCTTGACCAGCCCGCTCGTGGAGAGCGTCGAGATGCCGGTGACGTTTGCCTCGTCTCCAGCGTGCGCCGATCTCCCTTCCAGGTCGCTCATCTCACTCAGGATTGTATGTCGCCTCGCCGCCGATCACTTCCACTTTCTGGCTCGCGGTATCGAAGCGGATTTCGCTGCCCTTGACTTCACCTTTTGCGTCGGTGAGTACGGCGGGAGTGCCGATAATGCGGAGTGTTCGTTGCGCCACGCGGTAGGTCGCCTGGCTTCCTTTCGCGCTCCGGCCCGTCACGGTTTCGTTAACGGTGACGTTCCCGGTCGACTCGATCCGGTCGAGCTTCTGCGCCTTGTCGAAGTACATCGTCGTCTTGTCCGACGAGAGCACGCGACCCGGCTCCTCGATTACGACGTGTCCGTCGAACTCCGCCTGCCGCGCCGTTTTCTTCGCGGTTAGGGTATCGGAGCGCGCGTTCACGAGCCGCGCCGCTCCCGCCTCGTCGACGCCCTGGCGAAGGATCGCGCGCACGCCGCCGCGCGCGTTCATTTCCTCGCCTCCCTGCACGATCTGCAGCTCCTCGGAGAAGAGGGTGTTCAGGTCCTGCCACGCCTTCACTCCGCCCGTGAACGTCGCCTGATTGTTGAGCCGCGTCAGGTGGACCGTCGCCGCATTGACGTAGACGGGCTGGCCCTTCCCGGCAAAGAGCACGCTGTCGGTCGGCGAGTCCTTTCGCGACTCGTAGCGAACGACCACCGCGCCGGTACCGCTGAGGTTTCCCGCCTGCGGCTGGATCTCGATCACCTTCGCCTTGAGGAGCGTCCCCTCGGAGGTCAGCGTCGGCATCGTCGTTCCGACCGTCGTCATCACGACGCGATCGCCGCTGATGTCGTAGGTCGCCGCATCGGAGCGTCCATCCGTCTTCGCGTCGCGGAATCGCACGGCCTTCTCGAGCGCCGCGGTCGTGGGCTTGTTGGTCTTCGGATCGAAGAAGACGTCGATCTTCTCCGCCTCCACGACGCGCGGCACCGCGCCCGCTTCGCTCATGGACGCCTTCCCCTCGGCGTGCAGCGCATCGATCGTGCGCGCGGGTGAAATGACGACACGGACTTGCCCCGCGGTCAGTTCCCGCCGCGGCGTGCCGTCGACTATCGCATGCACCGGCATCTGCTCGCCGAAGAAGATCAGGCCGCGGATGACGCCGCCCGGAGGGATGTCTCCGACGAACCGGTCGGCGGTGATCTGCGTTTCGCCACGGCCGATCATCTCGTCGGAGGCCTGGGTCGCGAACGCGCTCCCTCCGGCAAGACGGATCACGATGTTCCCTTCGCCGTTGAGCGCGCTCAGCGATTTACCACCGGGGGGCGTAGTCGCCGAGATGAAGTCGGCCGAAGCGGACTCGCTCTGGCGCTTCATCCGTACGTTTTCGGTGAAGATCAACTGACCGAGCTTCTGGCGCGACGTCGCCTCGCTCGCCTCGATCGAGGCACGCGCGGCCGGATCGTCCGATTTCAACTCCGCCGTGATGCCGTCTGTGAGATGAAGCGCCTGCTCGGAGACCTCGAGGCGGATGCCGCCCGCGCGACCGACCCACGCCCCGACTTTGAAATCGACCGGGACCTTGTTGGCTGCGCTCGACCCGCTGAACCGCAGCGACGCCGTGTGAAGCTCGACCCCTTCGCTCGACGTGACCGTGACCCCGCCGAGCGCCTCGGCTTCCTTCGTCTCCGGATTGAACTGCGCCTTGTCCGCCTTGATCGCGTACTCGACGCCCCCTTCGGCGAAGAGGGTCAGCTCGATGCCTTCCAGCGTGTACCAGCCCGACTTGAATCCCATCGTCCGCGTCGCGCGGATTCGGGAGATCATCCGCCCTCCGAGGCTGTGGGTGTCCTCGAAGGTCTTCATGACGAGGCTCGGCGTGTCGTCCGCCTCACGCGGCGCCAGGTCGCGCTCGTCGGCGATGCTCCCCGACCGGTCGGTCTTCCCGCCGCTGTAGCTCGCCACGATCAACCCGATGAAGGCAACGAAGGCGATTGGCAGCAGAATGCGGAGCCACTTGACGATCGGATTCATCCGCCCGCTGCAAACATAGCGGGAGCGCGTTTCGTTCCTTCACGCAAGCAGGCCACGCGAGACTGGCGGCGCGAGGAAGCCGCCTGCCCCGTTGCCATCGTGAATCGAGCGCTCAGAGGGAGTCGAGCCGCTCGTCGTGAGGCTCGTCGGCGAGCACCGTCGCGAGCCAGGCCAGCGCCGGCTCGCGCTCCTTGAACTCGCGCGTCCGGACGCCGCGGTTCTGCGCGGCGAGCTGACCGAAGCGGGACGGCAGGAACTGCTCGTCACCCAGCAGCATCGCGAGCACGACCTTGCGGTTCCACTCGGGCAACAGCGCTGTGATCAACTGCATGCGCTCTTCGGCCGTCAGCGTTCCCGACGCGCCGCGGATGTCGAACAGCGCTCCCCATCGCCCACTCGTAACGCAGCGCTCCTGCGCGATGCGGAGCGCAACCATCAAGCCCTGAAGGTCGATCTCTCCCGAAAGGGTGAACTCCACGAGCCTGTCGCGCTCGTCGATCCGGTCGAATTGCATTTGGAGCGATGTTAGCAGACCGCGCCGCTGCCAACGCCGCACGAACGGTTACGGCCCGGCCACAGCCTGCCTCGTCCCGAAAACGCTATGCGCTGAGGATCGGCGCGCTCCCTGCGGGAGCCGCGTCGACGATCTCGAGCCGCGGCACCTTCCAGTAGACGTCGAATTCGGGGTGGCAGACGAGATCGACCCTCGCGCCCGGCTCGAGCGACGGCCTCAGCGCGAGCGCAGTGCGCCAGAGCACCGCCCGGCTCGTCGTACTCCCTTGCCGAAGCACGAGCTCGTGACAGTCGGTCGCGAAGCCGCGCACCGAGAGCACCTCGACGTCGCGCAGCAGCGCGGTGATTCGCGGGTTCGCCGCTCCGAACGGCTCGAAGCGATCGATGGTTTTGATCAACGCGGCGTCGAGCTCCGCGAGCGACAGCTCTCCGTCGACCAGCGCCTCGCGCGCAAACGTTTCGGGCGCGCGCCCGCCGAGGTCGGCGGCAAGCCGCCGCGTGAGCTCCGGGACGAGCTCCGCCTTCATCGAGAATCCGCACGCGTGCGAGTGGCCGCCGAAGTGCTCGAAGAGCTCCGCGTGGTTCTCCATCGCGGCATGAAGGTCGATCGAGGCGATGCTGCGGCCGGAGCCAACCGCCATTCCGTTCTCGACGGAGATCACCAGCGTCGGCCGGTTGTGCTTCTGCGCGATCCGTCCGGCGCAGAGCCCGACGATTCCGCGGTGCCAGCCTTCGGAGGCGAGGACGATCGCGGGTGGAAGCGAGCCCATCGCCGCGATCATCGCGTCGGCCTCCGCGAGGAGCACTTTCTCCTTCTCCTGGCGCTCCCCGTTCATCCTGCTCAGCTCCTTCGCCATCGCACGCGCCTCGTCGTCGTTGCGCGCGGAGAAGAGCTCGATCGCAGTGTCGGCAGACGCGAGGCGCCCCGCCGCATTGATCCTCGGCCCGACGCGAAAGCCGATGTCGCTCGCTTTCGGTACGCTCCCCGGCGGAATCCCACACTCCGCCAGCAATGCGCGCAGCCCCCGATTCGTCGTCGAGCCGAGCCCGTCGAGCCCGAGTTTCGCGATCGCTCTGTTCTCGCCCGTGAGCGGCGCGACGTCGGCGATGGTTCCCATCGCGGCAATCTTCAGGAGCGACTCGATCGGCAGCGAATCGCCGGCGCGGCGAAGCAGCTCGCAGCCGAGCTTGAACGCCACGCCCGCGCCCGCAAGGTCGGGGTACGGATACGTGCACCCGTCGACCTTCGGGTTCAGCAGCGCGACGGCATCGGGAAGAATCCCGGGAGGGAGATGGTGGTCGGTGACGATCACGTCGATCCCGCGCTCGAGTGCCCGCTGCACCGGCTCGACCGAAGAGATCCCGCAGTCGACCGTGATCACGAGGCGGATCGCCTTCTCGCGAAGCACCGCCTCGATGACCTCGGTCTTCAGCCCGTAGCCGTGGATCAGGCGATGAGGAACGACGTAACCGGCATCGCCTCCGAGCTTCCTGATGACCGCCCGCAGCAGCACGATCGAGGTCACGCCGTCGACGTCGTAATCGCCATAGATCAGGATCGGCTCGTGCGCACTGATCGCCCGCTCGATTCTCTCGCACGCCGTGTCCATGCCATGGATGAGACTCGCGTCGTGAAGATCCTCGATCGCGGGCTCGAAGTAGGCACGGGACGATTCCGGATCGGTGACTCCCCGCCGGTGCGCGGCGCTTCGAAGAAGCTTCGAGTCGAGCCCAGGCCCCGTCACCTCTCCCTCATGCAGTACCCATCGATCGAAAAGCATCGGCCGATGATACGCGGGCAATCCGCCAGCGGACGGGATTCTACGAGCGGTAGATTGAGCTCGCCTCTTCTCAGGACTGAACGTCGAAGCTGCCCATCCGGCGGAACTTCTCGTACCGCTGGTTGGCCAGCTGCGCGGGATCGACTCCCATCAGCTCCGACAGCGCCTTCTCGAGGTACGGCCGCAACATCTCCGCGGCCTCGACATGGCTCGTGTGGGCTCCACCGAGCGGCTCGGGCACGATGTCGTCGATCACACCGAGGCGCAGCAGGTCCTTTGCGGTGATGCGCATGACTTCGGCCGCACGGCTCGCAGCCGACGGATCCTTCCAGAGAATCGCAGCACAACCTTCGGGAGAAATCACCGAGTAGACCGAATGCTCCAGCATGAAGACGCGATCGCCGACGCCGAGCGCGAGCGCGCCTCCGCTGCCGCCTTCACCGGTGACCGTGACGATGATCGGAACGCTCAGCCCCGCCATCTCGCGCAGATTCACCGCGATCGCTTCCGCCTGTCCACGCTCCTCCGCGCCGACGCCGGGATAGGCACCGGGCGTGTCGATGAAGGTAAAGACAGGGCGGCCGAAGCGCTCCGCCATCTGCATCAGCCTGAGCGCCTTTCGGTACCCCTCCGGACGAGACATCGCGAAGTTGCGAGCGATCTTCTCCTTGGTGTCGCGTCCCTTCTGATGGCCGATCACCGCGCACGGAACGCCGTTGAAGCGGGCGAAACCACCGACGATCGATGCGTCGTCGGCGAACTTGCGGTCGCCGTGCAGCTCGACGAAATCCTCGAACAGGAGCGCCAGGAGGTCGAGCGTGTAGGGGCGCAGCGCGTGGCGCGCGACGAGGGTCGTCTGCCATGCGGAGAGATTCGAGTACGCCTCGCGCGTGAGCCGGTCGAGCTCGGCCTCGAGCGCGGACGTCTCCCCACCCGCCTCCGACAACTCCTGAATCTGCCGCCGCATCTGAACGAGCGGCTCTTCGAGTGATGCCAGGTCGGTACTCATCGCGCGAACGCTAGCAGAAGGGTGCAAACCGGTCAAACGAGGAACTGCCCCGATCTGCTATCCTCTTGGCTTCGCAGCCGTTTCGCGCGCCGGATGAAGTCCCTGTCGCGCCAAGGCTTGCGGATACGCCAGGGCAAGAGCAGATCTATGGATCCCGAACTTACGCACGAAATGAGACACATCCCTGCGCTCGGCGAGCTCGTCGAGCGCGTCGATGTCCGCCTGCGGACCATCGCGGCAATCGTCGCAGCCTCCCTCGAGGGTGGCCGGACGACGGCACCATCGGACGCCGCCGCCGCCGAGGAACACCTTACGGGCGTCATTCGCTGGCTCGACCGGCTCGCTGACCACAACAGGCATTACCGGAGGAGCGTCAACTCCCCCGAGGCGCCGATCGCGGCGAGGCTGCAGATCGCGTTCGACAATGCGGCGGGTGCGTTGCGCGGGCTCGACGAGAAGCTTTTCCGCCGGCGCGCGAATCTGCATTCGTTCGACAAGTCGCACGCCGAAGGAGTCTTCGGCTGCATCCTGGCGGTCGGAGATCTCGTCTTCCGTGCCGCGGACGCCGTCGCCACCTTCGATCGCGGCGTGTTCGGCACGATCTACGAGAAGGTGCTCGCGCATCCCGTGATGCCGGAGCTCACGTTCGTGACGCACGCGGCCTCGGCCGAAACGCCCGAGTAGCCCGGCTTCCGCCTACTGGACGGCTGCCGCGTCGAATGTGGCGAGCTTCTCCTTGAGCGACGCGATCGTCCGATCGTTCCGCTGACCGTCGGGCAACGCCTCGGCCTCCGCCACTGCAGCCGCCATCGTCGCGCGTGCGCCTTCCTTGTCGCCCTTCGCCGCCTGCGCGTCGCTCTTCGTCCGGAAGATCGTCAGGCGCCGCGGACCGTAGGCGCGCGAGAGCGCGAGATCGGCGAAGCGGATCGCCTCGTCGTACTTGCCCATCGCCTTGTACGTCGCGGCGAGGCGTGCGGGAGGGTTGTAGTCCTCCGGGAAATCGCGCTGCGACTGCTCGAGCATCGGAAGCGCGCGCTCCGGTTCGCCGAGCTCGATGTACGCCGAGAGGCGGTGCGAATCGAAGACCGCGCGCGCCTCGGGGGTCGACGCCTTTGCGGCCTCCGCTTCGAGGAACGACGCCCACTCCTTCGCGAGCGCCTTCGCGCCAGCCTCGTCGCCGGCGTCGCTGCGCGCACCCATCATCGTGATGAAGAGCCCGGAGCGGTCATCCGCCGCGACGACCACCTTCGCGTTGTCCATCGTCTCGCGCGCGATCGCTTCTAGGCGGGCGATCGTCGCGGCGCGCGTCGCATCCTCTTTCGGGAGGCTTACGGCGCAGTCGAGCCCGATCGCGGCGACGTTCATGCCCGACGAGCTGTTCTTCAACTGAGGATACGCACCCTCGGCGCGTACGACGCATTTGCCGTACTGCTTGCTGCTCTGCAGCGCGAAGAGGAGCGATTCGGTGGTGCGACCGAAGCGCGACCAGCCCTTCGGCGCAGCCGTGAGAGCCTCCGTGTAAGCCGCAGCCGCTTCCGCGTTCTTGCCGTCGGCGAAGAGCTTGTCGGCCTTCGCGAGCGACTTGTCGACGCGCTGCGCGCTCTTCTTCTCGACCGACTTCGCGCCGTCGTCGAGGATGTCCATCAGCTGAGGGACCGTTGCCGAGCCGAGCCAGCGAAGGGCGACCGAGTCGTCGGTCGGGTCGACGATGAAGAACGACGGGACCCCTTCGATCACGAACTTCTTCTTTGCGGGAGCGTTCTGCGCCTTGTCGATATCGAGCGCGACCCAGACGAACTTCGAGCCGTACTTGCCGAGCTTCGGATCGGGGAAGACGTACGACTGCATCGACCGGCAGCTATGGCACCAGGTCGCCCACGCCTCCACGAAGAGAGGCACCTTCTTCGCCTTCGCCTCGGCGAGCGCCTTCGCGTAGTCGTCATGGATGAACGTGATCGACGACTTCGCGGGAGCCGTGGCGGACGCGAAGCTCGGGACGAGGAGCGAAACGGCGACGAGGGCAAGCAGCAGAAGGCGAGCGGATCTCATCGCGCGATCGTATCGGCAGAGCCGCCTCGCGACAAGCGGCGAAATCCGCGCACAGTTACAACGATGCAACGGAAGCTCGAAGAAGGTGCAGCTCGGAGACTTGCCGGATGCAACGACCGCGGGAGTTGTCGTCCCGACGACTGGGCCCGCGAAGCGGGGGAAGGAGGAGGGACCTCGCAGGCTGATACTCACTTGCCACGAGCGCGGGTGTTCGAGACGAACTTCGACTGTACCAGCCTGCGACATCCCTCCTCCACAAGCCGTTCGGCCTGCTCATCGCCTCTCGCCTCTCGGCTGTCGCCTGCCTCACAGAATATTGATCGGATCCACATCCACGATCACGTCGACCCCGGGCGGGAAGCTCGCTTCGAGCGCGCCGTCGACGGCGCGGCGGAGCTTGGCACGCTCGGCGCTGCGCACGAGGACCTGGTAGCGGAAGACTCCTTTGATCCGTGCGAGCGGCGCGGGAGCCGGACCCTGCACACGTGCGTCGGCGATCGTCCGCACGCGATCCTCGAGCCGCTTGCCGATCGTCACCGCGGCTTTCTCTACGCGCGAGAGCTCCTCGCCGCGAATCAGGATCGCGATCATCCCCGCGACGGGCGGGTAGCGGAACTTCTTCCGGAACTCGATCTCGGCGGTGAAGAAGCCGTCGTAGTCGTGGCTCATCACGTGCTGGATCGCGTAGTGGCCGGGGAACGCCGTCTGCACGAGCACGCGGCCCGGCGTCGTTCCGCGTCCCGAGCGCCCGGCGACCTGCGTCAAGAGGTAGAACGTCTTCTCCGCGGAACGGAAGTCGGGATAGCCGAGGATCGAGTCGGCGTTGATCACCGCGGTGAGCGTCACGCCGGGAAAGTGATGTCCCTTGCTCAGCATCTGCGTGCCGATGAGACAGCTCGTCTCGCCGCGCCGGAACCGGTCGAGAATGCGGACGAGCTCCCCTTTTTTCCTGATCGAGTCGCGGTCGAGCACCTCGACGGCGACGTCAGGGAAATAGGCGCGGAAACGCTCCTCGACCTTCTCCGTGCCAAAGCCGATCGGCTGCATCACCTCGCCGGTGCAGTTAGGGCAGCGCTCGGGGATCGGCTGGCGACGTCCGCAGTAGTGGCAGATGAGCAGCCCCTCGCGGCGATGCACCGTCATCGTCACGCTGCAGTCGCGGCAGCGGAAGTCGTTCTCGCACTGCCGGCAGAGGAGGAACGGCGCGTAGCCGCGGCGGTTCATCAGGATGATCGCCTGCTCGCCGCCGTCGAAGATGCGCCCGAGCTCCTCCTTCAACCGGCCGCTGAACATGACGAGCCCGCGGTCCTCCTTCTCGCCCCGCTCGCCGCGGATGTCGACCACCTCGACCGCCGGCAGCTGGCGCGCCTCGACGCGCCGCTCGAGCTTCAGGATCCGGTACTTCCCCTTCTCCGCGTTCTCGCGCGTCTCGAGCGAGGGTGTCGCCGAGCCCAACACGATCGGAACGCCTCGTATCCTTGCGCGCACCACGGCGAGATCTCTCGCGTTGTAGCGCGGCGTCTCCTCCTGCTTGTACGCGCCGTCCCCTTCCTCGTCGACGATGATGACGCCGAGGTTAGGGAACGGGGTGAAGAGCGCGGAACGGGGGCCGACTGCGACGTCGACCTCTCCCCGCCGCGCGCGCCACCACTGGTCGTAGCGCTCGCTCGGCGAGAGGCCGCTGTGGAGGATCGCGATCCGCTCGCCGAAGCGCTCCTTGAGGCGCGAGGCCATCGACGGCGTGAGCGAAATCTCGGGAACGAGCACGATCGCCTGCCCTCCGCGCCTAACCGCCTCCCGCATGATCTCGATGTAAACCTCGGTCTTCCCGCTGCCGGTGACGCCCTGCAGCAGAAAGGCGGCGAAGCCGCCTAACGTCGCGCGCACGCTTTCGATCGCGTCGCGCTGCTCCGACGAATAGTCGAGTTCCCCCACCGGCTCCGGCTCGAGTCCCGCGAAGAAGCCGTCGAGCGAGTGCCGGCGCACGCGCGATTCGATGGCGACGATCCCTTTCTTCTGCAGCGTCGCGATCGACGAGGCACTCAGGCCCGACTCGACGAGCGCGGTGAAGGGTGCCGTCCCATTGCGGCGGCGAAGCGCCTCCACGATCTCCGCCTGCTTCGCGTTCAGCGCGGCGTCGTGCGTCTGCAGCACCACGAAGCGGTCGTGGCGCACGCCGACGTTGTCGCGCAGCTCGTCATCGATCCGGATCGCCTCGGCAGCCTTCAGCCGTCCGAGCGCCGCGCGCGCGTTCTTCATCGCCCGACCCAGCCGCGCGACTTCGGTGTTGCCCGAGCGGATTGCCTCGACGACCGAGAGATCGCCCTTCTGCAGACGCGACGAGGCCACCAGGCGGCGCAGCTCGTCGTCGGAGGCGAGGAGCGTCACCCGCCTCTTTCCGCGCGCACCCATGTTCGCCGGCAGCGCGGAGCGGAGCACCTCGCCCACCGGCGCCAGGTAGTAGTCGGCCGCCCACTCGCAAAGCTCGACGATCTCCGGAAGCAGCGCCGGATGCTCGTCGTCGAGCACCTCGCGCACCTCCCTGATTTTCGCGACGTCTGCCGGAGGTTTGTCCGCGAGACGCAGCACGAAGCCCGTCGTCAGCCGCGCGCCGAACGGGACCTCGACGCGCACGCCCGGAACGACGTCGCCGCGCAGCTCCTCCGGGACGCGATACGTGAACGTGCCGCGGACCGACGTCGGAATCGCGATCTCGGCGAAAAGGGGCGTTTCGGAGGACATGGGGCGCTGCCCGTTATCGTCTCACGAATGCGCGTGGGCGCGACGCCGGCATCCACCTCCGCCGCCGCGCCCCACCCTCACTTCCCTTCGACACGTGCCCGCAGGCGATCCTCCTGCGCGCGCAGCTCCTCCGTCATGCTCTCCCCGAAGTCCTCCATCTCGAAGAGCGGACGGATCTCGATGTCCGAGTCTTCCATCATGGGGTTCGGGCACCGCTTCACCCACTCGATCGCCTCCTCCATCGAGGCGACCTTCCAGAGCCAAAAGCCGGCGACGAGCTCCTTCGTCTCGGCGAACGGGCCGTCCGTGACGTGCCGCTCTTTCCCCGAGAATCGCACGCGCACTCCCCTGCTGCTCGGATGCAGCCCTTCGCCCGCCTGCATGATTCCCGCGTTCACCAGCTCTTCGTTGAACTTCCCCATGTCCGTCATCAACTGCTCGCTCGGCATCTCTCCGGCCTCGGAGCCCTTCGTCGCCTTCACCATCACCATGACTCTCATCGTGCGTTCTCCTCGTCTCTCGATCTGTCAGCCGCTCAGCCCCGGCTCGTCCCGCCGTCGAGCTCCTTTCGTATGCGCTCGTCACGCTCCGCCACGAGAGCGTTGATCTCCACGTCGGCGGGCCGGATCTCGAACGGGCCGAAGCGGACGCCCGGGTGCTTCGACATCAGCGCGATGGCGTGGTTCAGATCGCGCGCCTCGAGGATGAGAATCCCCCCGAGGTACTCCTTCGTCTCGACGTAGGGGCCGTCGGTCACGTCGACCTTCCCCTGGCGGAAGCGGAGGGTGACCGCGGAGCTCGCAGGCTGCAGCGCCTCACCGCCGGCGAAATGACCGCCGCGGCGCAGCTCGTCGTCGTACGCGAAACACTCCTCCATGAACACCCTGAACTTCTCTTCGGGGATCTCCTTGAAGATCGACTCGTCGGCATAGCCCAGACAAATGAATCTCATCGCTCGTCTCCCTTTCACAATTTTCTCTGCTTCTGCCTGGTAGTCGAACGGCCGATCGACATTTCGACATCCCGTGAGAAATATCCTCAGCCGAGCTCCCGGAGCCGCCTCTCGAGATACCTCCGCTCCGGCTCCAGCGTCGACATCGTGAGCGCCAGCGCGTACGCCGCCTTCGCCTCGGCGCTCCGCCCGAGCCGCCGCAGCAGGTCGGCGCGCGCCGCGTGCGCCAGGTGGTAGGAGATCAGCTCGCCGCGCCCGAGGATCTCGTCGATCAGGCGCAGCCCCTCCTCGGGAGTGTCGCGCATCGCGATCGCGACGGCGCGGTTCAGCTCCGCGACCGGCGACGGCTCCGCGCGAAGCAGCAGGTCGTAGAGCGCGACGATCCGGCCCCAGTCGGTGTCGCGAACGTCGCGCGCCGTCGCATGGACTGCGGAGATCGCCGCCTGGATCGTGTAGGCGCCGACTTCGCCCGACGCGAATGCGCGGTCGACGAGCCGCCGCCCTTCGTCGATCATCGCGCGATCCCACAGCGAGCGGTCCTGATCCTCGAGCAGCACGAGATCGCCTGCCGCGTCGCTGCGCGCCGTCCGCCGCGCGTCGTGAAGCGACATCAGAGCGAGGAGGCCGGACACCTCAGCGTCGGGCAGCAGCGCGAGGAGCACGCGCCCGAGGCGGATCGCTTCGGAGGAAAGGTCGTGCCTAACGACCGAGTCGCCCGAGCGCGCCGAGTACCCCTCGTTGAAGACGAGGTAGATCACCGAGAGGACCGAGTCGAGCCGCTCCGGAAGCTCGTCGCGCGACGGCACCTGGTACGGAATCCGCTCGTCGCGAAGCTTCGCCTTCCCCCGCACGATCCGCTGCGCAATGGTGGCCGCCGAGGTGAGAAACGCGCGCGCAACCTCCTCTGTGGTTAGGCCGCACATTTCGCGCAGCGTCATTGCGACACGAGTGGCGGCGGGAAGTGACGGATGGCAGCAGGTGAAGATGAGGCGGAGCTGATCGTCGCGGAACTGCTCCTCGTCGATCGACTCTTCGGCCTTTGCCGGCACGGTCGCGAGCGCGAGGCGTTCCGGGTCAGACTCGAAGCGCGACATCCGGCGGATCGTGTCGATCGCCTTGAAGCGACCGGTCGACACGAGCCACGCGAACGGCTTCTCCGGGACGCCGTCGACCGGCCACGTCGCGACCGCCGCCGCGAACGCCTCGTGCATCGCCTCCTCCGCGAGATCGAAGTCGCCGACGAGCCGGACCAGCGTCGCGAAGATCCGACGCGATTCCTCCCGGTAGAGCCGCTCGATGCTCTCCCGGACCTCCTGCTCTCGCTTCTCGTTCACGAGCCCCGATTGTGCCTCAACAGCCCGGCGAACGCAGCGCCCGCGTGCCGCTGCGTCAAGCGCCGACATCCTGCCGGTTCGACCGCCGGCCCCCGGCTAGTGTCCCCTTCCTTCATAATCCCCTCGCCCATGCCGCCCCCACTCCTCACCCGCTTCCTCGCCGCACTCCTCGCAGTCAGCTGCCTTGCCTGCGACGAGCCGCCTCGACGCCCGCTGGCGCCTGAGCCGTCGCTTTCCACATTCCGCGGCACCGTGGTCGGAATCGCGGACGGCGACACGATCACCATCCTCGACGCCGACCACGTCGAACAGCGCGTGCGGCTTGCCGCGATCGATGCCCCCGAGCGAGGCCAGCCGTTCGGCCGGAGCGCGAAGGAATCGCTCGCGGAGATCACGTTAGGCCGCGTCGCCGACGTCGAGTGGCAGACGAGGGACCGCTACGGCCGCATGGTCGGGAAGGTGATGCTCCCCGACCCCGACTGCCCCGGGAGAGACTGCCCGAACAGCTTCGACGCGGGGCTCGCGCAGTTGAGTCGCGGGAACGCCTGGTGGTACCGCCGCTACGCCGGCGAACAATCGCCCGCCGACCGACGCGCCTACGAAGCCGCCGAGCGCACCGCGAAGTCTCAACTCCTCGGCGTCTGGTCCGAACCCGCGCCCATTCCCCCATGGGATTGGCGCGAAGAGCAGCCGGCTCGGTAGACCCACTTCGCCGCGTGGCGGCGAAACATCGGTAGCCCCCGCCTTCAGGCGGGGGTGCGTAATATCGCGAAACAAACCTGCGCCGCTTCATCGGCGCGACAACCGCGCGACGAGGTTCGGCGCAGCGTCGAATCCGCGGGTGGGATCAGATCGGAAACATGAAGACTGGCCCGGCCACCCCGAACTCAGCTCACACCAACGAGGCCGAATTCGTTAGCTCTGGCGAGTTGAGGACCCCCGGACTCCTTCTTCTTTCGGCCGGACCAAATCGACTGTAAGGATCTCGCTCCTCGTGCGTCTACAGGGGTGAAGGCGCGAATGACTCGCGCTTCGAAACGAAGGAGAAACAGCATGAACGAGATCACCGAACGGACTGGATGCGACTGTGGTAACGACTGTGGCTGCGGACCCGCTTGTCGCTGTGGTCGTTGAGCGAATCCTCGAGACGCATCACGCCTCCCCCTCCACGGCGTCGCAGGACGTCGTGGAGGGACCCGTTTCGAGCCTTCGCCGCGTTCTCGCGGCGTTCGTGGTCAGCACTCGAACCGATGATTCAGGCGATCCTTCGAGCCATGGCGTCACGCCTCGAATCTGGTGTTCATTCACCACCAGAGTGCAGTTTCGAGACGTGACCCCCGCGGCCCACTCAGTGCCAGCCACGTGGCAGCTGCTTGCTCTCCCGTTCGCTTGTTTGCTAGCGTCGACCTCGTGCCCGAGCGTTCCACCGAGACGATACGCGAACTGCTCGACTCCCTCTATCGAGTGGAGTCGGGACGCATCCTGGCAACGCTGATCCGCCTGCTCGGTGAGTTCGATCTCGCCGAGGAGGCGATGCATGACGCCTTTGCGGCTGCGCTGAGCGCTTGGCCGCAGAGTGGAGTCCCCGACAGCCCGCGACCCTGGTTGATTTCGACGGCCCGATTCAAAGCCGTCGATACTCTGCGTCGACGGGCGCGGACGGATGCGTCTCGAGACGAGCTTGCGCGGGTCGTCGAGGCGCGATCGAGCCCGGCGGAAGAGCCCAACGCCTTCGACGGCCTCGAGGATGATCGGCTGCGCCTGATCTTCACCTGCTGTCATCCAGCTCTGGCGCCGGAGGCGCGCATTGCGCTGACCTTGCGCGCAGTGTGCGGGCTGACCACCGAGGAGATCGCGAAGGCCTTCCTCCTCCCGCCGAGTACCCTCGCGCAGCGCATCGTGCGCGCCAAGGCTAGGATCCGGGAGATACCGATTCCGTACGAGGTGCCGACGCCGGAGGAAATGCCGGAGCGGTTGGGCTCGGTGCTTCAGGTCGTCTACCTCGTCTTCAACGAAGGCTACTCGGCCGCGGCGGGAGCGGAGATCACGCGGGCCGAGCTGACCGGCGAGGCGATTCGCCTCGGCCGGTTGCTGACCGAGCTCCGCCCGGACTCGGAAGTCATCGGTTTGCTATCCCTCATGTTGCTGCAGGAATCGCGTCGCGCCGCGAGAACGTCTCCGGCCGGGGAGCTGATCCTGCTGGAGAATCAAGACCGCACTCTCTGGAACCGTTCGCAGATCGCGGAGGGAGTGACATTGGCGGAGAACGCCCTGCGGTCGCGCCGCTTCGGCCCTTACACACTGCAGGCCGCGATTGCGGCCGTTCATGCGAGAGCGGACTCGGCTGCTGCCACCGACTGGCGGCGGATTGTCGCGCTTTACGACCAGCTGGTAGAAATCCAGCCTTCGCCGGTCGTCCATCTCAACCGCGCCGTGGCGATTGCCGAATGCGATGGCCCGGAGGCGGGTCTGACGCAGATCGACGCGGTGCTGGAACATCGCGAAATGGCGGAGTACTACCTGGCGCATTCCGCCCGAGCCGAAATGTACCGCCGGCTGGGCAGGACGGCTGAGGCCCTGGGTTCGTATGAGAAGGCGCTGGCGCTGACCCAGCAGGAACCGGAGCGGCAATTCCTGCAGGCGCGGATTCGCCAGCTGAAATAAATGTTGGAGCAGCTGTCGATTTTCCGTCTCCCCGACGACTACAGGACGAAAGCACGATGAGACGCGGCTCCTCGCGTGAAGAGGAAACGGCTCATCGGGAACGAACCACAGTAAACAAGGAGAACACGTCATGCCTCAGTACCTGGTTGCCAACTACCTTCCCGACAACTTCGACCCCTCCTCCGTCACCGAAACGATGATCGAGGAGATCCACGCGCTCAACCGCGAAATGATCGCGGCCGGCGTGAGAAAGTTCGCGTGCGGAATCTCCCCGGCCAGCGCCGCCAAGACGCTGCGGAAGCAGCCTGATGGCAACGTGCTCGTCACCGACGGGCCGTACACCGAGACCAAGGAGCACATCGGCGGCTTCTGGATACTCGAAGCTGCCAACATGGACGAGGCGCTCGCGTGGGCCCGCAAGGGTGCCATCACCTGCGATGCGGTAGGCGAAGTGCGCGAGCTCCTCTTCTTCCCGGCTCCGGAACAGGGTCCCGGCGAGGGCAGGTAATCAACCTGTCCACTGCGGGAAGAGCGAATGAGGGATGAGGGTCACACCTTATGGACTGAAGTTAACGACTTTACGCGACGCGAGCGGCTGTCATTCCGAGCGGCCACTGCGCCGGCGCAGCGCCTGCGGAAAGAAACTGCAATCCGCCGCGAGGCTCGCGCCATCGTCCACGAGCGCACGGATTGTCATCCCGACGACCGAGCGGAGCGAGGGAGGAGGGATCTCGCAGGCTGGTACGGTTGAGGTTCGTCACAAACTCTCTGGCTCATGGCATGTGAGTACCAGCCTGCGAGGTCCCTCCTCCTTCCCCCGCTTCGCGGGGTCAGTCGTCGGGACGACAACTCCCTCGGGCGTCACAAGTCGGGCAGTTTCTTGGAAG
>JBAZBK010000004.1:11813-379215 GCA_041671505.1 Thermoanaerobaculia bacterium | reverse complement strand
GACAGGGTGGCATCGACCAGCGGACGGGTTGTACTCTTCACGACGGGCTCCTTTCTCGTTTGGACGGGCTCCTTTCGAGTTAACGTCGGCGCTGCTCTATACAGCGAGGACGAGGAGCCCTCTACATCTTCCCACTCACGACTAAAATTGAGCTAAGAGTACGATCAAGCCGACTTCAACGCGCCACACCATGTGTTGTAAGCTGATCGGGCAGCGAGGGCGCGTTGAAGCGGCTTAGCGCGGGCGTTAGGCCGCCGGGAGCCACGAATGCAACCCGTCATCGTAAATACGATCGTAAACTACGTGCGCCATCCTGACCTGGCGGCCTCGTTCGAGGACGCATTCGATCAATTTCACGACGAGCTCGAGCGTGCCTTGGAAGGGATGTCGGGAACCCCTGAACTTCAGACAATCTACGTTCAGTTTCAGTTCGATAACCACGGAATGCCCAACGCTGCGAAAGGCCGAAAGCTCGGCCGATACTCGTCCTCAAAAAGGCACACGTCGGCTACCATCGAGGTTACTCAACAAAGCGTTCGCGACTTGTCCGAGGAGGAGCGAGTTCGCTGGCTAGCGCGGGAAACGCTGGAGGCGCTTCAGGCTTTGGAGGTTTCACTGAGCCGCAAGGTTACTCACGCCATCGGCCCCGCAACTGCGGCGATCTCATCTCGGTTCTGGCCTGCTCCAGTTTGAGGTAGGCACCGATAGCCCGGAAACGAAAGGTACATCTTGCCCCTTAAACATCGCTGGCAAAGACGGCGGCCTAACATGGCAGTTGCAGCCGATGCCAACGCGCAGCTCAAGGCTTTGAAGTCTGGTTTCTTCAGCGCGTGCGCGTTGGCACAGCTGAACCGCGAACGTTAGGCGCCTCACAACGAAGCTGAGTCGTATCGATGTCAATCACCACCGGAGTCCAATGAGGCAGAACGTCGTTCGAGTCATACGTGTCGGAGTCATCGTCATGCTCTGTGGATTCACATGGGCATGCAATGAGATGAAGTACTCGGGAGACGGTGCACTCGCGGACAGTCCGTTGTCGCCCTCCGAGCGATTCGTCCTCATGCTCGGACCGGTTGATCTCACTAAACCAGGCGTGAACACATTTCGACTCGCTGGGTTGCCGAAAGCTTACTTCGTTCTCGGATTCGACGTGACCGGAAAGTCGCCCACAGGAACGTCGATTTACGACTCGCGTCCCATCAGTACAGTAGTCCGCCTGACGCTGACCGACGAACAGTCCCGCGTGATCATCGACGAGGTCGGACCCTTAGACAAATGGACATGGTCAGGATCGCCTCACCATGCTGAAGCCTTCGTCTACCGCCAAGGTGAAGGTCGAGATGTTCCATTGCCAGATGGCTCCGTTGGATTCGAAGCTCTGGGAGTAAAACCAGATGAGGGCTTCGGAAGTGCGTTCTCGCCACGGCCGGAGGGTGTCTACTCGCTGCAGATCGAAGTCGTCAACGAAGATCCTCGGGCGAGCGCTTTTGTCGTGAAGGCAATGGGAAAGACGGGCGGTTGGGAATGACGGCGTAACAATTCTCTCAAGCCGACGCCGCTTCGCGGCGCGGCTTGTTTCCGACGTTAGGGATCCGGAGAGCGATCCATCCATGCGCGAAGACCACGACTTGACACGGATCAGGCAGGCGTTTGCGGCGGTCAGGAAGGGTGACGCCAGGAGCCGCACTCGGTTCCATCAGGCCATCCGGTCTGCACCGGGCGATGTCGCCTGGGAGTTCATCGAGTCGATGCTCGTTCCAGACCATCCCGAGCGGTACCTCGTGGCGCTCGATGGCGCAAAACGATGTGTCGAGGACAAAGATGGGTTCCGCAGCTTGATGGACTGGGGGTTGGACCACGCGAATGCGAGCAGTGTGGGTTCGTTCCTCGAGCTTGCCATCGAGCAGTTGGGGATTCGGTACGTGCTTCGCACGCTCGGTGAGCGAATCGACTCGAATCCACCCTCCGTGGAGAAGGCTCTCTATGGCCTTGCGCCAGCCATCCGCGCCGGCGATCAGAATTCACGAAAGGCATTGCGCGAGCTCATCGATCGGGTGGTCCAGGCGATGTACATGCCCCACCCCGTAGAGTCCGGAGTGCTGATCCTTCGAAGCGACTCCGGGCTGATCGAGCCATATCCGCGATTTGTGCTGTCAGGAGGTGTTCCGTGTCAGCAGGGACGCCCGGCGGAGTTCGGCATCAACGTCAGACCCGTGAATACGAGGTGAATCGTGAGTCGCCAGTCTTTTGTCTCCGTGGTTCTCGCCATCGTGGTCAGCTTCGGTCTCGGCTGGGCCGGGCACTCCGTGGTCGCCGAGCGGGAGTTGCGCAGCGTTCTCGTGGGGAGAGATCTCGAGAAGGTCGTCTTCGCCGTGAGCACGCTGAACAGCCATCGAAGCCGGCCCGACACGGTCGATCAGCTCCAGTCGCTGCAGCTCCGGTCTGCGCTGACCAGTCTCGAGGAGCTGACCGTGAAGCCCGTGAAGCTTTCCTTGTCGACCCCATCGCTTCGCGAAGGGCTGCGTCGGGCGGAGGCATACGCGCTCGCGACGCACGATCCGCTGCTCGCCAATCAGTGCAGGGTGATTGCGCAGCGGCTGTTCAACGGAGCCTGACTTGCGCCTTCGATTCGATGAACGAACCGGCATTTGCTGGCACGGGCGCAGGCGAGTTCGGAGCGAGCATCGGGCGGAGAGAAGCGATTAGGCGCGGCGGACGGCGGGAGATCGGCGCCACGGGTTGCGCGATCAGCGCCGCAGGGTCCACACTGAGGCATGATCTTCCCGCGCCCGCTCGGAGCCTGCGGTCTCGACGTTCCGATTCTCGGACTCGGTGCGGGGCGCATCGGCGATCCGTCGCTCGACGACGCCATCGCCGGGCGAATCCTGAACGAGGCGCTCGACCTCGGCATGACGCTCATCGACGCGGCGCCGAGCTACGGCGTCGCGGAAGAGCGGATCGGCCGTCATCTTGCCCACAGGCGCCACGAGTACGTTCTCTCGACGAAGTTCGGGTACGGCGTGGAAGGGGTTCCTGACTGGACCGGTGAGACGATCACGCGCGGGATCGACCGCGCCCTTGCGCTGCTGCGCACCGATCGGATCGATATCGCGTTCCTTCACTCGTGCCCGGTCGAGACGCTGCAGCGCGACGACATTGCCGCGGCGCTCGCCGAGGCGGTCGCGGCGGGAAAGGTCGGCGTCGCGGGGTACTCCGGCGACAACGAGCCGGCGGACGTCGCGCTCGAATCGAACCGGTTCGGCGCGCTCATGGTCTCGATCAACATCTTCGATCAGGCTGCGCTCACCCGGGTTGCGCCCGCCGCCGAGAATCAGGGCGTGGGCCTCATCGCGAAGCGGCCGGCAGGAAACGCCACGTGGCGATTCTCGGCGCGCCCGAAGGGCGACTACGCGGAGCCCTACTGGCTCCGGATGAAGGCGATGGGGCTCGACTTCGGCGACCGTTGGTTCGAGGTTGCGCTCCGCTTCGCCGCGTGGGCGCCTGGAGTCGCCTGCTCGGTGTTCGGAACGACGATGTCGGGACGGCTCAACGAAGCGGTCGACGCGATCTCGAAGGGTCCGCTCGACGACGAGCTGCTCGCGACGATCCGCGAAGCGTTCCGTGCGCACGGAAGTGCGTGGCGGGGTGAGATCTAGGGCGGAACGGGAAACGCGGTACGCCGAGCGGGAATGGCGCGACTCCTCGTCGCGTAGCGACGACCGAATTTAGCCCCCGGTGGCCGAGCCCGAAGGGCGAGAGCCACCGGGGGAGCGAACGAAAATACGAACCCGCCGCGTAGCGGCGGCGGAATCCGAACGAGAAGCAGGATGTGGCGCCGCTACGCGGCGCGAGCAACGAGAAAGGCGCCTAACCCCCGGTCTTCGACCGGGGGCAAAGATCGGTCGCCGCTACGCGGCGAAGCAGTGTGTCGACCGCCTCGCGTTCCCTGCGTCGCATTTCGGTTCCGCGTTTAGCGTTCCGTTCTAGTTCGTCTTCGGCGCCGCTTCGCTCAGGGCTGCGGGGGGCGGCGGCGGGGAGAGTTTCTGGATCAGCGACTCCAGCGCCTTCCGTCCCTCCTCCTGCTCGGCGACGGTTCCCGAAAGCAGTTTCGCCGCGCTCGCGAGGTCGTGGACGACGTCGGGAGTCGCGTCGCCGACGGCGACCATGCCGGTCAGCTGCCCCGCCTCGGCCGCCTGCTTCATCCGTTTGATGTTGACGTCGCGGAGCTCCATCATTCGCTGCATCTCGCCGGGAAGCTCGAGCACTGCTTCTTCGGTGACCGCCTTGAGCTGGCCGCGGCTGACGGTCTTTTCCTTGACGATGGTGTTGATGACGTTGAGTCGCTTGACGGCCGGGTAGTAGGGATTCTGCGCGTCATCGACGAGGCTCGCTTCGAGGAGGGCGACCGAGGCGACAGCCTTCTTCGTTCCCGACTCGACGCCGATACTCACCTTGACGCGCGCGGAGGCTGCGATCTCGTCGAGAGGAACGCTGTGCGAGTCGCCGGGCGCGATCCAGACGCCGACCGGGATTTCGCTGGTGCGCACCTTCCCGTCGCCTCCCGTCATCTCGGCGACGACCCCCTTCACGAAGATCTTGTTGTTCGACGATACGATGTTGCGCTTCTTCGGCGCGCTGACGACCACGCGAAAGACGTGCTTCGCGGTGAGCTCGATCGTGTCGAGCGTCGACTCGGTGCTGACCTTCAGGATCTCCTTTTCCAGGCTGGTGTGATTCGCTTCGATCCGTGCAAAGCTCGCCCAGCGGTAGGTCCCGTCGGTGCGAGGCTCGCGGAGTGTGTCGAGATTCTGCTCGACGACTTTGCGAATCACCGGCGCGCAGGGCGCGAGGTCGTCACAGAACTCGGCCATTCTCGCGATCGCCTTGAAGTCGACGGCGATGTCGCTCAGCTTCTTCTCATTGAGCAGCGACGCTTCCTTCTGCTCCGGCGTCGGCGCGGGGGTGACCGGCTGAGCCGCGGAAGTGACCGTCTGTTCGGTCGCCGGGGCGGGGGTTTGCTGAGCCAGGGCGCCGAACGCCACGACACAGACGAAGACAATGGCCATAACCGACATCATGTTCCGGGGTGTACGCATGAAAACCTCCATCGGGGTTGTGCGGGTTTTGAGAGGCGAAGCGTATCAGCGCGGGGCGGCCGAGGTCGAGCGGCTCACGTGCAGGGTGTCGTCCCGACGACCGATCCCGCGAAGCGGGAGAGGAAGGAGGGACCACGCAGGCTGGTACAGATGCGCTCTTCTCGCGGTGGTTCTCTCGCCTGTTGCGCGTCTGTACCAGCCTGCGAGGTTCCTCGTCGCGCCCCGCTGCGCGGGGTCGCTTCTCGGAACGACAAGTCCTGCGGATTGCGTCCCGCCGCCTCACCCCGCGCGCGCGAGCGAGATAGGGTGTCGTCCCGACGAAGCTCAGCCGATCACAAGAGGTGGTTTTTGATGCGCCGCTCGTGCGAGTTGTCGTCCTGAACGAAGCGGAGCGGAGTGAAGGACCTCGCAGGCTGGTACAGACGCGCAACGGGCGCGAGATGGATCGCGAGAAGATGTCATCTGTACCAGCCTGCGAGGTTCCTCGTCGCGCCCCGCTGCGCGGGGTCGCTTCTCGGAACGACAAGTCCTGCGGATTGCGTCCCGCCGCCTCACTCCGCGCGCGTGAGCGAGATCAGGCGAGCTCCGTCGTCGCGCATCTCGATCCGGACGTCCCAGTGTCCCGTCTCGTAGTCGGAGAAGCTCGCTTTCGGCCACTCGATGAGCTTGAGCCCCGGCGAGGCGAGGATCTCGTCGATGCCGATCTCGAGCCACTCGCGCTGCGATTCCGAAAGCCGGTAGCCGTCGATGTGAATCACCGGCGGCCCGTCGGGAACGGGGTATTCGTGGAGAATCGCGAACGTCGGCGACGCTACTTCGTTGCGCGAGGCGCCGCGCGCCTCGGCGATCGCGCGAGCAAGGAAGGTCTTGCCGGCGCCGAGGTCGCCGACGAGGTGGACGACGGCGTCGGGAGGAAGGAGCGCGGCGATCTCGTGCCCCGCGGCCTCGGTCGCCTCTTCCGTCTCGCAGATCCACTCTTGCATCACGGCACGCGCCTCCGCAGCTCTTCGACCGCGAGCGGGAGCGCCTCGGCGACGTCGTTCGCCGCCAGGCCGGTGTCGGACTTCGCCTCGCAGGCGAGGTCGCCGGCAAGACCGTGGAGGAAGGCGCCGGCGCGCGCCGCCTCGAACGGGTCGAGCCCACGCGCGAGGAGCGCGCCGATCGCGCCGGCGAGGACGTCGCCCATCCCGCCTGTCGCCATCCCCGGATTCCCGGTCGGATTCACCGTGACGATGCCGTCGGGATTCGCAACGAGCGTCTGGTGCCCCTTGAGCACGACGACGCAGTTCGTCGCGCGCGCGGCGGCGCGGACCGCGGCGATGCGGTCGTTCTGGATCTCGGCTGTCGTCTTCCCTGACAAGCGGGCGAGCTCGCCCGGGTGCGGCGTGATGACGCGCGGCCTTCCGTCGCGGTTCATCTCCGCGGCGCGGCCCTCGAAGGCATTGACCGCGGTCGCGTCGAGGACGGCAGGAATCGCGATCTTCGCGACGAGCTCGCGAATCGCGGCGTACGAGCTCTCATCGTCGGGCAGACCCGGGCCGACGATCGCGGCGTCTTTCGTCGCGACGAAGTCGGCGATGGACGCGAGCGACTTCGAGTCGAGGGTCGCGTGAAAGGTCATCGACTCGAGGGTGTGCGCGTCGACGATCGCGGCGGTGTCGCGATCGGTGACGACCGTGACGAGGCCGGAGCCTCCGCGGATCGCGCCGCGGGCGGCGAGGATCGCGGCGCCGCTCTTTCCCGCGGAGCCGGCGACGATGACGCAGTGCCCGTAGGTTCCCTTGTGCGTGTCGGCGCTGCGCGCGGGCAGGAGGATGCGCACCTCCTCAGGCGTCGTCAGCGACAGTGTCACCCCTTCGGCATCGACCGCGGCCTCGGGGATCGTGATGTCGGCGACGATGATTTCGCCGCAGTACGACGCGGCGGGATCGAAGACGTGCGGAATCTTCGGCTGCGCGAAGGTGACGGTGATGTCGGCGCGGACGCATGGCTCGCCGGTGCGATTCGACGATCCGGACAGGCCGCTCGGGATGTCGACCGCGAGGATCGGGAGTCTGATCGCCATCAACCCGCGGATCGCGTCGGCGAAGAGTTCCTCAGGCGGACGGTTGAGGCCGGTGCCGAAGATCGCGTCGACGACGAGGTCGGCCTCCGAGGCGCGGGCGAGGGCGCGGTCGAGCCCTTCGGCATCGTCGACGTCCCACATCGGAAGCCCGATCCGCTCGCAGATGTCGAGGTTCGTCGCGGCGTCGCCCTTGTAGGCCGCGCGGCCGCCGACGACGAAGACGAGTGGCGTGATCCGCCGGTTCTCGAGGTGGCGAGCGAGGGCAAAGCCGTCGCCGCCGTTCTGTCCCGGGCCGCAGAAGATCGCGACGTTGCAAGCTTCGGGGAAGTGTGTGACGACCGCTTCTGCGAGGGCGAGCGCCGCGTTCTCCATGAGCACGACCGACGGGATACCGTACTGCTGCGAGGCGCGGCGGTCGATGCTTCCCATCTGTTCCGACGTCAGAATCTTCATCCTATCCACCCCCACTGCTCGAGGAGCCCCTTGAGCCTTCCGGGCGCGGCGTGAGCGCCGTGGCGCCGGAGATCGTCGGCGAAATCGATGTCGCAGCGCGCGGGGAGCGTGGCGAGCGATTGCTGCCTCTCGTGGATCTTCGCGGAGGTCTGCGCGAAGACGTGCGCGCTGCCCCAGTCCACCTCCCGGAAGACTTCCGGGAAGAACGCCGCGGCGCGGCAGCCTAACAGGTAGTAGCCGCCGTCGGTCGCGGGGCCGATCACCCACTCGCACGAGTCGAGGAGCCCGAGGGCGTGGTCGACGAGAGCGCGGTCGAGCAGCGGCTCGTCGGTGCCGACGGCGATCACCTTCGACGCCTCGTGGAAGAAGATCCGCTCGGCGAAGGCGATCGACATCCGGTCGCCCAGCGACGCTCCCGCCTGCATGGCGAGCTGGCGGTGACCGAAGCAGGCGCGAAGCTGATCGCCGGTGACGTCAGGGCTTGCGGTCCACATGACCTCGACCTCGGTTTCGTCGTCCGACTCGCCGATCGCGTCGAGCAGGTCGGCGAGCATCGCGCGGTAGGCTTCGAACGCCTTCTCGTGGCCGACCTCCGAGGCGAGGCGCGTCTTGACGCGGCCCTGTTCCGGGTAGCGGGCGAAGACGAGCAGCTTCTGGCGGCCGCGGGTCGTGGTGGGGAACATGGTTTGATTTTAGGCGAATTGAGAATTGAGAATTGAGAATTGAGAGACGGGCGTTGTGAGCTGGCGGGCAAGGGCCGACAATTGGGCAATGGTGATGAGGGGATCGAATCCATGGGGTCCGAATCGCTGGCGCTGCGACTCTCTACCGAATGAAGTGTCCGGAGAGATGTCTGTGACAGGTTTCGCCGTTCCGGGATGGCAGAGCCCAGGGGAGTTGTCATCCCGACGAGCGAAGCGAGGAGGGATCTCGCAGGCTGGTACTGATGTGCAACGGGCGCCTGGGCTGCGGGATGCAGAGTTCTTCTGTACGAGCCTGCGAGATCCCTCCTCTCTCTCCCGCTTCGCGGGATCGATCGTCGGGATGACAAGCTCGTTCCTTCGACGCCGATCGGGCATCTCGCCATCTCTCAATTCTCAATTCTCAATTCTCAATTCGGACTCCCCATGCGTCCTCTGATCGCTCTCCTCACCGACTTCGGCACCCGCGACCCGTACGTGGCGCAGGTGAAGGGGGTGATCGCGACGCGGTGCGACGCGGAGATCGTCGACCTTTCTCACGAGATCGCGCCGTACGACGTGGTCGAGGGGGCGTTCTTCCTTCGCGACACGATCAGTTCGCTGCGGGGCGATCGGAGGGTGATCGTCGTCGCGGTCGTCGACCCGGGAGTCGGCTCGTCGCGGCGGTTGATTGCAGCGGCCGAAGGCAACGTCACGTTGCTCGCTCCCGACAACGGGCTTCTCTCGCTCGCGCTCGGTGACGGCGCCGCGGTTCACGAGATCACGAACGGCGCACTCTTTCTGCCGGGCGGTGTGAACACGTTTCACGGGCGCGATCGCCTGGCTCCGGCGGCGGCGGCGCTCGCGTCGGGGACGCCGCTCGACGCGCTCGGCGCGCGCGTCGAGCGGAGCACGATCGTTCCGATCGCGTACACGCCACCGTCGTACGGTACCGATGGCGCAACCGGATCGGTCACGGCGATCGACCGCTACGGCAACATCGCGACCGATCTCGATCCGGCGCGGTTAGGCGGAATCGCCGGGCTGACGCTCGAGATCGGCGGTGTGACGGTCGCGCGAAGCGCCTCGAGCTACGCGGAGATGGCGGGATCGGCCGAGCTTTTCCTCATCGTCGGGTCACGGGGGACGGTGGAGGTGTCGATCTCGGGAGGGAGCGCGGCGGGGAGGCTGGGAGTCAGGCTGCTCATGCAGGTCAGAGCAGGCGAGAGGCGATAAGCAGGCCAGAGGCCAAAGGCCAGAGCAGGCAGGGGCAGGCGAGAGGCGGGCGGGCGAGTCGTGGGGTTGTGTGGCGCAGACACTCCTGTCTGCGCGCGGTGCAACGCGCCGCATGAATCGTGCGGGTACGACGAGGTGGTGTCGGGGAGTGTCGCTCCGCGGAGCGGGGCGACGCGCAGGCAGGAGTGCCTGCGCCACATAGGCAGGGCCTACCTTACAAATCCGAAATCCGAAATCCCGAAATCCGCGTCCTACTCGTCCTCGTCGATCTCGGGCTCTTCGCCGGAGAGCCGCGCCTTCTCGCGCATCTCTTCGAGCCTCAGGATCTGAAGGTTGAGGAACTCGATCAGCGGCCCTTCTTCGGTCGATTCCATCGGCAGGAACGTGATCGCGGAGCGGAACATGTACTCGTGGCCCGACGCGCCTCGGCGCACCTGGACGATCGAGCGGAGCACTTCACACGGGACGTAGATGCCGCCGTACGAGGGGAAGATCATCGTGATCGGCACGCCGGTCTTGATCGGCGAGCGATGGACGACCGCGGCGCCGTGCAGGCTGAGGTCGATGAGCTCTCCGTTCAACTCGGCGAGTTGGACGGGGATCGTCACCGTCGGATAGCGGATCGACTTGCGGCGGTCTCTGGACATCCTTGGGGCCTCGGCTGCGCGGCGAATTATACCCATCTCGCGCCGCGGTGTGCCGTGATTCGTGGGGGCGCCGACTCTGCTACATTATGCCCGCCGCGTGCGGGGATGCAGGACGGGGAGCCCCGCCCGCCCGACGGGGGCCGCCGGCGGCACGGCGTTCTTTCGATGCTTCGACCTCAATCGCTTTCCAACCTGACGCGTATCGTCGTCACCCTTCTGGGCGACTCGCTGATCGTCTGCGCCGCCGTCGTCGCGATCGTGCTGCTGCGGATGAACGTCGATCTGCCGTTGACGAGGGCGATACTTCCACCCGGGAAGTTCGCATTCAGTGTCGAAAACCTCGCGATCTTCGCGATTGCCGCTGTCCTCGCGCTCTCGCTCAGCGGGTTCTACGACTTTCGAGCCTCGCACCGACATCGGCCGACGCTCTTCGTCGCGCTCCCGCTCCAGATGGCGATCGTCGCGATCGCGGGGACGCTGTTCGAGATCACCTGGCCGAGGACCGTGTTCATCCTGGTTCCGTTTCTCGAGGCGCTGGGGCTGACGGGGTGGCGGGTGCTGTCGACGCGGCTCTGGCGCCGGTCGGGGCGGAGCACGGTCGTGATCGGCGAAGCGACGACGCTTGCAGCGCTTCCTGCGCGCCTCCCCGACGTGGTTCTGCTCGCGGGCGTGGTTTCGCTCGACGAGCCGGTCGAGCACCCGCTCTATCTCGGGACGATCGGCGATCGCCGGGCTCTCGACGAGATCGCCGCGGCTGAGGAAGTGATCGACCTGGGCGAGGGCGACGCCACGGAGCGGAGGTTGATGCTGATCGAGCGGCGCGGGCCGCGCGGCTTCCTGTGCAGGCCGCTCACGGCCGACGCGCTGGTCGTCGAATCGGAGTTCGGATCGCTCGGCGAGCACCTTCTGATCCAGGTGAGCATGCCGGGAGCCTACGGAGTCGGCGCCGTGGTCAAGCGGATCACTGACGTCGCCTTCGGCGGTTTCGCGCTCCTCGTCGCCTCGCCGGTGATGCTCGTGATCGCGGCCCTGATCGCGATCGACAGCCGCGGCCCCGTGCTGCTGAGACAACGCCGCACCGGACTCGGTGGTACGACGTTTTCCATGTGGAAGTTCCGCACGATGTTCGCCGACAACACGAGCGGAGCGCTCGCGACCGACGGCGACGTGCGCGTCACGCGCGTGGGACGCTGGCTGCGTCGCTATCGCCTCGACGAGCTGCCGCAGATGATCAATGTCGTCAGCGGGACGATGAGCCTCGTCGGCCCGCGACCCGAGATGCCCGAGCGCGTCGAGTCGATCACGCGCGAGCTCCCCCACTTCGGCCTCCGCCACTTCGTCCGCCCCGGCATCGCCGGGCTCGCGCAGATCTCCGCCGAGTACGACCAGCCATCGTCAGTGAAGCTGACCTACGACCTGCAATACCTCTGCTCCTGGACCCCCGCCATGGACGTCGCAATTCTCGTGCGCGCGGTGGTGACGGTGTTGTCGGGAAGAGGCGTTTGAGGGCGAGAGGCGAGAGGCGAGAGGCGAGCGATTCTCGATTAGCGACGATTTTGGTTTGTCAGTGACTATGGCCGCGGAAGCGGCCATTTCTAAATAGCCCCGCCTGTAACGGCGGGGGAACAGTGGGAAATCCCTTTTCACGGCCGCGTCAGTGGCCGTTTCTGTTTGCCGTGCGTGAAAGGTGGGGATTCAGAGTGGCGCCGCTGACGCGGCGCCGGACAATTCGCGGGAACGCAGGTCCCCACGTTTCCGCGTGGGTCTAACTAGAAACGGCCGCTGTCGCGGCCGCCTAACAACTAACAACTGCCTGCTCATCGCCTCTCGCCTATCGCCTTTCGCCTTCCACTACACTAACAACCACATTCGACGCCGTCACCACCGTGTCGTCTTTCCGGAGCCATGCGACGACGGTGTAGAGTCCGGGGCCGTGCTCGAAGGGGATGGAGAAGGTGAAGGAGCCGTCGTTGGCGACGGCGAGGTCGCCCGGCGCGCCTCCCGCGGCGCGCGCGCTCCGGACGATCGGGCTGTCGTCGCGAAGGCTTCGCGGCTTGAAGTCGCTTCGCTTCTCGGGCAGCTCGTAGCTCTCGATGCGGTTTGCCGCCGCGCGGCTCAGCGGCGCCGGCGCCGGCTCATAGTGGACGCTGATTGCGGCGATCTCCCAGCCCTTCGCCGGCTTCGCGGCACAGACCGCCCTCGCTCCGGCGCGCAGCTCGCGCGGTGGCGGCAGCGTCCAGTGGAGGTAGCGGCGGACGAACTCATGCGCGATGCGCACTTCGCCGTCGCGCCAGGCGAAACCGAGGCCGACGTGCGTCGCGTGCGGGTCGAGGATCGCGCGGCGATGCCCGTCGTCGGGCGGACCTTCGTGAAGCATCGTCTCGACCGATTCCTCGACGAGGCGCTCGATCTCGTCGGCGGTGTAGGGGACGTCGCGCGACCAGGCCGCGGTGTTCTCGGTGATGCCGTCGAAGCCGCCGGCGAACGAGTAGCGGTGGTACGGGGCGAGGCCGTCGGTCGAGAAGTGGCCGACGGTGTGGTCGTAGACTTGTCGCCTGCAAAGCGCGTCGGCGACCGAGGAGGCGAGCGGGTCGACGCGCACCGGGGCGAGACCGAACTCCTGCCGCTCCGTGTTGATCATCGCGAGCATCCGCGCCTTGATCGTCTTCGTGAGGCTCGCGCTATCGGGCGCAGCCTGCGCAACGCGCGCGGCGAGCATCACGACGAGAATCATCGCGGCGGGTAGCTTCGGCTTCACGTGCGTGGGGAACGCCCGAATCATTGCGGCTCTTCCGGAGCGGGCTCGTCGCGCAGCGGGAGCTCGATCGTCACGGCGAAGCCGCGGTCACGGTTCGCGGCGCGGATCGTCCCGCGCTGCTCCTCGATCGACTTCTTCGCGATCGCGAGCCCGAGCCCCGTCCCGGTCGATTTCGTCGAGAAGTAAGGCTCGAAGATCCTCGGCAACAGCTCCGGGTCGACGCCCGGGCCTTCGTCGGCGACCTCGATGGCGAGCATGCCGCCCTGCGACTCGCAGCGGAGGGTGACCACGCCTCCGTCGGGTGAGGCGTGACGCGCGTTCTCGACGAGGTTGACGATGGCGCCGCTGAGCATGCGCCGGTCGGCGACGACCGTCGCGGGAACCGCGGGGTCGATGCGCGCGTCGAGCGTGACGCCGCGCGCCCCTGCGTCGCGGTAGGCCGTGGCGATCTCGGCGACGAGCTCGCGGACGTCGATCAGGCGCGGCGCCGCGGTGCGAACCGACGCATAGTCGCTGAAGCCCTTCGCCGTTTCCTGCAGCGTCTTGACCTGCCGGATGATGTTGTCGACGCCGCTCTTGACCGCGTCGGCGAGCCGGTCGTCGCCGCGCATCGCGAGCGCGCGCAGATGCTCCGCGGTGAGCTGGATCGGCGTCAGCGGATTCTTGATCTCGTGCGCGACCTGCCTGGACATCTCCGCCCACGCGCGAAGCCTGTTCGACGCGAGAATCTCGGTCACGTCCTCGGCGACCACCATGCGCTCGCCGGCGTCGGGTAGGTCGACGACGGTGACGCGGAAGGCGTGCTTCGCGCCGGCGATGTCGAGATCGACCTCGCGCTCGACGATCTCGTGCTCGAGCCGCGACGCGAGAAGCAGGTCGATCGCCTCGGATCCGGTGTGGAACGCGCGGTCGCCGCTGACGCGATCGTTGCCGAAGATCGCGGCGGCAGCGGCGTTCGAGGCGACGACGCGCCGGTCGTGGTCGATGACGACGACCGCGGCGGTGAGGCGCTCGATGAGCGTGACGAGCCGGTCGCGCTGCACGCGCAGGGCGTCCTGCTGCTTCTTGATCGACTCGGCCATGTCGCGGAACGTCGTGACGAGAAGCCGCAGGTCGGGATCGGACGGGGCGTCGATCACGGGCGAGAAGTTGCCGTGCGCTACGGCGCGGGCTCCGCCGACGAGAGCGTGGACCGGGCGGGTGACCGAAAGAGCGGCGCGGCGCGCGACACCGAAGGCGCCGAGCGCGATGAAGATGAGCAGCAGGTAGATCGTCGTCGCGAGGTTGTCGACCTTCCGCTCGATCTCGCGCGCCTGGACGAGGAACGGCAGCGCGAGCGTGTAGTGACCTTCGCCGCGGAGGCGGATCGAGCTGTAGATCTCGACGAAGCGGACGCTCCCGGCGCTCCGGTTCGCCAGCACGACCGAGGCATCCTCGAGCGCGATGCGCCGGTAGACGTCGCCCGGCAGCCGCGGCGACTCGACCATCGCGGTGAAGAGGTCGCGGCGGCTCGATGCGATCACCTCGTCGTCGCGGAAGAGATGGAGGTCGTGTCCGACGACGCGGCCTAACCACACGAGGATCGAGTCGTCGAGCAGCTGCTCCGGCGTCGCCTGCTCCGACTCGAGGTAGTCCTCGATCACGCGCTGCGCCGTGTTGAGCGCGGCCTGGCCGCGGTCGAGGTACTGGCGCTCGAGGAAACTGCCGAGGTAGGTGCGGACGAAGATGACGAAGGCGAGAAGCGGCAGCGCGACGATCCCCGCGACCCAGAGCGAGGTGCGCGTCTGGAAGCCGATCCCTTCCCGAAGCGAGCCGCTCCTCACCTGCTCGCGCAGCTGCATGGCGCCGATGAGGAGAAGAGCGAAGGTGACCGACCAGGCAGCGACGGCGCCGGCGCGGCGCAGGTGCGCGTCGGTCGTCTGCTTCTCGATCGCGAATGCGTAGAGCTTCTCGCCGACACGGCGGACGTAGACGTCGCTTCTCGCGTCGCGCGAGGTCATCCAGCGCTCGTCCGACGGGCCGATCCGCCGGAAGAGAGCCTCGGCCGTGAAGGGAAGCTCGAACGACGGCGTGCCTGAGACTTCTCCCGAGGAGAGGAAGATCACCGGAGGCGAGGAGGCCCGGAAGGCGCGCGAGAGCTCGACGGGACGCGGCACGGACCGGGTCGCGAGCGCGGGCGCGACGTAGAGGTCGCGGTAGGCGTCGCTGACCGTTGCGGCGGCGGGATCGGTCGGGTTGAGGACGTGGATGCTTCCCTCGGCGAAGCGCGCGCCGCGGGAGTCGAGGTGGAAATCGAAGGTGAGAAGCTCGTGCGCGGCGCTGCCGATCGTGAGCGTCTCGTTCCCGCTCGTCCCTTCGCGCTGTGGCAGCTGCGGCAGGCCTACACCGAACTGGCTCAGTTGTATGCCGTCATTCGTGCCGATCGTGATCACCGAAGGGATCGCGATGCGGGAAAGATCGGATCGGAGCCAGAGCGCGACGGCGAGATCGGAGAGATCGGTCTCGGCGATCGATGCCGGAAGCACGGTGGCGAGGTCGATCACGCCGAACTCGCGGTCGAGCAGGTCGCGGACGCGCGCGCGGGTCTGCCCGCTCTCGCCGATCACGAGCGGCGCGTACGAGTCGCTCACGAAGCGGCGCGCGCCCGCGTCCTCGTCGATCGCCAGCGGGCAGTAGACGAGGGGAGCGATGAGAAGCGCGCGGGCGAGGCGCCCCGTGCTTCCGCGGACGTATGCGCCCGACGCGAGCGTGGCGATGGCGAGCGCGCCGAAGATGCAGGCGAGCGGGAGAGCGTCGGCCGTTCCGGCCAGCGCGAGCGCCGCGATCGCGGCAACTGCCGGGATCGCGGTCGCGGCGGCGAGCCTCACGCCGCGGAAGCCGTTTCTCGTCAGCTGAACCAGGGTCCAGCCGAAGAGGAGCATCGAGAGGAAGAGCATCAATTGCGCCGGGCCCGAAGGGACGATCGAGTCGGGGAGCGGCGATACGCGCGCGTTCGCCGTGATGTTCGCGACGAGGCGGCGGAACGCGAAGGCCGCGGGTATTGCGCCGACGATCGGCAGCACGGCGACGGCGAGAATCCGGTTGCGCCGCAGGTGGCTGGCGACGACGAAGGTGATCGCGAAGAGCGCGAACGCCGTTGCGAGCAGGTCGAACGGCGACGCGGTGAACGGCCCGGCGATTCCCGAGCCGAACGCTTCGAAGCCGAACACGGGATCGTCGGCGCCGCGGCCGTGAACGCCGAGAAGCGCCACGCGGGACGCGGCGATCGCCGCGGTCGCGAAGGCTGCGTCGCGAAGGCGTCCGCCTGCGAGCCCTCGCGAATGGACGAGCGCCACCGCGGCGAATGCGAGCGCGGCGAGCAGCGCGGCGATCGACCGGCCGCGCGCGCGGACCCGCTCGAGGACCGCGGGCCGGAGCTCGGGGGTCAGGTCGAGGAAGAGCCCGCGTGTCTCGCCGAGCCTGAAGCGGCGCGACCCGGGCGGGAGCGGCGTGGTGCCATCGTTGAACGCGGACGCGGAGATCCACTCGCTTGGCACGCCGAGGAATGTCGTGGCGGGATCGGTGCCGGCGTTCTTGAGGCGGCGGAAGACGAGCACCTCGTACGCGGCGCCACCCGCGGTGACCTCGCGGCGCTGGAAGAGCTGCACGCTCGTGACGGAGAACGAGGGCGACTTCGCGCCGATGCGGCGCGGCTCGTCTCCCCACCAGGCGACCGGGGTGCCGCCGGCGGAGATGCGCGCGCCGCGGCGCGGCTGGGTGATCACCCGGGAGAGGAGATCGAACATTGCGAGGCGGTTGGCGGGGGCGATGCCGCGCATCCCGGCGGCGATCGTGTCGGCGTCCGCGCCTAACGACTGCTCGACCGTGCCGACTTTCGCCGCGACGAGCTCGGCGCGCCCGGTGAGCCGCGCGGTCGACATCGTGTCGAACGAGCCGTCGATCCGGCCGACGATCGCCGCGGTGACGATGAGCGACGCAGCCGCGGTGACGATGGCGAGCGCCGCGAGCCTCGGCGGCCACGACGCGGCGAGCGCCGAGGCGGTGATTGCGAGGACGAGCGAGGCGACGGCGAAGCCGATGCCGCGGGCGGGAAACGCGAGGGCCGCGAGCACGAGTGCGGACGCCGCGACCGCTGCGCCCAGCGACGCGATAGCCCTGGGCGTGCGCCCGTTGTCCCTCTCGCTCACATCCTCACTCGCGATGCGCGGCGCCCTTGCGGGCCGCGGGCTCTCAAACGGCGTTATTGCGGGAGGCGCTAGCGCCCCGCCGAGCGGATCGAGATGATCGACCAGCGCCCGTCCTTCTCCTGCAGGATGACGTAGACGTCGCGCTCTTCGGGCGATCCGCCCGGGCTGATCGTCCAGCTTCCCTTGATGTGGTACTGCTTCTCCGCGCTTACCTTCCGCGCGCTGTTCTGCTCGAAGCCGGTGGGCGAGGCCTTGCGGAACACGTCGGCGAGGACGAGCGCCGCCTGGTCGGGCCCGAAGAATCCTGAGCGCTCGGAGAGGCCGGGGAACTGCAATTCGATCTTGTCCCCGTCGCCGATTCCGGCAACGAGCGGACCGCTGTCACCCTTCTCGAGCGCCGAGCCGATCGCGGTCATGGCGTTGTCGAGGTCGCCGTATCCGCCCGCGAAGGCGAAGACGGGAACGAGAAGCAGGGCGAACGTGAAAGCCAGTGCCTTTTTCATGGGGTACTCCCGGACCATGATAACCCCGGGGAGGGGCGGGAATGTTTCGGGGGGAGGGGTTGGGGGAGGGATACGGCGAAGTTAGAACGCAGAACGATGAATGTTGAGGTGAGAAAAGGGAGTCTCGTGGGGTCGGGCGTTCGGGGGCGTGTTCGGAACGGCCGGGCGCGGGCGCGGGAGCGTTCACGTTCACGGGAGTGCGCGTTGCTCGTGGCTGAGGTCGAACGCTGTCGCCGACGGGACCGTGAACGCGCCCGCTCCCGCGCCCGGCTTTTCCGCGGGAAAACCGCAATGAAGAATGTCGAATGAGGAATGAAGAATGAAGAAGGGGACTCGCGCTCCCGGCACTGATTGCGGTGGAAGCACGAGGCTCGAGTACAAGATTGTCGAATGAAGAACCGGAGCAGCGCCGCTGGCTTGCCCCTTTCTTCATTCTGCATTCCTCATTCGACATTCTTCATTTCGGTTCTCGGTCCCTCTCCAGCGAGCCGTCCCCAGCACGTCTCATCGACTCGAAGTCTTCCGGCAGCGGCGACTCGACGATGAGTGGCTGGCCGGTGGCGGGGTGGATCATCTCGACGCGCCGCGCGTGAAGCATGGGGCGGCCGCGGTCGCGGTCGCCGTAGAGCCAGTCTCCGACGAGCGGATGTCCGATTGCCGAGAGATGGACGCGGATCTGGTGGGTGCGGCCGGTGAGGAGATGGACCTCGACGAGCGAGCGCTCGAGCCCCGGCTCGAGCGGCACGATGCGGGTGAGCGAGCGTTTCCCCTCGTCGCGGACGCCGAAGTTGATCGCGCCGATCCGGGCGATCGGCGCGTCGACGAGTTGAGGCTCGGCCAGCAATCCGATGCAGAACGCTGCGTAGAGTTTTTTGATCCGCTTCGTCTCGAACTGTCGCGTGAGGCGGACGTTCATCTTCGACGACTTCGAGAAGAAGATCGCTCCGGTCGTCCCGCGATCGAGCCGCTGCAGGAGGAACGTCTCCTCACCCTTCGCCGCGAGATAGTCGCGCACCATGTCGAGCAGCACCGGCTCGTCCTGGTCGTACCCCCGCTGCACGACGAGCCCCGCGGGCTTGTCGACGAAGAGGAGGAACTCGTCCTCGTAGAGGATGGGGGGGATGGGCATAGGGAGGTTGTTAGTTGTTAGTTTTTAGTTGTTAGAAGAGGCTGAAGTTAGAAGTTAGAACGTTGAATGTTGAATCCAGAAAGGGTTTGTCTCTGAATCCAGCGTTCCATGCCGGCAGTCATCGAGAAAGGCTGACGTGAGCGGTTCGAACGATGAATGCGCAATCCCGAGACAATCCATTTCTGGATTCAACATTCAACGTTCTAACTTCTAACTTCAAGACAATCGATCGAGCCGCGAACGCCCGTCGTCTAACAACCAGAAACTACCAGCTGCCAACTCCCTACTCGTATAAAAGCCACTCCCTCCGCCTCGCCGCGAACGCCTTCGCGTCCTCACGTCCCTCGCGGATCCAGGCGTCCAGGTCGCCTTCCTCGTCGACGATGACGCGGAAGGCGGGGTCGCTGGTCAGGAGATCGATGGCCGGATGGTCGGTGATGAACTCGTACGCCTCGCGGCGCCAGGCGAAGGCGTCGGGATCGTGGTCGCGCGCGACCTTGATGCACCAGAGCCCGGTGCGGTACGGCTCGAAGACGTCGCGGTCGGTGACGTGGATCTGCACGCCGCCGCAGACGCTGCCGGCGTGCTTCTGGAACGTCGGCTTGAAGTAGTGGGGGCGGAACGCGACGCCGGGGAGCTCGAGCGCGTTGAGGTCGGTGGCGAGGGCGAACGCGTCGAGCCAGGGCGCGCCCCAGATCTCGAACGGCCGCGTCGTGCCGCGCCCCTCGGAGAGGTTCGTCCCCTCCACGAGGCACATTCCCGGGTAGACCGTCGCCGTGTCGGGAGTCGGCATGTTAGGCGACGGAAGCACCCAGGGGAGGCCGGTGTGGTCCCACCACATCGAGCGGGTCCAGCCCCGCATCGGGACGACATGGAGGTCGAGCTCGAGCCTGTCGTACTCCGCGAAGAAGCAGGCGAGCTCTCCTGCCGTCATCCCGTGGCGGACCGGGAGCGGGTACATCCCGACGAAGCTCGCGAAGTCGAGGTCGAGCAGGTTCCCTTCGACGGCGAGCCCGCCGATCGGATTGGGGCGGTCGAGCACGACCACGCGAACGCCCGCCCTCGCAGCGACGCGCATGCAGAGCGCCATCGTGTAGATGAACGTGTAGTAGCGCGAGCCGACGTCCTGCAGGTCGACGACGAGCGTGTCGAGCCCGTCGAGGTCGCCCTCGCGCGGCGAGAGCTCCTCGAACGTTCGGCCGTAGAGGGAGCGGACGTCGAGGCCGGTCGACGGATCGGTGGCGTTCTCGACGCTCGCCATGTCCTGCGCCTCGCCCCAGACTCCATGCTCCGGCCCGAAGAGCCGGACGAGCGTCCAGCGCCGGTCGCTGGCGAAGAGCGGAACGGCGTGGCGGAGGTCGCGGGTGACCGCCGCGTGATTGGTGACGAGGCCGACCTTCCTGCCGGCGACGGGGGTCGGGTCTTCGAGCAGGGCCTCGAAGCCCGTGACGACTCGCTTCGTGGTCATTTCGATGCTCCGGGGTGATCGTCCACCCGCCCGCCGGCAAGGAGCTGGAGCGTGTGGGGAAGCAGGTGAAGGACGGCCTCGAGGTTCTCGATCGCTCCCTTCGGGCTGCCGGGAACGTTGAGGATGAGCGCATCGCCGCGCGTGGCTGCCTGGGCGCGGGAGAGAGGGGCGAGCGGCGTCTTCTCGAGCGAGCGGAGCCGCATCAGCTCGCCGAAGCCGTCGATCCGGCGGTCGGCGACGCGCATCGTCGCTTCAGGTGTCACGTCGCGCGGCGCGATCCCGGTCCCTCCCGTCGTCACGACGAGGCGGCAGCGGCCGAGGTCGATCGCCGAAGCGATCGCATCCGAAATCTCCTGGACCGAATCGGGAACGACCTCGACGCGGTCGACCGCGAACCCGTTCCGCTCGAGCAGCTCGCGGACCGCCGGCCCCGACGCATCGACGCGCTCGCCGCGGACGGCCGAGTCGCTGCAGGTGATCACGCGGGCCGGGATGGTAAGGGAGGACATGGGGATCATTTTTACATACAAGGCGAAAGGCGATGAGGCGAGAGGCGATGAGCAGGCCAAAGGCCAAAGGCCAATGCAGGCGGGAGCAGCGGGGTGATGTGGAGAGCGAAAGCGAAGCTTTCGCTCTTCCTCGGCGGAAGCCTCAGCTTCCGCTCTGATTTACGCACGTCACGACGCCGAAGCTTCGCTTCGGCAAGGAAGAGCGAAAGCTGTGCTTTCGCACATCACGTCACTGCTCTTGCCTGCTTATCGCCTCTCGCCTTTCGCCTCCCGCCTACGTCGCAAACCTCTCCGCGTCGATCCTTGCGACCTGCTCCGGGGTGAGCTCGACGAGCATCGCGCGCGCGCTGTCGAGCGCGTGGTCGACGCGGCTCGCGCCGGGGATGGGGACGACGCACGATCCCTTCGCGCGCCCCCAGGCGAGCGTCACCGCTTCCGGCGTCACGCCGTGCTCATGCCCGATCGCGACGAGCGACGGAATCGAGCCGATCCGCGCCGAGAGTCGCTTGCCTCCGAGCGGGCTGTAGGCGAGGAAGGTGAGCCTCGCACGCTCGCACTCGGCGATCACACCGTTCTCCTCTGCTTCGCGGAACCAGGGGCTGAAGCGGTTCTGCACCGAGACGACGGGGACGATCGTCTGCGCCGAACGAAGCTGCGCGACCGAAACGTTGCTGAGCCCGACGTGTGCGATCTTCGCCTCGTCGCGCAGGCGCGCCAGCTCCTCGACGCTCGTCTCGAACGCGACGTCGGGATCGGGTGCGTGGAACTGGTAGAGCGTGATCCGCTCGACCTCGAGCGCGCGAAGGCTCGCTTCGCAGGCGAGCCGGAGCTTCTTCGGCGCGCCATCGCAGAGCCAGGCGCCGCGCGGGCGCCTCAGACCTCCCTTGGTTGCGACGACGATCCGGTCGCGGTCGTCGCGTTCGGCGAGAACCGACGCGATGAGCCTCTCGTTGTGGCCGATGTCGTCGTCGTCGATGCAATAAACGTTCGCCGTGTCGACGAGCGTCATCCCCGCGTCGATCGCCGCGTGGAGAACGCCCTTCGCGGTTGCCTCGTCGGGGCGTCCCTGAATCGAGAGCGGCATCGCGCCGAAGCCGTGAATGGGGATCGTGATGCCTGTGGTGCCGAGCGCCGTGGTTCGCATGGTCTGTCCCTTACTCGAACCTCGGCGGCACGCGCCTGTGAAAATCCGTCGCACCCTGCAGCTGCTCGCCTAACGCGATCACGCTGCGGTCGGCGAGCGCCGGGCCGACGATCTGGATCGAGGTTGGTAGCCCCTTCAGGCCGGAGCCGTTGGGGAGCGCGATCGCCGGGAAGCCGGCGACGTTCGTTCCGCCGATGATCGAGGGGCCGCTCTTCACGCCAGGGTAGGCATCGCGAAATTTCACGTCGACGGGAGGGGCGACCGTCGCGCGCGACGGCGCGGCGATCATCGCGACCTTCGTCGTCAACAGCTCCGACAGCGCGACGCGGATCTTCCTACGGACGCGCATCGCGCGGAGATAGTCGACCGCGAGCGTCGCCGCTCCCTCGTACCCTCCGATGTGGTCAGCAGCGCAGCGAAGCTCCTTGGCCTTCCCCGAGACGAGCAGGTCCTCGAAGGCGCTCGCCCCCTCGGCGTCGACGATCGTCGAGACGACCTGGCCGTAGGGAAGCTCGGGGAGCTCGATCTCGACGAGCTCGTGACCGAGCCCCTCGAGCGCCTTCATCGACGCCTCGAAATTCGCCCGCACCTCCGCCTGCACTCCCTCGTACGAGGCATTGACGATGCCGATCTTCAATTTCGGCTTCGGCTGTTTCGCTCCCCATGCGATCTTCGCGCGGAGCGAGCTCTCGTCCTTCGGGTCGCGGCCGGCGATCGCGCCCATGACGAGCGCGCAGTCGGCGGCCGAGCGCGCGATCGGCCCCAGCTTGTCGAGCGTCCAGGAGAGCGCCATCGCGCCGTGGCGGCTGACGACGCCGTAGGTCGGCCGGAAGCCGGTGACGCCGCTGAAGGCGCACGGGGTGATGATCGACCCGGAGGTCTCGCTTCCGATCGCGAAGGGTAAGAGCGCGGCACTCACCGAGGCGCCGGGCCCGCTCGACGAGCCGCCCGACCAGTGACCGGTGTTCCAGGGAGTGCGCCCCGGCCCCGTGAACGAAGCGTCGGCGGTGTCGTACCCGAAGCCGCCCGCGAGCTCGACCATCGCGAGTTTGGCACAGAGCACCGCTCCCGCTTCGCCGAGCCTGCGCACGACCTCTGCATCGAAATCGAAGACCTGGCCCCGGTACGGCTCCGCGCCCCAGGTCGTCGGGATTCCCTTCGTCGCGAGAAGGTCCTTCACGCCGTATGGGATGCCGTGCAGCGGCCCGCGCCACTTCCCTTTCGCGATCTCCGCGTCGGCGCGTTTGGCCTCGGTTTCCGCGCGCTCGCGCGTGATCGTCACGACGGCGCCAAGCGCCGTGCCGTGCTTCTCGAGACGGTCGAGATAGAAACGGGTCAGCTCGAGCGAAGAAACCTGCTTGTTCCGGAGGAGCGCGCCGAGCTCGCCGATCGTGGCGTACGGATTCACGCTCATCGCGGGCCTCCCTCGGTGAAGAAGATCGTGTCGGGCTCGTCGGCATTCGTCAGCTCGATCGAATGCATCAACTTCATGTAACCGGCAGTGTCGTCGAGGTCCTTCTCGATCGTCCGCGCGTCATCGGGCGTCAGATGCTTCCCGTAGCGGGCACGAAGGATCGACGTCTGCGCCTCGGAGTAGCGCAGCGCGTCGGAGCTCTCGGGAGGAGGAGCGGGCGCGGCGGCCGCGGGGGTCGTCTGCGCGACAGCGTCAGAGGCGATGAGCGGTGCCGCCGCGAGCGCGGTCGCGGCGAGTTTCGCGAAATCACGGCGTGTGCGTTTCATGATGAGGGATTGTCGCGCACTGACAAGGCGAAAGGCGAGCGGCGAGGAGGCGAGGGGCGGGCCTGTGTGTGGCGCAGGCACTCCTGCCTGCGCGTCGCCGAAGGCGACCGTACCCGGCGACTTGAGCGGAAAGCCGGCGGCGCTCCGCGCCGTGCGCAGACAGGAGTGTCTGCGCCACACTCGGCCGCGCTGGCGCCACGACCCGCTCAGAACTTCGACACAACCTTCCCCGGCGGCGTGTTCTCCAGGAACATCTGGAGCGCGGTCATCACGACCTTCTCATGATGTGCGCGGTCGCCGGCTGCTCCGGCGATGTGACCGACGGCGCAACCTTCCCACGTCATGCCGCGAGGCGGGCGCGTCGATTCGGTCGCGGCGGGGTTCGCGCTGATGACGATCGTCGGGACGCCGCGCGACTCGATCTCGCGCGCCAGGTTCGAGATCGACCGGTGGCACGTCTCGGGACAGCCCGCCATCAGGATCACGAGCTTCGTCTTCGACTTCTCGACGTTGTCGGCGATCTCCGGGAAGGTCTGCTCGTAGAGCTCCTTGAGGCGCGTGGTGAATCCGTACGAGTAGTGCTTGTCGTTGACGGCGTGGATGACGCCCTTCGCCGCGAGATCCCGCAGAGTGTCGAGCGGGAAGACGATGTTAGGGTCGCCGTCCGCTTCGGTGTGGTCGTAGTGATGGTGCGCGATCTTCAGCTCGGCGACGTTCGCGTCGGCCGCGATGACGCGGTAGTCGATGTCGCCCGGGTCCTCGGTCGAAAACGCCTTCTGCCCGGGGGCGTAGACGCCGGTCGCGCAGACGAGCGTGACGGTGGCCGAGGCGAGGTCCTTGTCGTACGGGGTAAACGGGATACAGCGGCGGGAGATGGTCAGCATGTCGTTCGCTTTCGGAGGTGAATTGCGGGGCAGGCCCGGGGAAAGGCAGTTAAGAGTGAAGAGTTAAGAGAGAAGAGTTAAGAGTTCACAGCCGGCTTGATCTGTCCCTGACTCTTAACTCTTAACTCTTCTCTCTTAACTCTTCACTCTTAACTGCCTTTCCCAGGCCCGCCCCGTCGCTGCTCATGACGTCCGGCGAGTGGAGCGCCGGAACGGGATTGTCAGGCGAGCTCGCGCAGCGTTTCGATGATCTGCGCGTTTTCAGGCTGCTCACCGATGTCGTGGACGTCGATGTAGGCGACCTTGCCCTGCTTGTCGATGATGAAGATGGCGCGCTCGTTGATCCCCTTGTCGTCCATCCAGACGCCGTAGAGCTTCGCTACGTGGCCCTTCGGATGAAAGTCCGCGAGCAGAGGATACGAGTTGATGCCACCGAGAGATTTCGCGAATGCGACGTGACTGGGGATGCTGTCGACCGAAATGCCGAAGACCTCGGCATCATACCGCTCGAAGTCGGCGTGTTCCGCCTCGTACGAGGGCATTTGAACCGTTCAGACGGGGGTCCAGTCGAGCGGATAGAACGCGAGCACCACGTTCTTCTTTCCGCGGTGGTCGCTGAGTTTGACCTTCTCGCCGCCACGATGACCCGCGAGCTCGAAGTCAGGCGCCATATCGCCGACTTTGAGCGTCGAAGTCTTCGACGCGACGGAGGTCCGGCCTACCTTGACACTCATGGAGGTCCTCCTTGGTTGATGTGAATGCGATCAATGAGTGCGATGTCCACGTGCATCGCGGGAGCAAGCGCTCGCCGGGGGGAATTCTATCGCAGGGACGGTGGGGGCGGGGGAGGGAGGAAACGTCGAGATCATGGGGAGGAACCCTGAAGTTAGAAGTTAGAACGCTGAACGTTGAATCCAGAAAGGTCTCCATTTCTGGATTCAACGTCCAGCGTTCTAACTTCTAACTTCAGGGTTTGAAGCTAGCCGGGCCTCGCCTTCGACGCGAATCGTCCCCGGGAGTAAAATCTCCCCATCGGCACAATGCTCAACCCCGACAACGGCGGTGACCGGCTGGTGCTCGGCATGGCGGGCGGAGGCGATTTTCGCGTCATCGCCGCCGAGACGTCGGGCTCGCTCGAGCTCGCGCGCCGCCGGTGCGATCTGTCGCCCGTCGCGGCAGCGGCGCTCGGCCGCGCGCTCACGAGCGCGGTTCTTCTGGCGCGACTGCTCGACAAGCAGGTTCCCGAGCAGCACGTGTCGCTGCGCCTCGAAGGAGGCGGACCGCTCGGGCCGGTGATCGCTGAGGCGACGATCGACGGACGGATCCGCGGCTGTGTCGGCAACCCGCAGTACGAGGACACCGACTGCGACGTTGGGCTCGCGATCGGCGCGGGAGGAAACCTGACCGTCGTGCGCAAGTCGCCGCCGCTCATGAAGCCATACACTTCGCAGGTGAGGCTCGTCTCGGGCGAGGTCGCGAAAGACGTCGCGCACTATCTCGCGACGAGCGAGCAGATCCCGACGGCTCTGATGCTCGGGGTGCTCAACCGGCCTACCGGGGTCGCCGCGTGCGGCGGAATCGTGATCCAGTCGTTCCCGCACACGACGGTGAAGGAGATCGAGGCGATGGAGAAGGCGATCCTCGAAGCGCCGCCGCTCTCGACACTTCTCGCGGAGCTGCCGATTCACGACGCGGTCGCGCGCGTGCTCGGCCCGGTCGGCTACAAACGGCTCGATCCTTCGTTCGACATTCCGATCGAGTACCACTGCACCTGCTCGCGCGAGAGGGCACTTCAGATGTACCGTTACTTCCCTGCGCAGGAGCTCGGAGAGATGATCCGCGAAGGCAATGACACCGAGGCGGTCTGCCACTTCTGCGGCGCGAAGTACGAGTTCACGCCGGACGATCTGCTCGGCCTTGATGCGGGCAGCGGAAATTGATGGCGGCCGATCCGGGCGATCTCTCGATTCTCAATTCCTAATTCTCAATTCGTCTCGGGCGTAAAGTGAGCAGACCATGCGCAGCGTAATCACAGGCACCGGCATCGCTCTCCCGCCGCACGTCGTCACGAACGAACAGCTCTCGCGGATCATGGATACCTCGGATGAGTGGATCCGCACGCGGAGCGGCATCGAGCAGCGCTACTACGGCGCGCCCGGGCAGGGGTCGGCCGAGCTCGGGTCGATGGCCGCCGAGGCGGCCATCCGCGACGCCGGGCTGATGTCCGCGGACATCGACGTCGTCGTCTTCGCGACGATGACTCCCGACCATGTTCTCCCCGGCAACGGGCCGCTGCTGCAGAAGCGGATCGGCCTGCGCACCGTGCCGACGTTCGACATCCGTCAGCAGTGCAGCGGCTTTCTTTACGGGCTCGACCTGGCGGACTCGCTGCTCCGGAGCGGAAAATTCAAGCGCGTGCTGCTCGTGGGCGCCGAGCTTCACAGCGCGTTCATGCCGTGGGATCACGGCTGGGATCTGGTGATCGGTCTCAGCGACCGTGAGCCGAGTGATGCCGAGAAGGACTGGAACACGAAGTGGCGCGACCGCACGGTGCTGTTCGGCGACGCTGGGGGAGCGGTCGTCGTCGAGAGTCGGGAGGAGGGCAGCGCGGGGCTGCTCCGAACGCGGCTCTACACCGATGGCGGCGGCGCGGAGGCGCTCACGATGCACGGCGCGAGCTTCAAGCGGCGTCCGTTCGTGACGAAGGAACAGATCGATGCGGGCGAGACGATCCCGGTGATGAACGGCCGCGAGGTCTTCAAGACGGCGGTGACGCTCATGCCGCAGGCGGTGCGCGAGGTCTGCGCCGACGAGGGGATCGCGGTCGAGGATCTCGATCTCGTACTGATCCACCAGGCGAACCTCAGGATCATCGAAGGGGTCCAGAAGCAACTCGGGCTCCCTGCGGAAAAGGTTCCGCACAACATCGAGCGCTACGGCAACACGACCGCGGCGACGCTGCCTCTGCTCTTCCACGAATGCCGCCAGAACGGCCTCGCCGGGCCGGGAAAGCTGATCGCCTTCACCGCGCTCGGGTCGGGGCTGCACTGGGGGGCGGCGTTGTACCGCACGTGATGCTGCAAACGACTGAACACATCGAAGTTAGAACGCAGAACGATGAATGTTGAACCCAGAAATGGTCGAGTGCACAGACTCCTTTCTGGGTTCAACATTCATCGTTCTGCGTTCTAACTTCATGGTTTTCTCCCCCTCTGATTGATCCCGAATTGCCCCTCGGATAGACTCCCGCCCCTATGAGCGACAAGCTTTCCTACCGCGATGCGGGAGTCGACATCGACGCCCAGGACGAGGCACTTCGCGAGGTCCGGAGGATCGTCAAGAAGACCTATACGCCCGGCGTGATGTCGGACATCGGGTCGTTCGGCGGCCTCTTCCGCGGCTCGTTTCCCGAGATGTCGGCTCCGATCCTCGTGTCGTCGGCCGACGGCGTCGGAACGAAGCTTGCGGTCGCAAAGGCGATGAAGGTCCACGACACGGTCGGCTACGACCTGGTCTGCCACTGCGTCAACGACATCCTCGTGCAGGGGGCGCGCCCGCTCTTTTTTCTCGACTACTTCGCTTCGGGCAAGCTCAACCCCGGCGTGATGAACGACGTCGTGCGCGGTATGGCGAACGGCTGCAGCGAGAACGGCTTCGCGCTGATCGGCGGCGAGACCGCCGAGATGCCGGGCATGTACTCCGACGACGAGTACGACGTCGCCGGCTTCATCGTCGGCGTCGTCGACGAGAAGCACCTGATCACGGGAAAGAACGTGAAGCAGGGAGACGTCGTCATCGGTCTCCCGTCGGTCGGGCTTCACACGAACGGCTATTCGCTCGCCCGCAAGGTGCTGATCGAGAAGTGCGGTCACGACTACCAGACGATCGTTCCCGAGATCGGCGGCAAGGTGGGTGAAGTTCTGCTCGCGCCTCACATCTCGTATCTCAAGCCGCTGCTGCCGCTCGTCGAGGAGCAGATGATCCACGGGATGGCGCACATCACCGGCGGCGGGCTCACCGACAACGTGCCGCGCGTCCTCCCCTCCGACTGCGACGTCCGGATTCGTCTCGGATCGTGGGACGTGCTCCCGGTGTTCCGCTACATGTTCGAGAAGGGGGGCATCGAGGTCGACGAGATGCTCCGCGTCTTCAACATGGGGATCGGGATGGTGCTGATCGTCGCGCCCGATGCTGTCGACGCGGTGACCAGGAGGCTTCAGACGTACGGGCAGAAGCACTATTTCATCGGCAACGTCGTGGCTGGAAGCGGAACGGTCGTCTACGACCATCCTCCCGCCGGCTTCGCCTCCTGGATCAAGTGATGAAGCGCCTCGCTGTTCTCCTCTCGGGACGCGGGTCGAACTTCCTCGCGATTCACGAGGCGTGCGGGGCGAAGGAGATTCCGGCGGAGGTCGTCTGCGTCGTGTCGAACAAGCCCGATGCCCGCGGAATCGAAAAGGCGCGCGAGTCAGGCGTGCCGGCGTTCGCGTTCGATCACAAGAAGTACGCGAACCGGGCGGCGCACGAGGCGGACGTCATCTCGACACTCGAGCAGCATCAACCCGATTTCGTGATCCTCGCCGGCTACATGCGCCTCCTCTCGCCCGAATTCGTCGCGCGCTTCCGCCACCGGATCACGAACATCCACCCCTCGCTGCTTCCGTCGTTCCCCGGGGTCGACGCGCAGAAGCAGGCGGTCGACTACGGCGTGAAGGTCGCGGGCTGCACGGTGCATCTCGTCGACGAGTCGCTCGACGGCGGTCCGATCCTGGTACAGCGCGCGGTCCCGGTGCTCGACGGAGACACGCCCGACGAGCTCGCCGCGCGAATCCTCGGCCAGGAGCACGGCGCCTACGTCGAAGCGCTGCGCAAGCTCTGCGGCGGCTACAGGGTCGAGGGGCGGCGGGTCATCTTCGATTGACGGGAAAGGGTGACCTCGCCCTGAACGGCCGAAGTTAGAAGTTAGAACGCTGAATGTTGAACACAGAAATGAAACCCGTGCCGTGTTTCTGGGTTCAACATTCAGCGTTCTAACTTCTAACTTCGGCCGTTCGAACGTTCGCGCCGAGGCGGGCGCTAGAACCCGATCAGCCGCTGCCACCAGCTCGCCGCGGCGACGTCGTTGTCGGAGAGCGCGGGAACCGAGGCGAGAGTCTTTCCGTCGAGGGTCACGACGATCGCGCCGACCTTCTCCCCTTTGCGGATCGGCGCCTTCGCGCCGTCGCTCGTGACGGCGGTGACGAGGCGGCGCGCCTCGTTGCGGTGGAGCAGCAGCTTCGGCGCGCTCGCGGCGGCGACCGTCACGGTCGACACTTCGCCCCCCTTGACCACCACGGGGTCGCGCATCCTCTGTCCCTTCTTCAGCGGCTGGGCCCAGCGCCACTCGTCGAAGCCGCGGCGAAGGAGCGCGGCGGCCGAGTCGAAGCTCGCGTCGCGCACCGTGCTCCCCATGATCACGGCGATCAGGTGAAGGTCGCCACGCTCCGCCGAGGCGGTGATGCAGAAGCCGGCGGCGCGGTGGTAGCCGGTTTTCAGGCCGTTGGCGCCGGGAAAGCTGCCGAGAAGCTTGTTCGTCGTCTGCAGCTTCGCAAACGTTCCGTTGTGAAACTCCATCTCGGTCGTTGCGGCGTACTGCCGGATGACGGGGAACTTCATCAGCTTCACTGCGAGCTTCGCGGCGTCGTCGGCGCTCATCACGTCGTCGGGGCGCTTCGTCGACGGGAGACCGTTAGGCGAGAAGAAGCGGCTCTCGCTCATTCCGAGCGCGGCAGCGCGCTGGTTCATCCGGGCGACGAACGCCGATTCGCTGCCGCTGACGTGCTCGGCGAGCGCCATCGCGGCATCGTTCGCCGAATGGATGAGCGCGGCTGCGACCAGCTGCCGCACGGTGAAGTTGCCACCCCGCGCGAGGAAGACCTGCGAGCCTCCCTCGTCTTCGGCTTTCTTCGTGATCGTGACCGGATCGTCGAGCTTCACCGCGCCGCTCTCGACTGCTTCCATGACGAGGAGAAGCGTCATCATCTTCGTCATCGACGCGACGGCGCGCGACTCGTGCGCGTTGTCCTCGAAGAGCACGCGCCCCGTCGATCCCTCGACGAGTACCGCGGAGACGTACGCCTTTGCGTCGTCGGCGGAGGCCGCGACGAAGGCGAAGGTGTGGAACAGAAGGACGAGTGCGAGGAGTCCGGGGCGCCAGTTCATCGGGACTCAGGATACCGCGAGGCGCCCGTGCAGGGAGCGCAGGCGAGGTCTCCTCCCGACCGGACGGCCATTACGCCGACGCTGACGCGCCGGCGTGGACGGGTTCGCACGTCATGCGCGTCACTTCTTGCCGACGGTCTTGTCCAGGTATGTCCGGATAAGCGCGTGGGTCGCCGGGTTGGCCCAGAGGCGGCGGACGTCGCGATCGATCGAGGCGCGCGCCTCGGCGATGCGGCGGAGCGTCGGCTCGCGCAGGGTCCGTTTGGCGAGTGCGAAACTCTCGCGCGGGACCGCGCCGAACTGTCGCGCGACCTCGAGCGCTCTCGCCTCGAGCGTCTCCGGCGTCGCGATCTCGTCGATCATCCCGTGTGCGAGCGCGTCGTCGGTGCCGAACGTCCGTCCGGTGTAGGCGATCTTCTGGATGTGCTGCGCGGGCGTGGCGAAGCGGACGACCTCGAGCGCGGCGACTGGGAAGGGAACGCCGACGAGGAGCTCGGGGATGCCGATCTTTCCGCCCGACATGATCCTGTAATCACACGCCTCGACGAGGATGCCTCCTCCCGCGATCGCATGCCCGTTCACCGCCGCGACGACGGGAGCCGGAAACTCGAAGAGCTTGAGGATCGCCCCCTCGAGCGCGTCGAGGAAGGGGTCGATCGCCGCGGAGCCTTCCTTCAGCAGCCGGAAGAGATCGACTCCGGCGCAGAACATCGAAGCGGTTCCGGTCAGCACGACCGCGCGTGCATCGTGTGCGAGGCCGAGCTCCTGCTCGATTGCCCCGAGGAGCTCGACGTCGAGCGCGTTCGCCTTTCCGTGTGCCAGGCGGAGGATGGCGACATCGCCCTGGTTGTCTCGCTGAATCATGGTTCCGGTTCTCCCTTGTGTTCGGCGAGAACGACGCGGAGGGCTGCCAGAGTCCTGCCAGCGTGCTCCTCCAGGGCGTCGACGAGAGGCGCTGCGCCGGTGAAGTCGCGCTCTTTGGCGTGCGTCTCGATCGCGCGGGCGTGCCGCGCGAAACTCGCGGCTCCTACGTACGACGCCCCCCCTGCGAGCTCGTGTGCCTGGTGTCGCAGGTGGTCGTGATCGCGAGCACCGAGCCCCGCGCGGATCGCGTCGATGCGCATCGGGGTCTGGTCCTCGAACAAGGTGAGCATCGACTCGAAGAGTCCCTCGCGGTAGGACTGCAGGTCGGCGATCATGAAGCCGTCGAGCTCCACCATGACCTCGGCGAGCTCGTACCGGTCGGACCACGAAAGTGGCCCCTCCATAATCACGAAGTCGACGTCGCGTTTCATCAGTTTACTCAGTCGAGGAAGAAGTCGGGGAGCAGAGGCGTCCCCGGTTTGTTCGCGTACTTCTCGAGGTCGGTCACGCCCTCCTCGGAGAGGACCTCCTCGTCGATCGCAAAGTGCCCGGTGTACTCCCGGCTGGGGCGCGTGACGATCGCGTGCGCGGCGTCGGACATGATCTCCGGCGTGCGGCTCGCCTCGAGCCCGGCGAACGAGAGGAGCATTTCGATCGCCGCCGTCGCAATCGCGGTCCGCGGCCAGAGGGAGTTCACGGCGATCCCGTCACGCCGCAGCTCTTCGGACATGCCGAGCGTGCACATCGACATCCCGTACTTCGCCATCGTGTAGGCGACGTGATTCTTGAACCACTTCGCGCTCATGTTGAGCGGAGGCGAGAGGGTGAGGATGTGCGGGTTCGCCGATTTCCTGAGGTGGGGTATCGCCGCGCGCGAGACGGCGAAGGTGCCGCGGACGTTGACGGAGAACATGAGGTCGAACTTCCGCATCTCCGTCTCGAGCGTCGAGGTCAGGCTGATCGCGCTCGCGTTGTTGACGAGAACGTCGATGCCGCCGAAGGTATCGACCGTTCTGGCGATCGCCGACTCGATCTGCTCGTCGGAGCGGATGTCGACCTGGAGCGGGAGAGCGCGGCCGCCGGCCGCCTCGATTTCCGCGGCGACGGTATGGATCGTTCCCTCGAGCTTCGGGTGCGGCTCCCCCGTTTTCGCGGCGATGACGACGCTGGCGCCGTCGCGGGCGCAGCGAAGGGCGATCGCTCTTCCGATGCCGCGGCTTCCGCCGGTGATGAATACCACGCGATTCTGGAGCGTGCGCATCCCTGGGGCCTCCCGTTGGAGGTCTGATCATATCGAATCGAGCTGGCAGGGTGCCCCTGTTGAAAGATGGTCGTTCCCGGGCGGAAGATGTTCATCACGATTTCACGGAGGAGACCATGAAGACGAAAACGATGCTTCTCGTGGCGGTGGCGTCGCTCGCGCTCGCCGCCTGCGCCACGAATCCGGTGACCGGCAAGACGGAGCTCTCACTCATCCCGGAGGCGCAGGAGATCGCGATCGGTAAAGAGGAGGCGGCGAAGGTTGCCGCGACGATGGGTCTCTACCCGAAGCCGGAGGTGCAGAAGTACGTGAGCGACCTCGGGCTGGCGATCGCGAAGGAGTCGGAGCGGCCGAAACTTCCGTGGCAGTTCCAGGTGATCGACGATCCGGCAGTGAATGCCTTCGCGCTGCCGGGAGGATTCGTTTTCGTGACGCGCGGAATTCTCACGTACATGAACTCGGAGGCCGAGCTCGTCAGCGTGCTTGGACACGAGATCGGGCACGTCACGGCGAAGCACTCGGTGAGCCAGATGTCGAAAGCGCAGGTCGCGTCGATCGGGCTCGGTGTCGGCATGGTGCTCTATCCGGAACTGGCGCAATACGGCATCGATCAGATCGCCGGCGCGGGGCTCGGGCTGCTCTTCCTCAAGTTCGGGCGCGACGACGAGCGACAGTCGGACGAGCTCGGCTTCCGTTACATGGTCAGGCTCGGCTACGACCCACACGAGATGGCGGCGATGTTCACGACGCTCGAGCGCTACGGGAAGATCGCGGGCGGCGGAGCCGTGCCGGAGTGGGCCTCGACGCATCCGGCGCCGGACAACCGCGTGGCTGCGACGATGGCGCGGGTCGACAAGCTTCCGCCGACCGCGGCCGGGCTCTCGATCGGGCGCGACGCGCTGCTGCGGCAGATCGACGGCATGACGTTTGACGAGAACCCCAGGCAGGGATACTTCGTGAAGGAGCGGTTCTTCCATCCCGACCTCGAGTTCGTGATGGACTTCCCCGCCGGCTGGAAAGTGCAGAACGGCACACAGGCGGTCATCGCGCAGAGCCCGAAGGGGGACGCGATGATCGTGTTCGACGTCGCGGGCAAGGATGCGCCGAAGAGCGTTGGCGAGAAATTCGCGTCGCAGGAGGGAATCGTCGCGAGCGACGCGCGGGAGTTGCGCATCAACGGCATGGATGCGTGGCGCGGCTATTTCAAGGCCACGACGCAGCAGGGCGAGCTCGGGGGGCTCGCGACGTTCGTCGCGCACGGCGGGACGACCTGGCGGATCCTCGGCCTGACGACCGGCGCGAAGCTCGACACGGTTCGCTCGACGTTCGACGCGACGGCGGCGAGCTTCGCCCGCCTGACCGACAAGGCGGCGCTCTCCGTGCAGCCTGCGCACGTCAACCTCGTTCGCGCCGACCGCGAGATGACGATCGAGGAGTTCGCGCAGCGGTACCCGTCGTCGATCCCGATCGAGAAGCTCGCGACGATCAACGGGCTCGAGAAAGGCGGAAAGATCCTCAAAGGCCAATTCGCCAAGCGTGTGACCGGTGGCGAGCTGCCGAAGTAGGGGCCCGGTCAGGAGAGACGACATGCTTCAGATGCGTCCAGGATGCGAGTGTTGTGACGTCGACCTTCCGCCCGAGTCGACGGAGGCGTGGATCTGTTCGTTCGAGTGCACGTTCTGCACGACGTGCGTCGAGTCGAAGCTTCATGGGCGATGCCCTAACTGCGGCGGCTCGTTCGCGCGGCGGCCGACGCGCGCCGCGGCTCTGCTCGCGAAGTATCCTGCCTCGACCGAGCGCGTGCACAAGCCCGACCGCGCCTGCTGACTCGTGGCGGAGGGCGATGCCGCGACGCCCGCCCGCGTGGGTTTCCATCTGTACGGCGGCCGCCGAGAGTTCACCGCGGCGTCACGAATCGCCGCCGCGTCTCACGTAGAGTTCAGGGATACCGAATCTCGAAAGCGACGCAGCGCCCGCGTGCAGCGGCGACGGCCGTGTCGATGGAGGATACGTTGGGATCTCCGAACGAGTCGACAAGCGGGCCGAGAGCCATCGAATCGATCGTGGCAGGCGGCATCGCCGTCGCCCTGCTCGACGCCGCGAACGCGGTTCTCTTCTGGTACTTCTATCGCGGCACGGAGCCGCACGTGATCTTCCAGAGCATCGCCGCCGGGCTCTACGGGCGAGCGTCGTTCTCGGGAGGGATGACGACGGCGTGGATCGGGGCGCTGCTCCACTGCGTCATCGCGTTCGGTGTCGCGACGACGTACTACCTCGGATGTCTCGCAACTCCGCTGCTTTACAGAAGAGCGGTGCTCTGCGGGATGACGTACGGCGCGATCGTCTACCTGGTGATGAACCGGATCGTGATTCCGCTCTCGAACGCCACGCCCGCGCCGTTCCGGCCGGCATGGTTCGCCGCAAATTTCGGAGGTCACCTGCTCCTGGTCGGCCTTCCCGTCGCGCTCATCGCGCGGTGGTCGGCGACGCGCAAGCGTTAGGCGACCTAACCGATCGTCCCGTGGCCTTTGCCGGTCCGGTAGTCGAATTCCGAGCCGAAGATGCTGTGCGGGATGAAGTAGACGAGAAGCGTCACGAAGCCCGCGGCGTAGATCGACGCGCGACTGCGACGGCTGCCGCGATTCGCCCAGGCCGCGCCGCCCCACGCGACGATCGAGACGAGGACTTTGTTGTCGGTCCAGTCGTAGCCGAAGGGGACGCCCGACCACCAGACGCCGAAGGCGTACTTCTGCACGAGCGGCCCGAGCGCGAAGGCGCCGAAGAGGAACGAGACGATCGTCGCCCAGAGCATCCATTTGAAGTTGCCGTCGACCGCCGCCTCGAGCACGGTACGGATCGCGAACATCATCGAAACGAAGATGACGAGTACGTGCGTGATCAGAACCACCGTCGGTACCGCTCCCTTGAAGCGCGCGTAGACGGGGTGATCGCCCGTGATCGACACGAGTTTCCCGCTGCCGTCGTCGATCTTCAGCAGGATCTCGTACTTGCCCGCGCGCTCCGGCAGCCCCGGGAGGGCGACGCCAAGGCCGCTCATCGTGAAGTCGCGCCCGCGCCGCGAGAACTTGAACTCGCCGTGACGGAGCGGGGCGATCGTCCAGTCGTCGTGTGATTTGAGGCGTCGATACTCGACCTGGCCCGTGACACCCGCGGGAACGGGATCGATGAGCAGGATCGGCAGCGCGGTCTCGAGGATCTCGCTGCGCACGAAGATGAAGTGCACCGGGCCCCTCGCCGTCTCGAATTCGCCTTCGAGCGGGTAGGTGGGGCCGGTCTTGTCCTGGTACATGAACGTGCCGACGGTGAAGGCGATCGCCGCAAGCCAGAGAATCCAGCGGACGAGGAGGGGACGGTCTTGAACGAACTTTCGCATGGTGGGAGTGGCGCGCCTTTCCGGGGTGACGTCAGCGGCAAGTTCCGCTGACGCAGGGTAAGGGCGGGGCGCACCCTTCCGGCGTGTTCCGTGTCACACCGTCCCCCGAGGCGTTCCGGCGAGAAAAAGGCGGGACCGTGCGGTCCCGCCTTCGTTGCTTCGTGCAGCGTGATGTACGTTAGCCGTCGATGATCCCGTCGCAGTCGTTGTCGACGCCGTCATGGCCCGGCTTGCCCTTCGTGTCGTTGGCTCCCGGGTAGATCGCCGCATTGTTGTCGTTGCAGTCGCCTTCTGACGTGCAGTAGCCATCGCCGTCGTTGTCGGTACAGCCGCCACCGCCGCCGCCGGCGCCGAGATACGGTGCGACGAGCGAGTAGTAGGCGGCGAAGGCGCCGTCGACGGTGGCATTCTTCGCGGAATCACAGACGTCGTTCACGTTCGTGCCGCAGGCACCGGAGAGCTGCCCGACGAGCTGTCCTGCGGCATTCACGACCGGCGATCCGCTGCTGCCGCCTTCGGTCGCGCCGAAAACGTCTTTGCTGTAGATCCACTTGCCGCGCGGCCACGAGCGGCACACGCCTTTCGTCGGGTCGACGACCTGCTCGGAGTACGACTGCGGCGCTCCCTGCGGATGGCTGATGCGATAGAGCGCGTTCGTGGTCGAGGTGATGTCCTGGGAGCTCCAGCCGAGGAAGCTGGCGCCGGCCGGGGCGCTTCCGCTGAGGCGCAGGAGCGTGTAGTCGCTCGTCCTGCTGTTCGTCGACACGATCGACGAGCCGACCGTCGAATGCGCTCCAGGATCGGGGCACTGGCCGCACGCAGCGGTGTAGAAGAAGAATGTCTCGAGGCTGCTCGCCTCGCTGTCGCGGCTGATGCAGTGGTTCGCGGTCATGAAGTACGGGATGTTCGTGCTGGTGTCGCTGTCGGCGACGAGGCCGCCGGAGCAGATGTACAACCAGCCGCCGGAGGCGAATAGGATGTGCGCGACGGCGTTGACCGCGGTGCTGATCGCCGCGGCATTCGTGCCGGGGCAGCTCGCGCCAACCACGCAGCTCGCGTTGAACGAGCAGTTCGGCGAGCCGGCCGTCGCTTCCGGAAGGGGAGCAAGCGATCGCGCGATCGCGAAGTCGTCGGTCAGGTGGCCGATGCCGCTGATCGTGAAACGCGGAGCTCCCCCGGCGCCGGCGCGAAGCTCGAGGACGATCTCCTCGCCCGCGACGCTGTTCGTCCAGAACTCGCCCGTGCCGTTAGGCCCACGCCCACTGTACGGTCCGAACGCCATCCCGTCGGAGGTGAAGACGAAGAGCTCCGACCCTTCGGGGAGTTCGAAATCGGAAAAGCCGATACGAACGGCCGCGGCCTCGGGGGAACGGATGACGCCGGTCCACTCGAAGCCTCCGCCGTAGGCGCCGCGGACGGCACCGAGCGTGTCGTGAAGGATCGGCTGCCGCGGCGAGATCGCGCTCCGCGTGAACGTCATTGGAATCGCGAGCTCGGTCACGACGCCGACACGCATCTTCTGAGCTTCGGTCGCCTGATGCCTGACGCCGCGAAGACGCTCGGGCGACACCCGGATCTCGAGCGGCGTCGACCATGCAATCGCGACCGCAGCGCGGTCGAGGCTCGCCTGCAACGCAGTCATCCGCGCGAAATGCTCCGCGCGATCGAAGGGAACGCCGGGCGCCTCCATTGATTTCTCGGCGACGAACGGCGCCGCGCCGGTGAATTGTGCCGTGAGGAGAAGAAGGAGCGCACACAGAAGGGTAGACGACCGAAATCTCATAATGCCTCCGCAGGGGACTCGGGTTCATCGAGACTCTGCCTGCCGCGGCGGCGATCTCACGCACGGCGCAGCCGGAGCAAGAGTGGTTGCGGGTCTTGGTTGCGGGTCAATCGTACGCCTGCGCGCGGCCCCCGGCGCGAATATCTCTCCGGACGAGGCGAAGGCCGGCCGCGCGCTACTCCGGCGTGACGAGGCCCGAGTCGATTCGACGGAAGGGTTTGCCCGCGCCGTCGACACCGGCGACGGTGACGCGGAACGGCTGCGCCGGCACGCTGCAGCTGCCGAGCCATTCGCCTTCCTGCAGCGTGAGCGGGCAGCGGGCGATCGGCTTCCCGTCGCCCGTGACGAACGAGAACGAGACCTTCGAGATCGTGCCCGACGTCTCGCCTCTCGCCATCAGCGTCTCGCCCCGCTTCGGCGTCCGCTCGATCGGGAAGAGCCCTTCGTGTCCGGGCCGGCCCCTTCGCTCGACGAACTCGAAGGAGTCGAGCGACGGGGCGTCCGTTCCCGCCTTGAGCTTCGCGGAGATCGAATAGAGCCCTGCGCCGACGAGCTCCAGCTTCCACGAGCCGGGCGCGGGCGATTCGACGGTCGCAATCGTCATGTGTTGGAACGACTGGATCTTCACGCCTGGATCGCCGTGCCGCGCGGGGCTGCCGTCGGGCCTGACGATGACGGCGAGATCCTTCCGTTGAATGCCGCAGAAGATCGTCAGCCCTCGCGCGCCGCTCTCCACCGGAATCTCGAACACCGTCTTCGCACCGGAGAGCGTCCCGTAGGCGAGCACGACCTCCTCGCCTCCGGTCGGGATGTCGATCGGCGCGACGGCGGCGAACTCGCCGGCCGCCCAGAAGTAGAAGTCGCCTCCCGTGGACGCCGACAGGTCGTAGTAGAGCCTGTTCACCTTCAGCAGGCCTTGCGAGCTCTTCGTTTGCGGGCGCGGCTGTTGCGCGTCCTGTTGTGCGAAGAGAGAAACCGAGAATGCGAAGGCGAGGAAGGTGAGCGTGAGACTGCGATTCATGAGCCGAGGTTAGCACCCTGTGCTGGAGACGAAACGTACCAACGGTGACGAAGGTGTGATTCCGAGATTCGCACCGCTGGCGAGAAGCGTTTGGATTGTCATCCCGACGACCGATTCCGCGGAGCGGGAGAGGGAGGAGGGATCTCGCAGGCTCCTACAGTTGTGGTTCGTCGCGGACTCGCCGGCTCGTGGCACATGAGTACCAGCCTGTGAGGTCCCTCCTCCCTCCTCCGCTTCGCTGCGTCAGTCGTCGGGACGACAACTCCTTCGAGTGTCGCAACCCGGGCAGATTCCTCGCTTCGCTCGGAATGACGACGGTCGAATGGCGTCATCCTGAAGTTAGGCTCGCGACGTCATGGTAACCTCGGCAGACTCGCGGGACTGACAACGGGGAGTCACCATGCAGCAGATCGTCGATTTCATTCTCGAACTGGACAAGTTGAAGGGCGTGACGCGCAAGACGCGCCCGCTCGGCCTCGACCGCTATGAGAACTCGGCCGAGCACAGCTGGCAGATTGCGCTCCTCGCGGCGTCGCTCGAGAGCTACGCCGAGTCGCCGGTCGACATCTCCCGGGTGATCGCGATGCTCCTCGTCCACGACATCGGCGAGATCGACACGGGCGACACCATCGTTTACGCCGAGGGAGGCTGGGACGAGCGCAAGCGCGCCGAGCTCGTGGCGGTCACGCGGATCTTCGGGATTCTGCCGGAGCCGAAGCAATCGCACTTCATGGAGCTCTGGACCGAGTTCGAGCGGAGCGAGACGGCGGAGTCGCGCTTCGCGAACGCCGCCGACCGTGCGATGCCGGTGCTGCTGAACCTCGCGAACCGCGGGCAGAGCTGGCGCGAGAACGGGATCACGCACGAGCGGGTCGTGAAGCGTGTCGCGCCACAGATTCGCGCCGGCTGCCCGGCGCTCTGGGATTATCTCGAGGCGCGGCTCGACGACGCGCAGCGAAACGGTTGGTTCGGGGCGAACAGTTAGGCCGAGGCTTTCGGGAGGGTGTCGAGAAACGCTATGTACTTGCGCGCCGCGGCCTGCCAGGTGAAGCGGCGCGCTGACTCGATCGCGCGTTCGGCGAGCTTCTCGCGCAGCGTGTCGTCGTCGACGACGCGGATCAACGCTTCCGTCAGCGCGTCCACGTCGCCGGCGGGGACGAGCAGCGAGTTGACGCCGTCCTCCGCGTACTCCTCCGCGCCGCCGCTGCGCGTGAGCACGCAGGCGGCGCCCGACGCCATCCCCTCGATGCCGACGAGACCGAAGCCCTGGAAGAGCGAGGGATCGACGACGACGTGCGCGCTCGAGAGAAGTCTCGCGACGCCGTCGCGCGAGAGCGCCCAGTTGTGATGGTAGGGAAAGTCGACCTCTCCCGGCTCCGGGCCGTGGACGCCGAAAAACTGGAACTCGACCGCATGACCGCTCTCGTCTGCGTGCCGCCAGAGCCTCTCGAGCGCGGGAAGCAGAATGTGTTTGCCGCGCCGCTCCTCGGGGCGGAGCATCGCGACGATCCGGATCGGTCCCTGTTTCGCGCGATTGCCGCGCGGGTAGAAGACCTCCGGGTCGGCCGACATCGGCACGACGGTCGACGTGATGCCGTGCCGCGCTTCGATCTCGCGCTTGAGCCAGGTGGAGATGACCGTGATGCGCGGGATCAGTTCGTACGTCTTCCCGACGACCTCGGGGCCGTCCTGCCCGAACCATCCCTCGTAGTCCTGCACGAAGTAGGCGGTCTGCGTCCCCGGGTTCGCCGCCGCGGCCTCCGCGACGACCGAGGCCGTCTGATAGGCGGTCGCGACGAGGACGCGCGTCTTCGGAAGCTTCGCGGCGAGATCGTCCGCCGAGATCCGGATCGGGCGGAAGAAGATCTCGAGATTGATCTCGGGCGAGATGTTCTCGAGCACGACGACGCCGGCGCGGACTCCTTCGAGAATCAGTGCGTTCACGACCTCGAGCACGTCGGCAACGCCGCCGAACACGCCCATCATCGGAAGGACGAACAGAACGTCGAACGGCTCATGCTCGCCGGCGGGCGGAAGAATCCATTCGCGGCTCTCGCGATCGCGGAACGCGCCCATCGCGTCGCGCCGGTCGAACTCCTCGAGCGCGGGGCCATGCGTCCACTGCCAGCGGCGGCGGAAGATCTCGAGGTTCCGGTGCATCCGTTCGTTGCCGTCGATGAAGCTCGCGCCCTGCTTGTGGTAGACGAAGGCGTCGTCTGCGACGACGGCACGCCACCCCGCCGAGAGCGCGCGGTAGTGGTAGTCGCTCTCTTCGCAGTAGCCGAGGCCGAAGATCTCGTCGAAGAGGCCGACGGTCTGGATGACGGAGCGGCGGATGAGAAGGCAGAAGCCGACGACGGTGGTGACGTCGGGATAGATCGCCGGGCTCGTCGCAGCGACGCGTCGCGCAAAGGTGAAGACGTCCTCTCCCGGCGGGATGTTCACCGAGAGGTTCATCGAGTTGTTCGACAGGGGGCAGCAGAGGCCGATCGAGCCGTCGCGGTCGAGCCGCGCCACCATTCGCTCGAGCGCTCCCTCGGTGAGGAGGGTGTCGCTGTTGAGCAGGCAGACGTACGGCACTTCGGAGAAGCTCATCCCGCGATTCGCGGACGCGACGAAGCCGAGGTTCCAGGCATTGTGGAGGACGAGGATGTCGCTCTGTTCCTCGAGCCACGCGGTGGTACGGTCGTCGCTCCGGTCGTTGATGACGACGACGCGCGCCCAGGGCGGTGCAAAGCGGCGCACGCTCTCGAGGCAGTTGCGCGTCGACTTGAGCGCGTTGTGAACCGGGATCACGAGGTCGCAGCGCGCCTCGCGAAGCGTCAGCGGCCCAGCCATGCTTTGAGCCGCCGCCAGCGATCGAGCATCCGCCAGCCTGACGAGGCGTAGATCGTGTCGAGCTGCTGCTGGAGCGCGGTCCCGGCGTCATACGCCTGCCGCAGCTTCGCCGAGAGGTCGTCGCGGTCGCGCGTGACGTGCGCGGTGCGCTCGTCGGCGGCGGCGATCTCGCCGCGGAGCTCGTCCTGCAGCTGATGCTCACGAACGATCTGCGCGTTGAGCTGCGCGATCTCCTCGTGAAGCTTCGACTCGCGCTCGAAGCCGAGCCGCGCCATGCGCGCCGAGTCGCCGCGCAGGGCGAGCATGTCCGAGCCGAGGCGCGCGATCACCTCTGCCTGCCGCGCGCCGAGCTCTTCGGCTCCGATCGCCCGGGGCTGCCACGAGACTGCCGCGGCGAGCTCGCGCTCGAAGCCGTCGATCGTCGTCATCTCTGTCTCGGGCGTATGGAGCTGCCAGTGCTTCTCGTAGATCCGGCGGCGCGCCGCCTGCGCGACCGGCCCGCCCCATGCGGTCGCCGTCACCGCGTTCGTCCCGTCGTCGCGGATCCGGTAAAGCGAGGTCACGTGACGCAGCCGGTGAGGCCGCGTCGCCTGCGCGAGGCGGATCATGAAGTCCCAGTCCTCGAAGAGGTCGAAGCTCTCGTCGAACGGGCCGACGACGTCGAAGATCGAACGCCGGTGAACGAGCGAGATCAGCGGGATGAAGTTCGAGAACTGAATCCAGCCGGGAGCGAAATCGCGTCCGAAGCCGCCGCGGCGCGACTTCTCGGTGTAGCGGCCGTCGTCGCCGAGCAGCTGTTCGACGATTTCGACGTCGCTGTACGCTGCCTCGTACTGATCGGTACCGTCGAGAAAACGGACGAGCGTGTCGAGGTGGTTCGGGAGGTAGAGATCGTCGTCGTCGAGGTAGGCAACGTAGTGGCCTCGTGCGGCGCGCGCTCCTGTGTTGAGCGCCCTGGCCCGGCCGCGCGGCTCCTCGGTTTCGACGACGCGGCTGGGGACGCCGAGATCGGCCGGAATCGAAGGTGGAGCACCGCCGTCGTTGACCACGACGACTTCGAAATCGCGCCACGTCTGGTCGCGAAGGCTTCCGAGCGCTTCGGCGAGAAACGCCGGGCGATTTCGCGTGCGGACGATGACCGATACGCGGGGTTCCGGGATCGCCATAAACGGCGCGGATCATAACACGCAGCAGGCAGTGGTCGCCGCGCGGAGGGCGCTCCGCAGCGGCCGAAAGTCGCATGGGCGCAACCTCCGCCGCAGACGTAGCAACTGGTTGATGAGACAGCAACGCCTTCGGTTCGTCGCCCTGGTGCCGTTCGTGATTCTGCTCGCCTCGTGCGGCGGTGGTGGAGGGCCCGCTGCGCCCACGGCGCCGTCGCCGGGACTCACCGGCACGTGGTCGGGGACGCTCGCGCTTCGCGGAGGGCTCGACGCCGGCCAGCCGGTGGCGCTCGAGCTCCTCGAGCGCGAGGGACGCGTCAGCGGTGTGATGACCGACTGGGAGTCCATGACCTGGAGCGTCGACGGAGACGAACGGCTGCTCTCGGCAGTGCGGATGCCGGCGACGAGCACCTGCAGTGCGATCGAGCTCTCCATCGAGGAGATCAAAGAGCGGTCCGATCGGCCGGTCGAATTCTCGGGCTCGTTGACGGGTCGCTGTTACGGCACTGCTGCAGGTACGTTCCGCCTCACGCGGAATTGAACGGAACGCCTCCCGTCGCCTGTTCTTCGTCACCCGGAAGTCACGCCCGCGCTTCGAGGCGACGCGTACACTCGCGGTCAACGAGGCGAATCCCCGGGGCCCCATCACACGTGGCTGCACGACTCCGTGAGGTGTGGAGGTTCGTCGGCAGGGAGGGCCGTGGAGGGACGATGAGTACGATCGATCGGCTGGCGATGTTCCCCGTGCTGCTTCGCGACATCGTGTCGAACGCTCCGGCGGCGCTGCTTCGCACGCGCGCACGGGACGGAAGGTTCGCGCTCGTCGAGCACTCGTGGCATCTCGCCGACCTCGAGGACGAGGGGTTCGGGGTGCGGATCAGGCGGCTCCTCGAAGAAGAGCGGCCGATCCTTCCCAACTTCGCGGGCGACCTCATCGCCGAAGAGCGGCGCTATCTCGAACAAGCGGCGATACCGGCGGTCGAGCGGTTTGCCTCGCAGCGCGAGAGGAACCGCGAATGCCTTGCCGGGTTGCGGCCCGCGGATCTGGAGCGCTCTGGATTGCAGGAAGGGGTAGGCGAGGTCTCGCTGGCGCGGCTCACGACGATGATGCTCGAGCACGACCTCGGGCACGCGAACGATCTCGTCGCCCTGCTTCCCGAGCTCGGGCTCGAGGTTCCGGTTGCACTCGTGCGTTTCGCGGCCGGGGCGCGAATGCACCCAGGCGTGTAGCGGAGTGTGCCGATTGTCATCCCGACGACCGATCCCGCGAAGCGGGAGAGGAAGGAGGGATCTCGCGGGCTGGTACAAATGAAGTTCCATTCCCCTGATCTCGCCCGTGGCACGTGAGTACCAGCCTGCGAGGTCCCTCCTCCTTCCTCCGCTGCGCGGAGTCAGTCGTCGGGACGACAACTCGTTCGGGCGTCTCCGCTATGCCGTCGGGCCGAGCATCCGGTCGAGCGCGGCATCGACGTGGATCGTCGTCGTGTCGAGGAGCAGCACTTCGCCATGGCTCGGCTCGCGGAGCAGCAACGGGAGCTCCGTCCCGCCGAGGATGACGCCGTCGATGCCGTTCCTATGAAGAAGGCCGTCGACGATCTCCAGCAGACGCGCTCGAGTCTCGGGCAGGAACACCCCGGGAACGAGCTCGCCGACGTAGATCTGGTGAATCCACGCCATCTCCTGCTCTTCGGGACGGACGACGGTGATCCCGGCGGCCCGCAGCGCGTCGGGGTAGAAGGTCCCTTCCATCGTGAAGCGCGTCCCGAAGATCGAAACGCGCTCGAGGCGGAGAGACGCGGCCCGCGCGCAGGTCGCCTCGACGATGCTGACGAGCGGGATCGGCGAGCGTGTGGCGAGCTGCGGGAAGACGACGTGGGGCGTGTTCGCGGCGACGAGCGCCAGCTCTGCGCCGGCGTGCGCGAGCCTTTCGACCGAAGCGGCGAGATAGCCGGTCAATCCTTCCAGATCGCCGATCGCCATGAAGTTGAAGAAGCGCGCGATGTCGACGCTGTCGATGATGATATGCAGGTTGGCCGCTGCTCCGGAGCGTTCCCGATGACGCGCGAGAAGGCGGCGGTAGTAGTCGATCGTCGACTCCGGGCCGAGGCCTCCGACGATGCCGAGAGTCGCGGGATTCACGATGCGCCTCCCTCCGCGGGCGCGCCGTTCGCGAACGGCGCGAGGGTGGCGTAGAGGATCCGGTGAACGGGCGTCGGAACGCCTGCCGCTTCACCTCGTCGCACGACGGCGCCGCTCAGCCAGTCGAGCTCGAGCCTTCCGCCATGCAGCAGATCGTTTGCCATCGACGCGCGCCCCGAGGGAGGAAGCGTGTCGACGAAACGCATCTGCTCGTCGACGAAGCCGTCGGCGATCGCGATCCCCTCGGCGCGGGCCACCGCCGCGGTCTCCGCGATGGCGTCGCGCAGCAGCGCTCGGGTCGCGGGGTGCGAACGGACGGCACCCATCGTGAGGCGCGTTACCGCGGTGACTGCTGCGCTCGATGCGAGGAAGGCGAACTTTTCCCATGTGGCGCGACGGATGTCGCGGCTCGCCGCGGCGTTGACGCCGGCGTTGGAAAACGCGGCGACGACACGCGCCACTCGCTCCGAATCGGAGCCGTCGAGCTCGCCGATCGCGACGCGCTGCAACGCTCCGACGTGCGCGATCACGCCGGGCTCGGCGATTCTCGCGATGATCCAGGTCACTCCGCCGACGAGAGGCTCCCGTCCGACGATCGACGCGATCACGTCGTCCTTCTCGACACCGTTCTGCAGCGAGACTACGACGGTCGAAGGGCCGACGAGCGGGACGACCGCTCTTGCGGCAGCCTCGGTGTCCCAGAGTTTCACGGCGATGACGACGAGCTCGGCGACGCCGATCTCACGGGGATCCTCCGCGACGCGGACCGACGTAAGCTCCAGGTCTCCCGTTCCGCTCTCGATCCTGAGGCCGCGCTCGCGCATGGCGCGCGCATGCTCGCCCCGCGCGATGAAGTGGACGTCGTGCCCCGTGGAGGCAAGGCGAGCCCCGTAGTAACCACCCACACCTCCCGAACCCATGATCGCGATCTTCATGACATGTCTCCCGGCCTGCGCGTCGAATCGTATCGCGAGACCCGCTCTCTCCGACGGCGATAGAATCGGTGCGGAGAACTCGTCATGAGACGGCCAGCCGATCGCAACTTCCCGCGTCGGCCTCGTTTGCGAGACGGGCGAGGCGGCGTGCGTGTTGAACAGGACATGGGGTTACGACGGCGAAGGGATCCGGGTCAGCGACGGCTGTCGCGCCGAGTTTGCCGTCGCGCGTTGACACTGAAATCGCGAAGCAGGAGAGGATCACCCCGCCGATGAACTGCGCCGACATTCTCGATCTCTACAACTACACGGAGTGGGCGAACGAGCGGATCGCTTCCGCGCTGCTGCCGCTATCCTCCGAGACCTTCAACCGGTTCTGGGGAGGAAGTCACCCGTCGCTGCGCGACGCGTTCTCCCACATCGTCGCCAGCGAATGGGCCTGGCTCGAGCGGTGGCACGGGGTGAACCCGAAGGAGCCGCCGGGATGGATGGACGGCACCGAGGCGGCGCCTCTCGTCGAGGAGATGCGCAGGGTGAATGCGCGGCGCGCGTCGTACCTGCGCGGGCTCACCGACGGCGATCTCGACGCGACGCTCGCGTTCACGTTCATGAGCGGGAAGGCGGGAGCGCACCGTCTGAGCGATCTGCTCGTCCACGTCGCGAACCATTCGACCTACCACCGCGGGCAGGTGGCGTCGATGTTGCGCCAGGCTGGCGTGGTGCCTCCCGCGACCGACTTCGTCTACTACCGCGCCGAGACCGAGCCGGCGCGACACGACTCGTAGCAACGGCCTCTGGCCGTTGCATGCGAAGGCCGGAGGCCTTCGCTACAAGTGCCGACGCTTCTCGCGTCGAGTGCTCCCGTGCTACGGTCAACACGATGACCACGAGTCGTGACGGAGCACCGTCGCTCAATTACATCCCGGGATTCGACGGGCTGCGCGGCATCGCCGTGCTCGCGGTGATGATGCATCACTTCGGCGTGCCGGGATTCGAGGGAGGGTTCGTCGGGGTCGACGTCTTCTTCCTGCTCAGCGGCTTCCTCATCACGCGGATTCTTCAGTCGCGGTTCGAGAAGGAGAACCGCGTTCCGTTCGCCGATTTCTACTCGCGCCGGGCGCGGCGGATTCTCCCGGCGTTCTGGGTGATGCTCTCCGTGATGTCCCTCGTCGTCCTCGTCGATCCGCGCTACGTCTCGCCCGACAACTTCTTCCACTCGGCGGGCATTGCGATCGTCTTCCTCACGCAGTGGCAGATCATGATCGAGGATCTTCCGGGTCCGCTGGTGCACCTCTGGTCGTTAGGCTGGGAGGAGAACTTCTACCTCGTGTGGCCGCTCGTCTTTGCCTTCGCGGCGCGCAGGGGAGCGTGGCGCTCGTTCCGCCTGGCAGCGGCTGCTGCCGTCGCGGCGATCACGTTCATGAGGTTCGGAAGCTTCTACTGGGCGATGCCGGTGCCGCGGGGTCTCTGGGCGTTCGCGTACTTCCGCGTCGACGCGATCATTCTCGGTTGCGCGATGGCGCTCTTCACGACGCCGTCGGCTCCGAGGAGGGAGCGGAGGCCGTGGGGCGAAGCGGCGGCGTTTGCCGCGCTCGCAGCGCTCGTCGCGATCTTTTCGGTCAAAGACGAGAGTTTCTTCTGGGCGGGCGGCTTCACTCTCGTCAGTGCGGCCACCTTTGCGATCGCCAATCACCTCCGGCATCGCGAGCCGTCGTGGATCGCGTCGTTACTCGAGCTTTCACCGATCCGCTGGACCGGGCTCATCTCGTACGGCCTCTATCTCTGGCACTTCCCCGTGCACTGGTGGATGCAGCAGCGCGGGCTGTCTAAGCCGGTGACGGCTCTCTTCGCCTTCGCCGCGTCGTATGCGATCGCCGCGCTTTCGTACTACACGCTCGAAGCGTACTTCCGGCGGATGCCGAGGAAAGTCGTGGCGAAAGCTCCCGCTCCATCCGTTTGACAGCAGTCGGCCGGGAAGCCATGCTTCCGTCTGCCCCTCGACGCGCTGAGAGCTCTGCACGATGGAAGGCTGCGCCGTACTGTTCGGATTGGCCGTGTCGCTGGCGCTTCTCGCGCTTCCGGTGATCTCTCTCGTCATGAACGCGCAGCTGCGCCGGCGCATGACCGAGCTCGAGAAGCAGCTGGCCGAGCTGAAGTCGAACATCACGTTCCAGAGCGCACGCACCGCACCGGGGACGACGCGCGTTCCGCAGACGGAGAGCGCGAGCGAAGAGCGGGCGCCCGAGGCGGGAGTGACGACGCAGCCGGCTCCCGAGGTCGCGACGGTGAGGATCGAGCCGGTGGTGCGCGTCGCGGCGATGACGGCGACGCTGCCGGCCGAGCCGAGCGTCGAGCCACCCTCGGAGACACCGCTGATCGTGCCGGTCACCGAGCCGATCGTCGTCGTACCCGAACAATTCGCCGAGACGACGAGCTCGCCTGTCGTGGCTGAAGCTCCGGAGGCTGCTGCTCTGCCAGCGGCACGGCTCGCGGAAGAGCTCGCGGCGGACGAGGCAGCAGAGGCGGTGCAGGATTGGGAGGCGCCGCGCGTCCCGACCCAGGAAGTGCCGATGCCGGCAGTCGCGCCGCCCGGGACGCCGAAACCGGCGTTCGACTGGGAGCAGCTCGTCGGTGTCAAGCTCTTCTCGTGGATCGCCGGGGTCGCGCTCGCGCTCGCCGGCGTCTTCTTCGTGAAGTACGGCGTCGACCACGGCTGGGTGACGGCACCGGTGCGAATGGCGATGGGCATTGCCGTCGGCGTCGGTCTCCTGATGATCTGCGAGCGCAAGTTCGCGGGCCAGTACCGGACGACGGCGAACGCGCTCGACGGCGCGGGTATCGCGATCCTCTACGCGACGCTCTTTGCCGCGCACGACACGTGGCACCTCATTCCGCAGGCCGCCGCGTTTGCCGCGATGGTCGGTGTGACGGTCGTCGCCGTCATCCTCTCGATCCGGCGCGACTCGGTGTTCATCGCGCTGTTAGGCCTCCTCGGCGGCTTCTCGACCCCGGCGCTGCTGTCGACCGGTGACGACCGGCCGTTCAGCCTCTTCGGCTACCTGCTGCTTCTCAACGCCGGCATCGGCTGGGTCGCATACAAGAAGAAGTGGCCGCTTCTGTCGCTGCTGACGCTCGTCTTCACGACGCTCTACCAGTGGGTGTGGGTTGTGAGGTTCCTCGACGGCGCGCGGGTGGGGCTCGCCGCCGCGATCTTCCTCCTCTTCCCGATCGTCGCCGTGATGGCACTCTGGCTCGCGGGGCGAAAGGATGGCGATCCTCCCGGCGCGCTCTTCGAGCGGACCGCGCAGATGAGCGCGGTGATGCCGCTCGGCTTTGCGATCTACAGCGCGGCGGTGGGGGGCTACGCCGAGAAGTTCGCGATCCTCTTCGGCTTCCTCCTCTGCGTCGACGCGGGGCTCGCGGTGATCGCGGCGTGGAAGCGCGACGCGGAAGCGCTTCACCTCTTCGGCGGCGCGACGACGATTCTCGTCTTCGCGGTCTGGTCGGGATTCTCGTACCGCGACTTCGCCTGGCCGTCGATCGTCGGATGGGTCGCGGCGTTCGTGCTTTTGTACGCGCTGGCGCCGGCCATCCTCTCGCTCTTCGGCCGCGGGTACGCGGGAATGGGGCGCCACGCGGCACTCGCCGCGCCGGCGCTCCTCTTCATGTTCACGGTGCTGTCGGAGATCGAGCTGCGCGCGGTCGATCCGAGGCTGCTCTTCGGCGCGCTCTTCGCGCTCACCGCGCTTCTCGCCGTCGTCGCGGCGCGTCGCGATTCCGGGGCGATGTGGCTCGTCGCAGGGTTCTTCGCCGTGACGGCGCAGCTCTCGTGGTCGGGTGGATACCTCGTCGAGAGCAACGTCGGAACGGCAGCGGTCCTTCACTCGGCCTTCGCGCTGCTTTTCCTCGCGGTGCCGCTGCTGGCGCGCGTCGCGCGCAAGCCGCTGGCGACCTCGAGCGCCGTCGCGGTGCCGGCGCTGCTTCAGATCGTCGTCATGGGGCTCGCGACGCGCGAGGGGCTGGCCCCGTACACGCTCGGCATGATCGCGACGGTCGTCGCGATCTCGATCGCCGCGGTGACACTGGTGTCGTGGCAGAGGCGCCGCTACACGGCGATGTTCCTCGCGGTGCTCGCGTCGTGGTGCGTGCTGGCGTTCTGGTGGGGGAACAGCGATCTCACCATCGAGGCGGGACGCGCGATCGCCGCGATGCTCGGGCTCGCGGCGCTCTCGCTCGGCGCGTCGGTCTGGGTGACGCGCGAGCGTGCCGATTTCGAGACGAAGGACGCGAGCCCGTACATCGCGCTCTTCGGTTTCGTGTTCATGATGGTGATCGCGGGGAACACGGCGCTCGCGCAACCCGACGGGCGCGTCATCTGGCCGCTCGTCGCGCTCGCGCTCATGTTCGCCGCGACGTCGCTCCTATCGCGTCGCGGTTTTCTCGCGCTCGGCGCGGGCGTCCTCGGCGAGATCGCAATCGGCGTCTGGATCGACACGGCGCGCGAGGCGCCTTCGGTCGAGCGTGGCGCGGTGCTTGCCGTGGCGTTCGCGGTGCTTGCGACACTCGTATTCAGCGCGCGCAGGGACGAGACGGGAGCCTACCGCTCGACGCTCGCATTCGGCGCGGTGCTGACCGCCGCCGTCGCGCAGATCGTGCTCATCTCGAGCGGCGAGCTTCCAGGGAGGCCGTCGCTGGCGCTGATCCTCGTCGCGCACCTCGTCGTGCTTCTCTGCGTTCTCGCGGTGACCTGGGTGACCGAGTGGCACGCGATCGCGATCTTCGCGGTGATTCCCGTGACGACGGCGATGTTCGTCTGGCGGGGCGAGGCGTTCGACCCGGCGACGTGGGGCGGGTCGATGGTTCTCGGGCTCGTCCTCTATCTCGTGCTCGCGCTCTATCCGCTGGTGCTCAAGGAATCGAATCGCGGAAGGATCGAGCCGTACCTCGCGTCGATCGCGGTGAGCGTGACGTACTTCATCTTCGCGAAGCAGAGTCTCGAGTGGACGCATTTCGGCGCGATGGGGCTCGTTCCGCTCGCGCAGGCGGGGCTGCTCGCGTTCCTCCTCGACCGACTAGCGCGGCGCGAGCCCGCAGACCAGCCGGCGAGCGGGACGCGTGCGATGGTTGCGGCCGCGGTGCTCGCCTTCGTGACGCTCGCCGTGCCGGTGCAGCTCGACAAGGAGTTCGTGACGATCGCCTGGGCGCTCGAAGTCGCGGCGCTCGTCTGGCTCCTCGGCAAGCTGCGGCACCCGGGGCTGCTGGTCTGGGTGGCGGGGCTCGCCGTCGTCGTCTTCGTCCGCCTCGCGGCGAATCCGGCGGTGCTCGACTACCACCCGCGGAGCGAGACGCTCATTTTCAACTGGTACCTCTACACCTATCTCGTCCCGGCGGTGGCGTTCTTCGTCGCATCGTGGCTGGGAGGGAAGACGGGGCTCGATTGGCCGTGGCTGCGCCGTTTCGAGGCTGCGCTGAACGCCGGTGGCGCGATCCTGCTCTTCCTGCTGCTCAACATCGAGATCGCCGACTACTACTCGACCGGCGACTCGATCACGTTCGACTTCGACGCGGGTCTCGCGCAGGACCTGACCTACACGTTAGGCTGGGCCGTCTACGCGGTTGCGATGCTCGTGGTCGGGATCGTGAAGCGGAACCACGCGGCGCGCATCGCGGCCCTCGGTCTCCTCGTCGCCGCGATCCTGAAGTGCTTCCTGCACGACCTGATGCGCCTTGGCGGCCTCTACCGCGTCGCCTCGCTCGTCGGCCTCGCCCTCGCCCTCGCCTTCGTCGCGGTGCTGCTGCAGAAGTTCGTGCTCCGGCGGGACGCCGCTGAGCAGTGAGGCGCCGGCCGCTCTGCGGGGCCGGTCGCGGGGGCGCGAGCAATCCCCGGGCCGCCAGCTCAATGGCCTTGAGTGAAGAATGAAACCCTGAAGTTAGAACGTTGAACGCTGAAGTTTGAACCCAGAAAGGTGCCCCGGGTGGTGGTTTCTGGGTTCCCAATTCACCGTTCAACGTTCTAACTTCGGATTCTTCGCCTTAACTCAAGGCCAGTGGGCCGTTAGCCCGGGCTCGCTTCCGACACCGCGTTCATCGCGCGCCTGACCCTCCGCCAATGCCACGACATGAGCGGGCCGATCAGGCCGTAGAGGAAGCCCGAGAGCGGCACGGTCCAGGCCGGTCGGCCGGTGAGGAGGAGCAGCGAAACGACGCCGAGCATCGCGAGAATCAGGTGGGAGTCGCGCGTCGCTCGTGTGAGGATGAGCTCCTTCGGCGTGAGGTCGAGCCGCTCGCGCAGGCGCAGCGCATGTCCGTAGAGCAACGCGAACATGAGAAAGACGGCGACGAAGCCGGCAGAGTAGACCGCCATGAGCGCGCGCCCGTCGCCGAACGCCACCGCCCAGCCTCCGCCCGTGAAAACCCGGTAGAGCTCGGTGAAGAGGAATTTGAGGGGATAGACGTAGAAGAGGATCACGAAGAGCAGCACGGCGTTGAGCCACGTCGTGAACGCGTCGTCGAGGCCGTAGCGGCGGAAGTAGACGACGTGCATCTGCCAGAGCCACACCAGCATGGCGAAGGTGAGGCCGAAGGCGGGAAAGTCACGCAGCGTCGCGAAGAGCTCTGCGGTCGTCTTCGGGACGTCCACTGAGACCACGAGCAGCGCGAGCGCAAAGGCGAAGACGGCGTCGCTGAAGGCTTCGAGCCGGGTCACGTCGGTGGCGCGAAGCCGGAATGCGTTTCCTGCCGTGGCAGTAGCTTCAGCGACCGTGTCGCGCACCATGAGCGGGATTCTCCTTTGCCGGTATGGCGACAGTATAGGGGCGCCGCCTGGCCGAGAATCGACCGCGTGGAGACGAGGGAATCAGTAGTCCCGGGGCTTGCGCTTCACGGCTTTGCGCTCGCGGTCATCCAGGATCGCATCGCGAATCACCCAGATCGTGAAGACGATGACGATGGCGAGTGCGCCGAACATCCAGGGCATCATGTGGGACCTCTTCCGTGCGCTGGCGCCGCACCGATGCAATGGGGCGAATCGGTGGAGACGCGCCTGGGGCGCTGTGCTTCGTTGCTAAGGGAAGACGGTTCAGCGGGTCTGACTTAGCTCAGAGAGACTGAAGGGCGGGAGGGTTCTCGCTCGTTCAGTATACGCGCGGCGGCGTGACGTCGCTGGAAACTCCCCGGCCTCCGCGGACAAGGAGCCGTGCCGGAGCTGCCTAAGGGGCGGGGGGAGCCGGTTCTGCGCTCACGACGCGGTCGCGCCCCCGGTGCTTTGCCTCGTACAGCGCGCCGTCGGCGCGTTGGAGGACGAGGTCGACGGTGTCAGCCTGATCGCCGGCGAGCTGCGCGACGCCGACCGAGATCGTGCAGCCGATCGTCGCTCCGGCGCCGGCGTCGATCCGCGACGCGGCAATCGACGCGCGCCACTGCTCCGCGATCTCGAGGGCGTGCTCGAGGGACGCGCCGGAGAGCACCGCGACGAACTCCTCGCCGCCGAAGCGGCACAACAGGTCGGAGGCGCGAACGCCGGCGCGAAGGATCGTCGCGACCTGCCGGAGCACCAGGTCGCCGACCGCGTGCCCGTGCGTGTCGTTGATCGCTTTGAAGTGGTCGATGTCGATCATCGCGACCGAGAGCGGCTCTCCACGCCGCAGGGCGCGGGCGACGTCGCGAGCGGCGGCTTCCTCGAAGAAGCGGCGGTTGTGCAGGCCGGTGAGCGGGTCGTGGAGCGCCTCCTCGCGAAGGCGGCGGTTGAGTGACTCGATCTCGATGACGTACTCGCCGAGCTTGGAGTGCGCCGTCGTGAGCGCCTCCTCGTTGCGGCGGCGCGCCGTGACGTCCTGCTTGATCGCGATGAAGTGCGTCACCGTTCCCGTTTCGTTGACGACCGGCGCGATGGTCTGCTCTTCATGGTAGAGCGTTCCGTCCTTGCGGCGATTGACGATCGTGCCCGACCAGGTCTCGCCGCGCGAGATCGTTCTCCAGATGTTCGCGTAGAACTCGGCATCGTGCCTTCCCGACTTGAGAATGCGCGTGTGGCTGCCGATCAGCTCGTCGGGCTCGTAGCCGGTGATCGCACAGGCGGCGGGGTTGACCCAGGTGATCCATCCATTGCGATCGGTGATCACGATTCCGTTCGCGGCGGAGCGGAGCGCGGTCGCCTGCACGCGGAGCATCTCACCGCCATGCACCCGGCCGCGCAGGTCGCGCAGTGCGCAGGCAGTCCATTTCTTGCCGCCGATGGTCAGCGGAGTGAGCGCGATGTCGACCGCGATCTCGTGTCCGTCGGCGTGAACCGCCTGCAGAAGCAGACCCTGTCCCATGAGGCGCGGCCGCGGATTGTCGATGAAACCGTCGCGAAGGCGCGCGTGACCGTCGGCGCGCCCGGGGACGAGGAGCTCGACCGGCTTGCCCTCGAGCTCCTCCGGCGAATAGCCGAGAAGGCGCGAGCACGCCTCGTTCGCGATGACGATCGTCCCGCCCTCCTCGACGACGATGATGGCGTCCGCCGCACCGTGAAACATGGCGCGGAAGAGTACTTCGGCCTCGTCGTGATCGGGGGACATGATCCGCGCGATTGTAGTCGCCTCCGCGGCGCGCTCAGACCTACAAAGGGTAGGGAAAGTAGCGGAAGGCGGCGCTGATGCCCTAAGGGGCAGAAGCGGGGGCGGCGCGCGGCGCGTTGGCTGGCCATCAGGGACGAAGTCAGAGCTTCGGCTCCCGCGATGACTGGTCCTGAAGCTGGTAAAGCCAGAAGGAGGCATTGCCCTCAAAGGCACGGGCACGCTACCGGTATCTGAGAGGAGCGCCGTGAGTCAGTCAAATCGACAGTCCAGCGTCGCCTTCGAGAACCGATGTCTTCAACCGCGGTCGCTCACCGTTCTTCCACAGTGCAGCCTTGTGTAAGACCCGATACCGGATTGGCCCGCCGTCCGCTCGTTCGCTGCGCGCAATGGGGCGCGGGATGCAGACGAACTCGGTGCGCATCTCGCCGGCCGACAATCGGACCTTCGCATAACCGTGTCCTCCAAGATCGACGAACTCGAGATGCGGAGCCAGATCCGGGTTGGACAGCGACCGTGCGCGCTTGAGATCGAAGCTCTTTGCATACTCTAGGCACGCACGGACACCGTGCTTCAGCAACATGTTGAAGGTCCAGTCCGGTCTTGCTCCCGCCTCCCTGTCAGCAAGAAACAGCGGTCGCAGCGGAGCGTCCTTCGGAAGGTTGTGCTCATAGGCCTCCATGGCTCCGGGACTGGTGAGCGACCCGCCAACGAAGCTCAAGCCGACCGGCTCGAATTTGCCGGGCGGAAGTTCCGCAGCCGCATACCCGGCCCAGAAGCTATGGCGGTCGCCCGAGACGATCGCGAAGCCTGTGATTTTCGCGTCGCGCACGAGATGGTAGATCTCGGCGCGTTCCGCGTACGCCGTGCCGTAATCACCACCGCCGAGAGATGCGTACGTGTTTGCAGGCCAGGATTCCTTCGTGAGACCCGCGGGCAGGTTCTGCGGGTCGGCGCGCCGATCCAGAGCGCCCAGTGAGTTCGCCCAGATCTTCCAGACCGCGGTTGAGCTCTTGAGCTTGTTCTTGAACCATGCCTTCTGCTCCGCTCCGAGAATCGTCTGCGGCGGCGCGCTCCGTTGCGGGTTGGGCACATGCGCATCGTTGAAGCGGATTTCCGGAGGAGGACTGCCGCCGTTGAAGGCGCGCCCGCCATCGAGGACCCGCATCTCCGGCTCAGGAAACATTCCGATGTACTCGTCGCCGCCCAGATTTCCGAGAGACGGATCGCTGAAGGGATCGGCGCTCCGATAGCTGTGCTGGTCGGTGATGATCAGGTCGAGGTGCTGACCGTAACGCAGCGCCCTGTAGCCCTGGAGGCTGTTGATCGCCGCCAGGTTGTTCGGTTCCACGCCCAGCCCATTGCTATCGAACTCTGTGATGGGCACGTCTTTTACGGCAGGTGGATCGAAGCGCTCGAGCAGCTTGCTGCCCCGGGTGACACGTGCGGGGAGATATTCAAACCAGGCCTGATTCGCCGCGACCTTGACGCTCTGGCCAGGCTGCTCGAACTTTCCGGCCTTGACGATGCTCTGCCACCCTTGCCACGAGAATTCGTGGTTGTCCCAGATCACGACGAACGGCCAGCGCGCGCGCGCGTCCTGGAGGTCGGGATCGGCGAGATAGCCTTTGTAGATCGCCCGGTAGCCATCGACGGTCAGCGGGATGTGGAAGTTGCCGACCTTGTGGCCGTCCGGTATGCGCGCAACCTCATAGATCGTGCGGTCGTAGCGTGTCTTCACCTCGTCGGGATACTCCACCACCTCGTAGATGAAATCTCCAAGGTGCAGAACGAAATCGAGGCTCTCGGCGGCGGGAGCGCGCTCGTCTTCGTAAATCATCCGGCGATAGGCGTTGAGCTTGCCCTCGTTGACATCCTGACAGCTCACGAATGCGAAGTTCACCGTGCGGGGATCGTTAGGCGATGGCGCTGTAATCGTGCGGCCGACCCGGCTGCCGTTTCCGTCGGCGTCGGTGAAGCGATACCAATAGGTGCGCGCCGGCTTCAGTCCGCCAATCAGAACGCGCGCGGTCCAGTCCGCGGCGCTCGAGACCGGTGCTTTCGCGTGCGCAACGACTCGGTGGAATGCCTCATCCTCGGCTACCTCGACGGTGAGGAACTGGCGTGCGCCCTGGGCATACGGACGCCTCGTCCAGAGGATGACGCTGTGCGGGTCGGGATCCCCCGAGGCGACTCCTTGAGGATAAAGATCACGCCGCTCATGCCAGTTGACACGCGAGCCGTGGATCGGTCCGACCCATGCGAGTGAAGCACCGATCGCTGCGGCAGTTTTGAGAAAGGACCGGCGGCTGATCTTCATTGTCTCGCTCCGTCCGGGCTGAAATTTGACACACGGTGCGGATCACTCGACGCTTCGTGCCTTCGAGACCTTGCGATGGCAACAGGGCGACTCGTTGGACCGACGGTACGAAGAGTTGTCGAATCTTTCGGTGTTCCGCGATGGCTGCGAGGATGGCACACCGCGGCTCTGCATTGAACCGGGTCTGATCGATCGTGACGAGAATGTCGCCGACGTTATCCAAGCTCGGGCGCATGCGAGCAATTGGACGCAGAGCGTACACCTCCGGCTTGTTGAGAGGTTCCTTGCGGGGACTGCGGGGAGGGACGAGCTCGGGTCGCTGCCACTCTCGTCGTCGTAACGTGAAGATTCTTCGGGGCCGAAAACGTTGGCTGGGAGACAGGGAGTCGAACCCCGATTCACCGCTCCAGAGGCGGTTGTCCTACCATTGAACGATCTCCCAGCACTTCGGGCCCCCGCACATCGGGTGCGCGATCGTATTCGCGACAAACGACAGTGTCAACCCTTGAATTCCAGAGGTTCAGGCCTATTCTGGGATCCGAGGATCCGAATATTGCTGCCTGAAGTTTTCGAGTGCCCGGCCTGCGACCGCCAGTTCGTCTTCGAACTGGTCGACGACGTATCGGATGCCTCCATCCATTGCCCGCAGTGCAAGCGCTACCTCGGGGAGAAGGATCTGCGCTACGTCTTGCGCTCGGAGATCGAGGAGCTCGGCGAGCGGCTCCGGCTCGAGCGCGACCGCCTCGAACGCGACGAGGCGATCTATACGATGGGCGAGTGCGACGCCGAGATGCGTTTCTACGGGAACGAGGTCCGGCACGTCGTGGAGATCCTCCGCAAGGCGCTGAACGATCTCGAGAGGCTGAAAACGAAGTACGAGTAGCTGGTCGGCTCGAGGGAACCGGGAGGCCGGGCTCGGGATCGGGCTCGGGATCGGGCTCGGGTCACGAAAGGCGAGATCCACGCGACTCCGGCGATGGGAAGTGCTTCGATGTAGCGAACAGCCGCGATTCGGGCGATGCGGTTCGGGCGCTCCGAGCCCGAGCCCGATCCCGCGCCCGGCTGTTGACTTCCATACTCCTTCGCTCATCGCTCGAGAAGGCGACGGGCGTCACTCCTTCCCGCCCCTGACTCCGGTATCCTTTCCTTCCCTCGCGCGCGGCGCGCCGTCGATCGGCGGGCGGCGAAGCGGGGAACGAATTGCGAGGAGCGCCGGGAGACGTCATGAGCGGACAACTGCTGAAGCACCTCGACGGGATACTCGTCGCCGACTTCTCCCGCATCCTCGCGGGTCCTCTCTGCACGATGCTGCTCAGCGACGCGGGGGCGCGCGTGGTGAAGATCGAAGAGCCGCGCGGCGACGAGACGCGACGCTGGGGCCCTCCGTACGTGGGCGACGAGAGCGCGTATTTTCTCTCGATCAATCGGAACAAAGAGTCGATCGCGCTCAACCTCAAGCACCCGGGCGCGCACGAGATCGCGAAGAAGATCGTCGCGAAGGCCGACGTGGTGATCGAGAATTTCAAGCCGGAAGACCGCGCGAAGTTCGGCGTCGACGCGGCGTCGGTGCACGCGTCGAATCCGCGCGCGGTCGTCTGCTCGATCGTCGGCTTCGACAGCGACGGACCCGATGCGGCGCAGCCCGGCTACGACCTGCTCGCGCAGGCGGCGGGCGGGCTGATGTCGATCACCGGGGAGAAGGATGGCGATCCGATGAAGGTCGGCGTCGCGCTCTCCGACGTGCTCACCGCGCACTTCGCCTACGGCGCGATCGTCACGGCGCTGCTCGCGCGCGAGCGTGGCGCGCCGGGGCAGGCGGTCGAGGTCTCGCTGGTCGCGGCGACTCTCGCGTCGCTCGCGAACGTCGCGCAGGCGCACCTGCTCACGGGCGAGCGCCCGAAGCGTTACGGCAACGAGCATCCGTCGATCGTTCCGTACCAGCAGTTCCACGGCGCCGACAGGCCGTTCGTCATCGCCGCGGCCTCGGACCGGCAATTCGAGCTGCTTTGCGCCGGCGTGATCGTGAGGCCGGAGCTTCTCGACGATCCGCGCTACAGGACGAACTCGCATCGTGTCGACAACCGCGACTCGCTCATCGAGGAGCTGGAGCGCGTCTTCGCGACGAAGCCTGCGAAGCACTGGGTGGAGGCGGCGCACCGCGCAGGAATCCCCGCGGCAATCGTCGAAAACGTCGACGAGGCGCTCGCTCGCAACCCGCAGATGCGTATCACGATGGAGCATCCCACGATCGGACGCCTCGAGTCGGTGCGCAATCCGGTGATCTGGAACGGCTCGCGCCTCGATCCGGTGTCACCCCCTCCGGTGGTCGGCCAGCAGAGCGAGAGCGTCCTGCGCGAGTTAGGCTACGACGCTGCGGCGATCGCTGGACTGTTTGAGCGCGGAGTAGTCGCCTAGAGCTTTGCGCGAAGCGAATTGAGAATTAAGAATTGAGAATTGAGAAATCGCGGCTGCATGGGCGCCGCCCGTGGCCCCGCCATCTCTCAATTCTCAATTCTTAATTCTCAATTCCGCGTCACGCCATCGACGCGGTTCACGATGATCCTGTCCACGCGCCGCCCGTCCATGTCGATGATCTCGAAGCGCCAGCCGTTCGACTCGACGAACTCGCCGATGCGGGGAAGCCTCCGGAGGCGCTCGATCACGTAGCCGGCGATCGTCTGGTACGAATCCTTCTCTCCTTCGAGGGCGTCGACGCCGAGGAGCAGCTTCACTTCCTCGATGTCGAGACCGGCGTCGAGCGACCATGAGCCGTCGCCGCGCGCGACGACCGCTGGCTCGATCTCGCGGTCTTCGCTCGGCAGCTCGCCGACGAGCGCCTCGAAGAGATCGCGCGGCGTGACGAGCCCTTCGACGGCGCCGTACTCGTCGACCACGATCGCAACGTGGTTCCGCGTTTCGCGGAACATCTCGAGCACGCGGAGCACCGGCAGCTTCTCCGGGACGTACAGCGGCGTCCGCGCCAGCTGGCGGAGCGTCGGTCCGTCGGTGACGGTCGCCGCCCAGAGATCCTTCGCGCCGACGACTCCGACGATCTTCTCGATCGTTCCCTCGGCGATCGGGAAGAGCCCGTGCGCGCTCTCCTGCGCGATCGCGCGGAGCTCGTCAATCGGCCGCCCGAGGTCGAGCCATTCGATGTCGGTGCGCGGCGTCATCACCGAGCGCACCGGTCGTCCGCCAAGGACGAAGACGCGCTCGACGATCTGCCGCTCCCCGGCCTCGATCGTTCCCGCCTTCGCTCCCTGATGCAATAGCAGCCGGAGCTCGTCTTCGGTGATCGGTATCTCCTTCGCAGGTTTGATCCGGAGAATCGCGAGGAGCGCGCTGCTCGACCAGCCGAGCAGAGTCACGAGGGGAGACGCAATGCGCGACAGCGCTTCCATCGGCGGGGCGACGGCGCCTGCGATCGTCTCCGGGGCGCCGAGGGCGATCCGCTTCGGGACGAGCTCGCCGAGCACGATCGAGAGGAACGAGATCGCGGCGACCACGACGCCGACGGCGATCGTTCCGCTCCAGGGAGCGATCGCCGGATAGGAGGTCAACGCCGCAGCCAGCTCGCGCGCGATCGTCGCGCCGCCGAATGCGCCGGCCAAGACGCCGACGGTGGTGATGCCGATCTGGATCGTCGACAGGAAGCGCTCGGGGCGCTCCGCGAGCCGCAGCGCCGCCTCGGCGCGCTTGTCTCCCGACTTCGCCCGGTGGAGCAGCCTCGCCTTGCGGGCGGAGAGGACTGCGATCTCGCTCATCGCGAAGACGCCGTTCGCTACGACCATCGCGACGATGATCAGTGCTTCCAAAACGAAGGAGTCGAGCATGGTCTCGGCGCCCCGGCGCTTTGATCGGGGCTTGGAAGGGGAGAGGATAACGCGGGCGCTGCGCGAATTGAGAATGAAGAATTGAGAATTGAGAGATCGTGGAGGCGGGGGCGCCGCTCGAATGGTCCACCATCTCTCAATTCTCAATTCTGAATTCTCAATTCGGAGCTGCTGGCGAACGCGCCAACAGCGCGATACTCTTCCGCGAATCAAGACACGCGGCAGGCGCGGCTAACGGAGAGACCGATGTCGATCGAAAAGAAGCTGGAAGAACTCGAGCGAAGGAAACGGCAGAGCGAGCTCGGCGGCGGCGAGGAGCGCATCGCACGCCAGCACGCCGACGGGAAGCTGACGGCGCGTGAGCGCATCTCGCTCCTCTTCGATCCCGGCTCGTTCCAGGAGCTCGACCAGCTCGTCGTCCATCGCTCGTCCGACTTCGGAATGGACAAGCAAAAGATCGCGGGCGACGGCGTCGTGACCGGCTACGGGACGGTGAGCGGCCGCCAGGTCTTCGCCTTCGCGCAGGACTTCACCGTCTTCGGCGGGTCGCTGAGCGAGACCTACGCCGCGAAGATCTGCAAGATCATGGATCTCGCGGTGAAGAACGGCGCGCCTGTCGTCGGCCTCAACGACTCGGGCGGCGCGCGCATCCAGGAAGGCGTCGTCTCCCTCGGTGGTTACGCCGACATCTTCCTCAGGAACACGCTCACCTCCGGGGTCGTGCCTCAGATCTCCGCGATCATGGGACCCTGCGCCGGCGGCGCCGTCTACTCCCCGGCGATCACCGATTTCATCTTCATGGTGAAGAACACCAGCTACATGTTCGTGACCGGCCCTGACGTCATCAAGTCGGTCACGCACGAGGAGGTGACGAAGGAGAAGCTCGGCGGCGCGCAGACGCACGCCGCGGTCTCCGGCGTCGCGCACTTCACCTCGGAGAACGACGAGGATTGCCTCGCCGGCGTTCGCGAGCTCCTCTCGTTCCTTCCGTCGAACAACATGGAGGATCCGCCGCGGATGGCGACGAAGGACGATCCGAACAGGATCGATCCCGCGCTCGACAAGGTCGTTCCCGAGTCGTCGAACCAGCCGTACGACATCCGCGACATCGTCCACTCGATCGCCGACGAGGGGCATTTTTTCGAAGTCCACGAGTCGTACGCGCGGAACCTCGTCGTCGGCTTCGCCCGCTTCGACGGGCGCCCGGTGGGCATCGTCGCGAACCAGCCCGGCTATCTCGCGGGCGTTCTCGACATCAACGCCTCGCGCAAAGGGGCCCGTTTCGTTCGTTTCTGCGACGCGTTCAACGTGCCGCTGCTCGTGCTGGAGGACGTGCCCGGATTCCTGCCCGGCACAGAGCAGGAGTACGGCGGGATCATCATCCACGGCGCGAAGCTGCTTTATGCACTCGCCGAGGCGACGGTGCCGAAGATCACGATCATCACGCGCAAGGCATACGGCGGCGCGTACTGCGTCATGAACTCGAAGCACATCCGCGCCGACATGAACTACGCCTATCCGACGGCGGAGATCGCGGTCATGGGCGCGGAAGGCGCGGTGAACATCCTCTACAAGAAGGATGTCGAGAAGGCGGACGATCCGGTCGCGAAGCGCGCGGAGAAGATCGAGGAGTACAAGGAGAAATTCGCGAACCCGTACATCGCCGCCGAGCGCGGCTTCGTCGACGAGATCATCGAGCCGCGCTTCACGCGCCGCAAGGTGATCACTGCCCTCGCGATGCTCCGCAACAAGCGCGATTCGAACCCGCCGAAGAAGCACGGAAATATACCGCTGTAAGGCAGGCGAAGGGGCGAAGGGCGAGAGGCGAGGAGCAGGCCAGACTATCTAGCGCCGGCGTCCCGCCGGCCGCCTCGCGGGCGTCCCCGCCCGCGAGAAACGAAACCAAATGCTCGCCGGCGAGACGCCGACGAGCCAGCCCGCGGGACGCGGGCGCTACGGCAGTTCCTCTTCTCCGATCACTCTCGCGTACGCCGCATGCGTCGCGCCGATGCAGGCGAGGATTACGCGCTCGATCGATGGATTGCGTTCGAGAAACGCGCTGATCTCGTTGATCGCGATGCGCGCGGCGTCTTCGTTGGGATAGCCGTAGATGCCGCAGCTGATCGCGGGAAAGGCGATCGACCGGACTCCGTTCGCAGCGGCGAGGGCGAGGCTCGAGCGATAGCACGAGGCGAGAAGCTCCGCCTCACCGCGGTCGCCTCCGTGCCAGACGGGGCCGACGGTGTGAATCACGAACTTCACGGGGAGACGGTAACCCTTCGTGATGCGTGCTTCGCCGGTCGGGCAGCCGCCGATGGTGCGGCACTCGTCGACGAGCTCGGGGCCCGCGGCGCGGTGGATCGCGCCGTCGACGCCGCCCCCGCCTAGGAGCGTCGAGTTCGCCGCATTGACAATCGCGTCGACGTCCAGCTTCGTGATGTCGGCGTCGAGGAGGGAGATGCGGGGGTGCATGGGGCGATGGTAGTCCTACGATTTGTGCGGAGGAAGGCGAAAGGCGAGGGGCGAGAGGCGATGAGCAGGCGAGTTGCCGTCTGGAATACGGGTGGTTGCCTGAATACGCGAGGCATCGGTCAGAAGGCGACGTGGCGGACAGGCTCGATGCGTGTAGCTCGCTGAGTTTCTGCCTACTCATCGCCTCTCGCCTCTCGCCTTTCGCCTACAATTGCGTCATGCCACGCGCGCGCCGCCCCCGCTGGGCCGCATATCCGGACGAGCAGTTGCTCGACCTTCGGATGTGCGACCTCGAGTTGAAGATCGAAGGGACGTGGCTCGAGGAACGGCTCGAGGCTCTTTTCCACGAGCTTGACCGCCGCGGACTCGCGTTCCGGCCTCACGCGTGGCTCTCGAACGAGTGGTTCACGCCGGACGGCGTCACCGGATTCTCGGTTCCGTTCTATCTCGTACATCCGCGGCTGGTGCAACTCGAGCGGAGCCAGATGCTCGAGGTCGAGGGAGGGACGCGCGACGAGTGCCTCAGGATCATGCGGCACGAGTGCGGGCACGCGATCCAGAACGCCTACCGCCTGCACTACAAGCGGAGCTGGCAGCGCGAATTCGGTCTCGCGACGAAGGCGTACCCGAAGCACTACCGTCCCAACCCGGCGAGCAGGCACTACGTGCATCACCTGCGGCTTTACTACGCGCAGAGTCATCCGACCGAAGACTTTGCCGAGACGTTCGCCGTCTGGCTCCATCAGTCGCCGGCCGCGTGGCGCAAGCGTTACGAGGGATGGCCCGCGCTCAGCAAGCTCGAGACGGTCGACGAGATGATGGGGGAGATCGTCGACACGAAACCGCTCCTTCGCGTGCGCAAGAGGGTCGAGCCTCTCGGTGAGCTGAAGACGACGCTCCGCGAGCATTACGCCGAGCGTCGCGAGCAGTACGCGAGCAGCTATCCGAGCGACTACGACCGCGGGCTCAGGCAGCTCTTCATCGAAAGCGACGGCAAGCGCCGCGGCGAGAGCGCCACGGCGTTCCTCCGTCGCAACCGCTCCGACATCCGCAAGCTCGTCTCGCGCTGGACGGGCGAATACGAATACACCCTGGAGCAGGTGCTTCAGGACATGATCGGCCGCGCCGGCGAGCTCAAGCTCCGCGCGGTCGGGCCGGAGACGCGGCTCAGGATCGAGTTCGCGATCCTGCTCACGGCCAACACGCTGCACTTCCATTACTCGAGACGGAACTGGTTCGCGCTATGACCCGCGGAAAGAAACGAAAGCTACGGATCGCGGTGCTGATGCATCCGACGCTCGTCCCTCCCGATTCGCTGGAGGGTTTCTCCGAGAAGGAGATCTACGAGTGGAAGACCGAGTACGACGTCGTCTCGACGCTCCGCAAGCTCGGTCACACGGTCGAGGCGCTCGGTGTGCAGGACGAGCTCAAACCGATCCGGGTGATGATCGACGACTTCAACCCCGACATCTGCTTCAACCTGCTCGAGGAGTTTTACGGGCAGGTGGAGCTCGACCACCTCATCGTCAGCTACCTGGAGCTCAAGCGGGTGGCGTACACCGGCTGCAGGCCGAAGGGACTGATGCTCGCCCGCGACAAGGCGCTCTCGAAGAAGCTCGTCGCGTGGCACAGGATCCGCGTTCCCGCCTTCGCCGTCTTCCCGCGAGGCCAGCGGATCCGGCGTCCGAAGGGGCTCGAGTTTCCGCTCATCGTCAAGGGACTGCGGGTCGAAGGCTCCCAGGGGATCTCGCAGGCGTCGATCGTCGACTCCGACGAGAAGCTCGCCGAGCGTGTGGCGTTCATCCACGAGAGCATCGGCTCCGACGCGATTGCCGAGCAGTTCATCGAAGGGCGCGAGCTCTACGTCTCGGTGCTCGGCAACAGCCAGGTGCGCGTCTTCCCGGTGTGGGAGCTGACGTTCGAGAACCTCGCGCCGGGGATGTACGCGATCGCCACGGCGAACGTGAAGCACAACATCGAGTACCAGAAGCGGCGCGGCATCTTCCAGCAGCCCGCCGATCTCGACCCCGCGTTGATCGCGGAGATCAAGCGGGCGAGCAGGCGCGTCTATCGCTACCTCGAGCTCGACGGCTACGCGCGCATCGACTACCGCCTCACCCCGAGCGGCGAGATCTACTTCCTCGAGGCGAATCCGAATCCCGACCTTGCGCAGAGCGAAGAGTTCGCGTCGTCGGCCGAGGCCGACGGGATCAAGTACAAGTCGCTCGTGCAGCGGATCGTGGACCTCGGGCTGGCGCGCGCGGGGAAGTAGGCGCCTGATAAGGCTGAGGCGTCAGAGTGGCTGCCTCGCTTCTCAATTCTTCATTCCTCATTCGACATTCGACATTTCGGTTTTTCGCTCGGCGCACGGAAACCGAAATGAAGAATGTCGAATGCGAAATGAAGAATGAAGAATTGAGCGGCGCGGTTCGCGGGTAACCCAAACGAAAACGCCCCGGCAAGCCGGGGCGTCATCGTTTCGTCGAGGATCGCGCGTCAATTTTCAGGCGGCGCTCCCGGTCCCCCCGGTCCTTCGCTGCCGTCGGGCCCGTGCCCCATCCGGCGCTGTCCTCTCTCCGACTTCAGCTGCTCGAGCTTCTGCTTCTGCTCGTCGGTGAGGATCTCCTCGAACTTTCCGCGCTCGGCGAGGCGGCGGATCTGCGCTTCTTCCTTCATGGTGGAGAGCTGCGTCCGGAGCTTCTCGGCGCCCTTGGTGTCGCCTTTGTCCTTGAGCTCCACCCACTGCTTCGCGAGAGCCTGCGCCTGCTGGCGACGCGCGCGGTTCTGCTCCATGTCGGCCTGCCGCATCTTCTTGATCGCGTCGACCTGGGCGTCGCTGAGGTTCAGCTCCTCGGCCATCCGCGCCATGCGGTCGCCGCGCCCCTGACGCTCTCCGCGTCCCTCGCCCTGCCCGCCTCCCGCGAACGCCATCGTGCCGACGAGCGTGAGCGCGGTGAATGCCGTGATTGCCTTTCCGATCATCTGTTGCCTCCTTCTTGGTTTCGGGCGATTGGACGGAGCCGGCGGAGCGGGCGTTTACGCCCCGGTGGCAGCGGTGTCACGCCCCTGCAACGTCCTCGAACGACCGCTCTGATTGACAGCGCCGCCGATCGTCAATAGATTGACGACGATGAGCCGACGAAAGGGAGGAGGCGACTCGGATCCGGTGGGCGCGCTGCTGCGGCTGGCGAACACGCTGACGAGGGACCTCGCTCCGGTATTCGAGCGCGCCCACGTCACGCCTCAGCAGTGGATGCTCCTGACGACACTCGCGTCGATCGACGACGAGCCGACGCTCGCGGGGCTCGCGCGCCACATGATGGTCTCCAAGCAGAACGTCACGGGGATGGTGCGTCGCCTCGAGGACGTCGGGCTGGTCAGGAAGAGCAACGACCCCGAGGACCTTCGATCGAGCCGGGTCGTGCTGACGCGGCGCGGGGTCGAGACCGTCCAGCGGCTCCGGCCTGCGTACCAGAAATGGGTCGACAACTTCTTCTCCACGATCGCGAGCGGCGATCGGCAGGCTCTGGTCGATGCGGTCGAGCGGCTTCTAGGCGGAGACGCCGGCCCTACGAAAGCTCCGTGATCTTCGGCCGCGCCGGCATGACGACGCGGTTTCTCCCGCCCTCCTTCGCCTCGTAGAGGCGGGCGTCCGCCGCGACGAAGAGGTCCTCGCTCGTCGTTCCATCCTCGGGGAAGATCGCCCCGCCGATGCTGATCGTGATCGACCTGCGCCCTTCGAGCGGCGGCATTGCCTCGACTGCCTGCCGCACGCGTTCGCCGATCACGCGCATCCCCTCTTCGTCGACCTTCGGGAGGATCGCGACGAACTCCTCGCCGCCGTAGCGAGCGGGAAAATCGACGGTGCGGAGTGAGCGACGGATCGCCGCGGATACCGCTTGCAGCGCCTCGTTCCCCGCCTGGTGGCCGAACGAGTCGTTGTACTTCTTGAAGTGATCGATGTCGACGACGATGAGACCGAAGCGATCGGGGTAGCGGTCGGCTCGACCGATCTCGTCCTTGAGATGCTCGCTGAAGGCCCGGAAGTTAGGCAGCCCCGAGAGCTCGTCGGTGAGCGAACGCTGAAGGGTGGCGTTGACGTTCTCCTCGATCTTCGCCGCCATTTCGTTGAAGACGGAGCCGAGCTCGGCGATCTCCCGGTCGCCGGCGACGGGGACCCGCGCGGTGTAGTCGGTGGCTGCGACGCGCCTCGCGGCGCGCGAGAGCTCCTCGAGGGGGCGGACGATGCGGCGCATCGCGCTCACGGCGCCCGCCATGCTCATCACGGCGACGATCCATGCGACGCCGAAGGCGATCGCGAGCGTGTTGCGCGGATCGCGCGCGATCTGCTCGAGGCGATCGTCGCGATCGCGGAGCGCCTCGTCACGCGCCGTCGCGGCCTGGCGCGCGATCCGATCGCAACGCCTCGTGATCGAGACGGCCCTCTCACGGCGTCGTTCGGCATTCCATCCGCCCCAAACCCGCGCCGCGTCGCGAAGCTCTCCGGCGAGCCGGACGGCCTCCTCGCCGATCCCCGCGACGCGCGCGTCGCCACCCGGCGTCGACGCGATCTGCCGGATGCTGGCGTAGCTTCGTGCCGCGGTTGCGACCTCTTCGGGGCCGCGTGCCGCCGCGGCGATCCACTGCGTGCGGAAGTTCGCGTGCAGCGTGGCGAGACGCCCGAGACGCTCGATCGCGGCTCCTTCCGTGGTGACGATGCGGCGGAGCTCCTGCTGCGTGTTGCCCGAGCGCCAGGTAAGGATCAGCACGACGCCGACGAGCATCGCGGCGTTGATCAGCGTCATCGCGAAGAGGCGCCGCCTCAGTGGGGTTCTCGCCATGCGAAGAAATCCGAGGACCGCGCGAGATTAGCACGGAGCGCGAACGGACCGGCCGCGCGATAATCATGCACGACATGGACGCCCTGACGCTTCGCGGAATCTACGTCGACGCCATCGTGCGCTGCGCCCCGGCCCCGCTCGTCGAGCTCCACGCTCGCAGCGGGAGCTTCAGCTGGATCCTCGCCTTCGGCAAGTGCGCGATCGAGATGGCGCGCGGCGCCGCCGCTGCGGGAGTCCCGGCGCGCGGCATCGTCGTCGCGCCGGAAGGCTACGGCGATGCCCGGACGCTCCCGGAGGGAATCAGGGTTCTCCGGGGAAGCCATCCCGATGTGACCAGTGCGAGCGTCGCAGCCGCGAGCGAGGTGCTCGCGATGGCTGCGGCGATGAAAGGGCCATGCCTGGTGCTCGCATCGGGAGGCGGCTCGGCCTGCCTCGAGGCCCCGCTCGGCCCGCATTTCGATCTGCCGCTCGTAAGCGCGATCAATCGGGCGCTCGTCCGCGGCGGGCTCGACATCGTCGCGATCAACACCGTTCGACGTCATCTCTCGGCGATCAAGGGAGGAAGGCTCGGCGCGCTCCTCGATCCCGCCTCGCGAACGCTCGTCTACTCCGACGTGCCGCGCGGTCGTGGGTCGCTCGTCGGATCGGGGCCGACGCTCGCGGACGAGTCGACCAACCTGGACGCTGCGACGATCCTCGAGGCGCTCGGCACGGAGGAAGCCGCCGTCGCGTCGAGGCTGCTTCGCAGCGGGTCGGTTCCCGACACGCCCAAAGAACTGGGAATCGCCTTCGAGGTGATCGCCGACAACGCGACCCTGGTCGCGGCCGCGGCGCGAGCCGCGGAGGAGCGCGGCCTTCGCGCGACGATCGTTGCCGACGAGATCGACGGAGACGTTGGGCAGGCTGCGCGCGCCCTGGCGCGCGACGCGGCGACGCTCGCGCCAGGGGAAATTCTGATCGCGGGAGGCGAGCCGACGGTGCGCGTGACCGGTGACGGTCGTGGCGGACGCTGCAGCGAGCTCGCGGCGCGCTTCGCGATCGAGGACCGCGGGCGCCACCCCGCGCTCTTCGGCAGCAGTGACGGCGTCGACGGGAGCTCACCGGCGGCGGCCGTCGTCGTTTACAGGGAGATGCGGCTTCCGCCGGGCGAAATCGAAGAGGCTCTCGTACGGAGTGATTCGGCGGCGCTGATCGGCGCGCTAGGCGAAGCGATTATCATGGAGCCGACGGGCAACAACCTGCGGGACCTCTACCTGGTCGCCGCGCGATGAGGTTTTGTCCCGTGTATCGGTTGCGACGCAGCTGAAATCGAATGGCTCCAGAAAACGAAACAGCCGAAGAGGGGCGCGATACGGGCGCGCCGCCCGGGGAGACGACGCCGAAGCGTCGTGGACGCGGCTGTCTCCACGGGCTCTTCCGGATGACGCGGACGACGTTCGTGATCGTCCTGATCATCTTCGGCGCAGGCTGGTACTGGCTCGAGAACGGCTCGATCGGCGAGTACATCGCCGACAAGATCTCGGCGACTCTCGAAGAAGGGCTCAAGCGCGACGTCGCGGTCGGGCGCGTCTCGATCCGCCCTTCGATCCCGCCTCGAATCATCGTCCGCGACATCCGGATCGCCAACCTCCCGGGAGCGTCGTCGCCCGAGTTCGCCCGCATCGGAAGGATCGACGTGACCGGCATCGTCCGCTCGCTCGTCGAGCGCCGCATCGATCTCGGGACGATCCGCATTCGCGACGTCTCGGTCTCGATCGAGAAGATGCCGGCAGCCGGGGGTGGTGGCTTCAACATTCCTTCGTGGACTTCGGCCGACGACAGTGCGATGCCGAAGATCGACATCCGCCGGGTACTCCTCGAAAACGTTTCGGTGGAGTACGTCGACCGCGACGCGGCGACGAAGGTCGCGCTTGCCGGCCTCGAGTCGGAGCTCCGTCCTGGCAAGGCACTCGAGTCGGTCCGCGCGCTGCTCAGGAAAGGCGAGTTCCGGGTGGCTGCGGGGAAGTTCAACCTCCCGCCTCTCCTGGTCGCCGGCGAGTTGAGCGCAGACAAGCGGGGGCTTTCGATTGCGTCGTTCTCCGCGAAGAGCGATGCGCTCGAGCTCGGCGCGCGAGGCACCGTCTCGTTCGAAAAGGGAGGCGCGACCGACTTCGCCGCGGACGTCCGCGCCGACCTCGGAAGGCTCGCCGGACCTCTGGGGCTTCCGCCGGACAAGACGATGGAAGGGCGTGTGGTTTCGTCGATTACCGCGCACGGCGGCCAGAGCGTCGAAGTCGCAGGTACGTTCCACTCGGGAAGCGCGCGCTACGACATCTACAAGGCGGAAAAGCTCGACGGACACTTTACCGTCGGCGATCGCGGCATCGAGGTGGCGCTCGACAAGGCCCGCTTCGCCGGCGGCGCGGCGGTGGTGTCTCTGCGGATCCCTTCCGGTGATGAGGACAACGTTTTCGAGGTCGAGCACGACGGCGTCCGCGTCGAGCAGCTTCTCGGCGTGTGGGGCATCGGAAAATCGGGTCTGATGGGGCATGCCGACGGCAAGCTCGTCTACCACTGGCGCGGGAGCGACGTGCTCGCCGGCGCGGGCGAGGGAAACGCGCAGATCGAAGTCGAGCGCGACCACGCCACGAAGGCGCTCTACGCCGTGCCGCTCGAGGGAGCGGCGCACTATCGGTTCGAGAACCGGCGCCTGGTCTTCGATCCGCTCACGATCGAGACCGGCTCGACCTCGGCGACGATCCGGGGAGGCTTCGCGCTCGAGACGCTCGATTCGTCGATCGTCGCCGACGTACGCGCGCGCGACCTTCGCGAGCTCGACTGGATCACCGCCGACATCGCGCACTCGTTAGGCGAGAAGGAGTGGAAGCTCCTCGGAATTGCGGGCGACGGCACGATCAGGGCGAAGCTCGAGGGGAGCCTGACGAAGCCGGTCGTGGAGGGGACGGTGACCGCGAGCGGCTTCAAGTGGGCCGGCGTCGAGCTCGGCCAGGCCGACGTCGACCTCCGGTACGACGCGGGCGCGGGGCGGATCAACTTCCGTCACGCCCGGTTCAGCGCCGACGGCGGATCGATCACTCTGCGCGACGAGATCGGGCTCCCTCCCGGAGGGGAACCCACATTCAGCCTAACGCTCGACGCGATTCGCTACCCGGTGTGGCGGGCGCTCGACGCGATCGCGCTGAAGCTGCCGGTCCATGGGCTCGCAACCGGCGGCTTGCGGATTACGGGAAAGCCGAGTCGGGGCACGGTGCTCTTCGAGTCGCTCGAAATCGACGACAAGGGGGCGCACGCCAGCATCGACGGGATGCTCGGATGGACGCCCGCGAAGAACGGCCTCGAGCTCGAGTGCAGGATCGGCCTCCGGAGCTACCCGGTCGCGAGCGCCTGGGCATTTTTCAGCGACGTGGCAGAGCCGCCGATCGACGGTGCTCTCACCGGAACGATGTCACTCGGAGGCACGATCGCCGACCTGCGCGGTCACGGCTCGATCGCGCTGCGCGGCGCGAAGGTGGCGGGGGAGCCGATCGAGAGCGCATCGGTCGATCTCGAATTCGCGAAGGGGTCGATGCAGGCACGCCGCGTCGTCGTGCAGCTTGCCGCGGGACGCTTCGAGGGAGAGGGCTCGTACGACATCGCGGGAGATCGGTTCGACTACGAGATCAGCTCGCCGGGGATCAAGCTCGGCAAGCTCAAGGGGTGGCCCGATCTCAAGAAGACCATCGATGGCACGCTCGTCGTGAGCTCGCGCGGCTCGGGGGAGATCAAGCATCCCCAGCTCTCGGTCGATGTGAGCCTGAAGGACGCGAAGATTCTCGGCGTCGACGAGGATCCGGAATCGCCTCCCCCGTCGCTCACCGCAAAGCTGACGCAGAACGATTTCCAGATCAGCGCGCGAATCGGAACCCTCGCGCAGGTTGCGGGCTCGGGAACGATCGACGCGGCCACCGGAGGGGTCAGCGGCGCGGTGCGGGTGACCCTCGACGCCGGCGCTCCCCTCTTCGCCAACCTGACGAACAAGTATGGTCTCGAGACCTCGGGGAAAGCTTCGCTGGAGCTCGACGTCGACGGGAACACGAACGATCCGGCGAAGCTCGCGGTGAGGGGCCGCCTCGTCGACGTCGACATTTACGCGGGACCGCACAGGATTCAGACGAGCACGCCGGCAACGTTCTCGTTCCGGGACGGCACGCTCGCGTTCGGGCGCTTCGAGCTCCTGTTCAACGAAAAACCGTTCACCGTCGACGGCATGCTCTCGATCGCCGAGAACCGGATCGCGGTCGCGATCGACGGCACGCTCAGCTCCGAGCTGCTGGCCTACCTCGCGCCCGATTTCCGGCTGCGCGGCGACATCAAGATCGCGGCGAACCTCGACGGTGCGCTCGATTCTCCGAACGTGACAGGCACGGGCGAGATGCGAGGCGGCGAGATGCGCATCCGCGACATCCCGCAGCCGTTCAAGGACATCGACCTGGCGCTCGTGCTTACCGATCGCGGCGTGAAGATCGACGCGTTCAGCGCGACGCTTGGAAGCGGCAAGCTCGTCGCGGGCGGAACGATCGACCGAGACTCGTCGGGCAACGCGCAGCTGCGCGTCTCGGTGCGTGGCAAGAACTTCTCCGCCCGGCTGACGCCCGACCTGACGGTCGGAGGTGACTGCGACCTCGTGATCTCCGGCAATCCGTCGGAGAAGCTCCGCGTCAACGGTTCGGTGGTCCTCGACAAGGCGCTCTACTCGAAGAAGGTCGACATCAACAAGGCACTCGCCGACGTCTTTCTCAGCCGCAAGCTTGCGGTGGACTCGATCGCGGCTCCCTGGCAGGAGGCGATTCTGCTCGGAATCGACGTCCGTCTCGCGCCACGCTCGATCGCCATACGGAACAACGTGGCGAACATCACCGGCAGCGGCGAGCTCCGCGTGACCGGAACGCTCGCTCGCCCCGTCGCGGTCGGCAGGATCAACATCGACGAGGGAGGAACGGTCGATCTGCGCGACGTCGAGTACCGCATCGCGCGCGGGTCGATCGACTTCCAGAACCCGTTCCGCACAGACCCCTTCATCGATATCTCCGCCGAGGGACGCTACCGGAGCGAGTACGACGTGACCGTCACGGTCAACGGCACTCTCGATCGCCTCGATGCGACCGTCACGAGCGATCCGCCAGTCGACGACCTGTCGCTGCTGTCGCTTCTTGGAGGGAACTTTACGCAGGGGGCCTCGACGCAATCCGACGCCTTCACCGATGCGAAGAACTCTCTCGTCGATGCGAGCGTCGGAGGCGTCCTCTCGTCGACCGTTCCGTTCGCCGATTCGGTGCGGATCGAGGGGCTGTCGTCGGAAAAGCCGAAGGTCACGCTCGACAAGGCGATCTCGCGGGAGCTTCGGGCCATCGTCACCTACACGCTCGACGACAAGGGCGAGGACATCGAGATCGTGGAATGGCGCATCTCGGACAACCTGGTGCTCCAGTTCACGCGCGACAGCACGAAGGAGTCGAGTTTCATCATCAACGCGATCGACCTGACGTTCAGGCGGAGGTTTGCGGGCCAATGGTGAGGCGCGGACTCTTCGCAGTCGTGGTCGCGCTCGCGACGCTCGTTGGCTCTCCCGGCGCGAGCGCGCAGGACCAGCAGGCCGGTTACTACGGGCGCGACGTGGCGACGGTCTCGTTCCGTCCCGACACGCAAATCGACACGGAGAAACTCGCGGGCGTGGTCAGTGTGCGTCAAGGGGAACCGCTGGCCGCGCGCGATGTCGACGACTCGATTCGCGCGCTCTTTGCCACTGGTCAGTTCCGAGACATTCGTGTGGACGCTGCGAGTGAGCCCGACGGGCGCGTCGCCGTTACCTTCATCGTGTTCGTCAACTACCGGGTGGAGTCGGTCGCATACGACGGGCTCAACGGCGACCTGGAAGGGGTTAAGACTCAGGTCGTCGTGAAGGTCGGCGAGATCTTCAGCCTCAGTGCGGTCGACCGCAGTGCCAACGCGATGCAGCAGGCTCTGCGTCGCCGCGGCTACGTCGGCGCCGTCGTCGATCCCGCCTCCGACTTCCAGCGCGGCACGAGGAGCGCCACGATCGTCTTTTATGTCACCGCGGGCGTTCGTGCCTCGATCGGCCGGGTCAGCTTCGAGGGGTCGCTCGATCCCTTCGGCGAATCGGGCCTTGCCGAGCTCTTCGGAAAGCGTGGGGGCGAGAGTTACTCGAGCGGCCGAGTCTTCGAGTGGGGCGAGAAACTGCGCCAGAGACTGGTGAGCAAGGGGCGCCGTGCGGCCGAGGTTCACCTCTCCTCGGAAGACTACGTCGAGGCGACCAGCCAGATGAATATCGTCTACAAGGTCGACGTCGGCCCGGTCGTGGTCGTGGAGCTGACCGGAGACAAGCGCCGGGCGCTCAAAGGCATGCTGCCGAAGGGCAAGCGCCAGGCATACTCGGCGGACGACATCGATCGCGCCATCGACGAGATGCTCGCCTACTACCAGAGCAAGGGGTACTACTTCGCCGAGATCGAGGCGAACGAGAATCTCTCCGGCGACACGCTGACGATCGAGTTTCTCGCCAGGCCCGGGAAGAAGTACCGCATCGCCAGGGTCGGGTTCAGTGGCAACACGGGGATTTCTTCCGAAGAGATCGCCAAGGTGATCGAGACCGCGAAGCCGACGTTCCTTCAGAAGGGCTTCGACTTTTTCACGCGGACCGGGCTCGGCGTGACGCAGGCAAAGCTCGACGACGATCGCGATGCGATCGAGGCGTTTTACCGATCGAAGGGCTTCATCGCGGTGACGACGGAGACCCCGAGGGTGACGGCGATCTCGGAGGACAGTCTCGGGGTGGTGTTCCCCATCATCGAGGGTCCCCGGACCACACTGCGCACGGTGGCGGTCGACGGAAACTACACGATCGCGACCGAACGACTGCCAAAGCTCGTTGCGCAGGCCGGCGAACCGGCGAGTCCGCTCAACATCGCGATCGACACGGTCGCGCTCCAGAGCGCATACGACAAGGCTGGCTTCCCCGACTCGCGTGTCGAGCCCGACGCGTCCTACTCCGAAGACAGGAGTCAAGCCGACCTCGTCTATCACGTCTTCGAAGGCACCAGGTTCCGGATCGGCGAGGTCACGGTCGTCGGCAACACGTACACGGACGAGCGCGTCGTCAGGATCAGGACGAAGGACCTTCTGCGGAAGGGGCAGCCGCTCAGTTTCGCGACGCTCAACGAGGCGCAACGCGCGCTCTACAAGCTCTCGATCTTCGGGCGCGTTTCGATCGTTCCGAAGCCTCCCGCGGGAGAGAGCCCGGAGCGCGACGTCGAGATCCGTGTCGAGGAGGGCAAAGCCGTCCGGTTGACCGGCTCGGTCGGATACTCGACCGACGAGGACTTCCGGATCTCGGCGACTCTGTCGCACAGGAATCTCTTCGGCACCGGGCGCTACCTCGGTCTCGAAACGGTCTACTCCGACCCGAAGCAGAAGATCGTTCTGACGTTCCAGGAGCCGTTCACATTCAACCGTGACCTCCCGACGCAGATCAGCGTGTTCAACGACGACGAACTGAAAGACCACGTTCTTCTCGAAAAGCGCGGAATGTTCGTGGAGCTTTCCAAGCTCCTCGGGCGCGATCTGCGGATCTCGCTCCGCTACGACTACCGCCTCGTCAACTACACCTGCGACTCATCGCTCAACGAAGAGGATTGCAACAACCAGTTGATCATCATCGGCCAGGAGGAGAAGGAGGACACCGTCGCGAGCGTGACGCAGACGGTGTTCTGGGACCGTCGCAATGACGTGCTCGACCCGAAGAAGGGCTTCCTCCTGCTCGGCTCCGTGGAGTACGCGTTCCCCGCCTTCCAGGCCGAGCCGAGCTTTCTCAAGGGCTACCTGCAGGGGAACTGGTACCAGCCGGTCGGTAAGGCGGTCCTCGCGCTCTCCGCGCGCGTCGGGGCGATCGATCCGCTGAACAACCTCGACGACCCGATCAACCCCGTTCCGTACTCGGAGCGCTTCTTTGGCGGCGGCGAGAACTCGCACCGCGGCTTCCGCCTCGACGACCTCGGCATTTTCGGCGAAACCGGCCCGAACGGCTCGATCGATCCTCCCGGCGCCACGATCTTCGACGACCCGAACGAGGCCATCGCCTTTACTCCCCAGGGAGGCAACGCCCTGCTCATCGGGAACATCGAGCTGCGCTACCCGCTGACCGACTCGTTAGGCGTGGCGACGTTCGTCGACGCCGGTCAGGTCTGGCGCCTTGTCAGCACGGTCGACTTCGATTACCTCAAGTACGCGGTCGGCGCGGGGGTTTTCTACCGGACTCCGGTCGGGCCGATCCGCTTCGATCTCGCGTACAACATCGACGCGGACGAGGCGCACAACGAGAGCAAGTGGCTCGAGTTCATCACGATCGGCTTCGCGTTCTGAGGCGAGAGGCGACAGGCGAGAGGCGAGAGGCGAAAAGCAGGCCAAAGGCCAGAGGCCAGAGGCCAAAGCAGGCAGCGAGTGGCGAGACAATCCCGGGTTGCGTAGGGGCGACGTGGTGCGTCGCCCGTCTCGTCGGCCCAACGGTTGCGGCGAACGTTCCGCTCGAACCGGTCGCGATAGAATGACGCGATTCCGTCAGGAGATGCCGATGAAGACGTTCGCGGAGTTCTGGCCGTTCTATGTCCGTGCTCATTCGAAGCGGGCCACGCGCACGCTCCATGCCATCGGGTCGATCCTCGCGCTGACGATGGTCTCGCTCGCGATCACGGTGAATCCCTGGTTCCTCGCCGGCGCGCCGCTCCTCGGCTACGGCTTCGCCTGGTACTCGCACTTTTTCGTCGAAGGGAACAAGCCGGCCACCTTCGGCCACCCGTTCTGGTCGCTTGCCGCCGACTACCGGATGCTCGGCCTCGTGCTGGCGGGGAGGATGGAGGCCGAGCTTCAAAGGCTCGGAATTGAGAATTAAGAATTGAGGATTGAGCGATGTTTATATTGGACTGTATTAATGAGATGACTAATCGAATATAGGTCGCGGAGCGGTGAACGGGCGTTCAGTCTGCGTTCTCTCAATTCTCAATTCTGAATTCTCAATTCCGCTATCATTCGCACCCTCTGAAACGGGAGGACCGCCATGGGCATGCTGGAAGGCCGTACGGGAGTGATCTTCGGTGTCGCAAACTCGCGTTCGATCGCATGGGCGATCGCGCAGGCGCTCTCGCGCGAGGGGATGCGGCTCGCATTCACCTATCAGGGAGAGCGGCTGAGGGAAGGGGTGACCGAGCTCGCCTCGACGCTGCCCGGCGCCCTCATCCTTCCCTGCGACGTGACGATCGATTCGGAGATCGCCGCCGTGTTCCGGACGGTCGACCGCGAGTTCGGCCGGCTCGACACGTTCGTCCATTCGGTGGCGTTTGCGCCGAAGCACGAGCTCGAGGGGCCGTTCTCGGAGACGACGTCGCGCGACGGGTTCAAGGTCGCGCACGACATCTCGTCGTACTCGCTGATCGCGATGGCGCGCGAGGCGACGCCTGTGTTCGAGAAGTCGGGAGGCGGGTCGATCCTGGCGCTGACTTACTACGGATCGACGAAGGTGATCCCCGGCTACAACCTGATGGGACTTGCCAAGGCGTCGCTCGAAGCGGGCGTCCGCTACCTCGCCGCGGAGCTGGGCGCGAAGAACATCCGCGTCAATGCGATCTCCGCGGGGCCGGTGAACACGCTTGCCGCTCGCGGCATCCGCGGTTTCACGACCATGATGCGGCACCACGAGAAGGCCTCGCCGCTTCACCGCAACGTCGAGCTGCACGAGGTCGGCAACGCCGCACTCTTTCTCGTCTCCAGCATGGCCTCCGGTATTACCGGCGAGGTCATGTTCGTCGACTGCGGGTACAACATTACGGCGGTGTGAGGCAGGCGCGAGGTGAGAGGCGATGAGGCGAGAGCAGGCCAGAGGCCAAAGGCCACAGGCCAGAGCAGGCAACGAGCAACGAAGCTGAACGAGAAGGGCCGCGAACGCGGCCCGTTTTCATTTTCTTGCGACGAAGAATGTCGGCACGATCTGCGGGATCGGTGTGCAATGCATATTACTCAGCGCCGCCACTTGCCTGCTTTGGCCTGTGGCCTTTGGCCTGCCTCCCCCGCCTACTCATCGCCTCTCGCCTCACGCCTTCCCTTGCAGCAGCACCTTCCCGCTCGGCGCGGGGAGCCCGCCGCGCGGTTCGAGGGTGACGGCGAGGCCGGCGATCGGAACGTCGACCGGCATGTCGCTGACTTCGAGCTCGGCGCGCCCGTCTGCTTCGGCGTCGAAAACGCCGACGCTCATGGGAGGCTTCATGTCACCACGGATGATCCAGAGCTGGTAGCTGTGCCCCGAGTCGTTCTGCTCGAGATTCTCGAAGACGACGACGGCGCGATGGCGCGCGCCGTCCATGAAGACGTTCGCGCTCGCGCGGGTGGTGTCGGCCGACGCGGCAAGGTGAACGAGCTGGCTCGCCGATCGCATGGTGTCGAGCCGCGCATGCGCGGCTCGCGCCTCGCTGGCCAGGCGCATGTTTTCCTCGGAGATCGCGTCCTTCTCGGTCTGCAACACGCGCATCTCTTCGGTCAGCGCGCGAAGGCGAAGCTCGCTCCAGCCGAAGAGCGCGAGGAAGAAGACCGCTGCCGCAGCGAACCACCACGATGGAATCGTGCGTCGCACCGCGGCGGCCGCATCTTCGGTCGCTTCGGCGATGCGACTGTCGGCGACCGCTTCGGTCTCGATCTGCCGCAGCAGAGAGTCGCGAGCGTCGCGTCGGGGTGGGACCGGGGAGAGAGCGATCGCGAAGCCCGCGGCAGCGTCACGATAGTCGCCGAGCGCTTCGCTGCACGGAATGCAGTCGGCGCAATGCTCCGCGAGCCGCCGCGACTCCTCGCTGTTCGCGCCGCCCATCGCCTCGAGGGCGGCCAGTTCGTCAAACTCTTCGTGCATCGTCAAACCAGCCGAGACCCTTCAGGCTCTCCCTCAGCTTTTTCATCGCCAGCTGTGTGCGCGTCTTGATCGTGCCGAGCGGCTCGCCGAGCCTCTCCGCGATCTCCGATTGCGAAAGACCCTGGAAATATGCCAGTTCGAGAGCGGTCCGTTGCGCCTCCGGAAGCTCGTCGAGCGCGGCGCGCATCCGTTGCCGGAGCTCGCCGAGAATCGCCTGGCGTTCGGCGCCCTCACCCCTATCTACGGACTGGAGCTCATTCGGGATTTCCCGCCCTGCCTCCTCCTCGCGCACGGAGCGGAGGTTCCGCGAACGGAGGCGGTCGATCGCCCGATTGCGCGCGATCGACACCAGCCAGGCGATCTCGGATCCGCGCGAAGGGTCGAAGTCTGCCGCGCGACGCCACGCCTGGAGGAAGCACTCCTGGAGCACTTCCTGCGCGTCCGAGCGGTCACCGAGGATCCGCAGAAGGAGAGCATGAAGCGTCGCGCCGTGCCGGTCGTACAGATCCGCGACCGCAACCGTGTCTCCCGCCGCGATGGCGGGGAGCAGGTTGCCCGAGGTTGCGGGACTCGTCATCGGCGAAGTGCGCTCCGGCCGCTCAGCGCGGCGTGTTGCCGGCCTTTTCGTCCTGTTTCGGTGCAGGCTGCTCGAGGTCGATACGGAACCCGGTCCGCTTCGGACCGCGCCTGCCCGGATAGCCGCTGGTCTGGCCCGCCGATTCCTTCATCGCCGGACCGCCGTTCCAGAAGCCCTTGACCGCTGACTGCTCACGCTTGTTGCCTGACATGGCTGTTGGTGCTCCAGACTTCTTCAATTCTACAGTTTCGGGAGACGCCGTGCCCGCGTTCCGCCGCCCGGGTCCGACCGCCGGCCCGCGAAATGCCGTGCCCCTACTTTCTCAGCATCGGAATGTCGACGCCGCGCGTGCGCGCGACATCGATCGCGATCTCGTACCCGGCATCGGCATGGCGCATCACTCCAGTGCCGGGATCGGTCGTCAGAACCCGCTCGAGCCTCGCGGCAGCTTCGGGGGTTCCGTCGGCGACGACGACCATGCCGGCGTGCAGCGAGTAACCGATGCCGACGCCGCCGCCATGGTGCACCGAGACCCATGTCGCGCCCGAAGCAGTGTTCAGCAGCGCGTTGAGGATCGGCCAGTCGGCGATCGCATCGGAGCCGTCCTTCATCCCCTCGGTCTCGCGGTTAGGCGAGGCGACGGAACCTGAGTCGAGGTGATCGCGGCCGATGACGATCGGTGCCTTCACCTTGCCGGTCGCCACGAGCTCGTTGAACTTCAAGCCGGCGCGGTGCCGCTCTCCATAGCCGAGCCAGCAGATGCGCGACGGAAGCCCCTGGAACTCGACCCGCTTCTGGGCCATCCGGATCCACCGCGCGAGCGGCTTGTCGTCGGGGAAGAGCTCGAGGATCGCCTCGTCGGTCACGCGAATGTCTTCGGGATCGCCCGAGAGCGCCGCCCAGCGGAATGGCCCGCGTCCTTCGCAGAAGAGAGGGCGAATGTAGAGCGGAACGAAGCCGATGACGTCGAAGGCGTTGTCGACTCCCGCCTTCAGCGCCTGGCCGCGCAGGTTGTTGCCGTAGTCGAAGGTGATCGCGCCCATCGACTGCAGCTCGATCATCGCGCGCATGTGCGCCGCCATCGTCTCGTACGAGCGGCGGATGTACTCCTTCGGGTCCGACGTCCGAAGCTCGAGCGCCTGCGTGAATGTTAGGCCGATCGGGACGTAGCCGTTGAGCTCGTCGTGCGCCGAGGTCTGGTCGGTGAGCGCGTCGGGAACGATGTTGCGCGCGATGAGCGCTTCGAGGAGGTCGACGGCGTTCGCTTCGACGCCGATCGAGATCCCTTCACCTTTTGCTTTGGCCTCGAGGGCGCGGGCGATGCCGGCGTCGAGCGACGGCGCGAACTCGTCGAGATAGCGCTTCTCGATCCGGCGCTCGATTCGCGTCCGATCGACCTCGGCGACGAGGCAGGTCGCCTCGTTCATCGTCGCGGCGAGAGGCTGCGCGCCGCCCATCCCGCCGAGACCCGCCGTGACGACGAGCCGGCCCTTCATCGTGTCGCCGAAGTGCTTCTTCGCAATTGCCGCGAAGCACTCGTACGTGCCCTGCAGGATTCCCTGCGTGCCGATGTAGATCCACGAGCCGGCGGTCATCTGGCCGTACATCGTGAGACCGAGCGCCTCGAGGCGACGGAACTCGTCCCAGGTGCCCCAGTGCGGCACGAGGTTCGAGTTCGCGATGAGCACGCGCGGCGCGTTCTCGTGCGTGCGGAAGACGCCGACCGGCTTGCCCGACTGAACGAGCAGCGTCTCGTCCTTCTCGAGCCGTTTCAGCGTGGCGACGATCGCGTCGTAACACTCCCAGTTGCGCGCCGCCTTTCCCGATCCTCCGTAGACGACGAGATCCTCGGGGCGCTCCGCAACTTCGGGGTCGAGGTTGTTCATCAGCATCCGCATTGCCGCTTCCTGGGCCCAGCCCTTGCAGCTGATGGACGTTCCCCGCGGGGCCCTGATGACGCGTGCTTTCGGCTCGATGGTGGTAGTCATGGACGTGAACTCTCCTGCGGGGCCGGTTATATCAAAGTGCCGGCGGTTGTAGCCAAGGCGTCCCGCCTTGCCCGGTCGGGCGAGACAGGTAACTTTCCTAGACCCGGCGAAGGCGGGACGCCTTCGCTACAAAGCGAGCGGTCTGGCGCGGTCGCGGCGCTGTATCATCCGCGCATGTCGGTGAAGCAGGAACGCACGCTGGAGATCGTACACAAGCTCCGGCGGATCTATCCGCGGGCGAAGTGCGCGCTCGAATTCGGGGACCCGTTCCAGCTTCTCGTCTCGACGATCCTCTCGGCGCAGTCGACCGACGCGAAGGTCAACGAGGTTGCGAAGGGGCTGTACCGGGCCTATCCGGGCCCGCGTGAGCTCGCAGCGGCGAAGCCGAGCGAGCTGGAGAAGGCGATCCGGTCGACCGGCTACTTCCGCAACAAGGCGAAGATGATCCAGGGGGCCTCGGAGGCGCTGCTCGAACGCCACGAAGGCAAAGTGCCGTCGACGATGGAGGAGCTGACCGCGCTTCCCGGGGTCGGACGCAAGACTGCGAACGTCGTGCTCGCGAACGCCTTCGGCATCGCGTCGGGAATCGTCGTCGACACCCACGTCGCGCGTCTCGCCCAGCGTCTCGGGCTGACGCGTCACGACGATCCGCCGAAGATCGAGGCGGACTTGATGAAACTCGTTCCCGAGAAGGAGTGGATCCGATTCGCCCACCGGATGATTCTCCACGGCCGCGAGGTCTGCGCGGCGAAGCTGCCGAAGTGCGACGAGTGTCTGATCAATGAGTTCTGTCCCAGCGCCAGAAAACCGCTCGAGTGACGCGCGCCGCGACCGTCGCGCCGTGATCCTCGCGCTCGCGATCCTCTTCGCGCCGCTGCTCCTGCACGACCTCGTCACGCCCCCCGCGCGCGACTGGTCGGTACGCTGGGCGCTCGGCGCGATCCGCCAGTACCAGCGCTGGGTCTCGCCCAACCTCGGCCAGATCTGCCGTTTCGAGCCGTCGTGCTCCCGCTACACCTACGCGTCGATCGAGAAGCACGGGCTCGTCGTCGGGTGCGCGAAGGGGGCCTGGCGCATCGCGCGGTGCAACCCGCTCACGAAGCGGGGGACGGTGGATTTGCCGTAAGGCAGGCGATAGGCGAGAGGCGAGAGGCGATCAGCAGGCGGTTAACCGGAGCCAGGAGTCATGAGAGAAGTGAGAAGAGTGGAGCGCGGTTAGGTCTCCAGTCCTTTCCGCGTCGACCAACTCGATCCCGCGCGGGGAGTGACGGCCTGCTCATCGCCTCTCGCCTCTCGTCTCGTCGCCGGCCTCTTCGGCCTTCGCCTCGTTCCAGAACCGGTCGAGCTCGCCTAACGTCATGTCGCGGAACTGGCGGCCGTCGGCGCGGAGGGCGCGCTCGATGTATTCGAAGCGGCGCGTGAAGCGCGCGTTCGTCGCCTGCAGCGCTTCTTCGGCCTGGATGCCGAGGCGGCGCGAGATGTTAACGACCGTGAAGAGAAGGTCGCCGATCTCGTGCTCGATCGACGCCGTGTCGTTCGACGCGATCGCTTCCTTGAGCTCGCGCGTCTCCTCGTCGAGCTTGTCGAAGACGTCGTCGGTCTTCTCCCAGTCGAAGCCGACGTTCGCCGCCTTCTCCGTCAGTCGCATCCCCTTGAGCAGCGCGGGGAGCGACTTCGGCACGCCGGAGAGGACTCCCTCGTTCTTTCCCTTGCGCTCCTCCGCTTTCAATTTCTCCCAGTTGGCGAGAACTTCGTCGGCGGTGTCCGCCTTGAAGTCGGCGAAGACGTGCGGGTGGCGGCTGACGAGCTTGTGGTGGATCGCGCCGATCGCGTCATAGATGTCGAACGCGCCTTCCTCTTCGGCGATCTCCGACAGGAAGACCGCCTGCAGAAGGAAGTCGCCGAGCTCCTCACGCAGCGCCATCCGGTCGCCGGAGTTGATCGCCTCGACCACCTCGTGCGACTCCTCGACGACGTACGCGCGCAGCGTCTCCATCGTCTGTTCCCGGTCCCACGGGCATCCGCCGGGAGCGCGAAGCCGGTGCATGAGCGCGACGAGCTCGTCGAAGGTGCGTTTGGTCATGGGGCGGATTGTAGAACAGCAGGCGAGAGGCGATGAGGCGAGAGGCGATGAGCAGGCGATCCGATGGTGCGGCGATGGCTGGGTGCCGTCGTCAGCGCAGACCCGGGTACGAGGAGGGCATGGGCGAGCGACGATGCCTACTCATCGCCTCTCGCCTCTCGCCTTTCGCCTCCCGTCGCGAAAGCGCCCGATCGCGCCACCTTTTCCACCCGCTCCACGATCTCGTCCATTCCGCTGATCCTCATCGTGCTCTCGACGACGCCGATCGAGGCGTCGGCGATCTTGACCCAGTCTTTCTCGGTCGTGACGGTCGCGGCGTGGAGCTGGGCCGCCTCGCTGTGAAGCGCGGCGATTTCACCCTTCGTGTAGCGATGATGATCGTTGAAGGATCGAGCAGCGGCGATGTCGGCACCGAGGGCGCGCAGTGAGGCGAAGAACTGCTCGTTGTCGGCGAGGCCGGCGAAGGCGAGGACGCGGCGTGTTCGCAGCTCCTCGAGCGGCCACGGCTCCCCGGCGAGCCGGAACGTGACTGGTTCGAGCGCCGCTTCGAATGGCGCGCCGCTGAAGGCTTCGACGCGGCGGAGGACGAAGGTCGCATGACGCAGCGCGGAGCGCCCTTCACGCTGCCACCGGGCGCGCGGGAGGTCGAGCACGATGTCGACGTCGCGATGGAGCTGCAGGTGCTGGAAGCCGTCGTCGAGGAGAAACAGGTCGCAGTCGTGACCGTCGAGGTAGCGCGTTCCCGAAGCGAAGCGGTCGCTGCCGACGACGACGTCGACGTCGGGGAGCTTTTCCGCGAGGAGGCACGGCTCGTCACCGAAGCGCTCGGGATCGCTGCGATCGACGATCGTTCCTGGCTCCGCGCTCGCGGAACCGCCGTAGCCGCGGGTCAGGATCGTCACGCGAAGTCCGCGCGTGGCGAGTGCCGCAGCGATCGCGATCGTCGTCGGCGTCTTGCCGCCTCCGCCGACGGCGATGTTGCCGATCGAGACGACGGTGCGGGGAAGCCTCTTCGACTTCAATACGCCGGCGCGATAGAGAGCCCTGCGCGCGCGGTTGATGCCGCGGTAGAGAAGCTCCGCTCCCTTGAGGACGACGCTCACAGCATCTCCGTCACGTGCTTTGCGATGCGCGCCGCGGCGCCGCGGTTCGTGTCGATCACCGCGAAGGCGCGGCGCGCGAGCTCCGCCCGCTTCGCGTCGTCGTGCAGCAGCTCGTCGACGAGCCGCGTGAGCGCCGCGGGTGTCGCCACCTCGATCGCGGCGTTGCCCTCGAGGAACACCGAGGCGATCTCGCGGAAGTTCGACATGTGAGGTCCGAAGGTGACCGGAACGCCGCACGCGGCCGGCTCGATCGGGTTGTGCCCGCCGGTCGGCACGAGACTGCCGCCGACGAACGCGAGCGTCGCGAGGCGATAGACGCGCGCGAGCTCACCGATCGAGTCGAGCATCAGCAGGTCGGCGTCGCCCTCGCCCGGAACGAGCGCGCTCCTGCGGATCATCGGGACGCCGGCGCTCTGGATCGCCTTCGCCGTCGCCTCGAACCGCTCCGGCTTGCGTGGCGCGAGGACGACGAAGGCGCCGGCGGCAACGATTGCCGGAAGTTCCTTCGCCACGAGCTCGTCCTCGCCTTCGACGATCGATCCGAGAACGACCACCTTCCGGCCGCGTGCGAGGCGGGCGATCTCCGGGGCGATCTCGAGCGGCGCGTCACCGGCGTCGAAATCGAACTTCACGTTGCCGTCGACGTGGATGCGCTCGCGGGGCGCGCCCATCGCGGCGAGCCGGTCACGGTCGGCCTCTTCGCGCACCGACATCGAGCGGTAGAGAGCGAGGACGCGACCCAGCAGAAAGCGCACCCGGCGGTAGCGGGTGAAGGAACGGTCGGAGATGCGTCCGTTGACGAGGCCGACGGGAATGCCCCGCGCGACGCAGAGGCGCGTCACGTTCGGCCAGATCTCGGTCTCGACCGTGACGTACGCGCGCGGCGCGTAGTGGTCGAGGAAGCGGTTGACCGAGGGAGTGAAGTCGAACGGGAAGTAGGCGACACGACACTCGGGGAAGAGCTTCTTCGCCATCGTCTGGCCGGTCAGGGTCGTCGTCGTGAGGACGATCGACAGGCCCGGGCGGGCCGCCTGGATCGCGCGGACGATCGTCCGCGCGGCGATCACCTCGCCGACGGAGACGGCCTGCACCCAGAGATCGTTCCTCGACGGGGCGCTCGTGTGGCGTCCGAGCCGCTCGCGGAGCGACGGGAGGTACTTGCCGCGCGCGAACCCGATGAGAAGGAACCAAGGGGAGGCGAGGATGAATACGAGGACGAGAAGGACCTCGTACGCGAGGAACATGCGGCAATCATGGTTGCGGGTGGAGGCGAGGTCAAGTTCCTCCGTCCTTCCCGCGACGATCCGCTATAAACTGGCTTGCGGAGAACCTTGTTGGGACAGCCCGTACGCGCATCGCGACATCAGAAAGTCGTCCTCGTAGCCGTCGTCCTTCGTGGCGCGTCCCGCGCTTCCGTCGTCGAACATCTCGACGAGCTCGAGCGTCTCGCCGACACCGCCGGAGGCGAATGCGTCGCCCGAGTGATGCAGGATCGCCCCTCTCCCGACCCCGCCACCTGGATCGGCAAAGGCAAGGCCGAGGAGATCAAGGCGATCTGCGCGGAGCGCGGCGCAGATCTCGTCATTTTCGACGACGACCTCACTTCGGCGCAGGCGCGCAACCTCGAGAAGATCATCGAGAAGACGGTGATTGACCGGAGCGGCCTGATCCTCGACATCTTCGTCCGCCATGCGCGAAGCCGCGAGGCGAGGACGCAGGTCGAGCTCGCGCAGCTCAACTACATGCTGCCGCGCCTGACGCGCGCCTGGACGCACCTCGAACGGCAGGCGGGCGGTATTGGAACGCGCGGCGTCGGCGAGACGCAGCTCGAAATCGACCGACGCCTCATCCGGCATCGGATCGCCAAGCTGAAGGAAGAGCTCCAGCACATCGAAAAGACGCGCGATACGCAGCGGCGCGGGCGCCGCGACGCCTACACCGTCGCCCTCGTCGGCTACACCAACGCCGGCAAGTCGACGCTGTTCAACCAGCTCGCAAGCGGGAGTGCTCACGCGGCCAACCAACTCTTCGCGACGCTCGACGCAAAGCTGCAGAAGGCGGCCTTCGACGCGCCGCGGGAGACGGTCGTCATCGACACGGTCGGCTTCATCCGAAAGCTGCCTCACCATCTCGTCGCCTCGTTCCGGTCGACGATGGAAGAGGCGGCGTCGGCCGACCTCGTGCTTCACGTCGTCGACTCGTCGCACCCGCAGTTCGAGGAGCAGCGCACGGTCGGCAACCAGGTCCTCACAGACCTCGGCATTGAGCCGGCGCGCGTGATCGACGTCTTCAACAAGTCGGACCTGCCGCTCGGTGTTGAAGAGTCTCAGCTCCCCAATGGCGCGATTCGAGTCTCCGGGCTGACCGGCGACGGGCTGCCCCGACTCATCGAAGCGATCTGCGAGAAGGAGTTCGCCGGGGGCCGCCTGGTCCGGCTCGACATCCCGTCGAGCGAGTCGCGCCTTCTTGCGCGTCTCTACGAGGTCGCCCGCGTCCATCGGCAGACCCCGCACGACGACGGCGTCGACCTGCTCGCCTGGGTGCCGGAAGAAGTGGCGCATCTGTTCAAGGAGTTCGAAGTCGGTGAAGCAGGTCAGAGGTCATAGGTCAAAGGTCAAAGCAGGCAGCGGATAGCGCTGAGTGAACGATGCTCGTGCTGTCTGCATAGCCGCTGACGCCTGATGAGCTTCGACCACGCTTTCTCAGCACTCAGCACCTCTTCTTGCCTGCTTTGACCTTTGACCTATGACCTTTGGCCCGCTTATCGCCTCTCGCCTGTCGCCTCTCGCCTGCAGTGCTGCTATCCTTTTCTCTCCGAATCGATGAGGAGGGTTCCCCCATGGCGTACGTGATTGCAGAGCCTTGCATAAACACCAAGGACACCGCGTGTGTCGACGTCTGCCCGGTCGACTGCATCCATCCGCGAAAGGACGAGGACGACTTCGGGAAGTACGAGATGCTCTACATCGATCCGGAGGTCTGCATCGACTGCGGCGCCTGCGAGCCTGCCTGCCCGGTTCAGGCGATCTTTCCGCAGGACCTCCTTCCCGAGAAGTGGCAGCACTTCACGCAAATCAACGCCGACTGGTACAAGAAGTAGCTCGCCCCTCACCCTGTGTAAGGCGGCTCGCGCGCAGCGGGCCGCCTTTCTTTTTGGTCCGGATGCCGATTCCGTGATCCGCCTCACACCTCGCGAGAGCGCCATGACGCATCTTCTTTCGATCGCGGACAATCGGTGACCGGCTCGGGGCGGGTACGTTCAGGACGCCTTCCGGGGCGTCCCCTGTCCGTCTGAAGATCTCGCGCGCGCCACGCCTGTCGCCCCCGTGAACGTGAACGCTCTCGAGCCCGCGCCCGGTTCTTCCCGGCAGAGTCGCACAGCCAATCCATCCCGATTCTCCGACTCGGCAGCCTCTGCGTTATGCTCCGCTCGGCGATGCAGTTGCGCTCCGCCGACACGCGGAACGTCGTGACCGTCGCGACGACGAGACAGGGAGCGAAGCGATGAAAACCGCATTCATCGGCCTCGGAGCGATGGGCTATCCGATGGCCGGACACCTCGCAAAATCACACGAAGTCACCGTCTGGAACCGGACCGCAGAGGTCGCGCAGCGCCATGCCTCCGAGCACGGCACGAAGCGCGCGGCCGACGTTCGCGAGTGCGCGGCGGCCGACGTGATCTTCAGCTGCCTTCCAACGAGCAGGGAAGTCGCCGAGATCGTCGACGCGCTCGCCGGTGACCTGCGCGCCGGCCAGCTCTGGATCGACAACACGAGTGGCGACCCCGAGACGGCGCGCGAGACGGCGTGCAGGCTGGCGGGGCTCGGCGTCGAATACGTCGACGCGCCGGTCACGGGCGGGACGAACGGCGCGGCCTCCGGGACACTGACGGTCATGGTCGGAGGCTCCCCCGAGGGGTTTGCGAGAGCGCTGCCTCTGATCGAGCTCTTCGGAAAGAAGATCGTGCACGTCGGTGCCGTCGGCTCGGGACACGCGATCAAGGCGATGAACAACGTCATGCTCGCGGCGAACATCTGGGTCGCCGGCGAGTGCCTCATGTCGCTGAAGAAAATGGGGATGGATCTCTCTGTCGCGTTCGAGGTGCTCAACGCCGGAAGCGGCCGGTCGTTCGCGAGCGAAAGCCTGCTGCCGTCGCGACTCGTCGAGGGGAAGTGGCCGCTCGCGTTCAAACTCGCCCTTCTCGACAAGGACGTCCGGATCGGTACCGCGACGACCCACCAGCAGCACCTCGCCACCCCCGTGATGGACCTCATCTCCAACCTCTACACCGCCGCCCGCCGCGACCTCGGCGAGAACGCCGACTACATCGAGGTGCTCAAGTACATGGCGGGGATGAGCGGGGAGGGCTGGTAGAACGAGGGCGAGAGGCGAGGGGCGAGAGGCGATAAGCAAGCGAGGGGCGGGCCGACGGCGGAGGTCTCGTTTGGATCGCTGCGCGGAAACCGAAATGGAGAATGTCGAATGAAGAATGGCGAATGAAGAAAGTGGCCTGGCGCCGGGATGGCTCGCTGCCTCCGTCCCAATTCTTCAATCCTCATTCTTCATTCGACATTTCGGTTCTCCATTCAGCCCCTCACCGTGCTCTTCCTGCCTGCTCATCGCCTCTCGCCCCTCGCCTCTCGCCTTCCCTTGGATGACAATGGGTATGTTTCGTGTTACATGACCCGCCGCTCCGCCCGTAGTGACAGGGCGGGCGTGTCGTGAATCGATGCCAGACCAGAAATACATCAGGAACTTCTCGATCATCGCCCACATCGACCATGGGAAGACGACGCTTTCGGACCGTCTTCTCGAGCGCACCGGTGCGGTCGAGAAGCGCGAGATGGACACGCAGATGCTCGACGACATGGATCTCGAGCGCGAGCGCGGGATCACGATCAAGGCGCGAGCCGTCGTGCTTCATTACCAGGCGAACGACGGGAACGAGTACACCTTCAACCTGATCGACACCCCGGGCCACGTCGACTTCAGCTACGAGGTCAGCCGTAGTCTCGCCGCATGCGAAGGGGCGATCCTCGTCGTCGACGCGACGCAGGGAGTCGAGGCGCAGACGCTGGCGAACAGCTACCTGGCGATCGACAACAACCTGACGATTCTTCCCGTGATCAACAAAGTGGACCTGCCGTCGGCCGAGCCGGAGCGGATCCGCGAGCAGATCGAGAACGTCATCGGGCTCGACGCGCACGACGCGGTTCTCGCCTCCGCGAAGTCGGGCATCGGCATCGAGGAGATTCTCGAAAAAATCATCTCAGTGATTCCTCCGCCGCACGGCCTCCCCGACGCCGACTTCCGCGGGCTCCTCTTCGATTCCTGGTACGACCCCTACCGCGGCGTCATGACGCTCGTCAGGGTGGTCGACGGCACGCTGCGCAGGGGAGACAAGATCAAGTTCCTCTCGACGGGACGCGAGTACGAGGTCTCGGTTCTCGGCACCTTCATGCCGAAGCCGATGGAGCGCGACTATCTGTCGGCCGGCGAGGTCGGCTTTGTCGGCGCGAACATCAAGGACATCGTGCAGGCGAAGATCGGCGACACGATCTCGCACTCGGGCAAGTATCCCGAGCCGCTTCCCGGCTTCTTCGAAGTCAAGCCGATGGTCTTCGCGGGGATCTTTCCGATCAACACCGAGGACTATCCCGACCTGCGCGATGCGATGGACAAGCTGAAGCTGAACGACGCGTCGTTCAGCTACGAGCCGGAAAGCTCGGTCGCGCTCGGGTTCGGATTCCGCTGCGGCTTCCTCGGCCTCCTTCACATGGAGATCGTGCAGGAGCGGCTCGAGCGCGAGTTCAACCTCGAGCTGATCACGTCGGCGCCGGGCGTCCGCTACATCATCCATACGACGGCGGGGGATATCGTCGAGATCGAGAACCCGCAGAAGATGCCGGAGCCTCAGAGCATCTCGAAGATCGAGGAGCCGTTCATCATCGCGACGATTCTCACGCGCGAGGAGTACGTCGGGCCGATCCTCGCGCTCGCGATCGACAAGCGCGGCGTGCAGAAGAAACTCGAGTACCTGTCGGCGAACCGCGTGCTCATCGAGTACGAGATGCCGCTGAACGAGGTCATTCTCGACTTCTTCGACAAGCTCAAGTCGATCTCGCGCGGCTACGCCTCGCTCGACTATCAGCTGATCGGCTACCGCGAGAGCGATCTGGTCAAGCTCGACGTGCTCGTCAACGGCGAACCGCTCGACGCGCTGTCTCTGATCGTTCACCGCGACAAGGCCTACGCGCGTGGCAAGATGCTCGTGGGGAAGATGAAGGAATTCATCCCGCGACAGATGTACGAAGTCGCGCTCCAGGCGGCGATCCACACGCGCATCGTCGCGCGTGAGACGGTCAAGGCGCTTCGCAAGGACGTTCTCGCCAAATGCTACGGCGGCGACATCAGCCGCAAGCGCAAGCTGCTCGAGAAGCAGAAGGAAGGCAAGAAGCGAATGAAGCGCGTCGGGAAGGTCGAGATTCCCCAGGAGGCCTTCCTCGCGGTTCTGAAGATTGACTGAGGAGGCCCCTCTGGTGACGATCGCGGTCCGGACGATTTCGCTGCTGCTGCTCTCCACCTTGTTGCTCGCCTCGTGCGCTTCGAGCGGCGTCGACATGGAGGAGCCCGAGCGGGTTCTCGGCAAGGAGGACGACGTTCGCGTCGACGCGCAGTTCGTCGCGCAGTCGTTCGCCCAGGGATCCAACGTATCGGTCATCTACGAGATCGAGAACCTCCGCACCGCGTCGATCGCGTTCGCGAACCTCACGCCGGACACGAGCTATGAAAGTGAGACCGGCACCTTCACGGTGACGGTCGGATCCGAGGTTCCCGGCAACGAGATGGTTCCGCGTCTCGTCGAGATCAGGCCGGGCGAGCGCGCGAAGTTCACCGCGGGCTCGCGTCTCGTCGTTCCGGTGTCGCGAGAGGGCCACATGAGCCCTCCACGCGAGATCCGGCTCAAGCTCGTCTATCTCAACTCCGTCGAGCCGTTTCGCGATCTGGTCGGGATTCCGTCGGTAGCCGTCCAGGACAAGGTACTAGCGGACCGGCTTTTCCCGCTCTGGATCGAGCATACCGGGACCGTCACGACGAATGCGGCGCCGATCGTCTGGGGCGCCCGCGCTTCGGCAGCCGAAGGGGCGGACAACAGCCGCAAGTTCTGACGAGGCAGAGGCGTTGCTCCAAAAGACGAGGAGCCGCCCTGAGGGCGGCTCCTCGTGTCAGATGGCCGAACGTTCGAGGCTACTTGAAGCTCGCGACAGCCTTGGCTTCGTCGTCGTGGACTTCGAAGACCGTGATCAGCTGCGTGACCTGGAGAAGGTCGGTGACCTTACCGGGCAGGTGAAGCAGCTTGAGGCGCCCGCCACGGTTGGTGACGGTCGTGAACGAGCCGACGAGCTCGCCGATGCCGGACGAATCGATCGTCGAGACTCCCGACATGTCGAGAAGAATGTTGTTCTTCCCGTCGCTCATGCACTGCGCGATCAGGTCGCGCAGCTGGACGTCGCCCGAGCCGATCGTGATCTTGCCCTGAAGCGAGAGGATCTCGATACCGTCGACATTTCTCGATGTGGTTTTCATAGTTGCGATCTCCTTTGATCGTGAGTTTCTGTCAATCCTGTTCCGCCGCGCCGTCGCGGGTCGCGAGGTTCTTCCGCATCACGAGCTCGGTGCCACGACCGTCCGGGAAGCTGAAATCGACCTCGTCCATGAACGTCTTCATATAAAAGATACCGCGTCCGCTGGTTTTCATGATGTTAATCGGACTGAGCGGGTCGGCGACCTGGGCCGGATCGAATCCTTCCCCCTCGTCCCTGATGTGAATCGCCAGCCGCGACTCCTTCACGTCGAACGTCGTAAACACCCGCTTGCGGGTGTCGAGACGATTGCCGTGCTTGATCGCGTTTGCGACCCCTTCCCGGACCGCCATGCCGACCCAATGCGAGCCGTCATCGTCAAGCCCTGCGCATTCGCAGATGTGCTCGGCGATGACCTGAACCAGCTCGATATTCTCGAAGCGGCTCGTGATCGTGATCTCGATGTGTTCGGACTCGGGGTTCATCGGGGAAAGTCGGGCGAATTCTACGGGATGCTCGATCTGCCAATCAAGCAAGTAAGATGCTCGCGTCGTCGGGAGGCCTGATTCTCATGCAAATCCGCCCCGTTGTCATCATCTTCGTGGTTGCCGCGCTCGCCCTCCAGGTCGTCGCCGAGGACCGGTTCGCCGCGGAGATCGCCGAGGTCGAGGCGATCCGGGGGCGGAAATTCTCGGCAGAGGTCAAGCACGAGACGCTTCCTCGAACGAAGCTGAGGGAGTTTCTTCGCGCGCAGATCGACCGCGATCTCCCGATGGAGACGGACGATTATCTCGCGGCGCTCAAGGCTGTTTTCCTCGTCGGTCCCGACGTGACGATGGAGCCGCTGCTCGATCTCTACGATGCGCAGGTGCTCGCGTTCTACGACCCCGCGACGCACGTCTACTATTCGCTCGACGAGCCGCCGAAAGACGTCCCGATGCCGCCGCCGATGGTCAGGGCGATCGAGATTCACGAGCTCACGCACGCGCTTCAGGACCAGGAGTTCGGCGCCGGAAGGAAGTCGATCGACCTCCAGTCCGACTGGGATGCCGCGCTCGCCTACCAGTCGGTTCTCGAGGGAGAGGCGACGCTCGTGATGCTCGCCGAGCTCGGGAAGAACATGGGAATCGACGTGTCGGCGATGGTCGCGCAGGAAGGGATGCTCCAGGCGCTTCGCGACGCCGCGGCTCGAGGCGATTCGATTCCAGCGGGGATTCCGCCCTACTTCGTCGACTCGCTTCAGTTCCCGTATGTCGAGGGACTCTCGTTCGTGATCGACATCTTCAAGGACGGAGGATGGAAGGCGCTCGACGCCGTGCACGCCAATCCCCCGATTTCGACCGAGGAAATTCTGCGCCCTGCGCTCTACCGGGAGCGCGTGGCACGGGACGCGCGTCCCGCGGCGACGCAAGTCGAGGCGGGACACGGCGATCTCGTCACGGTCCTCGGTGAATTCCACTGGCGGTTTCTCCTCGGAGAAAAAGCGGGGGACGGATGGGGCGGCGACCGCGTCGAGATCCGTTCGGGAGAACGAGGCGCGACTGTGCTCGCCGACACGACGTGGGACTCGCCTGTCGATGCGCGCGAATTCGCCGTCGCGCTCGCGCCGCTGCTCGACCGGAAGAACGCGAGGAATGTGCGCGTGGAGACCTCCGGGACGCGTGTGCTCGCAGGATGGGGCGTCGACGCGAAAGCGATTGCGGGGTTCGTGAAGAAGAAGTGAGCCGATTTCGGATTTCGGAATTCGGATTTCGGATTTGAAATGCTGCGCGCCGTGTCAACGGGCGCGTTCGGTCTCGTCTGTTTCTCGATCGATCGCCGAAGGCCCCTAAATCCGAAATCCGAAATTCGGAATCCGAAATTGCCTCACTCGCCCGGTGTTCCCAACACGTTCGCGCGCGCTTCCTCGCAGGCGAGCAGGACTTCCTGGTAGAGGTAGTAGGCCATGTCCTTCGACATCTCCTGTGCGGCATTCGAGTGGATGATCTCGGTGATCTTCGACGCGTAGTACGACGCGGGCGGGACCGCATCGCCCTCATGGTGCATCAGCCTGAAGCCGGTGGTCAGTTCGCCGGCGAGCTTCGTCCGGAGCTCGCCGCTCTCGATGTCCTGTTCGAGCGTCGCGTAATCGATGTTCATCGGCATCAGCCAACGGGAGATTTGCGGGCTCCATTCCGGACTCCACCGCGGGAAGAAGTAAGATAACGGCATGAAGGCGAAAATTCGCCGTCATCCCCCGCTTTCGTCATTCGCCACCACAGGCGGCTGAGCGTGCAAGCTGGGTCAGGATGACCTGCGCCGGATTCTCTCGCGCCTCCCGGTCGACACGACCTCCGGGCCGCTCCTCGTGGGGCACGAGAGCAACGACGATGCGGCTGTTTTTCGCATCGACGGGAGCCGTGTGCTCGTTCAGACCGTCGACTTCTTCACGCCGGTCATCGACGACCCACACCTGTTCGGCTCGATTGCCGCGGCGAACTCGATCTCCGACGTCTATGCGATGGGGGCCGAGCCGATCCTCGGGCTCGCGGTCGCAGGATTTCCGACCGACAAGCTTCCGCTCGAGGTGCTGGAACAGATCTTCGCGGGCGGCGCAATGAAGGCGCGGGAGGCGGGATTTCCGATCGCCGGCGGACACACGATCATCGACGACGTTCCGAAATACGGTCTCGTGGTCACAGGCGTCTGCGAGGCCGACGCCGTCGTGCGGAACTCGACCGCGCGTCCCGGCGACCTGCTCTATCTGACCAAGCCGATCGGCAACGGCATCGCCGTCGCCGCCTACCGCGCCGCGACGAAGCGAAGACTCTGGAGCGTGGGGCGAAAGCATATCCCCGCGTTCGACGAGGCGGTCGCGTGGATGCAGCTCCTCAATCGCGACGCGGCGCGCGCGATGGTCGCTGCAGGGGCCAGCGCGTGCACGGACGTCACCGGCTACGGGTTGATCGGCCACCTGCGCGAGATGTGCGCCGGGGCGGGGCTCGGTGCGCGAATCTCCGCCGGCGCGATTCCTGTGATCGAAGGGGCTCGCGAGCTGCTGGCTAAAGGTTTCGTGCCTGCCGGATCGCAGAGAAACGAGAATTCGTTCCGCGCGACAGTCGAGTTGCGCGCCAGCGCGGCCGATCTGACGCTCTGCTGCGATGCGCAGACGAGCGGCGGGCTGCTGATCGCCGTGGCGCCTGATCGCGCGCCGCGGCTCGAGCGGGAGACAGCCGCGACGGGCACGCTCTGTTGCAGAATCGGTGAGATGACGGAACGCACGGGGACGATCGAGCTCACCGTATGACGTAGGGAGTAGACTGAATCCGGAGGAGGCAACCATGGCGTATTGCCCGGTGTGCAAGCACGAGTTCGAAGACAAGACCGAATGCCCTGACGACAAGGTCGCGCTGGTCGACGAGCTTCCTTACCAGACGGTCGAAGGCGAAACGACGGCCTGGGTAGAGATCGCGACCGTCGGTTCGGAAGAGGAAGCACGCATGGTTCAGGGATTTCTGGAAGCCGAAGGCATCCCGACGCAGTACGAATCGCTCGAGATCAACATGCTTCCCGTGAACATCGGCACGATGGGAGAGATCCGTGTCTTCGTCGACGCGAAGCGCGAGGCCGACGCGATCAATCTCCTCGCCGAGCGCGACGAAGACTTCGAGGCCGCGCCCTCGAACGAGTCGGTCATGACCGACGAAGGGCCGGCGAACATCGCGGATGATTCAGAGACCATCCCCGAGGACGATCGGCAGTCGTAGCAGCGATGGACGAACAGATCAAGACGACCGGCGGCGAGGCGTCGGCGGCTCCGGCCGGTGGAAGCGAGCCCGCCTCACCGGCGAGCGAGCAGCCGCTCGTGTTGCCCGTCTGGGTCGCGCCCGCGATCGGAATCGCACTGGTCGCGATTGCAGGCATGGCGGCGTGGACCGGGTTTCGGCAGCGGACGAGCGCGGAGGTGAAGTACGTGCTCACCGGGCCGCAATTGACGGGCTCCACGACGAGTATGCCGGAGGAGAGCGGAGGCGCGCCGGGAGATCCTGGCCCGGGCGCATCGCGGCTGGTTCAGAGTGATTCCGGTGGCGAGGTCCCGCGTGCCGAGCCAATACCCGAAGGTGATCTGCCGCGCGCGGAGATCCGCGGAGATGCGAGCGGGGTGGTGCCTACGGCGAGCCTGGAGGTGCGGCGCGGGATCGCGTTCGACTGCGACCGTCCGGACGCGATGGTCTACGTGAACGAACTGCCGATCGGAGAGGCGGGGCAGTTCGCGGCGAAGGACCAGCCGTACGAATTTTCCCAGGAAGGATCGTTCAGTGTGCGGGTGGTTGCCAGGGACGGAACAGAGACGCGTTTCACGGTCGTGGCATCGGCGGGCGCCGAAACCGACGTGAAGGTCATTGCGGTCCGTCTCGCGAAGCCTTGAAGCGGGCCGCCGCGCTGGCGGTGGCCGACGTTTACTCGGCGAGGGGCGCCGGCCCGTCGAGAACCGTGAACTCGTCCTCGTCGGTGATCACGCCATTTTCCTTATCGGTCTTGCGCTGGGCGCGCTTGGCGGCCTTCTCGGTCTGCTTGTCCCGCTTGATCTGCTCGCGCTGACGCTTGGCAAATGAGGCTGTCGGTCGGCTCAATCGTGTTTCTCCTCCCTCGCGTCCCCCAGCACCGGGCCGAAATCGCGAAGTGTGAATGGGAAGGGGCAGGATCGCTCCTGCCCCTTCACGTACTACGGGTTGGCGAAATTAGACGGGGGTGACGTTTGACGCCTGCAGGCCCTTGGGGCCACGCACGACATCGAACTCAACCGCGGCGCCTTCGGCCAGCGAGCGGAAGCCCGCGCCCTGGATCGCCGAGAAATGAACGAAGACGTCTTCGCCACTCTCGCTGGTGATAAAGCCGAAGCCCTTGGCGTCGTTGAACCACTTCACGTTACCGGATGTTCTCATCTTTGTATCTCCTTTCCGTGTTGCCTCAGGAGATTCAGAACATCGCAACGTTCGTCTCTATCTGGCAAAGCACTAATGAGCCGACCAACCATCTGACCCCTCCGCGAATTCCGCAAACGGCCGGTAATGAGCGAATTCCTGGTGTGGTACGGCTAGCGGTGGCTCGGTCCCGAAGGGCGGAGCATCCCAGAGGCGGAGGAGGGCGTGACGGCCCTGGGGCACACGCTCTAAAGGACTTACGGAGCCGGTCGCTCCGGTTTGCGCACGAGCAGGGTCCCGTTGCGCACTTTAATCGCAGAGTACTCGGCCGCATGCCTTCGCGCGTAGTCGGCGACCGCGGCGGCGTACGCGGAGGCGAGTCGATAGTCTCCGACAGGTCCCGTCGCGATCAGGACGGGGCGCGCGGCCTCGAGCTCCCGGTCGAACCATGGGGCCGTGAATCGCTCGGAGTATCCGGGCAGATTCAGGTCGCGCATCGCCTCCACAGTCTCGTAGCGCCCCGACGGATCGCCGCTTCGCATCCAGCCGTAGCAGGCGTCGAGTCTGGTGATGGGGTGGAGAGGAACCGATGCCACGACGCGTCCCGTCGCCGGGACGCTCGACTCGAGGAGCGCCCAGTAGTCTCCGGCGAGGCGCAATCCGTCCTCTTCCGCCATGCCGGCCGCAGCAAACATCCCCGCGGAGAGCGCGAGCAGCAGGATGGCGGCCGCCGCGAGGCGAGCGACTCGCAGGCTGACTCGAGCAAGCGCGGCCGGGATGAAATGAACGAAGGTCGCGCCGAGCAGGAACCAGGGCACGAAGTACTGCTTGTAGGGAAACGGGACGATGGCGGCCTGCAGCGGCAGAAACACGATAACCGTGATTTCGAATGCCGACGGCCGCAGCTGTACCTTCCGGCAAAGGGCCGCCCAGCAGAACGCCCCGCCTGCGATCAGCAGGAGAAGCACAGCCTGTTGCGGTAACGCCATCGCCAAGCCGTGCCCGAAGGCCGCGTTCGTTCCGAGGAGAGCGTGAAACCTGATCGTCAGCGAGTAGGCAACGATCGGGTCGATTCCCTGAACGAGGAGCACAGCTGCGCCCATGGCGGCCGCGAAGGCTGCGCCTCCGACGTGGGACGCCACGGCCCGCAGGACGGCGGGGCGATCGCTCCGGAAGAGAGCCGCGAGCTCGACGACCGCGAAGATGCCCCAGAAGACGAACAGCTTGGGAGAACAGAGGATCGAGGTCACTCCGAGCAGCGATGCGAGAACGTAGCGCGCGGTTGCGTTGCGTGGCAGGCGAAGGCCGAGAAGCAGTGTGCCGGCCAGAAGCGGAATCGTCGCGAGCGAGTCGGGCCTGAAGTCGATCAGGTAATCGATGTTAGGCCGCCCGGCGAGCATGACCAGGACGCCCGCGGCGGTCCACGGTAGTGGAATCGCCGCCCGTCCGATGCGCATGTTCGCGATACAGAGAAGAATCATCGCGACATGAGTAGCACCCGACGCGACCCGGAGCTCGAGCATGAGCCGCAGCGTGTCGGTGGCGCCTCGGGTAAGAGGTTCGAACGCATACCAGGGGAATGGCGGATGGCCCTGCAGAAAGTCGGCGAAGGGCCGCAGCCCCTCGCTCATCATCCAGACCGTATGCGCGTGCTCGAGCTCGTCGTAGTCGAATCCGCGGCGTTCGACTCCGAACGTCCAGGCGAGCAGCAGGAGCGCGATGGCAGCTGCCGCGAGGCTCCAGGTGATCGTGTCGGCGCGCCCGGCCGCGGATCGATCCGCGGGAGCCGAGCCGATGGCGCGATCGAGCTCGCGCTGGACGATGTCTGCCATGGGCAGGGTCGATTATCGCATCGTTGCGATTGACGACGCGGCGCGCGGGTCAGGCTGCAGCGGGCATCGAGCGAGATCGCAAAAAGCGAAAGGCGCGACCCGCAGGCCGCGCCTTTCGCGCGTTCGTCGGGCGCCCGCTCAGGCGTGCTCGGCCGCCTTGTCCGCCTTGGCCTTCGCGGCCTCCGCGATGATCTTGTCCTGGAGGTGCCGGGGCACCTCCTCGTAGTGCGAGTACTCCATGTGGAAGCTTCCGCGACCCTGCGTGATCGAGCGGAGCGTCGAGCCGTAGGTCAGCATCTCGGCGAGCGGAACCTGGGCGCGAATGACCTGTGAGTCGTCCTCGGCGTCCATGCCCGCGACCTTGCCGCGGCGCGACGTCAGGTCGCCCATCAGGTCGCCCATGTACTCGCTCGGCGCATAGAGGTCGACGTGCATGATCGGTTCGAGCAGCGTTGGGCCGGCCTTCGACATGCCGTCCTGGAACGCCAGGCTTGCCGCGATCTTGAACGCCATTTCCGACGAATCGACGTCGTGATACTGGCCGTCGGTGAGGCGGACGCGGAAGTCGACGACGGGGAAGCCGGCGAGGTATCCCTTCACGCGCGCTTCCTGCATCCCCTTCTCGACCGCAGGGATGTACTGCCTGGGGATCGATCCGCCGAAGATGTCGTCGACGAACTCGAAGTCCTGACCCCGCGGCAGCGGCTCCATCGTGATCTTGCAGTCGGCGAACTGGCCGTGACCGCCCGACTGCTTCTTGTGGCGCCCGTGAGCGTCCGTCGTGCGGGTGATCGTCTCGCGGTACGGGACCTTCGGCGGATGGAGGATGACGTCGACGCCGTACTTCTTCTTCAACTTGCCGATGACGACCTCGACGTGCAACTGCCCCTGGCCGGAGATGAGGAACTCCTTGGTCTGCTCCTCGCGGCCGAAGCGGATCGTCGGGTCCTCCTCCATCAGGCGGGTGATCGCGGTCGAGAGCTTGTCGTCGTCACCTTTCGACTTGGGCTCGATCGCAAACGAGATCGAGTTCTCGGGGTACTTGATGTGCGGGATGACGATCGGATGTTCCTTTGTCGCGAGCGTGTCGCCCGTGTGGGAGTCCTTGAGCTTCGCGACGGCGCCGATGTCTCCGGCGTGAAGCTCCTGCATGAAGGTCATGTTCTTGCCCTGCACGGCCTGGAGCTTTCCGAGACGCTCGTCGAGCCCCTTGGTGGTGTTCTTGTACGCGGTGTCGGACTTGAAGACGCCCGAGAAGACGCGGAAGAGCGAGACCTGGCCGGAGAACGGATCGGAAGTCGTCTTGAAGATCAGCGCTGAGGGGAAGGCGTTGTCGTTGCAGTCGAAGCTGACGTCGTTTCCGTCGGCGCCGTTGCCCGCGATCTTGCCTCGCGCGTCGGCCGCCGGGAACATCTCGACGATCGCGTCGAGAATCGCGTGGCCGCCGATGTTGTGCGACGACGAGGCGCAGACGACCGGGAAGATCTCGTGCGCAGCGATCTCGCGCTTGAGGCCTTCGAGCAGCTCTTCCCTGCTGAGCGAGCCCTGCTCGAAGAACTTCTCCATCAGCTTGTCGTCGCCTTCGGCGACCTTTTCGACGAGCTTCTCGTGCCACTCGTCAGCCTGATCCTTCAAGTTCGCCGGGATGTCGCCGACCTCGTACTTGCCCGAGCCGTCGGCCGCGTACTTGTACGCCTTCATCGAGACGAGATCGATCGCGCCGACGAAGTCCTTTTCTTCTCCGATCGGGATGTGGATCGGCGTGACGTTCTTGCCGAACTTCTTCTGCAGCGAGTCGAGTGCACGGGTGAACGAGGCGCGCTCGCGGTCCATCTTGTTGACAACGATCAGCCGCGGGAGCTCGAACTCCTCGGCGAACTTCCAGACTTTCTCGGTCGAGACTTCGACGCCAGTGACCGCGCTGACGACCACGGCCGCCGAGTCGGCCACGCGCATCGCGCTCTTGGCCTCCATGATGAAGATGCCGAATCCCGGCGTGTCGATCAGGTTGAGCTTCTGGCCCTTCCACTCGGCCCAGGCGACCGCGGTGGAGATCGAGTGCTTGCGCTCGATCTCGTCCTGGTCGAAGTCGGTCACGGTGCTGCCTTCGTTGATCGATCCGAGGCGCGTGGTGGCCCCGGCGTTGAAGAGGAGCTGCGAGACCAGGGTCGTCTTGCCCGTATCGTTGTGACCGACGACAGCGAGGTTGCGGATCTCGGCAGCGGAGTAGGTTTTCATGGTCTCTCCTCGGGGGGGGATTGAACTTCGCGGAGCCAATCATATCCCGCCCTCGGGCCGTGTCGACTGTGAGCCGTCTCACCCCCGGGGCGCGGCTGCGCTATCATTCGGTGCATTCGGGGGGGCGACCCATTACAGGCGCGCAGACAACCAGCCAGGGTTCCGGCTCGCAACGGCTCGGCCGTTACGAGATCGTCAGGGAACTGGGCAAAGGGGCGATGGGGATCGTCTACCTCGTCCGCGACCCGGTCATCGGCCGGCTCGTGGCGCTCAAGACGATCCGATTCGGAATGTCCGCCGACGCCGAGGAGGAGCGCGAGTTTCAGGAGCGCTTCGTCCGCGAGGCACAGGCCGCCGGGATCCTCAATCACCCTTCGATCGTCACCGTCCACGACCTCGGCCAGGACAGCGTGAATCAGGTTTCGTTCATCGCGATGGAGTACGTCGAAGGGTCGAACCTGCGCGAGCTGATCATCGGTCACGAAGTTCCGCCGTGGCACGAGCTCGCCGAACTGATCGCGCAAGTGGCCGAGGCGCTCGACTTTGCGCACCTGAAGGGAATCGTCCATCGCGACGTGAAGCCCGCGAACATCATCCTCTGCGCCGGCACGCGGGCGAAGATCACCGATTTCGGCATTGCGAAGATCGCGTCGAGCTCTGCGAATCTGACGACGACGGGGCAGTTCCTGGGCACGCCGAACTACATGGCGCCCGAGCAGGTGAAAGGACAGCCGGTCGACGGAAGGACCGATCTTTTCTCGCTCGGTGTCGTCCTCTACGAGTCGCTCACCGGAAAGAAGCCGTTCGCCGGCGACTCGCTGACGTCGATCTCGTACAAGATCGTCCACGAGGCGTTCATCGCGCCGCGTCGCGTCGACCCGAAGATTCCTCAGGGATTCGAGCCGATCCTTTCGAAATGCCTCGCGAAGGAGCCGGCGCTTCGCTATCAGAGGGGACGCGACATCGCCGTCGATCTGCGGAAGCTCGCCGAGACTCTGCGACCCGACAAGAATGCGATCGCTGCCCAGCAGGCTGCGAGTCACGCGGCGGCGCGTGCCGACATGGCCGTCACCGAGGTCGATGTCGATCTGCTCCGCACGGTCGAAGCGGAGATGCCCGAAGGGAGCTTCGAGCCGCTCGAATCGTCCGGAGAAGGCGAGGCTTCCCCCGATCAAACCTCGCGAAAGAATCGCCGCGCGGCGCAGCCGGCACCTCCCCCCGCAAAGCCCAGCCGACCGCCGGTATGGCCGAAGGTCGTCGCGTTTTTTCGCACGCCGATCCCTGCAGCGGCGATGTTCGGCATCGCGGGCTCATTGCTCGCACTGCTCGCCGCCGCGTTGCTGGTGCTCTTCCTCAACATCGAGAAGGTGGCGCCGTTCGACCCGAGTCTCGATCGTCAGCTCGAGGCGCGGCGCGCCCGGAAAGCAGCCGCGGATCGGCTCTATTCGAACGGAGAGTTCGATGCGGCGCTGGTGAAGTACCGGGAGATCCTGGCGACGACGCCCGGCTCGCCATGGGCCCTGCGACGCGTGAAGGACATCGAGAAGGTCCAGCGGTCGGACGCGCGGCAGCGGCAGCGCGTGGAAGCCGCGCTGCGGCGATACGAGGCTGCGAAGGCGGCGTTCGACCTGGGTGACTACGACCAGGCGCGGACGCTCTTCGAGGAGGTGTTCCGCCTCGATCCGAGCAACGAGAACGATCCGGGGCGCTACGTCCGCCTGAGCGGCGAGCGGCTCATGATCCAGCAGATGGCGCGGATCAAGGGTCCGGTCCCTCCCGAGGGGAAGGCGGGGATCTTCCTTCGATTCAACAGCCCCACGAACGACGGATACGTCGTGGTGCTGGTCGACGGGAAGCAGATCCTGCGGGAGAACCTGTTCGAGGCGGGCACGGGAATGGCGCAGCGGCAGGTGCCGCGGAACATCGTGTCGTACCGAAGCGTCGACCCGGCGGCGTCGAACGTCGTCGTCGAGATCGTGATCCCGGGCTGGAAGTTCCGCCAATCGCGCTCGCTCGCCATCACGACGATCGCCGGGGCGGTCTACCGCGTCGGGGTCACGCTCGATCGCAACACGCGAGAGCTCGACGTCAACGTTTCGGAGTGAGGCGGCCTAACGGTCTCCGCGCCATCGTCACGGATGCCGGGGGGTGATCGTCGCCCCGTCGAGCAGAACGTCACTTCCCCACGCGCCCGCTTCGAGCGGGAACCAGATTCCGTTCCGCCCGATGCGCAGGAAGGATTCGGCGAACCGCTGGCGCGGGATCTCGAGCATCGCCGCGCACGCGCCGGTCCGCCGCACCGCAAGAACGCCCGCGACCACCGACGACCGGGTGAGCCTGAACGGCGAGAGCAGCCCGACGGTGCGCGTGCCGGCGCTCCGGCGGAACCTTCCGACTCCCCGAAGAGAAGCGTGCAGGTGAAACCATGCCGGAACAGGCGCGACGCGAAAGCTCGGCCGGAAGAGAGAGGGTGGCGTGGCGTCATCGACGGCGTGATGCTCGATCTTCCGGCCGGCACCGTCGAATGCCCACGATGGGTGCGACCATTGGGAGATCTTCAGCCTGGAGCCGTGATACAGCGCCGGGTGGCGCGCGACGAAGGTCCAGAGTGCCGCCGAGACGGCAGGGGCGAGCTCGACAAGTCCGGGTTCGGGAGCGGATGTCGCCGCGGGAGCCTGGAGTGCCTCGGCGAGCTCGAGCGCGATCCGTATCGGTAGCCCTTCGGCGCGCTCGGCGCCGAGGTCGAGGGCGACGCGCAGCCCCCGCTCGCGATCGACGAGCGAGAGATGGACGCGGATGACCTCCTCGTTCCACGTGCGCGTGCCTTTTCCGTAGGCCACGCTGTGCTCGGCCATGCCGGCAGCGACGGTCAGCCGTTCGATCGCGACCGCGCCGCGCCCCAGCATTCCGAGCCTGCGCGCGACGTCCGTCGCGCCGGCCACGTCGGGCGCCTGCGCCAGCGGCCGGTCTCCGAGCGATTCAACGCGGAAGCGGCCCCGCTCTCGCAACGCCCGCCCGTGCTCGTGCGCGACGATCGTCGACGCCGACCGGCCGCTCCGCTCCACGCGTACCGAGGCTCCCCGCTTTTCGTAGGTTTCGATCATCGCGGTTGCAGGAGTAGTCCGGTGGCGACGCTGCCGACCGGCAGGCTCTGCCCCTCATCGGAGCAGATGACACCGGGGTAAACGACGGTCTCGCCGAACCAGCCGGCAAGACGTGCGGCGAGGTCGCGCCGCGAGAGACGGAGCGTGAATCGGGGCAGCAGGCCCCGTTCGCGTCCCTCGACCAGCTCGGAGAGGGATACGCGGATGGAGACTTCGTCGGTGAGCGGATCCCAGCCGCCATGCTCGACGAGCTGGACTTCGACGCGGCGCGAAGGGAGCGCGACCGGCGATCCCGATCCCGACACCGAGAGGTTCGACATTCGGACGATCGGAGTGTCGCGGAACGACCAGCGGCGAAGCGCAGTGGGGCGGTCGCCGCGCGTCAGCTCGCGCTTCGCGACGGGCCGGCCGCAGTCGTCGAGCGGGAGGTAGCCTAACGATCGCATCCCCGGGTCGTCGGCCACGACGAGCCACGAGGGCCACGCGACGTGGGGCGCGCCATGTTCCGAAGGATGACCGAGCGCCTCGTGCATCAGGACGGCGGCGCTTCCGTTGACGAACGCGATCGGAATCGCCTCGATCGAAGACGCTCCGGCCGCAGGTTTCGAGAGGAGCGCCGCAAGGCGGCGCGTCTCTCTCGCGAGCGATTCCGGCGTCGAGACGATCGAGACGTGGCCGTGGTCGCGCGCGGTCGCGGTCGCGACGACGAGCTGCAGCAACTGCTCTTCGGGTTCGCTTCCACGATGGACTGCGATCCGGTGACGGGTGATCGCGTGAAACTGCCAGCCGGCGAACGATTCCGGATCGAGCGCGATCGACGGGGCCGCGGGGTTAGGCGATGCGAGATGGGCAGCGATCGACTCGGGCATTCCGCGCGTGTGGTGCGTGTCGCCGGCGTCGATCTCGATCCAGTTGCCGCGAAGGCGCGCGCGCGCCCAGCCGCGATCGAAGCGCGAGAACTCGGCCTGGAGACGACCGCCGCGCGCGACGAGCCGTTCCTCTGCGATCGACGAGGCAAACCAGTTCTGCGTCACGCGAAGTTACATCGGCTCCGGCTCGTAATTGAAGAACTTGGTCAGCTCGTTCCGGAAGACGAGCTTGAAGTCGCCGATCGGGCCGTTGCGCTGCTTGGCGATGATGATCTCGGCGATCCCCTTCTCCTCGGACTCCTTGTGGTAGACCTCGTCGCGGTAGATGAACATGACGATGTCGGCGTCCTGCTCGATCGCGCCCGACTCGCGAAGGTCGGAGAGTTGCGGGCGATGGTCGCCGGTCCGCTGCTCCGGGCGGCGCGAGAGCTGCGAGAGCGCCATGACGGGCGCGTCCATCTCCTTCGCGAGCGCCTTGAGGCCGCGGGAGATCTGGGAGATCTCCTGGTTCCGCGACTCGCTGCGCCCGCGGAAATGCACGAGCTGCAGGTAGTCGACCATGATCATGTCGAGGCCGTGCTCCATCTTGAGGCGACGGCTCTTCGCGCGCATCTCGAGGACGTCGATCGCGGCGCTGTCGTCGATCCAGATCCTCGCTTTCGAGAGGCGCGACGACGCTTCGGCGAGCGCGTCCCAGTTCTTGTGTGAGAGCAGGCCCGACCGGATCAACTGGGTCGAGACGCCCGCTTCGGACGAGAGAAGACGGAGGCCGAGCTGCTCCTTCGACATTTCGAGCGAGAAGATGCCGACGTTGTGAAGCGGCTCGCTCTCGTTGCCCGGGCGCGGGATCGCGATCGACTCGGCGATGTTCATCATCAGCGACGTCTTGCCCATCGACGGGCGGGCCGCGAGGATGACGAGGTCCTGCCGCTGGAAGCCCGACGTCATTTCGTTGAGCCGGTCGTAGCCGGTCGGGATGCCGGTGACGAGTTTCCCCTGTCCCTGCATCTTCTCGATGTCGCCGATGTTGCGCCGCGTGATCTTGTCGAGCCCGGTGAAGCCCTGGTCGGTGCTGCCTTCGGCGATGTCGTACAGGCTCTTTTCCGCGGCGCCGAGAACCTCGCCCGGATCGCCCGGCGCATCCATCGCGGAGCGCATCACCTGGTTGCCCATCAGGACGAGCCGGCGGAGCGTCGACTTCTCCTTGACGATACGCGCATAGCGCTCGACGTTGGCTATGTCGGGGATGCCGTCGACGAGCGAGGAGACGTAGGCGGGCCCTCCCGCCTGCTCGAGCGTTGCGCCGCGGGCGAGCTCTTCGCGGATCGTGAGCAGATCGATCGGCTGCGACCGGTCGGCGAGCGACTGGATCGCGGAGAAGATCACGCGGTGGCCGTCGCGGTAGAAGTCCTCGGGCTGGAGGATTCCGACGACGCGGTAGAACGAGCTCGAGTCGATCAGGATCGAGCCGAGCACCGAGCGCTCCGCCTCGGGGTTCTGAGGCAGAGGCTTGTCGATCGAGAGCGAGAGAGGAGCGAATGCCATCGGACGCCGCGCTGCGGGATGGCGTGGCCCGTTTCGAGGCACGGGCTGCCGTTCCGGAGCAGGTTGGTGATCATAATTGATTTTGCCGCGCGAGGGGCCGATTTGGCGCGCGCCGTATAATCGGTGCATGGCGTTTCTCGACGCGCGCGGTCTTGCGAAGAAATACGAGAGCGGCAACGCGTCCGTGGAGGTGTTCCGCGCGCTCGACGTTTCCGTCGAGCGAGGCGAGGCGCTGGCCGTCGTCGGCCCCTCCGGGATCGGCAAGTCGACACTCCTCCACCTGCTCGGAGGGCTCGACCGCTCCGACGGCGGAAAGATCGAAGTCGACGGCCGCGACTACGCGGCGATGTCGAACGACGAGCTCGCCCGTTTCCGAAACGACAAGGTCGGCTTCGTGTTTCAGTTTCATCACCTGCTTCCCGAGTTCACCGCCGAGGAGAACGTCGCGATGCCAGGATGGATTGGAAGAATGCCCCGGGAGGAGGCGTTGCGAAAAGCGACGGTGCTTCTCGAGGAGCTCGGGCTGGCTGACAGGGCGCGACACTTTCCGAACCAGTTGTCCGGAGGCGAGCAGCAGCGGGTCGCCATCGCACGGGCCCTGCTATCCGATCCGGTACTCCTGCTGGCCGACGAACCGACGGGGAACCTCGACGTCGAGACGAGCGAAAAGGTGTTCGAGGTCATGAGGCGTTGCCAGGAACGACGCGGTCTGACCGCGGTGATCGTGACTCACAACACGGAGATCGCATCGCGATGCGATCGAGTCTTCGCAATGAAGCGCCGGAGCCCGAGCGACCATGTTCGAGAAATATAACGAGAAGGCGAGACGCGCACTCTTCTTCGCCCGTTACGAGGCGTCGAAGCTCGGCTCGAGAGTCATCGAGTCGGAACACATCCTGCTCGGTGTGCTCCGGGAAGGTGAAGACATCATCAAGGAGATCTTCACCCGCTTCAACGTGAAGCCCGACCAGATCCGTCGCGACGTCGAAGGCGACCGGCTGTTCGTCGACCGTATCTCGTCGTCGGCGGAGCTCCCGCTCTCGGAGGAGTCGAAGAAGATCCTCGCCTACTCCTCGCACGAAGCGGAGTCGATGCTTCACCAGTACGTTGGAACCGAGCACCTGCTGATCGGCATCATGCGGGTCGAGTCGTCGACCGCGGCGCGGCTTCTCTCGGCGAAGGGGATGAACGTCTACGGCGTGCGCGAGGAGACCGTCGCGATCCTCAAGGAGCGCGAGGCGGACAAGCAGAAGAAGGAGCTTCCGTTCCTCGCCGAGTACGCGCGCGACCTGACGCTGCTCGCGCAGCAGGGGCAGTTCGACCCGCTCGTCGGACGCGAAAAGGAAGTCGACCGGATCATCCAGATCCTCTCCCGCCGGACGAAGAACAACCCGATCCTGCTCGGCGAGCCGGGCGTCGGAAAGACGGCGATCGTCGAGGGGCTCGCGCAGCGGATCGTCGACGGCAACGTCCCGCTCTTCATCGCGAACCGGCGGATCCTGTCGCTCGACCTCTCGCTCATCGTCGCGGGGACGAAGTACCGCGGACAGTTCGAGGAGCGGCTCAAGGGGATCATCAAGGAGCTGAAGGAAAACAAGGACATCATCATCTTCATCGACGAGATCCATTCGCTGATCGGGGCGGGATCCGCCGAGGGTTCCCTCGATGCGGCGAATATCCTCAAGCCCGCTCTCTCGCGGGGCGAGATCGCGTGCGTCGGTGCGACGACGATCCGCGAGTATCGCCGTTACATCGAGAAGGACCGTTCGCTGCTCCGCCGCTTCCAGGCGATCAACGTCGCGCCCCCTAACGAAGAGGAGACGCTGCAGATCCTCGACGGCGTCAAGGAGCGCTACGAGTCGTTCCACAAGGTGAAGTACTCGGACGAGGCGATCAAGTCGGCGGTCTACCAGTCGAACCGCTACATCACCGACCGATTCTTCCCCGATAAGGCGATCGACATCCTCGACGAGGCGGGGGCGAAGGTGAAGCTGCGCCACGTCGCCGACACGCAGATCCTCCGCCGCCTCGAGACGGAGGTCCGTTCCGTCGTCAAGGACATGAAGAAGGCGATCTCCGACAAGGACTTCGAGCGCGCGGTGCTTCTGCGCGACCGCGAGATCGAGGTGAAGGACGAGATCGAGCGCTTCAAGCAGGAGCGCGAGGGCGAGGGGGAGGACCCCATCGAGGTCACGCAGCGTGACGTCGAAGAGATCATTTCGTCGTGGACCGACATCCCCGTGACCGCGCTCGAGGCCGACGAGGCGGCGAAGCTGATTACGATGGAAGAGACGCTCATGCGCCGCATCGTCGGGCAAGACAAGGCGATCCGCGCGATCTCGCGCGCGATCCGGCGTTCCCGCCTCGGCGTCGCGTCGCCTAACAGGCCGATGGGGTCGTTCATCTTCCTCGGCACCTCGGGCGTCGGCAAGACCGAGGTCGCCCGCAGGCTCGCCGAGTTCCTCTTCGGCTCGCAGAAGCACCTCGTCCGCTTCGACATGTCGGAGTACATGGAGAAGCACGCCGTCTCCAAGCTGATCGGGTCGCCTCCCGGCTACGTCGGCCACGAGGAAGGGGGGCAGCTGACCGAGCGCGTCAGGCGGAACCCCTACTCGGTCGTCCTGCTCGACGAGATCGAGAAGGCTCACCCCGACCTCTCGAACCTGCTGCTTCAGATTCTCGAGGACGGGATCCTCACCGACTCGCTCGGGAACCAGGTCGACTTCCGCAACACCCTGATCATCATGACGTCGAACCTCGGCACGCGGCATCTCGCGACCAAGGGGGCGATGGGCTTCCGCGAGCGGGGCGAGTCGGATCAGCGCGAGGTCGAGCAGGTCATCGTGACCGAGCTCAAGCGCGAGTTCTCCCCCGAGTTCATCAATCGCATCGACGACGTCATCATCTTCAATCCCCTCGGCCAGGACGAGCTCCGGACGATCTGCCGGCTTCTCGTCGACGACGTGAACATCGCACTCATTCACAAGGGAATCGAGATCCGTCTCGACGACGCGGCGGTCGACTGGCTGCTCTCGCGGGCCGCCGAGGAGACGAGCTCGGGCGCGCGCCCGCTCCGCCGTGCAATCCAGCGCTACATCGAGGACGAGCTGAGCGAGTACCTGATCCGGATCAAGGACCACGGTCCGCAGCGGGTCGATTTCACGGTGCAGGGAGAGATCATCGTGCTGCTGGCCCCGAATCCCGATCCGGAGCCGGCGCTCAACTGACACGGGCCACGGGAGGGCCGGACGTATGCCGCTGGTGAAGATTCACCTCCGCAAGGGGAGAAGCGAGGAGTACCTGCGCCTGGTCGGCGAGGCGATTCACCAGGCGCTCGTGACTGCCGCGTCGGCCCCACAGGACGGAAAATTGCAGATCTTCCATCAGCTCGAGCCGAACGAGTTGATCGCCCATCCCTCGTACGGCGGGGCCGACCGATCGTCCGAGCTGATCGTCGTCGAAGTCACCCTGAACGCGGGGCGCACGGTCGAGGTCAAACGCAGTCTCTACCGGCAGATGGCCCGGAATCTCGAGCGTGCCGTGAGCCTTCGTTCGGACGATCTCGTGGTCTCCCTCGTGGAGGTTGCGAAGGAAGACTGGTCGTTCGGGAAGGGTCTTGCGACCTACGCCCAGGAGTGATGTTCGAGCTCTCCGCGGTTTCGGCTCGGTAAACGGAAGGGGAATCTTCCCTCTCTCTCGGCGTTTCTTTGCTAGAATTCGCGCCGTTTTGCACGGGGAGGCCGGGAGACCCGAAACGTTTGGCACAGGCCGGGCGTCTCACCGTCCGAGGGTTCTTCCCCCTCTGCACAATCATCGATGAAACGACTCTCGTCTCTACTGCTGGCGATCGCGTTCGCCCCACTGCTCGCGTTCGCCCAGGCGTTGCCTACCGACCCGTTGATCGGTCTGGCGGGGCTTGACGTCGAAAAGTTCGAGGTGACCGGCAACACCTCGGTCGCCCAGGAGACGATCCGCGTCTATCTCGGCGTCGAGGTCGGCAAGCCCTTTTTCCCCGACGCCCTCCGCACCAACTACATGAATCTCTGGCAGACGGGGCTCTTCGACGACATCCGCATCGACGCCGAGCGGGGAGAGAAGGGCGTTCTGATCAAGGTCGCCGTCAGGGAGCGCCCGCGGATCGGCGCGGTCGAGTACAAGGGCAACAAGAACCTGAACACGTCGAAGATCGCCGAGGCGCTCGAGGCGGCGAAGATCGATCTCAACGTCGGCCGCACCGTCGACCAGATTCAGATCAAGCGTGCCGCCGAAGTCATCAAGAAGGCCTACTCCGAGGGCGGGTTCGAAGGCGTGACGGTCGTAACGTCGCTCGAGGACCGGCCGAATCCGAACGAGAAGCGCGTCATCTTCACGATCAACGAGGGGATCAAGGCCCGCGTCGGAAGGGTGGAGTTCGACGGGAACACCATCTACTCCGATCGCCGTCTCCGCTCGAAGATGAAGGATGTGAAGAAGCACAACCTTTACACCTGGGCGCGGAAGCGGAACCTCTACATTCCGTCGAAGCTCGAGGAGGATCTCGAGCGGATCCGCAACTACTACCTCGACCACGGCTACAAGGACGTTCAGTTCGGCGACCCGAAGGTTGCGACGATCGACCCGAAGAAGAAGAAGCCGAGGGTCAGGGTGACGATCCCCGTTCGTGAAGGAACGGTTCACACGTTTCGCAATGTGAACGTGACGGGAGCCAAGGTCTTCACGCCGGAGATGATTCTTTCGAACTGGCCGCTGAAAAAGGGAGACATCCTCCGCCGCGGCCCGATCCAGACGCGCATCGAGATGTTCGAAGAGGCGTACCGCCGTCGCGGCTACATCTACGCTTACATCAACGCGAACTACAACGAAGTCGAAGAGAACGTCGTCGACGTCGACATCGAGGTCTTCGAAGGCGATCAGTTCCGCCTCGGGCGCCTCGAGTTCGAAGGGAACAACGTCACGCGCGACAAGGTCCTGCGCCGCGAGATCTTCATCCACGAGGGCTCGATCATGGACATGGAGACCTTCAAGGCCTCGATGTACAAGCTCGGCCAGCTCGGCTACTTCAAGGTGACGGAGAACCCCGAGTTCAAGGTCAACCAGGACTCGAAGACGGTCGATATCACCGTCAAGGGCAAGGAAGAGGGCAAGAACGACGTACAGTTCGGCGGCGGATATTCGGAGGCCTACGGCTTCTTCGGTACCTTCCAGTTCTCCACGCGAAACCTGCTCGGCAACGGCAACACGGCGGGCGTCAGCTACCAGCGCGGCAGCCGCCAGAACTTCTTCAGCCTCAGCTACACCGACCCCTGGTTCATGGACCGTCCGCACAGCCTCGGCGTGAGCATCTACGACCGCGCCACGACGCTCCCCGATGCCGTCGGCTTCGAGAGCACCGGCAAGGGCGGCACGGTGAGCTACGGATACCGGCTCGGCCGTTTCGAGAGCGTCTCGTTCTCCTACGGATACGAAGATCGCAAGGAAAAGCAGTCGTACGTTAGCGCGCCGGACGACAACGGCAACGTGCCGCTGCCCGACGTCTACGACGAACAGTTCATCACCTCGGGTGTCGTTCCGGCGTATCGCTACGATTCGCGCGACAATCCGTTCGACACCTTCCGCGGCACGAAGTTCAGCGCGGCGTTGTCGTACGTCGGCGGGGGCCTCGGTGGAACCATCAGCCTCATCAAGCCGATCGTCAACTTCAGCCACTTCCACCCGCTGTCGAAGCGCGGCTCGCTGACGTTCAACACCGAGCTCGGCTACATCTATCCGACCGACGACAACTGCGCGAACTACTTCGACGATCTCGAACAGTACGACAACAAGCTCTGCGTTCCCCGTTCGGAGCGCTTCTTCGTCGGCGGCGAGCAGTCGGTGCGCGGCTTCGACGCCTACAGCATCGGCCCGAAGGAATCGGTCAACGGCATCGTGAGCGTCGTTGGCGGCTACAGCTACGGCGTGTTCAACCTCGAATACGTGTACAAGGTGAACGATCCTCTCCGCTTCGTGCTCTGGGCCGACGCGGGGCAGGCCTACGGGTACAAGGAAAATTTCGACGTGACCGAGCTCCGTTACTCGACGGGTGCCGAGCTCCGGATCTTCCTGCCTGTTTTCCAGTTCCCGCTGCGGTTCATCTACGCCTACAACATCAGTCCGAAGCCTCTCGACCAGTTCGAGACGTTCCAGTTCTCGATCGGCAACACGTTCTGAGAAATCGATAAAACACTTCCGGCCGGGACAGGGCAGGAAGATCAGTCAGAAGGAGAAACAGATGAAAAAGACACTGATGGCGCTCGTGGCATTCGCGATCGCGATCCCGGCGATGGCGCAGACGAGCGCCCCGACGCGCATCGCGGTCATCAACGTTCAGAAGGTCCTGCTCGAGTCGTCGCAGGGCAAGGTGGCCCGGGACAAGGTCGAGAAGGTCGCCCTGGCAAAGCAGGAGGCGGGCAAGAAGATGGCCGCCGATGCTGACGCTCTCGACAAAGAGATCACTGCGAAGCGCATGTCGCTTTCGCCGGAGAAGCTCGCCGAGATGCAGAAGTCGCTCGACCAGAAGAAGATCGAGCTGCAGCGCTACGCGCAGGACTCGCAGCGCGAGGTTCGTGAGGCCGAGGAAAAGGCCATCACCGAGCTCGAGAAGGCGATCCGCCCCGTGATCGACCAGATCGGCAAGGAGATGGGCTTCGCCGCCATCTTCAACAAGATGGAATCGGGCCTGGTCTACGCCTCCGAGGCGATCGACGTCACCGACACGGTGATCAAGCGCTTCAACGAGTCGAGCGCCGCCCCGGCCGCCGCCGCCGCTCCGGCCCCGCCCAAGAAGTAACCCCGAAGACAGATCTGCAGTCGTAGACGAGCCTCCCTCGCGGGAGGCTCGTGGCGTTTCCGGGGGCCGTCGCGCGCCGGTCCCCGGGTCAGCGGGTCGCGAGCCCCGCGCCGAGGTAGGTCGGATCGTTGGTCCGGTTGTCGATCATCGTCGCGAAGACGCCGAAGTTCCCTCCCGCGGGGGAGACGCGGATGATGATCGGGGCAGGCGCGGGGCTGGTGAGGCCGCGCGCGGTGAGCAGGTCGGCGAGCTGAACGCCTCCCGCGTTGGGTACGTTCGTCTCGAAGGAGTCGAGGCGGACTCCGCCCGACGCGAAGATCTCGACCTGCACGCGCTGGCTCTGTCCGTTAGGCTGACCTCCAGTGTCGACGATCGCCAGGTTCACGCGGAATCGCGGGTCGATGACGGCGCCCAGCACCTCGACCGTCTCTCCCGGGCTCGCGGACTGGAATGCGTTCAGCGCGGGCATCACGTATCCATACGTGCCGCCGGTCTCGTCGATCGTGTAGATCCGCGCGCTCACCCGGATGCCTCCCGTCTCCCAGGGAGACTCCGACTGGAAGCGAAGGCGGCCGAGCCCGGTGCGCTGGAACGCGGTGCTGTAGACGTCGGGAATTCTCTTCGACTCGAACGGCAGGAGCGTGAACGTGACGAACTGCTCCGGAACGTTCTCGTCGAGCGGCTTTGCCGCGAGGAGCACCGATCTCATCTCGGGCGAGGGGTTGTAGAGGAAGAGATCGGTCCGGAAGCGGGATCCGTTGGCGCCGTCGACGTGTCCGACGATCGGAATGACGCGGATGACACCCGCCGACACGTCGGGCGGGAACATCGTCGGGTCGTTCGTCTTGTTGTCGATCGAGACGAGCATCGGGATCGACTGTCCCCGCCGCGTTTCGACTCGAATCGCGCCGGACTGCGACGAAGGGATCTGCGTCAACGTGGAGAGATCGTTGAGCTGGAGCTGGCCCGCGACCGGAATGTCGAAGGCGAGGTCGGTCCGCCCGGAGGTTCCCGTCGGCCCCGACGCCTGGAACGCGACGGTCGTTCCGCGCCCTCCGGCGTCGGTGAGGAGCAGGTTGGTCCGCGTGGCCGTCCCCTGGAAGGCGCCGGCGAAGGTCAGCGGGAAGCGTGAGCTCGACGAGGCCTGCAGGTCGATGGCGCCGACGCCCATGCCGAAGGTGCCGACCGCCGATTCGCTGTAGGTGCGGCTGGTAACGCCGATCGAGCGGCCTGGCTCGGGCGTGAGATAGAGAGCACCGCCTCCCGCCTCCACTCCGAAGATCGTCTTCAGCGCGTCGGGAACGAGCCGGACTTCCCGCGCGTCGAGCACGATCGACCCGAGGATCTCGGCGGTGCCGCCGCTGGGCGCGAAACGGAGCGCGACCTCGATGGGCGACGATTCGTCGTTCCACAGAATCACGTCGGTCTTCCAGAAGCTGTCGTATGCACCGCGCAGCCGGGCGAGAGCCGGAAGCACCAGTCTCTGATGCAGCGACCCGCGAACAACGCCCCACTCCTGGCTGATGTCTCCACCTCCGCCTCCGGAGGAGACGGGTGGGGGCGGCGCCGCTTCCACCGGGGCGGAATCGAAGACGAACGGCGCGCCCGCGGCGACCGCGTCGACGTCGAGGCTGACGAACATCTTTGCGGTTCCTTCGGCGAGATAGAGCTCCTCGTACCGCGATGGAGCACCCGCGCCGACCTGCCAGATCGCGAGGGCGGGATCGATGATGATCCGCGTGTCGTTCGCACGCTCCCGGTGAACCTGAATCAGCAGGCGCGATCCACTCCTCCCGACATGCACCGCCTCGATCTCCGGGGCCGTGACGTCGCCCCACTGCTCGGTCAGTGTCGTGCCGTCGTGGCGATAGAGGCGAGTCGGCTGGCCCTGCGTCCTGCGAACGATCCAGGCGCCGTCGAAACCCGTCGTCGGCACGCTGAAGAGGAGCGGGCCTGCCGCGGTCGTCTGGGGAGGGAGAGGCAGGATCGACTGTTCGATGCCACCTTTGTAGAGGGCGAGCTGCTGTGTCGCCCCCGGCTTTTGATGCTCGACGTAGATGTCTCTCGACGGGGTGATCCAACCTTCCATCGACGAGTGAACGTCGTCGGTGAGCTCCACGTCGGTGAGGCTGCCGTCGAGTTTCAGAATGCGAATTCCATTGGCGGCTCCTGATCCAGACTCGGGACGGCCGATGACGAGAAAGCTCGCGCCGCCGAAGTCCGAGCCGATGAGCATCGCTCCCGAGCCGGAGACGAATCGGGCGAGGGTGCGCACGCTTCCGCTCGAGTCGAGCGCGAAGACAGACGTCGCGGTGTAACTGCTTCCCGTCCATCCGCGGGCTGCGAAGACGAAAGGCGTCGCGTCGTTTCCGAGCCTTACCTGAGCGCCGCGCCCCCTGACCACGGGTCCGCCGACGTCGGAGCGGAAATAGTCGGGAATCTCGAGGATGGGATCGATTGCGACGGGCTTCCAGGTCGCACCGCCGTCGGGGCTGTAGAGATAACGGATTGTCGACGTGCGGCCACCGTTCAGGTCGGAGTCGGTCCCGACGAGAATCCTGAGCGTGCCGTTCGACGCCCGATGCATCGCCGCGATCGTGAAAATGTTCCCCTCCGGCGCGGTGCGCATGAGAGTCCGGGGTTCTTCCGCGCCGGTGCTGTCGTGGAGCACGATCGTTCCGTAGATCGGTTCCATCGGTACCGGAGCCGAGATCTGAGGTGGCGCAGTCGCCCCGTAGCGACTTTCGACGAGCAGGTAGAAGCGGCCGTCGCGCGCTTGCACGGCGGGCCGGGCGAACTGGTCGGTGACAGGGGCGTACGAGATGATTCGCGCCTGGAGGCCGGGTCCGGCCAGAGAGAGAAGGACAAGAAGGAAGAGCCCGATTTGGGTGGTTCGTTGCATGACGACCTCCGCACGGCGTGTCAGACGACACGGTGGACGCTTCAGCCTACTCTTCGCCGCCGGTCACGGCAATTGAGCGGGGCCGGCCGCACCGGGCGTGATCCCGGTTCGCCGCGGTGGCATTCGCCGCGATCGGACGAACACCCTGGGAACGCCGGGCAGCATCGCCCCGCGGCGCTACTGCTACAATGCGCGGCCGATGGCGGCCCCTCGTTTAAAGGAAATCGTCGAGCTGGTCGGCGGCGATTTTTCGGGTGATTCGTCGCTCGAGATCCGGGGAGTGAAGACGCTCGCCGACGCCGGGCCGACCGACCTCTCGTTTCTCGGCAATCCGAAATACGCGTTGCAGGTCGATGCGTCCGCCGCATGCGCGGTGCTCGTCTCGAGGAAGCATGCCGGCGAGTCGCCGCGCTTCGTCCGTGTCGACGACCCGTATGTCGCGCTCGCGATGGTCCTCACGAAATGGTTCGCGGCGATCCCCGGCCCGACGGCGGGTGTCTCACCGCTCGCCTCCGTGGCATCGACGGCGCACATCGGCACGGGCGTCGCAATCGGGCCGTTCGTCACGATCGGCGACGCGGCCGAGATCGGCGACGACTGCATCATCTTCGACAACTGCTCGATCGGCGCGGGCGCGCGCGTAGGCCGCGGGTCGATCCTTTACCCTAACGTCACGGTCTACCACGGCTGCATCCTCGGCGAGCGCAACGTCGTCCACTCCGGCGCGGTGATCGGCTCGGACGGCTTCGGCTTTGCGACGACGCGCGGCCGCCACATGAAGATCCCGCAGATCGGCATCGTCCGGGTCGGCGACGACGTCGAGATCGGCGCGTCGTCGACGATCGACCGCGCGGCGCTCGGCGAGACGTTCATCGGCGAGGGGACGAAGATCGACAATCTCGTGCAGGTCGGACACAACGTCCGGGTCGGCAGGCACTGCTTCCTCGTGTCGATGTCGGGCATCGCGGGATCGTCGGAGCTCGGCGACTACTGCGTTCTCGCCGGACAGGCGGGGCTCGTCGGGCACATCAAGCTCGGCAACCAGGTCGTGGTGACGGCGCAGTCCGCGGTGACCAAGGACTGGGAAGGGCCGATCCAGATTTCGGGTTCACCGGCACGTCCGCTCGGGGAGAAGATGCGCAGCGACGCCTCTCTCGCCCGGCTGCCTAAGCAGCTCGAGCGAATGAAGGAGCTCGAGAAGCGCGTCGCGGAGCTCGAGCGCAAACTCGCAGACAAAGGGGAGTGACACTCGCATGATGACGATCCAGGAGATCCTGAAGCTGCTGCCTCACCGTTACCCGCTCCTGCTGGTCGACCGGGTGCTCGAGCTCGAGCCCGGCAAGCGGGTCAAGGCGCTCAAGAACGTGACGGCGAACGAGCCGCACTTCACGGGTCACTTCCCGGGCGCGCCGATCATGCCCGGCGTGCTCATCCTCGAGAGCATGGCGCAGTGTGGCGCGCTGATGTTCCTGCAGGACCTGCCCGACCGCGACACGAAGCTCTTCTACTTCGGGGGCGTCGACAAGGCGCGCTTCCGCCGGCCGGTGGTGCCGGGGGACCAGCTGATCCTCGAGGTCGAGGTGATCCAGCGCCGCTCGAATTCGGCGCGCGTGAAGGCGACTGCTTCGGTCGACGGCAGCATCGTCGCCGAGGCCGAAATTCTCACCGTGATGGGCGACAGGCCGGAGTAAGGCAGATGGCGAAAATTCATCCAACCGCGATCATCGATCCGGGTGCGACGATCGGCCACGACGTCGAGATCGGGCCGTATGCAGTGATCGGCGAGGGGGTCGAGATCGGAGACGCGACCGAGATCGGACCGCACGTGCGCATCTCGGGGCCGACGAAGATCGGCAAGCGCAACCGCTTCACCGGCAGCGCCTCGTTCGGCACCGACCCGCAGGACCTCAAGTTCGGCGGCGAGAAGACGCGCCTCGAGATCGGCGACGAGAATCTCTTCCGCGAGTTCGTGACAGTCAACCGCGGCACGGTCGGCGGCGGCGGCATCACGACGATCGGCTCGAATAATCTCTTCATGGCCTATTCGCACGTCGCGCACGACTGCCACGTCGGCTCGAGCGTGATCTTCGCGAATTGCGGGACGCTCGCAGGGCACGTCGAAGTCGGCGACTTCGCGACGATCGGCGCGTTCACCGCGGTCCACCAGTTCTGCCGCGTCGGCAATCACGCGTTCCTCGGCGGCGACACGATCGTCACGCAGGATGCGCTGCCGTTCGTGAAGACGGTGGGCAGCCGGCCCGCGAAGACCTACGGCGTCAACCACATCGGCCTCGAGCGCAAGGGCTTCGCGAAGGAGACGGTCGAGGCGCTGCGCAAGGCATACAAGCTGCTCGTCAGATCGCACCTGATGCAGGCCGAGGCGCTCGAGCGGATCGATACGGAGCTCGGGTCGATTCCGGAAGTCAAATACTTCACCGACTTCATCAGGGCCGCGTCGAAGCGCGGCATCGTGCGCTGACCGCCGGAGGGGCGATGGACAAGGTACGGATCGGCGTCGTTGGGGTTGGGTATCTCGGCAGGCTGCACGCGCGCGTGCTGACGGAGATGCCGGAGGTGGACGTGGTCGGCTTCGTCGAGCCGCGCGACGCGGTGGCCGCCGAGGTCGAAGCGAACCTGAAGCTGAAGCGCTTCGCGAGCGTCGACGCGCTCGAGGAGCATGTCGAGTGCGCCGTCGTCGCGACGACGACCGACAATCATGCCGAGGTCGCGAAGAGCCTCATCTCCGCCGGCTGCGACGTGATGATCGAGAAGCCGATCACCTCGACGGTGGCCGACGCGCGGATGCTGATCGAGCTCGCGCAAAAGCAGGGTCGGATCATCCAGGTCGGCCACGTGGAGCGCTACAACCCGGCGATCGTCGCCGCGGCGCCGTTCATCGAATCGCCGCGCTACATCGAGTGCGAGCGGATCGGCGTCTTCTCGGGCCGCTCGCTCGACATCGACGTGCTGCTCGACCTGATGATCCACGACCTCAACCTCGTGCTGTCGTTCGTCGACTCGCCCGTGCGCGACATCCAGGCGGTCGGCGTCCCTGTGCTCACGCGCCAGGTCGACATGGCGAACGTCCGCATCGAGTTCGACAGCGGCTGCGTCGCGAACCTGACCGCGAGCCGCGTGTCGACTGACCGCGTCCGCAAGTTCCGCGTCTTCGGCGCCGACTGCTACGTCTCGGTCGACACGAAGGAACAGGAGTCGAAGGGGGCGAGGCTCATCCATCGCGAGGAGAAGTCGATGATCGAGCCGCTCGAGATCGTGGTCGAGAAGAAGGAGCCGCTCCGCGCGGAGCTCGAGGCGTTTGCGCAGGTGGTCCGGACTCGCGAGACGCCGCTCGTCGGCGGTCGCGAAGGGCTCGCCGCGATCGAGCTTGCGCTGAAGGTTCGCGAGAAGATCGACGCGTCGCTCGCGCGCTTCGCGCACTGAGCGCCGAGACCCGACGATGGCGGCGAAGAGGGGGGACGCTTGAACGAAGCGCGGATCGGGATCATCGGAGGCTCCGGCCTCTACGAGATGGAGGGGCTCAGGCTCCTTCACGAGAAGGCCGTCTCGACGCCGTTCGGTGAGCCGTCCGACCCGTATATGGTCGGTGAGCTCGACGGCGTCCCCGTCGCCTTTCTCGCGCGGCACGGCAAGGGGCACCGCCTCATGCCGAGCGAGCTGAACTACCGCGCGAACATCTTCGGGATGAAGGTTCTCGGCGTCGAGATGATCCTCTCGGCGTCGGCGGTCGGATCGATGAAAGAAGACTGCCATCCGACCGACATCGTCTTCCCGCGGCAGTTCATCGACCGGACGCGCCATCGTCCCGACACGTTCTTCGGCAACGGGATCGTCGGTCACGTCTCGTTCGCAGACCCGATCTGCAACGAGCTCTCCGACATCATGGCCGATTCGTCGGAAGCCATCGGCGCGCGCACGCATCGTGGCGGGACCTATCTCTGCATGGAGGGGCCGCAGTTCTCCACGCGCGCGGAGTCGTACCTCTACCGCTCGTGGGGCGTCGACGTGATCGGCATGACGAACCTGCAGGAAGCGAAGCTCGCGCGTGAGGCGGAGATCTGCTACGCGACGATGGCCCTGGTCACCGACTACGACTGCTGGCACGAGACCGAAGAAGCGGTGAGCGTCGAGACGGTCGTCGAATACCTGCACAAGAATGCGAAGACGGCGGCGAAGATCATCCGCGACGCCGTGGGCAAAGTGGCGAAGCGCGAGCGGAAGTGCCCGTGCGAGTCGGCGCTGCGGTTCGCGATTCTCAGCGATCCGACGAAGGTACCGGCGAGAGTGAAGGCCGACCTCGCGCCGATCGTCGGGCGTTATCTGAACTAGAGATTGCGCCGCTGGAGCGGCGCCTGGGGGAGGCACAGCGTGTCCATCACGGTCGTAGGCAGCGTCGCATTCGACGCGATCAAAACTCCGTTCGGCAGCGTCGAGAAGGCTCTCGGCGGCGCGGCGACCTATTTCTCCGTCGCGGCGTCGTACTTCACCCCGGTCCGCATCGTCGGCGTCGTCGGCGACGACTTCGGACCGGAAGAGATGAAGATCTTCCAGGGTCGCGACATCGACATCTCGGGAATCGAGAAGGTCGCGGGAGCGAAGACCTTCTTCTGGCGCGGCGAGTACGGCTACGACCTCAACGTGGCGCACACGAAGGAGACGCAGCTCAACGTCTTCGCCGACTTCAAGCCGAAGCTCGGAGACGCACACCGCGATCCCGACGTCCTCTTTCTCGCGAACATCGATCCCGACCTCCAGTACGACGTCCTGCAGCAGGCGGGGCGGCCGAAGCTCGTCGCGCTCGACACGATGAACTACTGGATCGAGTCGAAGAAGCCGTCGCTCGAGAAGCTGATGCGGTCGATCGACCTGATGCTGATCAACGAGGCCGAAGTGCGGCAGTTCAGCGGCGAGGCGAACCTGATCAAGGGGGCGAAGGCGATTCTCTCCTACGGCCTCGATACGCTCGTCGTGAAGCGCGGAGAATACGGCGTGCTCATGTTCCACGACGACAAGGTCTTCGCGGTGCCCGCGTATCCGCTCGAGAACGTATTCGATCCGACCGGCGCGGGCGACACCTTCGCCGGCGGTTTCCTCGGGTATCTCGCCTCGCGCAAGCACATGACCGAGGTGGAGCTGCGCCGCGCGATCATCTTCGGAAGCGTCGTCGCCTCGTTCAACGTCGAGGCCTTCTCGCTCGACAAACTCGGGAAGATCAGCCGCGCGGAGATCGAGGCGCGTTACCACGCCTTCCGCGCCCTGACTCACTTCGAAGACTTCGAGCTCGAGGCCTGATGGGGGGGCGGCTGCTCGCTGGCCTGATCGCGGGTTTCGCGCGCCTCCTCGCCGGCGCGACGGTCCGCTACGCCGGCTACAAGCCAGCCGCCGGGCAGCGCATCTATTTCGCGAACCATTCGAGCCATCTCGACTTCGTGGTCCTCTGGTCGGCGCTGCCTTCGACCGAGCGGTCGAAGACGCGCCCGGTCGCGGGCTCCGACTACTGGGACAATTCGGCGATCAAGCGCTATCTCGCGCGCGAGGTCTTTCGCGCAGTCCTCGTCGACAGGACGGGGAAGACGAAGGATCGCAACCCCGTCGAGGACATGGTCGCGGCGCTCGACGCGGGCGACTCGCTCATCATCTTCCCCGAGGGGACGCGCGGCGACGGAACCGCGATCGCTCCGTTCAAGAGCGGGGTCTTCCACGTCGCGACGCGGAAGCCTGACGTCGATCTCGTACCCGTCATGATCGAGAATCTGAACAGAATCCTGCCGAAGGGCGAGGTCGTTCCGGTCCCGCTCCTCAGCTCGATCACCCTCGGCCCGCCCCTGCGGTTAGGCGCCGGCGAAACGAAGGAAGACTTCCTCGCGCGAATTCGCGGAGAACTGGAGCGTCTCGGATGAGTCTCGGATTCTCGCTGACGAAGGAAACGATCTGGCTGCTGGAGGGGGTCGGCGCGCTGCTCCTGGTGGCGTCGCTCGTCGGGATCGTGCTCGGAAGGAGGGCGGCGACCGACGCGGCGCGCGCGACTGTCGCGAACCTCAACGCGCGAATCCGCGCCTGGTGGGTGATGGTCGCGGTCTTCGCGGCCGCCGTCGCGATGGGCGCGATCGGGTCGACCGTCCTCTTCGCGCTCCTCTCGTTTCTGGCGCTCCGCGAGTTCGTGACGCTCACGCCGACGCGCCGCGGCGACCACATGGCGCTCTTCTGGATCTTCTTCATCGTGGTGCCGTTCCAGTACCTGCTCGTCGCGATCGAGTGGTACGGCCTCTTCGCGGTCTTCATCCCGGTCTGGGCGTTCCTCTTCCTCCCGGCGCGCATCGCCGTGTCGGGCGATGCGGAGCGATTCCTCGAGCGCGCCGCGAAGATCCAGTTCGCGATGATGATCTGCGTCTACTGCGTGAGCCACGTCCCGGCACTCCTGATGCTCGATTTGAAGGGCTACACGAACAACGCGGGGCTGCTGCTCTTCCTCGTGATCGTCGTCCAGATGAGCGACGTGCTGCAGTACGTCTGGGGCAAGACGCTCGGCAGGCACAAGGTGGCGCCGACGATCAGCCCGAGCAAGACCTGGGAAGGGTTGATCGGCGGAGTGTTGTCTGCGACGGCGCTCGGCTCGGGACTCTGGTGGATCACGCCGTTCACGCCGCTGCAGGCCGCCGGAATGTCGCTCCTCATCACGATCCTCGGGTTTGCCGGCGGGCTCACCATGTCGGCGATCAAGCGCGACAGCGGTGTGAAGGACTTCGGAGCGCTGATCGAGGGGCACGGCGGCGTGCTCGACCGGATCGACTCGCTCTGTTTCGCCGGCCCGGTCTTCTTCCACCTGACGCGGTACTATTTCGCGTAAAAGCGAAGGCGAAAGGCGAGAGGCGAAAGGCGATGAGTAATCGTTTGGAAACGGTGTGCCGCGACGGACGATCGAGGGTCGACTTGCCGCCTGCTCTCGCCTTTCGCCTATCGCCTCTCGCCGTCTACCGACCAACGCCAGCCGCTCGAGCCGCGCTATGACCATCTACGCCCTCAAGTCCCGCTTCCAGGCACTGCTCCGTCCGATGGTCCGGCGGCTCTACGCCGCGGGCGTCACGGCGAACCAGGTCACGGTCACCGCCTGGGTCATCTCGGTCGCGATCGGCGTCGCGCTCATACTCGCGCCGCGCATCTGGTTCGCGGCGATCCCGGTCTGGATGCTTCTCCGGATGGCGCTCAACGCGGTCGATGGAATGCTGGCGCGCGAGTTCGACCAGAAGTCGTCGCTCGGCGCGTTTCTCAACGAGCTTTCCGACGTCGTCTCCGACGCTGCGCTCTACCTGCCGTTTGCGTTCGTCGATCCGTTCGACTGGCGCCCCGTCTGCGCGGCGATCTTTGCCTCCGCGGTGTCGGAGATGACCGGTACGGTCGCGGTGATGGCAGGTGCGTCGCGCCGGTACGATGGACCGATGGGCAAGAGCGACCGCGCGTTCGTTTTCTCGCTCCTCGCGATATGGGTCGCGGCGACGACGGCACTCCCATCGTGGGCGCCGTGGCTGATCTGGGCGATCGCGGCGCTCGCGACGCTGACCGCGGTGAATCGCGTACGCAACGGATTGAAGGAACTTCAAGACAAGGCCGGCGCCGCCGGGCCGGAGGTTCGATGAGACGGGTTGAAGAACGGACGTTCCGGACGTTCGACGGAGTGGAGCTTTTCTATCGTCACTGGCCGATCGCGGAGGGGACGCGCAAGGCGGGAGCGATCGTCCTCTTCCACCGCGGGCACGAGCATTCGGGGCGAATGGCGCATCTCGTCGACGAGCTCGGTCTCGACGAGTTCGAGTTCTTTGCCTGGGATGCCCGCGGACACGGGCGCTCGCCCGGTCCGCGCGGCTTCAGCCCGAGCCTCGGAACTTCGGTCCGCGACGTGAACGACTTCGTCGAGCTCGCCGCCGCGCAGGCGGGCTGCCCGGTCGAGGACGTTGCCGTGATCGCGCAGAGCGTCGGCGCGGTCCTCGTGTCGACCTGGCTCCACGACTACGCGCCACGGATCCGCTGTGCGGTGCTCGCGTCACCCGCGTTCAAGGTCAAACTATACGTACCGTTTGCGAGGACGGGGCTCGCGATCCAGCAGAAGTTCCGCGGGAACTTCTACGTCAACAGCTACGTGAAGCCGAAGTTCCTCACGCACGACCCGGAGAGGATCGCGTCGTACGAGAAGGACCCGCTGATCTCGCGCCCGATCTCCGTGAACATCCTCCTCGCGCTCTACGAGACGGCGGAGCGGATCGTTGCAGACGCGAACGCGATCACGGTCCCGGTGCAGATGTTCATCTCGGGCGACGACTGGGTCGTCCATCACGGCCCGCAGCACGACTTCTTCGACAGGCTCGGAAGCGCGGTGAAGGAGAAGCACGTCATTCCCGGCTTCTTCCACGACACGCTCGGCGAGCGCGATCGCGCGCCGGTCGTCGAGAAGATCCGCGAATTCGTGCGTGCGCGTTTTGCAGAGCCGCGGACGTTCGTCGAGCTGACGAACGCGCATCTGTCCGGGGCGACGAAGGACGAGTCGGACAGGCTCGCAACTCCGCTCTCGCCCTTCTCGCCGCGCGGGCTTTACTGGAGCATGACTCGCGCATCGATGAAACTGGGAGAGGCGCTCTCCGAGGGGGTGAAGTTAGGCCACCAGACCGGCTTCGATTCCGGCAGCACGCTCGACTACGTCTACCGGAACAAACCCGCCGGAGTCGGGCCGATCGGCAGAATGATCGATCGCAACTATCTGAATTCGATCGGCTGGCGCGGCATCCGCCAGCGGAAGATCCACGTCGAGGAGCTGCTGCGCATCGCGACACGACGCCTGCGCGAGGAAGGGAAGCCCGTCCGCGTGATGGATGTCGCCGCAGGGCACGGGCGCTACGCGCTCGAAGCGATCGACTCTGCCGAGGCGCGGCCCGACTCGATCCTGCTGCGCGACTACAGCGACATCAACGTCGCGGCGGGAGCCAGGCTGATCGAAGAGAAGGGGCTAGGCGACATCGCCCGCTTCGTGAAGGGTGACGCGTTCGATCGCGCGAGCCTCGCGTCGGTCGAGCCGCGGCCGACGCTCGCGATCGTCTCGGGTCTCTACGAGCTCTTCCCCGACAACGAGATGGTCGGGCGCTCGCTGGCCGGAATCGCCGACGCGGTCCAGGCGGGCGGAATGCTCGTCTACACGGGGCAGCCGTGGCATCCTCAGCTCGAGCTGATCGCGCGCGCCCTCACGAGCCACCGCGGAGGCGCGGCGTGGGTGATGCGGCGCAGAACGCAGGCCGAGATGGACCAACTCGTCGAGCGCGCGGGGTTCCGCAAGCTCGCGCAGCGGATCGACGAGTGGGGGATCTTTACCGTCTCTCTGGCGGTCAGGCAGGCATGAGCGAGGCGGTGTCGATCGAGAGGCGACCGTGGCTCCGCGCGATCGGATGGATCGCGCTCCTCGGCCCCTTCTTCTTCGCAAGCTATGGATTTGCGAACTGGCTGGCGGGCCGGCGAAGCGACGTCGGTGCGATCGCGTTCGGCTGGGAGCACGCGATCCCGTTCGTGCCATGGACGATCCTCCCCTACTGGTCGATCGACCTCTTCTACGGTCTCTCGCTTCTCATCTGCGCGACGCGGCGCGAGCTCGACCGCCACGCGCAGCGGCTCTTTGCCGCACAGCTGATCTCGGTCACCTGCTTCATCGCGTTCCCGCTGCGCTTCTCGTTCGATCGCCCCGCGGCAGTCGATGGGGTGTTCGGTGCGCTCTTCGCGGCGTTAGGCAGCTTCGACAAGCCGTTCAACCAGGCTCCGTCGCTCCACATCAGCCTTCTCGTGCTGATCTGGATGCGGCTCGCGGCGCACTCGCGCCCGATCTGGCTCCGCCTCGTGCTTCACGTCTGGATGCTGCTCGTCGGCGTGTCGGTGCTGACGACCTACCAGCATCACTTCATCGACATTCCGACCGGCCTCGCCGTCGGCTTCGCGATTCTCTGGGGGCTTCCCGATTCGTCGACGTCACCGCCGGCGGGGATGGCGCTCGCCTCCGACCCGCAGCGCAGGCGGCTCGCGGCGATCTATGCGCTCGGCGCGCTGTTCGTCGCCGCGCCGGCGCTGCTCGGCGGCGCCTGGCTCTGGATGCTCTGGCCTGCCGTCTCGTTGTGCGTCGTCGCGCTGAACTACCTCGCGATCGGGGTGCGCGGCTTCCAGAAGAGCGCGGGCGGCACGATGAGCGCGGGGGCGTGGGGATTGCTCGCGCCATACTTCTTCGGCGCGTGGCTGAACTCGCGGATTCGCAATGCCGGGCGCCCGAAGTCTGGCGTGGTGGCCGACGGTGTCTCGGTCGGGCGCATCCGCGGTCCGCTCGATGGTGACCGGGCGAGCTTCGCATCGGTCGTCGATCTCTCCGCGGAGCTGCCGTTCGCGGTCGCGAGAGATCAGCATTACCGGTCGATTCCCGTGCTCGACCTGACGGTGCCTCCAGCCGGGGCGCTTCGTGAAGCGGTCGCGGCGATCGAGGAGGCTCGAGCGGGCGGGCCGGTTCTGGTCTGCTGCGCCGTCGGTCTCTCGCGCAGCGCGTCGGCGGTCGTCGCCTGGCTCGTGGCGACCGGCCGCGCGGAAAGCGTCGATGACGCGATCCGGATCGTGCGCGAGGCGCGACCGTCGGTCGTCGTCCATCCGGGGCTCCGCTCCGCGCTGGAGGAGTTGACGTGAACCCGGAGGAGCGCGCGGAGGCGAGGCTGACCGCGGAGATGTTAGGCGCCGCGGGCAGGACCGACCTGGTCTCTGCCGGCCTCACGCTGCTCGTGGCCGCGGCGCTGACCTTCAGCCTCGGATGGCAGCCTGCCTCGATCGCGGCTCTCGCGCTCGGGCTGGCGGGCAGGTACTTCGGGTTCCGTGTCGGTCTCGATCGCCGGCTGTTTGGCGAGATTGCTGAGGGGCGGCTGGAGCTCGCCGATCTCGACGCCGCGCTCCGATCGATGTCGGGCGGCGCGAAGGGGAACGCCCCGCGGAGCATCGCCGACCGCTGCCGCGGCGCGCGCAGGCTTCTGGCGATGCAGGCGTGTGTGGTCGTCGCACAGCTCGCGGCGACGACGGTGGCCGCGCTCGCTGGTTAGCGCCCGCCCTCGCCCGGCGCCTTGAACACCACGTCGCCGTTCACGATGGTGTAGCGGACCTTCGTTTCCCAGAGGTCGCTCTGCGGCGCCGAGGCGAAGTCGCCATCGACGATCGTGAAGTCGGCCCGCTTGCCTGCTTCGATCGTTCCGCGAGTCTCCTCCTCGAATGCTGCGTACGCCGATACGACCGTGAAGCCGCGCACCGCTTCGGCGAGCGTCAGCTTCTCCGACGGCCGCCATCCCCCAGGAGGATGTCCGTCGTGATCCTGGCGTGTGACGGCGGAGTAGATACCGTAGAACGGGTTCACGTCTTCGATCGGAAAGTCGGATCCGAGCGCGAGGTGTCCGCCCGCGTCGAGAACCTTGCGCCACGCGTACGCCCCCTCGAGCCGCTCGGCGCCGAGGCGTTTCTCGGCCCACGGCATGTCGGAGGTGGCGTGCGTCGGTTGCATCGCGGCGATGACGCCCATCTTCCCGAGGCGCTCGATGTCGGGAAGCGATGCGACCTGGTAGTGCTCGATGCGGAAACGATCCTCGGGTTTCACTCCCGCCTTCTGGTACGCGTCGAGGACGATCTTCACGCCGCGATCGCCGATGGCGTGCGTTCCGACCTGGAAGCCCGCGTCCGCGGCTTTCTTCGCGATCTCCTCGACTCGCTCGGGCTGCGTGACCAGGAGTCCCTTGGCGGAAGGCTCGTCGCTGTAAGGCGCGAGAAGCGCCGCGCCGCGGCTTCCGAGAGCTCCGTCGGCGTAGACTTTCACCGCGCGCACGGTCAGCTTGTTGCCGAAGTCGACGAGCGGCCCGGTCGAGAACCACGACTCGAGCTTTGGATCGCCTTCCGGAAGCATGTAGTAGACGCGGACAGGCATCGACCCCTCGCCGATGAGCTCGCGGTAGATCGCGATCACTTCTTCGGGGTTTTCGGAGCCTGCTTCGTGAACTGCCGTCAGGCCGTTCGAGGCGATGTTCTCGAGCGACGCGCGCAGTCGCGCCTTGCGAAGCTCGCGCGAGGGAGCGGGGATCTTCCCGTCGAAGAGGTTTTCGGCGTTGTCGATGAAGACGCCTGTCGGGTTGCCCGATCCGTCGCGGAGTATCCGCCCGCCGTCAGGTTCCTTCGTCGAACTGTTGATGCCCGCGGCCCGCATCGCGGCGGAGTTCGCCCAGCCGGCGTGTCCGTCGATGCGACGCAGGTAGACGGGATGATCGCCGGCGACGCGGTCCAGCACGTCGGCGGTGGGGTACCGCATCTCGGGCCAGTCGTTCTGGTCCCAGCCGCGACCTTCGACCCAGTCGCCCGCCGGAAGCGACTTCGCCTGTTCGCCGACGCGCGCGGCCGCGTCCTCTGCGCTGGTCGTGCCCTTGAGATCGACGATCGCGAGCATTTTTCCGAGCCCGTCGACGTGCGCGTGGGAATCGACCAGGCCGGGGAGAATCGTCATTCCCTTCGCATCGAGCCTGCGCGCTCCGGGCGCGCGCTTCTCCGCCTCGGCGAGCGGGCCGACGAATTCGATGCGCCCCTTGCGGACGAGGATCGCGGTGTCAGGCGACGGTTTTTGCTCCGGGCCGATCCAGGCGATGCCTCCATGGATGATCAACGCGTCCGATGGTGGCGTGGTCGGCATCTCGCTGCGTGGGTTGGAGCAGGACGTGAGGAGCAACAGAGAGAGCACGAGGAGTGGTCTATTCATCGGTCGGTTCGCGTTCGTCGGGAAGGGTTAGGCTGGAGACGCGCCTCGCGTCGGGAGAAGGTCACTTCCCTTCGCCCCACTTGAGCTTGTTGCGGAGAACGTCGAAGTAGTTCTTGTCGGGCGACTGCACGATCCGGATCGTCGACGACGCCTTGGCGATGTGGATCTTTTCCGAGCCGTGCAGCGGGATTCCTTCCTGGCCGTCGAGCGTGAGGAACACCTCGCGAACGGGGCTGACGAGCTTGATGTCGATCGGCTGGTCGTCGGCGAGGACGATCGGCCGGTTGGTGAGCATGTGAGGGCAGATCGGGGTGATCACGATCGCCTTCATCGTCGGGTAGATGATCGGGCCGCCCGCGGATAGGTTGTACGCGGTCGAGCCGGTCGGCGTGGCGACGATGAGCCCGTCGGCGCGGAACGTCGAGACGAACTTCCCTCCGACGTCGACCATCATCGTCGCGATGCGGGCGAGCGCCCCCTTGTTGATCACCGCATCGTTGAGAACCCGGTAGCGAAGCTCGCCGTTGATCCCTTTGACCTCGACGTCGAGCGTCACGCGATCCTCCGCGGCGTAGTTGCCGTCGAGGACGTCGTCGAGGACCGTCTCGTACTCCTTCGCGCGGATCTCGGTCAGGAAGCCGAGCGTTCCCATGTTCACGCCGATGACCGGGACGTGCGACGGGGCGTACCGGGCGACGGAGAGGAGCGTGCCGTCGCCTCCGAAGACGATGAGGCAGTCGGAGTTGGGGCCGAGTTCGGGCTTGGGAAACTCGCGCGCGTCATCAAGGTGAAGCGCGTGCGCGGTGCTCAGGTCGAAATTCACATCGATGCCGCGTTTTCTCATCGCGCGCGCCGTGTCGGCCGCCGCCTCGAGTGCGCGCTTAGATCCGATCTTGGCGCAGATGCCGATCGATGTCATGTGCGGTTGCGGCGAAGCTCCGCGCGCCCTGCGGCGCGCGCGTGCCTCATGCTTCGCCGCTCGCTCCTTTCCAACGGAGATCGTCGCGGCCGATGTCGACCCCGAACAGGTCGAGGACGCGCATCGAGAAGTGGTCGAGGAACGAGTCCCAGCTGTGCCCGGCGTAGAACGACGGCACGGGAGGCATCACGATCGCCCCCGCCTGCGTCGCCTTGAGGATGTTCTCCGCGTGTACGAGCGACAGCGGCGTCTCGCGCAGCGCGATGACGAGCCGGCGCCTCTCCTTCAGCGTCAGGTCGGCGGCGCGCTGGATCAGATCGCGCGAGATTCCGTGCGCGATCGATGCGAGCGTGCCGGCGGAGCAGGGGAGGATCACCATGCCGTCGGTGACGAACGAGCCCGATGCGATCACGGCGCCGATGTCGGCGTTAGGGTGAATCGAGATCTTCGCGCGCGCCGGCTCGTCGAGACGGCAATGCCCGAGAATTGCCGCGGGAGTCGAGCCGGGCGGATCGAGCTCGCTCATCGCGACGCGGAGCGAGCTGTTGCTGACGACGAGATGAAGCTCGCCCACGTCACGATGCGCCGTGGCGAGCTCGATGAAGCGGATCGCCAGCGCGATTCCCGAAGCTCCGGAAATCCCGACGATCAACCGCTTGCCGTTAGCGCGACTCATCACCCTCGCGTCCGCGCGCCACCCGGCGCGCCGCTTCGCGCCTGAGAGTTTGCCACGGTGGGAGATGCGGAGGAAGAGAACTGACGAACGTCAGACTCTCGAAGCGCAGGCGTCCGCCCCCGGCATGCCTGGCAAACGCCCGCGGCCTTTGCTGCGAGCGCTCTCGTGTCAAAGCCGTCGTGCACTCCGGCTTTCCCTGCAAAAAATTTTGACACGCCGCGTCCCCGTCGAAGTTCACAAATCCTTCATTTTTAAATACTTAGCCATCCATGCCACCTGGCGCCGCTCTTGAAACTACAGAGCCGCGAAAGGAGGTGGTTGGAGGAGAGCCAGAAGGCAAAGAGAAAAGGAAGAAAGCACGAAACGGTGTGTGACCCCAGGAAATACCAGTGAAGTTCAGACCCGAACATCAACAACCAACTGAATGCGAAAAAGGAGATCACGACCTTGCGTAAGTCCCTCATCAGCATCCTGACCGTCGTCACCCTGCTCTTCGGCGCCCTCGGCGCGTTCGCGGCCGAAGAGGCCGCCCCGGCGAAAGTCGCCGGTGTCGTCAACATCAACACGGCCGACGCCACGCAGATCTCGTATCTGCCGCGCATCGGAGCGAAGACCGCGGAACGCGTCGTCGCCTGGCGCGCAGAGAACGGCGAGTTCAAGAAGGCCACCGACCTCATGCAGGTCAAGGGAATCAGCGACAAGACCTTCGACCTGATCTCGCCTTACCTGGTCCTCGAAGGCAAGACGACCCTCGCCGCAAAGCAGAAGGCGCCGCGCGCCAAGAAGTCGACCCCGGCACAGCCCTCCAACACGGCGCACTAGCGCCGCCCGCCACCAGGGCCGCTCCCGCGAGGGAGCGGCCCCCTCACGCATCAACGACAAATCGAACGAAGGAGAAACGGCCTTGAAATCGAGATCGTCTGCCCGTGGTGTGTCTCTCGTCGAACTGTTGACCGTCGTCGCCATCGTCGGCCTCATGGTGACGATCTCCATCCCCTCGCTTCACGACCTCTCGCGAAAGCGGGAGTTGCAGGCGGCGTCGGCGGAGCTGCGAACGATCTTTCGCAAGGTCCGCTCGCGCGCCGTGGCGCGCGGAAGCAACTCGGCGGTGAAGTTCCGCGAGATCGGCGGCGTCTGGCACTACGGCTTCATCGACGACGGCGACGGGGACGGTGTCCTGAACGAAGACATCGTGTCGGGTGTCGACCGGCTTGTTGTGCCGTATCGCGCGGTATTCGGAACCGCCGGGAAGGTGCGGATCGGCTTGCCCGGCGTCTCGGTGCGCGATGGCGAGACCGGCGAGATCGTCCCGCTTGGCGCGTCGCCTGTCCGCTTCAATCGTTCGACGATCTGCTCGTTCTCTCCGACCGGCGGTGCCACGCCCGGCTCGATCTACCTGACGGACGGTGCGCACAGAGCTGCGGCCGTCGTCGTCTACGGGTCCTCGGGAAAGGTCCGCATGAAGATGCTGGCCGAGTCGGCGGGAGTCAGGCCGTGAGCACGCGTGTCGGCAGGTCAGCGCGGCGTGGGAGGTCCGACTTCGTAGGTCTGGATGTACTGCGCGTTGCGGCCGATGACGAGCTCGTCCACGAAGGCTTCGGTGAGCACGCGGCCATCGAGGTCGCGCGCGATCGGCATGCCGATGGTGTAGAGCACGGTCGGAACCAGGTCGACGACGCGCGCCGCGTCGGGATTCGCGAGGATGCCTGTCCGGCCGGCCGAAATGAGCAGGAAGCCCTCGTCGCTCCCTGGTGCGAGGAGTGTGGCTGTGAGGAGGGACAACGTGCCCATCGGGCTCGACGGAATGTCGGGAGGATCGAAGCCGGAGGGCGAAACGACGATCAGCACGTCGCCGTCGATGCCGCGATCGATCTCGCGTACGAGCGCGTCGGTCCGCTCGAGCGCGAAACGAAGCGCATTTCCCTGCGGCGAGGACGCGGACGGAAGCACGTTTCCCTTCTGGCCGATCGCGCGAGCCGTTTCTTCGATTTCGTTGAACGAGACGATCGTGAGCGGCGTCTGCGACTCGTTCGCCATGGAGATCGCGACGCTCGCGGCGGCGCGGTCGGCGGCGACTGCGTGGCGAATCCGCCTCATTGCGCGCTCGTCGAAGCCGGTCACGTTCGCCGAGACGTCCTTCGACAGCTCCGCGGCTTCGGCGCACGCCTCGATGACGCGCGCCTCGTCTTCCTGGCGGGCCGCCGATCCGCTTCGGCAGATCTGATCGCTCGCCCCTCGGACCCCGCCGCCGAGGCTTCCGTTCGACGCTGGCCAGTTCACGACGACCGTCGAGGTTCCCGACTGCTGCAGCATCGACCAGAGCGGCAGGGAGTTGCCCGAAGGCAGCGGCGCCGCGATTTTGTCGACCGGCGGGAGCAGCCCCCACGACGGGAACCCGACACCGATCGGAATGTTGAGCCACGGCTCGTTCGGGTTGAGCAGCGTCCTGTACGAATAGCGTCCGGTGACGCCGTGCCGGTTAGGCAGCTTTCCCGTGGCGAGCGAGGCCCAGAGCGCTCGCGAGCTCGACGAGTTGAACGGCGTCATCCGCGCGAGGTAGGAGCGCTCGCGAAGCTCGTGAATCGCGGGAGCCGTCTCCTCGCCCGCCGCGGTGACGAGCCAGTCGTACGAGAGCGACCTGACCGTCACGATCGTCACCTTTGCGACCGGCGTTGCGACGACGGGCGTGCGGCGGGGAGGAGTCGGCTGCTCGGCGTACTGCACGCGCCGCTGGTAGAGAACGAGCGCCGAGACCGCGATCACGCAGAGGGCGAATGCCACGAGGCCATTCGATGCGCGCGCGTCGGCGTTCCGCTCGACGAGCCAGACCGCGAACAGCACGAGAGCAGTGACGCCGACCACGATCGACGCCTTCGACAGGACTCGAACCGCGCCCGGAGGGAGATAGATCCGGAGCACCGCGAGGTGCAGCCAGTAGACCGCGGCGGAGACGAAGGTGGCTGCGACGACGTAGCCGAAGCCGTGAGGCCGGAACTCGCCTGCGGGGCGGCCGAAGACCTTCACGCGCACGATGCGGAGAAGCCAGAGCGCCGAACCGAGGAGCACTCCCCAGATCGTCATGTACGCGAGCACGATCGGCGCGATCGCCGTCGGCCGGACGTGGATCTGCGGGTTGAGGAACGGGAGAAGCAGGCCGATGTAGAGGCCGAAGACCGCGCCGCCGAGGACGCGTTTGAGGTAGCCGGGACGAATCTTCATGTGAGCGACGGCGCTGCCGGCGCGCCCGGTGCCATGCACCCGGCGGTCCCGCGTCGAGTCACAAGTCTAATCGCAATGGCGCGCGCCGGGCTGCGGGCAGGCCGGGAGGCGCGGCCATGATCACCGCCGCCGACCTTCGCGCCTGCCGCTCCGCTCACGCTGCATCGCAACTCCTGGTCCGTCTCGGGTGGCCAGCCGATCCGCGCAGGATCGACCTGCGCGAGTGGCGCTCGATCGAAGGCGCGGCAATCGAGGGCGCCGACGCGTGGCACCTCATGCGGCATGCCGGCGTCGATCTCTACGCGTTCGAGGCGCGGGAGGAGAGCTCGCGCAGAGCGATCGCTCCCCTCCTGCGCGGGCTGTCGCGCTGGAACCGGGTGCTCGAGCCGACGGTGCTCTACTTCTCCCCGTCGCGCGACTCGATGTCGCTCTTCGGCTGCCGGGGAACGCGGCGTCTCGACGTCGCGCTCGACACCCCGTCGGCCGACGCCGTCGACAGGATCGCCTCGCTTCAGCTGTGTGGAGCCGCGCCGTCGGTCGACGCGCGCGCTCTCTTCTCCAGGGCGCTCGATCGTGAGGCAACGGGACGGCGCTTCTTCGAGCGCTTCCGCAAGGCGCTTCGGCGAATCGACGAGGCTGTGTTCGCGGCGCTGCCCGAGGAGACCCGCAGGGCGACGCGCGACCACGCGCTCCTCCTGCTCTCGCGCCTGCTCTTCCTCTATTTCCTGCAGCAGAAAGGGTGGCTCGACGGAGGGCACCGCTTCATCCGGGCGTCGTTCGAGCGGGAGGCCGGCGGCGGCAGCGCCTTTCACTCCCGGGTGCTCGACCCGCTGTTCTTCGACTGTCTGAGCACTCCCGGGGTGAGGCGTCCAGCGCGGGCTCGCGCGTTAGGCACGATTCCCTACCTCAACGGCGGGCTCTTCGCCCGGTCGGCCTTCGAGGAGCGCAACCGGAGGCTCGCGCTTCCCGACATCCTCTGGCGCGAAGTCCTCGACGAGACGTTCGAGCGCTTTTCGTTCTGCGCCGACGAGGGCGACGAGGAGGGTGTCCATATCGATCCGGAGATGCTCGGCCGCGTCTTCGAGGCGCTGATGGAGAGCGGGGAGCGGGCGGAGAGCGGCACGTTCTACACGCCGCGGCCGCTCGTCGACAGGCTGGTCGCGGACGCGATCTCGACCTGGTGCGCGGACGGCGACCGGGAGCTCGCGGCACGCCTTCGCGCCCGCCTCGAAGGCGTGCACGACGCGATCGGGAGGCATGAGGCCTCCGGACTGCTGGCGAAATTGCGCGAGATCACGGTGATCGATCCGGCGTGCGGCTCCGGCGCGTTCCTCCTGTCGGCGATGCGCGCGATCGAGACGCTGACGCGGGGTTGCTCCGACGCCGCGGGAATGGCGACCGAGCCCGATCTCCGCGCTCGCGTCGTGGAGAGGTCGATCTTCGGCGTCGATCTGAAATCGGAGGCGGTCCGGCTTTGCGAGCTGCGGCTCTGGCTCGCGATCGTGTCGGCGTCGGAACACGACGCGGAGAGTGTTCCTCCGCTGCCTAACCTCGACCGGAACGTCCTGCAGGGGAACTCGCTCGCGGGACCGCTCGACTTTCTCGGCGGCGGCCGCGCGGGCGTCTACCTCGACTGGTCACGAGCCCTGCGCAAGCGTGAAGGGCTCGTCGATCGCTACAGGCGCGCACCCTTCGGGCGGAGGGCCGCGCTTTCGCGCGAGCTGCGCGAGTCGGACCGCGCACTGAGCCGCGCGATGCTCGAGACGTCTCTCGATGCCGACCGCGCGGAGGTCGCGCGTCTCGATGCGCCGGTCGTCGACCTCTTTGGCGACGAGCGGAAAGCGGAGGATACGGGGTCGCGCGCCGTTCTGATGGAGCGGATCGCCGCGGCCTCACGCGCGCTCGCGCGCCTCGAGCAGGGCGATCTCGACTTCTTCGCGTTCGACGTCCACTTCTCCGGAGCGATGGCCTCGGGCGGGTTCAGCGTCGCGGTCGGCAACCCCCCGTGGGTGAGGTCGAGCCGGATCGAGCCGTCGCTGCGGCGTGCCTGTGCGGAGCGCTACGGCTTCTTCCGGCAGCGCGGCTCGCGCGGCTTCGCCCAGTCGGAGCTGGCGCTGGCGTTCGTCGAAAAATCGCTTTCGCTGCTCGCGACGGGCGGAGTCTTCGCGCAGCTCCTCCCGTCGAAAGTCGTCACCGCCGACTACGCCTCGAACATGCGACGCGAGCTCGCGCGACGCCACGAAGTCGTCGCGCTGCGCGACTGGTCGCGCGCGGGGAAGCGGCTCTTCGACGCCGACGTCTTCCCTCTCGGGCTCGTCGTGCGGAAGGACGGAGCCGGGGGGAGGGAAGTCGAGGTATCCGACGACGCCGGTGCGTGGGAAGTGAGCCAGGCGATGCTCGCCACGGGCAGCGGCGGGGCCGCGTGGTCCCTTGCCGCTCCCGACTGCCGCGCGGTGATGACGCGGCTCCGCGAGAGATTCCCTCCGCTTTCGATCGCGCTGGGACGGGCGCCGATCATGGGGGTGAAGACGGGAGCGAACTCGCTCTTCTTTCTCGACGACGTTGTGGTGCAGCGCGACGGCGTGTTTGCGCGATCGATAGGCGTGCGCCTCCCCGACGGCGCGGTCGTGCGCTGCGTCCGCGGCCGGCACGTGAGGCGATGGTCGGCGGACGACTCCACCTGGATGCTCTGGCCGCAAGCGGCGAAGCGACCCGGCGACGACGTGTGGCTCGCGGCGGTCGCGGAGCGACTCGGTGTCGAACGATCGAGCTTGCAGCTCGACTATGTCAAGGAGGGACACACCGGCCTCAAGGTCGCGTGGAAGGATCTCTCTCGCGGGCTCGAGGCGGTCGTTCTGCCGGCGACGACGCAGGTCGACGGGCGGACGTTCACCCTGGTGCCTAACCAGACGGTCTACTCGCTCGACTGCTCGCGCGGCGAGGAGGCGTTCGCGCTGTCGGCGATTCTGAACTCGACGGTCGTCGATGCGCTCTGTCTCGACGTAGCGGAGCGGGCCAAGGACGATCACTTCCGATTTCTCGCGACGACCGTCGCCGCGACTCCGATGCCGGTAGTCGCACCCCGCTCGGCGGAGGAACGCTCGCTGGCCAGGATGGCGGCGAGGAGCCACGCGGGCGAGCGGCTCGATCGCGAGATCGACGCGGCGGTGGCATCGCTTTACGGAATCAACGCGGCCGAGCTCGCATTGCTCGAGCGGTTTGCGACGTCGCGTCGAGGGGAGCGCCGGGGATGACGCTCTTTCCCGGCGCTCTTCCGCGCGATGCTCCCGAGCTTGCGCCGTTCCAGGAGGAGGCGGTCGCGGCGATACTCGAAATGCTCGCGCGTCGTGGCGGCGCGTTGCTCGCCGACGGGGCGGGACTCGGCAAGTCGTGGGTTGCCGCGGCGGTCGCTCGCGCGTGGGAAGAGCGCGGCGGCTCGTGCGAGATCGTGGTGCCGGCGGCGCTCGTCGGCCAGTGGCGCGAGGTAGCGACGCTGTTCGGTCTCGCGTCGTCGATCACGTCGCACGACGCCGGGCCGGCCCGGCCGTGGCGCTCTGCGGCCGCAGAGAGGCTGCTGATCGTCGACGAGGCGCATCGCTTCAGGAATCCCACCACCCGGCGCTACCGGAACCTCGCTTCGAGGAGCCGCGCCGCCGACGTGCTCCTCGTTACCGCGACACCGATCTGCAACTCCGCCGACGACCTCCGCGCCCTGTTAGGCCTCGCCGTGGCGGACGACGCGCTCGCTGACCGCGGTGTCCCGTCGCTCGACGAGGCGTTCCGCGCGCGAAGTGACGATCAGCTGCGAGCCGCGCTCGACGAGCTTGCGATCGCTCGCGATCGGGGTGTGCTTCCGTCGTCCCTGAACTTCGCGTCGGCCTCGAGAAGCACGATCCGCTATCGCGCTGCAGGGCGGCACGGGGAGGAGCTCGCCGCGCTGTTCGAAACCCTCCGCTTCCCGCTCGTCGCTCCATCGGCGGCGGCGATGCTCCGCTCGTTTCTCTGGCGCCGGCTCGAGTCGAGCGCGGCTGCGCTCGGGGCGACGCTGCGGCGCCTCCGGAAGCTGCACGCGCGCGCTCTCGAGTGCGCGGACCGCGGCGTCGCCCTGAATCGCGCGAGTTACCGCGCAGCGTTCGGCGATCCCGACGCCCCGATCTTTCAGGACATCCTTTTCCCGGAGCTATGGGGGACGGGCGTGGCGGGAGGAGAGCTCGACACGACGCAGATCCGACGGGAGCTCGAAGCGCTCGAGTCGGCAGCGAGGCTGGTCGAAGAGCGGCTTGCCGTCGACCCGAAGGCGGCGATCGTCGCGCGGGTCGTCGAGCGGCGCCGAGGCAGGCGCGGCCTCATATTCACGCAGAGTCGCGACACGGCTCGGGCGCTCTGGAGCTCGCTCCGCACGACGACGCGCTGCGGAATCGTCACCGGCAGCGGATGCCGCGACGCGAGCGGCAGCGCCGCGTCGATGAGCGCCGTGCTCGCGATGCTCGCAAACGGAGCGCTAGAGCTGATCGTCGCGACCGACGTCGGATGCGAAGGGCTCAATCTGCAGGCAGCGGCGTTCGTCATTCACGTCGATCTTCCATGGAGCCCGGCGAAGCTCGAGCAGCGAATCGGTCGCGTGAGCCGCATCGGCCAGAAGTCGTCGCGAGTCGATGAGATCGTCCTCGTCGCGAAAGGGAGCCCCGTGGAGGCGGCGCTGAGGCGCAAGTCGAAAGAGGCCGAGCGATTCGGCGGACGGCGCGTCGGCGGCTGGACACGCGGAACGTGTTGGAAGAGCCATGAACGGCTGATCGCCGAGTCGGAAGAGCCGCGCTGCGTCGTCAATCTCGCCGAACGGCGCGCGGGGCGCTCGTCGTTCGCATTGCGGGAGTTCGACGTCTCGGGATGCGCGAGCTCGGTCCGCGAAGGAGGGGAGCGCGCACTCGAGCTCGAACGTGTCGTGGTTCGCCCGTCGAGCGGGCGGGACAAGCCGGTGGAAGTTGCCGTCGACGCGTGGGTCACGGTCGTCCGGGCGCGTGAGCTCCAGCCGCCGAGGCTCGACGGCTCGTCACCGCAGCAGCGGATGCTCGACGCGGCCGCGGGCGCGGGAGTGCTCACACGCGATCTCGTCGAGCTGATGGCGCGAAGATACCGGGCCGGGACGGAGTTGCTGATCGCGAGCGCGGCCGGGAGTCGGATCGACGAGCCTGCCGTCGCTGCGCTCGTGCGCGCACTCGTCGAAGAAGCGCGCGGGGACGAGCCCTACGAAGCGACGGTCGCCGGCTCGATCGTCACGCGCGGCTGGCTCCGCGCAGCGGAGGGTTTCGCGGCGGGCGGCGGATATAATCGCCCGGTATGCCGCTGAACCTGCTCATCGTCGATGACGAAGCATCGTTGCGCGACTTCCTCTCGATCGTATTCGAAGGGGAGGGGTGGGACGTGCGCGCGGCCGCCTCACTGCACGAAGCGAGGGAACAGGTCCACGAGAGCGAGCCCGACCTCGTCCTCTGCGACCTGATGATGCCGGACGGCTCGGGGCTCGACTTCCTTCGCGAGATGAAGGCGCAGAGCGAGGCCGTGCCGGTCATCATGATCACCGCCTACACCTCGACGCAGTCCGCCGTGAGCGCGCTGAAGGCGGGCGCTTACGACTACATCGCCAAGCCGTTCGACATCGAAGAGCTGAAGATCATCGTTCGCAAGGCGGTCGAGAGGCGCGACCTCGAGGCGGAGAACGTCCACCTGCGGACCGCGCTCGAGGAGCGGTTCACCTTCGCGAACATCATCGGCAAGAGCTCGCGGATGCAGCAGATCTTCAGTATCGTCTCGCGAATCGCGCCGACGCACTCGACCGTTCTGATCACCGGCGAGTCGGGCACCGGCAAGGAGCTGATCGCGCGCGCGATCCACTACCATTCGCGCCGCCCGGGGAAGTTCGTTTCCATCAACTGCGGCGCGCTTCCGGAATCGCTGCTCGAGTCCGAGCTCTTCGGCCACGAGCGGGGAGCCTTCACCGGTGCGATCCGCGACAAGGTGGGGCTCTTCCAGGAAGCCGCGAAGGGGACCATCTTCCTCGACGAGATCACGGAGATGTCGCCCGGCATGCAGGTGAAACTGCTGCGGGTCCTGCAGGATCGATCGATCCGCAGGGTCGGAGGCAACGACGAGCATCTGGTCGACGTCCGCGTGATCGCGGCGACGAACCGCGACCTCGCCGACTCGATTCAGAAGGGAACGTTTCGAGAGGACCTCTTCTACCGGATCAACGTCATCCCGGTCTCGCTCCCTCCTCTCCGGCAGAGGAAGGAGGACATCCCGCTCCTCGCAGACCACTTCATCGCGAAGTTCTCGTCGCAGTTAGGCATCCAGCCGAAGCGGATCTCGGTAGAGGCGATGCGCGCGCTGGAGAAGTATGCGTGGCCGGGAAACGTCCGCGAGCTCGAGAACGTGATCGAGCGCGCGGTCGCTCTCGAGACCGCGGACGTTTTGACGACCCGGTCGTTGCCGGAAAGCGTCATGTTCGGCGAGAGCACGACCGCGAGCCCGTTCGAGCTGCCTCCCGCAGGAATCAACCTCGAGAAGCACGTCGACTCGGTGGTGCGAAGCCTGATGGCGCAGGCGCTCGAACGGAGCAATGGCGTGCAGAAAGCGGCGGCCGAAGTGCTTCAGATGTCGTTCCGGTCGTTTCGCTATTACGCGAAGAAGCACGGCATCGTCGGGGTCGGAAAGGATGAAGAAGAATGAGGCACGCCGCCGTATCTGCGCTGCTCGTGGCAACGCTTTCGGCCGCGACGGCGTGCGAATCCCCTGCGACCACGGCTGACACGCCCGTGAGTCGGCCCGCGGCTTCCGCGCCGACGGTCGTGTCGCCCGACGGATCCACGATTGTCATCGAGGTCGTTGCCGATCCGGACACGCGCGCGCAGGGGCTGATGTTCCGGTCGAGCATCGGAGCCGGTCACGGCATGCTCTTCATCTTTCCTGCGTCCGACGTCCACTCGTTCTGGATGAAGAACACGCTGATCCCGCTCGACATCCTCTGGATCGACGAGGCGAGGACCGTGGTTCACGTGGAGCGGAACGTGCCTCCGTGCAAGGCCGATCCGTGCCCGTCGTACCCGCCGAAAGCGGCGGCGAAGTTCGTCCTCGAGTTGGGCGCCGGACAGGCGGCCGCACACCGGCTCGATGTCGGCGGCAAGCTGGTGTTCTCGGGGATCGAGAATATCGTCGCGCGCTGAGTCCGTTGTGAGCGGTTCAGACATGCGCCTATTCCGCCGCGAGAACCTCCATTCGCTCTACATCCTGCTGTTTCTGAACATCGCGTTCTACGTGTTTCAGACGCAGGACCTCGAGAAGTACGTCACGCTTTTCGGTCTCGACCGCACGGCGCTGTTCCAGGGACAGCTCTGGCGCCTCTTCACCTATCAGTTCATCCAGGGGGGGCCGCTCGCGCTCTTCTTCGACCTGCTCATCCTCTACATCATGGGAGCCGTACTCGAAGAGCTTTGGGGGACGTGGGACTTCCTCGCGTTCTATTTCCTCTCGCTGTTCGGCTCGGCGGCAGTCGGTCTCGCGTTCGACTTCCCGCTGATGGGCGCCTATTTCCTCACCTATTCGCTGCTGTTCGCCTACGCGCACACGTTCCCTGAGCAGACCTTTCTTATCTTCTTCGTGATTCCGGTGAAGGTGAAGTGGCTTGCGTGGATTGCCGCTGCTCTTCTCGCGCTCGGCATCGCGACGCAGAGCTCGGCGAGCATCGCGGCAGTCGGCGGCGTTCTGGCGAGTTTCGCCTGGTACTGGTTCCGCCATGGTCCGGCGCGTATCGTGCCGAAGAAGGTGCCTGCCGCCTTTCGTCCGGCTCCGGTCGATATCGCGCACGAAGGGCTGGCGGAAAAGAACCTCCAGCGGTTTGCCGGGATGAAGCGCGCGCTGTCCGAAGGAACACCGGAGGAGCGCCACAAACTGGCGGAGGCGATTGGCAAGGACATAACGCCGGGCGTGAACATCTGTCCTCCCGCCGACTACAAGCCCGAGGCGGACGATCGCTACTGTGTGCGGTGCGAAGGCTTCGCAGAGTGCTCGGTCCGATACCTGAAGCTCAACGAGCCGTCGGCGAAGGACGAACGGGCCTCGAACTGATTCATTCCTGAGGGGCGCCGCCCTGCGGTGGCGCGCCGCCACCCTCGGGGCGCGAGCGGCGACGACGGAAGCGGCGACGCTTCCTACGTGCCGCCTCTCCCTCACCTCCCGCAACTGCTCCGGCTGCCGCCTGCGCCTCTTCGGGAGCGGGAGGACGCTGCGGGCGATTCTGCTGCTGTTGCGGAGGCCGCGGAGGACGCGGTTCCTGCGGAGGACGTGGTTCCCTGCGCTGCTGCGGATCGCGCGGTGCGCTGTTGCGCGGTGCGTTCGGACGCAGCCCGTTCTCTCGTGGCTGATTCTGTTGGGGAGTCGCCTCACTGCGCGGCTGCTGCACGTCGCCCGGCGCTCCCTGGCCGCGCCTGCGTCCGCGGCGCCTGCGTCCCCGCTTCTTCGCGTCACCAGCCTGCTGCTGGCCGGCCTGCGCGGGCTGTGCCTGCGGTTGTCCCTGCGCTGGACGATCATCCCTGCCGGGGCGCCGCGACGCCTTCTGACGATCGCGCTGCATCGCTTCGGCGTAGCGCGGGAACTTCCTCGTGAGAGCGCGGTCGATCTGCTTGTCGAGCTTTTCCTTTCCGGGATCGAACCCGCAATACGGGCAACGGCACCAACCCTCGGGGTAGGTGTGCTTGCAGGCGGTGCAGGTCAGGCTCTTCGGCAGAGGCATCGGGTCGGCATTTTACACACGAACGCCGATTCCGCGCCTTCCCGCGACGTATCGCGGGTGAGAGAATGCCACCCGATGGACGACGATCGACGCAAGACGCTCGAGGCGCTGGTCGACATTGCGATGGCGGACGACCCGGTTCCCTGCTACGACGGGGCAATGGCGGAGCGGCTTCTGCGATCGCAGTCGAGCAGGGAGGAACTGGCGGAGATCGGCGTCGCCCCCGCAATTCTCGAAAGGCTCTGGCCGACGAATGAGTGACGGAAGCTACGTGGTGAAGATCCAGGCGCGGTTCGAATCCGCGCACTTTCTCCGCGAGTATCGCGGCATCTGCGAACCGCTGCATGGCCACTCGTATCTTGTGGAGGCGGAGCTGAGCGCGCCCGACGGGGGGCTCGACGGCGACGATCTGGCGATCGACTTCGTGACGTCGAAGCGTGAGCTCGAGCGTCTCGCGAAGCTGCTCGACTATCACTGCATCAACGACGTGGCGCCGTTCGACGCGATCAACCCGTCGGCGGAGAACATCGCGCGCTGGTTCCACGACGGGCTTCGCGCCGCTCTCGGCGTCGAGAATACGCGCATCGTCGCGGTCGTCGTCTGGGAGGGGCCGTTCAACTCCGTTCGCTACGCCCCCGGCCAATGACGCGGGAGTTGAGGCAGCAACCCGGGAGATCGCGCGCTTGACTCCATTCGTCATCACGGTCGTGCTCGCGCTGCTCGCGACGGCGACGATCGGCGTGGTCGTCGTGCGCGGAGCGCGGGCTGCGGCGGCGCGCAACGGCGCGGTCTCGACCGAGCAGATCGAGGCCGAGGTATTGCTCGAGGTCGCGCTTCGAGGTGACCTCGGTCGCGATCGCGCGCTGCAGTCGGTCGCCAGGTTCACCGGTGTCGAGTGCGGAAAGCGGGGGCGCATCGACGTCTCGAGCTGGCTGGAGCAATACGTGCAGCTCGTCCCGACGGAGCGCAAGGAGCGATTGCTGGAATGGGCGGTGCAGATCGCGATGGAAGGCGGTCCGGTGATCGGGCTCCCGCAGTACGACGCTCTGGTGGAAGTCGCGTTCGGACTCGGATTCCACAGTGACGCGCTGGCGCGGCTGCGGCAGAAGCATGGCTTCGACTACATCGACTGGGCGAAGCACGGGAGACCGCGCGAGGCCGACCGGGGTGGGGGCGCGACGTCGCTCTTCGATGGATCGAGCTTGCGAAGCGGCGAAGCGAACCTCGAAACGCTCGGTCTCGAGCGGGACGCGAGCCGTCAGGATGTGATCGCCGCGTACCGACGCCTCGCCCTGGAATGCCATCCCGACCGGTTCCATGACGCGAGCGACGAGGCGCGTGCCACGGCGGCGGAGCGGTTTCGCACGATCACGCGCGCGTACGAGGAGTTGATCGCTTCCGGCGCGGGAGATTGAATTATTCCCGTCGGCGTGGTAATCTTCCGGTGGTTGTGACGGAATTTGTGTCGTTCACAGGTTGTTTGCAGCGATTCCACCGAACCATTTCCCTCCGTCATTCGTAGTCTTTTCAACCGCAGCCGATCGAGGACACCAGTGTCCGGAATAGATCCAGCGGTCTCGGGTCAACAAACCGGTCAGTTCAGATCGACTCGCGACAACACAGAGACAAAAATGCCGCATTTCCCGCATACAGGGCGGTTTCGCCCCCGCGTCCCCGCGTGTCAGAACACGTGGGAGGCCCCGCGGAGAAGTCGGCACGGGTTGTGAATTCGTCAGAAGCAGGGGAAGTAAATGGAGACACCTATGAAAACCGCTGAGGTGCAGGATCACGAGCGCGGATGGGACTTCGAGAAGGCGGCGATGCCGTACGTCGACTCGCTCTACAACACGGCGTACCGCATGACTCGTAACTCCGAGGATGCAGAGGATCTCGTCCAGGAGACCTACCTCAAGGCGTACAAGTACTACGACAAATTCGAAGAGGGGACGAACTTCAAGGCGTGGCTCTTCAAGATCATGAAGAACACGTTCATCAACAACTACCGGAAGAAGAAGCTCACCCCTCACAAGATCGACTTCTCCGAGATCGAAGAGTCGTACGAGCGCGTCATCCAGAAGAACGCCCCGGACCTGATCAAGGACCCCGAGACCGACATCTTCCAGGACATGATGGACGAGGACGTCAAGCGCGCCCTCGATTCGCTGCCGCACGACTACAAGATGGTCGTCCTTCTGGCTGATCTCGAAGGCTTCTCCTACAAGGAGATCGCCGAGATTCTCGATTGCCCCGTGGGCACCGTGATGTCGCGTCTCTATCGCGGCCGCAAGATGCTCGAGCGAACCCTTCTCGAGTACGCGCGCAAGTACGGCTACATCCGCACCGGCGAGCCGGCGAAGATGCGCTCGCGCAAGGACGAGGTAAAGAAGAAGAAGCCCGAGCCGGGTCAGCCCGAGGACGAGGTCGAGGAAAAGGAGCCGTCGGAGGACGACGAGCTGGCGCTCATTTCGGCCGAAGGCGAGGACTTCGAGTTCGAGCTCGACGAGGAAGTGGAGCCGGAAGAGGAATTCAACCTCGAGTAAGCCAGTTTTCCCCGCTGAGCCGTCAATACGAGTTGATTGGAGCCAGCGTTGGTTTGTGGCGAACTAAAGCATCTCGTCTACTTCTTCCTCGATGGCACTGTCGGCCAGGTCAAGGCCGACGAATTCCGACTTCATCTCGACGCGTGTGATGACTGCGCGCGATACGTTGGAGTCGAAGAGCGCCTCCGGCGCTTTCTGCGCAGCCGCCTCGGGCGGCGTTGCGCGCCCGACGGTCTCCGGGAGCGAATTCACGAGGCCGTCATTCATTCCTGATTCGGTTCGATGCTCGCACTCACACCCGGTGCCACGCTCAGGTTCGCGACGTCGAACAGGCACAAGGTCGAGGAAGCGCGCCGTCTGCTCGGCGTGATGCTCGAACCGGTCGAGCTCTCGATCGACGAAATCCAGGCTGCCACGCTCGAGGAAATCGTTCACGCGAAGCTTGAGCGCGCGCGCGAATCGGTGGCCGGCCCTCTTCTCGTCGAAGACGTTTCGCTCGGGCTCGGCGCGCTGGGCGGGTTTCCCGGGCCGTACGTCCGCTGGCTTCTCGAGTCGGCAGGTGGCGCCGGGCTCGCCGCGATCGCCCGCTCGCTCACCGACCGGAGTGCCATCGCCCGCTGTGCCCTCGCCTGCTGGGACGGACGAACAGTGAGCCTCTTCGTCGGAGAAACGGCAGGCGAGATCCTGCTCGAGCCGCGCGGCAGCTCCGGCTTCGGCTGGGACGCCTGGTTCCTTCCGCGAGGGGCGAGCCACACCTACGCGGAGATGCCGGGCGAAGAGAAGGATCGGATCTCGCACCGCAGCCGCGCGTTCGAGCTGCTTCGCCGGGCGCTCGGCCGCTGAGTCCGGACGGGGTCGATCAGCGCGCTGCGAGCCGGCGCACGAATTCGTCGACGATCGGCCAGACCTCGTCGCCCGCCACGTCGAAGAGCCGGTCGGCATGGTAGCGCCCCGGCACGTCCAGGATGTGAAGCTCGACGCTCGACGCCCGCCGGGCGATCGCTTCGGCATGCCGGTGGCTGACGAGCCAGTCGTTTCGCGCGTGGATCAGGCAGATTGGCAGTTCCACATTCGCCGCGTCGTCGAGCGGGGAGAGTCGACCATCGCGAGGCCATCGGAAACGAGGGCTCGAAAGCGCCTGACCGATGGAGATGTGGTGATGGATCGTGAAGGGGTTGGGTCGGGGGATCACGCGGTGGAACTCGGCGACCGTCGAAACGAGCAACAGGCCGGCGATCGGCAGGTCGCGGCCTCGGGCTGCCGTGGAGATCGCGACTGCGCCTCCGGCGGAGAAACCGAGCAACACGACCCGGTCGAGCTCGTCTTCCTTCGCAAACCTGCGCGCGACGGCGGCGACGTCGAGGTGCTCGAGCCTGTTGAATTCGAATGTGCCGCCACTGTCGCCGTGACCCCGGAGGTCGAGGACGGCGCAGGGGGCGAGCCTTCGGGCAATGGAAGAGGCGATCGCCTGAATCGCAGGGTACCTTCTGGATCGCCAGAATCCTGGGATGACGAGGACTCCCGTCGCCCCGGGCGCGGGGTAGAGATCGAAGACGATCTCCGTGCCGTCGTCCGAATTGATCTGGCGGATGGAAGGTCCCGGATCGGGGGCCTGTTCCGGTGGCTGGCTTGACATTTCCCCCTGTATGTCTATCATATGCGCCCGTTGCAGTAGTTGCGGCTGATCGTGTGCCTGAAGCGATTCGCCGAGCCTGCGACATGAACTGAGCGACGGTTCGCTCTGTCAACCCCGGGAACAGCATCTAGGGAGGAAAGCGCCGGCAAGCGCGACTACGAACTAAACGTTGATAGAGTCCCGTAACTGTCGAATAACAAGTTCATCTGCAGCTAACGCGCTGCAAGGAGCAATACACATGAAGAAGTCCCTCGTTTTCGCCCTGATCGCCGTTTTCGCTCTTACGATCTTCGCCGTCGGCTGCAAGAAGGAAGAAGCCGCCACGACCGACACCGCCGTCACCGAGACGACCGCCCCGGCTGTTGACACCGCCGCGACGACCGACACCGCCGTTGTTCCGGCCACGACCGAGACGACCACGACGTCGATGACGACCGAGAGCACCACGACGACCCCGGCCACGACCGAGACGACGGCCGCCCCGGCCACCAAGTAACTCGAATTCACCGGTATTTGAACCATCCAGAGTTCAAAGTTAAACAACAACTAACCAGGAGATTACCCAAATGAAGAAGTCACTCGTTTTCGCCCTGATCGCCGTTTTCGCTCTCTCGATCTTCGCCGTCGGCTGCAAGAAGGAAGAGGCCGCCCCGGAGACCACGACTGAGGCCGCTCCGGCCACCACCGAGTCGACCCCGGCTGTTGACACCGCCGTTGTCCCGGCCACGACCGAGACGACCACGACGTCGATGACGACCGAGAGCACCACGACGACCCCGGCCACGACCGAGACGACCGCCACGACGGCCGCCCCGGCCACGAAGTAACTGATCTAACGATCGGATTGAACGCGCCCCGCTTCGGCGGGGCGCGTTTATTTTTAGGAGTGGCGTTTTCGCTCGAGGTCGGAGCGAAGCGCACGATAGACCGCTTCCGTGCGCGCGCGCGTATCGGCGATGGTGCCTTCGGAAGAGATGACGTAGTCGGCGTGCGTCGCGCGCTGCTCGCTCGGCATCTGGCGCGACATCCGGAGGCGGACTTCGCTCTCGTTCATGCCGCGCGCGGTGCCCCGCCTAACCTGTTCTTCGCCCTCGAGGTCGACGACGACGATCCGGTCGTAGCGCTTGCGGCCGCCCGACTCGAGCAGCAGTGTCGCTTCGACGACGACGATCGCGTCCGGTCCGATGTCTCCGGCAGCCATCCTGCGCGTCTCTTCTTCGATGACGAGCGGATGAATGAGCGCGTTGAGCTCTTTCGCGGCGTCGGGTGTAGCGAGGCCGATGGCCGAAAGCTTCGGGCGGTCGATCTCGCCGTCGGCTCGCAAGATGGACGTCCCATAGCGGGCGACGAGCGCACGATGGCCTGCTGCTCCGGGCCGGTAGAGGTCGCGGACGACGTCGTCCGCGTCGATGACGACGCAGCCGAGCTCTCCGAAGATCTTCGCCACCGTCGATTTTCCCGACGCGATGCCGCCGGTGAGACCTACGCGAAGGATCACGCGCGACGATCCTTCGCCGCCTGGATCGTGTTCTTCAGCAGGTAGGCGATCGTCATCGGGCCGACGCCGCCGGGGACCGGCGTGATCCATCCCGCGACACGGCTCGCCGATTCGAAGTCGACGTCGCCGACGAGAGCGGAGCCCTTCGAGAGGACCACATTCCGCTTCGCTTCGCTGAGGAGATCCAGCTTGTCGAATCCCGCCTCGATCCGGTTGATGCCGACGTCGATGACCGCCGCGCCGGGCTTGATCATGTCGCCGGTGATCATCATCGCCTTTCCGACCGCCGCGACGACGATGTCGGCCTCGCGCACGACGCCCGCGAGGTCGGGCGTCCGCGAGTGCGCGATCGTGACCGTGGCGTGGCGATGGAGAAGAAGCGCGGCAACGGGCTTCCCGACGATGTCGCTGCGCCCCACGACCACGGCCCTGCAGCCGCCGATCGCGATGCCGCTCGACTCGAGCAGCCTGATCACTCCCATCGGCGTGCAGGCGACGAGACAGGGGCGCCCCTGCTGCAACCGTCCGACGTTGACCGGATGGAAGCCGTCCACATCTTTCCGCGGATCGATCCGGTCGAGAAGTGCCTTCGAGTCGAGATGCGATGGCAGCGGAAGCTGAAGCAGGATGCCGTCGACCGCTTCGTCCGCGTTGAGGCGATCGATTTCCAGCTCCAGCTCGCGCTGCGCCGTCGTCGCCGGGAGGTGTCGCTGAGTCCCGTTCAGCCCGAGCTCGGTCGCCTTTTTCGCCTTGTTCCGTACGTAGACCTCGGAGGCGGGGTCGTCACCGACGCGAATCGCGACGAGCCCCGGCACGATCCCCTGCTTCGCAAGAAGCTCGCAGTCCCGCTTCACTTCGGCTTCGACTTCGGCCGCGATTTGCTTGCCGTCGATCAGTTTTGCGCTCACGCCTCACCTCGATAAAAAGTGACGATGCCGCCGCTCATCCGAGCGGCGACGTTGTTTTTGAAGCCCGCGTCCTTCATCAGGGCAAGAAACGCCTCCCCCTCGGGGAAGGTCTGCACCGACGCGGGGAGATATTCGTACGGGCTGCGGGTCCCGGTGATGAGCCCGCCAATCGCCGGGAGAATGTGCGTGAAGTAGATTCCGTAAACGAACCGGAGCGGCTGGCGGGGCATGGAGAACTCGAGTACGCCCAGAGCGCCTCCAGGGCGGAGCACGCGACGGATCTCGCGGAGCCCCTGAAGCGGGTCGTGGAAGTTCCGCACGCCGAACGCGACGGAGACGCCGTCGAACGAGCCGGGGCGAAACGGAAGCGAAAGCGCGTCGGCCGCTACCTGGACGGCATCCGGCGCATGCTCGCGAACTTTCAGTTGCCCGTGAGCGAGCATCTCGTAGGTGAAGTCGGCCGAAACGACGTCGTGGCCGCCATAACGCACGAGATCGACCGTCAGGTCGCCGGTTCCCGCGGCCAGGTCGAGAACCCTTCCGGGTGCGGAAAGAAGCTGCCGCGAGACGCGTTTGCGCCATGCGACGTCGAAACGCATGGACAAAACGCGGTTCGCCGTGTCATAACGGTGGGAGACGCTGGCGAACATCGAGCGGATCTGTCGCGGGTCCTTGTCGAGCACGCGGGGCTTCTACCACTCTGCGGAGCTGTAGACAAGGGGCTGGGAATGTTCGTATTGACAGAGGCGGTTTAGCGGTGTTACCGTTCAGCCCCTTTCTGGAGGGGTTGGGTGCGGAGTGCCCTCAACAAGCCTCGGCAGCGCCTCTCGAAAGAGTTTCGGTCCGGCCGACGTAAGTCCGGAAACACCTGAGGAATCAAGAAATGCGCACGTATTTTCCCAAAAAGGGCGACATCGACCCACAGTGGTTCATCATCGACGCCGACGGGCTCGTTCTCGGTCGGCTTTCGACCGCTGTGGCGAACATCATCTCGGGCAAGAACAAGCCGACTTACACGCCGTTCCTCGACACGGGTGACCACGTCATCGTGTTGAACGCCGAGAAGATCGTCCTGACCGGCCGCAAGGAGACGGACAAGATGTACCGTCACCACAGCGGATATCCGGGCGGGCTGACCGAATCGGCGGCGCGCTTCGTCCGTGCCGAGAAGCCCGAGTCGATGATCGAGCGCGCGGTTGCGGGTATGCTCCCGAAGAACCGGATCGGTCGTAAGATGCTCAAGAAGCTCAAGGTCTACCGCGGGACACAGCACCCGCATCAGGCGCAGCAGCCTGAGTCGTTCAAGATTTCGTAGGCAGCAGAAAGAAGGGGCTTAGCTTTGGTCGAATACTACGGAACCGGTCGCAGGAAGTCGTCGACGGCGCGCGTTTGGCTGCGCCAGGGTAGCGGACAGATCACGGTGAATCACCGTACGTTCGACGACTACTTCCCGAATGAAGTGCTCAAGATGATCATCAAGCAGCCGCTGTCGCTCACCGAGACGGTCGATCATTTCGACATTCTCGTGAACGTCGACGGCGGCGGCCCGACGGGCCAGGCCGGCGCGATCCGCCACGGCATCTCGCGCGCGCTCGAGGTCTTCAATGCCGAGCTCCGCAAGAAGCTCAAGAAGTCGGGACTGCTCACGCGCGACCCCCGCATGAAAGAGCGCAAGAAGTACGGGCAGAAGGGCGCACGCGCGCGCTTCCAGTTCTCGAAGCGCTAGTGGTTGCCGTGATGGTTCGCAATCTCAGGTAGCAAGCACGGGACAGGGGTCGCAAGGCTCCTGTCCTTTTTTATCCAGTAGGACGAACGTAGAGATAGAAGGAGGACGGTTTGGCAGTTTCAATCACAATGAAAGAGCTGTTGGAAGCTGGCGTCCATTTTGGTCATCAGACCAAGCGCTGGAATCCGAAGATGAAGAAGTACATCTTCGGCAAGCGCAACGGGATCTACATCATCGATCTCCAGAAGACGCTCAAGCTCTTCAAGGAAGCTTCCGCCTTTGTCACAGAATTGAGTTTGCAGGGAAAGCGCGTTCTGTTCGTCGGCACCAAGCGCCAGGCGCAGGACGCGATCATGGAGGAGGCGAACCGCTGCGGAATGTTCTACGTGAACAGCCGCTGGCTGGGTGGCACCCTCACCAACTTCGTCACGGTCCGCAAGTCGATCGAGCGCCTCAAGGAGCTCGAGTCTTCGCTCAACGATCCTGCAAAGGAAATGTCGAAGAAGGAGCGCGCCGCGCTCGACCGTGAACGGCAGAAGCTCGAGAAGAATCTCGTTGGAATCCGCGAGATGGACTCCCTTCCGGACGCGATGTTCGTCATCGATCCGAAGAAGGAGTACATCGCCGTGAAGGAGGCGAAGAAGCTCGGAATCCCCGTCGTCGCGATCGTCGATACGAATTGCGATCCCGACGACATCGACAAGGTGATTCCCGGCAACGACGACGCCATTCGCGCGATCCGGCTCTTTACTCAGAAGATCGCTGACTCGGTGCTCGAGGGCTATAACGTCGCGCAGGAGATGTACATCTCCGCAGAGGACAAGCCCGAGATGGCCGAGGGAGAGATGCCGCCGCCGGCGGCGCCCACGGGCGCTGCTCCCGCCCCTGTTTCCTGAGGGCTGCGCATCTCGATTCCGCGACCCGCCGAAGGGTCGCATCCCACTTGAGTGATTGACCGGCGCCGGGCTCCCACGGGGGCCCGGCGTCAATCACGAGTCCCGGACTCTCGGGGCCCGACCCCAGACTGTTTGGAGAAGACCATGGCACAGATCGACGCAGCGCAGGTGAAGGAGCTTCGCGAGAAGACCGGCGCCGGCATGATGGACTGCAAAAAGGCGCTGACGGAAGCGGAAGGCAACGTCGAAGAGGCGATCAAGATCCTTCGCAAGAAGGGACTCGCCGCGGCCGGCAAGAAAGCGGGACGCATCGCCTCCGAAGGCGTCGTTTACGCTTCGGTCGAAGGTTCGACGGGCATCCTCGTCGAGGTGAACTGCGAGACCGATTTCGTGGCGCAGACCGACGATTTCAAGGAGCTCGCCGCCGGAATCACGAGCATCATCCGTGCGGAGAACCCCGCCAGCGTCGACGCGCTTGCCGCGCTCGCCTGGCCCGGTGACGCCGAGGGCCACAACGTGGCTCAGTACATTTCGAGCAAGATCGCCAAGATCGGCGAGAACATCGCGATCCGCCGATTCATCCGTTACGACGCTGCGGGCGCCGCGCTCAGCAGCTACGTCCACGGCAACGGCAAGATCGGCGTCATCGTCGAAGTGAAGTGCGACAAGGCGGAAGCGAAGGTTGCCGCGGAAGGTCTCGCGAAAGACCTCGCGATGCACGTTGCAGCCGCCGAGCCGCGCTTCCTCCATCGCGACGAAGTGACCGCGACGGATCTCGACACCGAGAAGGAAATCGCGCGCGATCAGGCGATCAAGTCGGGCAAGCCCGAAGCGGTCGTCGAAAAGATCGTCGCCGGCAAGATGGAGAAGTACTACGGCGAGGCCGTCCTGCTCGAGCAGGCCTACATTCGCGACGACAAGATGACCGTTCAGAAGGTCGTCGATCAGCGCGCGAAGGAGGCCGGGGCGACGTTCGAAGTCTCGCGCTTCACCCGCTACAAGCTCGGCGAGGGCATCGAGAAGAAGGCGAACGACTTCGTCGCCGAAGTCATGGCCCAGGTTTCCGGCAACTAGCCACGAGGCACAATTCACGATCCTCCGGCCCCTCGGGGCCGGAGGATTTTTTGCGCGTGCACACATCGATTGCAGCAGGGCTCACCCCCCGCAAAAAGGCAATCGATATGGTATAAATCAGCGCCCGGGGAGACTTGATGAGCAGCGACAAAAAGCCGCGTTACAAGAGGATCATGCTCAAGCTGTCGGGCGAAGCGCTGATGGGCGATCGCTCCTACGGCATCGACCCGGAGACGATGTCGGATATCGCCGACGAGGTCGTCGCGGTCCTCAGGCTTGGAGTCGAAGTGGCGATCGTGATCGGCGGCGGCAACATTTTCCGAGGCGTCAACGCGGCGACCGAAGGCATCGATCGCGCGGTCGGCGATCAGATGGGAATGCTGGCGACGGTCATCAATTCGCTCGCGTTCCAGAACGCCCTCGAGAACCGGGGCGTGCCGACGCGCGTCGCCACAGCGATCAACATGCCCGGAGTCGCCGAGCCGTTCATCCGCCGCCGCGCGATCCGCCACCTCGAGAAGGGGCGCATCGTGATCTGCGCGGCCGGAACCGGCAACCCGTACTTCACGACCGACTCCGCCGCGGCGCTTCGCGCGAACGAGCTTCGCTGCGAGATCATCATGAAGGCGACGAAGGTCGACGGGCTCTACACCGCCGATCCTCACAAGGATCCGAACGCCACGCGCATCCCGAGAGCCACCTACCAGGAGGTTCTCGAGAAGCGTCTGAACGTCATGGATGCCTCGGCGATCGACCTTGCGCGAAGCAACAACATACCGATCTACGTCTTCTCTCTCCGCGAGAAGGGGAACATCAGCAGGGCGGTTCTGGGAGAGGATATCGGGTCTCTGGTTTCGGACTGAGCACCCCGCCGTCACAGGAGGAAAGTGATGCCGCTGAAGGAAGTGGTCAAGGACGCCGAGCGTCGGATGCATGGCGCCATCGAGGCGCTGCACAAAGAGTTCAAGTCGCTCCGCACCGGGCGCGCGTCGGTATCGATGCTCGACGGCGTGATGGTTCCCTACTACGGCACCGACACGCCGCTGGCGCAGGTCGCGAACCTCAAGGTTCCCGAGCCGGCCCTCATCGTCGTCGAGCCGTGGGACAAGAGCATGACCGCGCCGATCGAGAAGGCGATTCGCACCGCCGACCTCGGGTTCAATCCGGCGAGCGACGGCAAGCTGATCCGCGTGCCGGTTCCGCCCCTGACCGAGGAGCGTCGCAAGGACCTCGTCAAGCGTGCGCACCACATGTCGGAAGAGGCGCGCACCGCGATTCGTCAGGTTCGTCGCGACGTCAACGACAAGGTCAAGAAGATGGAGAAGGACCACGAGATCTCGCAGGACGACGAGAAGCGCGCACACGACGAGGTCCAGAAGCTGACCGACAAGTTCATCGACGAGGTCAACGACGTCCTGAAGCACAAGGAAAAGGAAGTCATGGAGGTCTGAGAGGGCGGGACTCCCGTCCTCCCGGTCCCGCCGCCCTCGACCTCGGGCGCGACGCGCGGCGGAGACCATGACCACCGCCGCCATGCGTTGCGCCGTAATCATCCCTGCCGCGGGATCGGGGACTCGATTCGGCAGCGAGACGCCGAAGCAGTTCCTTCCGCTTGGCGACCGTCCGCTCATCGCGCACACGATCGGCAGATTCCACGGCATTTCGATCGTGGAGCGAATCGTCGTCTGCGTGTCGGCGGAGCAACTCGCGACGATGCAGGAGGTCGCCGACCACTTCCGCTGGGGCAACGTGAAGATCGTGCGCGGAGGTGACTCGAGGCAGGAGTCGGTGCTCCGCGGCGCCGAAAGCCTCTATCGCGGCGGCCTCGGCGATGACGCGATCGTCGCCACCCACGACGCGGTAAGGCCGTTCGTGACGCGGGATCTCTTCGCAAGGCTTCTCGCGGCGCTCGACGACGCGGACGGCTCGATCCCAGCGACGATGCCCACCGATACGATCCACCGGACGGACGGAGGGATCGTCGTCGAGACACCCGAACGAAGCCTTCTCGCGGCGGCGCAGACGCCGCAGTGTTTCAGGCTCGGAGTGTTGCGCGAATCCCTTGCCCGGGCCGTCGAGCAGGGCTGGCCCGCGACCGACGAAGCGGCGGCGGTGGCGCGCTGCGGGCATCGTGTGCGCGTGGTCGGGGGCGATCCGCGCAACATCAAGATCACGAGGCCAGCCGATTTCGAGGCGGCGGCGCGCGAGCTCGCCAACTGGAGTGACGAATGATCCGAATCGGACATGGAGTCGACGTCCACAAATTCGCTTCCGACCGGCCGTTGATCCTCGGCGGAGTAGAGGTTGCCGATCGTTGGGGGCTCGAAGGGCATTCCGACGCGGACGCCGTCCTGCACGCGCTGGTCGACGCGATGTTAGGCGCGGTGGGCGCGGGAGACATCGGCGAGTATTTCCCGTCGAGTGACGAGCGCTGGCGGGGCGCGCCGTCGTCGGTCTTCGTTGCCGAGGCGCTCAGGCTCGTCCGGGAGAAGGGATTCGCGATCGCGAACGTCGACGTCACGGTCGTCGCGGAGGCGCCGAAGCTCGGCCCTCACAAGGCGAAGATCCGCCGCAGCGTCGCCGCGATGCTCGGGATCGGGGAGGATCGCGTGAACGTGAAGGCAACGACGACCGACGGCCTCGGTTTCACCGGGCGGCGTGAGGGTATCTGCGCGCTCGCGACCGTGCTCGTGGAGTCGGCTGCCGAGGCGGAACGGTGACTGGATCGATGAACGACGAGAAACCTGTGCGTACGCGATTTGCGCCGTCACCGACCGGGCATCTGCATGTGGGTGGCGCCCGAACGGCAATCTTCAACTGGCTCTTCGCACGCCACAACCGCGGCACGTTCATCATCCGCGTCGAGGACACCGATCAGGCGCGGTCGACCAGTGAGTCGGAGCGGATGGTGCTCGACGATCTGCGCTGGCTCGGCCTTCACTGGGAGGAAGGTCCGGACAACGGAGGTCCGCACGGGCCTTACCGGCAGTCGGAGCGCTCGAGTCTCTACGACTCGGTCGTTGAACGGCTTCTCGCCTCGGGGCATGCGTACCGCTGCTTCTGCAGCGAAGATGAGCTCGAGGCCAAGCGCCGTCAGGCCGAAGCCGACGGACGCCCGCCTCACTACGATCTGACGTGCCGCGGGCTGTCCGCGACGGAAGTCGACGAGCGCGTCCGCGGGGGCGCCGCATCGGCGATCCGGTTCCACGTTCCGAAGGAGCCGGGCTCCGCGTTCGACGCCGACGTCACGATCGACGATCTGATCCGGGGCGAGGTGACCTGGAGGGCCGATTCGCTCGGCGACTTCATCATCCTCCGTTCCGACGGCATGCCGACTTACAACTTCTGCGTCGTGGTCGACGACCACGACATGCAGATCTCGCACGTGATCCGCGCCGAAGAGCATCTGACGAATACGCACCGGCAGGTGCTGCTCTACCGCGCGCTCGGATGGGAGACGCCGCGGTTCGCGCACGTTTCGCTCATTCTCGGTCAGGACCGGAGCAAGCTGTCGAAGCGGCATGGCGCGACGTCGGTCGCGGCCTGGGCGGAGGACGGCTACCTGCCCGAGGCGATGCTCAACTATCTGGCGTTGCTAGGCTGGTCGCCTGCGGACGGTGTCGAGCTCTTCGATCGAGAGAGTGCCGTGCGCGCCTTCTCGCTCGATCGCGTCAACTCGGCGCCGGCGGTGTTCGATCCGCAGAAACTCGCCTGGGTAAACGGGCAATATCTTCACAAGCTCACCCCTGCCGAGGTGCTTGGGCTCGTGAAGAATCGCTTCGCAGCGCAGGGTTGGCTGCAGCAGGAGTCCGACGCGACGAGAGCATGGTTCGAGAGTGCGATCGCGCTGACGCAAAAGGGAGCGCACACGCTCGCCGACTTCGTTCCGGCGCTCGCGCTGCTGTTCGATTTCGATATCGAACGGGAGCTTGCCGGGCCCGAGGTCGCCGAGGTTCTCGGCGACGAAGGGCTCGAGCAGTTCGTCGCTCTGGTCGTCGAGGATCTCCGCGCTCACGGTTCGCCGGGTGACGCCGACGGATATAAGGCGTCCGTCGAGCGGATCAAGATTGCGAGCGGGAGGAAGGGCAAACCGCTCTTCATGCCGATCCGCGTGGCGACGACGGGGCGGGCCCACGGCCCGGAGCTGGTCGCGCTGATCCCGCTGCTCGAAGCCGGAGCGCGGGTTCCCGGTCTCGCGCCGATCGTTCCTCCGCTCGCGCGGGCCGAGGCGCTTCTTCACGCGCTGCGCGAGCGGGGTGCGCGTTGATCTACCAGCTCGCGAAAGAGCTGCTCTTCAAGCTCGATGCCGAGGCGGCGCACGATCTGGTGACGCGCCAGCTGGCGCGAGCGCAGAGCATTCCGCTGCTCGTGTCGTCGATCCGGCTCGCGATGTCGGTCGAGGCGGCGCCACGGACCATCTGGGGTCTCCGGTTTGGAAACCCGTTCGGCATTGCCGCGGGATTCGACAAGAACGCGGAGCTCGTTCCGATGCTCGTGGCGTTAGGCTTCGGATTCGTGGAGATCGGCACCGTGACGCTGCGTCCGCAGCCGGGGAACCCGAAGCCGAGGATGTTCCGCTATCCGGCGCAGGAGGCCCTGGTCAACAGGCTCGGGTTCAACAACGAGGGTGCCGCCGCCGTCGCCAGCCGTTTGCAGCAGCACTGGCACGCTCTCGACGCCGGCGAGCTTCGCGAGCATCCGCCCGTATTCGTGAACATCGGCAAGAACAAGGACGTGGCGCTCGAAGCGGCGGCGGAAAACTACGTCGAGGCCTACGAGCTGCTCGCGCCGGTCGCCGACGCGGTGGTCGTGAACGTCTCGTCGCCTAACACGCCGGCCCTGCGCGACCTCCAGAGGCCGGAGCAGCTCGAAGTTATCCTCTCGGCCCTGCGCGAGGCGAGACGCCGCGTCGCCTTCGCCCGTCCGGTTGGCGCGCACCCGATCATCGTGAAGATCGCGCCCGACCTCGACGACGTGCAGCTCGCGGAGCTCTGCGATCTCGCGAAAGGGACGGCCGACGGCCTGACGGCAACGAACACCACGATCGACAAGACGAGGCTGTCCGCCGGGCACGTGGAGACGGGCGGCATCTCCGGGCGCCCGGTGTTCGAGCCGTCGACGCGGATTCTGCGCGACGCAAGACGTCACGTCGGTCCCGGCTATCCGCTCATCGGCGTCGGGGGAGTGATGGGGGCCGTCGAAGCCCAGGCCAAGCTCGACGCCGGGGCCGATCTTGTTCAGGGCTATACCGGTTTCGTCTACCGAGGGCCGTCGTGGGCGCGCGACGTGGTCCGTGGTCTGGCGGCAGGAGGCGTGCGGTGATCATCTTCGGCCTGAATCCGATCCGCGAGGCGATCCGTGCGCATCCTGAAAAAGTCCGTTGGATCGCGATATCCAGCTCGGAAAAGGGCCGGCTGTCGCGACTCGCGTCCGATGCGAGGGAGGCCGGCGTCGACGTGCGAGTGATACCACCCGACAAGGTGGGACAGCTCGCCGAGGGCGGGGTTCACAACGGAGTTGTCGCAGAGCTGGCGGACGCGGGGTATGTCGACTTCGACGATGTGATTCGGGCCGAGGCGGCGCCGGAGCGCATTTTCATCCTCGACGGGGTCCAGGATCCACAGAATCTCGGCGCGGTTCTCCGAGTCGCCGACGTGTTCGGCTTCGGGTTGGTCGTCGTGCCGAAGCATGAGAGCGCGGGCCTGTCGGCCACGGCGGTGAAGGCGTCGGCCGGAGCGTCCGAGTGGGTGCCGGTCGCCCAGGTCACCAACCTGGCGCGGGCGATCGAGCTGCTGCAGGCTGCCGGCTACTGGATCTACGGTGCCGACGCCGAAGGCGATGCGCTCGGAACCTTCGACCTGACGGGGAAGGTAGCGATCGTTCTGGGAAACGAGGGAAGGGGAGTCCGCCGAAACGTCCTGGAGCATTGCGACAGGCGGGTTGCGATACCGATGCGGGGACGGGTGGAGTCGCTGAATGTCTCGACGGCGGCGGCGGTCATCGCGTGGGAAGTGGAGCGTCAGGGCGGAAAGCGCTGACCGCTGGGCGAAATTCGGCATCCCTCAAACGGGTTGAGGGGCGGGCTGCAGGTTGAAGCCGAACGGGCAGCCGGGGCGAGCGGGCGGAATAACCCTCCTCTTGCGTTCGGTTTGGCGTTCTGCTATAAGGCCCAGTTCTCCGCGTCGGGCGGAAAGTGAAGGTCTGTCCGCGGGAATCTTTGAAAATCTCACGCTGGCGTAGCTCAGTTGGTAGAGCAGCTGATTTGTAATCAGCAGGTCGCGGGTTCGAGTCCCATCGCCAGCTCCAAGGTAGTGCGAAAGTGCAGTGGCGAGCGCCGCTCCAGGCGGATCTGGCCAATGCATTTTCGGAGGCGTGCCCGAGTGGCTAAAGGGGGCAGACTGTAAATCTGTTGGTCTCAGGCCTACGGTGGTTCGAATCCATCCGCCTCCACCAGTTCGAAGAAAACGCGGCGCCTGGCGCCGCGGGGATGCATCGGGCGGGAGTAACTCAGGGGTAGAGTCACAGCCTTCCAAGCTGTTGGTCGCGGGTTCGAATCCCGTCTCCCGCTCCAGACGTCGTATGAAGTGGTGTCGGTGCCTCCGGGCTGCCGGCATGAAGTGGCAGCAAGCCCTCGTAGCTCAGGGGTAGAGCACGTCCTTGGTAAGGACGGGGTCCCGAGTTCAAATCTCGGCGAGGGCTCCAGACTTTTGGAAGCCGACGCGGGATCGTCCGGAGTGCTGGCGGCCCGAATTGAAGTAAGGCAATTGGAGATGTTATGGCGGCGACGCGAGAAATCATCACGCTTCAGTGCACCGAGTGTAAGCGACGCAATTACTCGACCACGAAGAACAAGAAGACGATGACCGACAAGGTCGAGAAGAAGAAGTTCTGCCGCTTCGATCGTCGGCACACGGTCCACAAGGAAACGAAGTAGCCGGTTGCGCCGGCAGTTGCAGGCCAGTAGCTCAATTGGCAGAGCACCGGTCTCCAAAACCGGGGGTTGGGGGTTCGAGTCCCTCCTGGCCTGCCAGGCGCGCACAACGGCGAGCTCCGAGGAGAAGCTGAGACCATGGTTCCGGTCAAAGAGTGGATTCCACAGTTGAAGGTGTTCTGGCGCGAGACCAAGAGCGAGATGCAGAAGGTCTCGTGGCCGAGCCGCAAGGAAGTCGTCGGGACGACGGGTGTCGTGCTCGGCGCGACCGTGTTTTTCGGCGTTTACCTCTGGATCTGCGACGTCGCGTTCTACGAGGCGATCAAGGCGCTGTTCAAGCAGTTCGGCGTGAGCAGCTAAGTGATCATGACTGAGCCTATCGGCAAGCAGTGGTACATCGTCCACACCTACTCCGGATTCGAGGAGCGGGTGAAGGAGAATCTCGAGCAGCGTATCGATGCTCTCGGGATGCGCGACCGTTTCGGTGACGTGCGGATTCCGAAGGAAACCGTCATCGAGATGCGCAACGGCAAGAAGCGCGAGGTCGAGCGGAAGTTCTTCCCCGGCTACATCCTGGTCGAGATGGAATTGGTCGACGACGCGTGGCATCTGGTCAAGAACACGCCGAAAGTGACCGGCTTCGTCGGCACTGGCAAGAAGCCGACGCCGCTGACGCAGGAAGAGGTCGACTCGATCCTCAATCAGGTGGTGTCGACCCAGGAAAAGCCGAAGCCCAAGCACGTATACGAGCACGGTGAGCACGTCCGCATCGTCGACGGCCCGTTCTCGAATTTTACCGGTGTGGTCGAAGAGGTCAACGTCGACCGGAGCACCCTGAAGGTGATGGTTACAATCTTCGGCCGGTCGACTCCGGTCGAGCTCGAGTTCCTGCAGGTGACCCGGTTCGATCCGACCGACGAGACGGCGCAGACCGGGGCGAAAACCAGGTAAGACGAAACAGCCGGGACGCGGGGAGTTGCTCCGGTCCGGGCGCAGAAGGAAGCAACCATGGCGAAGAAAATCACCGGATACGTCAAGCTGCAGATTCCCGCCGGGCAGGCGACCCCCGCTCCGCCGGTCGGCCCCGCGCTCGGCCAGCAGGGCGTCAACATCATGGAGTTCTGCAAGGCGTTCAACGCCCGCACGCAGAAGGACCAGGGGCTCATTACCCCGGTCGTGATCACGGTCTTTTCCGACCGATCGTTCACCTTCATCACCAAGACCCCTCCCGCGGCGGTGCTTCTGATCAAGGCCGCAGGCGTGCCGAAGGGGTCCGGCGTGCCGAACAAGACCAAGGTGGGCAAGGTTACGAAGCAGCAGGTCGAGGAAATCGCGAAGACGAAGATGCCCGACCTGAACGCCGCGTCGCTCGAAGCCGCGGTCCGCACCGTCGAGGGCACCGCGCGCTCGATGGGCATCGAAATCGAGGGTTAACCGGGACGCGGCCTTGCCGCATCCCAAGTATCAACACAACGTAGGAGACGGGCCGCGAGGTCTGTCGTCTGCACTACGGAGGTGAAATTGGCCAAACACGGCAAGAAGTATCGTGCTGCGGTCGAGAAGGTGGAAGAGAAGCCGTACTCTCTCGACGCCGCGTTCGCTCTGCTCAAGCAGATCGCGTTCGCGAAGTTCGACGAGACGGTTGAGCTCGCCATGCTACTCGGTGTCAATCCGAAGCACGCCGACCAGATGGTCCGCGGGACTACCGTCCTTCCTCACGGAACCGGTCAGACCAAGCGGGTCGTCGTCATCGCGTCGGGCGACAAGATCCGCGAGGCGCAGGAAGCAGGCGCGGACATCGCTGGCGGCGACGAGCTCGTCGAGAGGATCCAGGGTGGCTGGGTCGACTACGACGCGGTCATCGCAACTCCCGACATGATGCGCGCGGTCGGCAAGCTCGGTAAGGTTCTCGGTCCTCGCGGGCTCATGCCCAATCCGAAGACCGGGACGGTCACTCCTGACGTCGCCAAGGCGATCCAGGAGATCAAGGCGGGTAAGGTCGAATTCCGCGTCGACAAGACCGCCATCATCCACGTTCCCGTCGGAAAGATCTCGTTCGACGCGCAGAAGCTCACCGAGAACGCGGCGGCCATCATCGGCGCCGTGCGCAAGGCAAAGCCGGCGACGGCGAAGGGGCGCTATGTGCGCAGCATCTTCGTGTCGTCGACGATGAGCCCGTCGATCCAGATCGATTCCGCGGTTGCCGAAGTGAAGGCAGAGTAGGAGGCGGCCGATGAATCGAACTGAAAAAGCAACGGCCGTTACCGAGCTCCAGGCGGCGATGGGTGGCGCGACCAACGCGTTCCTCGTCGATTTCACCGGGATCACGGTTCCCCAGGTTACCGAGCTGCGCCGGCAGGTTCGCGAGACGAAGTCGAACTACGTGGTCGTCAAGAACACGCTGGCTCTGATCGCGATCAAAAACTCGCCGCTCGAAGGTCTGAGCGACAAGTTTGCCGGCCAGACGGCGGTGGTCTACAACGATACCGATCCGGTCGCTCTCGCCAAGGCGCTCAAGAAGTTCGCCAAGGACGTTCCGGCCGTGAAGTTCAAGGGCGCCCTGCTCGACGGGAAGGTCGTTGCGGCCAACCAGATCGACGCGATCGCCGAGCTTCCCTCGCGCGAAGTCCTCATCTCGAGGCTTCTGTACGTGCTCCAGTCGCCGATGCGCAACCTCGCCGTCGTGCTGGGCGCGAACATCAAGAACCTCGCCGTCGTGCTTGACCAGGTGGGCAAGCAGAAGGGCGAATAACCAGAACCAATTTTGCGGAGATCCGTCTCCGCGTTGAAATCGAACGAGCTTTCAATCTTCGGAGGAATCAAGAAATGGCCATGACCACTGAGCAGTTCGTCCAGGAAATCGAGACGATGTCGGTCCTCGACCTCAACACCCTCGTCAAGGCGATCGAAGAGAAGTTTGGTGTTTCGGCCGCCGCCGCTGCGCCGATGATGGTTGCAGGCGCGGGCCCGGCCGTCGCCGCTGCCCCGGTCGAGGAGCAGACCGAGTTCACGGTCGTTCTCACCGAAGTCGGCGAGAAGAAGATCAACGTCATCAAGGCCGTCCGCGAAGTGACGAGCCTCGGCCTCAAGGAGGCCAAAGATCTGGTCGAAGGCGCTCCCGGAAACATCAAGGAAGGCGTCTCGAAGGACGAGGCCGCGAAGATCAAGAAGGTCTTCGAAGAGGCCGGCGCCAAGGTCACCATCAAGTAGCCTGCTTTTTCTCGCCGGGGCGCGCCGTAACCTGGCGCGCCCCGCGCGAGTCTCACAGGAGTGAGTGCTGAGTGCAGAATGCCGTGCCCGGAGCCCCGTAAGTAGTTGGCGCCGGTCATAGCATTCTGCACTCCGCAGTCCCGAAGACTGGATCAGAAGGGGGGGGGAGCGGCCCTCTTCACGATCAGGAATCGCGCGAATAACGCGCCGCGTTGCCTGCGGCCGCCTCGCAGGATGTTCGTGTTTGCCCATGCAGACCGCGAGTCGACTGGCCCTGGAAACCGCTGAGACGTACGCGAGCCGAAGCCTGCCTTCCCGCCCTGCCTTTGCCCCGTCCAACCAACACGGAAGGAGTTAACGATCTCATGCCGAACGGATCGATGCCCAAGCAGGAACCGGTGCGCCACGACTTCTCGAAGATTCGCAGCTATATGGCGCTGCCGAATCTGATCGACGTCCAGCGCCGGTCTTACGAACGATTTCTGCAGATGAACCTGCTCCCGGAGGAGCGCGACGATTCCGGCCTTCAGGCCGTCTTCACCAGCGTCTTCCCCTTCTCCGACTTTCGCGAGACCTGCTCCCTCGACTTCGTGCACTACACGATCGGGAACTGGGAGTGCAAGTGCGGTCAGCTCAAGGGGCTCGAGCACCTTCGCATGACCTGCGGAAACTGCGGCAAGCGGATCGCCACGATCCACCCGCACGAAGAGACGGTTCACTGCACCGAGTGCGGCTTCGTCAACAAGAACCGCGTCGAGATCTGCGACATCTGCGGCAATCCGGTCGACCTCCAGATGAAGTACTCGGTCGAGGAGTGCCAGGAGCGCGGCATGACCTACAGCGTCCCGCTGAAGGTCACGTTCCGTCTCTACGTCTACGACAAGGATCCGGAGACCGGCGTCAAGCACATGCGTGACGCCAAGGAAGAGGAAGTCTTCTTCGGCGAGATCCCGCTGATGACGGACAACGGAACGTTCGTCATCAACGGCACCGAGCGCGTCATCGTCTCGCAGCTCCACCGCTCGCCCGGCGTCTTCTTCACCAAGGAGAGCGCCCACACTTTCCTCGCCAAGATCATTCCGTACCGCGGATCGTGGGTCGAGTTCGAGTACGACCAGAAGAACATTCTCTACGTCCGGATCGACCGCAAGCGCAAGTTCCTCGGCTCGGTCTTCCTCCGTGCGCTCGGCCTCACGACGGACGAGGACATCCTCCGCCAGTTCTACACGCCGATTCGCGTTCACGCGAGCAAGTCGGGCGTCGAGCTCTCGTTCGACCGCCGCGTGCTCGACCAGGAAGAGGCGAAGGAAAAGCACTCGATCCGCGGACGCCGCGAGATCCGTCCGATCTTCGCCGGCGTGAAGCTCGACAAGAAGATGGCTGACGCGCTCGAGAAGAGCGGCAACGTCAGCGTCAAGGTCGAAGCCGAGGCGCTCGAGAAGGCCTGCTTCCTCTCCGACGTGGTCGACATGAACACGGGTGAGGTTCTCTTCGAGGCGGGTGACCCGCTTCCGGCCGACTGGTCCGAGATCCTCGTCTCGCGCGGCATCGCCGACGTGGAAGTGATCTTCCCCGAGTGGGACCTCGTCAGCGACATGCTGCTCAACACGGTCCGCAAGGATTCGACGAAGACCTTCGAGACGGCGATCATCGAGATCTACCGCCGCATGCGCCCGGGCGATCCGCCGACGCTCGAGTCAGCCAAGGCTCTCTTCGAAGGGATGTTCTTCGACGCGCGCAAATACGACTTCTCACGCGTCGGCCGCTTCAAGTTCAACATCAAGCTCGATCTCGACACGCCTGTCACGCAGAAGACGATGACGCCGGACGATTTCTTCGTCGTCATCAACTACCTGCTCCGACTCCGCAAGGACGTCGGCCGCGTCGACGATATCGACAACCTCGGCAACCGTCGCGTCCGCGCGGTGGGAGAGCTTCTCGAGAACCAGTTCCGCATCGGCCTCGTCCGTATGGAGCGCGCGATCAAAGAGAAGATGTCGGTGCACCAGGACATCGATTCGGCGATGCCGCACGACCTGATCAATTCCAAGCCGGTCATCGCGGCGATCAAGGAGTTCTTCGGTTCCTCGCAGCTGTCGCAGTTCATGGATCAGACGAATCCGCTCTCCGAGGTCACGCACAAGCGTCGTCTCTCGGCCCTCGGGCCGGGCGGTCTGTCGCGGGAGCGCGCGGGCTTCGAAGTCCGTGACGTCCACCCGACGCACTACGGCCGCATCTGCCCGATCGAGACGCCCGAAGGACCGAACATCGGTCTGATCTCGTCGCTCGCGTGCTACGCGCGGATCAACGAGTATGGCTTCATCGAGTCGCCGTACAAGAAGGTCGTGGACGGGCGCGTGCTCGACCACTACCGCATCGCGAAGGTCGGTGACTCGAACTTCCAGCTCGGGCAGGTTGCCGAGAAGGGCGAGTTCCTGAAAGAAAACAACCGGATCGTCAAGCTGAACTCGGAGGGCTCGAAGAAGAAGCAGCTTCAGCTCGCCGAGGCCGATCCGCACGCGTTCTACCTGTCGGCGTGGGACGAGGAGCGCTACACGATCGCGCAGGCGAATGCCATCACCGACGACGAGGGCAACCTGCGCGACGCGCGCATCATCGCGCGTCAGGCAGGCGAATTCGTTTCGATCGAGCGCGAGAAGATCGACTACATCGACGTCTCGCCGAAGCAGCTCGTCTCGGTCGCGGCCTCGCTCGTTCCGTTCCTCGAGAACGACGACGCGAACCGCGCACTCATGGGCGCGAACATGCAGCGCCAGGCTGTTCCGCTTCTCCGTACCGAGGCGCCGCTGGTCGGCACCGGGATGGAGGGCATCGTCGCTCGTGACTCGGGCGCGGTCGTGCTCTGCAAGCGCGGCGGCGTGGTCGATCTCGTCGACTCGAACCGCATCATCGTTCGTGTCGAGTCGGAAGACGCGGAGACGGGTGAGACGAAGGAGTTCGGCGCCGACATCTATCAGCTGATCAAGTTCAAGCGCTCGAACCAGAACACCTGCATCGCGCAGAAGCCCGTCGTTCGCGAAGGCCAGCGTGTCCGCAAGGGACAGGTTCTCGCGGACGGCCCTTGCACCGAGGTCGGCGAGCTTGCACTCGGAAAGAACGTGCTCGTCGCGTTCATGCCGTGGCGCGGTTACAACTTCGAGGACGCGATCCTCGTCTCGGAGAAGCTGGTCCGCGAGGACTACTACACCTCGATCCACATCGAGGAGTTCGAGATCGAGGCGCGTGACACGAAGCTTGGCCCCGAGGAAATCACGCGCGACATCCCGAACGTCTCGGAAGCGGCTCTCCGCGACCTCGACGAGTCGGGCATCATCCGCATCGGCGCGACGGTCAAGCAGGGCGACATCCTCGTCGGCAAGGTCACGCCGAAGGGCGAGACGCAGCTGACGCCGGAAGAGAAGCTCCTTCGCGCGATCTTCGGCGAAAAGGCCGGCGACGTGCGCGACGCATCGCTCAAGACCCCTCCGGGCATCGAGGGGACGATCGTCGACGTGAAGATCTTCTCGCGCAAGGGCGTCGAGAAGGACATTCGCGCGAAGTCGATCGAGGACACGGAGCTCGAGCGGATGGCGCGCAACATCCAGGACGAGACGCGCATCATCCACGACGCTCGCAACAAGAAGATCGCCGAGCTTCTCTCGGACGTTCCTCTGCAGCGCGACCTGCTCGACCGAACGGGCGAGCTTCTGCTCAAGAAGGGCGAGAAGATCACGCGTGAGGCGCTTTCAAGGCTGAGCGCACGCGAAATCCAGAGCCTCCCGGTTTCGGACGAGCTCAAGGAGTCGATCAAGATCTTCATTCAGCGGGCGCAGAACCGCGTCGAGGTGCTGGAGAAGAAGGCGGAAGAGCGGCGCGACGACCTCCAGAAGGGTGACGAGCTCCCTCCGGGCGTCATCAAGATGGTCAAGGTCTATGTCGCGATGAAGCGCAAGCTCTCGGTCGGCGACAAGATGGCCGGACGTCACGGAAACAAGGGTGTCATCTCGCGGATCCTCCCCGAGGAAGACATGCCGTACATGCCGGATGGCACGCCGGTCGAGATCGTTCTCAACCCGCTCGGCGTTCCGTCGCGAATGAACGTCGGTCAGATCCTGGAGACGCATCTCGGATGGGCTGCAAAAACGCTCGGTCTCTACTTCTCGACGCCGGTGTTCGACGGCGCGATGGAAGCCGAGATCAAGGCGCAGCTCGAGGCGGCGAAGCTGCCGACCTACGGCAAGACGACGCTGATCGACGGAATGACCGGAGAGCCGTTCGAGCAGAAGGTCACGGTCGGTTTCATCTACATGCTGAAGCTGTCCCACCTCGTCGACGACAAGATTCACGCACGCTCGATCGGCCCCTATTCGCTCATCACTCAGCAGCCTCTCGGCGGCAAGGCCCAGTTCGGAGGCCAGAGGTTCGGAGAGATGGAAGTCTGGGCGCTCGAGGCATACGGCGCGGCATACACCCTTCAGGAGCTTCTCACGTCGAAGTCCGACGACGTCGAGGGACGGTCGAAGATCTACGAGTCGATCGTCAAGGGTGAGGTGCCGGACGATCCGGGTCTGCCGGAGTCGTTCAACGTTCTCGTCCGCGAGCTGCAGTCGCTCTGCCTGGACGTGGAACTTCTCAAGTCATAACTGGACGACGAGTCGGATAGGAGGCACACATTGGAAAGTTTCAACACTCTCTTTCAGCCGACCAAGACACAGGCGATCAACGACTTCAATGCGATCAAGATCTCGCTTGCGTCGCCTGAGAAGATCCGTTCGTGGTCCTATGGCGAAGTAACGAAGCCTGAGACGATCAACTACCGCACGTTCAAGCCGGAGCGCGATGGCCTTTTCTGCGCCAAGATCTTCGGCCCGATCACCGACTGGGAATGCCTCTGCGGCAAGTACAAGCGCATGAAGCATCGCGGCGTGATCTGCGACAAGTGCGGCGTCGAGGTCACGAAGTCGAAGGTTCGCCGTGAGCGGATGGGGCACATCGAGCTCGCGTCGCCGGTCTCGCACGTCTGGTTCTTCAAGGGCCTGCCGTCGCGCATCGGTCACCTTCTCGACCTGTCGCTCCGCGACCTCGAGCGGATTCTCTACTTCGAGTCGTACGTCGTCATCGACGCCGGCGACCTCGAAGGAACGATCGAGGAGAAGAAGCTCCTCACCGAAGAGGAGTTCCGCAAGCTCCGCTCTGAGAACGGCGAGGTGTTCGTCGCGAAGATGGGCGCCGAGGCGATCAAGGAGCTGCTGCGCCGCGTGAACGTCGAGGAGCTCAGCGACGAGCTCCGCCTCATCATGAGGACCGAGACGTCGCAGATCAAGAAACTCAAGGCGGCCAAGCGTCTCAAGGTCGTCGATGCGTTCCGCAAGTCGGGGCACCGTCCGGAGTGGATGATCCTGGACGTGATCCCGGTCATCCCGCCGGAGCTTCGCCCTCTCGTCCCTCTCGACGGCGGGCGCTTCGCGACGTCGGATCTGAACGATCTCTATCGTCGTGTCATCAACCGCAATAACCGCCTCAAGAAGCTGCTCGAGCTCCGCGCGCCCGACGTGATCGTGCGCAACGAGAAGCGCATGCTTCAGGAAGCGGTCGACGCGCTCTTCGACAACGGCCGCCGTGGCCGCGTGCTGAAGGGCTCGAACAACCGCCCGCTCAAGTCGCTGTCCGACACGCTCAAGGGCAAGCAGGGACGCTTCCGCCAGAACCTGCTCGGCAAGCGCGTCGACTACTCGGGCCGTTCGGTCATCGTCGTCGGCCCCGAGCTCAAGCTCCACCAGTGCGGCCTTCCGAAGAAGATGGCGCTCGAGCTCTTCAAGCCATTCATCTACAACTGGCTCGAGCGCGAGCATCATGTCGGCACGATCAAGGCCGCCAAGGAAATGGTCGAGCTCCAGGAGAACGTGGTGTGGGACGGCCTCGAAGAGGTCATCAAGGAACATCCGGTCCTGCTCAACCGCGCGCCGACGCTTCACCGCCTCGGCATCCAGGCGTTCGAGCCGATCCTCGTCGAGGGCAAGGCGATCAAAATCCATCCGCTCGTCTGCGCGGCGTTCAACGCCGACTTCGACGGCGACCAGATGGCCGTTCACGTCCCCCTGTCGCCGAAGGCGCAGGTCGAGTCGCAGATCCTGATGCTCTCGGCGAACAACATCCTCTCTCCCGCGAACGGCAAACCGCTCGCGGTGCCGTCGCAGGACCTCGTCCTCGGCTGCTACTACCTCACGCTCGCCAAGCCGGGCGCGAAGGGTGAGGGGAAGATCTTCGGCAACTTCGACGACGTCGTGCTCGCCCTCGAGGCGGGAGCGGTCGAGCTGCTGACGCAGATCAAGGTCCGCTACACGGGACGCATCATCAACCTGCCGAAGGACAAGCAGGAGATCGTTCACGCCGAGGTGCTCGAGGTTCACAACGAGCGCATCGATACGACGGTCGGTCGCGTGATCTTCAACCTGCACGCACCGCCGGAGATCCCCTACATCAACGGCCTTCTGAAGAAGAAGGGGCTGCAGGATCTGGTGAACTACGCGTTCATCAACTTCGGCAACGATATGACCGTGAAGATGCTCGACGAGCTCAAGGAGCTCGGCTTCTTCTACGCGACCCGCGCGGGCGTGTCGATCGGCGTCGATGACATGGTCATCCCGGCGAAGAAGGGCGAGATCGTCGAGAAGGCGCGCAAGATGGTTCTCGAGGTCGAGAAGCAGCGTCTCGACGGCGCAATCACCCAGGGCGAGCGCCACAACAAGATCATCGACATCTGGCACCGCGCGACCGAGCACGTCTCGTCCGCGATGCTCGAGGACATGAAGAATACGGAGACGAAGCGTCGGGAGTTCAACCCGATCTTCATGATGGCCGATTCGGGCGCCCGAGGATCGAAGGAGCAGGTACGTCAGCTGGCCGGTATGCGCGGACTGATGTCGAAGCCGTCGGGCGAGGTCATCGAGACGCCGATCACGGCGAACTTCCGCGAAGGGCTCTCGGTTCTCCAGTACTTCATCTCGACGCACGGCGCACGCAAGGGTCTCGCCGACACGGCACTCAAGACCGCAGACTCGGGCTACCTCACGCGCCGTCTCGTCGACGTCGCGCAGGACGTCATCGTCACGGAAGAGGACTGCCAGACGTTCGACGGCATCACGGTCAGCGCGATCCTGGAGGGGGGCGACATCCTCGAGCCGCTCCGTGACCGCATCGTCGGCCGCGTTGCGCAGGAAGACGTCTTCGACCCGATCACCGGGAAGCAGATCCTGGCGCAGAACCAGCAGATCACGGAAGATCTCGCGAACGAGGTCCAGGAAGTCGGCATCGAGCTGGTGAAGATCCGCTCAGTGCTCACCTGCGAGACTCGCCGCGGCGTCTGCCGTCTCTGCTACGGCCGTAACCTCGCGAGCGGCAAGCCCGTCGAGATCGGCGAAGCGGTCGGCGTCATCGCCGCGCAGTCGATCGGCGAGCCGGGCACGCAGCTCACGATGCGTACCTTCCACGTCGGCGGTACGGCATCGCGCGTTTCGGAGGCCTCGAAGCACGAGGCGACCAACGCGGGCCTCGTCCACTTCCTCAACGTCCAGACGGTTACCAACAAGGACGGCAACGAGGTCGCGATCAACCGAAATGGCAAGCTGCTCATCATGGACAAGCAGGGCCGCGAGAAGGAGCGCTACGCGCTCGTCTACGGTTCGCTGCTGAAGGTTCACGACGGGCAGTCGGTCAAGGAAGGTGAGATTCTCGTCGAGTGGGATCCGTACACCTCGGCGATCCTCACCGAGCTCAGCGGCAAGGTAGGATTCAAGGACATCGTCGAGGGCGAGAACGTCCGCGAGGAGACCGACAAGGTCACCGGCCTCACGCAGATGGTCATCGTCGAGTCCGCAGCCACCGAGAAGCGCACGCCGACCCTCATCATCAAGAGCAAGAAGGGTGAAGAGAGGAAGTATCTCCTCCCGACGGGCGCGCATCTCTCGGTCACGAGCGGTCAGGAGCTCTACCCTGGAGACATCCTCGCGAAGATTCCTCGCGCGACGATGAAGACCAAGGACATCACCGGCGGTCTGCCTCGCGTCGTCGAGCTGTTCGAAGCCAGGCATCCCCGCGACAAGGCGATCCTCACCGAGGTCGACGGCCGCGTGAAGCACGGGCCGCTGGTCAAGGGCATGCGCAAGATCTACGTCGAAATGGAGAACGGGGAGAAGAAGGAGTACTCCGTTCCGCGCAACACCCACGTCAACGTTCAGGAAGGCGAGCTGGTGCGGGCGGGCGATCCTCTCGTAGACGGCCCGAGCGACCCGCATGACGTTCTGGCCGTTCTCGGTGTCAAGGAGCTGCAGCGTCACCTGGTCGACAAGATCCAGGAGGTCTACCGTTCGCAGTCGGTCGCGATCAACGACAAGCACATCGAAACGATCGTCCGGCAGATGATGCGCTCCGTGCGCGTCACGAAGGTTGGCGACACGGACTTCCTCATCGACGAGCAGGTCGATCGGTTCCGCTTCATGGAAGAGAACGAGAAGGTCATCGCGCGTGGCGGCGAGCCGGCTGACGGCACTCCGCTCCTGCTCGGAATCACGAAGGCATCGCTCTCGACCGATTCGTTCATCTCGGCCGCGTCGTTCCAGGAGACGACGAGGGTTCTCACCGAGGCGGCGATCGCCGGTCGCGTCGACTTCCTCCGCGGGTTGAAGGAAAACGTCATCGTCGGTCGTCTGATCCCGGCGGGAACCGGAATGCACACCTACCGCAACGTCTTCCTCGAGAAGGAAGAGATCGTCTCTCCGCTCGAGCTCGAGTCGGAACAGCGCGAGCTGGACGACGAGGCGCTCTCGATCAGCGAGATGGATCAGGAGCAGTAGGAAAAACCGAAGTTGGAATCCTCAACCGGCGGGTCGCAAGGCCCGCCGGTTTTTTTATTGGCGGGCCCGAATCGCGTAGAGCTCGATTACCGCCGACCGGAGGTACGGAAGGGCGGAGCGTTCGGCGTCGATCGAGATACCCGAGACTGTTCGCCGTGGATCGACCTTGCCGGACAACACCTCCGCAAGTGCCCCAACGTCGTCGAGATACGGGGACAGGAGGAATCCCGATTCTCCGCCCCCCGGGATCAGGCGTCGGACCAGTGTGTCGCCATCGTGCAGTCTCACGGTCAGCCGAATTTCCGGAGATCGATAGAAGGTCGAAAGAAGGATTCGTGTAGGTGTTCCCTGCAGACGGACGCTCGCCCACACCATCTCGCCCCCGCCTAACGCGGAGGGGAGATCGACGAACTCGCCCGGACGCACTGTGAGCGTCGCGATCGAGTCCAGCTCGAGTCGGCGAACCTCCGGTCTCTTCGAGAGGATGAGAGCTTCGCCAGTTCTCGACGCGATCTCGTACCGGGCGAGCATCTCCATGAGCGAGAGACCATAGTCGAGCGACGGATAGCGTTCGTCGACCGTTTCGAGCGAAGCAATGAGCGTTAGCGGCGCGTTGGGGTCGCTGAGATGCCGGGCCTGAAGTTTGGCGAAGACCGAGGAATGTGCGGAGTCGTAGCAGTTCACGGTCGGATTCGGCCGGGATTCCAGGTGATGCGCCCATGGTAGGACCGAAGCGAACGGGAGGACATCGACGGGCCCCCGGATCGCGGGGAAAGGGTTCGCCTTCGCAACTGCGGCGAGATTGTCGCGGTGGCGCTCCGCCCGCCAGCCGGGCTCGGAAAGCGATCGCACGAATGCCTTCGCCTGTCTGCCTGTCAGGGCTGCGGTCTGCTCGAGTTCCATCAGAATCCCATCGCCAAGCGCAGCGACGGAGATGGCCACCGCAAGGAGTGCCGTCATGATCGAAGCACTTCCCGCCAACATCGCGAGGCGAGAATCGCGCCGTGTGGATGCGACGAGAAGGAGACCGGCACCGAGAACGGTCAACGACGCGCTAAGCACGTGCTCGTCCTGCCGGACGACCGCGGTCTTGAATACGAGGAAGAGCCAGAAGATCAGTGCCAACCGCGGGAAGAGGCTCGCGGCGAAGCGTTCGGCCTTCGGGCGGCTGATGATGTGCGCGAGTGTGAGTGCGATCGCGAGGACAGCGAACGGCACGGCGTCCTGCGCTTCGCCCTGGAGCGACATTGCCTCCGCATACCCCCTGGCCGACTCGAGCGAGTAACCGAGGTATTGGGGAAGATGTGCGAATTGCTGCCCTGTTCCGCGCCAGAGCAGAAGTATGGAGCCCGCGTAGCTGATCGAGAGCCATGCGGGTCGGCGCCCGGCCAACGCGGTGAAGGCCGCTGCGAGCGCGACGCCGGTTCCGCCCACGAAGTAGTTGAACTTACCGAGAGCGGCAATCGCGAGGGCAACACCGAGGAGTACCTGAAGTGTCGGCGGCGTGCGGTGCTCGTCGTCGAGATCGAGCAGGGGAACGAATGCGATCAGCAGGTTGAACAGGGGCTCGGTCCCGACACGATGGAGCTGCGACGTCGCGAGCGCGACCAGCAGCAGCGTCAGAATCGAGGATGCTGCGCGGGAGCGGCCGTCGCGAGCGAATAGCAGGAACGATGACCAGATGAATGCTCCAGCGACGAGGGCGGAACCGGCCAGAAGGACGGGGTAGGTTCCGGGAAAATAGATGCGAAGGGGAATCAGCCCCAGAGGCCCGTAATTGAATACCGTGTCGAGTCCGAACTGGCGCCCTTCCGCTAGATCTGCCGCGATGCGCAAGGCCCACGAGGTCGATTCGCTCCTGGAGACGAAACCGGGCTCGAACGGCACGAGCATGAGGCATCCGATCGCGATCGCGGCGGCAGCAACGATCCTCCCGACTTGCGTGTCTGATTCGGAATGCATGGCACTATCGAGGAATCGAATCGGAAGCGGGTCTGCGCGTCCTTATCGAGAAGTCGCTTCCCGTCTCGGACTTCGATGGTAACAGCGTCCATCCTTGACTCGTCCACACGATTCGCGCAAAGTGATTTTCATGCTGCCTCCGGAGGATGGAGCTCGGGTTCCCTGCCTTCGAGGCTCGGAATCGCCCGGCAGAAACGCGATCCTGCTGTCCGTGATCGTTCCGGTGCTCGACGAGCGGGAAAATCTGGCGCGGCTCGTCGATGAGGTCGAAGCCGCGCTCGCCCGCGTGCCTGGCGGAGCGGAGATCATCTTCGTCGACGATGGCAGTACCGACGGCAGCTGGGACGTCATCGAATCGATCGCGAAAACGCGAGACAACGTGAGTGGCATCCGGTTTCTGGCGAACCGCGGACAGACCGCCGCAATGGTCGCGGGGATGGCAGAGTCGCGAGGGGAGTTGATCGCGTTCCTCGACGCCGATCTCCAGAACGATCCGGGCGACCTCGTGCGGATGATCGGGCCGATTCTCGCGGGAGAGGCGGACATGGTCTGCGGCTGGCGCCGCGATCGCAAGGACGGTCTGTCGCGAACGACGGCCTCGCGCATCGCCAACGCGATGATCCGCAGGTCGTTCTCGCTCGAGATTCACGACCTCGGTTGCACGCTCAAGGTGTGCCGCCGCGTGTTTCTCGACGAGATCCAGCTCTTCGGCGAGATGCACCGCTTCATCCCGATTTACGCGCAGGCGCAGGGTGCGCGGCTGATCGAGATGCCGGTCAACCATCGCTCGCGCGCGGCCGGCGTCAGCAAGTACGGCATGAACAGGATCGGCAAAGTGCTCGTCGATCTCCTGACCGCCAAGATGCTCAACACCTACGGATCGAAACCGGCGTACTTCTTTGGACGGATCGCGATGGCGTTCTTCGCGCTCGGCACCGCGGCATTTGCAGTCGTCGCGTACAGGACCTTCGCCCTCGAGCGCCCGCAGAGCACGCCGATGATCTTCTTCATGCTCCTCGCGTACGTGACGGGCCTGTTGAGCCTGATGTCAGGGCTGCTCGCCGAATTGAACATCCGGGTGCTCTATCAGGCGGGGGGAAGAAAACCCTACCGAGTCATCGAGCGCACGCCGGCGCATACCGACGACGCGGGCGCCTGATCCGATGTGCGGCATCTCGGGTGTGCTCCGTGCCGACGCCGATTCCGATCGCGTGGTCGAGGCGATGCAGCGCTCGCTCGCGCACCGGGGGCCTGACGGCGAAGGGATGGAGCGCTTTTCCTGGGGAACGATCGCCCACCGGCGTCTCGCGATCATCGATCTCTCCGCGACAGGTGCGCAGCCGATGTGGGACGTGACGCGTTCCATCTGCATCGTCTTCAACGGCGAGATCTACAACTTCGCGGAACTGCGCGAAGAGTGTCTCCGACGGGGGCGGACGTTCCGCGGCTCGAGCGACACGGAGGTCATCCTCAATCTCTACCTGCTCGATGGCGCCGCCGCATGGGCGCGGCTCGACGGGATGTTCGCCTTCTGCCTGGTCGATGCGAGAAGCGACAACGCGTTTCTCGTCCGCGACCCGATGGGAGTCAAACCGCTCTACGTCGCCGAGCGCGGTGGAGAGATAGCGTTCGCTTCCGAGCTTGGTGCGCTCGTCTCGGCCGGATACGGTGATCGGGGCGTCGATCCTGCGGCACTTCAGGCGTATCTCCAGCTCGACTACGTGCCGGGCCCGATGTCGATGCTTCAAGGAGTGAGAAAGCTCGTCGGTGGCGAGGAGCTGCGTGTAGGCGCGGACGGACGCACTTCAACCCGCAGATACGCTTCATGGCAATCGGACGACGAAGTGCCGCGATCGCTCGACGACGCGGTCACCGAGTTCGACGCGCTGATGGAGAGCGCGGTCAGGCGGCAGCTCGTCGCCGACGTACCGGTCGGGCTTTTTCTCTCGGGCGGGATCGATTCGACGATCGTGGCGACGATGGCGACGAGGGTCTCGACCGAACCGTTGCACAGCTTCTCGATCGGCTTCGACGAGCCGAGCTTCGACGAGTCGCACTGGTTCGATCTCGTCGCGAAGCAGCTCGGCACGATCCACCACAGAAAGATCGTGACGGCGGCTGATGCGATCGAGCTCGTCCCGCGAATCGCCAGCGTCGTGAGCGAACCGGTCGCCGACGGGTCGATCTTTCCGACGCTGCTTCTCTGCCGGTTCGCGAGGGAGCACGTGAAGGTCGTGCTGTCGGGCGACGGGGCCGACGAGCTGTTCGGCGGATATCCGACTCATGGCTACCGGACGGCGGCTCGCGCGCTGACTCGTTTCCCGCGGTTCGTCAGGCGCGCGATGGCCGGCCTGGCCGACGCAGTCATGCCGGTGTCCTTCGAGAATCTGACGCCCGGCTACAAGGCGAGAAAGTTCCTGGGGGGGCTCGAGCGCGATCCCGTCATGCGCAACCACCGCTGGCTGGGAACCTTCGACCCCAGCGCGCTGCCCGAGCTCGTCTCGCACTGGGACGCGTCGCGCCAGCCGCAGCTGGAGCACCTTCTGCACGATGCGTCGGCGCGTGTTCGCAGGCGCGGTGATCTCGAAGTTCTGCTGCGTGACGACCAGCGCTTCTACCTGCAGGACCAGGTGCTGGTGAAGGTCGATCGCGCGAGCATGGCGTACGCGCTCGAAGTCAGGCCGCCGTTTCTGACGGAGGCAATGGTCGGTTTTGCCGGCTCGCTCCCGCGGCGCCTCAAGGTTCGCGGCGCGATCCACAAGCGGCTCCTTCGCGAATGGTGTGCCCGCCGCTATCCCCGGGAAATCTCGGGCCGTCCCAAGAAGGGTTTCGGCTCGCCGCTCGGAGAGTGGTTCCGCGGGCCGCTTCGCGAGCTCGTGGGTGACATGCTCTCGTCCGAGGTCGTGGCGCGGCAGGGACTTCTCCAACCTGCCGCCGTGAACCGGCTCGTCGAGGAGCACTGGCGCGGAGCGGCCGACCGGCGGAAGGAGATCTTCAACCTCCTCATGCTCGGTCTCTGGCTCGACGACGTTGCGCCGTCTGTCCGCTCTGGTAGTCTCAGCGGCAAGCAGCCGATGGTTCGATGACGGACGACTCTGTTGACAGAAAGACCGCGGACGCATTCGCCGCGTCGTGGAACGATCTCCCCGCGGGCTCTGTCTACACGCGCGCGCAGTTCACCGACTGGTTCGATCCTGTGACTCCCGATGATCTTCGGGGGCGGCGCGTTCTGGAGCTGGGATTCGGGAACGGCTCGCTGTTGCATCACGTGGCAGGCTGCGCGCCGGCGGTGCTCACCGGCGTCGAGCTGGGAGACACGGCCGGTGTGACGAGGGCCAACATCCCGGCCTCGTACGCAGGCGAGTTGACGCTGATCCATGGCGACCTGACCCGGGTCGATGCCGGGCTGCACGATGTCGTCTACTGCATCGGAGTGATCCATCATCTGGACGAACCCGTCGAGGGATTCCGCGCCGTGCTGCGGCACGTGGCCGACGGCGGGTGCTTTCATTGCTGGGTATACGCACGTGAAGGAAACGCGCTCGTGATCGCGCTCGTCGATCCCCTGCGTCGCGTCGCCTCTCGCCTGCACTGGAGGGTGACGAAGTGGGGAATCGCGCTCCCGCTTGCATTCCCGTTCTTCGTCGCGGCGAAGGCGACGGCCGCTCTCGTGAACATCCGTCCTTCGCTGCGGAACGTGCTGCCTCTTGCCGATTACTTCTGCTGGATTGCGAAACGGGAGTTCGCGTTTTTTCATCACGTCGCGTTCGACCAACTCGTCACGCCCACGACGAGATACATCGGCCGGGACACGATCGACGCGTGGCTCGGGTCGTCCGGGATCGAGCAGCACAGCACCTACGTGATCTTCAGGAACGGGAACTCGTGGAAATTCGGCGGACGCAGGAAAGTCGAATGACGATCGACAAGTCGCCTCTGTGGAGCGAGCGGGTGCTGCTTGCGGCCCTCGCGATCTTCTCCGCGGTCAATGTCTATTGCTGGATACGCGTCCTGCCGCTGGGTGAGGGTCCGGACGAACAGAGCCACTACGAAGTCGTCCTGTTCGAGGCGGTGTTCCGCGCGATCCCGGAGGTGGGAGTCGACGACTTCGGGGCCCGGGTGCGGCTCGGCGCAGACGGTTACAGCTCTCCGCTTTATACCTATTCGGCACAGCCAGGTCTCTCGTACATCCTGAGTGCCGCTGCGATCGAGTTGCTGGGCGACAGGTCACCGGAGTCTGCCATTTACGCGCGCGGGCCGGGCATCGTCTGGGCGGCCCTGATGCCGCTCGCGGTCTTCTGGGGTGTCGCCCGGATGTATCCGGGTTGTCGTCGCGCGGCAGCGCTCTCCGCAACGGTCGCCGCGTTCTGGCCGCAGCTGACGTTCGTCTTCTCGTACACGAACAACGACGGCCTTACAGCGCTCGCCGCGGCGGCGCTCATCGCGAGCTGGTTTGCCGGGGCGCGCAGCGGTTGGCGGACCCGGGACGCGCTCGCGACCGGCTGCCTCGTCGGTCTGCTCCTGCTTGGCAAGCCGAACGGTTTCCCGATCGCGGTAATGACCGCGCCAGCAATGCTTCTGACGTTGCGTGGCGGGATCACGAAGGGATTTGCGCGATGCGCTGCCGCGGTCGGGTCTGCAATGGCGGTTGCCGGCTGGTGGTGGCTGATCGCATTTCAGCGGTACGGGCTCGACTTGATGGCCGAAGGACGTGCCGACGCGATCCGCAGGAGTCTCGGAGTCGAGTGGGCTTGCGGTCGGACCTACGGACTCTCGATGTTGGAGACGGCGATCGGCCGTTACCCTCGTTTCTACGCGAAGACGTGGCTTCACGGGACGCTGACGAGCGGGATTGGCGAGTTCGGCAAACTGACGATCCCGCTTTCCGGGACGGTTTACCGGCTCGTGGGCGCGGTGAGCGTCGCGGCACTCGTCGGCGCGGCGCTCTTCGCCTGGCGCAACCGCTCGAGCGAGAGCGCGCAGATGAAGCTCCTGCAGCTTCTCGTGCTGACCTTGCTTCCTCTCGAGCTGTGCCTATCGCTCTACCGGAGCTGGGCCTTCGATTTTCAGGCACAGGGGCGCTATCTCTTTCCGGCGCTCCTCCCGTACTTTGCGCTTCTCGGCATCGGGCTCGCGGGATGGACTCAGCGGGAGGATCTGCGACGCGCGGTCGGGCTAGTTGCGAGCCTTCTCTTCGCGATGATCGGACTTCATGCGTTCGCGGTGACGCTGCTCGAAGCCAACCGCCTCTCTCTCGTGGAGTTCGTCGTCGCGTCGCCGCTCGCCGGTGGCCTGTGGATCGCCTGCTCGGCCCTCGCGGTCGTTGCGCTCGTCGTCCACTGGGTGACCCGAAGCCCCGCGAGTGCCGATCGCGCGACTCCCGATCCGGGGTAGCTGAAAGGACACCGCTTCGCGTGACGGGACACGGGACGCGCCCGCGGTGCTGCGGATGCGCGTGCGTACCCTTACACTACCGGGATGCCGCACGCAGCAGCTCATTCCCTCGGATCCTTCGTCGCCGACCTTCCCGTTCGGAGGATGGAGCGCCTGGACGTGCGGGGCATTGCGCTGCTCGTCGTGCTCTGGGTGATCGCGCAGGTACCGTTCGTTTCCTCGGCGTTTCGCGTAGACGAGCCTAACATCGTCCGCATTGCCGAGCGGGCCGCGGTCGCCCCGGCGGATCCCTACGGGTTCTACATCAACTGGAACGGCGGGCCGGAAGAGGCGTTCCACATTCTGGCGAATCCGCCACTCGTTCCGTATTGGCTCGCCGCGTGGGGTTCGACGTTCGGGTGGACGGAGGCGGCGCTCCATGCCGCGATGCTGCCATTCTCGGTTCTCGCGATCGTCGCATTTGCCCTGCTGGCGAGCGACCTCGGGGTCCGGCCGCTCGCTCCCGCGCTCCTGCTCGTCGCGTCGCCTTCGTTCTTTCTGGCGAGCCAGGTCGTGATGCCGGACATCGCAATGTTCGCGTTCTTTCTGGCGGCGGTTGCCTGCGCCGTTCGGTACCTGGCAACGGGCTCGGTGTGGCTGGTTCCGCTCGGTTGTCTCGCCGGCGCGCTCGCGCCCCTGGCGAAGTACAACGGCGTGCTCGTCGGTCCCGTCCTCGGCCTTCTGTGGCTCGCGGGGCGAGGGCGCCGGACCGGTCTGCTGATCATCGCCGCCGGGCCTGCGGCGGGCCTCGCGCTTTGGAGTCTTTGCAGCCTGGTGATGTACGGCCGGTCTCACATCTCGACGATCGCCGAGTTCGAGAGCGGCGGCACGGTGGTGATCCTAAGCGCGATCCTGGGCTACTTCGCGTTCGGAGTGCTTCCCGCGGTGGCCGCGACTTCGACGTCTCCGTCGCTGGTGACGCGTCACGTTCTCGGCGCGATTACGCTCCTCATGGCGCTGCTGATGGGCGTGAGCATGTACCTGGTGTTCCCTGTCGGGCCGTGGGCGGCCGCGGGATACGGCTTGAGCGCAGGACTTACGTTCAGGTTCCTGCTGATCGTCGCTGCGCTCGGTATCCAGGGTGTGCGCGAACGCGATGTGATTCCGCTGATTCTCGTGTTCTGGTTCGCCCTCGTTTTCTGGTTCCAGTTCGGACTCCTCTTTTCGTCGGTGCGCTACATGCTGCCGCTTCTGGCGCCGATGATTCTTCTCCTCGTGCGTTCGGGGCTTCTCCGGACCGACTCCTCGCCGTTCCGCGCGGGGCTGGCGTTCAGCCTGGCGCTCACGGTCGCGATCGGCGTCGGCGATGCGCGGACCGCGAACATCTATCGTGCCTTCGTCGACGAGGTCGTCGCACCGAAGAAAGTTGCGATCGCCGGCCGCTTCCTGTTCGACGGTCACTGGGGATTCCAGTACTACATGGAGCGCGAGGGAGGAACGATTCTCGACTTCTTCCGGCAGCCGCGCCTGCGAGATGGCGATGTCGTCTTCATCGCGCGGACGCCGTTCCCGTCGTACCAGCAGCTCACGCCGACCCGCGCGCTGGCGATCGAGATCGAGGAGATCGCGTTCTCGCCGCGCTGGCCGGTGAGGACGATCGACTGCAGCGCCTTCGCGAATTTCTACGGTCCTGGCGTGAGGGAGTGCAAGGGGCCGGTACTGCCCTTCGGGTTCTCGGTTCAGGCGAGAGACGAGTTCGCCATCCTCACAGTGAAACGTCGCGCAGGGGTGATGCCTTGAGACGCGGGCTGGCCGAGCCGGCGCTACTCGTAATGCTGCTTCTTGGCTGCATCGCGTTCATCGGTATTCGAGGCGAGTTCCCGCTCAACGACGACTGGAACTTCGCGCTGACGACCTGGAGATTCGCTGACACGGGCGAGCTCGTCTACAGCAGGTTCACCGCGATGACGCTGAAGCTGCAGGTGCTGTGGGGGGCGCTCTGGACGCTCGCGTTAGGCAAGTCGCACGAAGTGCTTCGCTGCTCGAGTCTCGCGCTCTGGATTCCCTCCGTGCTGATCGTGAACCGCTGGCTAGCGCGGCTTGGCGTCGAGACCGGCTCGCGCCTGCTGGCGACGGCAGCCTTCGCATTTCACCCGATCGTTCTCTGGTCGTCGTTCACCTACATGACGCAGATCCCGTTTCTCTTTTGCTCGGTCGTCGCACTGTTCGCGTTCCAACGGGCGCTCGACGACGACGACGTGCGATGGGCGGTCGCGGGGGCCTTTGCGATCGTGGGCGCCTACTTCATCCGGCAGACCGGAATCGCCCTCGCGATCGCGCCTGTGGTAGCGATTCTGAGGCGCAGGGAGGCGCTCTCGCCTCGATGGAAGACGTTGCTTGCCCTTGCGTTTGCGCCGTTAGGCAGCTTCGCGCTGCTTTCGCTCTTCACGACGGCGCTGCGCGGCTATCCCGGGCAGATCGGGGAGCACTTCGTCGTCTGGAAAGTGCCTCTCGCGGAACTGCCGGCGCAGGCACTGCGCGTCGCGGGCTACTACACGCTCTTCAACTTTCAGAATGCGGGGTTGTTCGCCCTTCCGATCGCGATCGTTGCCGGGGCGTGGATCGCGCGGGAGCGAGGAGGAAAGCTGCTTGCAGGGATCGCGATCGTGGCGATGCTCGCGGGTGCCGGGCACATGATCCTGCGGGACTGTCCGATGCCCTACTGGAGTGACATCCCGACGCTCGAGGTTCACCCGGGGAACGTCCTCGTCAACCTCGGGCTGGGCCCGCTGACGCTGCGAGACACCTGGACGCTCGATCAGGAGCCACCCTTCCCGGCCGGACGAGGGGTACGGCTCCTGCTGACGCTTGCGGGCGCCCTGCTCGGCGGGATCCTGCTGTCGGTGCTGGCGCGCGGGTGGCGCGTCGCACCGTCGCGCCCGGCAAACGAGGGGGTGCTGATCGACATGGCCGTCGCTCACTGCACAGTGGCAACCTGCGGACTCTTCGTCTCGGGTATCTACTTCGATCGCTATAGCGTCGATTCGCTCTGGACGCTCGCGATTCTTGTACCTGTGCTCGCGGGGAAGATCCCCGTTTTTGTTCGAGCGGTCGCCGTCGTGAGCGTTCTCGTCGTCGGGGCGTTCAGCGCACTCGCGACGCAGGAGTACATGCGCTGGAACGCGGCTCGATGGACGGCCTACGCCCGCCTGCAGGCGGCTGGTATCTCGCTCGCCCGGATCGACGGTGGATACGAGATCAACCAGTATCTAGTCGGCGGGTTTGATGGACCTATCCTATTGAAACGAAGCGGGTTTTCTGTCATCGATCCCGAGTACATCCTCACGTTCGGTCGCGTGCCGGGCTACGCCGTCGTCGCGGAGGACGCCTTCGAATCGTTCCTCGGGTTGCGGCGCGGTGCGGTGCTCACGCTTCATCGGGTCGAAGTCGGGCCGAAGTGAGATTGGCAGGGTGATTTCTGGTCCGGGGAAATGTCCAGGGTGGCAGGACGTTGTGGTTCGCTGAACCCGACGCCGTAACCCGTGGAAGTCGATCGGAATAACCCCTATGGGTGCGACGTTGTCCGACCCCGCGAGACTTGACAGGTCCTCGTGTCGGGAGTATTTTGCGATGCCCCGGTCACCGGGGATGTCAGACGTATCTCAAGAGGAAAGAATGCCTACGATCAATCAGCTCGTCCAGCAGGGGCGCACGGCGGTCCGGTACAAGACCAAATCCCCCGCCCTGCAGTCCAGCCCGCAGAAGCGCGGCGTCTGCACCCGCGTCTACACGACGACGCCCAAGAAGCCGAACTCGGCGCTCCGCAAGGTCGCGCGCGTTCGTCTGACGAACGGCATCGAGGTCACCACCTACATCCCGGGTGTCGGGCACAACCTGCAGGAGCACTCGATCGTGATGATCCGCGGAGGCCGCGTCAAGGACCTCCCGGGCGTTCGCTATCACGTGATCCGCGGAACGCTCGATTCCACGGGCGTCGCCAACCGCAAGCAGAGCCGCAGCAAGTACGGCGCCAAGCGGCCCAAGTCGTAGTTTCAGAGGATTCGTATGCCGAGACGACGTGAAGTTCCGAAGCGCGAAGTTCTGCCCGACCCGCTCTACAACAGCCAGCTGGTGACGAAGTTCATCAACAGCCTGATGCTTGCGGGGCGTAAGTCGGTTGCCGAAGGTATTTTCTACGGCGCCATGAAGAAGGTCGAAGACCGCGCGAAGGACGATCCGCTCAAGATCTTCAAGAAGGCCGTTGACGGCGTGAAGCCTGCCGTCGAGGTCAAGAGCCGCCGGGTCGGTGGCTCGAACTACCAGGTGCCGGTCGAGGTTCGCCCCTCGCGCCGCACCTCGCTCGCGATCCGCTGGCTGATCCAGTTTGCGGCCGACCGCGGCGAAAAGACGATGATGGACAAGCTCGCCGGCGAGCTGCTCGACGCAGCGAACGGCCGAGGCAATGCCGTCAAGAAGCGTGAAGATACCCACAGGATGGCAGAGGCCAACAAGGCCTTCTCGCACTACCGGTGGTAGTTTTTCCCCGGGCTGTGTTGCGCTCGGGGTCGATGTTGTGTTAAAAATGCCGACCGCGCCGAAATGCGCGAGGTGCAGTAAAGAATTTACCCCCCGTAGCTCCGTCTCGACCGGATAACACAGAATTCGTTCTGAGGTTCCGGACCGAGCAACGGGAATCGACGAATCGTAATGGGAAGACTGGCCGGCGTGCCGCGGTGTGTTTCCGCGTGCGTCGGCCGAAGGGCCCGCTTCCGCGTGCGCACGCCTTCGAGGCGTTTCTTCCGCGTTAGCTCGACCCGAGGTCTGATATGGCACGAACGGTACCGCTAGAACGACAGCGCAACATCGGGATCATGGCCCACATCGACGCCGGTAAAACGACGACGACTGAGCGTGTCCTGTATTACACGGGCATGACCCACAAGATCGGTGAGGTCCATGACGGGACTGCGACCATGGACTGGATGGTCCAGGAGCAGGAGCGCGGCATCACGATTACGTCGGCGGCGACCACGGCCACCTGGGGCGACCACCGCATCAACATCATCGACACTCCGGGACACGTCGACTTCACGGCCGAGGTCGAGCGCTCGCTTCGCGTGCTCGATGGCGCCGTCGGCGTCTTCTGCGCAGTTGGCGGCGTCGAGCCGCAGTCCGAGACCGTCTGGCGTCAGGCCGACCGTTACGGCGTTCCCCGCATCGCGTTCGTCAACAAAATGGACCGCCTCGGCGCGAACTTCCTCAACGTAGTCGGACAGATCAAGACCAAGCTTGGCAAGAACGCGATCCCTCTCCAGATTCCGATCGGCGCCGAAGAGAATTTCAAGGGCATCATCGACCTGGTCAAGATGAAGGCGCTTGTCTTCCGTGACGAGGCGCTCGGCGCGAAGTACGACATCGAAGAGATCCCCGAGAACCTCCGTGCCGACGCCGAAGAGGCGCGCCACGTGATGGTGGAGTCGATCGCCGAGTCGAACGACCAACTCCTCGAGAAGTACCTCGCCGGTGAGTCGATCGACGAGGCCGAGCTCAAGGCAGCGCTTCGCGTCGCGACGATCGGCGGCACGATCACCCCGGTTGTCTGCGGATCGGCCTTCAAGAACAAGGGCGTGCAGCCGCTTCTCGACGCGGTCGTCGACTATCTGCCTTCGCCTATCGACATCCCGCCGATGCCCGGTACGAACCCGGACAACGATCAGCCCGAAGAGCGTCCTGCTTCGGACACCGCCCCGTTCTCGGGCCTGGTGTTCAAGATCATGACCGATCCCTTCGTCGGCCAGCTTGCCTTCTTCCGCGTCTACTCCGGACGCGTGGAGTCGGGCAGCGCCGTGTACAACGCGACCAAGGGAAACACCGAGCGCATCGGACGCCTGCTGAAAATGCACGCGAACAAGCGCGAAGAGATCAAGGAAGTCCTCGCTGGTGACATCGCCGCGGCCGTCGGTCTGAAGAACGTCACGACGGGCGACACGATCTGCGACAAGGCGAAGCCGATCGTTCTGCTCGCCATGAACTTCCCCGATCCGGTCATCGCGGTCGCGATCGAGCCGAAGACCAAGGGCGATCAGGAAAAGATGGGCGTCGCGCTTGCGAAGCTCATGCAGGAAGATCCGACGTTCAAGGTCCACACCGACAAGGAAACGAACCAGACGATCATCCGCGGGATGGGCGAGCTGCACCTGGAGATCATCGTCGATCGCCTCGTGCGCGAGTTCAACGTCGCGGCGAACGTCGGCAAGCCACAGGTCGCGTATCGCGAAGCGATCACGCGCGCGGCGGACGCCGACGGCAAGTTCGTCCGGCAGTCGGGCGGCAAGGGCCAGTACGGCCACGTCAAGATGCGCTTCGAGCCGATCAAGGATGGCAGCAAGGACTTCGAGTTCGTCAACGACATCGTCGGTGGATCGATCCCTCGCGAGTTCATCAAGCCGGTCGAGCAGGGCATCAAGGAAGCCATGGAGAAGGGCATTCTCGCCGGCTACCCGATGACGGGCGTTCGCGCGATCCTTTACGACGGTTCGTACCACGACGTCGACTCGTCGGAAATGGCGTTCAAGATCGCCGGCTCTCTCGCCTTCCAGGAAGGCGCGAAGAAGGCCGGCCCGATTCTTCTCGAGCCGATGATGGATGTCGAAGCGGTCACCCCCGAGGAGTATTCGGGCGACGTGATGGGTGATCTCAGCCGTCGGCGCGGGAAGATCCAGCAGATGGAAGACCGAGGCGGCGCGAAGGCGATCCGCGCGTTCGTTCCGCTGTCGGAGATGTTCGGCTACGCGACGCAGCTACGCTCGATGTCACAGGGTCGTGCGAGCTACACGATGCAGTTCTCCAGTTACGAGGCCGCGCCCAAGAACGTGGCCGAGGAAGTCATCGCGAAGGTTGCAGGTTAGCCGGAGACCCCGGCGAGAGTCTGACGAGACAGCACGGAATTGAAACCAGGAGGTTCCAGCAATGGCCAAAGAAAAATTTGATCGCAGCAAACCGCACGTGAACATCGGCACGATCGGTCACGTCGATCACGGCAAGACGACCCTGACGGCGGCTATCACCAGGGTTCTCGCCTCGGCGGGAACGGCTTCGTTCGTCGCGTTCGATCAGATCGACAAGGCTCCTGAAGAGCGCGAGCGCGGCATAACGATCGCGACCGCGCACGTCGAGTACTCGACCGTTAAGCGTCACTACGCGCACGTCGATTGCCCGGGCCACGCCGACTACGTCAAGAACATGATCACCGGCGCGGCGCAGATGGACGGCGCGATTCTCGTCGTCTCGGCCGCTGACGGCCCGATGCCCCAGACGCGTGAGCACATCCTGCTCGCCCGCCAGGTCGGCGTTCCGTACATGGTCGTCGCCCTCAACAAGGTCGACATGGTTGACGATCCGGAGCTCCTCGACCTCGTCGAGCTCGAGGTTCGCGAGCTCCTCTCGAGCTACGACTTCCCCGGCGACGAGATCCCCATCGTCCGCATCTCGGCGCTCAAGGCACTCGAGAGCGGCGACTTTAAGAGCGAGTACGGCAAGCAGATCATGGAGCTGATGGATGCGGTCGACTCCTACATCCCGATGCCGGAGCGCGCGATCGACAAGGACTTCCTGATGCCGGTCGAGGACATCTTCTCGATCTCCGGCCGCGGCACGGTCGTGACCGGCCGCGTCGAACGCGGAATCATCAAAGTCGGCGAGGAAGTCGAGATCGTCGGCATCCGCCCGACGGTCAAGAAGGTCGTCACCGGCGTCGAAATGTTCAAGAAGCTTCTCGACCAGGGTCAGGCGGGCGACAACGTCGGCCTCCTGCTCCGCGGCGTGGAGCGCAAGGACGTCGAGCGTGGTCAGGTTCTGGCCAAGCCGGGCTCGATCACCCCGCACACGAAGTTCAAGGCCGAGGTTTACATTCTGACCAAGGAAGAAGGCGGTCGTCACACGCCGTTCTTCAACGGCTACCGTCCGCAGTTCTACTTCCGCACGACCGACGTCACTGGCGTCGCGACGCTGAACGAGGGAACCGAGATGGTCATGCCGGGCGACAACACGTCGCTCGTGGTCACGCTGATCGCGCCGATCGCGATGGAGAAGGGTCTCCGTTTCGCAATCCGCGAAGGCGGACGCACTGTCGGTGCCGGTACGGTTACCGACATCATCCAGTAGTTGGAATCTCGAAGGCCGGGCGGGGCTGAATGCCCCGGCCCGGCCGACGCAGTATCGAGGCAGAAAGAAGAAGGGCCAGCAGGTAGATCATGAACGAGAAAATTCGCATTCGACTGAAGGCTTACGACTATCGCGTGCTCGATCAGTCGACGACGGAAATCGTCGACACCGCCAAGCGGACGGGCGCGAAGGTGGCGGGCCCGATTCCTCTGCCGACGCAGATTTCGAGGTACACGGTCCTCCGCAGTCCGCACGTCGACAAGAAGTCGCGCGAGCAGTTCGAGATGCGCACGCACAAGCGGTTGCTCGACATTCTCGAGCCGACGACCCAGACGGTCGACGCGCTCATGAAGTTGGAGCTCCCCGCAGGTGTCGATGTGGAGATCAAGGCTTTCGGAAAGTAACGAGGATGGCCGTGAGACCGGAGCAAGTCGCAGCGCCCAGGCGCTCGGAACTCCGTGAGCCCTCAGGCTCCGAGGTGAACGAATGATTCATGGACTGATTGGCAAGAAGGTCGGCATGACACAGGTCTTCGCGGAGGACGGTTCGATCGTCCCCGTGACGGTGATCCAGGCCGGACCGTGTCTTGTCCTGCAGAAGAAGACGGCCGAGAAGGATGGCTACGATGCCGTTCAAGTCGGCCTGGTCGAGAAGATGTCGCACAGGGCGCTGACTTCGCCGATGCGCGGACACTTCGAGAAGGCGGGCGCTCAGCCGTGCCGCACTCTCGTCGAGTTCCCGTACGACGGAGAGGCGAACGTGGGCGACCGCATCGCGGTCGACATCTTCAAGGCCGGCGATTCGATCGACGTCGTCGGGCGCTCGAAGGGCAAGGGATTCCAGGGCGTCGTCAAGCGCCATGGATTCGCCGGTGGTCGCGAGTCGCATGGCTCGATGTTCCATCGCGCTCCCGGCTCGATCGGCGCCTCGGCGTTCCCTTCGCGCGTCATGAAGGGAATGCGAATGGGCGGCCGCATGGGCGGCGGCCAGGTCACGGTCAAGAATCTGCGCATCGCGAAGATCGACCCCGAGAACAATCTGATCTACATCCGCGGTGCTGTCCCGGGTGGTCGGAACTCGGTCGTCGTTCTGAGCTTTGCTCAGAACGGAAGGCGGGGTGAGTAGCCATGCCGACAATTGAAGTCAAAGACTCGAAGAATCAGAAGGTCGGCTCCGTCGACCTGCCGGGCGAGGTTTTCGCCTATCCGTTCAAGGAGCACCTCGTGCACGAGGCGGTGCGCAACTATCGCGCCTCGCTCCGCGCCGGAACGCACAAGACCAAGGTCCGCAGTGAAGTCTCCGGATCGGGTAAGAAGCCCTTCAAGCAGAAGGGAACCGGTCGCGCCCGTCAGGGTGGCGCCCGCCCGCCGATCCATCGTCACGGCGGCACGGTGTTCGGGCCTGTTCCTCGCGACTACTCGTACAAGATGAACGTCCGCGAGAAGAAGGCGGCGCTCAAGGCGGCCCTCTCCCGCAAGCTCCGCGACAAGCTTCTGCTCGTCGTCGACGCGTTCGAGCTCGACCAGCCGAAGACCAAGCTTCTGGCTGACCGCATCGCTGCCCTCGGAATCGAAGGCAAGGCGCTGCTGGTCGACTCGGCGGAGAACGTGAATCTTCAGCTCGCGTCGCGGAACAACCCGAAGCTGCAGATGAGCGATCCGCTCCACGTGAACGTCTACGACGTGGTGAACAACCGCTACATCGTCATTACCCAGGCATCGCTGCAGAAGCTCCTGGAGGTGCTTCAGGGATGAATCTCGAGAACTACCGCATCATCATCCGCCCCCTGATCACCGAGAAGAGCACGCTTCAGAAGGAGACGGGTAACATCATCGCCTTCGAAGTTGCAGCGAAGGCGAACAAGATCGAAGTCCGTCGGGCGGTCGAGGCCCTCTTCAACGTGAAGGTCGAAGAGGTCCGGCTGTTCAACGTGCGCGGCAAGCTCAAGAGGCTCGGCCGCAACATCGGACGCCGGTCCGACTGGCGCAAGGCTTACGTGCGCCTGAAGGCCGGAGAGAAGGCCCCGGAGTTCTTCGAGGGCGTCTAGTCCGGACGGGGCCGGCGTGCCGGCCGCTAACGAGGCGAAAAAGAGGAAATTATGCCTGTCAAGAAGTACAAACCGACGTCGCCTGGAATCCGCTTCCAGACGCACCCGTCCTTCGACGAGGTGACGAAGTCGAAACCGGTCAAGGCGCTCACGAAGGGCAAGCCGAAGACCGGTGGCCGCAACAGCATCGGACGTGTGACGTCGCGCTTCATCGGCGGCGGTCACAAGCAGCGCTATCGCCAGATCGACTTCCGCCGCGACAAGATCGGGATTCCGGGCAAGGTTGCGACCGTCGAGTACGATCCGAACCGCAGCGCGCGCATCGCCCTGATCAACTACGCGGACGGCGAGAAGCGATACATCATCGCACCGAACGGCCTCACGGTCGGTCAGACGATCACGTCCGGGCCCGAAGCCGACATCGTGGTGGGCAACGCGCTTCCGCTCCTGAACATCCCGGTCGGTACCGTCGTGCACAACGTCGAGCTGAAGGAAGGCAAAGGCGGCCAGATGGCCCGCTCGGCCGGTTCGGCGGTGCAGCTGATGGCGCGCGAAGGTGAGTGGGCGACGCTTCGCCTTCCCTCGGGCGAGATTCGCAAGGTGCACATTCGTTGCTACGCGACGATCGGGCAGGTTGGCAACATCGAGCACGAAAACGTGAAGGTCGGCAAGGCTGGACGCACTCGCCACCTTGGCAAGCGCCCGCACAACCGCGGCGTCGCGATGAACCCTGTCGACCATCCGCTCGGCGGTGGTGAAGGCAAAACCTCGGGCGGACGCCATCCGGTGTCGCCGTGGGGCCAGCCGACCAAGGGCTACAAGACGCGCCGCAACAAGACGACTGACCACCTCATCGTGAAGCGTCGCAGCAAGTAACGGGGAGACACGAGAAACATGGCACGTTCAATCAAGAAGGGCCCGTTCGTCGACGGCCATCTCGCAAAGAAGGTCGAGGACATGAATCGCCAGCGCGAGAAGAAGGTTATCAAGACCTGGTCGCGCCGGTCGACGGTCATCCCCGAGATGGTCGGTCTCACCGTCGCCGTGCACAACGGCAACAAGTTCATCCCGATCTACGTGTCGGAGAACATGGTCGGCCACAAGCTCGGCGAGTTCGCGCTGACGCGCACGTTCAAGGGACACAGCGGCAAGAAGGTCGAAAAGTCCGTGAAGCCGGCGGCCGCGCCGCCTGCGAAGTAAGCGGCACGATTCGAACCGACTGGAGAACGCGATGGAAGCGATAGCAACACTCAAATATCTCAAGGCGTCGGCGCAGAAAGTGCGCCTGATTGCGGACCAGGTCCGCGGTCGCAGGGTCGAAGAGGCGTACCAGATCCTGCGTTTCACGAACAAGCTGGCGGCGAAGGATCTCGAAAAGCTCCTCCGTTCCGCCGTTGCGAACGCCGAGAATTCGGATTCGGCGGCCAACGTCGACGATCTCGTCGTCTCGAAGATCTACGTGAACGAAGGTCCCACCGAAAAGCGGATTCAGCCCGCGTCGATGGGCCGGGCGTTCCGGATCCTCAAGCGGCAGTCGCACGTGACTATTCACGTTTCGGACGAGGTCGACCCGGTGAACAAGCGCACTGGCGTTGCCAAGCGCGGCGCGAAGGCGCCTGCGAAGGGCGCGTCGAAGGCTCCCGCCAAGGGGCGCGCTACCGCCGCGAAGAAGACGTCCACCCGGGCAGAGAAATAACGGAGGCAGACTTTGGGTCAAAAGGTTCATCCCTACGGGTTCCGTCTCGGATTCAACAAGACGTGGCATTCTCGCTGGTTCGCGGGCCGCACGTACGCGACCACGCTCCATCGCGATCTGAAGCTCCGCGAAGACCTCAAGAAGCGTCTGTCGCATGCGGGCGTGTCGGAGATCGACATCGAGCGCACCGCGAACAAGATGCGGATCAACATCCACACCTCGCGTCCCGGAATCATCATCGGGCGCAAGGGAGCGGAGGTTGACAAGCTTCGCGACGAACTCCAGAAGATGGTGGACGGCGAGGTCTACATCAACATCCAGGAAGTGACCCGTCCCGAGCTCGACGCTCAGCTGGTGGCCGAGAACATCGCCGGCCAGCTCGTGCGCCGCGTCGCCTTCCGTCGCGCCATGAAGAAGGCGATGGAGAGCACCTTCCGCTTCGGCGGCAAGGGGATCAAGGTTCGCGTGAGCGGTCGCCTCAACGGTGCCGAGATCGCGCGAAGCGAGTGGTACCAGGATGGACGCCTCCCGCTGCACACGTTGAAGGCCGACATCGACTACGGCGAGACCCAGGCGCGCACGACGTACGGCGTCATCGGAGTCAAGGTGTGGCTCTTCAAGGGCGAGATGGCCAAGGCGCGAAGCCGCCGCAAGGTCGTGAACTAGGTTTTCCCCGGGTGACCCGGTCAGGAGAAACGCATCATGTTGATGCCCAAGAAAGTTAAGTTCAGAAAGCAGCAGCGCGGACGGCGCTCGGGCCTCGCGACGCGCGGCGCGAAGGTGTCGTTCGGCGACTACGGGCTGATGGCGCTCGAGGACGGCTGGGTCACCGCCCGCCAGGTCGAGGCTGCCCGTATCGCGATGACGCGCTATATCAAGCGCGGCGGAAAGATCTGGATTCGGGTCTTCCCCGACAAGCCGATCACGAAGAAGCCTCTCGAGACCCGTATGGGCAAGGGCAAGGGTCCCCCGGAGGAGTGGGTCGTAGTCGTGAAGCCTGCGCGCATCCTCTACGAGATGGAGGGCGTGACGCGGGAGATCGCCGAGGCGGCGTTCCGGCTCGCGGCACACAAGCTGCCGATCAAGACCCGGTTCGTGACGCGCGAAGAGATGGAGATTGGAGCATGAGCAAGCGCGTGGTTCTGAAGGACAAGAGCGATGCCGAGCTCCTCACGATGGAGCGGGACCTGGTCCAGCAGCAGTACAAGTTCCGGTTCCAGAAGGCCACCGGCTCCATGGAAGGGTCGGCCAAGGCAAAGGACGTGCGCCGCGACATTGCGCGCATCAAGACGATCCTCCGCGAGCGCGAGCTGCAGAAGTCCGCGAAGTAGCTGAGAGAGAGAAGCGACGATGGCGAACAACGCAGAAACGAACGAGACCAAACCCGCAGGCCGCCGCATGACCAAGACCGGGGTGGTCGTGTCGAACAAGATGCAGAAGTCCGTAGTCGTGTCGGTGGAAAACACCGTCATGAGCGGGATGTACCAGAAGTACGTCAAGCGCACGAGCAGGTTCATGGCGCACTGCGAGAACAACGACGTGAACGTGGGCGACCGCGTTCTGATCGAGGAGACGCGCCCGCTTTCGAAGAGGAAGCGCTGGAACGTCAAAGAAGTGATCACGCGCGCCAACTAGGCCGCGGATCGACTGATAGCGGGGTCGCGAGGAGCTAGCCATGATTCAGATGCGTACCATTCTCACTGTCGCCGACAACACGGGCGCGAAGAAGATCGCCTGCATCAAGATGATCGGCGGATCGACCAAGGGCAAATACGCCCGGATCGGCGACATCATCACTGCGTCGGTCAAAGAGGCCGCTCCGGACGGCACGGTCAAGAAGGGCGCGGTCGTGAAAGCGGTCATCGTCCGGACGGTCAAGGAGACGCGCCGTCGCGACGGGTCGTACATCAAGTTCGACGACAACGCCGCGGTGCTGATCAAGGACGACAACGAGCCGGTCGGAACACGCGTGTTCGGCCCCGTTGCGCGCGAGCTGCGCGAGCGGAAGTTCATGAAGATCATCTCGCTCGCTCCCGAGGTCATCTGAGGTAAACCATGTATAAGACGACCAAACTCAAAGACACCCCGACGACCTCGAAGGTTCACGTCAAGAAGAACGACGAAGTGCTCGTGATCTCGGGCAAGGATCGCGGCAAACGCGGCAAAGTGCTGCGCGTGATCCCGACCAAGAGCGCGGCAGTGGTCGAGCGCGTGAACTTCATCAAGAAGCACACGAAGGCGAACCCGCAGCGCAATATCAAGGGCGGAATTCTGGAGCGCGAGGCTCCGATCAAGCTCTCGAATCTCCAGGTGATCTGCCCGAGCTGCTCGGAGCCTGCCCGTCTCGGGCGCAAGCCGACCGAGAAGGGCTCGGTCCGGGTCTGCCGCAAGTGCAAGACGGAGTTCAGCAACTAGATAGAGGCGCGCTGCGCGCCGACTGATCCTACTCGCGGATCGACAAAGAGGAAACGAAATGGCCAGACTCAAGGACGTATATACGAAAGAGGTCGCGGACAAGATCCGGAAGGAATTCGGGATCACCAATCCGATGGCCGTGCCGCGCATCGAGAAGATCGTGCTCAACATGGGCCTCGGCGAGGCCGTCTCGAACTCGAAGATCATCGACGTGGCCGTCGAAGAGCTTACGTCGATCGCCGGCCAGCGCGCCGTCGTCACGAAGGCGAAGAAGTCGATCGCGAACTTCAAGCTGCGTGAAGGGGTCGCCATCGGCGCCCGCGTCACGCTTCGCGGCGCGCGCATGTACGAGTTCCTCGATCGGCTCATGAACATCGCGCTCCCGCGCGTCCGTGACTTCCGCGGCGTGCCGACCCGCGCCTTCGACGGTCGTGGCAACTACACGCTCGGCGTCCGCGATCACCTGATCTTCCCCGAGATCGACTACTCGAAGGTCGACAAGTCGAAGGGAATGAACATCACCATCGTCACCACGGCGAAGAACGACGAACAGGCGCGCGCGCTCCTCCGTGAGCTCGGCATGCCGTTCATCGGCCGCTGATTTGAAGAGAGTCGCGAGGAGCAAGGAATCAAATGGCTAAGACTTCGATGATCGTCAAGGCGCTGAGGCAGCCGAAGTTCTCGTCCCGGACCGTCCGCCGCTGCAAAACGTGCGGTCGGCCGCGCGGAGTCCTGCGCAAGTTCCAGCTGTGCAGGATCTGCTTCCGCAAGATGGCGCTCGAGGGCTATCTCCCGGGCGTGACGAAGGCGAGCTGGTAAGTACGCAAACACGAGCCACTGCTGCTCTGCAGCATGGCGGAGGAATACGAGAGATGTCGATGACCGATCCCATTGCGGACATGCTTTCCCGGATCCGAAACGCGATCCAGTCCCGTCACGACCGCGTGGACGTTCCCGCGTCCAACCTGAAGGTCGAGATTGCCCGAATCCTCAAGGAGCAGGGCTTCATCAGCAATTACAAGAAGGTCGACGAGGGCCTTCAGGGGGTCATCCGTATCTCCCTGAAGTACGCCCAGGACGGCGAGCCCGCGATTCACGGCATCGAGCGCATTTCGCGCCCGGGTCGGCGGGTCTACCGTGCCAAGACCGAGATTCCCCGCCCGCTCGGCGGCCTCGGTCTGTCGATCGTCTCGACGTCTCGCGGAGTCCTCTCCGGCGACGAGGCCGCGAAGACCGGCATCGGCGGCGAAGTGCTCTGCCAGGTCTGGTAGGAGGAACCGATGTCGCGCGTAGGTAAAAAGCCGATCAGTCTGCCGAAGGGAGTCGAAGTCCGGCTCGACGGCTCGGAGATCATCGTCAAGGGGCCGAAAGGCCAGGTCAAGACGCCGCTCGTCGAGGGAATCTCGATGGACGTCGACAACGGCACGATCACCCTCGCCCGCAAGGACGAGGAGCGGCAGTCGCGCGCCAATCACGGGCTCGTGCGCGCTCTTCTCGCAAACGGGATCAAGGGCGTGTCGGAAGGGTTCCGCCGCGAGCTCGAAGTAATCGGCGTTGGCTACCGCGCCGAGGTCAAGGGCCGCGAGGTCGTCTTCCAGCTCGGTTACTCGCATCCGATCAACTTCAAGATCCCGGAAGGGATTGACATCGTGATCGAGAAGGCCAAGGTCGGCAGCAGCGCCCAGGTGCAGGTGAACATCACCGGCGTCGACAAGCAGAAGGTGGGGCAGACCGCGGCCGAGATCCGATCGCTCCGCGAGCCCGATCCCTACAAGGGCAAGGGCATCAAGTACATGGAAGAAGTGATCCGCCGCAAGGCCGGCAAGGCGGCCGGGAAGTAATCGCGGCTGAAACGACGAGGCCGGCTATTTGCGTCGGCCGGAGGACATGAAGATGGATCGCGCCAAGGCAAGAGTTGAAGCACGAGAGAGGATTCGCGAGCGAATCCGCGGCAAGGTTTCGGGAAGCGCGGAGCGTCCGCGCCTCGCGGTGTTCAAGAGCCTGAAGTACATCTACGTGCAGGTGATCGACGATGCGACGGGAACCACGGTCGCGTCGGCGTCGAGCCTCGAGAAGGGGCTGCGTGGAAAGGTGAGCGGCGCAAACACAAAGGCGGCGGCTGCCGTCGGCGAGCTGATCGCCGAGCGAATGAAGGAAAAGGGGCTGACGAAGGTCGTGTTCGATCGAGGCGGCTACCAGTACCACGGCAAGATCAAGGCGCTCGCCGAAGCAGCGCGTTCTAAGGGTTTGGTTTTCTAGCTGTCTGGCCAACGCCAGGCTGAGTTAAGGATTCGGAGGCAACGTGCGTCAAGGTCAGTCAAGCCGCGGAATGGATCGTCGTGATGCCGAACGGAGCGAGTCGGGTCTGATCGACAAGGTCGTTCACATCAACCGCGTCACGAAGGTCGTCAAAGGCGGTAAGAACTTCAGTTTCAGCGCCCTCGTCGTCGTGGGCGACGGTCACGGCCGCGTCGGTTTCGGCTCGGGTAAGGCCAAGGAAGTTCCGGCCGCGATCAAGAAGGGAATCGAGATCGCCAAGCGCAATATGATCCCCGTGTCGCTCGACGGCACGACGATCCCGCACGCGACGATCGGACGTTACGGCGCAGGGCGCGTACTGCTCAAGCCGGCCTCCGAAGGTACGGGCGTCATCGCCGGTGGTCCGGTGCGCGCGATTCTCGAATCGGCGGGCATCCAGAACATCCTGACGAAGTCGCTCGGCACGGCGAATCCTCACAATGTGGTCAAGGCGACCTTCGAGGCGCTCCGTCAGCTCCGGAGCCGCGCGCAGTTCGAAGCGCTCCGTGGCCAGGCGGCCGAGGCGGCCGACTCCTCCAGCGAGGCTGAATGATGAGCAAGCAGGACAGCGCGAAGAAGATCAAGATCCAGCAGATCGGCAGCGGCATCGGCTGCACGCGCGACATGCGCGAGACGCTGCGGGCCCTCGGCCTGAACAAGATGCACCAGGTCGCCGAGCGCATCGACACGCCGTCGACGCGCGGCATGATCGCCAAGATCCCGCACCTGGTGCGCGTGATCGAGCAGTGACGAGAAGGGGACGGCACGCCGTTCCCTCATCCAGCGACGAGAGAGGTCGACTATGGAACTGAACAATCTGAAACCGAAGAAGGGATCGCGTCACGCGCGTAAGCGCGTCGGTCGCGGCCAGGGATCGGGCCACGGAAAGATGTCGAGCCGCGGAGAGAAGGGACAGAAGTCGCGTTCCGGTTACTCGCGCATGCTCGGCTTCGAGGGTGGCCAGATGCCGCTCCACCGCCGCGTGCCGAAGCGCGGATTCACCAACATCTTCCGGGTCGAGTACTCGGTCGTCAACGTCGCCGATCTCGAGAAGGCGTTCGAGGCCGGCGCCACGGTCGACAACGACGCGCTCCGCAAGGCGGGCCTCATCCGCGGACGTAAGCGCGTGAAGGTTCTCGGCAACGGTGACATCAAGAAGAAGTTCACCGTTCACGCCGATAAGTTCTCCGATAGCGCCAAGTCGAAGATCGAAGCAGCCGGCGGTACCTGCCAGGAGATCAAGTGAACGTAGTCGACACGTTTCGGAACATCTTCGCGATTCCCGACCTGCGGAAGAGAATTCTCTTCACGCTGGGGATGCTGGCGATCTATCGCCTCGGCTCGCACGTTCCGACGCCGGGAATCGACGCCCAGGCGCTGAATGAGTTCTTCGGCGCCATGCAGACCGGGGTGTTCGGGTTCTTGAACCTGTTTTCCGGCGGCGCGCTGCGACGTCTGTCGATCTTCGCGCTCGGGATCATGCCGTACATTTCGGCATCGATCATCCTCCAGCTCCTTACCGTCGTCTGGCCTTACCTCGAGAAGCTCTCGAAGGAAGGTGAGCTCGGGCGGAGAAAGATCAACCAGTACACCCGCTACGGCACGATCGCTCTGTCGATCATCCAGTCGCTCGGCATGGCCTTCTGGCTCCGCTCGCAGGCTGCCCCGGGCGGTGCCCCTCTCGTTCCGGTAGCGGTGCAGGATTCTCTCTGGGGCCTCGGGTTCCCTCTGATGACGGTTCTCACGTTGACGGCCGGCACGATTTTCGTCATGTGGCTCGGCGAGCAGATCTCCGAGCGCGGCATCGGCAACGGCATCTCGCTGATCATTTTTGCCGGCATCGTGGTCGGACTGCCGCAGGCGACCCTCGGACTGATCGAGGACCTGCGAACCGGCGAACGAAACATCTTCGCCGTGGTCATCCTCGCCGTCTTCATGGTAGGCGTCGTCGCGTTCGTGGTATTCATGGAGCGGGCGCAGCGCCGCATCCCGGTGCAGTACGCCAAGCGCGTGGTCGGCCGCAAGGTCTACGGCGGCTCGAGCACGTACCTGCCGCTCCGTGTCAATACGGCGGGCGTCATCCCGGTCATCTTCGCGTCGTCGGTGCTGGTCTTCCCGCAGACGATCGCGCAGATGATCCAGCAGCCCTGGGCGCAGGCGATCGCCAAGCAGATCGGAATGGGCGAGCCGCTCTACTACGTGCTCCAGGTTCTCGGCATCGTTTTCTTCTCGTTCTTCTACACGTCGATCGTCTTCAATCCGGTTGACGTGTCGGACAACATGAGGAAGTACGGCGGCTTCATCCCGGGCATCCGCCCTGGAAAGAAGACCGCCGACTATATCGATCGGGTTCTCACCCGGATCACGGCGGTGGGGTCGCTCTACCTCGCCGCGGTCTGCGTGCTTCCCGAGTTCCTGATCACCGGATTTCACGTGGCGCAGCTGCCGTTCATCGGCGGCTCGCTCGACCGCGCGCTTCCGACCTGGGTCACGGCGGGCATGGGCTTCCAGTTCTACTTCGGTGGAACGTCGCTCCTGATCGTCGTCGGCGTGGCGATGGATACGCTTCAGCAGATCGAGTCTCAGCTCGTGATGCGGCATTACGACGGCTTCATGAAGGGAACGCGCCTCCGCGGTCGCCGCGGCTGAGCGCAGGAAGGTTAAGCCCGTGCGAGTCATTCTCGTCGGTCCGCCAGGAAGCGGTAAAGGGACACAGGCCAAGCAGGTGTCCGACCGCTTCGCGATTCCGCACATCTCGACGGGGGATATCCTCCGCGAGGCGGTGCGGAACAAGACCGCGCTCGGCCTCGAGGCTGAGCCGATCATGGCTGCCGGCGGACTCGTTCCGGACGATCTGATGATCGGGATCATCCGGGAACGGCTCAACCAACCCGACGCGAAGGGTGGGTTTCTCCTCGACGGCTTCCCTCGCACGGTGGTTCAGGCCGAGAAACTCGGCGCCATTCTCGGGGGGAATGGGGGAGGGGACCTCTCGGTTGTCATGTTGCTGGTCCCGGACGCCCTGATTGTCAATCGCATCACGCTCCGGCGGTCTTGCGGGGCGTGCGGGGCGGTCTACCACCTCGAAAATCTTCCTCCCAGAGCGGAGGGAGTGTGTGACAAGTGCGGGGCGGCTCTGGTGGGTCGACCTGACGATAATGAAACTGCCGTGGTCAAGCGCCTTGCGGCGTACCACGCGCAGACGGCGCCGGTTGCGGAGTACTACCGGGCCAAAGGTCAGCTTAAGGAAGTTGACGGCAACGCTGCCGTCGACGTGGTCTTTGAACGAGTGATGCGATCCTTGGGCGCATGAGGGGACCGGTACTCAAATCGGCTGAGGAGCTGGAGATCATGGACCGCGCGAACCGCGTGGTCCTGGAGATCCTCGAGATCCTGCGTCAGATGATCCGGCCCGGAGCCACGACGGCTCAACTCAATGCAGTTGCCGAGGAGGAGCTTGCGAAGCGCGGAGCGAAGAGCCCGTTCAAGGGGTATGCCCCGATGGGGTTGCCTCCTTATCCGGCTGTCGTCTGCACGTCCGTGAACGACGTGATCGTGCACGGAATCCCGAATCGCGAGCGACTCCGTGATGGCGACATCGTCGGAATCGACTTCGGAGCGATCCTCGACGGCTTCGTCGGTGACGGTGCCATTACGGTGGCGGTCGGCGAAGTGAGCGAGGAGGCCGAAAAGCTGGTTCGGACGACGAAGGAGTGCCTCGATCTCGCGATCGCCGAAATGAAGCCGGGCAACCGGCTGGGCGACATCGGGGCGGCGGTTCAGGAACATGCCGAGGCGAACGGATTTCACGTCATCCGTAACTTTGTGGGACATGGAATCGGGCGCCGGATGCACGAAGAGCCGCAGGTGCACAACTTTGGCGTGCGCGGCAGGGGTCTGGAGTTGAAGGAAGGTATGGTGCTCGCAGTGGAGCCGATGGTCTGCACGATCGGCGAGAAGCTGCAGCAGAGGCTCGACAAGTCACGCGACGGGATGGTTCAGGACGTGCGCACCGACCGGGATGGTTGGACGGCACGAACGCTCGACGGCGCTCTCGCGGCGCACTTCGAACACTCGATCGCAATCACTGCTGACGGGCCGAGAGTTCTCGGCCTGCCGCGAGCGGAAGACGCGTCCCTCGGGACGCGCTGAAGTAGTCAGAGTTTTGGAGAGGTATGGCGAAGGAAGACGCGATTGAAGTAATGGCAACGGTTCTCGAAACCCTGCCGAACGCGATGTTTCAGGTGGAGCTGGAGAACAAGCACAAGGTCCTGGCTCACATCTCGGGGAAGATGAGGAAGCACTTCATCCGCATCCTTCCCGGGGACAAGGTGCTCGTGGAGCTTTCGCCGTACGATCTGACCCGAGGAAGAATCGTTTACCGATACAAGTAACCGAGGTAAGTCATGAAGGTTCGTTCATCAGTCAAGAGAATTTGCCCGAAGTGCAAGCTCGTTCGCCGCGAGGGAGTCATTCGCATCATCTGCGAAGTTCCCAAGCACAAGCAGCGGCAGGGCTAACGATTTCGCATAGCGCAAGCATCGAGTCATAGCGGAGGATTTTTCGTGGCACGTATTTCTGGTATTGACCTTCCCCTGAACAAGCGCGTGGAAATCGGCCTGACCTATATTTTCGGGATCGGGCGCACGCGATCGAACAAGATCCTCTCGCAGGCTGCGGTGGATCCGAACACGCGAGTGAAGGATCTGACGGAGGACGACGTCCGCAAGATCCGGCAGATCATCACCGAGCAGGGCGACGTGGAGGGTGATCTCCGGAAGAACGTCGGGCTCGACATCAAGCGGCTGGTTGAGATCGGCTGCTACCGCGGCGTGCGTCATCGCAGGGGCCTTCCGGTCCACGGCCAGCGCACTCACACGAACGCACGCACGCGCAAGGGTCCCCGCAAGGGCGCCGTCGCGGGCAAGAAGAAGGCGACCAAGAAGTAATTCGGGTTAGCACGAGGAACTAGAAGCTATGGCAAAACCAGCACCGAAGACCGGGGCCGCGACACGCCGCGCGGGCGGCAAGAAGAAGGAAAAGAAGAACGTCCCGCACGGACTGGCGGCAATTTCCGCGTCCTTCAACAACACGATCGTCGCGATTACCGACCCGATGGGAAACATCCTTTCGTGGTCGAGCGCGGGACGGATCGGGTTTAAGGGCTCGCGCAAGGGGACGCCGTTCGCCGCGCAGATGGCCGCGCAGAACGCCGCGCAGCTGGCGGTGGAGCATGGCGTCCGCTCGGTCGACGTCCGGGTCAAGGGTCCCGGCGCCGGGCGTGAGTCGGCGATCCGTGCGCTCGCAGCCAGCGGTCTCGATATCAAGTCGATCAAGGACGTCACTCCGATTCCGCACAACGGATGCCGGCCGCCGAAACGGCGCCGCGTCTGACGACTGCAAGTTTGTTTTCACGGGGAGAGTCGACACGGCGGCGCCGTGGCGATTCTCGCCCGTGCGTTTTTTCATTTTTCCCGGTTGAAACAACGGTGAGTCGGTAGCTTCCGGCCACCATGGACCGACAGACACGAACGATCAGGAGGTAGTTAAAGTGGCTCGTTATACGGATCCCGTCTGCAGACTTTGCCGCCGCGAAGGGCTCAAGCTCTTCCTCAAGGGCGACCGCTGCTTCAAGGACAAGTGCGCAATCGAACGGCGCGCGTACGCTCCCGGCCAGCATGGCCGTCGTCGCTCCAAGGTGCTCGGCTACGGCCTGCAGCTCCGCGAAAAGCAGAAGGTCAAGCGCATCTACGGCCTTCTCGAGAAGCAGTTCCGACTCTATTTCAAGCGTGCGGACCAGGCGCGCGGGATCACCGGTGAAAACCTTCTCAGGCAGCTCGAGCTGCGTCTCGACAACGTCGTGTACGCCCTCGGGTTCGCTTCGTCGCGCGCACAGGCCAGGCAGCTCGTGCGCCACGGCCACATCGAGGTCAACGGGCGCAAGCTCAACATCCCCTCGTACCAGGCACGTAAGAACGACGCCGTTCAGGTCCGCGAGAAGAGCCGCAAGAACGACCAGATCCGTCTCGCGATCGAGACGGCAAGCGGTCGCGGCCTTCCTGCCTGGCTCGAACTGCAGCCCGAGCAGTTCCGCGGAGTCGTGCGCGATCTTCCGAAGCGCGAAGACGTGCGGCTTCCGATCCAGGAACAGCTCATCGTCGAGCTCTACTCGAAGTAATCGCCCGGTACAACAGCTCTTCAGCGTGCCGGCCCGTAGCCGGCGCCCTGTGCGGGCCACCCAACGAATGTCGAGGAGGCCGTCCTTATGTGGTCAGATTTCCAGAAACCCAAAAAGCTCGAGCATGACGTCGAGACCCTGACGCCGCACTATGGCAGGTTCGTCGCTCAGCCTTTCGAGCGCGGTTTCGGCACGACGATCGGCAATGCGCTGCGTCGCGTGCTGCTTTCATCGATCGAGGGCGCCGCGGTCACCGCGGTCCGTGTAGAGAACGTGCTTCACGAGTTCTCGTCCCTCCAGGGCGTGGTCGAAGACATGACCGACGTCGTCCTGAACCTCAAGCAGATCCCATTCCGCATCCACAGCCGCGGATCGAAGACCCTCTTCCTCGAGAAGAAGGGCCCCGGCGTCGTCACCGCCGGTGATATCCAGCGCGAAGCCGACGTCGAGATCCTCGATCCGAAGGCTCACATCGCAACGCTCTCGAAGGAGGGCTCGCTCAAGATGGAGATCCGCGTCAAGGTCGGCCGGGGATACGTCGCCGCCGACAGGAACGCCGATCCCGATCTTCCGCTCGGCTACATCCCGGTCGATTCGATCCACTCGCCGGTGCGTCGCGTGAACTACCACATCGAGGGTGCACGCGTCGGCAACGTGACTGACTACGATCGCCTCGTTCTCGAGATCTGGACCAATGGCGCGGTCGCGCCGCAGGAAGCTCTCTCGCTCGCGAGCGGCCTTATCGGCGATCACCTCTCGATCTTCAGCGAGTTCGAGACGGCCCTGCCGGACGAAGAAGTCTCGGCCGAGCCGGACGTCGATCCGAAGCTCATGGAGATGCTCTCCAAGCCGATCGAGGAGCTCGACCTGTCGGTCCGCTCCGCGAACTGCCTGAAGAACGCCAACATCCGCACGCTCGGCGATCTCGTCCAGCGTTCGGAGCGCGAAATGCTCTCGACGAAGAACTTCGGTCGCAAGTCGCTCGACGAGATCAAGGACGTGCTGAGCCAGCTCGGTCTGTCCTTCGGCATGTCGGTCCGCGGCGAGAAGCGCGGCGAGCCGGTTCACTCGGCCGACTGACCGTCGACCGGGCCCACTGAGGAGAAGCCAAAGCCATGAGACACGGAATGAGTAATCGCAAGCTCGGACGGACCAGCAGCCACCGAAAAGCGCTGTTCCGGAACCAGCTCTCTTCGCTCATCGAGAGCGAGCGCATCGTCACTACTCTGATCAAAGCGAAGGAGCTTCGCCCCATCGCCGAGAAGGCAGTGACCCTCGGCAAGAAGGGATCCCTTCACGACCGCCGCGTCGCCGGCAAGCAGATCGCCAGCGACGAGCTTCTCAAGAAGCTTTTCGAAGTGATCGCGCCGCGGTTCGCCGATCGCCAGGGCGGATACACCCGCATCGTCAAGCTCGGACCCCGTCGCGGTGACGGCGCCGAGATGGCGATCCTCGAGTTCGTCGACTTCAAGCTCGAAGCGAAATCCGCCGCGCCGGTGACGGCGAAGGCGGCGAAGAAGCCGAAGGCCGAAGCTCCGGCTTCGGACGAGAAGGCCGAAGCTGGCGATGAGAAGAAGCCGGCCAAGAAGGCCGCTCCGAAAAAGAAGGACGCGGGCGCGCCGAAGGCCGACAAGAAGCCGGCCGCCAAGAAGCCTGCGAAGAAGAAAGCCGAGTAGTCCGCACTCCGGATACGAAACACCCACGGGTCCGCCGCAAGGCGGGCCCGTTTCATTTCACGAGCTTCGAAATGGCGCGAAACTCGTCGGTGCCCGATGCGACCGTCATCTCGAACAGTGCCATCTCCGTCGTGGTCAGCCGCGCGCCGTCGGAGGTCATCCGCCTGATGGCGAGCTCGTGGTTGCGCTCCGTCCGCGACGAGGTGGCGTCCGCCGCGACGAAGACCTCGAACCCATCGGCGAGAAGATCGCGGCAAGTCTGAAAGACGCAGACGTGCGCCTCGACGCCGCAGAGGATGACCTGCCTCCTTCCCGAGCGGCGCAGCGCGCCGGCGAACTCGTCCGAGCCGAAGCTCGAGAAGCAGAGCTTCTGCAGCGGCTCTCCGACCCCTGCCTCGAACATCGCTTCGCGAACCGCCGCCGTCGTCGGGCCGATGCCCTTCGGGTACTGCTCGGTGACGACGACAGGCACGCCGAGCACACTGCATCCGCGAATGAGCCGCGCGACGTTCGCGTCGACCTCCGGGGCGCCGTGAATGACCGTCATCAGCCTCTCCTGCACGTCGATCACGGCGAGGATCGCGTTGCTCCGGTCGAGATTCGTCATTGCTGTCTTCTCCTCCGGCCACCCGATGGACGGGAGCCGATAACGAGGTGTTTCGGAGTCTCGCCGCGCAGCGCGAGGCAGACGTCGCGCGCGACCTTGCGAGCCATTTCATTTCGAGTTTCGTCGGTTGCCGACCCGATGTGCGGCGCGAGGACGACGTTAGGCAGGCGGAGAAGTCTGGCGTTCACGAGCGGCTCCCGCTCGAAGACGTCGAGCGCGGCCCCCCTGAGATGGCCCGTTTCCAGCGCGCGAGCCAGGGCGTTCTCGTCGACCACCGCGCCCCGCGACGTGTTCACGAGGAAGCTGCCCCGACGCATCATCGCGAGGGCGGCGTCGCCGATCATGCCTTTCGTCTCGGTGGTGAGCGGCGTGTGGATCGTGACCACGTGACTCGTCGACATCAGCTCCTCGAACGGAACGCGCGCGGCGCCGAGCTCGAGCGACGCGGCCGGCTCGAAGCTTCTCGTGTGGTAGACGACCTCCATGCCGAAAGCGATCGCCCGCGCGGCGACTGCCTGTCCGATCCGTCCCATGCCGATAATGCCGAGCCGCTTTCCCTGCAGCGAGATGCCGAGCATCAACCCCGGCTCCCAGCCTTCGAATCTCCCGGCGCGGACGAAGCGGTCCCCCTCGACGACACGGCGCGTCACCGCGAGGATCAGCGCGAGCGTCAGGTCGGCCGTGGCGTCGGTCAGAACCCCGGGAGTATTCGTGACGAAGACTCCGCGCCGCGCCGCCGCTGCAACGTCGATGTTGTTCGTTCCGACCGCGTAGTTCGCGACGATCTTCAGGTTAGGGCACGAGCGAAGTACTTTGGACGTGACGGGGTCGGAGAGCATCGTCACCGCCGCGTCGGCTTCACGCAGGAGCTCGATCAGCTCCGACTCGTCTCTCGTGGACGCGGTCGCGACGATCACTTCGCCCTCTTTCCGGAGAATCGCGATTCCCGCTTTCGGGATCTGCCCCGTCACGACGATCCGGCTCATCGCGGCACGCCCGCCTTCGGAGCGTCGAGCCTCTTCGCGTCGATCAGAACCGTCTCGACGCGCTCGCCGCGCTCCACGCGATCCGCCACCTCGCTCATTCCCCCGACGACCTGTCCGAAGACCGTGTAGCCGCCGTCGAGGTGGGGTTGCGGTGAGTGGGTGATGAAGAACTGGGAGCCGCCGGTGTCGAGCCCCGAGAGAGCCATCCCGACGGTTCCTCGCATGTATCGCTGCTGGTTGATTTCATCCCGGATGGCGTATCCGGGGCCGCCGCTCATGTCGTTCCGCGGATCGCCGCCCTGCAGAACGAAATTCGGCACGACGCGCATGAACGTCGTCGCGTTGAAGTAGCCCTTCTCCGCGAGCTTCGCGAAGTTCCAGGTCGTCAGCGGCGCGTCGCTCGTAGAGAGCGCGACGTCGATGTCGCCTTGCGTCGTCCGGATCGTGGCCGAATGCGGTACGGCTGCCCAGCGGGCGATCGCCTCGTACTCGGAGAGCGGCCGCTCGACCGGGAGGGGCGTGTACTGGAGGCGCGTTCCATCGAGCACTTCGAGCCGTTCCGCTGCGATGCGGCGAACGACCGGGTCGGGTGCGGCAATCAGGGATGCAAGCCACACGGCGCGTCCCTGGAACTCGCGCGCCGCAAGCGCCTCCACCGCGGAGACGCGCGCGTCGTTCATCGCTTCGGTCCGGCACGCATCGAGAATCGCCTTCAGACGCTCCGCCGTGACGAGCTCACGGAAAGGCTCCTCACCGAGCCTTCCCAGCGCGGTCGCACGCACGACGACGTCCCTGTCCTCGAGTGCTGAGACGATGATCTGTTTCTCCGCGGCGGTCGCGCCATCCGGAATCGCGCCGATCACTGCCGCTCTCACGAGCGGTTCCGCGCTGGACGCGAGGCGCGCGCGGATCGCCTCGCCCTGCGGGAGGGCGGACGTGCCTTCCACGACGCGCGCGCGCACCCACGGGGACGAGTCGTCGATCAAGGGAGAGCTTGCATCGACGAGACCGGCTTTCGCGAGAGCGAGCGCGGCCCGTTCGCGAAGCCAGGGCTCGCTTCCCGCAAGCGCGTGGAGCAGCCCGGCTCTGACACCCGGGTCGGCCGCGGCAAAGCGGCCCATCGTCTCGATCGTCGATGCGCGCGTTCCGGCATCCAGGTCCTCGCTCATCGCGGCGAGCTGACGCGCAGTCGCCGAGGCGAGTTCCGAGGTGAGCAACCCGGGCTTCTTGTCGAGCAGTTGCCCGATCGACCTCACCGCGTTCGTGCGAACCCACGCTTCGTTGTCGTTGAGCGCGTCGGAGAGCGAACGCAACGACTCATCCGAAGAGATAACCCCGAGAGCGCGGGCGGCGTAGGCGCGAACGATGAGGTCGTCATCATGCAGCAATGCCTCCAGCTTTCTCCGTGCCGGAGCAAAGGCCCGTCTGCTGAGCGTGTAGGTTGCTTCGAGCCGGATGGCAGGCTCGAGACTTTCGAGGAGCATCGCGGCCAGCCCCGACGCTTCGTCCGTCCCGAAACGGAAGAGATAGCGGATCGCGACGGCCCGCACCTGCGGCGGGAACTCGGTCGAGGCGAGCGCCTGGTATCGGGCGAAGGGGACAATGACAGCCATCTTCGACAATCCCTCGGTCGCGTTTGCGGCTACGTCGGGATCGGAGTCGGAGGCGAGGGTGAAGAGTGCGTCGATCGAAGTCCTGTCGCCGATCTCGCCGAGAGCAAACGCCGCGGCGCCGCGAACGGCGGGCGCCTGGTCCGATGCGAGCACGATGAGTTCCGGTACGCCGGCCATCGTCTCCGTCGTGTCGCGCCGGCCGTTGCCATTCGCGTCGTCGAACGTTGCCGTGCCGATTCTTCCGAGCGCGAGCGCGATTCGAGCGCGCCTGACGGGATCGGGATCGACCGACCACGTCTTCACGATCGAGCGATCGAGCTGGCGCCGATCTTCGAGCCGCAGGATCGTCGCTTCGTCGTTTACGCGCGATTGGGGCGACGTCGTCATCCCCGAGCTCGGCTGCTGAACCGAAGTGGCACACGAGACGAACAGGAGCAGCGGGGCGATGAGCAGGCGTTTCAGCGGGGGCCTCCTTGGGACAGGTCAGGAATCATCATAGACGGGGGCGCGTCAGCTTCGTGGCTGACTTGCGATGCCCTGGGCGTCGAGTCCCCCGGAAACGCCGCCTGAGACGATGAAGGCCATGACGCGGCCCGGGTCGCCGTCGACCGCGCGCACGCTTTCTCGCGGGACGATGACAAGGTTTCCCGCGAAGTTGTAGGCCTGGGGAAAATAGACCGCGACGCTGCCCTCGGCGCCGATCACGCCGAGATCTTCGGCGGTCACGAAGCCAAGCGCCTCGACGCGCGGCGAATTGCCGAGGACGACCAGCACCGGGTTGTTGAAGCGCTTTCGATCGCCCACAAACGCCTCGATCAGGTCCTTGATCGACGAGTACAGGATCTTCACCAACGGAGCGCGGCTGAAGATCGCCTCGGGGATCGCGAGCAGCTTTGCGATGACGTAGTTCGACGCGAGGATCCCGATGAGCACGATCGCGACGAACGTCACCAGGACACCGAGCCCGGGAAACGGGAAGAGGATCAGCCGGTCGATCCAGAGAAAGGTCTGGTACAAGATGTAAGCAGTCACGACCGTTGGAATCACGATGGCGAGGCCACGCAGGAAGTTCTTGGCGATGAAGTTCATCAGTCTCCGTCCAAATGGGTTCTGCGTAGATTATCGCCCGTCCGGCGCCTCTCCGGGCTTGCTCCGGCTCCCGTCGATCTGTTAGAAGCGGCGGGGGCGTGCTGTGCCCGGGAGGCGAACTGTGGATCCGATTCTCGTCATACTCGTCGTCGCGACGCTCTTGATCGGCTGGCTCTGCTGGATCTGGATGAGAGGCTCGCGATCCTCCCAGGCGCGGATGGAGGCGATGAACCAGAAGACCATCGCTCTACTCGAGGAGCAAAACGCCCTTTTGCGCCGTATTGCCGAGAAATAGCCCCTCGGGGCGCGGGGTTAGAGGGGCCTGAATCCGGAATCACGGTCTGGGCGCACGGAAGTTGCGCGATCGGACCGTCCGGCGATTTCGACGCGAGCAGGAAACGATCATGAAATATCTCGTCACGGGCGGAGCCGGTTTCATCGGCTCGAACTTCATCCGGTACATCTTCAACAAGTACGGCTCCGACGCCCAGGTCGTGAACCTCGACAAGCTGACCTACGCCGGGATTCGCGAGAATCTCGCCGAGTTCGAGGGAAAGCCGAACTACCGCTTCCTGCACGGCGACATCTCCGAAGCCGCGGATGTCGAAGAGGCGTACAAGGGAATCGACGGGCAGGGGATCGACGTCGTCGTGAACTTCGCCGCTGAAACGCACGTCGACCGCTCGCTGATGGAAGCCGGGAGCTTTATCCGGACCGACGTTCACGGCGTGCTGGTGTTGCTCGAAGAGGCGCGCAAGCATGCGCCGCGCCTCAAGAAGTTCGTCCAGATCTCGACCGACGAAGTCTACGGATCGATCGAGTCGGGCTCGTTCCGCGAGACCGACCCGCTGAGCCCGCGCAACCCGTATTCCGCTTCGAAGGCCGGCGGCGACCGGATGGCCTACGCCTACTCCGAGACCTACGGGCTTCCTGTCGTCGTGACCCGCGCGTCGAATAACTACGGCCCGTTCCAATATCCCGAAAAGCTGATTCCGCTCTTCGTGACGAACGCGATCGACGACCAGCCGTTGCCGCTTTACGGCGACGGCAAGAACGTGCGCGACTGGCTCTTCGTGGACGATCACTGCGCCGCGGTCGACTTTCTCATCGAGCACGGGCAGAAGGGCGAGATCTACAACATCGGCGGCGGCAACGAGATCGAGAACGTCGAGATCACGCACCGCATCCTCGAGCTCACGGGCAAGACGAAGAGCCTGATCAAGCCGGTCGCTGACCGCCAGGGTCACGATCGCCGCTACTCGCTCGACACGACGAAACTTGAGAAGCTCGGGTTCCGCACGAAGGCGACCTTCGACGAAGCGATCGTCCGCACGGTCGAGTGGTACAAGTCGAACGAAGCGTGGTGGCGCGCGATCAAGGAAAAGAGCGCCGAGTACAAGCGTTACTACGAGCAGCAGTACGGCAAGCGCTGACGCCGGATCGTGTGGTCATGCGATCGCGCGGGCGATCATGACGATTAGCTGCCACGTCGCCCACATGCCCGCCGCGATGGCGCCGATTCCGACGAACATGAGGATGGCGACGAGGCCCGCCACGGCCAGCGCGATCTCTTTCGTCGAGCGTGGCGGCCGCGATGCGTCCCGATGGTCGAGCAGCAGCTTCACGTTGTTGACGTTCTGAGGAAAGAGAGCGTCGAACAGGTCGCCGGCGACCGGGACCGAACCGAGGACGAGGTCGACGAGGACGTTCATCACCATCCGTCCGAGTTTCCGTCGGGGTACACGATGGCGAACCGCGCCGGCGAGAATCCACGCCGACATCAGCGCGCCGACGATGTCGCCGAGCCATGGAATGACGCCGAAGGCCGCGTCGAGGCCGATCCTCCGGCGGGTGCCGGGAATCGCAACCGCCTCGTCGAGAAGCTGCGCGACGCGCTTCAGCGCCTCGAGATCGGCTGAGAGAGGGCGCTCCGGAGGCAAAACCTCTGGGATAATGACCCTGTCAGGCATGTGTTCCAGATTATGCACGGAGTTGGCGGAGGCGATCTCCCCGCGATGACCGAAACCGAGATCCCGGTGCGATCCACCCCGGTGAGCGGACCGGACGTTTCGCCGCTTTCGCCGGGCGGCGCCAGGGTCGCGCTGCTCTTCGCGCGTGAAGTCGTGCGCGGCTTTCTCCGGACCGGTGCGGACGGGCGGGCTGCGGCGCTCGCGTACACATCGCTCCTCTCGTTGATTCCGCTGACCGTCGCGCTATGGGGTGTCGGGCGCGTCTTCTTCGCGCGCGAGTTTCCCGATTTGCGGACGCACCTCGACACCCTGCTCAACGTGGTGGTTCCCTACCAGTCGGCGCAGATCACGGCGCAGCTGGTTCGTGCGACGGAAAACGCGACGGCGCTCCCGACCATAGGCATGGTCATCTTCATTCTCATCGCCTTCAAGCTCTTCGGCACGGTCGAGACGATCGTCAACATGAGCTGGAGGATCGAGAAGGCGCGGACGGTAAGGCAGAAGCTTCGCGCATTCACGATGCTCTTCTTCTGGGGGCCGCTGCTGATCGGCCTGTCGTTCACGGCGACGTCGCAGTTCGAACGGAGCTCGCGGGCCGGGCCGTTCTTCCAGCATCCATTCGTCGAATGGGCGATGCCGATCGTCGTCTTCTTCCTCGCGTTCACGATGCTCTTCTGGCTCGTGCCGGCGACGAAGGTTCGGGTCCGGTCGGCGGCGATCGGCGCGGGAGTGACGACCGTCGCGCTCGAGCTCGTCCGCTCGCTGCTCGCGATGTACGTCGCATGGCTCTATCGCGGATCGTTCGACCTGATCTACGGCACGATCGGCCTGATCGTCGTCTTCCTGTTCGCGCTCGAGGCAATGTGGCTCGTGATCCTGCTCGGAGTCGAGGTCAGCTACGTTCACCAGAACCTGGAGGAGATCGTGCGCGCGGAGGCGTACGGCTCGGCGGAGACGCCGCCGTTCGACCTCTACTTCGGGCTTCTTGCACTCGTGGAGATCTGTCTCGCACACAGGCGGCGCGAACCGGCTCCGCGGGTGGAGACGCTGTCGAGCCGCGTGGCGGCGCCGCGGGAACAGGTCAGCGCGCTGCTCGAGCGCCTGGAGCGAAGCGGGTTCGTCGCGCGCGCCGGAGCCGATGACGAAGGATGGCTTCCGGCGTGCGATCCCGGCTCCGTCAAGCTGCGCGAGCTCGTCGAAGTGCTGGAGGAAGGCGGGCGCCGCCGCGTGCCCCTCTCGCTTCCCCGCGCTGCCGGAGCGGGCGACCGCGCGGTGGCCGCGCATCTCGCGGCGCTGGACGAAGGGCTCGCCGCGGCTTCAGGCGATCGGACCCTCGGGCAGCTCGTCGACGATGTGATGGGTTAGGCGGCCGCCGCGTCAGAACCCGCCGGACATGTACTTCCACTGCACGATCTTGTCGTTGATCTCGCGCAGGCGGCGGCTGATCATTCTGCAGAGCAGGTTGAGGAACTGCAGCGACGCGTGCGGATCCATCGAGAGGATCTCGTTGAGCGTCGCGCGATCGATCGAGAGAACGGTGGCGTCGGTCTCGTGAGCCTTCGCATCCGCCGATCGCGGGTGATCGTCGATCAGCGCCATCTCCCCGAAGAAGTCGCCGCGATCGAGAACCGCCAGCGCCTCTTCTCCGACTCCCGGGATGAACTTCGAGATCCTGACGCGCCCGTTGAGCACGATGTAGAGCTTGTCGCCGCTGTCGCCCTCGCGGAAGATCGTCGACCCTCCACGGAAGCGCTCCTCGGCCGAGAAGGTCGCGAGGAGCTTCATTTCGGCCGCCGACAGCCCTCGCTCGCGGAAGAGGTCGACCTTCTCCTCCGACTTGACCTCGACCTTCTCGCTCTCGCGCACGGCTTCCGCCTTCTTGCGCCCCGATCCCTTCTTCGCCTCCTCCTGGAAGAAGCTCTTCAGCTGGTCGTTGGCGTCGCGGACCTTCTCGGTCAGCGAACGCCAGAAGGCCCAGTGGAGGACGACGGCGAGCTCCTTGTCGCTCTCCATCGCCTGGTCGATCGCGCTGAAGGAGAAGGTGTAGCAACCGGTCGGCTCGATCGCGATTGCGTCCGACGAGCGGACGCTCCTGTCGATGAAATTCATCTCGCCGACGATCTGGTCCGCCCGGATGGTTCCCAGGATCTGCGGGCCGAATGGCGTGTCCTTGCGGATCTCGATGGCTCCGTCGCGGACGACGTAGAAGTCCATCGAGCGGTCGTTTTCGTGGAAGAGCGGCTCTCCCTGCGGGAGCTTCTCGACCCGCACGAACTTCGACAGCCGGAAGATCTGCTCGTCCTTCATGTGCTGCAGCACTCCGAGGCGGCGCAGCTCCGACGAGAGGTGAATCAGGTTTTCGCGCTTCTCCGCGTCGCGGGTGATCCGCTCGTTGATCCGCTTGATCTCTTTCTTGCTCTCGAGGCGGAAGAGGTTCTCCTTCTTCAACTCGAGGCGCTCGGTGGCGAGCTGGAGGTTCTCGACGCGCCCCTTGATCACCGCGTTGAGGCTCCTGGTGTCGAGACCGAGGATTTTCTTGAGCGTGTTGATCATCCTCCGGATCGGTTCGCTCTCCTCTCCCTTCTGGTCGGTCGAGAGGAGAAAGGCGTCGACGAAATCGTCGAGGGAGCCCTGAAAGTTCTTGAGCTCGAACTCGATCCGGCCGCTGAGCTCCGCGAGCTCGCGCCCGAACGGATTGAGGCGCCGTGCCGTGTGGATCTCCTCCGCGGCGAGGTCCCACTCCGCCTGTGAGAAGTAGAGGCGCGCGAGGATCTCCGAGGGGCGGTAGTTGTTAGGCGTCTTGAGCTTCGCGATCTCGAGCAGCTCGATCGCCTTTGCGGTCTGGTCCTTGGCGATGTAGTACTGCGCGAGCCCTGAGTACTGCGATGCGTCGGCCTCGTCGCGGGAGCGCTCCGCCACGACGTCGCGCCGTGCTCCTTCGCGCGCGGACGCTTCGGCGGCCGCCTTGAGGTCGCAGGCTCGCGCCAGGTTCACCTTGATCGTGATGGAGCCGGGGGTGAGCTTCGACGCCATCTCGAAGAGGTGGATCGCCTCGTCGTACATACCCTGGTCGCTGTAGCGCTGCGCGAGCGAGGCGAGCTGGCCTACGTCGACGGGTGTCGACGCTTCCGTCTTGAAGTCGGCAAAGCGGGCGCGCGAGCTGACCGGACGATCCTCCATCGGAGTCGCTATTATAGTACGAGCGCCCGGGCCCCCCGGCGCCGTGGGGAGCGAACCCGATGCGAGCGCGAATCGTTCTGCTGGCTGCGATCGTGGCGAGCCTCACAGCCTCGTCCGCTGCCGCGCAGCCGACTACGCCCGACGGCTACCGCCTCGCGGTTCCAGGGTGGGTCTTCGAGTTCCCGCGCGACCACGGGACCCACGATGAGTTCCGCACCGAGTGGTGGTACTTCACGGGGCACCTCCGCTCGGCGGCGGGCCGGCGCTACGGCTTCGAGGTGACCTTCTTCCGCGTCGGCGCGGCGGGCCCGCAGGCTGCCGGCGAGGCAACCGCATGGGATCTCCGCAACGTTTCTCTCGCGCATTTCGCGATCACTGATGTCGGGGGACGCCGGTTCCGCTACTACGAGAAGCTGAACCGATCCACACCGTTCCTCGCCGGCGCGAAGGCGGGATTTCTTCACGTCTTCAACGAGGGGTGGTCCGCGACCGCGGCCGCTGACGGATCGTGGCGGCTCCTCGCACGGGAAGGAGCCGACGCGATCGATCTCCGTCTCCGCCTCGAGAAGCCTCCCGCGATTCACGGCCGCGACGGAATCAGTGTGAAGGCGGCGGGAGAGGGAAACGCGTCGCACTACTATTCGATAACGCGCCTTTCGGCCGAAGGGACAGTCGACGCGGGAGGGCGCCGCGAGACCGTGCGTGGCCAGGCGTGGATGGATCACGAATTCGGGAGCGCGATGCTCCGCGAGCACCAGTCGGGCTGGGACTGGTTCTCGTTCCAGTTCGACAACGACACCGAGTTGATGCTCTATGTCATTCGGAGGAGCGACGGAACAGCCGACGTGACCTCGTCGGGATCGATCGTCCTGGCCGATGGCCGCGTCATCCACCTGGAGCGCGGCGATTTTTCCGTCGCGCCACGCGGACGCTGGAAGAGCGCGAAAAGCGGCGCGACCTATCCGATGGGATGGCGCGTCCGCGTCCCGAAGTTCGACATCGAGCTCGACGTGCGCGAGCTGATGAAGGATCAGGAGCTCGTCACCACGAAGTCGACGCAGGTGACCTACTGGGAAGGGTCGGTCGATGCGACGGGAAGGTCGGGCGGGACTCTCGTTCGCGGCGAGGGATACGTCGAGATGACCGGATACGACAAGCCGATCAGCGACCGAGCTGCTGGATCGCGGTGATCAGCCGGCTTCCCGACGAGCGCCCCTTCGGAACGAGCGCCGCGATCTTCGACTGGAGCACCGACCGATCGCTGCTCGAAAGATCCTTCGAGGTCATCACGAGAATCGGGATGTTCTCCGTCGCCGAGTCCTGCTTGAGCCGCTCGGCCACTTCGAATCCCGACATCCCCGGCATCACGAGATCGAGCACGACGACGTCGGGAACGTCGGCGCGGGCCGCTTCGAGACCCTCCTCGCCGGACGATGCCCATCGGATGTCGTAGCCGAGCTCCCGAAGTTCCTCGTCGAGCATCGCGCGGAAGGCGCTGTCGTCGTCGATGACGAGCAGTCGCGTCCTTCCCCGCTTTTTCACGGGGCTCGTAACCTGACGTATCCGGTCGACCAGCCTGCGGCGATCGACCGGCTTGACGAAGTAGTCGTGCGCTCCGAGCGCAAACCCGAGCTCGCGGTTGTCGATCATCGAGATCACGACCACCGGGATCTCGCGCGTTGCCTCATCGGCCTTCAGCCGCTTGAGAACTTCCCAGCCGTCGACGCCGGGAAGGACGAGATCCAGCGTGATCGCGACAGGCCGGACGAGCTTCGACAGCTTGAGCGCCTCGTCGCCGTGGCGTGCACGCACGGGGACGTAACCGGCCGACTCCAGGTGTCGCGCCAGCGACGCAAAGGCGACCGAGTCGTCCTCGATCACGAGCACGCGGTCGCCCGGCGCATCGCTCGGAACGTAAGGCGCATCGGCCGGGTGCTCGTCCACCGGCTCGGGCCCGCGGTACCGAAGCGGAAGCGTGAAGGTAAACGTCGAGCCGCGCCCGGTCTCGCTCTCGACCGAGATCGCTCCTCCGAGCAGCTCGCAAAATCGCTTCACCAGCGCCAGCCCGAGCCCCGTACCCGCGAATTCCTTGCGCGATCCGGAATCGAGTTGATGAAACTCCTGGAAGACCGCCTCCTGGTTTTCCGGCGCGATTCCGATTCCCTGATCGATGACCGCGACGCTGACGTAGTCGCCCTGCTCCGCGCCTGGCGCCACGTCGAGCCGGACCCGGACGGTGACCTTCGACTTCGACGGCGAGAACTTCACGGCGTTCGAGACGAGGTTGTAGAGAATCTGCTTGAACTTGGCGAGATCAGTCTCGATCGCCGGCAGCCCTTCGGCGACGTCGAGCACGATGTCGATCTCGCTCTTTGCCGCCTGCGCCCGCATCACGCTGCAGACGCCCTCGGCCGCTCCCTGCAGCGCAAACTGCTCCGGAAAGACCTCCATCCGTCCCGCTTCGACCTTCGACAGGTCGAGCACGTCATTGATGATTCCGAGCAGGTGCTGTCCCGACGCGAGGATGTGCTGCATGAAGTTCTCGTACTTCGGCTCGACGCGCCCGGACAGGCGCTCGACGAGAATCTCGGAGAAGCCGATGATCGCGTTCATCGGGGTGCGGAGCTCGTGGCTCATGTTGGCGAGGAACTGGCTCTTGAGACGGTCGGCTTCCCGGATCTTCCGGTTCGCTTCGCTCAGCTCGCGCGACTTGACGCCGAGCTCTTCGGTTAGGCGCGTCAGCTCCTCCACGCGCCTGCGGTCCTCGTCGCGCAGCTGGCGGATCTGCATCCGCTTGTCGCGCAGGTTGGCGACGCCGCGGAGGAAGAAGAACGACGCGAAGTAGAGAAAGCCGACATAGAACAGGGCGGTCACGAAGCCCTTGTCGAACGGGCGCGCCGAGCCGCTGAGGATCACGGCCGTCAGGTAGCCGACGGCGTTCGCCGTCGCCGTCATCAGAACGGCGTTCCGTCCCCCCACGAACGCCGCCCCGGCGGCGTTGGCGAGGAAGAAGAGATACCAGGGGCTGGCCCAGCCGCCGGAGATATACACGCCCCACGACACGAGCGCCGTGTCGATGAAGAGCCCGACGATGCTGAGCTCGATTCCGAAGATCGTTCCGCGGCCCGACCGGTAGAGGAGCTCGAAGAGGATCGCGGACGCCACGCCGCAGGCAATCAGTGCGCTGCCGCTCCAGATGCTCGCCTGCATGACGCCTGTGAGGATCGCGCCGAGGCCGATGGGGTAGGTGGCCGCGTAGATGATCGCGCGGCTTCGCTGCACGGCGACGTGGAAGCGGAGTCCACCCACCCCTTCCGACGAAGCGGCTGATGCGGCGTTCCGGGTATCGGCCTTCATGTCCACTCGAGAGGGTCGATTATACGGCGGCGGAACGCGCCCGCTCATTCGCTCTTCAACGCTCGCACGAGGCTCCCTCGAGTCGCGAGCCTCGACGGCAGCAGCCCTGCCAGCGTCGTTGCGAGGAACGTGATCGCGACGGAGACTGCGACGACGCCGAGCGGCGGCGCGAACTCGATCGTCCAGCCGAACGACTGGCGATTGATCACGAAGATCAGGATGAGGGCGAGCGCCCATCCGCTCGCGACGCCGAGAGCGCCCGACGCGAGCCCGACGATCGCCGACTCGAGCGTCAGCATCGCGGTGATCTGCCTGCGCGAGACTCCGATGACGCGAACCAGCGCGATTTCCGCGCCGCGCTCGATGATGAGCGCCGAGAGCGTGTTGACGATTCCGAGCACGGCGACGACCTGCGCGACGCCGAGAAGCGCCCACGTCACCATGAACGTCTGGTCGAATATCCTGAGTACTTCGGTCCTGATCGCCCTGTTCGTGACGGTGAAAACCCGGAACCTGCTTCCGACACGCTTCTCGATCTCGAGCCGTGCGGCCTCCGGATCGACGCCGTCGCGGAGAAAGACTGCGACCGTGTTGATCGACGCATCGTGAAAGAGCTCGATCCAGAGAGCGCGATCCATCACCACGACGCCGCGGTCGTTCGAATAGTCGCGGTAGATGCCCGTGATCGGAAAGACGTGCAGTCCTGATGCCGCAGGCAGCTCGATTGTCTTGCCGACATCGAGATCGTACTTGTAGGCGAGAGTCTCCGAAATGAGCACGCCGCGGCGTTCGATCGCGGCGCGCAGCGCACGGTCCTGCGAGCGCGGGCGGATCATCGGCAGGTCGGAGCGCTCGAGCGCGGTGGCAAAGTCACCGCTGCCGACCAGGATGCTCGTGTCGCGCCAGACGATCTCCCTTCCGCGAAAACGGTCGTAGGCGGCGATCGCGTCGATCTCGTCCAGCACGCCCGAGATCTCCGGAGGGAAGACCGAGATCGGTGCGTTCGAGAGGCCGCGCGCGGGGCGCAGCCAGAGATCCGACTTCACCGTCTGCGCGACCCATGAGTCGACCGTCTCGCGGAAGCTGCCGACCATCACGGCGACGGCGACCATCATGCCGATCGCCGTCGAGAGCGCCGCCGTCGCCACGGCCACGCGCCGCAGCGATGCCGGCAGCGACGCTCCGGCTAGATCGCCCGATACGCCGAAGAGCCGCTTCATCAACGGTCGCATGCCGTTCGAAAGTGCGCTGAGCAGAGACGGACAGAGCAGGGACGTTCCGGCGATGACGAGAAGCACGGCAGCATACCCGCCCGCAGCGATTCCACTGACCGGCGGAAGCAGCGTCGCGAGTCCCGCGCAGACGAAACACGCGACCGCGGCAATCGCGAGCTTCTTCGTCGCGGCGCCGGTGACGCGCTGGTGCAGTCCCGGGCGGACGAGCGCGAGCGGCGGCGTGTTGGCAGCTTCGATTGCCGGCTGCAGCGACGCGGCCAGGGAGGCGAGCGTTCCAATGCCCATTGCCACGAGGGCAAGACCTGGCGTGAGCGCGACATCGTCGGGAGCGCTCGCCGAGGCGACGTAGAGCGCGTTGACCGTCGCTCCGATCGCGCCGAGGATCGCGCGCGCGAGCGCGACGCCGAGGCCGAGGCCGAGCGCGGACCCTGTAAGGCCGAAAACGAGCCCTTCGACGAGGAAGGCACCAAGCAGCTGCCCGCGCGAGGCACCGAGCGTGCGGACGATGCCGATGTCGCGGCGCCGGCGCAGGATCGAGATCAGCACGGTGTTGTAGACGAGGAAGACACCGACGAGGAGTGCGACCGCCGCGAGCGCGAAGAGGTTCACGCGAAATGCGCGGAGCATCTTGTCGACACGCTCGTTCCGGCGCGACGGGCGCTCGAGCCGCGCCTGCGTCGGAAGCACCTTCCGGATCGCCGCGAGCGCTTTCGGGTCGTCGTCGGGGACGAGCAGGTCGACGCGTGTGACACTCCCGCGCAGGTCGAACGCGCGCTGCGCCGTCGCGATGTCGACGATCGCGATGCTCCCGTTGAATGCCGTGGCCGGTCCCGTCGGTTCGAGAATCCCGCGGACGACGAGGCGGCTTCGCCGCCCGAGAATCTCCAGGTCGAGCGGGCTGCCGATTGCAAGCCGGTGCTCGGTCGCGAACGACTGAGGCACGACGACCGAGTCGGGAGCGAAGAGGCCGAAGAACGACGCGGCCGAATCGCTGACTCCCGCGGAACGTCCCATCCCGTCGTCGTCGCGCGCGATCCGCGCGTACCGGTAGTCGCGGAAGTGCAGGTCGGAGAGAAGGTCGACGCCGAGCACGCGGATCGGAATGCCCGCCGGCTCGAACGTACCTTCGAGGTCGATCACCGGGGCGAAGCGGCCGCCTGCGTCCCAGAGCGGCTGCAGCTTCAGCAGCAACTGCTCGTCGAGCGGAGCGGCCTCTGCGACGATCTGCCAGTTCGCGCGTCCCGCAACCGCGTCGACCGATCCTTCGAAACTGCGAATCGCGCTGTTGTTCGAGAGCTGGATCGCGACGAGAACGCCGACGCCGACGGCGATCCCTGCGACGGTGAGCGCCGCGCGGAGCGTTTCGCGGAGAAGCGGGCGGACGATGAGCGCAAGGACGACGCGGGCGAAGCCTCTCACCGGCTTCGCGCCTCGCGCGCGACCTTTCCGTCGGTCACGCGGATCGTCGACGCCGCGAACGACGCCGCATGATCGGAGTGAGTCGCCATGACGATCGTCGGCCCCTCGGCCGCGTGGACCTCGCGGATCAGCTCGAGGATCGTCTCGCCCGTGCGGCTGTCGAGATTCCCCGTCGGCTCGTCGGCGAGGAGCAGTGGCGGGCGATGAACGATCGCGCGGCCGATCGCGACGCGCTGCAGCTCTCCGCCCGAGAGCTCGGCGGGGTAGTGCTTCGCGCGGGGAGTGAGGCCGACCCGAGCGAGCACCTCCTCGACTCTGCTGGCGCGGTTCGTCGAATCGGTTCCGAGAAGATCGAGCGGGAAGCGCACGTTCTCCCGCACGGTCAGCGTCGGGATGAGATTGAAGAACTGGAAGACGAAGCCGATGCGCTCGCGCCGGACCAGCGTGAGCGCGGCGTCGGACATGCTCGAGATCTCGAGGTCACCGAGAAAGATGCGGCCGGAGGTCGCCCGGTCGATTGCGCCGGCGAGGTGCAGGAGCGTCGATTTTCCGCTGCCGGACGCCCCCATCAGCGCGGTGAACGAGCCGGCGTCGAGCGTGAGGGAACCGTCGTCGAGCGCGACGACGCCTACGCCCTCGTCCTCGCTCTCGCCGTAACGGTGAGTCACGTTCTCGAATCGAATCGGGATTCCCATCGTCGGTATCGCGTCGCGGGGGCGCCCTGCCAGTATCCTCGCCGCGCCGGCACGAAACAACGTATCGGCACGAAGAATAGCCAGCCGAGGCGGGAGGTCGCAGAATAGGAGAAGAGCGGCCCGTGCGCGATGCGCCGGCCGCCGCTCCTCGGGAGGAATCCGATGCGATCGCTCCGGTTCGTTGCCATCGTCCTTGCACTCGTCCTTGCGCTGCCGGTCTCGGCCGACATTCTGAAAGTCACGATCGACGGGGTGATCCATCCGATCACCGAGGAAGTTGTCGACCGCGCGATACGCGAAGCGGAGGCAGCAGGCGACAGTGCGCTGCTGATCGTCCTGCGGACTCCGGGCGGGCTCGAGACTTCAATGCGGAAGATGATCGAGAAGATCGTCGCCTCGAAGGTGCCGGTGATCGTCTACGTCTCGCCCGGAGGGAGCCGCGCGGCCTCGGCCGGTTTCTTTCTGCTCGTTTCGGCTGATGTCGCCGCGATGGCACCCGGCACGAACACCGGTGCGGCGCACCCGGTGGTGATCGGGCAGGAGAAGGTCGACGAGATCATGAACGCGAAGATGACGAACGACTCCGCGGCGTTCATGCGGTCGATCGTCGCGAAGCGGGGACGCAACGTCGAGCTCGCGGAGAAGGCGGTGCGCGAGTCGGTCTCGTTCACCGAGCAGGAGGCGCTCGACCAGAAGCTGATCGACATCGTCGCGAAGGACGAGGCCGATCTGCTTCGGCAGCTCGAAGGAAGGACGATCAAGCGGTTCGGCGGCGAGACGCTGGTGCTCAAGCTCGCCGGCCAGACGGTGCGCGAGAGGGAGATGACGCTGCGGCAACGCGTGATGAACTGGATGATGGACCCGAACATCGCGTTCCTTCTGCTCTCGCTCGGCGCGCTCGCGCTCTGGGCGGAATTCAACCATCCGGGCGCGATTCTTCCGGGCGTCGTCGGGCTGATCATGATCCTGCTCGCGGTGTTCGCGTTGAATCTGCTGCCGACGCGCTTCGCGGCACTGACACTGATCGTCATCGCCTTCGTCCTGTTCGCGCTCGAGGCGAAGTACACGAGCTACGGGGTTCTCGGCGCGGGCGGAGTCGTCTGCATGACGTTAGGCGCGGTGCTGCTCGTCGACGGGCCGATTCCCGAGATGCGGGTGCAGTGGCTGACCGCGCTGGCGATCAGCCTGCCGTTCGGCGTCATCGCGGTCTTCCTGATGACGCTCGCGATGCGCGCGATGAAGGGGAAGGTCGTAACCGGCGAGGAGGGACTCGTCGGAGAGATCGGCGTGGCGAAGACGCCGCTCGCGCCCGCGGGCAGGATCTTCGTCCACGGCGAGCTCTGGAACGCGGTGTCGACGGCACCCGTCGCGGTCGGCGACGAGGTGCGCGTCGAGTCCATCGACGGCCTCACGCTTGGCGTGAGGCCGGTCGCTGGTTCTCCTCCGCCCGCCGGGTAGCGGAGCTGATTACTCCGGCTTCGGTGGCGCCACGGGCGGCCTGACGTTCGGGCTGCTCGATTTGACCATCTCCTCGCTCCATTTCTGGAGCCCGACGAGGATGTCGACCGGGAGCGGGAAGACGATCGTGGTGTTCTTCTCGACGCCGATCTCGGTGAGCGTCTGCAGATATCGGAGCTGCAGGGTGACCGGTTCGGTCGCGAGAATCTTCGCCGCGTCCGCGAGTTTCTGAGAGGCGTTGAACTCACCCTCTGCGTGGATGATCTTCGACCGCTTCTCGCGCTCGGCCTCGGCCTGCTTGGCCATGGCGCGGAGCATCGACTCAGGCAGATCGACCTGCTTGACCTCGACGTTGATCACCTTCACGCCCCACGGCGCGGTGTGCGCGTCGAGGATCTCCTGGATCCTGATGTTGAGCTTCTCGCGCTTCGACAGCAGCTCGTCGAGCTCGACTTCGCCCAGCACCGAGCGGAGCGTCGTCTGCGCGAATTGCGAGGTCTGGTAGACGTAGTTCGAGACCTCGACGACCGCCTTGTTCGAGTCGATGACGCGCAGGAAGATGACGGCGTTGACCTTCAGCGTCACGTTGTCGCGCGTGATGATGTCCTGCGGCGGAACCTCGAACGCTTCCTGCCGCAGCGAGATGCGGACCATTCGGTCGATCGGGCGGAAGACGAAGACGAGTCCCGGGCCTTTCGCGTTGTGAAGCAGACGGCCCAGCCGGAAGATGACGCCTCGCTCGTATTCGGCGAGGATCTTGATCGAGCTGATGAGATAGATCACGAGAACGGCTCCCGCGATCGCGAAGCAGCCAATACCTTCCACGGATGACCCCCTTTCGGTGTCAGGGTGATTCTATCGCCGGAATGGTGAGCGGGGTCACCCCGCGTGAGGCGTGTCGTACTACAATTCGAGCTCGATCCAGACGCGAAGCGAGAAACGACTCGCGCCGGCGGCTTTCCCGCCACGCGCGTGCGGCGCCTCCCGGAGCTGCCATGGGAACGAGCAATGCCTGACAAGATGGCACCTCCGCCGTTTCACCAGAGGGCCGAGAGATTCCTTCTCCTCCCCCCTCTGGAAGCGGAGTTCGGCTCACACCGTGTCGTCATCGGCGACATCTCGGTGAGCGGTGTGCGCCTTCGCCATGGCGAGCCGGTGGAGTCGGGACGCAAGGCGATGCTCCGCTTCCGCCTCGAGGGAGAGTCGGCTCCGATCGTGCTCGAGTGCGAGGTCGTCTGGACCCAGGCGTCGCTTTCGGCCGACCTCAACGAGCGGCACGTGTCGGGTGTGCGGTTCCATGCCGACAGGCATCTCATCGAGCGCGTCGTCGACCGCCTCACGAAGAGCGGGAGGAGCCACCGGGTCAGAGAGCGCCGTTTCTCGGACCGGTTCCTCGTCGATCAGGGGCTCGACGGGGAGTTGGAGCATGTGGGCGTCGTTCGCATCCTCGACCTTGCCAGCAAGGGAGCGCGCGTCGAGACGCCGCGGCCGATCGAAGCGGGCACGAGCGGGATCTTCCGTTTCCCGATTCCGAAGTCGACGTTCGAGGTGCGCGCGAAGGCGGAGGTCGTCTGGTGCCGCCTATGGGCGCTCTGGGGGCCCGACGAGTTCCACTACCACGCGGGCCTTCGCATCACCGAGCGCCCCGAGTTGCTGAGGCTCGCGATCGGCCAGCTGACCGAGCTCAAGCACGCAGTCAAGGACACGAGCTCGCTGAAGCTGAAGCTCAAGATCGCGCGGGCCGAGCAGGTGGGACCCGCGGTCGAGGTCGACACGGTCGAGGACTCGATTCCCGGCTCGGAGTACTTCCAGCTCGTGCAGTCGGTCAGGGCGCTTCTCGCGATTCCGAGCGAAGATTCCCGCTACTGGCACGATCTCGCTGCACGCACGGTGACGATGGAGGACATCCGGGCGCGGACCGGGCCGATCACTGGGAAGCTCGACCAGATTGCCGTGTGGGAGTACCTCGACCGCACGCTCGATCCTTCGATCGTCGCGCTCGCGTTCGAGCGGCACAAGTAGGCTTGTCGTCCCGACGACCGATCCCGCGAAGCGGGAGAGGGAGGAGGGACCTCGCCGGCTGGTACAGATGATGTCGTCAGCTTGGAGTGTCTCGCCCGTTGCGCGTCTGTACCAGCCTGCGAGATCCCTCGTCGCCTCCCCGCCTCGCGGGGTCGCTTCTCGGGATGATGACTCCGCGGGCGAGCCGCCCGTTCTCAGTCCCTCAGCAGACTGCTGCCATAGAGCACCGGCGACGGCGCGCTCACCGCGATCCGGTCGGGCGGGATGATTTCCTTCCGTACGAGCACGACGACGCTCGAGCCCATGTGGAACGTGCCTAACCGGTCTCCCGCGCGGAGCCTCGTCGGCGACGGGTAGTCCATCCATCGCGTTTCCGTGTTCCGGGGGCGTGAGTTCGTGACGAAGTTGTCGTAGGTGACGGTCATCCTGCCGACATTCGTCGCGCCGATCATTACGACCGCGACGAGCCCGAAGCGGCTCTTGAGATACGTGACGACTCTCTCGTTGACCGCGAAGAGCTCGTCGATGTTGGCGATCGACCAGTCGTTGACGGGCCAGAGCCAGCCGGGGATGACGACGCTCCGCACGACGTCGCCGGCCACGGGGGCGTGGATGTGATGGTAGTCGCGCGGCGAGAGGTAGAAGTTGAAGAAGGTGCCGCCGTCGAACGAGTCTGCGATCCCGTCCCCGCCGAGGAACTGGCGCAGCGAGTAGTCGCGCCCCTTCACCTGCTCGATGCGGCCGTTCTCGACCGTGCCGAAGTTGCGCAGGAGAGCGTCGACCGGGCTGACGAAATCGCCTTCGACCGGACGCAGGCCCGGCTTGAGGTCGCGGGTGAAGAACTCCCCGATGCTCGCGTAGCTCTCGATCGGGCGCGACGCCGCGTCGACGTCGATCCCGAATCTCGATGCGAACGTCCGCACGCTCCACCGGGCGAGCGGCCCGGGGAGCTGCTTGTGCATCAGCCAGCCGGCTGCGTGACTCAGGTGCGCTTTGGGAACCCAGCGGAGGAGCTCGAACATGCAGGGGGATGATCGCACGAACGGGACGATCGGACGAGCCGAACCGCCCCATGCATTACTTGAGGCGAGGCTCGAGGGTCATGCGGAACTCGAGCGTCGTCTCGCTGATCCGCATGAGCTCGAACGTCGCGCCGAGGGCCGTGAGTGTTGGCATCGTCTCCTGGCCGAGAGTGAAGGCCTTCGAATCCTTCTTCCCGTTTACCTCGCGATCGACGTCGAGCTCGGCCGCGAGCTCTCCCGACCAGATGCACTTCGCGTTCGCCGGGCAGCGCGAGTCGGTGATCTTCTGGAGGTGGACCTTGTACTTGTACTCGCCCAGGCTGAACCGCGAGACGTCGTTGGTCGTGGAGAGCGAGACCTCGACCGGCCCGAGAGTCTTCGGCTCCGTCGTCTGGCCAGCGGTGCTCGCGCACCCCGAACCGACGGCGAGCAGAAGCGTCAGCAGCGAAAGTCCCCGAAGCAGCGATCTCATGGTTGTCCTCCAGCAGGGCTGTGTCATGAATTCTTGCACAGTCGGGCGATCCCGGCAGCGAACTCCCGCTTTCCGCCCATCGACGGATGGCGCACGTGCGCGTGCTCGATACGGAGCGAGGTCAGCGAATCGCGCGCTCTGTTTCCCACAGCGACGACCACGTCGATCCTGAATAGCGAGACGAGCTCGACGACGAATTGCTTCCCGATCTCCAGCTCGAGCGCTGTCGGGGGGCGGTTCGAGCGCGGGTCGTCCGGGCGATGAGGGTGAAACGGAAAGGCGTTCCAGAGAAGCGGCGTAGGCCTGATCGGGCCGATCGTCTCCCAGACCATCGTTGCGCTCGCCTCGGTGGAGAGTCCCGCTCCCGTGGTCGCCTTGCCGTAGCCGTGCGAGGGGCCGAAGAGCTCCGCCCGCGCGACGCCGCGGAGCATGATCGTCTCGCTCATGAATGGAATGCCAGTGAGGCGGCAGCCGCGATGGCTCGGAGCTTCGCCGACGAGCAGCATCTCCGGCCTGCGCTGCATCATCTGCGACAGATAGAGCGCGAGATTCTCGCGGCGAATCGAAGCGCCGCGAGATCGACCGGCGTACTGGTTGTGAGCATTGGACGGCATGCGGCAGTGCGCAAGAGAGTAAACGAACGTGGCGATCGCATCGTCGGCAGGCATTAACTCGCTGGTGCTCATGGGGCTCCGGAAGGTGTTAGTCGTTGGTTGTTAGGCGCTGCGCCAGACGCGGCGCTTCGCGCCGCCGCGAAAACTGCGCTTTCTCACTCCACATGCCTGCTTGTCGCCTCTCGCCTTTCCCTTCACGACTGACAACTAACCACTACCCCCGCCCCCTACTGCGACGTCCAGGTCGCCAGTCCAGCCTCACCGATCTCGAGCGGAGGATAGCGGACGGCGACGTCGGCGGAGTCGTTGAAGGGCACGTCGTCGATCTCGATCCAGGCGTGGCCCATCAGCGTTCCCGCCTCCGTGCGTGCGCCGATGCGGAGCGCCGGCGAGAACCGGCGTCTCTCGAGCATCCGTTTGAGGGCGAGCGCTTTCGGAAGGCAGCTGACGTTGAATACGTTGTAACGCGCTGCGATGAGAAACATCTCGAGGAGTTGGGGCGGCAGGTCGTGCTCGCTGGACTGAGTCGCGGGCCGCTGGTCGAGGACGCCGCGAACGGCTCTCGCCGGATTGAAGCGAAGTGCAGCGCCTGCGCGCGCAAGCTCGATCCACGCCTCGGCGATCAGGAACCAGTCGCGTGGCCCGAGGGCCGCGGCACGACGAAATCTCTCGGCCAGCGTTCCCACGGTCGCCTATGTGCCCGGAGAGGTTTCCACGACGGCGATCTGCTCCAGTTCGCGCGCCCCCTGCGTCGCGAGCCTGCCGCTCAGCTCCGTGTGGAACCTGAGATGCTTCGCGAGTTCGGCATTGAAATTGTCGTGGTGCGCACGCCAACCCCAGTTCCCGCTCGCGACTCCCGGCCTGTTCATGCGCCCCTCGCTGCCGAGGCCGAACAGATCTTGCGCCGGGACGATCGCCCACGCGGCCACCGAGTTCATGGCGGCGCGGATCATCGACCAGTGGAACGAACGTTCGTCGCCGCCGACGTAGTCGAGTGCGCGCCGCCGCTCCCAGTCGGGCGCCGAGCGGAACCATCCAAGCGTCGTGTCGTTGTCATGCGTGCCCGTGTAGACGATGGAGTCGACGCTGTGGTTGTGCGGCGCGTACGGGTTGTCGAAGTCGCCGAACGCGAACTGCAGGATTCTCATCCCGGGCAGATGCAGCTGGTGGCGGAGCTTCTCCACGTCTGCTGTGATGACGCCGAGATCCTCTGCGATCAATGGCAGGTCGCCGAGCGCATTGCGGATCGCGTCGAAGAGCGGTTTGCCTGGCCCGCGACGCCAGCGGCCGTTGATGGCCGTCTGCTCGCCGGCGCGCACCTCCCAGTAGCCGGCAAAGCCGCGAAAGTGGTCGAGGCGGATGTAGTCGGCCATCTTGAGGTTCGCCTTCACGCGGGCGATCCACCAGGCGTAGCCGTCGTGTTTCAACTGACTCCAGCGATAGAGCGGGTTGCCCCAGAGCTGGCCGGTCGCGCTGAAGTAGTCGGGGGGCACGCCTGCGACGACCGTCGGCCGCCCGGCGTCGTCGAGATAGAAGAGATGACGGTTTGCCCAGACGTCGGCGCTGTCGTACGCGACGTAGATCGGAACGTCGCCGACGACGGCGATTCCCTTCGCGTTCGCATCCTGGCGGATCCTCGTCCATTGCCGGAAGAAGAGCCACTGAGCGAACGCCCCGAAGGCGATCTCGTCCGCGAGCTCCGTTCGCGCGCGTTCGAGCGCCGCGGGGACGCGCATCGCGAGGTCGTTGTCCCAGGCCGCCCACTCCCGTCCGTCGAAGCGGTTCTTCAGCGCGCGGAACAGCGTCCAGTCGTCGAGCCAGTGAGCTTCCGCTGCGCGAAACGAATCGAAATCCTGGCGTAGCGAGGCGTCGCCGTACTCGCGGAATCGCTGCCACGCGAGATGGAGCAGCCGCTCCTTCTCCGCGATTGCGCGGCCGAAATCGACATGGTCGCCCGGCAGGTGTGGCGGCTTCTCGACGTCGGAAGCGGAGAGAAGGCCTTCCTCGACCATTCGCTGCGGCGAGATCAGGTTCGGGTTTCCCGCAAAGGCCGAAAGCGCGCCGTAGGGAGAGTTGCCCATGCCGGTGGGCCCGAGCGGAAGAATCTGCCAGAGGGTCTGGCCGGCGAGCTCGAGCCAGCGGAGAAAGGCCATCGCTTCTTCGCCGAGGTCTCCGATTCCCCACGGCCCTGGTAGCGACGTCGGGTGAAGGAGGACTCCGGACTTTCTTGGATTCATCGCACGCCTCCCGCGGACATCGATCGAATTCTGTGCGAGTGGCCAGCGGCGCGCAAGGCTTCGGCTCGCCGGACGGCAGCGCGGATTCCGGTACAATACCGCTTCGCCGCGCATCGCGCGGCATCCCGAAATGGCGAAGAAGCGGATCGGAATCCTCACCGGCGGAGGTGATGTGCCGGGCGTGAACTCCGCGATCAAGTCGATCGTGAATCGGCTCGATCTGCATGGGCACGAGGCCGTCGGGCTCCGGCGAGGCTGGGCCGCGCTCATCAACGTCACGGCCGGCGACGATGAGGTGGCTCGCCGCCGCTGGGTCGCGCCGCTCAACGTGCAGCTCACGAGAAACATCGACCGGTCGCTCGGCACCGTGCTCCACACCTCGCGTGTGAACCCGTCGATCGTAAAGCCTGGGCGGGTTCCCGAGCATCTCGCCGGCGAAGGAACGCCGGGAGAGAAGGGGACGATCGATCTCACGGCAGCGGCGATCCGCGCGATCGAGATGCTTGAGCTCGACGGGCTGATCGCGATCGGTGGCGACGGAACGTTGTCATTCGCGAGGCGGCTCGCGGACGAGGGAGTGCCTCTCGTCGCGATGCCCAAGACGATGGACAACGACGTCTTCGGCACCGACTACTGTCTCGGCTTCTCCACCTCGGTTACCCGCGCGGTGCAGTTCATTCAGGACCTGAAGAGCTCGGCCGAGTCGCACGAGCGCTTTCTGATTTGTGAGCTCTTCGGGCGCTACTCGGGGGAGACGAGCCTTCTCGCGTCGTATCTCGCCGGCACCGATCGCGCGCTCATCGCCGAGGTGCCGTTCGACTGGAATCTCCTGTTCGATCTTCTCGCGCGCGACCGGATGGACAACACGAGCGGCTTCGCGGTGCTGGCGGTGTCCGAAGGCGCATGGCCGATCGGCGGACGGCCGACGGGATTTGGCCGCGTCGACGATTTCGGCAACCCGACGTTAGGCGGAATCGGCCAGGAGATCTCCGACTACTTCGAGCAGCGCACCGGGGAGCGGCTGATCTACCAGCGCATCGCCTACCTGATGCGTTCGGGCGCTCCCGACTCGGTCGACCAGCTCGTGGCGAACACCTACGGGGTGCTGGCGGCCGACCTTGCGCACGCGGGGGACTTCGGAAAGCTGGTCGCGATGAACGGCGGGCGGTATACCGCGGTCCCGCTCGCGATCACCGGGCAGGGGAAGAAGCGCGTCGACGTAGCGAAGTTCTACGATTCAGGCACCTACCGTCCGAAGCTCTCGAACGTCCTCGGGCTTCCGATGTTCCTGCACTGAGGTCGCGGGGCGGCTACTTCGCCGCCGGCGCCGGCAGGGGCGAAAGCGCGGCATCGACGAGTCCCTGCTGCATCGAAAGCATCGTGCCGAGCGACCGGAAGAGCTCGATCCATCGCTCGTGTCCCTCGCCGTTGCCGTGAGTCCGCTCGCGCGCCCGTCCGAGCATCCCGTAGTAGACGTTCTGCGCCTTCCCGAGATCGATCTCGAACGGAAGCGAGCGGGCGAGCGCGACGGCGGCGTGGAGTGTCTCGAGCGAGGCGACTTCGCGGGGTGACGCGGCGAAGGTCGCGACGACGCGGTCGAGCGTGCGCTTGAGCGCGTACGCGAGCGACGCGTGGTCGAGCGTAACCTGCTCGCTGCGCGCCTGCGCGATCAGGCTCGCGACGAGCGGCTGCGATACATCGTCGCGCTCCAGGGCGCGACGAAGGCGCAGGTTGAGGTCGGCCTCGGCAGCGGCGGAAAGCACTTTCGGCAGAGGGACCGACAGGTCGGAGTGCAGCTTCACCAGCGGGACGTAGCGGTCGTGCAGGGCGCGGAACGCAGCCTCTGCCTCGGCGAGCGCGGCGTTCCAGATGAGCGAGAGAATGCTCCGCTGCTCGTCGCGGAAGAGCGACCGGATCGAGAACGGTAGGGAGGCGAAGCTGCGGTCGAGCAGCCTGACGACCGCGGCGAAATCGTTGCGAAGGTCGGGATCGGCGAGCGCGGAGCGCAGCGCCTCGTAAGGCTCGTCCGACTCGAGAGGGCGCGACCCGCCGGTCAGCTTCACGTCACCGAGGTAGAGCACGCCGAACATCACGCGCTCGACTTCCTGCGTCACGCGCGAGCGGATCCGCAGCTTGCCGGCGGAGACCTTGGCCGAGCCGGCGTCGAAGATCTCGAGCCCCTCCTGCTCGACGTCGTAGCAATAGATGCGGCCGCGTGACGGGAAGGCCTCGAAGAGCGACGCGATCGCGTAGTTGGCCGCGACGCCCGCGAACTCGACGATCGCGGGACGGACGTGGCGCTCGTAGATCTCGCGCCCCGTTCCCTGTTCGGCTAGGTTGCTCTTCGCCTTCGAGAGCCGCTCGAGAAACTCGGGCTCGAAGTCGACGCCGAAGCATCGTTTAGCCAGCTGCAGCACGCGCCCCGCGTAGCGGAGGATCTGCGTCGTCTCGATTCCGGAGAGGTCGTTGAAAAACCAGCCGCAGCTCGTGTACATGAGCATCGCGTTGCGCTGAAGCTCGAGCAGCTGGAGCGCGCGGACGCGCTGCGCGGAGTCGAGGGTGCGATGCCCGATCTGGCTGAGGAAGTGATCGACGCTCTCGTCCCCGGGCTCGAGGATGACGTCGATGTAGTGGTTGCGCGCGCGCCACGGGTGTCCGAAGAGCTCGCGGCCTTCGTTCTCGAACCTCGGCGCGACCTCGTCGCGGAGCCAGTCGAGCGCGTCGCGCAGCGGCCCGCGCCACTGCTGGTTCCAGCCCTGGGGCGCTCCGGAGTTGCAACCGCAGTCGGCGCGCCAGCGGGAGACGCCGTGCGGGCAGCTCCAGGCGGTGTCCTCGTGGATCTGCACCTCGTGCGTCGGAGGCGAGAGCTCGAGGAACTCTCCGTAGTTCGTCAGCCTCGCGAGCTCGTGCCGCTCGATGTAGTCGAGCGCGTACGCGAGCGCCATGTCGCCCTTCGAGTGGTGGTGGCCGTAGGTCTCGCCATCGGTGGCGATGTGGACGAGCTGCGGCCGCTTCCGTGTCGCGGAAAAGGCGCCGACGAGACGGTCTGCGAGGTACTCGCCCTTGTGCAGCAGCCGCTCGAAGGCGACGCCGCGCGAGATCGGGCCGTCGTAGAAGAAGATCGCGATCGTCCGCCCCGACTCGAGCGTGAGACGGTAGGGCATCGACGGGTCGACCCGCGCGCCGCTCACGTCGTTCCAGGCGGTTTCGCCGATTGCGCGCACGCTTTTCGCCTGGTGGGGCGCGAGGATCGTGAAGAGGATGCCGTGCTCGGCGAGGATGTCGAGCGATTCGAGATCGACGGCCGTCTCCGGCAGCCACATCCCCTCGGGCTTGCGGCCGAAGCGGCGCTCGAAGTCGCGGATGCCCCAGAGAACCTGCGTTTCCTTGTCGCGCCTCGACGCGAGCGGCATGATCAGGTGGTTGTAGGCCTGCGCGATCGCGGAGCCATGGCCCGAGAACTGCGCGCGGCTCGCCGCGTCGGCGGCCACGATCGCCGCGTACGCGTCACGCGACTTGCGCTCGAGCCACGACAGCAGCGTCGGACCGAAGTTGAAGCTGATGCGCGCGTAGTTGTTCTCGATCTTGACGATCCGGTTCGCGTCGTCGAGGATCCGGGACGATGCGTTAGGCGCGTAGCACTCCGCGGTGATCCGCTCGTTCCAGTCGTGGTAGGGGGTGGCGGAGTCCTGCAGCTCGATCTCCTCGAGCCATGGGTTTTCGCGGGGTGGCTGGTAGAAGTGGCCGTGAATGCAGATGTATCGGTCCATGGGGAGAGTCGGGGTTACTGCTGATCCGCGTTCTGCTTCTCGTTGCTGAACTGGAGAACGGTGCGGACCCGTACTTTAACCCCGTTCTTCGTGGCCGGTGTGAATCGACTTGCCCCGGCGGCTTTCAACGCGGCGGCGTCGATCGCATCGTCTCCACTCGACTGCAGGATCTCGAGATCCTCCGGCAGGCCGTTGATTCCGACGATGAGGCTGACGGACGCGGTGCCGCGCGTTCGCTTCACGCGGTCCTTGAATGAAAGCCGCAGCGGCTGCTGGACGATGACCTTCGCGTCGACGACGCCGGGACCCGGTGCAACGAGGTCTCCCTCGCTGACCTCGGGCTCGGGCTCCGGCTCGGGCCGCGCCTTCGGTTGCGGTTCGACGGGTGGCGGCTCCACCGGTTTCTCTCGCTTTTTCGTGCTCTTTGGAGTCGTCTTCGGAGTCGTGGGCACGGGCGGCGCCTGCGTCGTGGTCGCTGTCGTGGTATCGGTCAGTGGTGCGCTGTCGACCGAGGAGGCGCTCGTGTCGGGAACCGTGGCCGTTTCGACGATTTCGACCGCCGCCGTTTCGGTGGCCACCGCAGTGGTCGTGGTCTCCGTCGTCACCGGTGCGGTCACCGGTGGAGGCGCTGCGGCGCGCGAGGCGTACCGCTTGTAGAGCTGCCAGGCGGCGTAGCTGGCGAGCGACAGCGCGGCGAGCGCGAACAGCGAGACGATGGCGGCGATGACGATCGTCTTCGTGCTCATCCCCTTCTTCGCCGGTGATTGCTGCGCCGTGGCGGGCGCTGCAGCCGGCGGCGGAGGCGCGCCTTTCCTGCGCGGTGGTGGAGGAGGCGGCAATACGACAGGAGACTTCTGCTGCAGAGGCGAAGGAGGCGGAGGCGCTGACGGGCGCGGCTGACCCGTCGCGACAGTGGGCACTTCCTCCTGGCCGGCTCCCGCTGCCACTGCGACCGGAGGGACCTGGGGCAGCGGAGTGGCGACGGTGGGAGACTGCGACTGCTGCCACTTCTGGAATGGCATCGTCTCCGCGGGCTCCTCCGCGGCCTGTCCCGCCGGTGCTGCCGGCGGCGGGGGTGGAGGCGCCATGAGCTGATCGCGGAGGTCGCGCGGTATCTGTGGAATCGCTTCGGTCGGAGCGACGACTCCAGCGGGAGCGGGAGGCTCGACTTCGACTGCCGACGCGAGCTCCTCGAGCGACATCTCGACGGTTCCGGACGGAACGCTCCGCGAAGGTGCGGGTGGTTGTGCAGTGAGTGCCCCGGGGGCTGCGCCTGCCTGCGCAGGGGCCGCGGCTCCCGCGGCTCCGATGAGCTCGCGGTCGCGCGTGATGCGCGAGAGGGTCGCTTCGGTGTCGTAGTTCGGGCGCTCGGCAATGAGCCGGCGAACCTCCTGGAGCGCTTCCGTGGCCGATGCGAAACGCTCCTCCCGGTTTCGCCGCAGCAGGCGCAGGATGATCGCTTCGGTGTTCGGGTCGATGACGATCGAGGCGTCGCGCGGCGGAACCTCGGTGACCTCCGAGGTCAGGCGCTTGATTACCGACGCTGCGGGCGTGGCGCCCGCGAACGGCACATCGCCCGAAAGCATTTCGTAGAGCACGATGCCGAGCGAGTAGAGGTCGCTCCGCTGGTCGATCGGTTCCGGATCGTTCGTATTCACCTGCTCGGGCGAGGCGTAGCGCGCCTTGCCGACGAAGTAGCCGGTCGAGGTCAGCCCTTCACCGTCGAGCGTCTTCGCGATCCCGAGGTCGATCAGCTTCACGATCGTCTGGTCGGAGGCGCTCTGCGCGAGCATCACATTGTCGGACGCGACGTCGCGATGAACGATGCCGGCGGAGTGGATCGCCTCGAGCGCGAGGAGCGCCTGCTCGGTGATTCTGAGCACCTGCGCGATTTCGAAGCGGCCGCCGGCGCGGATGTGCTCGGCGATCGTCAGCCCGTCGACGTACTCGTTGACCATGTAGAACGAGCCGTCGTCGAGCTGCGCGAAGTCGAAGAGCGACGCTAGATTCGGATGCTTGATGGAGGCGGCGAGTTTTGCTTCGCGGACGAAGCGCTTCGTGCCGGTTTCGTCGCTTCGCGCGTTTGCCTTGCGGATCTTGACGACGCGGAAATCGCCGAGATGGACGTGGCGAACCTTGTAGAGCTCGCCCATGCCCCCCGTCGGGAGCACGGCGACGACCTCGTAGCGGCTGTCGATCACGTCGCCGACCTTGAAGCGGGTCTTTGCCGCCACGCTCGACATCGTCTCGTCGACGGGCGCGGGGGCTCCGCACTTCGTGCATCGGTCCGCATTCTTCGGGACCGGTTCACCACAACGTCGGCATCGGATGTGTGCCATCAGGAGTCCCAAGAGTATAGCCGGTGCGGAGCGAGTCGAGCGGAGGTGAACTCGTCGCGCGCCGGCCGCTCCCGGCTTGACCCGCCCCCCGATTCCTCATAAAAGGACTGTGACGGCGGCATCGACGCGTTTGCTTCCGGCCGCGATCACCGCGGTCGGTCGTCGTGTCTCGGGTCGATGCGCCATGCGGGGCAGATTACCCGGCGCCGGCTGATCGAAGCGCTCGAGGGGACCCGCCACGGGAAAGACAATGGCCAAAGACAAAGGCAAGAAGAAGAACTCGAAGGAATCAAAGAAGGAGCGGCTGCTCGATCGCGAAATCGGCCTGCCCGAGGGGGAGAGTCTGGATGCAGAAGCGGGCACTGCTGCGCTCGACGTCGGGGCGGAGGCCGAGCACCATCCCTCTCCCGAGCTCAAGGTGACCATCGCAAGCATCGATCCCGGCGTGACCGCGGAACTGCACGCGATGGAGGCGACGCTTCCGTCGGTCACGTCGAAGCTCGCGAAACGCAAAGCGGCCTCGAAGGCGAAATCCGACCGGACCACCGGACCGAAGAAAGCGGCGAAGATCGTCGCCGATAAAACGAAGAAGCCCGCAGTCGCGATCGTGAAGAGGAAGGCGGCCGGTCCCGTGCGTGAGACGATGGGTCCCGTGTCGATCGAGATCGAAGAGCAGGACGTCTACTTCTTCCGTGAGGGAACGCACCGCCGGCTTCACGAGAAGCTCGGCGCGCATCTCATCACGCACGACGGCGTCGCGGGAGTCCGTTTCGCGGTCTGGGCGCCTAACGCGAAGGAAGTCTCGGTCGTCGGCGACTTCAACGAATGGAACGTGGCGTCGACGCCGCTGAAGCCGCAGGGAGCGTCCGGCATCTGGGTCGGCTTCGTTCCGGGCCTCGGCAAGGGAGCGGTCTACAAGTACCACGTCGTCGCCGCGCACCACGATTACCAGAGCGATCGCGCCGATCCGTTCGGACTGATGCACGAGCACGCGCCCGACACCGCGTCCGTCGTCTGGGACCTCGACTACCACTGGAACGACTCGGGATGGATGGAGCGCCGCGCCGCGTCGAAGCCGCTCAACGAGCCGATGTCGATCTACGAGATCCATCTCGGCTCGTGGCGCCGCGTTCCCGAAGAAGGGGAACGGTTCCTGACCTACCGCGAGCTCGCAGAGTCGCTTCCGGCGTACCTGAAGCAGATGGGTTTCACGCACGTCGAGTTCATGCCGGTCATGGAGCATCCGTTCTACGGCTCGTGGGGTTACCAGGCGACCGGATTCTTCGCGCCGACGAGCCGCTTCGGTACGCCGCAGGACCTGATGTACCTGGTCGACCGGCTTCACCAGGAGGGGATCGGCGTGATCCTCGACTGGGTGCCGTCGCATTTCCCGACCGACGGGCACGCGCTCGCCTACTTCGACGGGACGCACCTCTACGAGCCGGCCGATCCGCGTCGCGGGTTCCACCCCGACTGGAAGAGCATGATCTTCGACTACGGCCGGCCCGAGGTCCGCTCGTTCCTGACGAGCAGCGCGATCTTCTGGCTCGAAAAGTTTCACGCCGACGTCCTTCGCGTCGACGCCGTCGCGTCGATGCTCTATCTCGACTACTCGCGCAAGCATGGCGAGTGGATCCCCAACAAGTACGGCGGCCGCGAGTATCTCGAGGCGATCGAGTTCCTGCGTAAGCTGAACGAGGCGGTGTACGGCGAGGTGCCGGGCGCGCAGACGATCGCCGAGGAGTCCACGGCCTGGCCGCACGTGTCGAAGCCGACCTACGTCGGCGGCCTCGGCTTCGGCTTCAAGTGGGACATGGGCTGGATGCACGACACGCTCAAGTACATGGCCGAGGATCCGATCTCGCGCAAGTACCACCACGAGAAGCTGACGTTCCGGCAGATTTACGCGACGAGCGAGAACTTCGTCCTGTCGCTCTCGCACGATGAAGTCGTCCACATGAAGGGATCGCTCTTCCGGAAGATGCCGGGCGACCACTGGAAGAAGCTCGCGAACCTGCGGCTGCTCTACTCGTGGATGTTTGCGCAGTCGGGCAAGAAGCTGCTCTTCATGGGCGCGGAGATCGCGCAGATCCGGGAGTGGAACCACGACGAGAGCCTCGACTGGCACGTGCTCGAGGATCCGGGGCACGCCGGGGTGCAGCGCTTCGTCCAGGATCTCAACGGGCTCTATCGCGGGCAGCCGGCGATGTGGGAGCTCGACCCGGTTCCGCAGGGCTTCGAGTGGATCGATTGCAACGACTGGGAGCAGAGCATCGTCGCCGTGATGCGCCGTGGAAAGACGCCAGGCGAGGAAGTGATCGCGGTGCTCAACTTCACGCCGGTCGTCCGCTACGATTACCGGATCGGCGCGCCGCGCGAAGGCAAGTGGACCGAGATCCTCAACAGCGACTCGTCGATTTACGGCGGGAGCGGTGTCGGCAACATGGGCGAAGTGTTCGCGATCGATGAGCCGCACCATGGGCGGCCCGCGTCGATGAGCGTGACGATTCCGCCTCTTGGTGCCGTCTTCTTCCGGAACTTCGAGCCGATGCCGGAAGACGAGAAGGGCCCGTTCGGCCCGTCGGGAGAGAATTCCGGCGGTGACGACGGCTCGGGGGGACAGGGCGGCGGCACGAAGAAGAGATCAGGAAAGCGGAAGTAACAGGAGGGAACGTGAAGGGAGATCTGGTGATGGCGATCGACGCGAGCGGGTTCAAGAAGGCGATGGGACGCTGGGCAAGTGGCGTGACGGTGGTGACCGCGGAGCACAACGGCGTGAGGCACGGCATGACCGTGAGCTCGTTTGCATCGGTGTCGCTCGACCCGCCGCTCGTGCTGGTCTGCATCGGCAAGGCTGCGCCGACGCACGACATCATCAAGAAAGGGGAGCGGTTCGTCGTCAACGTGCTCGCCGATTCGCAGGAGACGATCTCGTTGCGATTCGCAATGAAGCACGACGACCGTTTCGAGGGAGTCGCGTTGCGCCCGGGCCAACTCGGCGTGCCGATCATCGACGGCTGTCTCGCGGCGATCGAATGCAGGCTCCACGAGACCCTTCCGGGCGGCGATCACACGATCTACGTCGGCGAGGTGGTCAACGCCGAGGTTGCGGAAGGCTCCCCGTTGCTCTACTTCCAGGGCGGGCACCGGAAGATGGTGTGAGCTCGATCGGATCGCGGAGGCACTGCTTCCGCACCGGAACGAACGACGGCGAACGGGCGACGCGACAGCGTCGCCCGTACCGTTTCCGCCATCCGCGTGCTCATTCCGCTTCCTGGCTCGCGAGCTCCTTCTCGAAACGATCCTTCCAGTAGCTGACGAACTCGCCGTATCGCGTCGGCGCGATGAACGGGTTCGCGCCCTTGCCGCGGCGGCGCGCGGCTGCCGTCGTCTCGAGATCGAAGAACGAGCCGTGTGTCGCGAGGAAGACGTCGGGCTTCAATTTCGCGAGGCGCTCGAACGTCGCGCAGTAGTCGCCGACGATGCTCCTGTATTCATGGTTGTCGACGAGCGTGTATCCGGGAGCGGAGAGGCTCGGTGCGAACACGACGAGAAGGTCGCGATCGCCGTCGCGAACGCGGGTCGTCCACGTGGTGTTTCCCTTCGTGTGGCCCGGCGTGATCATCGCGGTCAGAGTCGTAGCGCCGAGGGTGACTTTCTCTCCGTCCGCAATGATCCGATCGGCGGCGACGGGCGGGTACGCCGCGCCGTCGCCGAATGCGAAGTCACCCTTGCCGCCGCGCGCGGCGAGCTCCGCGTCGGCTCGGGACATGTACAGTCGCGCGCCGGTCTTCGCCGTGATCGCCGCGAAGCCTCCCGCGTGGTCGAGATGCGCGTGGCTGTTGAGCAGAATCGCGATCTTCTTCGGATCGAAGCCGAGCGTCTCGATGTTCGCCAGGAGCAGCGGCACGTTCTCGTCGAGCGGCGCGTCGAGCAGGATGTACCCTTCGTCCGTCACGATGAGCCACGACGAGAGCTCGGCGGTGCCGACGTAATAGATGTTGCCGACGACGTTGAACGGCTCGATCGGGGTTGTCCAGTTCGCGGGGATGTCCATGGCCGCCGCCGGGAACGCGAGAAGAATCGCAACGATAAGTGACTGAAGTTTCACCCTGTTCGCCCTCCTGCATAGGATCATTGTCGGCGGACATGGCAGAAAGATGACGAAGCAGGGGCGGTTTCGAGGCCGGGAGGCGGGACGATCCGCTGCCGGAATTCCGGATTGGACCGCCTTACTTTGAACGAGCGATGACGCCGACGGACACACTGGGCCGCCCGCTGCGCGACCTGCGCATCTCGGTCACTGACCGCTGCAACTTCCGCTGCGTCTACTGCATGCCGAAGGAGGTCTTCGGTCGCGACTTCAAGTTTCTCGACCGCGGGGAGATCCTGACGTTCGAGGAGATCGCGAGGCTCGCGGCGATTTTCGTCCGGCTCGGCGTGGAGAAGATCAGGATCACCGGCGGAGAGCCGCTCGTCCGCCGCGGTATCGAAGAGCTCGTCAGCCAGCTCGCGCGTGTTCCCGGGCTTCACGACCTCACGCTCACAACCAACGGGTCGCTGCTGACTCGTGCCAGGGCGCAGCTCCTGCGCGATGCGGGGCTGCGGCGGATCACCATCAGTCTCGACTCGCTCGACGACGAGGTGTTCCGCGTGATGAACGACGCAAACTTCCCGGTCTCAGTCGTGCTCGACGCGATCGACGCGGCGATCGCGGTCGGCCTGACGCCGGTGAAAGTCGACACCGTAGTGCGGCGCGGCATGAACGAGGCAGGGCTCGTCGATCTCGCCGAGCGGTTCCGCGGCACCGGAGTGATCCTCCGCTTCATCGAGTACATGGACGTCGGGAACACCAATGGCTGGCGGATGGACGATGTCGTTCCGGCCGGAGAGGTGCTCGCGCGACTGCGTGAGCGGTGGGCCCTGGAGCCGGTCGACGCCAACTACCTCGGAGAGGTGGCGGAGCGCTGGCGGTATGCGGACGGCGGCGGCGAGATCGGGATAATCTCGTCGGTGACCCGTCCGTTCTGCTCGACCTGCACCCGCGCCCGGCTCTCGGCGGAAGGAAAGCTCTACGCCTGCCTTTTCGCGTCGAAAGGCGAGGATCTCCGCGCGCTGCTTCGCGGCGGTGCGAGTGACGATGCGATCGCCGCGCGCCTGGCGAACGTCTGGGCGGCGCGGGACGACCGCTACTCCGAGATCAGGACGTCGAATACCGCGCACGGCCGCAAGGTGGAGATGTCACACATCGGCGGCTGAGCCGGCCCCGAAACTGCAACCTTTTCCGCGGGCTCCCGTTATTGCTCACCAGGGAGCAATGCAATGAAGAGCCTGATCAGGATTGGAATCGCCGCCGCGCTGGCGCTCGCCGTCGCGCCGATCGCGCACGCCGACCTCTGGCTCCATCTCCGCGTGACCGAATCGGGCTCGCGCCCGTCGACCGTGAAGATCAATCTTCCTTACACACTCGTGGAGCGCGTGGCGCCTCTCGTCGACGAAGGAAAGATCGACGACGGGGAGATCGCGTGGAACGGCGAGCAGGTCGAGGTTCGCGAGCTCCGCGAAACGTGGCGGGCGCTGCGTTCGGGCAAAGGCGGAGTGACGAAGGATGGCGCCACGTGGAAGCTGGACGGCGCCGGCGTCTCCGAGACGCTCGTCATTCACGAGAACGACGATGCTTCGGGCACCGAGGTCCGGATTCCCGCGCGACTCGTCGATGCGCTTCTCTCAAGTCCCGACCGACTCGATTTCCAGGCGGCAGCGCGGGTGATCGCAACCGTTGGATCGGGCGAGTTGCTCGCCGTCGACGAAGACGGCACGCGCGTCAGGATGTGGGTCGACTCGACCCCGGCTGCGGAGTGAGGAGGCGACCATGACACGCACGCACAGGATTCTCTTCGGAATCGCGGCCGGCATCTGCCTTCTGTTCGGCAGCCTCGCCTACGCGACGTATCACGTGGTCACGAGTCAGGGGATGCTGGCAATCGACGTGGTGGAGAAGTCGCCGGGGGGCGCGCGAATCAAGATGATGGTCCCAGGCGCGCTCGTGAACTTCTGCCTTTCGTTCGTCCCGGCGGTGATGCCTCCCGACGAGCGGGAGAGGCTGCGTCAGGAGATCGGCCGCTACGAGCCGCTTCTCGCGGTCGTGGTCGACGAGCTCGAGAAGGCTCCCGACATGGTGTTCGTCGAGGTGGACGAGGGTGGGGAGCACGTCACGATTGCGAAGCGCGACGGACACCTGGTGATCGACGTGGTAACCGACGACGAAAACGTCAGCGTGAAGGTGCCTGTTGCCTCCGTCAGGGCCACTTGGAGGAGCGTACTCTCACCTGTTAGCTGAGTCACATACGTTTGACGGCCACCGGACGTACAATTCCCGTCGCGTCACGGCAAGTTGCGACCAACGCCGACCGCGGAGTGAGAAGTGGTGTCTGGCAGCAAGAGTAGATCCGCCCGGCCCCGGCGGCGCTCGCTGAGGGCACGGGCGTCTGGAGACGAATCCGGAGGGACTCGTTCGGAGATCGATCGTCTCGGCGTCCTGAATGAAGTCGCGCGCGTCGCCTCGCTCGACCTCGAGCTCAAGCCCACCCTCCAGCGGATTACCGACACGCTCTCGCGACACTTCGACTGGGACGTGATCGCATGCGTGCTCGTCGACGAGGAGCGAGAGCGGTTCGTCTGCCTTGCGCTGAGCAGCCGGATCGAGACGGTCTCTGTCGTCGGCGTGTCGGGGCTCCTCGGCGTGGGCATCGTCGGCGAGGTGGCGAAGAGGGGGCGCACTGTCGAGCTTCGTGACGTGAGGCGCTCCCGGCGCTACGTCGCGTGGAGCCACGAGGTTCGTTCCGAGTTGTGCGTGCCGGTCCGCCATCGCGGGCGTGTCGTGGCCGTGCTCAACGTCGAAAGCCGGCACATCGGTGCGTTCGAAGGAGAGCGGGAGATCCTCGAGACGATCGCAGATCAGATCGGCGGCGTGATCGCGAACGGACTTCTCTACGGTCAGCTCAGGGCGCGAGCGGCACAGCTGGAGATGATGAGCGAGATCTCGCGGCTCGCGCTCGACGCCGGCGAGCTGACGACCCTGCTCGATCGCGTCGTTGGATACATTCACGAGAAGTTCCGGCTGACCGCGAGCGCGATTCTGCTGCTCGACGAGCGCGGTGAAACGCTGGAGATCGCGGCGCGTGCGGGCACTGCCCCGCGCAACGAGAAGATCGGCTCGAAGTTCCCGCTCATGGGAGTCGTCGGCCGCGCGATCCGGTCGGGCGGTACCCTCCTCGTCAGCGACGTTCGCAGCGATCCCGACTACGTCATGCTGCACCCCGAGGTCGTCGCGGAGCTCGTGATCCCGTTTCGCTTTCAGGACCGGATCCTCGGCGCGCTGAACCTGGAGAATGTCGACGGACACGTCTTTGCGGAAGACAACGTCGGGTACCTCGAGGCGATCGCCAGCCAGATCGCCGGAGGGATTCACATGGCGCGCGTCAACCAGCGCCTCGCGGAGACGAATCGTCTCGTCGAAGTGAGGACCCGCGAGCTCGAGCAGGTCAACCAGCAGCTTCAGCTCGCCAACCAGGTTCTCCACCAGCTTTCGACGCACGACGGCCTTACCGGCGTCGCGAACCGGAGGCAGTTCGACGAGGTGCTGCTCATCGAGTGGCGGCGTGCGGTGAGAATCAACGGCCCGATCTCTCTCATCATGGTCGACATCGACCACTTCAAGCTGTTCAACGACGAATACGGGCATCAGGCGGGTGACGACACGCTCAAGGAGGTCGCGTACGCGCTGCAGGACTCGGTGCAGCGAGCGGGAGATCTGATCGCCCGCTACGGCGGCGAGGAGTTCGCGATCATTCTTCCAGGCACGCCGCTCGAAGAGGCGACGAGGCTCGCGGAGTCGATCCGTTCGACTGTCGAGGGCCGCAAGATCCGTCACGCTCTCTCCATCGCCTTCCGCTACGTCACCGTCAGCGTCGGCGCCGCCTCGGTGTACGCTGTTCGCGAAGGCTCGCCGGCCGAGCTCGTGGCCAGTGCCGACCGCGCCCTTTACGCAGCAAAGCGTGGAGGGAGGAATCGGGTCGCTGTAGGTACGGTGCACGGCTTCGATGCAAGAGGGACGGGCGAAGGCGAAGGGACGAGTTGATGACACGATCGGGCTTCCGCGGGCGTAGTGCGCTCATTGCTGCTGCCGTTGTCTCGCTACTGACGTCTGCTCCAGCTGCGACGATGGAGGCTCAGGTGGACCGGGTGACGGGAAGGTCGTTTGCAACGCGCTCGGAGGTCATCGCGAAACACGGGATGGCCGCGACGAGCCAGCCGCTCGCCACGCAGGTCGCGATCGAGATCCTGAGAAAGGGTGGCTCGGCCGTCGATGCCGCGATTGCCGCGAATGCGACGCTGGGCCTCATGGAGCCGACCGGTTCGGGAGTCGGAGGCGACCTTTTCGCCATCGTCTGGGACCAGAAGAGCGGGAAGCTCTACGGTATCAACGCGTCGGGACGGAGCCCGACAGCCCTCACGTACGAAACCATGAAGGCGGAGCTCGCGAAGCTCGACCGTGAATCGATCCCTCCCACCGGGATGCTGCCGATCTCGGTGCCGGGCGCGGTCGACGGCTGGTTCGAGCTCCACGCGAAGTTCGGCCGGCTTCCAATGAAGGACGTGCTCGCTCCCGCGATCGGCTACGCGGAGGAGGGTTTTCCGGTCTCGGAGCTGATCGCGTACTACTGGGGGCGCGGCGTGGCCGCGCTCTCGAAGCAGCCCGGCGGCTTTCGCGACACCTACACGACGAAGGGCGTCGCGCCGGCAAAGGGCGACATCTTCCGCAATCCCGATCTGGCCAGGACGTATCGGTTGCTGGCATCGAAGGGGCGCGACGCGTTCTATCGCGGGGAGATCGCGGATCGGATCGACCGCTTCTTCCGGGAGAACGGCGGATACCTCCGTCGCGCGGACCTGGAGGCCCATCACTCGGAGTGGGTCGAGCCAGTCAGCGTCAACTATCGCGGCTACGACGTGTGCGAGCTTCCGCCTAACACGCAGGGGATCGCCGCGCTGCAGATGTTGCAGCTGCTCGAGGCGTACGACCTGAAGTCGATGGGTTTCAACAGTCCCGAGGCGCTGCACCTGATGATCGAGGCGAAGAAGATCGTCTTCGAGGACCGCGCGCGCCACTACGCCGATCCCGACTTCGCGAAGATCCCGCTCAAGGGGTTGCTCTCGGACGAATACGCTGCCGAGCGGCGGAAGTTGATCGACCTGGCCCGGGCGCAGAAGCGCATCCCGACCGGCAACCCGAAGATCGACGAAGGCGACACGATCTATCTCACGACCGCCGACAGCGACGGCAACATGGTGTCGCTGATCCAGAGCAACTACCGCGGCATGGGCTCGGGGATCGTGGTGCCGGGTCTCGGGTTCGGTTTCCAGGACAGGGGCGAGCTCTTCACGATGACTCCGGGCCACCCTAACGTCTACGCCCCGGGGAAGCGCCCGTTCCACACCATCATCCCAGCCTTCGTGATGAAGGATGGCAAGCCGTGGCTCAGCTTCGGCGTGATGGGGGGCGCGATGCAGCCGCAGGGGCACGTGCAGATCCTCGTCAACCTGATCGACTTCGGGATGGGGCTGCAGGAGGCGGGCGACGCTGCCCGCTGGCAGCACGAGGGCTCGTCCGAGCCGACCGGAGAAGCGATGACGGACGGCGGCTACGTGTTCGTCGAGTCGGGTGTTCCGTGGGAAACCGTGCGCGCGCTGGAAGGGATGGGGCACGACGTGCGGACCGACGTCGGCGGCTACGGCGGCTACCAGGCGATCATGCGCGACCAGGCGCGAGGCGTCTGGTTCGGTGCATCGGAGTCGAGGAAAGACGGGCAGGCTGCCGGATACTAGCCGGATCGAGCAATCTTCAATCGAGAATACAGGGGTGTCCGAGGGTGTTCGTTCGCCGATTCTCGACACCTCCATTCTCTGACGGCTCCGTCCGGACGTTAGGCCGCCCGCGCCCTCCGGTCTCCTGGCTGGTGCGACTCCGCGTCGGTCCTTGTCCGGGCGCCGGCCGACTCTCCGGCCTGCGCCTTGGTGCGGAAACGGATCGATCATTTTCGTCACTCAGGCTTGGGGACAGTCACCAAAATCGGAGATAATCACGGATTCGATCGCCACGGTGTTAGGGTGGCGAGGCTTTGGATGCGAAGCTGCGGCATTGTTTCCCTGCCGTGCGGCACTCATTCATTCGCAGTCGGAGCTGGCTCTGGTTTTCAGGTTGCACATAAAGGGGAGCTTTCAATGCGATTCGTTCCGAAGTTCGTGGTCGTTCTCGCCGTCGGCAGTCTGGCGCTCGCTTCATGCACGCAGGTCTCGGTGACCGGGCCCTGTGTGGTACAGAGCAATTCCTCCATCACTCTCGACGTCGAGTGGATGGTGGGCACCTCCGGCATCGGCGCCAAGTCTTCGCTCGCCGCGGGCGGGACTGTCCAGAAGATTGCCGCCGCCGTTCAGCAGAGGAGGACCGGTAACGCGCGTCCCGAGAGCGTCCAGGTACAGGCTGAAAACGACTCGATGCTGATCATGCTGGAGGTGCCGGACAACTGGACCGCCGGGGTTTCGTCAGGCGACATCAACGGAACGTCCGCGACCGTGCTGGTCTCCGACGCGGCACCGTTCTGCAGCGACAGCTTCGGAACGGTCCGGGTCGGTTACGCGCGCAAGTACTTCAAGATCTCCAATGGCGTGGCGCTCGTCGACGGCGACGGCGGGACGCTTCAGGTCACGTTCGCGACCGCGACCGTGGCCGAAGGGGTCTACCACCCGGCGGTCTTCGTCGCACCCGAGACCGCGGACGGGACCGGCTGCGTTCCCTCGACGGCATTTCATCGCGTAGTTGCCGGTGCGCCCGTATTCGTGAATTTCGACGTCTCCTCGCATTTCAACAGCGATCTCGTGGTCAACGAGGGCGATACGACGCAGGACACGCTGCTGACGATCAGCAGCGCGTCGTCGACGGCACACCTCGCATTCGCCACGGCTTCGTTCTTCGGGGACGACGCGGGGATGCCTGACGACGGACTGATCACATCTTCCACGCTGGAGACGCAGCTCTCCGCATTGGGTTTCCCCCTGCTCGTCGATCGTCCCGAATGCCTGCCGTCGATCCAGCTCGGCTTCTCCAACGCTTCCAATGGCAATAACGCGTGGCTCCAACAGACAGTCGACGAGGAGCTCACGTTTGCGGTGCCGCCGGCTCGTTATGCGGAAGTCATCCTTCTGGTCACGCCTGGAGCGGGCGATCTCGGTGGAAGCTTCACTGAGGAAGCGTTGCTGCGGGGAATGGCGATTACCCTCACTTACGACGATGCGAGCACAAGTCAGGTGGAGACACTGCTCCCGATCCTTGGCCTTCCGTTCGGATTCGGTGCGCTTCCAGGGCTGATTCCGGGATCAACCGACGTCGTTCCCTCCGTCAGCATGGCGTTCGGGCTGCTGGTTCCGACCGACGGATCCGAGGCCGTTCCCGACGGAGAGGGCGCAGCTGCAGGCATCACGGCACTGATGGTCACTCCTGACCCGACCAGGACTCTCGTGAGTGTGACGATTCTGCCGTTGGCGCCCTCCCTGAATCCGACGATCGCCGCGCGAACCAACGGGATTCGTCCGGCCGCTGTCGACCCGGTTTCGGTGGCGTTCTTCGGTGCGGCCGGGATGCAGTTCGTCGACGGCGCTCCGGATCTGGCCGTGGCCAAGTCGGTGCTCACGGCCGGACCTTACATCGTGGGTTCGAACGTGACCTACCGCATCACGGTGACGAACGGTGGAGGTGCAGACAGCACGGCGGTCACCGTGACGGACACCCTGCCTGCGCAACTGTCGTGGGTGAGCTCGACCGCCTCCGCGGGATCGTGCTCTCAGGCCGCCGGAACGGTGACGTGCAACATGGGAGTTCTCGCGGCGGGTGCGAGCGAGACGGTAGACATCGTCGCCACGATCGTCGGGTCCGGGAATGTGGCCAACACGGCCGAGGCCAGCATGGTTGGCGGCGAGGCGAACACGGGCGACAACTCCGCAACCGCAAACTTCGTGGCTGCGGCTGCGGTCGTCACGAGCGTTCCGACTCTGTCCGAATGGTCGCTCATCCTGCTGATGATCGTTCTCGGAGGTGCGGCGCTTCTGCGCATCAGGAGCTGACCGCCGGCTGCCGCGGCATTCAGGTGTGAGTAAGGCCCGTTGGCCTGTCACAGTGAATTAGGCACCGCCGAATTCGCCGTGATAGGCCGCTAGTTTGCTTTCTCACCGCGCTCCGCCATCAGGTCGTGGAGGTCTTCGACCGGTCGGGGTTTGCTGAAGAGAAAACCCTGCATCTGCTCGCACTGCTGAGCTCGGAGGAAGGTCGACTGGTGTTCGGTCTCGACCCCTTCGGCGATGACGGTCAGTTTGAGCTTGTGCGCCATCGCGATCACCGCGCTGACGATCGCTGCGTCGTTCTCGTTCGTCTCGATGTCGCGGACGAACGACTGGTCGATCTTGAGGCTGTCGATCGGGAAGCGGCGGAGATGGCTGAGTGACGAGTAGCCCGTTCCGAAGTCGTCGATCGAGATCCTGAGTCCCATCGCTTTCAGGAACGACAGCGTCTTGATCGCCATCTCGGGGTTCTGCATCGCGTTGCTCTCGGTGATCTCGATCTCGAGATAGTCGGCGGGCAGGCCGGTCTTCTCGAGCACGCGCGCGATCACTTCCGGGAGATCCTTCTGATGGAACTGCCGCGGCGAGAGGTTCACGGCGACCCGGAGATCCCATCCATGATCGCGGCGCCACGCCGCAGCTTCCGTACACGCCTGCTCGAGGACCCATTCGCCGATCGGGATGATGAGGCCGACCTCCTCGGCGATCGGAATGAAGGTGGCGGGAGGAATCAGTCCGCGCGTCGGGTGATACCAGCGCAGCAGCGCCTCCATGCAGAGGACGCGTCCGGTGACGGAATCGATCTGCGGCTGGAAGTGAAGGCGAAGCTCCTCGCGCTGCAGCGCACGGCGAAGGTCGTTTTCGAGCTCGAAGCGTTCGGCCGCGTGATCGCCGCTCGACTGGCCGAAGAACTCGAACGTGTTTCGTCCGGCATCCTTGGCCCGGTACATGGCGACGTCGGCGTTCCGAAGCAGCGTTTCGGCGTCGGCGCCGTGGACTCCCGAGACGGCGAGTCCGACGCTGGCGGTGAGGAAGAATTCGCGCCCGTCGAGAAGGAACGGCTCGCGGATCGCGTGCAGGATTTTCAAGGCGATCAGCCCCGCGTCGTCGCGCGACTTCACATGCTGGAGGATCACGGTGAACTCGTCGCCGCCGAGGCGCGCGACCGTGTCGTATTCGCGGAGGCAGTTCTGGAGCCTGTACGCGACGAGCTGCAGCAGCTGGTCGCCCACGCGGTGGCTCAGCGTGTCGTTGATCGCCTTGAAATGGTCGAGATCGAGGAACGCGACGCAGACCTGGCGCGCGGTCCGCTCGGAGTGCGCGAGCGCGACCTCGAGGCGCTCGCGGAGCAGGTTCGGGTTAGGCAGGCCCGTGAGCGCGTCGTAGTTCGTCTGGTACGCGATCTGCTCTTCCGCGAGGCGGCGGGCCGTGATGTCGAACGCGGTGCCTTCCACGAACTGCCGCGCTCCGTCGTCGATCATCGCGAGGTTCTGGAGCGCCCACACGGGAGTTCCGTCCGATTTGCGCATCGACACTTCGATGCGGGCCATCGTCCTGTCCTTCGCCAGTTCGCTGAAGAGCCACTCGCGCTCGTGCGGCTCGAGGTACGGGTTGTTGTCGCTGCTCTCCAGGAGTGCGGCTCGATCGGTGTAGCCGAGCATCTGCGCGAACGAGTCGTTGCAATCGAAGACCCGTCCCTCGAGATCGGCGCGGTAGATGCCGGCGAGGTTGTGCTCGAAGAGCTGGCGGTAACGGCTCGCGAGGCTGACGTCGGTTTCCGCGACACCCTGTGACGTCACGGCGCTGATCGAGACGATCACCGAGCCGTCCTCACGCCGGCTGCCGAGCCTGAGCGCGGCGTACGAAGGCCTGTCGCCGTCGGAGGTCATGAGCACGAGAGATCGCCCGTGGTCGTCCGCGGCTCCGAGCGCTGCTGCGAGCCTGTCACTGGCGTCGGGGTCGACGAAGCGCGACGCCAGCTTCACGCCGTCGAGAGGCGAGCCGAGCAGCGACGAGGCCGCGCGATTTGCGAAGAGCACAACGCCGTCGGCGCCGAGCGCGAGCGTCGGCACGGAAACCGCGTCGAGAAACTCGCGATCGGCTCGTCTTCGAGCCTCTGCGCTGCTGTCGTGTTCCGGGGCCATCGTTCTCCGCTGTCTAGCTTAACGTGATTTTTGCTTAAATCGAAAGGGTTGACAGGAGCTCTGCAGGTTCCACCTGCCGCGCTCGGTCGAAGCATCGGCTTGACTCGCCGATCAATACGCAATTATGGTCCCAGCGTTTCAGTGACTCACCCTACCTAAGGGAGTAGACAATGGCTTCGATCGAATGGCCCGCGCGTCGCATTCTCCGTGATCTCTGCAGCGCCGAGCGCCGGCGCGAGATCCTCACCTCGTTCTGGACGCGCGGCGACGCCGCCGGCCGACGCATGGCACAGGCCCAGCTCGCGAGAAGCCTGAACTTCCGCGAAGAGTCGATGCGGAAGCTCTCTCCTGAGAAGAAGGCGGACATGCTTGCGGGCCGCCTCGCGCTTGCCGAGTACGACCCCCACTTCGAGGCGGCGCTGCTGACCTTCCACGTCGTCGAACGGCGAGAGCTCATGGGCGCGTTTCTCGATGCCTGGGGAATCAGGCACACCGACGGCTCGATCGAAGACGATGAGTACACCGTGCCGAGCCGGGAGAGCGTCGAGGCGGCCGTGACGGCGCTCACCGGGCGTTTCTCGGAGGACGATGTGATTCTTTACGTCGCCACCGCGGGACTCGTGATGGGCCAGGGGCTGCCGGAGTGGCGCGATTCGACCTGGCCGGTCGTCGACGCGCGACGCGCCACGTCGTAGCCTCGTCGGCGCAGGCCTAACAGCTCCGGGTCAGGCGATCCGCTCCGCCCCGGAGTAGACGTTCATCTGCCCATCGCGGACGAAGCCGACGAGCGTCATGCCGAACTCGCGCGCGAGCTCGACCGCGAGGCTCGACGGCGCACCGATCGCCGCAAGGATCGGGCATCCGGCGGCGAGTGACTTCTGGACGAGCTCGAATCCTGCGCGCCCGCTCACGAGGATCATTCTCGCGCCGAGCGGTGTCGCGCCTTCGAGAAACTGTCCCCCGATGATCTTGTCGAGCGCGTTGTGCCTGCCGACGTCCTCGCGGTTCGCGATGAGCCGCCCTTCCGTGTCGTACAGCGCCGCGGCGTGAATCCCGCCCGTCGACGCGAAGACCTCCTGCGACGGGACGAGGGTCGCCGGAAGCGAGCGAATCACGTCTGCCCGTACTATGGGCCCCGCCTCCAGCCTTGGCTTCACCGCGAGCTGCACCGCCTCGATGGAGGTCTTCCCGCAGACGCCGCAGCTCGATGCCGTGTAGATGTGCCGCTCGAGCCGCTTGTAGTCGACCGGAACGCCCTCCTCGAGATCGACGCGGACGACGTTTCGCGACTCGTCCGGCCCCGTTGCCGGCCCGCAATAGCGGATGTCGCGGACATCGGAGCGACTCCGGAGGATCCCCTCGGTGAAAAGAAATCCGGCGGCGAGCTCGAAATCGTCCCCGGGCGTCCGCATGGTGATCGAGATTGTGCGATGGGAGAAGCGGCCCTGCGTCCATGAGCCGAGTTGAATCTCGAGCGGCTCTTCGATGGCTACTAGATCGCGATCGGTGATCGGCTCCTCGCCCCGTACGAGACGGGTCCGGGGCACCTCTCGTGTTCGGCTATCGCTCATGACAGCGCGAATTGTAACTCCCAGTGGGGGGCGGGGCCGCTCAGGCAAGTGACGTGATGGGGTCGATTTAGCCTGAAATGCACCGAAACGCCGTCCCCTTTTGTGGACGTGCAATTGAAATAGGACCGGAATGAGGCTGGTTGCCCAGCGCTCAAAGAGGGGGTCCGCCTCCTCCAATCGAACGAAACGGAGAATGGACCGCAACCACATGACGACCAGACTGCACATCGACGAAGCTCGCGTGATCTGCGCCTGCCAGGGCGGAGGACACATGAGGGCGCCGAAGCTGCCTCGCCTGGCCGCCCGCGTGAGCGCGGCGCTGCCTCTTTCACTTTCGCTCTGCCTTGCCATGACCAGTCTCGGATTCGGGCGGGTGCCCGCGGCCGGGCTGAACACCCGGATCGAGCCGGCACAGACCGCGTCAGCGAGCTTTGGGCCCCAGGTCGAAACGAACTCGATCGACTACACTACGACGCGCGAAGAGCTCGAACAGGCGCGGAGCAGCTATTTCCACCGGCACGTTCCCTACGGCGACCTGATCTACCGTGAGTCGCTGAAGAACGGCCTCGAGCCGGAGCTGGTCGCCGCCATCGTCCGCGCCGAATCGAATTTCCGTACCGTCGCGGTCTCCGAGCGCAACGCGACCGGGCTCATGCAGCTCGTCCCGGCGACCGGCCACGACCTCGGCGCGGACGACCTGACCGATCCTGGTGCGAACATCGAGGCGGGAACGCGCTATCTTCGCCGGCTCCACGAGCAATACCGGGGAAATGTCTCCCTGACTCTCGCCGCGTACAACGCGGGGGAGGGGGCGGTTCGGCGCTACGACGGGGTTCCGCCTTTCCGGGAGACACGGCTCTACGTCCAGCGCGTGGGAGCGTATCGGCGGGCGTTCCGCACGGCCGTGGCGCATGTCGCGATCTACGGAGAGGCGCCCGAGGGGCATCCGGCACAGAGGTGACGAATCGCACCATTGCGATTCGCGCCCGGGGTGAGAGAATGTGCGCCGCTTGAGCGGAACCAGTACTCCCCACCTCTCCCACGCCCCCGCGGTCGATACGCACGGAATCTCGCGCAGGTACGGCCGACGATGGGCACTGATCGACGTCACGTTCTCGGTGCCGAGAGGCAAGGTCGTCATGGTTGCAGGGCGCAACGGCTCGGGGAAGTCGACGCTGCTTCGCGTTCTCTCCACGGCGATCCGCCCCGATCTCGGCACGGCAAGAATCGAAGGCTTCGACCTCAAGCACCAGCGCGAGGACGTTCGTCGCAGGGTCGCGATCCTCGGTCATGCCTCCTACACCTACGACGCGCTCAGCGCTCTCGAGAACCTGCAGCTGATGGCTGGTCTTCTCGGGGCTGACGGCAGCCGCGAGGCGATGCTCCACCTGCTGAACCAGGTTGGCCTTGCCGAACGCGCCGACGACGCGATCATCACGTTCTCGGCCGGCATGCGCAAACGAATCGCGCTGGCGCGCGTGCTCTTGCAGAATGCGAGCGTCGTGATGCTCGACGAGCCCTACGGCCAGCTCGATCCTCCCGGTTTCCGGTTCATCGACGAGATGATTTGCCGCCTGCGTGACGACGGGGTGACGCTGCTTCTCGCCACGCACCAGCTCGAACGAGCGGCGGCACTCTCCGATCTCGGGATCGTTCTCGATCGCGGTCGTCTCACCTGGGAAGGTAACGCGAAGGATCTTCCTTCACAGGGAGGCCTCGAGCCCGCGGGAACCCCGGAAGGTGCGGCATGAGACAACTCGTCGCCGCAATCCGGAAGGAAATGCTGCTCCAGTGGCGGACCCGCGCGCAGATTGCGGCAATCTTCATCTTCGGGGCGACCGCGATGCTTCTGTTCAGCTTCGCCATCGGCCCGAACTCCTCGGCGCTCCGACTCCACGCGCCCGGCTTTCTCTGGCTCGGGCTGCTGTTGTCCTCCACCCTCGCGCTTTCGGAGAGTTTCCAGCTCGAGACCGAGCAGAAGGGTCTCGAGGGTCTCCTGCTTCTTCCGTCGAGCCCGCGGGCGCTCTATTACGCGAAGGCGATCGCCAACTTGGTCCAGCTCTCGATCCTCGGAGCGGCTCTCATTCCGGTGATGATCGTGCTGTACGACGTGGCAGTCACCTGGAACCTTCTCTGGGTCTGTGGCGTGATCGTATTGGGTTCGGCGGGGCTGTCGGCTCCGGGAACGATCTATTCGGCGATGGCGTCGCAGGCGAGGGCGAAACAAACTCTGCTCCCGCTGCTGTTGTTCCCGCTGGTCGTACCGGTGTTGCTCGCGTCGGTGAAAGCCACGTCGCTGCTCATCGAGGGTGACCCGATGGGCCAGTTGAGATCATGGGTGACACTAGTCACAAGTTTCGACTTGATCTACTGGTCACTATGCGGGCTGGTATTTGGTCGTGTCGTGGAGGATTGATTGGCTGACCCACTGTTCGAGAACACCGGATCCGAGAGCCGTCCGACGGTAGCGTTTGCACTCGTTGCCATAGGCCTCGCAACGATGCTCTACGGCTCGTATGTGGGTCTCTTCGTCGCCCCCCCGGAGAAGTTCATGGGCGAGGTGTACCGCATCCTCTTCGTTCACGTCCCGACGGCGTGGAACGCTCTGCTCGCCCTGACCTTCGCCTTCGCCTCGGCCTTGATGTTCCTGTTCAAGGGCGACTGGCGCTGGGACGCGAGGCTCGAGGCGGGCATCGAGTTCGGCGTGGTCCTCTCGTTTCTCCTCTGCTGCCAGGGGGCGATCTGGGCGAAGCCGACGTGGGGCGTCTGGTGGGACTGGGATCCGCGCCTGACGACGACCGCCGTGCTGCTCGCCGCATTCCTCGGCATCCTCGCTCTGCGAAAGTTCGTCGACGATCCGGTGAAGCGGGCGACCTGGTCGTCGGTCGCGACCGTGATCGCCTACGTCGACGTTCCGATCGTTTACTTCTCGGTCAAGTGGTGGAACTCGCTGCACCAGATGCAGTCGAACCCGAACACGGTCTCTCCGGAGTTTCACCTTCCGCTCCGGATGAATGCGATCGGGCTGCTTCTGCTCCTGATCGGACTGATCACCCTCCGGACGCGCATTGCAAAGATGCGGCTTCGCGAGGAGCTCGCACCGCCGCTGCCGGCGCCTTCGGCCGCGGTCGACTATGCGACGGGAGGCGGTCGATGAACGTTGGAAGCGGAATGATCGCGGGTGGCTGGGAATTCGTCACGGCCGCCTATGTGGTGACGGCAGTCGTCATCGGGTCCTACGTGATCTCGGTGCTGACGCGCTTCTCGAAGGAGCGCGCGGCGGCGCGGCGCAGGGACTCGAGACCGGAGGTCAACTAAATGTCTGAACCTGTCATGAATGATGCCCCTGCGACGCGGAAGGCTTCGTCGCGCAACAAGTGGGCCGCGGTCGGCGCGCTCGGCGTCGCGGCGCTTGCGTTCCTGCTGATCACGGTCAGTGGAATCGGTGACAACCTCGTCTACTACTGGACGCCGAGCGACCTGCAGGCGAACAGCGCGAAGGCGGTTGGCGCGACGATCCGTCTCGGCGGCATGGTCAAGCCGGGATCGATCAGCGGTGGCAAGAACGGCTCGACGCTCGAGTTCGATGTCACCGACTACAAATCGAGTGTGCACGTGAAGTCGACCGGCGTTCCGCCGCAGATGTTTCGCGAAGAGATCGGCGTGGTCGTCGAGGGCACGATGACCGAGGCCGGTTACTTCGAATCCAACCGTCTGATGGTCTCTCACGGAAACGAGTACCGGGCGCCGAAGAACGGCGAGCACCCGGACGTCAAGACGTTGATGAAGTCGACCGAAGGGCTCGACTGACGGAGGGTTCCCCCCGTGGTGCCTTTAATTGGGCGTTCTCTAATATTGCTGTCTCTTCTGACGGCCGCCGCAGGCGCGATCGTCGCATTCACCGCCGGTTCTCGTCGCAGTGTCGTCGGCGCTGCCTGGGCTCGTCGCTTCGCGTACACCTACGCGGCGCTGATCTCAGCAGCGAACTTCCTGATGATCTACGCGCTGATCGTGCACGACTTCACGGTCGGCTACGTCGCGCAGGTCGGATCGAGGTCGACGCCGCTATGGGTGACCATCTCGAGCCTCTGGTCGTCGCTCGAGGGCTCGATCCTCTTCTGGGGTCTGGTGCTCGGCGTCTATGTCTTCGTCGCGACCTGGAGCTGCCGGAAGCATTATCCGGAGCACCTACCGTACGCGATCGCGGTCTGGCTTGCGACGGGAGCGTTCTTCAGCTTCCTTCTCGCGGGACCCGCGCAGCCGTTCCATACGGTCCTCAACCCGCCGTTTGACGGTCCCGGGCCTAACCCGCTCCTTCAGAACCACCTCCTGATGGTTGCGCATCCGCCGTTCCTCTACCTGGGGTACGTCGGCATGACGATTCCGTTCGGGCTCGCCTCGGCGGCGCTTCTCGTCGGACGACTCGGGCACGAGTTCCTCAAGCCGCTGCGCACCTGGCTGCTCGTTCCCTGGACGTTCCTCTCGGTCGCGATCGTGATGGGCGGCTGGTGGGCGTACGAAGTCCTCGGCTGGGGCGGTTACTGGGCGTGGGATCCCGTCGAGAACGCATCGTTCCTGCCGTGGCTGACGGCCACGGCCGCGCTTCACTCGGCGCTCGTGATGGAGCGGCGCGCGATCCTCAAAGGCTGGACCGTGACGCTAGTCATGGCGAGCTTCCTGCTGACGATCCTCGGCACCTTCATGACGCGCTCTGGCGTGTTCAACTCGGTGCACTCGTTCACGCAGAGCTCGATCGGCCCGACGATCCTCGCCTACCTTGCGGTGGCGCTGATCTGGTCGGTGATCATTCTTGCGATGAGGGTCGATCATCTCGCTGCCGAAGGCAGAATCGAGTCGGGACAGAGCCGTGAAGGCGCGTTCCTCGCGAACAACCTCCTCTTCGTTCTCTTCACCTTCACGGTGCTGATCGGCACGGTTTTCCCGCTCGTGGTCGAAGCCACCAGGGGCGTGCAGATGAGCGTCGGCAGCCCCTACTTCAACCGGATGTCGGTGCCTATCGGCGTGGCGCTGCTCTTCCTCATGGGCGTCGGCCCCGCTCTTCCCTGGGGACGCGCGACGAAGCAGCAGATGATCAAGGCGCTCGTGCCTCCGGCCATCGGCGGAGTCATCCTCCTGGCGATCGGCTTTGCGGTCGGCGCCCGGAACCCCTGGACTCTCCTCACTCTCTTTTTCGGCGGCTACACCGCGCAGGTGACGCTCAAGGAGATGTGGCGTCCGCTCATTCAGCGGATCAAGGGAGGCGCAGGGGTCGGCTCGGCGCTCGTCGAAGGGCAGCTGCTGCGAGGCCGCCGCCGGTTCGCCGCCTACATCATCCACGCGGCCGTCGTCGTGATCATCGTTTCGATCGCGATCTCGAGCACGATGCAGAAATCGAAGGAAGTGCAGTTCGTGAAGGGGCAGTCGGCGACGATCGGCCCGTACGAGCTGACATTCCTCGGCGCGGAGTCGGTCAACGAAGGGCACCGCGAGGGCATCATCGCGCACATGGCGGTCAAGAAGAACGGCAAGCCCGACGGCGAGATCGCTCCGCGCATGAACTACTACGCGATGAGCAAGGATCCGATCGGGACCCCCGAGGTCCGGACGACGCTGACGCACGACCTCTACCTGTCGATCATGAACATCGACGAGGCGTCGCAGACCGTCGGCCTGCACCTGATCATCAACCCGATGGTCGGATGGATCTGGATCTGCACCGGCGTGATGGCGTTCGGCGGAATCATGGCGATCTGGCCGACGAAGTCACGTCGCAATGAAGCGATCCTGCGCGATGCCGCACAGGCGCGTGGTGGAGAGGCCGTCGTTGAATCGTAAAGTACTGATCGCCGGGCTCGTCGTCGTCGTTCCGTTCATCGTCCTGCTCGTGATGAACCTCGGGCGCGACCCGCGAAAGGTCGACTCGCCCCTGATCGGGAAGCAGGCGCCGCCGTTCTCGCTTCGACAGGTGGGAACGCCGGCAGTCGTCGACCTCGCGGCGCTGCGAGGCAAGCCGGTCGTGCTGAATTTCTGGGCGACCTGGTGCGTCCCGTGCTATGCGGAACACCCGGTCCTCGTCGCCGCCGGACGGCAGTACGAGGGCAAGGTGCAATTCGTCGGCGTCGTGTTCGACGACCAGGAAGACAAGATCGCGCAGTTCCTTCGCGAGAACGGCACGAGCTATCCGACTCTCTTCGACGAATCGGGCAAGACCGCGATCGCATTCGGCGTCTACGGTGTTCCGGAGACCTTCTTCATCGATGCGAACGGGAAGATCGTCGACAAGTACGTCGGCCCGCTCGATCCCGCCACAATCGAAGCCAAGCTCCGGCTCGCCGGGGCGTTCAGGTGAACTCAATGACTTCCCGATCACTCTTCGCGCGCCTCCTCGTGGGGGCGTTGCTGCTTTTCGCACTTCCGCTCGCCGCGCAGGCTCCCGCGCGGTCCGACGAGGTCAAGGCTCCCGATCCGAAGTGGATCGTGGGCGAGCCCGCCGGTCCACCGCTCACCGGAGTCGAACTCGAAAAGGAGACGGCGCGCGTCGCCAGCCTCCTTCGCTGCCCCGTCTGCCAGGGACTGTCGGTCAACGACTCGCCCGCGACGATGGCGCAGAACATGAAGCGGCAGGTACGCGACCTGGTGGCGAAGGGCTACTCGGAGGAGCAGGCGCTCATCTACTTCGAGAAGGCGTACGGAGAGTTCGTCAGGCTCGAGCCGCCGATGCGCGGAGTGAACTGGCTCGTGTGGGGCGCTCCCGTTGCGCTGCTGGTGATCGGCGGCGTGTTCGTAGTTTTCGTCGTGAAGCGGATGCAGCGCGCGACGAAGGAGTCGTCGGAGAGCGCGCAGCGCGCGCTTCCGGGCCGCGATACGCTGCCTGACGACGAACATCTCGCGCACTACGTTTTGCGCACGCGCGAGCTTGCCTACGGATGGCCGGGCGGAGTTTCTCCCGACTCGCGCGAGACGAGCGGCGAGGTGGCGCGATGATCGCGTTTCTGCTTCAGGAAGGTTCGGCGCCGGTCGAATGGACGCTGCCGGTCGCGATGCTCGTCGGCGGACTCGTGATCGGCGTCATCGTCGCGATCATCGTTGGGCGGCGCGGCGCGAAGGCGCGGCAGGATGAGGCCTCCCCGGAGGCGACGACGCGCGAGCTCGAGATCCGCGATCTCGGCGCCCAGCGCGATTCACTCTTCGATCAGCTGCGCGAGCTCGACGACACGAGCAGCAAGCGCGATGCGGAGCAGCTCGCGGTCGAGCGGTACGACCTCGAGCTCCAGGCTGCCAGGACGCTGCAGCGTCTCGATGAGCTCACTGGCCGTCATGCGCCGGCGTCTCCCCTCACGGGCAAGGCTGCCGGAAGCGAAGCCGCTGCGGGTGTCGAAGCGGCCGTCGTGCCGCGCAGCCCGCTCAAGGGCTTCCTCTGGGGCATGGGCAGCGCCGCCGCGATCGCCGCGCTCGTACTGTTCGTCGCCAAATCGGCCGAGGAGCGTGGCGACAGCGGCTCGATGACCGGTAACACGCCGATGTCGTCGGGCGGCGGCATGCAAGGTGGCGAGACGCAGACGCAGGACGCCGAGATGCAGCAGCTGCTCGCGCGCGTTCAGGCGGAGCCGGACAATCTCGATCTTCGCGTCGAGCTCGCCTTCCAGCAGCTTATGCGCGAGCAGTTGATGCAGGTCTTCGACACGACGCAGTACGTGCTCGAGCGGCGCCCGGGAGATCCGGCCGCGCTGACGTATCAGTCGGTCGTGCGCCTCGCGATGGGGCAGACCGTGCAGGCCGAGCAGATGCTCAGGCAGGCGATCAAGGCGAAGCCCGAGCTGCTCGACGCGCACGTCTACCTTGCGCTTGCCTTGTCTCAGGCCGGAAAGTACGACGAGGCGAAGACGGCGATCGACGACGCGATCAAGCTCTCGCCCGGCGATTCGGAGCGAATCCGCGCTCTCTGGACGCAGATCGAAGCGCAGAAAGCTGCCGGCCCCGCGCAGGCAGCTGGTGGCAAGGAAGATCCGCACGCGGGCATCGCCCTGCCGCCGATGGCTGGCGAAGGCGTGCCGGCGACAGGTTCGACTCCCGCTCCCGCCGCTCCGTCCGCTCCGTCGAACGACCCGCGCGCGGTGCGCGGCAAGCTCGCGCTCGCGGGCGGCGCGAAGGTGCCGCCGGGCGCGACTGTGTTCCTCATCGTGCGACCGGCCGGAGTGAAAGGTGGCCCTCCCGTCGCCGTTTCGCGCATTCCTGCCAGTGCGTTTCCGATGTCGTTCGAGCTGAGCCAGCTGAATTCAATGATGGGTCAGCCGCTTCCCGACTCGATGCTCATCGAGGCGCGCGTCGATCTCGACGGCAACCCGATGACACGAGATGCCGGCGCGCCGGACGGCGTTGCCGACAACGTCGCCGCCGGATCTCCCTCGGTGACGATCACGCTCGCCGTCAAATGACGCACAATCGAGTTTCGTGAACTCCCGGGCACCGGACCTCCGGTGCCCGTTTTCTTTTCATCGCGCACGGGTCGTTCCGCAGTCGCTGTGATTCGGCTAAGATGCCCGGATCATGGACAACTCGCTGCAGGGAAATCTCGGCCACTTTTCTCTCCATGACATTCTCCGTTTCCTCGCCGGCGGCGAGCGGAGCGGCACGATGAAGCTCTCGAGCGGCGGTCGCGAAACGATCGCGTGGCTCGACGGAGGGCTGATCGTCTGGGCATGGTCGAACCAGGAGCAGATGCGGATGCCGCTCGTGCTCGCGCGGCGCGGCAAGCTGGCCAAAGACCAGCGCGCGAAGCTCGAGGCGCTCTCGAAGCAGGAGGGCGACCGTTTCGCGCAGGCTGCGATCAAACAGGGTGTTTTCAGCGCCGACAAGCTCCGCGAGCTTGCGGCCGAATACGTCGCCGAGGTGATGATCGACGCGCTGCTCTGGGACGGAGGCTCGTTCGCCTTCACGATCGACCTCGCTCTTCCCGAGTCTGCCGTGCCGGTCCAGATGAAGGTCGACGACCTTCTCGCGCGCGGTGAGAAGCGCGCGGAGGAGTGGGCCGAATGCCGGAAGCTCTTCCCCGATGCCGCCAAGCCCTACCAGGTGATGGGCGATCCCGAAGCCGACGAGAAGATCACGCTGAGCGTCACCCAGTTCAAGACGCTGCTCAAGGTCAAGGAGTTAGGCGCCGCGAGCGTCGAACAGCTTTGCCAGATGCTCGATCGCGATCCTCTCGAGATTTACAGAACTATGGACGGCCTTCGCACCGCGGGGCTCATCGTCGAGTCGTCGGCGCCAGTCGCCGCCGCGGCCGTGGCGCCACCTCCCGCGGCTGCCCCCGTGGTCGTGCCTCCAGCTCCCGGCGTCACGGCGTCTCAGCCCGTGGAGCCGCCGCCTCTGCCGGCTTCCGAAGAGTCTGCGGAGAACGAAGACGACCAGCCGACCGCGGTCGCTGACTGGCGCGATCAACTCGCGCAGCCCGCTCCCGAGCCGGCTCCGCCTCCGCCGCCTCCCACGCCGGTGCAGGCGCCCTCCGTTCCCGAGCCCGAGGCGACTGTCGCGACACCCCTCGCATCGATCCGCCCTGCCGCGGCACCCGAACCGAAGCCGTCGATGGACTCGCTCATCGGCGTGCTCACGCTCGACAATGCGGAGAAAACCTCGTTCCCGCTGTTCGACGCCGAATACACGATCGGGCGTGAGCCGGGCAACGGGATACAGGTCCCCGACTCGAGCGTCTCGGGACTTCATGCGAAGATCCGGAAGACCTCGGATGGTTATCTTCTAGAGGATATCAACAGCAGAAACGGCACGTACGTGAACGGCGAACGGATCCAGAGTCGCCTCTTGAAGAGCGACGACAAGATCCGTCTCGGCAAGGTTCACCTCGTCTTCAACCTGCCGACGCAGATGCTGCCGACGACGACGACCGCGCCCGGGAAGTAGACCCGCTCCGCTCGCGCTGCGCGTCGCATGTGCGAGAGACGATGTGTCGTCTCGCGCAACGCGATCGTGTTCTCACTTGTCGACGCCGGCGTCCGGCAGTCGGCGGCCGCGGCGACATTCGTCGCCGCGCAGCACTCCGCCGAAGGGGCACGGCTCGCCTCCGCGAGACTTGCGCGATCTCTGTAGCTCTCAAAAAGCAGTTCACATTTGGTCGGCAGGTGTGCTAAACACATCAGGTTTCCAAAAACAGAGTTGGACGAGTGGAGCTCGCCGAAGGCATGAGTTCGCGGCAGAGATTCGATCTGGTCATCGTCGGTTCCGGGCCCGCGGGCCTCGCCACCGCGTCGCATGCCCACGACAACGGGCTCAACTACGTTCTGCTCGAGCGTACCGATCACCTATCCGATACGATCTACTGCTATCAGGCGCGGAAGTACGTCATGGCAGAGCCGATGGCGATCCCCGCGCGCGGCGACGTCCCCTTCGACGCGGGCTCGCGCGAACAGATCCTCGGCGCATGGCAGTCGCACGCGACCACCAAGCAACTCAAGGTCGAGTACGGCAAGGACATCAAGTCGGTCAAGAAGTCGGGCGCGATGTTCGAGCTCAAGGCGGCCGACGGCAGCGAGTACGAGGCGAAGTGGGTCGTGCTCGGAATGGGCACGCAGGGCTCGCAGCGCAAGCCCGGATGCCCCGGCGAGGACATGTCGCACGTTCTCTATCGCCTCGGTGATCCTTCGGAGTACGCCGAGAAGGACATCGTGGTCGTCGGCGCGGGCGACTCTGCGATCGAAATCGCGATCGCGCTCGCTGACGAAAACCGCGTCAGCCTCGTCGTGCGCTCCGCTGAAATCGTCCGAGCCAAAGACAGCCTCATCCGCGAGGTCCTCACGCGGCAGGCACAGGGGAGCATGACGGTCTACTACAGCACGACGCTGAAGGAGATCGCCCTCGGCCACACCGACATGAGCGTGCGCGGCGAGACCGTGCGTGTGCGCAGCGATTACATCTTTCTCAAGCTCGGCGCCGATGCGCCGAGAAAATTTTTCGAGTCGATCGGGGTGAAGTACTCGAGCGCCGACAAGGACGCCCGTCCGGTCCTGACACCCCAGTACGAATCCGCGGACGTCCCCGGTCTCTTTCTCATCGGCGCGGCGAGCGGTCGCGACCTGATCAAGCTCGGCATGAACCAGGGGTGGGAGGTCGTCGAGCATCTGTGCGGCCGCAAAGTCGATCCCGCCGACGAGGCGGTGCTCAAGGAGAGGCTCCCGCACTGGACCGGCTCGGTCGTCGAGCGGATGCAGCAGATCAAGCAGCGCGTCCCGTTGCTCGCCGCGGCCGAAGACGAGAACCTGCGCGAGATGTTCCTGTCGACGAATGTGCGCGAGTATCGCGACGGCGAAGCGATCATCCGCCAGAACGACTACACGAACGAGTTCCTCATCATCGGAGAAGGGCGGGTTCAGCTCTGGGTCGCCCCGGAGGGATCGAAGGAGCAGAAGAAGATCACCACGCTCACGGCGGGTAATTTCTTCGGAGAGATGAGCCTGATCTCGGGACGCCGGCGTACGGCGACGGCGATCGCCGAGGGGCCGACACGCATCATCGAAGTGCCGCGCAAGGCGATCCTCAAGCTCCTCGTGACCTCGCCGCGCGTGAAGGATCTCGTCGATCAGGCGTTCCTGATCCGCGCGATCCAGGGGTACCTGTTCGGCGACACGCCCGCGACCGTTCTCGGAGAGCTCGCCGCGAAGGCGACGATGATCGCGCTTGCCAAGGATGCCGTCGTGTTCAAGGAAGGCGATCCTGGCGATGCCTTCTACCTGATCCGCAACGGGATGGTGAAGATCGGCAAGAGCTCGAACGACAAGGAGATCGTGCTGTCGTACCTCGTCGCCGGAAACTTCTTCGGTGAGTCGGCTTTGATCGAAGGCGCCCCCCGCACCGCGACGGTGACGACGATCTTCCCGTCGGAGTTGATCCGATTGTCGAAGCGCGATTTCGATCACTTCCTCGAAAGTCAGCCCGAGCTCCGGAAGAAGCTTCTCAAGAAGCTCGAGGACCGGCGCGTGCTGAGTCTCATCGCCGAGGCGACTCCTGGATCGGGCGGTCTTCTGAAGGATCTGATTCAAACGGAATTCGTGATGGGGACGCACTCGCTGATCATCGACAACTACAAGTGCGTGCGCTGCAGCAACTGCATCCGCGCGTGCGAGGGGGTGCACGCCGACGGTCAGTCGCGCCTCTCGCTCACCGGGATCCAGCTCTACAACCTGCTCGCGCCTAACTCCTGCTGGCAGTGCCAGAACCCGATGTGCATGCTCGACTGCCCGCCCGACGCGCTCACGCGCGACCCGCGCGGCGAGGTCTACATCCGGAGCAACTGCATCGGCTGCGGCAACTGCGAGCGGAACTGCCCGTACGGGAACATTTTCATGGTGCACCCGAAGCACGATGGGGGCGGGCTCTTCGGCTGGATCAAGGGGCTGTTCAAGAAGGAGAAGGCGGCGCACGACGAAGTGGAGCGGACGCTTGCCGTGAAGTGCGACCTCTGCCGCGAGATCAGCGGAGGGCCCGCGTGCGTGCGCAGCTGCCCGACCGGCGCCGCGATCCGCCTAACGCCCGAGGAGTACCGCAGCACGCTCGAGGAGCTCGTCATCATGAGAGGGGATCGATAGCGTGCCGATTCCTCGATACGGTCTTCGCTGGCGCATCATCGCGCTCCTCCTGACGATCGGGCTCGTCGGGTCGTTCCTCTGGTATCGCTCGAGCGAGCCGTTCACGCACGGCGGAACCTCGCTCGGCCTCATCTACGGCTTCTCCGCCCTCTTCCTCATGTTCTTCCTGATCTACTTCGGCATCCGGAAACGGGCGTACCGGAGCAGGTTCGGAACGCTGCAGGAATGGCTGCACGCCCACATCTGGCTCGGGCTCTTCAGCTTCCTCGTGATCGTCGCCCACACCGGCTTCCGTTTCCAGGACAAGATCGCGATCGCGCTCTTCGTCGTCATCTCCCTCGTGATCGCAACGGGGATCTTCGGCGCGATTCTCTACAAGACGATTCCGCGCGAGCTCACCGAGATCCAGTCGAACCTGACGGGGCAGGAGATCTCCGACCAGCTGAACCAGCTCTCGAAGTCGATGGCGAGGCTCGCGAGCGGGAAGTCGTCGCCGTTTCAGCGCATCTACTACAGCCTTCAGCGCGAGGCGCTCCCCGGATTCCTCGCCGGGTGGAAACTCGTCTTCACGGGGGGGCGGCGGAGCGACAAGGCAGGCGACTGGACGGGTCTGGTCGGCATGGTGGAGAAGAGCGAGCAGGACGAGCTCCGGCAGTTGCTCGTCGCCTCCCGCCAGCAGAAGGAGCTGCATCTCCGGCTCGTCTACCAGCAGAGATACCGAAACATTCTCGACTTCTGGCTCTACATGCATCTCCCGTTGTCGGTGGCGATGCTCGTGCTGATCGTCGCGCACGTCTTCGGTGTCTTCTATTACGGCGTGGTGAAATTCTGACGGGGACGATGCGGCGCAGCAGCAGGATGGAACGCGACGAACGATGAGTTTCATCATTCAACAGATCGAAGGCTCCAAGGTCGTGCTGAAGGAGCACAAGCGACCGACGCTGCGGATCGGCCGCGGCACCGACGCGCACCTTCGTTCCGAGAATTCCGTCGTCGCGCTCGAGCACGCGATGATCGAGACGTCGCAGGCGGGTTACGACCTCGTCGATCGCGGAAGCATCACCGGTACCTACCTGAACGGCCGCACGATCGAGTCGGCGAGGCTCGGCAAGGGCGACGAGATCGGGATCGGCGACCTGCGAATCACCGTGCAGGCCGCCGAGCCGGGTCGTCCTCTCTTTCTCCGGGTGGAAACGAGTGACGACGATCTCGCCGGCGTCGAGGACGTTCCCGTCCCGGTCGGCACGGTGTCGCTGCCGAAGGCGGCGCCGGGAGGCACGCTCAAGGCGCCGCGGGTCGACTACGTCGCCTCGTACAGGCTCAAGCGCGGAATTCTCTCGAAGTCGACGATGGTGTGGCTCGCGCTCGCCGTCGCGCTCACGACCCTCGCGCTCGTCACCGTCGGGAAGCAGCAGGTCGCCTACCGGCCGGGGAGACTCTCGGTCTCTCACACGCAGGCCGCGATCGACGGCGAACGACTCATCGGTGAGAGTAACTGCACGGCGTGCCACGAGCCCTGGGGCGGCGCGACCGATGCGAAGTGCATGGCGTGCCACAAGCAGGCGGGCCACCAGGAAGGGCTGGCGCAGTTAGGCTCGTGCACCGCGTGCCACACCGAGCACAGGCAGCTCGCGAACCTCGGCGTCGTCTACTACAAGGAGTGCATCGCGTGCCATCGCGATCTGCAGCCCGATCCGGGCAAAACGCTTCACGTCGCGAAGACGATCAACGCGTTCGAGAAGGACCACCCGGAATTCAAATTGACCATCGTCAAGGGCGGCAAGGAAGTGAAGGTCAGCCTCAGCGATCCGAAGGGGCGTCTTTCCGACCAGAACCGTTTCAAGTTCAACCACCAGTGCCACCTGATCGGGAACTGCAACAAGCGCCCTCCGACGATCGAGAATCCGGTCCAGGAAGTCGAGAAGCTCACCTGCGACTCGTGCCACAAGGTGCAGGGCGACACCGGCATCATCGACAACCGCTCGTACGACAAGTACTGCTCGCGCTGCCACCCGCTGACTTTCGACAACCGCTTCCCGCCGGTTCCGCACCACCTGAACCTCGAGACGGTCGCCGGGTACATCGCGAATGCCTACTCGGGCAACCAGAACATCCTGAAGATGGACGCCGAGGAGGTCAGCCGCCTCTTCGCCCAGGGCACCGCGACGCAGATCAACGTCGGGAGCGAGATCGTCCGGAGCGCGCAGAGGACGGTCCAGGCCCGCTGCAAGGTCTGTCACGACTTTCAGCCTAACGGCGAGGCAGTCAGGCCGCCGACGAAGTCGAACCGCTGGTTCAAGGGCGAGCGCGTCTTCGACCACGGCAAGCACCTCAACGAGAGCGTCAAGACGAAGTGCGTCGACTGCCACGAGGGCGTGATCGAGAGCAAGAAGACGATCGACGTCAACATGCCCGGAATCAAGGCGTGCACCGGCTGTCACAAGGCTGCCAACGAGTACAGAGACAAGGGAATCGAGACCTGCCAGACTTGCCACCCCTACCACTCCCTTACGGTGAAGCAGGGAGCGGGATGGACGCTCAAAGCCTCCGTCATCCCGGCGGAGATGAAACTCGCCGCGCTCGGAGGCAAGTCGAGCTCCGGCTCTCCGACGACTCCAGTGCGGCGCCGTAACAGCATGCCTCTCTGGGTTGCCTTCACCGCGCCGCTCGCGGTCGTGGTGCTCTTCGGCATGGTCGCCGCGATCATCGGCGCGATCCGCGCGCGAGTGGCCGCGCCCGTGCCTTCTCCGTCGTCCGCGGCGAACAAAGGGGCTGCTCCCGTACCGACGAAGTCGATGGCCAGGCGTCCGGCGATGCTCCCGACCCCGATGCCGGCGGATCCGAACGCGCAGCTCACGCCTGCGCCGGCGAAGCCGACTCCGATGCCTGCTCCGAAGCCGAAACCGACGCCGGCGCCTGCCGCTCCGCCGGTTCTTCCCGAGCGCACGGTGACGCTCGACATCTCGGACATCAAGGACGAGATCCCGGTCGCGCCTTCGAGCGCGACGGTAGCGACCGACTGGTTCGGGATGATCGTTTTCACCGGAGGGAAGCTCTCCGGGCAGTCGTTCACGATCGATCCCGAGAAGGGTCTCTACATCGGGCGCGACCGCGAGCTCGCGTCGGTCGTGATCGAGGACTCGCGTATCTCGCGGCGGCACTGCTGGGTCGGCGTGAAGGACGGGAAGGTCGTCGTCGTCGATCAGAAGTCCACGAACGGAACCTTCCTCGGCGACGCGAAGCAGCGGGTGACCGAGGCGGAGCTGAAGGATGGATTGGTCGTGATTCTCGGTGAGAACGCGGCCGCGTTCCGGTACCAACCGTGACCGTTGGTTGACATCGCGTGATTCGAAGACTAATTTCTTGCCACAACTCCGAAAAAGGTGACTCGATGAGCCCAAGAGCTTTGCATCGTGGGGTAATGGGTCGTTCTCTGTGCAGCGCCCTGTTTTTGGCGGCGTTGCTCTGGGGCGGCCTCGTCTCCGGCCAGCCGACGCCGTCCGATTGCGGCGGCGTCGACGTGGTCGGCTCTCCCTGCCGTGATGGTCGTCCCGGTGGGATCGATGCGGCGGAAGGCTTCTTCCAGCCGCTCTCGGCCGAGGAGGTCGGTCGCCTCGCGACAACGGCATCCGTGGTCATCGACGATCCGAAGATCACCGTCGCGGTGGTCGACCGCGCCGGGAGAATTCTCGCGATCTACCGGAATCCGGGAGCCGATCCGGCGAACGACGAGGTGGCGGTCGGCGTCGCGCGAACGTCGGCGTTCTTCAGCCACAACACCGCGCCGCTCTCCTCGCGCACCGTCCGCTTCATCAGCGGAGTTCACTTTCCGCCAGGCGTGAAGAAGGCGGGCAACGCGGCGCTCTACGGCATCGAGAACACGAACCGCGGCTGCGACTTCAATGTGCTCTTCAACCCGGGCAAATGCATCCCTCGCGCGAAATCGGCGGTGAACGCCGGCCCCTGCAACGCGTTCGACAAGTCTGGCTGTGGGCCCGGGATCGTGACGGGCAAGCCGCAGGCGTACGACCTTCACGAAGAGGGCAAGCATCCCGCCCCGATCGGCCTGCAGGGTCCCTTCAATACGGGCGGCCTGCCGGTCAACGCCGGGGGCATCCCGCTCTACCGCATCGGCAGCTTCGACGTTGTGAAGGGGAGCCTCGCCGAAGGGAACGCGAAGGTCGAGGTCGAAGGGCCGAGCTACATGATCGGCGCGATCGGCGTCGCCGGACTTCCGTCGGAACGGTCGGAGTTCGCGGCGTTCGCGGCTGCGGCGCTCGGCGTTCCCGGCGTGATCTTTCCGGCTCCGTCGTTCCCCGAGCTTCCGAAGCCCGGCCGCGTGTTCATCGACGGGATCAGGCTTCCCTACGTCGACCAGGGCTTCCGGCCGAAGGGGACGACCCAGGCCGCGGCCGCGACGGGGTCATTCGTGATCGGCCCCGGCCCCGGCGGGTGCGCGCCTAACAGGTATCTTGCCGGCCCGAAGGCCTCGGCGGAGCTGAGCCAGAGCGAGGTCGACACGATCGTCCGCCGGAGCGTCGCGGCCGCGCAGAAGACCCGCGGCTACATCCGGCTTCCGCTCAACAGCTACGCGCGAATGGTGATCGCGGTCTCCGACCTCTCCGGCAACCTCCTCGCGATCTATCGCATGCCCGACGCGACGATCTTCTCGATCGACGTCGCCGTTGCGAAGGCCCGAAACGTCGTCTACTTCTCGGGAGACGGTCATGCCGACCTCGGCGGGGTGCCGGGCGGCGTGGCGGTGAACAACCGGACGCTCGGCTACGCGGGGCAGCCGCTCTATCCGGCCGGCATCGACTTCACCGATCCCGGCCCGTTCTTCGACATTTTCGTGAACGACCTGGCGAACGCCTGCTCGCAGGGGTTCCAGGAGCCTAACGCCAACCAGAACGGCATCGTCTTCTTCCCCGGCTCCACGCCGCTCTACCGGAACGGGCAGCTCGTCGGGGGCCTCGGGATCTCGGGCGACGGCGTCGACCAGGACGATTACGTCACCTACAACGGTGCCGGCGAGTTCTTCCCCGATCCGTCGATCTGGGCCGACCGGCTCAAGGTCGACGGCGTCAGACTGCCGTTCCTCCACTTTCCGAGACAGCCGGAAGGCGTAACCGAGAAATTCATTGAGCCCTTCGATGAGCCATAGAACGAACGCACTCGCACTCGCCGCGACGCTCCTCGTCGTCGTGGCCGCGCTCGGCGCGCACGCCGAGGATCTGACGCTGACCATCGGAGCGTCGGCGGACCTGCCGGTCTTCGTGCAGTTGCCGAGGCCCGTCATCAGCGGCGCTACGAACGCGCCTCCCGGGTCGGTCGTGACGATCACGATCGAGGGAGCGACGCAGACAGCGACGGTCGGCGACGACGGGCGCTTCTCGCTCGAGTGGCCGGCCGACCTGGAAGGCGGCTCGCACCTCGTCAGCGCGAGCGTGGCGACCGCAGACGGCCGCATGGCGACCGCGGAGCAGGACCTTCGCGTCGATCTTGAGGAGTACATGCCGCGTCAGGCGATCGAGCCGCCGCCGGCGAAGGAGGCGCTTCCGAGGATTGTGCCTAACATCGAGGACTTCGCCGCCTACACCGACCGCTGGCAGATCGTCCCTCCGGCCGACTACGAGCTTCAGGTCTCGCCCAGGGGGAAGTGGGATCCGTACAACCAGAACATCCTCAAGGGAGACAAGCCGCGCTTCGGCAAGGACGTCTTCCTTTCGCTCACCGGCATCTCCGACACCCTCGTGGAAGTTCGCGACCTCCCAACTCCGACCGGGATCAGCACGAACGACCCGAACTCGTTCCCGTTCTTCGGTGATGGCGAGCAGCTGGTGATGAACCAGAACGTCGTGATGACCGGAGACCTCTACAAGGGCCTCACGACCTTCCGCCCCGCGACGTGGCGCGCGCGCGCGACGCTCGTCGGAAACGTCAACTACGTCAAGCTCAGCGAGGCGAACGGCGTGAACGTCGACGTGCGTGAAGGGACCGACCGCACCGACGGCACGTTCGCCGTGCAGGAGCTCTTCTACGAGCACAAGCTCAAGACGCTCAGCGAGAACTTCGACTTCATGTCGGTCCGCGCCGGAGTCCAGAGCTTCGTCAGCGACTTCCGCGGGTTCATCTTCAACGACCAGAACCTCGGTGTTCGCCTCTTCGGCAACTGGAGCAACAACCGCTACCAGTACAACGTGGCGTACTTCGACCGCCTCGAGAAGGACACGAACAGCGGCCTGAACAAGTACGAGCTTCGCGACCAGCAGGTCCTCATCGCGAATCTCTACAGGCAGGACACGTTCGTGAAGGGCTACACGACGCAGTTCAGCTTCCACTACCTCCACGACGACGGCGGGGTCTACTACGACAAGAACGGCGGTCTCGTCCGCCCGGCTCCCGTCGGCGACTTCGTGCCGCACGAGATCGACGCCTACTATCTCGGCTGGTCGGGACTGGGCAAGGTCGGCGTCTGGAACGTCGACCACGCCTTCTACTACGTGACGGGCGAGGACAGCCGCGACCCGATCGCCGGTTCCGATCCGTTAGGCGGCGGCGTCGGCAACGACGGCGTCCAGCCGGGCGGCGGCAAGGTCGACATTGGCGCCTACATGGGCTTCGTCGAGATCTCGCGCGACTATGACTGGATCCGGCCGCGCGCCGCGATCTTCTTCGCGTCGGGCGACGACGACATCTTCGACCGCGACGCGAAGGGCTTCGACTCGATCTTCTCGAACCCGAACGCGCTCGGCGGCGGCTTCAGCTTCTGGAACCGCATGGGCATCCGCCTTCCGGGGACGGGGCTCGGCCTCACGCAGCGCGGCAGCCTGCTCGCCGACCTGCAGAGCAGCAAGGACGAGGGGCAGCCGGAGTACGTGAATCCCGGCGTGGAGATCGCGAGCGTCGGCGTCGACTTCGACCTCACGCCGAAGCTCAAGGCGCTCTTCACCACGAATTACATCCGCCTCGCGAAGACCGAAGTGATCGAGGGCCTGATCTTCCAGGACGACATCGACAAGGAGATGGGCTTCGACGTGAATCTCGGAGTCCGCTACCGCCCTTTCAATTCGAACAACATCACGGTGCTCGGCGGCGCGGCGGCGTTCGTGCCCGGCTCCGGATGGGAAGACATCTACGAAGAGGACAGCCTTCACTGGCACTTCTTCACGAATCTGACCCTGCAGTTCTGATCGAGGCGCCCGAGCCATGACCCAGATGATCGGAAAACTTGCTTCCACACGCCCCCGCGGCACGGTCTGCGCGCTCGCGTTCCTGGCGCTGGTCTGCCTCCCGGCGGCCGTCACGTCGTCGACGAGCGACACGCAGCTCGACCCGGGAACCGCACTGATGCTGCAGACGCACGAGCAGGCGATGACGAAGAGCCGTTCGTGTCTCGGCTGTCACGAGGGAATCGAGGACGCGCACTCCTCCGACGCCGTGAAGCTCGGCTGCACCGACTGCCACGGCGGCGATGCGAACGTCACGGTTCCGAAAGGAGCCGCGCGCGACTCGGCCGAGTACAAGCAGGCGATGAACACGGCGCACATCCTGCCGCGCTTCCCGGAGAACTGGACGCGTGACGGCCACCCCAGCTCGTCGAACCCGGAGAACTCCTACGTCGACCTGATGAAGGAGCCCGCCGAGTACGTGAAGTTCATCAACCCGGGCGACCTGCGCGTTGCGAACGAGGCGTGCGGCGGCTGCCACCAGAAACAGGTCAACAACGTCCCGAAGAGCACGATGGTGACGGCGCAGACGTTCTGGGCCGCCGCCTCGTACGCGAACGGCATCCTCGGCATCAAGTACGGGATCCTCGGCGAGCACTACACGCGCGACGGCGAGCCCGGCATGATCAAGGAGACGCGGACGCTCACTGACGAGGACAAGGCGCGCGGCGCACTTCCTGTCGCACTACCGCTCCCGCGCTGGGAGCTGACGCAGCCGGGCGAGTATTTCCGCGCATTCGAGCGTGGCGGTCTCGAAAACGGCAACACGCCTCCGGAACCGGGCAACCCGAACGTGCTCGAAGAGGCGGGCAAGCCCGACCTGCGGCTCAGCAACCGCGGCCGCGGCACCGGACTTCGAATCAGCCCTGCCATCATCAACATCCACAAGACACGCCTGAACGACCCGCACCTGTCGTTCCTCGGCACGAACGACCATCCGGGCGACTACCGCTCCTCGGGTTGCAGCGCGTGCCACTTCGTCTACGCGAACGATCGCGACCCGTTCAACTCGGGGCCTTACGCTAAGTTCGGGCACCAGGGCCTCTCGCAGACCGGCGACCCGACGATCCCGAAGAACGAGAAGGGACACCCGATCAAGCATCGCCTCACGCGCTCGATCCCGACGTCGCAGTGCATGGTCTGCCACATGCACCAGCCTAACTCGTTCGTGAACACCTACCTCGGCTACACGATGTGGGAGAACGAGGGCAACGCGGAGTTCATGTACCCGAAGCAGCAGAAGAACCCGACTCCGGCGGAGGAGGACGCGGTCGCCATCCACAACCCGGAGGGTTCCGCGGCGCGCGGCCTCTGGAGCGACAAGGACTTCCTCGAGAAGGTCAGCGAGCTCAACCCGAAGCTGGAGGACGGCCAGTTCGCCGACTACCACGGCCACGGATGGGTCTTCAAGGCGATCTTCAAGAAGGACAGGAAGGGAAACCTCCTCGACAAGGACGACAACATCGTCCCGTTCGACGATCCGGAAAAGTTCAGGAAGGCGGTCCATCTCAAGGACATCCACCTCGAGAAGGGGATGCACTGCGTCGACTGCCACTTCGAGGTTGACAACCACGGCGACAGCTACCTCAAGAGCGAGTACGCCGAGACGATCGAGATCGACTGCGAGAACTGCCACGGCGACAACGACTCGTACGCGAGCCTCCGGACGACGGGGCCCGCGGCGCCGAAGGGCGGCACCGACCTAACGCTGCTCACGACTTCGGGGGGCAGGCGCCGCTTTGCGTGGATCGACGGCAAGCTCTTCCAGCGCTCGGTCGTCGACCCGGCGCTCGAGTGGGAGGTCCGGCAGGTCAAGGACTCGATCACGCCCGGCAACGAGCACTACAACGAGAAGGCGCGTTACGCGAAGACGGTGCAGAAGGACGGCACGACGTGGGGAACCGCCGCGTCGGCGGAAAAGCTCGCACACTCGAGCCAGCGGATGTCGTGCTACACCTGCCACTCCTCCTGGATCACCTCGTGCTTCGGCTGCCACCTTCCGCAGAAGTCGAACCGGAAGACCGAGATGCAGCACTACGAGGGGACCGAGACGCGCAATTACGCGACTTACAACCCGCAGGTCGTGCGCTCCGACGTCTTCATGCTCGGGGTGCACGGTCGCGCGGAGAAGGGGAAGATCGCCCCGGTGCGCTCGTCAAGCGCGCTGATGCTCAGCTCGACGCAGTCGAACCGGCAGAAGATCTACAACCAGCAGACCACGATCTCGGCGCCTGGATTCAACGGGCAGGCGTTCAACCCGTTCGTGCCGCACACGGTCCGAACCAGGGAGACGAAGGGTTGTCCCGACTGCCACGTCTCCGAGACGAACGACAACAACGCATGGATGGCGCAGTTGCTCCTGCAGGGCACCAACTGGGTGAACTTCATCGGCAAGTACGCGTGGCTCGCGGTCGGTGACGAGGGGATCGAGGCGGTGCGTGTGACGGAAGATCCCGAGCCGCAGGCGGTGATCGGGAGCACGTTCCACAAGATCGTCTACCCCGACTGGTTTGCCGAGCACGAGAAGCAGCACAAGGATCTGCAGGACGTCTTCCACCATCACGGCAAGGGGATCAGGAGCCTCCAGCAGCGCGGCGAGTATCTCTACGTCGCGAAGGGCGAGGAGGGGGTGCAGGTCTACGACATCGCGGTGGTCGACAACAAGGACTACTCCGAGCGCTTCGTGAGCTCCCCCTTCAGCAAGTGGGGTCAGGACACCAAGATCATGACGAAGTTCGCGACGGCCATCGCGCTGCCGACCAACATGCCGATGGCGCCCAGCCGCAAGCCGCTGCCCGGCGAGCAGTTGATTCACCCGACCTACTCGTACGCCTTCGTCAGCGACAAGGAAGAGGGGCTGATCCTCTTCAACTCGAACACCTTCACCGACGGCGATCCGCTCAACAACTTCATCAAGCGGGCGGTCACGTTCAATCCCGAGGGAGCGCTCGACGGCGCGATGAACCTGGCCGTCGCCGGAGACTATGCCTACGTCGTCTGCGACCGCGGATTGCAGATCATCGACGTCAACGACCCGCTGAACCCGGCGATCATCGCGACGGTTCCCGAGATCAGGAAGGGAACGGCGGTGGCCGTGCAGTTCCGCTACGCCTTCGTGACCGACTCCGAGGGGCTCAAGGTCGTCGACATCACCTACCCGCGGATGCCGCGCCTGGCGGCGACGCTGCCGCTCGAGGACGCTCGCAACGTCTACGTTGCGCGCACCTACGCCTACGTGGCGGGAGGCAAGCAGGGGATGGTCATCGTCGACGTGGAGAAGCCGGAGCAGCCCTTTGTCGACCAGGTCTTCGATGGTGAGGGCGAGATGCACGGTGTGAACGACATCAAGATCGGTTCGACGTCGTCGAGCCTCTTCGCGTACGTAGGTGACGAGCACGGGCTCTTCGTGGTGCAGTTGACGTCGCCGAAGACGGTGCCGGGCTTCGAAGGATTCTCGCCGCGCCCCGTTCCGGTGCTGATCGCGAAGCGGCACACGCACGAGGCGGTCCTCGCGCTATCGAAAGGTCTCGACCGCGATCGCGCCGCCGACGAGAGCGGCAACCAGGTCATCGTGTTCAATCGCCAGGGCGCAAGGCCGATGAACCTCGATGAGCTGCAGAGGCTGTACCTGAGGGACGGGAAGCTCTGGACGGTGAAGGCAACGCCGCCCGCTCCTCCCGTCGATCCACCGCCCGTCACTGCAGAGACGGCCCCGACGACGGCCATGGGAGGTGGACGATGAGCAGCCGCCACCACGATGAAGAGATGAAGAGGGAGTCGAACATGAAGCGTCTCGTGTCGATCGCATCGATCGCTGTTGTCACCGGAGGATTCCTCTGGCTCGGCGAGCTCCAGGCCCAGCCCGCGACCGCAACCGCCCCCGCGACGGACACGGCGGCCGCGCAGGAAGCCGAGGACGAGGAAGCTCCCGTCCAACAGGACGAGCTCGTCGAGAAGCCGGGGATGTACACCGGTGTCGTCTCGTGCGCGAACACCGGCTGTCACGGAAGCCCGGCGCCGATCTCGAATTCGAACGTGCTCCAGAACGAGTACGACACCTGGCTGCACGGCCCGCCGCGCTCGCACGTCAGAGCGTGGGAGATCCTGCTCAACAAGGAGTCGAAGCTCATCGGGAAGAACATGCGGCTCAAGCAGTCTCCCGACAAGGCGAAGATCTGTCTCGACTGCCATTCGACGAACGTCGCGAAGGAAAAGGTCGGTGGAACCGTCGAGATCGCGGACGGCGTTCAGTGCGAAGCGTGCCACGGGCCGGCCGGCGGCTGGCGCGCGCGCCACACGCAGGCGGGCTGGACGCACCAGGACTCCGTCAACGCAGGAATGATCGACCAGCGCGATCTTCGGGCGCGGGCGAAGAACTGCCTCAGCTGCCACATGGGCGACGCAACGAAGACGGTCGACCACGAGCTGATCGCGGCAGGGCACCCGATCCTGACCTTCGAGCTCGACAACTTCACCGAGAGTCGGCTCATGCCGCTTCACTGGAAGGCGCTCAAGGACAAGCCTAACGCCGAGGCGTACGGCCCGCCGACGCACGGCGTGAACGCCTGGGCCGTCGGACAGTCGGTCATCTTCAGCGAAGGGCTCACGCATCTTTCGAGGCAGGCGAAGTCGGAAAAGTGGCCCGAGTTCGCGTCGATGAGCTGCGCGGCGTGTCATCACAACCTCCGGACCGGTGAGTGGCGCCAGGAGCGCGGCTACTCAGGGCGTGCCGGTCTGCCTCCCTGGAGCCCCGTTCGCTGGTCGGTTCTGCGGCACGTGGTCGCCGAGGTGGCGCCGGAGCAGCAGGCAGGGCTCGACACCGACGTGAACGAGCTTGCCACGCTCGTCGCCTCGATGAGGCGACCGGAGGCGGTGGCGGAGAAGGCAGACTCGATCGCGAAGAGGATGTCGGCGATCACCGAGAAAGTCGAGTCGACGCAGTGGAGCGAGAAGCGGGTGCGGAGCCTGATGTCGCGGATCGCGACCGACGCCGACTACTTCTATCGCAACGACAGGCAGTCGGCCGAGCAGGCGACGTGGGCGCTCGTGTCACTCAGCGCCAACCTCTCGCGCACGAATCCGAAGCTCGTCAGAGGCGGCGTGCAGAAGTCGGTCGACGATCTCTACAAGCAGCTCAACAAGATGCCGATGCCGGACGAGTACGAGAGCTCCAGGTTCAAGGAAACGCTCGTCCAGCTCCAGAAACAGTTGAAATAGCTCGTGCAGAGGGGAAGTAGAGAGCGGGCGGCCTTTCGGGGCCGTCCGTTTTCTTTCGGATGCTGAAACGAAGTGCGGCCTTTCGTCATTACGAAGAAAGGTACCTTCCCCGAGACATGAGCGCGCCGGTACAGATCGACAGAAGACGAGCCCCGAGGGTCATCCCGCCCCGGGCCGTGACGGCGTGGGTTGCAGGATTGCAGATGTCCCTCGTCGACTTGAGCGCGACGGGTGCGAGGGTCGAGCATGGCACGCCTCTCGGGATACGCCGGGAAATGAAGCTTCGTTTCGAGATCGACGGCACGATGCTCGTGCTTTCCTGCGTCGTGACGCGATGCCGCCTTCAGCGGAGCCTCGCACGGCCCGGGAGCGCGACCTACAGCTCCGGATTGCGGTTCACCGCTGCGCAGGAGCCCTCGAGGGGGCTGCTGCAGTCGATTCTGAGCACGATGCTCGGTTCCGCGCAGCGCGAGGCCGGGGACGGCTCCCTGCCCACGACTGGCGTATGAAGATCGGACCCGATCCCGTACAATACCCGCACGAAGGAATTCGAATGGACAGCCATAGTCCCGGGTACAAAGGGAAGATCCTCGTCATCGACGACAGCGAAACGGCGCTTTCCATCGCGCGGAGGACGCTCGAGGCGGCCGGATACTCGGTTCTGACGTCGAACTCCGCGCTCCGTCTCCCGGCGATCGTCCACGCCGAAAAGCCGGATCTGATCCTGCTCGACGTCGAAATGCCGGCGTTGCGCGGCGACCAGGTGCTAGAGCTCACCAAGCTCTTCGATTTCCTGCAGAAGTGCCCGATCGTTCTGCACTCGTCGAAGCCCGAGGAGGAGCTCCAGGAACTGGTGGGGCGTTCGGGGGCGAGCGGCTACATCAAGAAGACCTCCAACAGCATCAACTTCATCAGCCAGGTCGAGGAGTGGCTCAAGACGACCCGAGGTTGAGGTTCGGGTCGGGCGCGATGCCGCGGCAGCGGTTCCGGTCGGCGAGACGATCGGTTGACGCGCGGGCATCGGATCCGGCCATGCAGAAGGTGCCGTGACCGGTCTTCTTCAAAGCAACAGCGGCATCACGATCGGACTCGTCGGTTTGCTGGACGGGACCGCGTCGATCTGCGCGCTCGTCATGGCGGCGCTCATCCTTCGCCGCCATCGATACTCCTCGTCCGGCCCGAGATTCGCGCTCGTTCTGGTTCTCGCCTCGGGGTGGCTCTTCTGCCGCAGCGTCGCGCGTTCGGTGGCCGACCCCGCGGAAGCCGACAATTGGGTGCACGTCGGCCTCCTGTTCGCGACGTTTCTCCCCATTGGCCTTTACGGTTTCGTCGAGATGCTCGTCGTCCGGCGCTGGGTCGCGCAGGCGATGACCGTTTGCGCCACCGCCGCCGCGGTCGTGATCGCCTGGCTGGGGTTCACCACAGACATCATCGTGGAGGGATTCCACCGCTACCCGTGGGGACGGTCGGCGGCTTCCGGGCCGGGCATCGGCCTGTTTGCGGGTTTCACTCTCGTGCTCCTCTCGATCTGCGGCATCGTGATCTTCCGGCGATACCGACTCGAGGCCAATCCTGTTAGGCGCGCCGAACTGGCGACGATCGGGAAGACCTTCGCGATCGGCTCGTGCGTGGCGATCGACTTCCTGCCCGCGCTGGGCGCGCCGTCGTTCCCGCTCGCATGGCTCGCGGTGACGGCCTTCGGCGCGCAGGCGTTCGTGCGCGGTACGGAGCGCCGGCTCTTTCCCGTGAACCTGGCGATGACGGCAAACCTGATCGTCGACACCATGGCCGACGGCGTGATCGTGATCGACCGGGACGGCCGGATTCAGCTCATCAACCATGCGGTCGAGTCGCTCTTCGGCTACAGCGAGGGGGAGCTTCGGGGCGACGTCCTCGAGCGGCTCCTGGAGAAAGAGGACGTCGACTCCTCGCGCAGCGATCGGGTGCGGGCGCTCATGCACGGCGGCGTCGTGCGCGAGATCGAGCGCATGTTCCGCGCGCGCAGCGGAGCGTCGATTCCCGTCAGCGTCTCGATGGCCGCGTTCAGCGACGAAGGCGGCGCGGGCGGAATGGTCCTCGTCCTCCGTGACATCCGCGAGCGGCGCAAGGCCGAGGCGAATCTTCGCGAGACGAGCTCGCTCCTTCGATCGACGCTCGACTCCACGGGCGACTGCATTCTCGTGCTCGACAACGACGGGCGGATCGTTTCGTACAACCAGCGATTCGTCGAGGCGTGGCAGATACCGCGTCGCGTGTTCGACCGCGGGCGCGGCGAGGAGCTCATCCGGACGATTCTCGACGCGCTCGTTGCGCCCGACGCGTTTCTCGACGCGATGATGCGCGCGAGCACGCTCGGCGACGAGCAGAGCTTCGACGTCGTCGAGCTCAAGGACGGGCGCGTTTTCGAGCGCGTCTCGATCGCGCGCATTCTCGATGGCAACGTCGTCGGAAGGGTCTGGAGCTTTCGCGAAGTCACCGAGCAACGACGCGCGGAAGTCGCCATCCAGGCGTCGGAGCGCCGCTACCGCCACCTCTTCGAGCGCAACGCGGCCGCCGTGTACCGCGCGTCGATCGAAGGTGTGATCCTCGACTGCAACGACGCCTTCGCGCGCATCCTCAGGCTCGACTCGCGCGACCGGGTCGTCGGCCGGACCTTTGCCGAGTTGTTCATGGAGTCGTCCGAGCGCGAGGCGATCGTCGACACGCTCCGCGACGGAGGATCCCTCACCGGTGTCGAGCTCGCATTGACGCGCCACGACGGATCGCGGGTCTGGATCCTCGAGAACGTGACGATGATCAACGAGGGAGGGACGGACGTCGTCGAAGGGACGATGGTCGACATCAGCACGCTCAAGATCGCCGAAGAGCAGATGGAGTTTCAGGCGTACCACGACGTGCTGACGCTGCTTCCGAACCGGCGGATGTTCACCGACCGGTTGAACGTCGCGATCGCGCAGAACCGCCGCTCGGGAAGCGTCCTGGCGGTGATGTTCCTCGATCTCGACCACTTCAAGACGATCAACGACACGCTCGGCCACACGACCGGCGACGAGCTGCTCCTGATCGTCGCGGACCGTCTTCGCGCCGCCGTCCGTGAGGAAGACACGGTCGCGCGCCTGGGAGGCGACGAGTTCACGCTCCTCGTCGGCGGCCTTCGCGAGATCGACGATGCGGCGCGCGTCGCGGAGAAGGTACTGCAGGCGTTCCAGGAGTCGCTCCGGCTCGGCGGGCGCGATCTCGTCGTCACCGCGAGCATCGGCGTCGCGCTCTTCCCCGAGGATGGCAACGATGCGGAGACGCTGCTGCGCAACGCCGACAACGCGCTCTACCGCGCGAAGGAGCTCGGCCGCGACAACTACCAGCTCTGCACCCCGCAGTTGAAGATGCGCACCATGGAGCGGCTCTCGCTCGAATCGCGGCTGCGCGGCGCCGTCGAGCGCGGGGAACTCGAGCTTTACTACCAGCCGGTCCTTCGTCTCGACACGGGCGAGCTCACGGGACTCGAGGCGCTGCTTCGATGGAACCACCCGGAGCGCGGGCTGCTGTCGCCCGACTCGTTCATCTCGCTCGCGGAGGAGAGCCGCCTGATCGTGCCGATCGGCACCTGGGTGCTCAACGAGGCGCTGCAGCTGTCGAAGTCGCTGGGCCGCGTCGGGGGAGACACGCCGCGGATGTCGGTCAACCTTTCGGCCCGGCAGCTTCAGCGGGCCGAGTTTCCCGACGTCGTCGCCCGGGCGCTCGAGCGTTCCGGCGTGGAGCCGTCGACGCTCGAGCTCGAGGTGACGGAAAGCGCCGCGTTCGAGAACACCGAGGCGAGCATCGCGACGCTCAACCGGCTCCGCGAGATGGGGGTGTCGATCGCGATCGACGATTTCGGCACCGGCTACTCGTCGCTGACGCACCTCAAGTACATGCCGATCGACTGCGTGAAGATCGACCGATCGTTCATTCGCGATCTGGTCATCGATCCGAGCGACGCCGCGATCGTCACCGCGGTCATCAACATCGCGCGGATGCTCAAACTGCGCGTCGTCGCGGAAGGGGTCGAGACCAGAGAGCAGGTCCGCTTCCTGAAGGAACGGCGCTGCTATGAGATGCAGGGCATGCTCTTCAGCCACCCGGTGCCGGTCGCCGAGCTGCGCGAGCTGCTGTCCGGGGACCGGCGGAAGAGCAGCCTCGACCCCGAGTTCTTGCTGGCGATCTGAGGCTGGCTATTTTTTGCCGACCTCGACCGACCTGAACAGCCCCATCGTCGTCCAGTCGCGGAACCATGCGAAAAGCTCGGTCTCTGATAGAGATGGGCGCAGTCGCGAAAGCCTGTCGACGGAATCGGCCAGCGTGAGCCCCTCGCGCAGAGCGTCGAGCATCGTCCACTCGCGCTTCGACAGCGTGACCTGCTTGACGGCGAGATCGCTCCGGAACACGAGGAGGAACCGCGGTGCCTTTCGCAGCGACGGGTGAGCGCCATCCTGCTTGACCGACTGAAGGTACTCGTCCACCGGGTAGTCGAGCTGCAGAAGCTGCATTGCCGCGATCGTACGGAATCGTGCGTCGGGCCAGGCGTCCGGGGATAATGCCGAGATGACTGCGAGATCGAGGGCCTCGTCGCGCCGTGCGTCGAAAACCTGCGTGATCGCCAGCTCGAACCGCGCAAGCTCGGCGAGGAGGGCTCGCCGAGGAAGCTCGCGCGCGGCGGCGATGTAATCGGGGAGATGGTCGCCGAGGCGATTGAGCGTGTAGCTGCGCGACGGGTGAGCCGCGACATAGCCATTCACCAGCTGGTGAAAGCGCGCGTGCCCAAGGAAATGCGAGAGGCCCGGGTAGTCGAACTCGAGCGCCTCGACCATCCGGGAGAGGTACATGTCGTGGTAGATCCCGATGCGCCGCTCCGGAGTCAGCGTCGCCGAGGGAAGAATCAGCGTCGGCAGAACTTCGGGCGCGAACTCACGCTTTGCCGGTTCGCATTCCAGCCCATCGCGTACCGAGCCTGGGCTCGTGATCACCTCGAGCATCCAGCGCTGCACATGGTCGAGTGAGCGTTCAACGTGCACCGGCGGCCTCGCTCTCTTCAGAAGCGCGCGCGTCACGATAGCGAAGCGCCTTGAGCGCCTCGCCATGCACGACGTCGAACGAGGGAATGTTCGCGTCCCACTCGAGCAGGGTCGAAACCGCGCCGGTCCGCGCCACGGAACGGCGGTAGAGCTCCCAGACCTCGTCGATCACATGGTCGTCATGCGTGTCGATGATGTGCGTGAGGTTGTTCGTATGGCCGGCGAGGTGGTACTGCACGACGCGGTCGGCAGGAATCGCGTCGATGTAAGCCGCCGGATCGAAGCCGTGGTTGTACGAGCTCACGTAAACGTTGTTCACGTCGAGCAGCAAACCGCAGTCGGCATCTTCGGCGAGCCGGGCAAGGAATTCGTGCTCTGGCATCGAGGAGCTCGCGAATTCGAGATACGACGACGGATTTTCCAGAACGAGAGGCCGCTCGAGGAAGTCGGAGACCTGGCGGACGCGCGCGGCGACGTGTCGCAGCGTCGGTTCGTCGTAAGGCAACGGAAGCAGGTCGTGCGTGTTGCGCCCGCTCACTCCCGTCCAGCAGAGATGATCGGAGACCCACGCCGCGCGCGTGCGGGTCGCGAGCGCCTTCACTTTTGCGAGATAGTCGAAGTCGAGTGCGTCGGTGCTACCGATCGAGAGCGACACACCGTGGAGTACGACCGGGTAGCGCTCCACGATCCGGTCGAGAACCCACGATGGTCTGCCGCCCGTGTCGAGAAAGTTTTCGGTCAGCGCCTCGAACCAGTCCATCTCCGGCCGCTCCGCGAGGATGTGGCCGAAGTGCGTCGTGCGCAGTCCGATGCCGATGCCGAGATCGGGAAGGTTGAATCGGTTGGTCATGTCAGGATGAATGCCGAGCGGCCCTGCGGGGACAGGGCCGCTCGAGCGATCGTGATCTCTATGTGGCGGGCGCTTCCTCGGCATGCTCGACCGGAACCTTGCAGCCGCCGAGCCCCTTGCACTCGTTCTTTCCGGCGCACTCGTTCTTGTCGGTTTTGCAGCCGCCGAGACCCTTGCAGGCATTCTGGCCCTTGCACGCGTGCCTGGCTTCGGCGGAGGCGCAGCCACCTTGGCCCTTGCAGTCGTTCTTGCCCGCGCAGTCGTGCTTGTCGGTCTTGCAGGCGCCAAGGCCCTTGCAGGTGTTCTGGCCCTTGCAGACGTGCTTCTCGGCCGCGGCCTGACAGCCGTCCTTGCCGCCGCAACCGTTCTTGCCGCAGCCGTTCTTGTCCTTCGTGTCGTCGACTTTGACCGTCGACGAAACGGGCGACTTCCCGTCGGCCGATCGCAACTGGCTGAGCGCGAGATCGCGCGCCGATTGCGCAGCGCGGAGCTGCGTGCCCGATACGAGCCCGGCGACCGCGCCGCTGATGATGAGGTATTTCCGTACGTCTTTGCCGTTCATGCGAGTTCTCCTCCTCGTGCAGACCGGCCTCCCGACCGGCGCTGCGTTCATTCCTGACTGACTGGTGTTCGCTAACTCTACGGGATACGGAGGAGGGAGGTGACTGATTGCATACGCCGCGGCGTGATGAGTGACGAATTTGTAACGAGCTTGAACTGTGACGAAGCACTTTGATGGACGGAGGCAGGAGCACGGCCTTCGGTGCCCCTGCGGGCGTGTCGCCCACCTCAGAAGCGCGCCGAGTGTCATTCCGAAGCGAGCGAAGCGAGCGAGGAATCTGCGGAAGGAAACCTGATCGATTCCGCTCAGTGGATTGATCTTACGAGAGGAATCGGGCAGCTGATCCTCCAGCAGATTCCTCTTCGTGCGCTGCGCACACTCATCGGAATGACACCCGCGGGATCGTTTCAGAATTGGGTAACACTCCCCTGCGGGGCCCGTCTACTTCCGCTTTGCCGGCTTTGCGAATCCGCCGGACAGCGTCCGCTTCAGATAGATACCGGTGGCGCTCCCCTTCACCTTCGCGACGGTCTCGGGAGTTCCTTCGGCAACGATGGCTCCGCCCTCGTCACCACCTTCGGGGCCGAGGTCGATGACCCAGTCGGCGGTCTTGATGACATCGAGGTTGTGCTCGATCACGACGACGGTGTTTCCCTTGTCGACGAGGCCGTGGATGAGCTGCAGGAGGCGCGCGACGTCGTCGAAGTGCAGCCCCGTCGTCGGCTCGTCGAGAATGTAGAGCGTCTTGCCGGTCGAGCGCTTCGCGAGCTCGCGTGCGAGCTTCACGCGCTGCGCCTCGCCGCCCGACAGCGTCGTCGACGACTGGCCAAGGCGGATGTAGCCGAGGCCGACCTCGTCGAGCGTCTCCAGGATGCGGTGGATCTTCGGGATGTTGCGGAAGATCTCGAGCGCGTGCTCGACCGTCATCTCGAGGATGTCGGCGATCGACGCGCCCTTGTACATCACCTGGAGCGTCTCGCGGTTGTAGCGGCGCCCTCCGCAGATGTCGCAGGTGACGTAGATGTCGGGGAGGAAATGCATCTCGATCTTGTTCTTGCCGTCGCCCTTGCACGCTTCGCAGCGGCCTCCCTTGACGTTGAACGAGAAGCGCCCCGGGCCGTAGCCGCGCATCCGCGCCTCGGGGGTCATCGACATCAGGTTGCGGATCTCGGTGAAGAGATTCGCGTAGGTCGCGGGGTTGGATCGCGGCGTGCGGCCGATCGGCGACTGATCGATGTCGATCACCTTGTCGATGTGCTCGAGCCCCGAGATCGAGTCGTGCGCTCCGGGTATCAGCGACGACTCGTTGATCTTGCGCGAGAGCGCAGAGAAGAGGATGTCGTTCACGAGGGTCGACTTTCCCGAGCCCGACACGCCGGTGACCGCGACCATCAAACCGATCGGGAAGCGGACGTCGAGATTGCGGAGGTTGTTCTCCTTCGCGCCGTGAACGACGAGCTCGCGCCCGTCGGCCTTGCGCCGCGCCGCGGGAATCGCGATCGATTTCTCACCTGAAAGATATTTCGCGGTGAGCGAGCGCTCGAACGTGACGATGTCGTCGATCGTCCCTTCCGCGACGACTTCGCCGCCGTGCTCGCCGGCGCGCGGGCCGAGGTCGATGACATGGTCGGCCGCGTGGATCGTCTCCTCGTCGTGCTCGACCACGATCACCGTGTTGCCGATGTCGCGCAGATTCTCGAGCGCGTCGAGGAGCTGCCGGTTGTCGCGCTGGTGCAGTCCGATGGACGGCTCGTCGAGAACGTAGAGAACGCCCATCAGCTTCGAGCCGATCTGCGTCGCGAGCCGTATGCGCTGCCCTTCGCCGCCCGAGAGCGTCGCCGACGCGCGGTCGAGCGTCAGGTAGCCGACGCCGACCGCGTTGAGGAAGCGGAGCCGGTCGCGGATCTCCTTCAGGATCTTGCCGGCGATCATCTCTTCGCGTTCGCCGAGCGATAGCTCGTCGAAGAACGTCTGCGAATCGTGCAGCGATCGGACGACCACCTCGTCGATCGACTTTCCCGCGACCTTGACCGCGAGAGCCTCCTTCTTCAGGCGGCGGCCGCCGCAGGCCGCGCAGCGACGCGCGGTCATGAACTTCTCGATCTCCTCGCGCATGTCGTCCGACGCTTCCTTGTGTCGGCGCGACAGCATCGGCACGAGCCCCTCGTACTCCGAGGTGTACTGGTAGGCGCTCGACTCGCCGGTGAACTTGAACTTGATCTTGTCGTCGGTGCCGTAGAGGATCGCGTGCTGCCCTCGCTCGGGCAGCTGCGACCAGGGGACGTCGAGCTTGAACTTGTAGTGCTTCGCGAGCTGCTCGATCTGTTTCGTGCGCCAGTTGTCGGCGCCTTCGCGCCAGAGCGCGATCGCGCCGTCGACGATCGACCTCTCGGGATTCGGAACGAGCTTCTCGACGTCGACCTCGAGGAAGACGCCGAGCCCCGCGCAATCGGTGCACGCGCCGTAGGGGGAGTTGAAGGAGAAGAGGCGCGGTGCGAGCTCGCCGATCGACACGCCGCAGTCGGGACAGGCGTAGTTCTGCGACAGGAGCTCCTCGCGGCCGTCCTCTGCGTAGAGGATCTTCACCAGCCCCTTCGTGACGCGCGTCGCGGTCTCGATCGAGTCGAAGAGGCGCTGCTGCATCCCGTCCTTCATCACGAGGCGGTCGATGACGATGTCGATCGAATGCTTCTTCTGCTTGTCGAGCGTCGGCGGATCTGCAAGCTCGACGGTGTCGCCGTCGACGATCGCGCGGGTGAAGCCTTCCTTCACCATCTGCATCATCTGCTTGCGGTATTCGCCCTTCTTCCCGCGGATGTACGGCGCGAGCACGGTGTACTTCGTGCCGGGAGGTAGGCGAAGGAGCCGGTCGACCATCTGCTGGATCGTCTGCGGGCGGATCTCCTGGCCGCACTGCGTGCAGTGCGGGATGCCGACCGACGCGTAGAGCAGGCGGAGGTAGTCGTAGATCTCGGTGACGGTGCCGACTGTTGATCGCGGATTCTTCGACGTTGTCTTCTGCTCGATCGAGATCGCGGGGGAGAGCCCTTCGATCGCGTCGACGTCGGGCTTCTCCATCTGCTCGAGGAACTGGCGTGCGTACGCCGAGAGTGACTCGACGTAGCGACGCTGCCCTTCGGCGAAGATCGTGTCGAAGGCGAGCGACGACTTCCCCGAGCCGGAGACGCCGGTGATGACGACGAGCTTGTTGCGCGGGATGACGACGTCGATGTTCTTGAGGTTGTGCTCGCGCGCGCCGCGTATGACGATCGAATCCATAGGATGGCCTCGGGGATGCGCCGCGTTCCATGCGGCGCCGGGTGATCGGCCATTGTAGCGGACGAATTTCGCGAAAATGCGGAACTCTACGATAGGTAGAACCAGTGAGATTTCGTGAGCCGGCTCACAGCCGCCCCACGGCATCGGCCCGATATTGCGCTAGACTCTTCCCGAAATCCCCCCAACCGGAGTGAATTCGCGTATGACGGCGTATCGGCGTCAGCTCTGCCTGATTTTCGTTGCAGCTGTAGTGCTGTCGCTAACGGGTTTTGCGCCCGCGACGACGGGATCGTCCGAAGCCGTAGAGACCGGAAACCCGATCCTCTTCGTGACGCAGGTTCCGGTCCCCGCCGACTTCACGACGATCGGCTCCGTGTTCGGCAATCACCAGAGCGATGTCGCAGGCGCCGCGCGCGGTGGCGACCTCTGGATCCGCTATCCCGACGGCACGCTGAAGAACCTGACGAAAACTGCCGGCTTCGGCATGGACGGCTTGCAGGGAGCGAAGGCGATCGCGGTGCGGGAGCCGAGCGTCCACTGGAGCGGGACGAAGGCGCTCTTCTCGATGGTGAGCGGCGCGCCTACGCAGCAGTACGCGTGGGAAGACTATTACTGGCAGATCTACGAAGTCTCGGGTCTCGGGAAGAACGACACGCCGGTGATCGCGAAGGTCGCGAACCAGCCGCAGCAGTACAACAACGTGAGCCCGATCTACGGCAGCGACGACCGCGTCATCTTCACGTCGGATCGCCCGCGGAACGGCGCGAGACATCTGCATCCGCAGCTCGACGAATACGAAGAGGCGCCGGTGGTTTCGGGAATCTGGAGCCTCGATCCCTCGACGGGCGATCTCCGCCTGCTCGACCATTCCCCATCGGGCGACTTCACTCCCTCGATCGACTCGTTCGGCCGGCTGATCTTCACGCGCTGGGACCATCTGCAGCGCGACCAGCAGGCCGATGCCGACGCGGTCGACGGCGGCGAGTACGGCACGTTCAACTACGCGGACGAGACGGAAGGCGCGGCGCGACTGCAATCGCGCGCGGAGCTCTTTCCCGAGCCGCGCGGCGAGCGTACCGATCTGCTCGCGGGGACGAACCTGGAAGGGCATTCGTTCAATCAGTTTTTCCCCTGGCAGGCGAACGAGGACGGCACCGAGCTCGAGACGATCAATCACGTCGGGCGCCACGAGCTCCACGGCTACTTCAACCGTTCGGTCAGCGACGACCCTAACGTCGACGAGTTCATCGACGACGACGTCTCGCGGTTCAATCACAACGAGATTCAGAACCTGCTCCAGATCCGCGAGGATCCGGCGCGCGCCGGCACGTACTTCGCGATCGACGCGCCCGAGTTTCGCACGCACGCGTCGGGGCAGCTCGTGTCGTTTGCCGCGCCTCCCGGGCTTCCCGCGGACCAGATGACGATCGAGTGGCTGACGCATCGCGATACGGCGGGTTTCACCGAGGATGGCGAGAGTGTCCCTCCGACGCACTCGGGGCTTTACCGCAATCCGCTGCCGCTCGCGAGCGGCGCACTCCTCGCGGTGCACACCGCGGAGACGCGGCAGGACGTGAACGCCGGCACGCGCGCGAATCCGAAGTCGCGCTATGCCCTGCGGGTCAAGACGCTGAAGAAGGCGGGCGCGTACTTTGTCGCCGATCAGCCGCTCACGAGCGGACTCTCGAAGACGGTGTCGTACTACGACCCCGACGTGCTGGTCACGTACAGCGGTGAGCTGTGGGAGCTCGATCCGGTCGAAGTCAGGCCGCGCGCTCGTCCTTCGCGACCGGCGCCTCGCCTCGACAGCGCGGAGCTCTCGGCGTTCGCGGCCGAAAGCGTGAGTGTCGCTTCCCTTCAGTCATACCTCACCGCGAACGACCTCGCGCTCGTCGTCAGCCGCGACGTCACGACGCGCGATGCGGCAGACCGCCAGCAGCCATTCAACCTCAGAGTCGCGGGCACGAACACGCAGACGGTCGGCGCCGCCGGAAAGATCTACGACGTGAAGTTCGTGCAGTTCTTTCAGGGAGATCAAATCCGAGGAATCGGCGGAACGGCCGAGCCGCGCGACGGAAGGCGCGTGCTCGCGCAGGTGATGCACGACGCGGTTTCGAAGAATCCGGCGGGAGCGTCGATTCCGCCGGGAAGCGTCCGCATCGGCGCGGACGGCTCGATGGCAGCCTTCGTTCCGGCGCGTCGCGCGATGACCTGGCAGCTCACCGATCCGTCGGGCGTGCCGGTCGTCCGCGAGCGCTTCTGGCTCACCTTCCAGCCTGGAGAGATCCGCGTCTGCGCTTCGTGCCACGGCCTCAACAGCCGCGACCAGGCGGGGAAGGGAGTGCCTGCGAATTCTCCAGAGGCTCTTCGCGAGCTTCTGCACTTCTGGAAGAGCCAGGTCCAGCAGCCGCCACCGAGGAGACGAGGGGCGCGCCGGTGATCGCGCCTTCGAATCTATAATCGCAGTCATGACCGAAGCGAGAGTCGTCCTGTCGACGGTCGGAACTGCCGACGATGCGAAGCGGATCGCGCGGCTCCTGGTCGAAGAGCGGCTTGCGGCATGCGTGAGCCTAACGCCGATCGAGTCGTACTACTCCTGGATGGGGAAGATCGTCGAGGACACGGAGCGTCTTCTCGTGATCAAGACTTCGGCGGCGCGGCTCGTCGAGCTCGAGCGGCGCCTCCACGAGATTCATCCGTACACCGTTCCCGAGTTCGTCGTGATCGAGCCCGAGTATCTGTCCGCGCCGTACCTAGCGTGGCTGATGGAGACGGTGAGCGCGTAAAGCGGACTGCGCCACACTCAGGTCGTAATGCCCCAGGAGTGAAGCGTCGCGACCGGAGCGTGTGATAGCAGCGATTCGAGCGTCGCCCCTGCGCGCTCTTCGACTCCGGTGATTTGCGGCATGTATGCGACGAGCCAGACGCGTGGCGAGTCGTCCCTCACCTTTACACGGATGCCACCGGTGATCGGCGTGTCGGCCGGACCGAGGGCGTCGACCAGCAGGGGCTTCCCTTCGAGCCCGAATGGTCCGCGGAGCGATTCGTACGTTTCGCCTTCTCTCCCTGCGCGGAAGTGAAACGGTGGCGCGAGATGACGGACGTCCATCACGCAGACGGGCACCGCGAGCGCGGCGGAGAGGCAATTGTTGAGGTCGACGATGGGGCTGATCCGCGGCATCTCTTCGCCCTTGAGGAGTCTGCGCAGCAGCGCCTCGTTCGACGGGCGGTAGCGCGTCGGGTCGGTCCCGGCGGCGCGGAAGAGTTTGCGGATGCCGTTCACCGTGGGGTCGGACGAGAGCGACTCGAGCGAGTAACGCCCGCGCGCCTCGCCCGCCACGGACGAGCAGAGCGCCGAGAGCGCCGCGTCGTCAACGGATGTGGGTTCGAGATCGGCCCAGAGGAGAGCCCACCCGTCGAGACGGTGCTCGCACATCGGAGGAAACATCGTGGTCATGACGGGCGTCATTGTGCCAGCGCGCAGCCGCACCGTATCGATTCGACCGAGCCACGAATTACGACACCGCCCGTTCCTCTCACGCCCTCGTGTCGAACTTCTTGTCGAACGCCACCGAGTGCTCCTCGAGAAAGGGCTGGACGTCGAAGTAATGATGGAAACGCAGCCCGCAGGCGCTGACGATCGTCTCTGCGTTCGACCCGGCAGGAAGCGACAGCGCGACGAGGAGCGCCTCGCGCGCAGACGGACCGACGATGATCGTGATCGCGATGTCGTTGCCGAAGTGCTCCTGGGCTGCCGGGCTGAAGTCGAAGAAATCGAAGTGGACGGAGCCGTCGGCGCCGACGAAGACGGACGAAACGGTCTGCTCCGGCCCTCCGGTCAGTTTGACTAGTGCGAGAGGCTTCTCTTCGGTCATCGTCACCACCCTTCAGTCGACGCGGAGGATCGTGTCACCGGTGCCGTTGTCGGTCGAGGATACGAACGCCACGACCGATCCGTCGCCGCCGGTGACCGCGAAGTCGACCTGCATGTTGTGCAGGTCGCCGAAGCGAGTATCGCGATCGCTGCCGATCAGTTCCTTCGCGACGTTCGTCAGCAATAGAAACTGGTTCGGCGAGAGCGAATAGTCCTTCGAGGCGGTGGCCGTGGCCGCAGCGAGCGAAGCGCCTCCTGCCGCGTAGGTGTAGCGAAGCGTGACGCGAACGGTCGCGCTCTTCCCCGCGGTCTCGGCCATGCCGAAGTTCGTGCGGAACGTTCCGGGGCGGGCAGCGGAGATCGTCGAAAGCGCGGCGTCCTCGATGCCGCCGATGCGGCGCGTGTCGCCGGCCTTGAGCGAGGCGGTGAGCGAGAGCGTCGGCACGCCGGTCCCGAAGGTGGCGGACTGACCCTGCACTGTCGTGTAGGTGCGGCTCGATACGGCGAAGTTTCCCGACGACGGCGTGACGATGATGTGTCCGACGGAATCGCCGGCGACGTTGAACAGCCCCGCCACGACGTCGGGGATGACGCGTGTCTGCATCGAGCCGAGCGAAACCGACCGTTCGATCATCGAGCCGCCGCGAGGGTAGTAGCGCAGCGTCGCGGCGCCGCTCGACGAGGCTACGTTCGTGACCGACAGGTCGGTGCGGAAATAGGTGTTGTTCGCGCCGCGAAGCACGCCGGCGATCGGAACGACCATCGCCTGCGTGCCGCCGTAGGCGTATTGCTGGCGCCAGTCGGGGATCGCCCAGGTGTCGCCGCTCGCGCGATCGACGGGCGTCGCGAACGCGACGAACCGGCCGTTCGACGGCGAGCCGTGTCGCATCGTTGCCATCACCGCGCCCACCGGCGCCGTGTCGTTCCTCGAGACGAGCGCGAACGGGGCCAGGTCTTCGACTCGCGACGCGAGCACTGCGCCGTTCACGTCGCGGAACTCGACCTGGACCTTCGTCGCCAGCCCCGCAGTCTCCTGGAGATAGAGATTCGTGTGGCCGCTGGCGTCTTTTCTGAGGCCGGTGAGCGCAAGCGTCGCCGCCGCGTCGCTCCCCGGCGCGATACCCCGGTCCGAACGAAATGCCGGGATCACCGTGCCGTACGTCCCCGCGGCGTTGCTGGAGTTGATCACGGTCGTTGCGAGGGAGAGCTTGTCGATCTGGCTCGATCGAACCTGGAGCGTTCCGAGTTGCGTGCTGGCGCCGAACGCGCTCAGCACGATGTCGGCGAGTGCGACCGGTTTTCCCGGCTCGACCGCCGCCACGGTCGACTGCTGAGACGTCGCGCCTCCCTGCGGCGTGTAGTACATCGCGAGATCGCTGATGGTTCCGTTCGGCAGCGTGCTCGTGATCGACAGATCCGAGAGGAAGACGCCGACGCTGCCGGTGACGTGGCCGATGCCCGGGACGAAGAGCGCGACCTGTCCCGCGGGAAGCGGCGGGATCGAGCCCGACGAAGTCGGAGGTTTGACGGTGTCGATCACCGTGACGAGGCTCGTCCCGGTGGCGGCGCCGTCTTCAGGCGCCACGCGCAGGCCGGAGCTTCCGGCACGGAAGACGAGACCCAGGCCCGTCGAGACCGATCCGACGGGATCGCTCGCGTCGGGACGCTTCGATCGATCGATCGTGAACGGTACCTCCTTGCTGGCTCCCGGCGGGATGACGACGGAGTCGCTCCCCGGAACGAGCCAGGAAGCACCCGAGAGAACTGTTCCGCTCAGCGTTGCGGTGCCGCTGTTGAGAAAGATGGCCGCACCGCTCTCCTTGTCTACGACGTCGACCCGGTTCCGCTGCGGCGCCGCCTTGACGCTTCCCGACGGTGCGGCGGCGACGAGGAGCCTGACGTCGACGAGATCGGAAACGAGGAACGATCCGAAGACGCCGAGCGGTACCTCCGAGTAGCCCGCGTAGACCCCGGCGGGCCGCGGGAGCCCTGTGAGTGTCACGATCTGACTTTTTCCCGCGGGAAGCGTGAACTTGCCCGGGCTCTGCGTGAAGAACGACCCCGACTGCTCGAGGGTCACGTCGGCGGACGCATCGCCGAAGTTGGTCACGACGAGCGAATCGGTCGCGCCGCCGACGTTCGGGTCCTGCACCATTCCCCGCGGGCTCGACGTGACCGAGAGCTGCGCGCCGCGCGCGTCGATGCTGACCGTCGTCGACGCGCTCGCGTTGCATGCGGAGTTCGACGTCCCGATCAGGTAGGTGCCCGCCGAAGGAAACGTGAACGAGGCCGAGCGCGTCGTGATGCCGAAGATCGACGCGGAGGGGCTCGACGTCCAGCTCCATCCCGTCGCGTTAGGCGTGCAGCCCGTCGCGCTCGCCTCGAAGGTGATCGGTACCGAGGCGTCGCCCGACGACGGGCCGGTGATCGTCATCGTCACTGCCTGGCCGACTTCGTAGAGATATGCGTCGTCAGCGAGGTACCAGAAGGCTTCCGAAGCCTGATCCTTCTGGTTGTTGAACGAGATCTGCGCGCCGACGGCGCCCGCCGGTGCGGTGACGACCGGGCCCGTGAGCGGCATCCACGTGTTTAGCGGCACGTCGGGGGAATGCACGACCTGGCCGGCGTCGACGCGCACGACTCCGCTGCAGTTGTTGTACGCGCTGCTGCTCGATCTCCAGACGAGATACATGTAGGCGTAGCCAGAGCGAATCTGGCCGGAGGGGATCATGACCTTTCCGCCCCACGCGTACTGCCTGCCGGCGACGAGGCCCGGGATCTTGATGCATTGCCGCATGTCGACCGGAGCGCCCGCCGTGGCCTGCGCGTTGAGCACCTTGGCGGATCCGGAATAGGGTGAGCCGGCCGCGTCGGCGGCGTTGAAGCTGACGATGCTGTCGACGGGCAGCCACGAAGAGTCGTCATTCGCAAAAGCCGGATTCACCACCAGGTTCGGACCGTTCGCCTCGGGCGTCTCCACGCGTCCTCCGGGAGGAAAAACGAGGGGGATCGGAAGTGGCGACTGGACGTCGGCATACGCGAATGCGGCGCCGAGCAGCGCGAAAGCGCCGAGCAGGAACGTGCGAAGAACGGCGTTCATCGAAACCTCCCCGATGTCTGTAGAGGCAGTATGGGTCCCTCGGGATCTCGCGTCGAGCCGGGCCGTGCTGGGAGGGGCGATGGCGCGTCGAAAGGTCCTGGCGTCTGGCGATTGGCGGAGCGTATCGCTAAGCTTGTCTGGCATGACGAGCATCGCAACGCCGCCTGACAGTCCCCTGGAGCGCGGGACGCCGGAGGCGCCGGCCGCAGAACGATCGGGATGGTGGAGGAATGTCAAGCGACTGGTGATCTGGTCGAGCGCGGCACTCGCGCTCTTCGTCGTGTACGAATGGGCGACCTTTCCCGACGTCGCCCGCCTGAGAAAGGAAAATCCGGCGACGAGTGCGTTCATGGAACAGCGCCGGGCGCAGCTCAGGAGCGACGGCAAGAGCGACGAGCTCAAGCGAACGTGGGTTTCGTACGAGCGAATCTCCCCGAACCTGCGACGCGCCGTGATCGTCTCGGAGGATTCAGCGTTCTACGAGCACGAGGGAGTCGACGTCGAAGAGCTGAAGAAGTCGTTCGAGACGAATCTCGAAAAGGGAAAGCTGGCGCGTGGCGGCTCCACGATCACTCAACAGCTCGCGAAGAATCTCTACCTCTCGCCATCGAAGAACCCGTGGAGGAAGGTGAAGGAGCTCCTGATCACGCGCGCGCTCGAGCGTGAGTTGACGAAGAAGCGGATCCTCGAGATCTACCTGAACGTCGTCGAATTCGGCGAGCGGGTGTACGGAGCGGAAGCCGCCTCGCGCTATTACTTCGGCAAGCCGGCGTCCGCGCTCGGCCCTTCGGAAGCCGCGCTCCTCGCGGGATGTCTCCCGAATCCTCGAAAAATGAATCCCGGCGCGCCTAACAGACGGCTGCGCTCGAGGCAGCGAATCATCCTGTCGAGGATGAGCCGGTGGGGGCGCTATTTCGAGCAGCAGGTGCTCACCGCGCCCCCGCCCGAGCATGCGGCGGCGGAGGAGCCCACCACGGGCACGCCGCCGCCGGAAGGCGAGCCTCCTCCCGATCTGACAGACACGACGGCGACTGCGACGACGACAGAGGAGCCCCTTCCTGCCGAGCCCCCGACGGAACCTTCGACGGACACGAGCGCAACGGAGCCGCCGCCCCCGACCGGGTCCTGATCGGGCGAGAGGAGGCGCGCCGCCATGACGGTTGCGTCCCCGGACCGACAGTCATAGAGTCTTTCGAAATGCATCGGCGGCTGTGGGCGTGCCTGTTGGGCGGCGTCCTCGCGTTTTTCACGGGCGACGCGATGGCGCAGCGTTTCCGCTTCGAGCGCTTTACGTCGGCGGACGGCCTCGCATCGTCACTCGTCTTCGGGATCGATCAGGACGAGCGCGGCTACATCTGGGTCGCGACGACCGAGGGACTGAGCCGCTTCGACGGCCGTGAATTCGTGACATTCGATTACTCCACCGGACTGCGCGATCAGCGCCTCGCGACGATGGCTCGCGACCGGAAAGGGCGCCTCTGGCTCGGTAGCGAGCAGGGCGTCTCGATCTGGGACGGTCTGACCGTGAAGAACTACGGAGTCGCCGACGGAGTCGGTCCCGGTACGGTCTGGTCGATCGTCTTCGATGCGGACGGGCGCGCCTGGATTGCGACGCAGGGGGGAGGCGTCACGTCGTACGACGGTTCGCGATTCCGCTCCTTCACCCACGCGGACGGGCTCCCATCGGACTTCATCTACTCGCTCCTCGTCGATTCGCGCGGACGGCTCTGGGTCGGAACGCGCGACAAAGGCATCGCGCTGGTAGACGTGTCGGGCGGCGGGTTTCACGTGACGCAGACCTGGAGCATCAGCGACACGCCAGGGAGTGAAGGAGGCGCGCGCGCTTTCGTCGAAGAGCCCGGAGGCGGAATGCTCGTCGGGCTTCGCGACGCGGGAATCGCCCGGATCGATTCGAGCGGAACACTCACCCACATGACGACTTCGATCGCGGGGCGCGATGTCTACGCGCTTCGATTCAACCGGCGCGGGCGTCTCGTAGTCGGAACGGTCGATGTGGGCGTTTCGATCTGTACCGCGCCCGACTACACGAGCTGCCGCTTTCTCAACCGCGACAACGGCCTTCCGTCAGGAAACGTCACCGCGGTGTTCGAGGATCGGGAGGAGCAGCTCTGGATCGGCACGACGTTCGGGCTCGTTCGCTTTGCCGGTCATCGGTTCCTCACCTACGGCGCGGAGGAGGGTCTTCAACCCGACGGAATCCTGACGGTCGCCCCGGAGGCGGATGGCACGCTCTGGGTCGGCACGCTCGGCGGACTGAGCCGGCTGGATCTCGGAGAACGCACAGGAGCGAAGGCATCGGTAAGAAGTTATGGACGCGCCGAAGGTCTTCCATCGACCAGTGTATGGGACGTCAAACGCGACAGCCGCGGGCGTCTATGGTTCGCCACAGGGAACGGCGTCTGCCTGTTCACCGAACCGAAGGGCTGTCGCACCTTCACCGTCGACGACGGCCTTCCCGCGAATCAGACGCTTCACCTCTTTGAAGCACGCGACGGAACGCTCTGGGTGGGAACGCGTCGAGGGATCGCGAGGCTGGTGGAAGGCGCGGGGGCGCTGCGTTTCGAGTCGATGACGGGCGCCTCCGGCGGCGTGCCGGGCGAATGCTATGCGATCGACCAGTCGACCGATGGCAGCCTCTGGTTCGCGACGAGCGACGGGCTGACCCGTTTCGACGGACGGGAGTGGAAGCGTTTCGACGCGATGCGCGACCTCCACGCGCCGGCGATCACCGACATCATCGCGGGCGATCGCGGAGAGCTCTGGATTGCGACGAGCGGCGCCGGAATCGTCCGGTACGAGACGCTGGCGCAACCCGACGGCATCGCCCGCGCATTCGGAGTCGAAAGCGGGCTTCCGTCGAATACGCTCCGCGCCCTCGTCCGCAGCGGAGACGGCACGATCTGGGCGGGAACGCTCGCGGGAATCGCCCGGATCAATCCACGCAAGGCGGGAGAGGCGGGTTTCGTCGAGAAGGTCTACACGATGGCTGACGGGCTTTCGTCGCTCGAGCCGGCCAGCCCTAACGCGTTCGCGAGCGCGCCGGGAGGCGACCTCTGGTTCGGCCTGCTTGGCGGAGTCACCAGATACCTGCCCGGGCGCGACAGCGAAGCCGCGCTGGTTCCGGGAGTGACGATCGAGTCGGTCCATGCGGGAGGCGAGCGCATCTACAGCGCTCCGTTCACCGCGATGACGCCCGACACGAAGGCGAGCGGCGCGGAAGACCGGGTCGAGCTGTCGAGTGGCGCGCGTGACGTGACCGTCGGATATCGCGCCGTGTCGTTTCGCGATCGAAGGGCGGTTCGCTACCAGGTCCGCCTCGACGGCTACGACGACGACTGGTCGGCGGCGACGCCGCGGACGTCCAAGGAGTACACCAAGCTGCCTCCGGGCCGTTACACCTTCCTCGTCAGGGCGCGCGTCGGACAGGGGCCGTGGAGCGAGCCGGCGGGACGCCCGATCGTGATTCCCTCGCGCTTCTTCGAGACGAGCTGGTTCCGCCTTCTCTGTGTCGTCATCGCGCTGCTCGCAGCACTGGCGGCACACAGGCTTCGCCTGCTGGCGATCAACCGGAGAAACCGCGAGCTCAAGGCGCTGGTCGACGAACGCACGCGTGATCTCGAGGACGCGAACGTCGCGCTCGCGACGATCAACGAGCTCGTCATCGACGCGGACCGCGCCAAGAGCCGCTTCCTGGCGAACATGAGCCACGAACTGCGGACTCCGCTCAACTCGATCATCGGCTTCTCCGAGCTGCTGTCGAATCCGGCGGCGAAGGTATCACCGGAGAAGCAGACGAAGTTCCTCGCAAACGTGCGCCAGTCGGCGCTGAACCTCCTCGGGCTCATCAACGACGTGCTCGACCTGTCGAAGATCGAGGCGGGGAAGATGGAGGTTCACGTCGAGAGCGTCGAGCTCGCTTCGCTCGTCGAATCGGTCGTCGAATCGCTGCGCGGGCTCGCCGATCCGAAGGGGTTGCGGTTCGAGGTCGCACTCGAGGAACGACTGCCGCTCGTTCAGGTCGATCCGGTCAAGGTGAGGCAGATCCTCAACAACCTGCTCTCGAACGCGGTGAAGTTCTCGCCGCACGGAGGCGCGATCCGCATCGGGGTGAGGCGATCCGCGCCGCGCGCGGATGGTGCAGAGTCCACGGCCTTCGAGATCAGCGTTTCGGACGAAGGGCCGGGGATCGCCCGTGATCAACTGCGCGGGCTGTTCGAGGAGTACCGGCAGGCCAAGGCGGGCGCGCGCCTCGGGCTCGGGACGGGGCTTGGGCTCGCGATCGTCAAGAATTTCGCGGAGCTTCAGGGCGGGTGCGCCTCGGTCGATTCGACGCCGGGAGAAGGGAGCACCTTCCTGGTGCGCCTGCCGCTCGATGCGCGGCCGTACGACTCCGAGCGGGGCGCCTGAGGGCGAATGAGAAATTGAAAATTGAGAATTGAAAAACCTGAGACGTAAGGGGAGCTGCACGCGAGAAGACTCCTCTATCGGTCGAGGGGAACGAGCCGTTTTTTCGATTTTCGATTTTCAATTTTCAATTCGCCCCCCAGCCCTTCCCCTCGCCATTTCGCGAGAGGTAGACTAGCCCCATCATGTTTACGATCTCAGAAGTTTTCGCACGCGAAATTCTCGATTCACGCGGCAACCCCACGATTGAAGTCGACGTCGTCCTCGACTCCGGCGTTCTCGGACGCGCGGCCGTTCCCTCGGGGGCATCGACAGGCTCGCGCGAGGCGCTCGAGCTTCGCGACGGCGACAAAGGGCGCTATCTCGGCAAGGGTGTGAGCAAGGCGGTCGACCACGTCAACTCCGACATCGCGAACGAAGTCGAGGGAATGGACGCGCGCGAGCAGTCGCTCATCGACCTCGTCATGCTCGAGCTCGACGGCACCGAGAACAAGTCGAAGCTCGGCGCGAATGCGATCCTCGGCGTGTCGCTCGCCGTCGCCCGCGCCGCGGCAGAAGCTTCCGGCCTGCCGCTCTTCCAGTATCTCGGTGGTCCGGGGGCGCGCACGATTCCCGTTCCGATGATGAACGTCATCAACGGCGGCGCGCACGCCGACAACACGCTCGACTTCCAGGAGCTCATGATCGTACCCGCGGGCTTTCCTTCGTTCAGCGAGGCGCTCCGCGCCGGGGCCGAGACGTTCCATAGCCTCAAGAAGATCCTTCACGACAAGGGGCTCGTGACCGCCGTCGGCGACGAGGGGGGGTTCGCGCCTAACGTGAAGTCTCCCGCGGAGGCTCTCGGCTATATCGTGAGCGCGATCGAAAAGGCCGGGTACAAGCCGGGCGAGCAGATCTACCTCGCTCTCGACGTCGCCGCGTCGGAGTTCTACAAGGACGGCATCTACGACCTTCACGGCGAAGGGAAGAAGATGAAGGCGGCGGAGCTCAACGCCTATTACGAGGAGCTGGCGAAGGCCTATCCGATCATCTCGATCGAGGACGGCATGGCCGAGGGGGATTGGGACGGCTGGAAGACGCACACCGATGCGATGGGTGCGAAGATCCAGCTCGTCGGCGACGACCTCTTCGTGACGAACACGAAGATCTTCGCCGAGGGAATCGCGAAGGGGATCACCAACGCGATCCTCGTGAAGGTCAACCAGATTGGCTCGCTGACCGAGACGTTCGACGCGGTCGAGATGGCGAAGCGCGCCGGCTATCGTGCGGTGATGTCGCACCGCTCCGGCGAAACCGAGGATTCGACGATCGCCGACCTGGCGGTCGCGACGAATTGCGGGCAGATCAAGACCGGCTCGGCGTCGCGAAGCGATCGCATGGCGAAATACAACCAGCTGATCCGCATCGAGGAAGAGCTCGGCGACGCGGCGGTGTTCGCCGGCAAGTCGATTTTCCGAGCACTCTAGCCGGAAGCGGCTCCTGCATCGTTGGTCAATCACGGCCACGCGCCTTCACAAGCGCGTGGCCGTGTCGTATCGTCACGATCTACAGCGAAAGGGGAACGCATGAAAATCAGAGTGCTCGTTGCGGCGCTTGCCGTCGTACTGTCGTCGTTTGCGGCGGAGGCCGCCACTTGGGTCGTCGTTCCGCACCTGGTCGGCGGATCGCTTGCGATCAATCCCGACCGGATCGGGACGATCTACTACTCCGAGAAGCAGGATCCCAAGGACGCGATGCTGCGGATCCTCTACGGGGACGCGCAGAGCAAGGTCGCAAACGGCGCCGAGGCAACGACGGCGTGGCAGTCGATTCAATCGAACGCGGCGGTCGCCGGAATGTTTCTCTGGGTCCCGCACATGGAGGGAACGTTAGGGATTCCGTACCGGGGAGTCCAGGCGCTCTACTTCGCAGCAGCCGCGGACGGGAAACCGGCGACGCTCAGGATAATGCACGACATCGATACGAAGGTCATCGAAGGCGCCGCCGCCGAGAAACTCTGGAAAGAGCTGAACGCTAGGTAGAAGCGGAGTTCCAGGACACGCGATGACATTTGTAGCCAAGGCGTCTCGCCTTGGCTGGAGATGTCGATCGGCCTTGACGGAGCGAGGCAAAGGCCGGAGGCCTTTGATACACGAAGCGCGATGCCGCCCGTAGCCAAGGCGTCCCGCCTTGGCTGTGCATGTCGATCGGCCTCGACGCACCGGGGCAAAGGCCGGAGGCCTTTGCTACACAATTTGGTCACGCCATCGATCGGATCGCGTGCTCGACATTCTCGGGAGTGGGGACGACGCCCTCGACGAGCGCTCCTTCAAGCCACTCGAATTCGCCCTTCATGAACGTCATCGCAACCTTGTAGCTCGCGTCGTCGTGATTGTCGAAGATCGTCGCGAAATTGTTCTTGATGCGAATCCGCGCCTCGCGGCAGAAATGATCGGCGAGGTCGCGCGCGTTCGCGGTATCGCCGCCCTGCTTGGCGAGGTGCTGCGCGTAGGTGATCGCTGCCGACATCGCGAAGAGATCGGTGCCGATGTCGACGATGCGGAAGAGCGTGCGCTGCTTGCGCTCGAGCTTCGCCTGATAAATCGTCATCGCGTGGAAGATCGCGCGAGCGAGCTGGCGTGACGCGGCTTCCGCGAAGTTGAGGTGCTTTCCGAGCTTCCCGAAGCTTCCGAACTTTCCGCGTCCCTTCGCAACGAAGAGCGTCGGGTACCAGCCGGCGTAGTGAAGCCCCGCTTTGGTGAGAGCCGGAAGCATCTGGCCGAGCGTGGCGTCGGGGTTCAGGATGATCCCTGCGCGCTTCATGTGCGGATCGACCGCCTCGCGCGCGATGAAGAGATGCTGGATCTCCGACGTCCCCTCGAAGATGCGGTTGATGCGCATGTCGCGCATGATTCTCTCGACGGGCCACGGCTTCTCACCGCGCGCGGCGAGTGACTCGGCCGTCTCGTAGCCGCGGCCTCCGCGGATCTGGACGAGTTTGTCGACGATCTGCCATCCGACTTCGGTGTTGAAGAGCTTCGCCATCGCGGCTTCGAGGCGGAGGTCGACCTTGCCCGCGTCGGAGAGGCCGGAGGTGAGCCACGCGATCGATTCCTGCGCGAAGCTGTGCGACGCCATCCAGGCGTGCTCGCTCGCGATCGCCTCGTGCTTGCCGATCGGGAGGCCCCACTGCACCCGCTCGTTCGCCCAGTCGCGCGCGATCTGCAGCATGCGCCGCGATGCTGCGGCACAGCCGGCCGGAATCGTCAGGCGCCCCGTGTTGAGCGTGATGAGCGCGAGCTTCAGGCCGAGCCCTTCGCCCCAGATGATGTTCTCGGCGGGAATGAAGACGTCCTTGAAGCTGAGCAGAGCGTTGCCGATAGCGCGGAGCCCCATGAACTGGCAGCGATGCTCGACCTTCACGCCGGGAGTGTTCGTCTCGACGAGGAACGCGGTGATCTGCTTTTTCTCCTTGCCGCTGACCACCTTCGACGGCGTTCGCGCCATCACGACGATGACTTCCGCACGCGTGCCGTTGGTGCACCAGAGCTTCTGCCCGTTGAGGATCCATCCCTTGCCGTCGGGCGAAGGCGTTGCAGTGGTGCTCATCTTCGCCGGGTCGGAGCCGACTCCGGGCTCGGTCAGTGCGAACGCGGAGATTGCTCCGGCCGCCAGCTTCGGGAGCCACTTCTTCTTCTGTTCCGGAGTGCCGAAGAGCTTGAGCGGCTGAGGCACGCCGATCGACTGGTGCGCCGAGACCCACGCGACCGTCGAGCCGCACCACGTCGCGATCAACCCGATCGCCCGGTTGTAGTTGACCGCGGAGAATCCGAGCCCGCCGTACTCCTTCGGGATCTTCATCCCGAATGCGCCGAGCTTCTTGAGGCCGTCGAGAATCTCCTGCGGGAAGTCGCCGTCGCGGTCGATCTTGTCCGGATCGACGTTCTCGACGAGAAAGCGCTCGAGCTTTGCGAGGAACTCGTCGCCCTCCTGCTTGTCCTCGGCGTCCTGCGCGGGGAACGGGCTGATCAGATCGAGATTGAACTTTCCGAGGAAGAGATCGCCGACGAAGGAGGGCTTCTCCCACTCAGTCTCCCGGCTCGCCTCGGCGACTTCCATCGCCTCTTCGGCGCCCCTGGTCTTTCTCTCGTTCTGCATACAGCTCTCCTTGCCGCGTGGTGGAAATGGGCGCGAGACACCCGCAGATTTGTTGGATACGAAGTCTCAAGATTATGAATGATGATTCATTCACTTGTCAACTCCCTTTGTTTTCCTGCGGTTTCGGAGTCGATTTCGGCCGATCTGTTAAGCTTTCCCGCGCCCGGTGTCCCAATGCCGGGAGTTCCGGGAGGCCGCATGGGAAAGACGCACGGTCGGGAGCACGAGCTCGAATCTGCGCTGCTCGCGGAGGGAGGGCCGCTCGCTGCTCCGCGCCCTTCGGTCGATCGGGAAAAGCTGCAGTTCCACCTCCGCGAGGTTCTCGAGCTGCTCCACGTCGACCTCGAGAACGAGAATCTCCGCGAGACGCCGAGGCGATGGGCGCAGTCGCTCATCACGCTCACGAGCGGCTACGACTACACCGACGTCGCGAAGCTGAGCACCGTCTTCCGGCAGGCGTGTGAGAGCACCGACGACGCGTGCCAGAACCTCGTCGTACTCGGCGGGACCTACAAGACACTCTGCGCGCACCACATCCTGCCGTTCTTCGGCAAGTTCATCGTCGGCTACATTCCGAACAAGCACATCATCGGCGCGTCGAAGATCCCCCGGATCGTCGAAGTGCACATGCGGAAGCTCCAGTCGCAGGAGCATCTCGCCCACGATGTGGCCGATACGATCGAGGCGATCCTCGACCCGCTCGGCCTCGCGGTCTGGATGGGAGGCCGTCACCTCTGTATGGTGATGCGCGGGGTCGAGCAGGAATCGTCGTTCATGGAGACGAACGTCCTGCGCGGCGCGTTCCTCCGCGACGAGAAGACTCGGCACGAGTTCATGAGCATCGTGACGCGCCGCGGCGAACAGGCGTAGGAGCGGGTGTGACGGCGACGACCTTCGGGCGCACCACGCCGGGCGACGCTCCGGTCAGCGTCGAAGAGGCGCAGCGACTCGTGCTCGAGACGATCGCGGCGCTCGGGACTGAATGCGCCTCACTCGAAGAGGCACGCGGCCGCGTGCTGCGCGAGAACATCTTCGCGCCGCGCGACATCCCGGACGCGGACAACAGCGCCATGGACGGATACGCGCTTCGCTCGAGCGATATCGCCTCCGCCACGAACGACGCTCCGGCGACGCTTCGCGTGACGGGCGAGGTTCCGGCCGGGGTCGTTGCATCGGGACGCGTCGAGCCGGGCACGGCGATGCGCATCATGACCGGCGCGCCGATACCCGATGGTGCGGACTGCGTCGCCCAGGTCGAGATCACCGACGGTGGCGGCGAGAGCGTACGAATCTTCCAGTCGCTGCGTGGAGGGGCGAACATCCGCCGCCGCGGCGAGGACATGCGCGAGGGCGAGCTCGTGATCGGCGCGGGGGCGCGGGTCGGCGCCGGTGAGATCGGCGTCGCTGCGTCCGCGCAGAAGCGCGAGCTCGTCGTCGGGCGCCGCCCCGTCGTGGCGATCTTCTCGACGGGAGCAGAGCTCGTCGACGTTTGGAATCCCGTCGGCCCAGGGCAGGTGGTGAATTCGAATCTCTGGTCGCTCGCCGCGCTCGCGGAAGACGCGGGCGCCGTGGTGAGGCGGCTCGGGATCGTCGGCGATACGAAGGCTGCGACGGAGCGCGCGATCGAGGCCGCGCTCGACGCCGACATCGTCGTCTCGTCAGGCGGCGTTTCCGTCGGTGCTTACGACTTCGTCAAAGACGCGCTCGAAGACCTTGGCGCGGAGACGATCTTCTGGCGCGTGGCGATGAAGCCGGGCAAGCCGCTTCTCTTTTCACTCCTTCGCGGCAAACCCTGTTTCGGTCTGCCCGGGAATCCAGTCTCGTGCATGGTCTCGTTTCATCTCTTCATCGCGCCGGCGATTCGCAAGGCGGCGGGGATCGAGGGCGGGCTGCTCCCTCCGATCGTGAACGCGCGCCTTACCGCGCCGCTCGATGCGAAGGGCGAACGACGCGTCTACATGCGCGTGCGCGTCTCGTCGGCGAGCGGCGGGCTGATTGCGGCACCGGCGCGCGCACAAGGTTCCGGCGTGTCGACGTCGATGGTCGGCGCGAACGGGCTCGCCGTGCTCGAGCCGGGCGTCGGTCGCCGCGAGGCGGGGGACGAGGTTCCGGTCGTGCTCATCGGTGCGATCTCCGCTTCATAGACGCCGACTGTCTCGCCGCGCTTTGGTTGACGCGGACGGCCGCGCTCAATCATTCTGCCCTAGCACTCGTTGATCATTCGATTCGCCGCGAGACGCACCGCGCGGAGCGCGAGGAGGATTGATGGCGTCGGAGCCCGAAGTGGTGAGCGCGCGGACGGAACGGAGCCGACTCCCGGTCGGGAAGATCGCCGTCGCCGTCGCTGTGATCGTGGCGCTCGTCGTCGTCATTCGACTCCTTCCGACCGACGAGTGGCTCCGTGCCCTCCAGGAATACGTCAGGAGCCTCGGCGCAGTCGGGTGGGTCGTCTACGCGCTCGTTTACGCGCTCTGCTGCGTCCTCTTCGTTCCCGCCTCGCTGCTGACTCTCGGTGCTGGTGCGATCTTCGGACTCGTGGAAGGAACGATCGTCGTCGTCATCGGCGCCACGCTCGGCGCCGTCGCCTCGTTCCTTCTCGCCCGCACCGTCATGCGCAGCCGGATCGAGGCGATGACCGCGTCCAATCCGAAGTTCCGCGCGCTCGACCGGGCGATCGGAAAGGAAGGGGCGAAGATCGTCCTGCTGATTCGCCTCGCCCCGGTCTTTCCGTTCACCTACATCAACTACGCGTTCGGCCTGACCGGCGTCAGAACGCTGCCGTACACCCTCGCGACGCTGTTCGGGATTATCCCTGCGACCTTCGCCTTCGTCTACCTCGGTTCGTCCGGCGCTGCCGCAGCGACAGGGACGACCGATACGACACGGACGATCATCAACATCGCCGGTGCCCTGCTGGCGCTGCTCGCGACGATCTTCGTCGCGCGGGTGGCAACCCGCGCGATCCGGCGCGCCGGGCTGGATGATGCCGCGTCCGATCCTGCGTCTCGGGCCGACGATGCCTCGTCGTAGCCCTCTGGCCGCTGCGCTGCGTCATAATTCTCGATCAGCTGAAAACGACGAAGAGGCCGCAGCCCAACTAGAGGGTCGCCGCGGGATCGGAGGCTGGAATGTCGAAGGCGCAGTTCGGAATGATCGGGTTAGGCGTGATGGGACGCAATCTCGCGCTCAACATCGCCGACCATGGTTTCCCGGTCGCAGTCTGGAACCTCGAGCCCGAATGGGTCGACAAATTCGTCGCCGACCATGGCGAAGGACGCTCGCTTACCGGCACGAAGACGCTCGAGTTCTTCGTCGCGGCACTCGAGCGTCCCAGGCGGATCATGATGATGATCGCCGCAGGAAAGCCGATCGATCTCACGCTGGAGAAGCTCGTCCCCATCCTCGACGAGGGGGACATCGTGATCGACGGCGGCAACTCCTGGTTCAAAGACACGCAGGAGCGCGAGGCCCGCGTCCGCCCGACCGGCAGGCGCTTTCTCGGCTGCGGCGTCTCTGGCGGCGAAGAGGGAGCGCGCAACGGGCCGTCGCTCATGCCGGGCGGCGACACGCGGGCCTACGGGCAGGTGCGTCCCGTCTTCGAGGCGATCGCCGCGAAGACCGACAGCGGCGCGTGCGTCGCATACTGCGGTCCCGACGGAGCCGGCCACTTCGTGAAGATGGTCCACAACGGGATCGAGTACGGCGACATGCAGCTGATCGCCGAGGCGTACGAGATTCTGCGGGTCATCGGAGGGCTGACGAACGACGAGCTCGCGGAGGTGTTCTCCCAGTGGAACAGCGGGCTCCTCGGATCGTTCCTGATCGAGGTCACGTCGAATATCTTCCGTGCGCGGGATGAGGAGTCCGGCACGCACCTGATCGACCTCGTGCTCGACAAGGCGGGCCAGAAGGGGACGGGCAAGTGGACGGCCCAGGTCGCGCTCGACCTCGGTGTAGCCGTGCCGACGATCGCGGCGGCGATCGACGCGCGTCTGCTGTCGAGCCTCAAGGCGGAGCGAGTGAAGGCGAGCGTGAAGCTTCACGGCCCGCAGAGTGCGCCGTCGATCGACAAGAAGAAGCTCGTCACCGACGTTCACGATGCGCTCTATGCATCGAAGATCTGTTCGTACGCGCAGGGGATGAGCCTGATCGGCGCCGGATCGCGCGAGTGGAAGTGGGGCATCGACCTCAGTGAGATGGCGCGCATCTGGAAGGGAGGCTGCATCATTCGCGCGAGCTTCCTCGACACGATCCGCAAGGCGTACGCGCGCGACGGCGCGCTCGCAAATCTCCTGGTCGACGACGAGTTCGCGGCCGCGATCGCGGCGTCGCAGGGAGGCTGGCGCAGGACCGTGGCGCTCGCGCAGTCGGCGGGCGTGGCGATTCCGGCGATGTCGGGGAGCCTCGCCTACTTCGACGCGTACCGGTCGGCGCGCGTGCCGGCGAACCTGATCCAGGCGCAGCGCGATTACTTCGGGTCTCACACCTACGAGCGGGTCGACAAGCCGGAGCTCGGGTTCGTACACACTGATTGGAAGTCGAAGAGCTCGTAGCAAAGGCGTCCCGCCTTTGCCTCGATGGAGTTCTTCCAGCGAACAGAAAGGGCGGCCTAACGGCCGCCCTTCCCGTATCCGATGGAGGTCGGAGTTAATTCACGTTGATCGCTGAGAAGGCAGCGGCGACCGCGTCCCTGTCAGCTGAGGTGATGGTGCCGGCGGTGACGAGATCGCTGGCAGCGGCGAGCGCAGCCGCGCGCGCTCCAGCGTAGTTCGTGCTCGAGGTCATCTTGACCGTGAGGGCACGGAACCAGATCTTCGCCGCCTTGTCGATTCCGACGGCGTTGACGCTGGCGCCATTGCACTTGCTCGTGCCGCCGTGGGCAAGGAGGTAGAACATATGGTTCGCCGGGCCCGACGAGTAGTGGACGTCGAGCGAGCCGAGGCCCGACGACCAGCAGGCGGGCGAACGGCCATCCTTTGCCGGGTCGTCCATGTAGCGAAGCGCCCTCGTCTCCACGTACGAGCCGGTCGACCAGTTGCTGCGGAAGATCCGCTCGCCGATCCAGTAGTCGGGAAGGTCGCTGCCCGAATTCGAGTAGAACTCGACCGCCGTGCCGAAGATGTCGGAGCTCGCCTCGTTGAGGCCGCCTGACTCACCCGAGTACGTGAGGTTGGAGGTGCGCGAGGTGACGCCGTGCGTCATCTCGTGGCCGGCGACGTCGATCGAAACGAGGGGGTAGAAGGTCGACGCGCCGTCGCCGTAGGTCATGCAGAAGCAGGAGTCGCTCCAGAACGCGTTCTCGTAGTTGCGGCTGTAGTGGACGCGCGAGTACGTCTTCGAACCGTTGCCATCGATACCGTTGCGACCATGAACTGCCTTGTAGTAGTCCCACGTCTTCTGCAGGCCGTAGTGGGCGTCCGCGGCGGCGGTGGCAGCGTTGGTGTTGGTTTTGTTTCCGTCCCCGAACGACGCGGTGGAGCTCGAAACGATCGAGCCGCCACGAGTGCTGTTCGCCATGTTCAGTGTGTAGTTGCCGAGACCGCTTGCCGCGGTTCCGACTCCGCGCCCGGTGTCCTGCATCGTCCACGACGTCGAGGTCGGGTGGTTGACGTCGATCGAGACATCGCCCGACCACATCGTGTGTCCGGTAGCGACTGCAGGAACGACGGCGGTCGAGCCACCGCCGCTTCCCGGCTTCGCGGTCTCGAGCGAATCGAACGAGAAGGCGACCTCTCCCGTGCGCGCATCGATGAAGAAGTCGTACTGCGCCGGCTCCGACGCGTCGTTCTCGACGAACGCGCGAACGTGCCAGGTGAGGCGCGTCGACTTCGAGCGCTCACCCGCGGGGAGGATTTCGAGCGTCGCCGACGGATTGTCGTAACCACCGACCGCATTCATGCGCGACATCGCGATCGAAACAGCGGTGGCGTCCGAGATCGTCGGGGTCGTGTCGACCTTCAGGTTCTTGCGGATCGCGTCGGTGACGGTCACGCGGCCGTTCTTCTCGACGTGGCTGATCGCCTCGCCCTCGAACACCTTCACGCCGTTGAAGTACTGATCGAAGCGGACGTGGGTCTGGCCGAGCGAGTCGCCGAGCGCATTGCGCTGCTTGAGCTCGCGGTCGGCGTCGGTCAGGCCGTAAGCCTTCGCGTTGGCGCGGAAGTGGGCCATCGAGGCCTCGAACGCGCGCGGATTGGCGTTCCCGTTCTGAGCGAACGCCGCGCCCGCTGCCATGAGAACCAGGATCGAGACCGAGAGGATCTTCTTCATTCAACGTCTCCTGAACTTGTTAGTCGGCTCAAGGCCGATGTTGCCTCTGCATAGAGCACGGCGTGTGCCAGATTCAGGAAGCGCCCTAAGTTGTTTAAAACCAGTGACGTTTGTGAATCTCCCGCACCTCGTGGGTCAAGAACACCTCGCGAGTGACCTGGCTCACGGGTCATTGTTTGAGCGAGAGGTAGCCGTGTTGACCCGGAACGTGAGTTTCCGCGGCGTCCCCGTTTGTGGACGCTGGTTGCGGATTCAGAGTGATCGCGCCTCGAGCTGGCTCGATGTTCGAGGGGCCTCGTTCGCCCGTCGCGCCGTGCGCCTTCGGGCGGGTCCAGGCAGCCGGCGAAGGTCTCGACGACACCATGTAGCTCGAGAACCACCGGGAGATCGGTTGGCGCGACGACGCGATAGCTTGTCGCGCGGCGAATCGACGAACGCCTAACGAGTCGCCGCGCCCGCGGCGTAGCGGATCTTGTAGAGGTCGAGCCTTCCCTGGGAGGCGCCTTCGCGATGCGAGGTGAAGTAGAGAACGCCTGGCTCCTTTCGATTGATCGAAGGGCCGAGGTTCCAGCCGCCCGGTACGTTCACCGCCGCGGGGAGCTGCACCGGCTCTCTCCACACGCCATCCGTGAGTCGCGCCGCGAAGAGGTGCATCACTTCTTTGTCCTTCGGCTTGCGGCTGAAGACGAGCGTCGTCCCGTCGTGCAGCCACGTCGCATCGAAGTCGTCCTCCGCGGAGTTGAGCGGCGCGGGAAGGGCCTTCGCTTCGCTCCATCCCTTGTCGCCCTTCTTCGCTTCGAACAGATCGTGCAGGCCTAACCCTCCTCGACCGTCGGTCGCGAAGAGAAGGGTCGCGCCGTCTGCGCCGACGGAGGGAGCCCATTCATCTCCCTTCGAGTTCACGCCCGGGCCGAGATTCACCGGCATGCCGTACGTACCGGTTCTCGCGTCGAACGCGACGAAGTAGATGTCGTCACCCCCTTCGCCGCCCGGCCTGTTCGAGAAGAAGTAAACGCCGCTGCCGTCGGGCGCGAAGAAGGGATCGAAGTCCTTGTAACTGCTGTCGAACGCCACGGGGTGCGGGGCCTGCCACTTGCCGTCCGTCTCGACCGACTCCCAGATGTCCCATTCGCCCGGCCCGCCCGCCCATCCGATGGTTCCCCAGAGCATCCGCTTCCCGTCGGGAGAGAAGGTGATCCGGATCTCGGTGTTCGCGGTCGATACGAGCCCGGGATGGACGACCGCGGCGTCGCCGGCGAAGACGACGGGCGGGACCGCATTGGCCGACGCGGCCAGGAAGACGGCAGCGACGAGTTCGAGAAGCATGGTGATACCTCCGTGGAGATCGTATGCACGAGCAGGGTATCGCGAGAAGTAGGGCAACGCGATCAGGCGCTGGCGCCCGCGCCACGCCGAGAGGTCGTCAATTTCTTCACAAGCGCAACCGCCGCGACCACAGCCCACGTGCCCTCGAGGACGACGAATGGCATGAAGTCGATCATCCATGACGAGAGGCAGGCGAGCGCTCCGCCGATCATGTTGAGGATGATGTAGGGATAGCCGTCGACCCGCAGCTGCTTGAAGAGATTCAGGAAGAAGGCGAGGAGCAGGAGGCTGACGCCGATCGATCCGACGAGCGTGGCGGACGAGATGCCGGACATCACGCGATGGTAGCCGAAATGACGAAGGGCGCGGCTCCGTGCCGCGCCCTTCAATCCGAAGTCTCGATTTCGGTCTACTTCTTCTGCTTCGCCAGCAGCTCTTCCCACTCCGTGTGGATGAAGCCGAGCTCCGGCTTGTCGACGCGCTCGTAGGTATGCGAACCGAAGAAGTCGCGCTGCGCCTGCGTCATGTTCAGCGGCAGGTTCGCCGTCCTGTACATGTCGAAGTAGCCGAGGCTCGCCGACATCGCGAGCACGGGAACACCGTGTTGCACGGCGGTCGCGACCGCGAGCCGCCAGTTCGCCTGCGACTTCTCGATCCAGGCCTTGAAGTCGGGGTCGAGGAGGAGGTTAGGCAGGTCGGGCCGGCGCTGGTACGCCTGCTTGATCTTGTCGAGGAACTGCGCGCGGATGATGCAGCCCGCCTTCCAGATGCGGGAGACCTCGCCGAGGTTGATCCCCCAGTTGTAGTGGTCGCTCCCGGCGCGGATGAGGTTCATCCCCTGCGCGTACGAGCAGATCTTCGACGCGTAAAGCGCGTCGCGGATCGCGGCGACGAGCGCCTTCCGGTCGCCCGCGTACTTCGGCGCGTTAGGCCCGGCGATCTGCTTCGACGCCTCGACCCGTTCGTCTTTGCGCGAGGAGATCGTGCGCGCGTCGACCGAGGCGTCGATCGTCGGCACCACGATGCCGAGGTCGAGCGCGCTCTCGCTCGTCCACTTGCCGGTCCCCTTCTGCCCGGCCTTGTCGAGGACGAGGTCGACGAGCGGCTTGCCGGTCTCCGGGTCCTTCACGCGGAGTGCCTTCGCCGTGATCTCGATGAGGAACGAGTCGAGATCACCCGCGTTCCACTCGTCGAAGACATCGGCCATCTCGTCGGCGCGCATGCCGAGGATGTTCCGCATCATGTCGTAGGCCTCGGCGATCAGCTGCATGTCGCCGTACTCGATGCCGTTGTGGACCATCTTCACGAAATGGCCGGAGCCGCCGGTGCCGATGAAGGTGACGCACGGCCCGTCGTCGACCTTGGCGGCGATCGCCTCCCAGATCGGACGGATCTGCTCGTAGGCCCCCTTGTCGCCGCCCGGCATGAGGCTGGGACCCCAGAGCGCGCCCTGCTCGCCGCCGGAGACGCCGGAGCCGATGAAGTTGAATCCCTCACTTTTGAGCTGCTTCTCGCGACGCTCGGAGTCGACGAAGAAGGAGTTGCCGCCGTCGATGATGATGTCGCCCGGCTCCATGTAAGGCTTGAGCTGGTCGATCGTCCAATCGACCGCCTCACCCGCCTTCACGAGCAGGATCGCTTTGCGCGGGCGCTCGAGCGCCGCCATGAACTCCTGCGGCGACTTCGTGGGGATGACCTGCTTCCCCGCGGCGCGCACCATGAATGCGTCGACTTTCTTCGGGTCGCGGTTGTAGACCGCGATGGGGAAGCCGTTGCGCTCGATGTTGAGCGCGAGGTTCTCGCCCATTACGGCGAGGCCCACCATTCCGATCTTTGCCTTCTGATCCATAACGCTCTCCTCCAGGGCCGTCGTGTCGATCAATGAGAACCGAAATGAAGAATGTCGAATGAAGAATGGAGAATGTAGAAGCTCTCGCCGGCGCGGGAGAACGTTCTACATTCTTCATTCTTCATTCGACATTCTTCATTTCGGTTCCCGGTGTGAAGCTGTCGTGCGCGCCGCGGGCGGGGACCACGCGGCGCGCACGTTGTGACTGACTAGACGACGTCCTTGACGATGTCGCGCAGCTGACGCAGCCCGGCGGGAACGTCCTTGCCGAGATCGACGCGAAGCGCGCGGCGCCCTCTCGTCGCGAGCGAGCGGAAATCACCGAGCGCCTGTGCGCTCTTGAGCACGCTCCACGAATAAGGCTGCCCGGGGATTGCGAAATCGACGTTGTCGGGGGCGGTCACCTGCACGAAGACCCCCTCGTCGGACCCGCCCTTGTGAAGCTGACCGGTGGAGTGAAGGAATCGAGGGCCGTAGCCCGTCGTCGTCGCGACCTTCTTCGTGTCGCGAACGTGGGTGCGGATCTGCTGGAGCGTCGACTCGACCTCGTCGGTCTCCTCGATGTAGTCGAGCAGAGCGACGTAGTCGCCCGGCTTGACCGACGCGAAGTGCTCCCTCAGCACGTCGCGAACCGACTTGCCGTTCGCTGTGCCCGTCTGCGCGTAGACGGTCAGCGTGCCGTCCGTCGCCACCACCGCCTGCTCCTTGAGCGCGCCGTCCTTCGTGAAGGCGTCGAGTAGCTCTTTCGTGGCATCCTTCGACTCCTGCACGTTAGGCTGGTCGAACGGGTTGATGCCGGTGACGTGGCCGGCGAACGCCGTGGCGAACTCCCAGAGGAAGAACTCCTCGCCGAGGTCGTACAGGTCGTTCAGCGTCCGGTAGATCACCGGATGGCCGGCGGCTTCGAGCGCCTTGAGTTTCGCTGCCGTGGCCGCGTCGGGCGCTCCGACGGAGATCGAGACGAAGAGCCGGTCGTCGCCGTAGACCGAGGGGTCGCCGAGTGGCTCGCCGGCGACGGGGACGATCCCTTTGCCTTCCTTGCCGGTCGACTCGGCGATCAGCTGCTCGACCCAGAGGCCGAGCGAAGCAACCTTCGGGTCGGCGACGATCGTGAGCTTGTTCCGCCCCGCGTTCGCGCATTCCCCCATGATCGCGCCGAGACGCGCGCCAGGATTGTCGGGCGCCGCGACGACCGACGCGCACGAGTTGACGATTCGGTCGGCGCGGTCGAGGAGCGTCTTGATGTCGAGACCCATCAGCGCACCGGGCACCATGCCGAAGTACGAGAGCGCGGAGTAGCGGCCGCCGATGTCGGACGGGTTGAGGAAGATCCGCTTGAACTTGTCGTCGGTCCCCATCTTCTCCATCAGCGTTCCCGGATCGGTGACGGCGACGAACTGCTGGCCCGGATCGGGACGGCGCTTCGCGACCTGGTCGAACCAGTACTTGTAGAAGACGAGCGGCTCGGTCGTGGTGCCCGACTTCGACGAGATGACGAACATCGTGTGGTCGAGGTCGATCCGCTTCGCGAGAAGCGCGAGCCCTTCCGGATCAGTCGTGTCGAGCACGACGAGCTCGGGCGATCCTTCGATCTTGCCGAACGTCCGGCGCAACACTTCCGGACAGAGCGACGAGCCGCCCATGCCGCAAAGCATCACGTGCGTGAAGCCGCGCGACTTGATCTTCTCGCCGAACGCGACGAGCTCGTCCTCGTGCGCGATCATCATGTCGACGACGCCGAGCCAGCCGAGAGCGTTCTTGATGATCTTCTGGTGCGCCTCGTCCGCCTTCCAGAGCGAGGCGTCCTTCTTCCAGATCTTCTGCGTCACGCCCTTCTTGTCGGCGTCCTTGAGGCGCGCGACCACGGCTTCGCCGTACTTGCCGAGGTGCGCCTGCAGCCGGTCGTGGATCCCCGAGATCAGCGCGTCGCGCTTCGACTCGATCGACTGCACGAGCGTGTCGAACGACCCGACGAACGCCTTGAGCCCGTCAACCTGCAGCTTGTTCGTGACCGCGGCCATGTCGATGCCGATCGTGGCGAGGTCGGCGAAGAGTTTCCGGCAGTCGTCGATTCCCTTCTCGAGCGTCAGCGCGACCGTTCCGTGGTCCTTGAAGCCGTCGTATGTCGCAGGCGGAACGGTGTTCACGGTCTCGGGGCCGATCAGGTTGTCGACGTAGAGGATGTCGGAGTATTTCGGATTCTTCGTTCCTGTCGACGCCCAGAGGCAGCGCTGGACCTGCGCGCCCTTCGCGAGCAGCGCCGCGAAGCGCGGCCCGTGGAAAAGCTCCTTGAACTTCTGGTAAGCGAGCTTCGCGTTCGCGTTGGCCGCCACGCCGAGGTACGACTCGAGCTTTTTCTTCTCGTCGTCGGACGACGCGTGACGGATCTTCGACTCGAGCTCCGCGTCGACCGCGCTGTCGACGCGCGAGACGAAGAAGCTCGCGACCGACGCGATGCCTTCGACGTTCTTCCCCTCGGCCGCACGCCGCTCGAGTCCCTTGATGAAGGCTTCGGCGACCTGCACGTAGTTCTCGAGCGAGAAGATCATCGTGACGTTGATGTTGATGCCGCGATAGATCGACTCCTCGATCGCGGGGAGGCCTTCCTGCGCGGCGGGGATCTTGATCATGACGTTCGGCCGGCCGACGCGCGCGAAGAGTCGCGTCGCCTCGTCGATCGTTCCCTGCGTCTCGTAGGCGAGGCGAGGGTTGACCTCGAGGCTGATGTAGCCGTCGATCCCCTTCGTCCTGTCGTACACGGGGCGGAGGATGTCCGCTGCGAGGGCGATGTCGTCGATGACGAGCGCCTCGTAGATTTCCTGCACGCCGAGACCGAGATTGATCAGGGACCGGAGCTGCTCGTCGTAATCGTTCGAGCCGGTGATCGCCTTTTCGAAGATCGTGGGGTTGGAGGTTACGCCGCGCAGGTCGTCCTGCTCGATCATGCGGGCGAGGTCGCCGCACTTGAGCATTGCGCGTCGGATGTTGTCGAACCAGATCGACTGGCCCGTCTTCATGAGTTCCGTCAGGGTATTTGGCATCTGCATGCTCCTTGGTGGTTGGATGCGTCGTGCGAATTATTACGGTTGCGCACGCGTCGCGCCACGCCGGAATGCGTCGTGTCGGTCCTATTCGGTTTTCGGGTTCGTGCGGATTATAGCCTCGGAGCGGTTTCGGGCGTTGTGAAATGGGCTCCGAGCCGCTATGTTCGGCGCGGGGCTGAGATCGAGATGAGCGACGGCACGAACATCGACGCGGGGCGGGGCAGAACGGCTCCGCGTGCGGGAACGCGCATCTGGCTCGCCTGCTGCGCGATGCTGCTGGCGGTCGTCGTCGTGCGATGGGCCGGCATTCCTGCGCCCAACCGGTTTCGCGTGCCGACCTCGCCGCTCGACAACATCGGAGGGCTCAACGAGACGACCCGCCTCGGGTGGGGCTTTCTCTGGCAGGTGCGCGACGTGTTTCCCGCAGGCGCGACCTTCACGATCGTCGCCGGCGACAGGCAGACCGAGATGAGCCTCTACATGATGTCGTACGCGGTGCTCACGGAGTGCCGGGGGCTTCCGACGTCGTATTACGGGATCGCGACGCCGGAGCGCGGCGCGGAGGCGCGCTACGTCCTCGCCTACCGCTGCGCGGCCAAGGTGCCCGGGGCGACGCTCGTCCAGGAGCTCGGTGACGGCTGCATATGGGATCGAGGGAAACGCTGATGGCGGAAGGCGTCGTCTTTCTGCTGGCTCCGCTCGCGCTCGCGCTGTTCGGCCTTCCGGCCGCCTGGGCGACGCCGGTCGATCGGTTCAGTGCCGCGGGACGATTCTCCGCAGCGTTCGTCATGGGCGTGGTCGTCTTCACGGTCTGGCTGACGCTTCTGTCGACGGTGGGAATCAGGTGGAGCGCCGCGAGCGTGGTCGCCCCGCTGGCGATCGGCTCGATCGCCGGAGCGATCGTTCTCTCGAGACGTGTCGCGCTCGCGGGGAACGACGGAGGCGAAACGGGGACGGTGGCATGGCTCGCGGGCGGACTCGCACTTGCAGCCGGCTCCGGCCATCTCGTGCTGATGGCGCTGACCTCGCGCGCGACGTCGATCGACCTTCTTTACTTCTGGGGCGTGAAAGCGCAGCGGTTCGCCGAGTTGGGAGCGATCGATGCGACGCTGCTCGCCGATCCTCTCGCCGTGCACATGCACTCGAACTACCCGCCGCTCCTGCCGATCGTCTACGCGTGGGGGATCGGCCTCGCGGGGCGTCTGCCGTGGCAGATGGCACTCGCGAGTTGCGCGGTCTGGCTGGTCGCGGGCGTGCCCCTTCTCCGCGACCTGCTGGGGCGCGTGATGCATCGCGACGAGGCGACGATGGCGTCGTCGTTCTGGTTCCTCGCGATGGCGCTGGCCGTTCCGGCGTCGTTGTCGGCGGGAAACGCCGAGCCGGCGATGGTTCTCTTCTCGAGTGTCGCGGTCGCGGCGCTGCTCGAGCGCTCGGCGCGCTGGCTGGCTGTCGTCGCGCTCGCCGGGATCGTGCTGACGAAGAACGAGGGGCTCGTCGTCTTCGCCCTGATTGCCGGCGCCGCGGTCGCGCGCGATATTCTCGAAGGCACGCGAGGGGCGCGGCTCGCAAGGCGCGCGGCGGCCGTCGTGCTGGTTCCGCTCGCGGCGCTGGGAGCGTGGCTCCTGTTCGAGGCTCTGCACGGCGTGCCGATGGAAGATGTGACGCGCGAGAAGGCGGGCGTGATGGCGCTGGGGCGTGCGGGCGAGGTCGCGGCGGGGATGATGAAGAATCTCGACGCGGGGAGCGCCGGGATTGCGTGGCTCGTTGCGGCGCTGCTCATCGCGAAGTCGTGGCGGCGCTGGCGCGCCCTGCTTCCGGCGATCGCTCCCGCACTCGGAACGCTCGCGTTCCTCTTCGTCTACTACCTCCACTTCCGCGGCGACGGGCTCGACGTCTGGATGCGATGGACGATGCCGCGCGTCTCGCTCGGCGCGCTCGCCGCGGCGCTCGTCGGCGCCGCGTTTGCGGGTGCGCGCGAGCCGGACGCGGAAACCTGACCCCAAAACTGCGAAGGCGGGCCGAGGCCCGCCTTCGCGCTTTCTCCGATGTGCCAGTAATCAGAACGCGTTCGTGTCGGCCCCGCCGGCGAGCGACTCGCCGGGGCGGTTGTACGTCTTCACGGCTCCCGTCGTCACGTCGGTGACGGTGATCGTGAGCTTGAAGTCGGTCAGGCCGCCGTAGAAGACCCAGAACTTGCCGTTGACCGGGCGTCCGTCGAGGACCTTCACGAAGACCTCGATATTCGTCGGGTCGCCGGTCAGTCCGGAAATGGAGTAGTAGCCGACGTTGGCGTTGAACGATTTTGCCTCGCCCGCGGCGGTCTTCAGAGTGCGAGGATCCTGGGCGCTCAGCGTCACGCGGAAGCGGTTGCCGTTGAGGCAGAGGGTCGACGCGTTCGCCGTGCAGGTGCCGCCGCCGCCCGTTCCCGTGATCGTGATCTTGTTAGGCGCGACCCAGGTGTTGTTGTAGGTGATCGCGTCGGTCGTCGACGCGTCCTTGAGCACCCGCGCGCCGAGGTAGTACGAGCCCCCCGGTACGTTGGCGGGGACGGGGACGTCGACGAACGGAGTGTCGTCGTAGCCGCCTGCCTGGAACGTGGCGTAGTTGTAGGACACCAGCAGGGTATCCGCGGTGGTGATCGTCGAGTCGGTGGAGAGGTAGAACTGGACCTTCACGTTGGTGAGGTTCGTCGTCCCGATGTTTTCCACCGTCGCGTTCGAGACGGTGAACTTGCCACCCGCAGCGACGGTCGATGGCGAGAAGGAGATCGGAGTGGTCCCCGAGTACTGAAGCTTGGCCGGGTCGTACCTGAACGGATACGTCCCCATGTCGGTCATCGTCTTCGTCTGACCCGGATAGGCGAGGCGGATGATCGCGGCATCGGCGAGCGCGATGTACTGCGCCGCGTAGTCCTCGTAGTAGTTCATCGTGCTCAGGTTGTTGAAGTTGTGATGCAGGCCGAGCGAGTGGCCGATCTCGTGGACCGCGGTCGCGCCGTAGTATGCGGGGCCGTTGTTGTCGTCGAAATCGGGCGGTCCGTTCGGCGTGAAGCCGCGCGCGAAGTCGGCATTGATCACGACGTCCGCTTCCTGGAAGACGCCGCACTGCACGTTGCTCGGCATCGTCGAGCACTCGTTGAATGAGGGACTTCCGGAGAACGCGGACGACGGCGAGATCAGGCAGATGCCGAACGTATCGGAGGTGAAGAAGTCTGCGGTGGCGATCGCGATCTCGTTCTTGGCGTTCGAGGTCGCGATGTTGCCGTCACCGAGCGTCGCATTGAAGAGGTTCGCGACGTTGTTCCACCGTGCGAATTCCGCGAAGGCGGCGTTCTGGTACGCCGGGTCTTCGTCGACCGAGAATGCGATCGGTTTCGAGGAGAATGCGCCGCAGGCGCAGCCGCCCGAATGGCCCTGCGCCATCGCAGATCCGGCGGCGAGTAGAGTGAGGGCGAGAGCGAAGATCGTGCTGATTCTGGATTTCATCGTCGTCTCTCCTTACCGGTTCCTGACCGAGGCGGCGCCGAGGCGCCCCTGCGCGAAGAGCCGGAGGTCGTCGAACGTCGCGAAGGTCCGCGCCGGCGGCGTCGCAGGCTGCGCTGCTTCGGGAGTCGCCGTGATCGGCCTCACCACGCCGTCCGGAGTCTCAATGCTCGTTTTCTGCACGCGGACGCCGTCGCGAGTGGCGGGTCCGGGTTCGACGATCGTGTCACCCGAGACGGTTACGGAAGAGCCTCGTGCGAGCGATCCGTCCGCTGCGATTTCGAGCGGCTCGCCGTCGGCCGAGACGAGCGCGGTCGTCGACGTCTTTCCCTCATTCATGCGTACGATCCTGTACAGACCCTGGCCCCAGCCCACGGTCGGCATGAGCGCTGGCCTGGAGGCATCGGGACGCGGCTCGATGAAGAAGACGTAGTGATCGCCCACGCGAAGCTCCGGCACGCCCGGCACGCCGATGCTGTGCCCTTCGATGGTGCCGCCGGCGAAGGTGAGTGTCGTCACCGTGCCGGGATCGCGCCCGGCGAGCGTCTCTGCGACCTCGATCGAGTAGTCGGTCCAGACCATCCGGCCGTCGCTGTCGAGTCTCGTGCTCGTACCGAGAACCTGTCCCGAGAAGACGGACTCGGCGCGCGCGCGAAGCTCGTCGAGCTCCAGGCGCCTTACAGTTGCTGCCTCCGCGGGTATCGCGGTGGCGGCGGTGACGATGATGAGTGCGACTAACGAGCGCACGGTCGAGCGACAGCGTTGCATGGACGTCTCCTTCTAGTGCCCAGGTGACTGGAGTGGTATTTGACGGGAGAACGTAATGATAGCGCCGTCTACTTCCTGAAATGGTTACTACCTTTCGATAGCAGCTGTTCCGGCACCGGCAGGAAGAGCGAGAAATTGCGCGACGGGCGCAGGTGTTCGACCAACTTACCGAGACTGGAATGAGAGCGGTATTTTCAATTGTCACCATGTTGTGCTGCGTGACGCTGAGTGCGGGCGCCGGAAGCCCCGAGCCCGCGTCGCCTCGCGACTCCGCCGTGCCGTCCGGTCAGATCCGTCCGATTGAAGTGGACGGCGCGCCGGGAGTGGCGTCTCCGGCGCTGAAGCTCGCCACGCTTCGCGATCTTTCCTATGCCGCCCCTCGCCTAACGTCAGCCGAGCTTCATTCCCTCGGCCCTCTCGCCGCGGCGGAGCGGAGCAGGCTCGACGCGACGCTGACGTCGGGGGACCTCGTCGCGGTCGGCATCGCGCGCCCGTTCGCGGCTCCCGCGGGCTTCGACCTCTCGCAGCAAAAAACTCTGCCCGAACCGGGAGAGAGGTTGGGTGGTGGCCTCCTCGAACGCAACGCCGATCGATTCGTCTGGACCGCCGGCTTCGAAAGCCGGGGCGCGGGTGCCGTGCGACTCCGCCTCGAGCAGGTCTCGCTTCCCGCGGGAACTGTCGCGTACGTCTACAACCGGTCGGGTGAGGTTCACGGGCCGCTCGAGCTCGGCGGAACGCACGCCGATCCGGTCTGGACGAACACGGTGTTCTCGAGCACGCTTTACCTCGAGTTGCAATTTCCGCGCGGATCTGTCGATCTTTCGTCCGCACGCCTGAGCGTTGCGGCAGTCGCCCACCTCGAGAATCCGCGGTTCGCTCCGTCGGCCATTCCTGCCGCGCAGGGCGAAGCGCTTCCCGACTGCTTCAGGGACGTGCGGTGCGCGAGCGGAGAGGCCCCCGCCACCCTCGACGATGCCTCGCGCTCCGTCGCAATGATTCTCTTCGAGCGCGACAGCACCTCGTACGTCTGCTCGGGAGCGCTCGTCAACACGACCGCGGGGAGCGTGATCCCATACTTCCTAACCGCCAATCACTGCGTGAACAGCGCCGCATCCGCGAAGTCGGCGGAGCTCTTCTGGGATTACCGCAACGCGACGTGCGCCGGGCCCTCTCCCAATCAGAGCGGCCTGCCGCGGACCCTCGGGACGACATTGGTCGCGACCGGCGTCGTCGGGGCGGGCGAACCCGACTTTACCCTGCTGCGACTCTCCCAGGCGCCGCCTTCGGGACGGTTCTATCTCGGATGGAGCTCCGCGCCCCTCGATGCGGCTGGCGGAGTAGAGCTTCTTCGCATCGCTCATCCCGATGGCGGACCGCAGATGTTCTCGAAGCACGTGGTGTCCGCCGTACCGACACCTGGGGAGTGCCCCGGCCTGGTTCCGGGCACGTTCATTTACTCCAAGAACGAAGTCGGCGCGACACGAGGGGGAAGCTCCGGAGCCCCGGCATTCCTCGCCGACGGCCTCAAGATCGTGGGGCAGCTCTACGGCCGCTGCGGGAACAATCTCTCCGACGCCTGCGATGCGGAGCAGAACTCCGCGGTGGACGGCGCATTTGCCAGCTCGTTCGGGACGTTGCAGCGGTGGCTGGCGCCTCCCGACGTGGAGCCATGTACGCCGGGAACCGCGAATCTCTGCCTGCTCGACTCCCGGTTCCGGGTCACGCTCGTCGCGCGCGACGTTCGCACGGGCGAGCGCGCCGCCGGCTACGCGCTGGCGGAGAACGACCTGTTCGGCTACTTCTCCCTCCCCGCGTTCACCGGCCAGTCGGGTAACCCCGAGGTCTTCGTGAAGATGCTCGACGGGCGAAAGCTGAGCGGCCGCTTCTGGGTCTTCTACGGCGGGCTGACCGACTTCGAGTTCACGATGACGGTGACCGACACGGCGACGGGCGTGGTCAAGACGTACACGAAGCAGGCCGGGTCGTACTGCGGCGACGCCGACACGCAGGCGTTCTGACGCGCGGCGACGCCCCTTCAGATCGTGTCGATCGCGCTGCGGAACTCGTCGATCGCGCCGAGCATCCGGGGCGACCTTTCCGATCCTCTGCCGCTCAACTCGACGACGAGAATGTGCGGGAGCGACGGGATGTCGGGATAGGTTTCGTGGCGCTCGATGCCGCGCAGCAGTTCGTGGCGGCTCTCTCCGTAGGTGCAGATCTCGACCAAGCCGAATCCGGCGAGGCTCGCCGCCGCGCTCAGCGACTGGCGGTTGTAGAGGAACTGGTGTCCCCAGCCGCGGAAGGCGCGGTTCGTCCGGAAGCAGGAGTCGATCGCATCGGCGTCGGACGACCAGCTCTCGCGACGGTAGTGCGTCTCCATGACCCAGTCCAGGTTAGGCGTCGTCAGGCGAAGGATGCCATCGTCGGCGAGCACGCGGCGGCACTCGCGCATGAAGTTCAGGCCGTCGTCGAACGAGAGGTGCTCGATGAAGTGCTCGGCGAAGACGTACTCGGCGTCGGTGAAGGGCAGCCCGAGGGTGACGTCGAGGACGTGGTCGACGCCCGGATAGGTCTGGTTGTCGACGTTAGTCCAGCCGGCGAGAATCTGCGGGCCGCAGCCGATGTGAAGGCGTGTTCGTCGCATGGATGAGGCGCCTATTCGAGCATCCGGACGGTGATCCAGATGAGCGCGATGCCGGCGAGCAGCACGAGCGGGTCGAGCCGTCCCGCCGTGCCGCCGCGCCGCCTGTGCAGCTCGGGGATCAGGTCGGACGCTGCGATGTAAATGAAGAAGCCGGCTGTCACGGCGAGGAAGTAGGGAAGCACCGTGAGCACGCTCTTGCCGATGAAGTAGGTGACGAGCGCCGCGACGACGGTGGCGAGCGCGGAGATGACGTTGTAGATCACCACGCGCTTCCGGTCGACTCCGCGGTGCAGCAGCAGGCCGAAGTCGCCGATCTCCTGCGGGATCTCGTGCATCGAGACTGCGATCGTCGTCGCGACGCCGAGCGGAACGCTGACCAGGAATGTGCCTGCGATCACGACCCCGTCGATGGCGTTGTGCAGCGTGTCACCGATGATCACCATCGGGATCGTCGCGGCGCGCCGCGCATTCTCGCCCTGCTCGTGTTCGTGCTCGTGCTCGTGCGTGTGCTGGTGGTGGAACTCGAGCACGAACCGCTCGAGAAAGAAGAAGACGAGCATCCCGACGAGGGCCCACGCTCCGACCTCAGGCCCGCCGCTCTCCGCTGCTTCGGGGAGCAGGTCGAGAAAGGCGGTGCCGAGAAGCGCGCCCGCCGCGAACGGGGCCGCGATCCGGGAAACCCGCTCGGCGAGACCGCCGCGCGAGAGCACGATGAAGCCGCCGACCATCGACAGAAGGCTTCCTGCGAGGGAGAAGACCAGGATGTATCCGAGCGTCGACATCGAGACTGGTCGAATCTTCTAGCATCGAACGAGCCGGAGTGTCCAGCAAACACGAGCGCGAGGCGCGCCGGGTGTTCGCTGGCGCGCGCCCCGGTGAGCCGGGCCGTGCCACGGATGGCGCACGGCCCGGTCCCGAAGCTCAGTGGACGTGCTGCGGCTCGGGAACCTGCGACAGCGCGATCGCGCCGTTGCGCGCGGTGACGAAGACGGTGTCGCCTGGCTTGAACGAGCCCTCCAGCAGCTTCATCGCGAGCGGGTCGACGAGCCGGCGCTGAATCGCCCTCTTGAGGGGGCGCGCGCCAAACGCCGGATCGTAGCCCTCGTTCGCGAGCAGCTCCTTCGCCTCGTCGCTGACCTCGAGCGAAAGCTTCTTGTCGTCGAGCAGCGACGCGACGCGGCGAAGCTGGAGACCGACGATCGCCGCGATGTCGCCGCGGCCGAGCGCGTGGAAGATCGTGATCTCGTCGATCCGGTTGAGGAACTCGGGACGGAACCGCGCATGAAGCTCGTGGTTCACGAGGCGCTCCATCTCCGCCCGCTCGTCAGGCGACTGGCCCGACTGCTGGAAGTCGTGGATGTACTGCGATCCGACGTTCGAGGTCATGATCACGACGGTGTTCCTGAAGTCGACCGTGCGCCCCTTCGAGTCGGTAAGGCGCCCGTCGTCGAGGATCTGGAGCATCACGTTGAACACCTCGGGGTGCGCCTTCTCGATCTCGTCGAACAGGATGACGGCGTACGGCCGCCGGCGGATCGCCTCGGTCAGCTGGCCGCCCTCGTCGTAGCCGACGTATCCGGGAGGGGCGCCGATGAGCCGCGCGACGGCATGGCGCTCCATGTACTCCGACATGTCGATGCGCACGAGCGCCTGCTCGTCGTCGAAGAGGAACTCGGCGAGGGCGCGAGCCAGTTCGGTCTTGCCGACTCCGGTCGGGCCCATGAAGATGAACGATCCGATCGGCCGCGAAGGATCCTGGAGGCCGGCACGCGAACGGCGCACGGCGTTGGAGACGGCGGCGACCGCTTCTTCCTGGCCGATGACGCGTTCGCCGAGACGTGTCTCCATGCGCACGAGTTTCTGGATCTCGCTCTCCATCATTCGCGTGACGGGGATTCCGGTCCACTTCGAGACGATCTCGGCGACGTCTTCCTCGGTGACTTCCTCCTTGAGGAGGCCTCCCGATCCCTGGATCGACGCGAGGTGAGCCGACTCGGCCTCGAGCTTCGCATTGAGCGCCGGGAGCGTGCCGTAACGCAGCTCCGCCGCCTGGCTGAGCTCGCCGTCGCGCTCGGCCCGGAGCGCATCTTCACGAGCCTTCTCGACCTGCTGCTTGAGGTCGCGGATCGTCGCGATGATCGCCTTCTCGTTTTGCCACTGCGCCTTGAGCCCCGAGGAGCGCTCCTGGAGCCCGGCGAGCTGCGCCTCGATGGCGCGGAGGCGCTCGGCGCTCAGCGCGTCGGTCTCCTTCGAGAGCGCCTGCTTCTCGATCTGAAGCTGGCGGATCCTGCGCTCGATCTCGTCGATCTCGGTCGGCATCGAGTCGATCTCGATGCGGAGGCGCGACGCGGCCTCGTCGATCAGGTCGATCGCTTTGTCGGGAAGGAATCGATCGGCGATGTAGCGGTGCGACAGGGTCGCCGCGGCAATGACCGCGGAGTCCTGGATCTTCACGCCGTGATGGACCTCGTAGCGCTCCTTGAGGCCGCGAAGGATCGCGATCGTGTCGGCGACGTTAGGCTCGCCGACGTAGACGGGCTGGAAGCGGCGCTCGAGAGCCGCGTCCTTTTCGATGTACTTCTGGTACTCGGAAAGCGTGGTCGCGCCGATGGCGCGGAGCTCGCCCCGCGCAAGCGCCGGCTTGAGCAGGTTCGACGCGTCCATCGCGCCCTCGGCGGCGCCCGCGCCGACGAGGGTGTGCAGCTCGTCGATGAAGAGAATGACGTTCCCTTCCGATTCCTCGACTTCCTTGATGACCGCCTTGAGACGGTCCTCGAACTCGCCGCGGTACTTCGCGCCGGCGATGAGAGCGCCGAGGTCGAGCGAGACGACGCGCCTGTTCTTCAGGCTCTCCGGCACGTCGCCTTCGACGACGCGGCGCGCGAGCCCCTCGGCGATCGCGGTCTTTCCGACGCCTGGCTCGCCGATCAGAACGGGATTGTTCTTCGTGCGGCGCGAGAGCACCTGGATCACGCGACGGATCTCTTCGTCACGGCCGATGACCGGATCGAGCTTTCCGCGGCGCGCGAGGTCGGTCAGGTCGCGCGCGTAACGCGTGAGCGCCTGGTACTTGTCCTCTGGATTCTGATCGGTGACCCGCTGCGAGCCGCGAAGCGACTGCAGGGCCTTGAGAAGAGCGTCGCCCTTCGCTCCCACGGATGCGAGAAGCGTCGCGGCCGACGAGCCCTTCGCGGCGGCGATGCCGAGAAGGAGGTGCTCGGTCGAAACGAACTCGTCTTTGAACGACGCGGTCGCCGCGTCTGCGTGATCGAACGCGGCGCGTAGCGTGGAGGAAGGTGCCGGCTCGCCGGCGTTGCCTTCCACTTTGGCGCGACGGGAGAGCTCCTTCGCCAGCTCCACCTCGAGGTCTCCCGGGCGCGCTCCGAGCTTTGCGAGAAGGGGCGAAACGATGCCTCCCTCCTGCCGTAAGAGAGCGAGGAGTAGATGCTCGGGGGTGTACTCCGCGTGGCCTGCTTCGCGTGCAAGACTCTGCCCGGCTACGACAGCCTCTTGCGCTTTGATGGTTAACTTATTGAAATTCATATCTTTACCTCGCACGCAGCGTCAATGGATAAACTTGACTGCGGTACACTCAACTGTAGCGTCTAACCGAAATGTGAGTCCTGTCATTTCATATTTTGACGAGACGGGATGCGTTCGGGACGAGTGAGGGTTAACGCTCACAGCGGAGGGTTCACGCGATGGCGGTCCGAAGACGAGTCGAGCACGACACGCTGGGGATGATCGAAGTTCCGGAAGGTGCGCTGTGGGGGGCACAGACCGAGCGGGCGAGAGCGAACTTTCCTGTCAGCGGGCTGCGGAGTCACTGGGCGCTGATCCGCGCGTACGTGCAGATCAAGCGGGCGGCCGCGACGGTGAACCGTCGTCTCGGCGGGCTCGACGCTGCGCGAAGCGGCGCGATCATCGCGGCGTGCGACTCGCTTCTCGCCGATCCCGCGCTCGCGCTGGAGCAGTTCCCCGTCGATGTCTTTCAGGCGGGAGCCGGGACGTCGCTCAACATGAACTGCAACGAGGTCGTCGCCACGCTGGCGAGCGCGCGTCGCCGTGGCGTCACGCGCGTCCATCCGAACGATCACGTGAACATGTCGCAGTCGACGAACGACACGTTTCCGACAGCGATGCGGCTCGCGTTGCTCGCGGAGCTCACGCGCCTCGACGCTGCCCTTGCAACGCTGGAAGATGCGTTAGGCGCCAAGGCGGACGAGTTCGAGGATGTGATCAAAGCGGGACGGACGCACCTGCAGGATGCGGTGCCGGTGACGCTCGGCCAGGAGTTCGCGGCCTGGTCCTCGGCGGTGATGCGTGCGCGGAGACTCGTTCGGGCGGCGGGGCGGGAGCTGCTCGAGCTCGGGATCGGCGGGACTGCGACAGGGTCGGGCCTCAACGCGCCTCGCGGCTTCGCGGCTGCGATGGTGAAGGAGCTGCGGCTCCTGACGGGGGAGCCTCTTCGGAGCGTCGCCGACCTGCGTGAAGGAATGCAGTCGCAGGCGCCGGTTGCTGCAGTCTCGTCGTCGCTGCGCAATCTCGCGCTCGAGCTCGGCCGCATTGCGAACGACCTGCGTCTTCTGGCGTCCGGTCCGCGCGCCGGCCTCGCTGAGATTCGCCTTCCCGCGGTGCAACCCGGTTCGTCGATCATGCCGGGCAAGGTGAATCCCTCGCTGCTCGAGTGCCTCAACCAGGTCTGCTTCCACGTGATCGGCGCCGACACGGCCGTGGCGCTCGCCGTGCAGGCCGGGCAGCTCGAGCTCAACGTGATGATGCCGCTCATGGCCTGGGAAGTGCTCTTCTCGATCGACATTGTCGCGAACTTCGTCCCGGTCGTCGCCGAGCGCTGCATTCGGGGAATCGAAGCCGACCGGGAGCGCTGCGCGGAGTATCACGCGGTCTCTCCGGCTCTCGCCACGGTGCTGAATCCGCGAATCGGTTACGAGGCGGCTGCCGCCGTGGCGAAGGAATCGGCAGCGACCGGAATCGCCGTTCCCGATGTCGTGCGAAGGAGAAAGCTTCTGTCTGACAAGGAGATCGCGCGAGCCTTTGCGCCGGATGCGCTGACCGGAAGAGCGAAGCGGAAGAGGTAGGATTGCGGCGTGAGGTTGTTCATCGGGTACCGGCTTGCTGACGCTCCCGCGGCGCGCGTTGCGGCGATCGCGGCGTCCGTGAGAGGGAAGCTCCCGAAGGGTTCCTGGGTCGCCGCCAATTCCTACCACCTGACGTTCGCATTTCTCGGAGAGCAGAGACGGGAAGTCGTACCTGCGCTCGTCGAAGCGCTCGGGATGGCGGTGGCTTCACGTGCGGCTGTCGACGCGAGGCTCGCGTCGGGCGGCTTTTTCCCGAACGAACGACACCCGCGCGCCGGATGGATCGGGGTCGAGCCGCGCGGCGCGATCGAGGCGATCGCGCCGCCGCTTCGCGAGGCGCTCGCATCGTGCGGCGTCTCGTTCGACACGAAGGAGTTCAAGGCGCACTTGACGCTGGTGCGGCTCCGCGACTCCTGGAGCCGCCCTGCCGTCGAGGCGTTTCTCGGGGCGGTGGCCGCCGCCGGGGAAATCCCGTTCCGGCTCGACCGCGTCTCCCTGTTCGAAAGCCGCCTGCTTCCGTCCGGAGCCGTCCACGACGAGATCGCCGCCCTGCCTCTCGGTTAGGCCTGGCGGGTCAGTCGATCAGCTCGATGCCGCCCTTCTGCTGTTGCGGCGACGCGGCGCCCGCCGAAGGCGCCTGTACCGGCCTCGTGAGGAAGAGGTCGGTGTCGGGCTTGCCATCGGGGGCGAAGCCGATCACGAGATAGCGATCGGGGTTCTCCGTCGGCTTCGGCAGATAGCGGTACTCGTTTCCCCACGGGTCGCGGAGCACGTTCGTGCCGAGGAACACCGGGGCGAGCTCTTTGACGCCCTTCGGCATCTTTCCGTTCGCGAGGTAATGCGCGTAAACCGCGTCGCTGACCGCCTCGATGCGGCGGAGCGAAATCGCCTTCCTCATCTCCGTGACCGCGCTCGTGCGGCGGGTGAAGGGAGCCATCGAGTTCAGCCCGAGGGGATTCTGGAACGTAAAGAGGAGCGACGCGACGGCGACCAGTCCGAGGACGATGACCAGCGGAAGGGGAAGCGGGGGGATCTCGTCGATGACCGTCCGGTCGACGACGACCTCCTCGACGACCGTCGTCGCGGAGGTCGCCTGGTGGCGGACTTCCTCGATCAGGTCGCGCGTGAGCAGCTCGTAGAGGCACTTGCAGGTGTCGAACTCCGACATCTTGCTGATCTCGACGATGTCTCCCACGGTGAGCTTGCCGTTGACCGCCCGGTAGACCGCGTTCTCCTCGTCGGAGATGCGGATCTTGTTCGAGTCGCCTTTCTTCTTCTTCTTCAGGCGGCTGGCGTCACCGTCGAAGGCGACCTCGTCGGCGTCGTCCGCCGAGACCACCACGATCTCCTGCGCGATCTCCTTCTTGCGGAAGATCATCTCCTGCGAGCGGATTCGCTTCTCGATGATCGGCCACTCGTCGATCATCCGCGCGCCTTCCATCAGGATCGACTCGGCCGTGATCGGAACGACGTTGTCGCGGTCGTACTCGATCGTCGTTTCCTGCGAGAAGTGGTAGTCGCCGTCCTTCCATCGGAAGAGCCGGTAGACGATGCCGAGAATCTGAAGGTGCAGCGCCGCGCGCAGCGCCTCCTGCGAAATGATCTTGTAGTGGGTGAGGATGAATCCGAGGCGCTGAAGCGTCTCTTTCTGAATCTCGAGCGCCTGGCTGAGCTGTTCCGCCGTGAGGGTGTTGCTCTTGACGAGAACGTGGCCGAGCCGGTTCTCCAGCCTCTTGTTCAGCGAATCGGCGGCGACGACTTTTCCGTCGAGAAACGTCACGGTGACCGTGTCGTCCTTGCCGCGAAGCGTGAGGACGCCGGTCTTCCGCTGCAGGCCGATCAGCTGGAAAATGTCGGCGAGGCTGAAGTCCTTCAGTGTTCCTTCGAGTGCCATCGTTCGCCTTCAGACTCTCAGTAGGTCGGTCGCTGCCGGTAAACCGGAATCGAGATTAGAAGCCACGTTCCGATCGCCAGGAGCACCGCAACGATCCTCACCGCGTGCCTGATCAGTGTCGCCGGCGTGGCGATTGGCACGAGGCTGCCGACCAGCAGCGCGACCGTCAGGAAGCAGAGGAACGAGAAGACCGACAGCACTCCCTTGGCCGTCGATCCGTCCATGATCTGTCCCGAGCCGGGGAAGAAGGTCGCCAGAATCTTTTTCAGCCTCACCTGCCCGTTCTGGTACTTCTGCACTTCCTTGAGCTTCGCCTGCTTGGTGTCGAGCGACACGCCGTCGCGCTTGAGGTAGATGTGAATGCACTGCGTGCAGTAAGTCGCGCTCTCCCGCGCCGACTTGCAGCGGAAGCAGAAGGTGCGGCCGCACTTCATGCAGATGCCTGCGAAGCCGCGGTCACGCCGGACCCACCAGATCGCTGGCCCCGCGATGATGCCGAGCAGGCAGGCGATGGTCATCGGGTTGAGCAGGCTCTGCAGCGCGTCGAACCGGGCGTAGCTGCCGAACAACTCCCGCGCCTGGCCCTTCGTCGCGAGCCTTGCGGAGATCTCCCATGCCTCGTCGATCGGCAGCGTGTACATGACGATCTTCTGCGACGGAGGGCTCGCGATCAGCCTCTGAACGCGGACGCGGTCGCGCTTGCGGGCTTCTTCGATCATCACGCCCTGCCGCGCGTAGTCGTAGATCTCGCCCGAGGCCGCCGCGATGTTGAAGTAGGCGATCGAGAGGGCCGGAGTCGCCTGGATCGCCTTCTCGTAGTTCGTGACCGCGGAACGGAATTCGTTGTGGAAGAAGTCGAGGTTGCCGAGGTTGACGTACGCGCCACCGAGGCGCGGATCGAGCTTGATCGCCTCGCGATAGTGCACCGAAGCCTGCTGCTCGTCGCCGACCTGCAGCTCTAGCCCTCCGAGCAGCAGCTGCAGCCGCGCGTCACCCGGCACCGTGGCGACGAGCTCGCGCATCCGGCGAACGTTGTCGGGGTGGTAGACCGCGAGCTCTTCCGCGAACGCCGCGCGCACGACGGGCGACGACGAACCGACGACCCGGTAGACCGACCAGTCGAGGGCAAGCGGAGCGAGCGAGATCAACGCGAGAAAGACGATGGTCGCGATCCTCTCGCTGATCGTGGCGTAGCTGAAGAAGATCACGAACCAGAAAACGAGAATCCACGTCGGGCCGAGCCAGAGAAAGAGTGGAAGCAGGAGCGCCGCAAGGGCGATGACGGAAGCGGTGGTCGTGCTGAGCCCCCACTTTTCGGTGAGGATTTCGCGGAAGTCGTGCGCCGCCGGACGGGAGTAGCGCGAGAAGAGCGCGATGCCGAGGAGCGAGGCCGTGCCGAGAATGGCGATGGTGAGTACGGTCACCAGGTCGGCGCGGGTCACCGCGAGCGTTGCCGGCTCCGTGAACGACTTCGCCACGCCTCCCGCGAGCCCTTTGACCGCGCCTCCCCAGTCGCGCCTGTCGAACGCCAGGTCGGCAACCGCAAAGGCGACGGAGGGATCCTTCGGGTCGAGCTTCTGGGCGGCGGCGGCGGCCCATTCGATCGCCTGCTTGTTCGCGGGTTGAGTTCTCTGGATCTGGCGCGCGAGAGACGCGGCAGATTGTGCGTAAAGCGGGAAGCGGGAGATGCCGAGATCTTTGCCGAGGTCGAGCAGTTGATCGAGTTTCTGCTGCGCGAGCTGAATGTCGCCGGTGTCGAGCGCGGCCGTCGCCTGCGGCCAGACGTCCGAAGGAGCGAGTTGCTGCGCGCGCGACACAGTCGCGACCAGCATCAGCAGCACGACTCCGAGGAGTCGCCAACCAGTGACGACGTTCATACCTTGAGGCCCTTCGTGACCTTCATGTAGAGCAGTTTCGCTTCTCCGAGCAGCTTCTTGAGCGACTCGGCTTCCTCGGCTGACAGATTGCCCGCGGTCTTCTCCTCGAGGACCTCGGTGACGTCGATCATTTGACGGGCAGCGTCTTTGCCCTGCGGGTGTCCGCGTCCTGCAAGCTCGAGAGCATTGTAGACGTTCGCGTCGAGCAACTGCAGGAGCATGATGAAGCGGCGGTCGGTCGGGATCGGAGGCGTCTCCTCCGGCGTCTCCGCCGGGGCGGGCTCCTCGACGCGCGCTTCCGCGGGATCGATCGGAGTCACCCGGTTCCTGTACTCGTCGCGGATGTCGCCTTCGGCCGTGAAGATGCGCTTGTCGGTGACCTTGATAGGTTCAGGTGACTTCTTCTCCGTCGGCAAACCTGCCTCCCCACTCTTCTCCGCCGCGCAAGACTCCATTGATCTCGCTTCGTATCAATGAGTTGGTCGGGAATCTTATCACCGCGAACTTGCGGATTCCATCCCTTGCGCCGCTGTGTCGGCGAGCGCGTCCAGGTCCGCCGCGAACCCTTTGGCCAGTGCGCTGAGCATCGCTTCGTGCGCGCCCGCGTCACTCGCAATCCCCTGGTGTCCCCGGCAGAAGAACTCGCTCCAGCCGATTTGCGCCGTCGCACTGTCGGCCGAGATGCTGCCATCGCCCGGAACGAACAGTACGCTCTCGAGATGTCTCTCGCCGGGAAGGAGCTCGGAGGGATAGAAGGCGAGCGTGCCGTCTCGGCGCAGCAGCACCTGCCGCGCCGTCGGAATGCAGTCGCCGGCAAGCGCGGTAACCTGTACGCCTTCGGGAAATGGCCTCGTGCGCAGCGCCTCACGGAACCGGGCCGCGCGTGTGAGCGACGCGCGGAATCCGCGTTCAATGGCCGACCATTCGTCCCCGCGACCTCCGAACGACGCCTTCACTCCGTCGGAGTAGATGCCGAACCGGAGCTCGCGCCAGTCAGCCGCGCTCCAGACATCGAACGCGACCTGGCGCCCCGTTTCATCGACCAGCGGAAAGCGTGCCTCGGGCAGCATCTCCGCGATCGACGGGAAGGTCGCCATCATTTCCTGCGGCCATTCTCGCCGGATGATCTTCTCTCCCCGGAAGAGCACGCGGATCGATTCGTTGGTCCCCTCCTGGGGCGTGGCGACGAGAAGCATCGTCGCCATCTTCGACGCCGCGGCGCGCGACCCGGCGTCCCACGTGTCGGGACGGTCGAGATCGGCCGTTCCGAGTTTGGCGTAAGTCAGCGCGACCATCCCGCCGGCCGAGAAGGCGATGATGTCGACTTTGAGCGCGGGATCGCGATGCCGGACCCGAATGTCGTCGATGAACGCGTCGAGCCGGCGCGCGTTGTCCACCGCGCTGAGCCTGAAGTCGAAGGCGAAAGGATGAATGTCGGCGTTGTCGGCGGGCAGCTCACCGGAATGCATCCAGTGGTACGAGCCCCGCTTGACGAGGCCGTGAGAAATCCTCCACGCGATGTTCACCGGGCCGCGTGATCCGGCGAAACCGCCGCGGGGGACGAGGTTGTCGAAGCCGAACCGCCCGGTCGCCGTGTCGAACGGAAGGTCGAGGTCGTCGTCGTACCGCGTGAAGATCGTCGTGCCGGGCGTGCCCCAGACGTAGCTCTCCGCGGCCGGATCCCAGAGCTTCGAGTTGCCGAAGCCCGGGATGACGACGACCGGGCGCGTCGGCGTGAAGCGCGGGGCCCGGGAGTGCGTCGATGGATGGGCTCCCGGCTCGGGCACGCTCACGCACGCCGTGGCAAGCAGCGTTGCCACCAGCAGCAATTGCGTGATCGTGTTCGGGCGCCTGTGAGTCAAAATCATGGTCATGTCACGCGGGAGCGAGCAATGAGGGTCTTCCAGATCCTCGAAAAGAACCGGTTCGACACCGGATCGGTTCACCAGATGTTCCAGGCCGCGGTCGGCCTGCGCGAGCGTGCAAACGATGTAACGATCATAAGCAGATTCGATTCCACGCTCGAGAAGAAGGCGCTCGAGGCGGGGCTCGATTACGTGGCGCTTCCCTTCTCCAGCGACTTCGACCTCCGGACGATTCGGGCTATCGCGCGCCTCGTGCGCGAGAAGCGGCCCGACGTCATCCACGTCCACAAGGGCCGTTCGCACACTCTCGCGCTCCTCGCGACGCTACGCACGCCCGTCGGTGCCTTCGTGGTCAACCGGGGGGTGTCGTTCCCGCTGACGGTGTGGAACGGGCCGAAGTACAGGACAAGGCGCGTCGACCGCATCGTCACGGTCTGTGAGCAGATTCGCGGCGTGATCGTGGAGAGCGGGCGGGTGCCTGCCGAAAAGGTCGAGGTGGTCTACGCCGGCACCGACGTCGAGCTTTTCGATCCGGCGCGATGGGAACGATCTGATTTCCGCGGTGAGCGCGGAGTGGCGGAGAACGAATTCGTCTACATGCAGGTCGGCATTCGCGACTGGAAAGGCTGGCGTGAGCTCGTCGATTCGTTTTCCGACGTGGCGGCGCAGCGCGCCGGCGTGCGGCTCGTACTCGTCGCCTGCAAGAGCGAGGAGGAGCGGCGCGCCATCGAGCGCCACGCAGCCGAGCGCGGCGTCGGCCCTCTCGTCACGGCCGTCGAGTACCGCGACGACATGGCGCGCGTGCTCGCTTCGGCGGACTGCGTCGTCGACGCGTCGTGGGGTGGAACCGGAATCACCGGGACGATCCGCGAAGCGATGGCGCTAGCCAGGCCCGTCATCGCGACCGACTGCGGAGGAAACCGCGAGCTCGTCGCGTCTCCCGCGGTCGGCTGGCTCGTCGCCGCGCGCGATCGGGCGGCGCTGGCCGGGGCGATGCTTTCGGTGCTCGACGCGCGCGATGCCGCCGCGGCGACGGGCCTTGCCGCGAGGCGGCGGGTGATCGAGGGGTTTTCGAAGAGCGTGAGGATCGACAGGCTCGAACGGCTTTACAGGGCGATACTCGAGGGCAAGGGGATCAGGGGCTAGGGGGATGTTAGGCCTTCCACGTTGCCTGAGGCGTGCCCGGAAAACCGAAATGAAGAATGTCGAATGCAGAATGAAGAATTGAGAATCAAGGCGAGGCTCCGAGTCGTAGACGACACGTGGGCGTCTTCAAAATTCTCCATTCCTCATTCTGCATTCGACATTCTTCATTTCGGTTTCCGCAGACTCTGAAGCAGGCCGGGTCGAAGTCGGATGCCCCGGTTGACCTTGCGGAGCGCAGCGCCCCTCACACCATCGCGGCCACATGCTCCTCGACGCTCGACGCGAGCCCCTCGGGGTCGTAGCCTCCTTCGAGCAGCGAGAGCAGGCGCCCGCCGCAGTGCTTCTCCGCCGCGGCGACGATCATCCGTGAGATGAGCCCGAAGGCGCTCTCGTTGACGCGCATGCCACCGAGGGGATCGCGCCAGTGCGCGTCGAACCCGGCGGAGACGAGGATCGCGTCGGGTTTGTAGTCGTCGATGACGGGGAGAATCGATGATTCGATCGCGTCGATGTACGCGGTGTCGCCGGTGCCTCCCGACAGCGGGATGTTCTTCGTGAAGCCTCGCCCCTTCCCGAATCCGAGCTCGTGCGCTGCGCCCGTGCCGGGATAGAAGGGAAAGCGATGGATCGAGGCGTAGTAGACGTCGTCACGGTCCTCGAAGAGCGTTTGCGTGCCGTTGCCGTGGTGCACGTCCCAGTCGAGAACGAAGACGCGCTCGATTCCGGGAAGCTCGCGGAGCCGCTCGGCGACGCAGGCGATCGTGTTGAAGAAGCAGAACCCCATCGCCTCGGCGCGCTCGGCGTGATGGCCGGGAGGGCGCGCGACGACGAAGGCGCGCTTCGCCACGCCGCTCTCCCAGATCTCCTCGGCGGCCGTGAGCGCGGAAGCGACGGCGGCGGTGGCCGCGGCGTAGCTCTCGCGGGAGATCGGGTTGTCGTGCGAGTGGAACATCCTGAAGCCGTCCCAGCAGGCCGACTCGAGCTCGCGCATGTAGTCGCGCGAATGGACCTTCGCGATGATGCGATCGGTCTCGATCGTCGCCGAGAGCGACGTGCTGACGAGCTCGTCGAGCCCGGCGCGATGAACGCCGTGCATCGCGGCGTCGAGGCGCGCGGCATTCTCCGGGTAGCCCGCGGGCACCTCGTGCGCCCGGAAGCGCGGGTTCGTATGGATACGGAGCATCGGGGGAAGTCGATCCAGCGCGGGCGTTCGTGGCGCCCGGCGGCATTTATGGTACAACCGCGCGGTCTTGAAGCGAACGGTGCGGCTCGCGGCCGTGATTCTGGCGATGGTCGTTCTCCTGGCACTGTTCCTCAGGAACAGCAATCCGGGCGAGGTGATGCGGCTGATCGCGTCGGTCGATCCCTTCTGGATCGGGGTGGCGCTCGCGGCGAACTTCGCCGCTCTCTTCCTGCGGGCCGAACGATGGCGGACGCTCCTTCAGCCCGGCGACCCTCCGGACTATTACCCAACCTACTTCGCCGTCACGGTCGGCTTCATGTCGTCGGCGGTTCTACCGGTGCGTGCCGGCGACGTCGTCCGTGCGGCGCTGATGAAACGCAAGACGGGGATCAGGTTCTCGACGGGGATCGCGACGGTTCTCACCGAGCGTGTGCTCGACCTGATCGCCATCCTCGTCATGCTCTGCTGGTTCGTGATCGCGACGGCGCACGATCCGTCGTTCACGGTCGAGCAGCGCCTGCTGCTCCGATCGTTCGGCATCTTCGCGGGCGCGCTCCTGGCTGCGATGTTGATCTTCGTCACCGGGATCATTCTCGTCACCTCGAGGATTCGCCGCCTTCACGAGCGGCTCGGTCTCCTGCTGCCTCATCGATTCCGCGATCCGTGGATGCACTTTTTCGACACGTTCACAGAATCGTTCCGGGGCGCAGCGCAGAATCCGGCGGCGTTCACGAAAGTGATCGTGCTCACGATCATCACCTGGGCGTGCCTGTCGTCGCAGTTCTGGTTCACCTCGATGGCGATGTCGCACGATCTCCCGTTCCTGTCGTGTTTCTTCCTGACCGGCGTGAGCATCGTCGGCTTGATGATTCCCACGCCGGGCGGAATCGGCGGATTCCACAAGGTCTGCCAGGTCGCGCTCATTCAGTTCTACGCGTTCGGCATCGACGACTCGGTCGCGCTCGCGCTGGTACTGCACCTGGTCGGCACGCTGCCCGTGCTGATCGTAGGATTGGGCCTCCTCGCGAAGGAAGGGCTCAGCATGGGCCAGCTGGCGAAGATTGGTGAATCCCGGGAAGAGTGATACATATCCCGCGGGATACCGTCGATGCGCTGCCCGTTCTGTGGCAACACCGAAGACCGTGTCGTCGACTCGCGCGAAAGCCGCGAAGGAGACGTCATCCGCCGCCGGCGGGAGTGCGTCTCGTGCGAGCGCCGATTCACGAGCTACGAGAAGATCGAGCTCGAGCCGTTTCAGGTCGTCAAGCGCGACCAGCGGCGCGAGCCGTACGAGCGCGAGAAGTTGATGGGCGGTTTGCGGATCGCATGCCGCAAGAGGCCGATCTCGGAACAGACGCTCGTGCGGATCGCCGACTCGATCGAAGCGGAGATGCAGGAGGCGGGAGATCGGGAGATTTCGAGCCGCGAGCTGGGCAACATGGTCATGCGCCGTCTGCGCGAAGTCGACTCCGTCGCGTACATCCGGTTTGCTTCGGTCTACCGTCGCTTCGAAGATCTCGAGGAATTCGTCCGGGAGCTCAGCCACTTGAAGGACGAAACCCGCTGATCCGCGACGGAGAGGTGAAGGAGCTCCACGAGAGGACTGAATGAGCGAGACCAACGACGTCACCAAGGACGAGGCGATCAAGATTCCGGATGTGCTGCCGGTACTTCCGTTGAAGGACCTGGTGATCTTCCCGTACATCATCGTGCCCCTCTCGGTATCGCGCGAGAAGTCGATCAACGCGGTCGACCAGGCGCTCGCCGAGAACCGGGTGATCATGCTGACCGCCCAGAAGGACTTCCAGAACGAGGATCCGGGAGAGGACGAGCTCTACCGCATCGGCACGGTGGCGATCATCATGCGGATGCTGAAACTGCCCGACGGGCGCATCCGCATCCTGGTTCAGGGGCTCTCCCGCGCGCGCATCGACTACTTCATCCAGACCGCCCCGTTCTTCAAGGCGAAGATCACGCGAATCGACGAGCCGCCGATCAAGGAGCGGCCGCTCGAGGTCGAGGCGCTCATCCGCTCGGTCAAGCAGAACCTCGACAAGTCGGTGAGCCTCGGGAAGAACATCTCGCCCGAGGTGATGATCATCGCGGCGAACCTCGACGATCCGGCACGTCTGACCGATCTCGCCGCCTCGAACCTCGACCTCAAGCTCGAGGAGTCGCAGGCGGTGCTCGAGACCTTCGACCCGATCGAGAGGCTCCGGAAGGTCAACGAGCTCCTCACGCGCGAGATCAACGTGCTGACGATGCAGCAGGAGATCTCCACGGTCGCGCAGGGCGAGATGAACAAGAGCCAGCGCGAATACTTCCTCCGTCAGCAGCTCAAGGCGATCCAGTCCGAGCTCGGCGAAGGAGAGGAGCTCACCGAGGAGATCGAGAACTACAAGAAGAAGATCGAAGAGAAGTCGATGACGCCGGAGGCGAAGGAGGAGGTCGAGAAGCAGCTCAAGCGGCTCGAGCGCTCGCACCCCGACTCGGCCGAGACCTCGATCATCCGCACCTACCTCGATTGGATGACCGGCCTTCCCTGGAGCGTGCAGTCGGCCGACAACCACGACCTCGACCGCGCGAAGCAGATTCTCGACGAAGACCACTACGACCTCGAGAAGATCAAGGAGCGCATCCTCGAATACCTGGCAGTCCGAAAGCTTCGCGGCACGAAGATGAAGGGGCCGATCCTCTGCTTCGTCGGACCTCCCGGCGTCGGCAAGACCTCGCTCGGCCGCTCCGTCGCCCGCGCGCTCGACCGCAAGTTCGTCCGGCTTTCGTTAGGCGGCGTGCGTGACGAGGCGGAGATCCGCGGGCACAGGCGCACCTACGTCGGAGCATTGCCCGGGCGCATCATCCAGGCGATCAACCAGGCCGGCTCGTCGAACCCCGTCTTCGTTCTCGACGAGGTCGACAAGATCGGCGCCGACTACCGCGGCGATCCGTCGTCGGCGCTGCTCGAGGTCCTCGACCCCGAGCAGAACAACAGCTTCCGCGATCATTACCTCGGCGTCGCCTACGACCTGTCGAACGTCATGTTCATCGTGACGGCGAACGTCCTCGACACGATCCAGCCGGCGTTCCTCGACCGGATGGAGGTCATCCGCCTCTCGGGCTACACCGACGAAGAGAAGGTGATGATCGCCCGCCGGCATCTCATTCCGAAGCAGCTGGAGGAGAACGGCATCGCCGATATCGAGATCGTTTGGACCGACAGCGCGCTTCTCAAGGTGATCATCGGCTACACGAAGGAAGCGGGCCTCCGCAACCTCGAACGCGAGATCGGCGCGATCTGCAGGAAGATCGCGGTCGAGGTCGCGGGTGGAAAGGCGCAGGAGTCGTACCGCCTCACCGATGCGGCGATCGAGAAGTACCTCGGGCCGACGCGGCACTACGCCGAAGAGCTGCTCGATCGCGACCAGGTCGGCGTGGCGACCGGCCTCGCCTGGACCTCGGTCGGCGGCGACATCCTCTTCATCGAGGCGATCGCCGTTCGGGGCAACGGAAAGCTCCAGCTGACCGGGCAGTTAGGCGACGTCATGAAAGAGTCGGCGCAGGCGGCGCTCACCTATGCGCGCGCACACGCCGCGGAGCAGGGAATCGCCGCGGACTTCTTCGAGAAGCACGACATCCACATTCACGTTCCCGCGGGAGCGGTTCCGAAGGACGGGCCGTCGGCCGGCATCACGATCACCACGGCGATCATCTCCGTGCTGACGGGGAAGGCGGTCAAACGGAACGTTGCGATGACGGGCGAAGTGACGCTTCGCGGCGACATCCTGCCGATCGGCGGGGTGAAGGAGAAGGTGCTCGCCGCGCGCGCCGCGCAGATCACCACGATCATTCTGCCGAAGCTGAACGAGCGCGACCTGCTCGAGGTGCCCGAAGCGCTCAAGCGAGACGTGAAGTTCCACTTCGTCGAGCATGTCGAGGACGCCCTGAAGATCGCGCTGATCGACGGCCCTCCCACGACGCCCGCCGAAGAGCCGCAGGCCGGCGCCGTCGCACAACCGACGCCCGTCGTCGCTCCAGCCTGAGCGCGGCGAATCTGACGAAAGCAAAACGGGCCGATCGCGAGATCGGCCCGTTTGCTGTTTCGAGAATCTCGGATCAGCGCGCGTCGCGCGACAGCAATCCCTGCGCAGCCGGGAGGAGGGTGGCCGCGATGGCGATCTTCAGGATGTCGGACGCCCAGAACGGCGCAACGCCAATAAAGAAGGCCTTCTCCGCGCCGAGGCCCATCGCGGTGGCGAGCCACGACCAGCCGCCGAGATGGATCGTCGCGATTGCCAGCGCCATCGGCGGAATCGTCGTCGTCATCGACCGGGCCCAGCCGCGCTCGGAAGCCATGCCGGCGATCCACGCTGCCGCGGGGAAGGCGAGCAGGTAGCCTGCCGTCGGGCCGAGAAAGACGAGCGGGCCACCCGCGCCGCCGGCGAAGACCGGCATGCCCGACAGCCCTTCCAGAAGGTAGAGCGCAGCCGCCGACGCGCCGCGCTTCGAGCCGAGCGCCGCGCCCACGAGAAGGATCGCGACCGGCTGCAGCGTCATCGGAACCGGCTGGAGCGGGATCGCGATCTGCGCCGAAATTGCGATCAGAAAGCTCGCCGCGACCACGAGCGCGACGTTGCGCACCGCGGAGTTCTGCGTGAGCCGTTCGGAAACGAAGCGGGGAAGTGTGAACGAACTAGTAGTCATCGGCTGGCTCCGGTCAGATTTTCGGCACCGATTCTACGGCATTTGTGTTGGAAACCGCATCTTCGGAGTTGTTAGTTGTTAGTTGTCAGTTGTTAGACCTGAATGGTTATCCGGCGGGTTTCGATGAAAGTTGCTTGGCAGGACGGCAAAATCGACCGAAACTGACGGACGTCGGCTTCCGCGAAACATGCGACTCGCCGCACGAACGTCTTGCGTCGATCGTCTAACAACTAACAACTAACAACTAACAACTAACAACTAACAACTAACAACTTCCCCCGACCATGCGCCGCACACTCATCGCTCTCGCAACTCTCGCCCTGCTGGCGTGCGGTACCCAGCCGCCACTCGATGAGAAGCTCGCGACCGAATTGATCCGGCGGAACGCGATCGACAACGAGCCGATCTACGCCGAGGTACCGCAGCGCGTCTGGTGGGGGCCCGGGTATCCGAAGGACGACTACGACGACCTGGCCGTCCGGACCCTTCACAATCTCGAGCGCGCGGGGCTCCTCAAGGTCTCGCACGTCGTCGAGAAGGACGGCCGCGAGATCTACCAGGGCAAGGTCACGGAGAAGGGCTTCCCGATCATCGGCACGGTGCCGAGCGCGCGCGGCAAGGCCTTCCGCGGAAAGATCTGTGTGAAGAAGATCGACACGATCGCGAACTTCATTCACCACCCGACCGATCCGATGATCGGCAGCGCCGAGCTCATCTGGCACTACGCGTCGCCGACTCCGCTCTACGACCTCTTCGACACGAAAATCGACAAGCCGCTCGGCAAGCCGTTCCGCTCGGTGGCGTCGATTCGGAACGAGAAGGGCCTCTGGCGCGTGGAGCTCGCGATCCGTAAGGCGGCGATCGATCCGGTTCCGGCGCCGACCGCGGTCATGACGCAACCCTCCGCGGCTCAGCCGCCGAGGTAGGCCTTCTTCACGCGATCCGAGGCGAGGAGGTGCTTCGCCGTGTCGGCGATCGCGATGCGTCCCGTCTCCATCACGTAGCCGCGATGCGCCGTCGTGAGCGCCATGTGGGCGTTCTGCTCGACGAGCAGGATCGTCGTTCCCGCCTGGTTGATCTCGCGGATGACGCGGAAGATCGTCTGCACCATCTGCGGCGCCAGGCCCAGCGACGGCTCGTCGAGGAGCAGCACGTCGGGCTTCGCCATCAGCGCGCGGGAAATCGCGAGCATCTGCTGCTCTCCACCCGAGAGCGTTCCCGCATTCTGCTTCAGCCGGTCCTTGATCACCGGGAAGAGCGTGAAGATGTAGTCGTACTCGCTCGCGGGGATCTTCCCCTTCCGGAGGTACCCGCCTAACTCGAGGTTGTCGTTGACCGTGAGGTTCGAGAAGATCCCGCGACCCTCGGGGACGTGCGAGATCCCCATTTTCGTGATCAGGTGCGTCTTCCGGCCGCGGATCGACTCGCCGCGGTAGACGATGTCTCCCTCGCTCGGCTGGAGCAATCCGGAGATGGCGCGAAGCGTCGTCGTCTTGCCGGCGCCGTTTGCGCCGAGCAGCGTGACGATCTCCCCCTGCGCGACGTCGAGATCGATGCCGTGCAGCGCGGGAATCTCGCCGTAGCCGACTTCGAGGTTCCTGATCGAGAGCACGGTGTCGGCCATGTCACGCCTCCACCGGCTCACCGAGGTAAGCCTCGATGACGACCGGGTCGTTCTGGATCGCTTCGGGGCGCCCCTGGGCGATCGTCCTGCCGTAGTTCAGCACCAGGATCCGCTCGCAGATCCCCATCACCAGTTCCATGTTGTGCTCGATGAGGAGGATTGCGATTCCGAAGCGGTTCCTGATCTCGTGGATCTGCTGCATCAGTTCCATCGTCTCGCCGGTGTTCAGGCCCGCGGCCGGCTCGTCGAGGAGCAGCAGCTTCGGCTTCGCGGCGAGGGCGCGCGCGATCTCGAGGCGGCGCTGGTCGCCATACGGAAGGCTCCGCGCCTCGTCGCGCGCTCGGTGGTCGAGGTCGAAGATGCTCAGCAGCTCGATCGCTTCCTTCTCCGCCTGTTCCTCGTGCTCGCGGAACGTCACCGAGTGCAGGACCGAGTCGGCCCACGAGTATTTGTAGTGGATGTGGCCGCCGATCCTGACGTTGTCGAGCAGCGAGAGGTTCTTGAAGACGCGGATGTTCTGAAAGGTGCGCGCGGCGCCGAGCTTCGTGATGTCGAACGGCTTGAGCGTCTTCGTGTCGACGCCGCTCACGCGGATGTCGCCCTCGGTCGGCTTGTAGACGCCGGTGAGCATGTTGAAGATGGTCGTCTTCCCTGCGCCGTTAGGTCCGATCAGTCCGACCAGCTCGTTCGGCATGATCGAGAGGTTGAAGTCGCAGACTGCCGTGAGGCCGCCGAAGCGGATCGTCACGCCGCGGGCGTCGAGGACGTTGAGGACCGTCATTCGCTCTTCCTCTTGCGCCTGCGGAAGAAGTCTCCGAGCTCGCGGTTGCCGAGCAGCCCCTGCGGGCGGAGCCGCATGAGCAGGATCAGCACGATTGCGTAGATCACCATCCTGGGGTCAGCCGACAGGCCGAACGCTTCCTTCACGAAGCGGAGCGCCTCGAGCGCGACCGAGAGGATCACCGCCGCCAGCACCGCTCCCGAGATCGAGCCCATGCCGCCGAGCACGACCATCACGATCGCCTCGAACGACTTCGTGAACTGGAACATCCCGGGATTCAGGTACACGAGATAGTGGCCGAGGAGTCCGCCTGCGATTCCCGCGAAGAACGAGCCGATCACGAACGCCTGCACCTTGTAGTGCGTGGTGTTGACGCCCATCGCTTCCGCGGCGATCTCGTCCTCGCGCACCGCGAGGAACGCGCGCCCGACCTGCGAGTGGATGAGCCGCCACGAGACGATCACGACGATGCAGGCGAAGAACCAGACCCAGAAGAAATTCGCGTAGGCGGGAACGCCCGCGAGCCCGCGAGCGCCGCCGATCTTGTCGATGTTCAGGATCATCACGCGGATGATCTCGCCGAAGCCGAGCGTGACGATCGCGAGGTAGTCGCCGCGAAGCCTGAGCGACGGCAGCCCGACGAACCATCCAGCCAGGCCCGCCGCGGCGCCGCCGGCGAGCAGCGCTCCGAGGAAGAGCGCCTGCTGCAGCGCGAATCGCGTCGGCCCTTCGGCGAGCGTCGCGAGGAACGGCTGAAAGTGAAAGTAGGTGAGATAGGCCGACGTGTAGGCGCCGACCGCCATGAAACCGGCGTGCCCCATCGAGAACTGGCCAGCGTGGCCGTTGATGATGTTGAGCGACACGGCGAGGATGACGTTGATGCCGATCGTCACGATCACGCGGTTGTAGTAGGCCATCCCCGGGATCGGCAGCCACCCGAGGACGTAGCTGATCCCGATCAGGATCGCCGAGATGACGGCGACGCCGAGAAGGTCGCGAACGAGCCAGTTGCGCATCCGGTCAGACCTTCTCCGCCTGGTACTTTCCGAAGATCCCGGAGGGGCGGAAGAGAAGGATCAGGATGAGGATCACGAAGGCGATCGCGTCTTTGTACGTCGACAGCGGGCTCGCTCCGGCGAACGACTCCACGATGCCGATCACGAGCCCGCCGATCACCGCGCCCGGCACGTTTCCGATGCCGCCGAGAACCGCGGCGACGAACGCCTTGAGGCCTAACATGATCCCCATCAGCGGATCGATCTTCGAGTACGAGAGGCCGTAGAGGACGCCGCCGACGGCGGCGAGCGCCGATCCGAGAATGAATGTGATCGAGATGACCCTGTCGGTCGGGATTCCCATCAGCGACGCGGTTTCGAAGTTGTGCGACACCGCGCGCATCGCGCGGCCGAACTTCGTGCCGTAGACGATGTACTGGAGGATCCCCATGAAGACGAGGGCCACGACGAGGACGATCACCAGGTGCGACGTGATCGTCGTGCCGAGGAAATGAATCTGGTGCTTCTCGAGAAGCTGCGGGAAGAACTTCGGGTCGGGGCCGAAGACCATCTGGCCGCCGTACTCGAAGAGGAACGAGAGGCCGATCGCCGTGATGAGCGACGCGATGCGCGGCGCGTTGCGGAGCGGCCGGTAGGCGATCCTCTCGTTGAGGTAACCGAGAGCGCCGCAGACGACGACGGAGAACGCGAGCACGAGCAGGAAAAGAGTCCACGAAGGCTCGACGGTCGTGCTGCCGTGCATGAGCTTCGAGAAGATCCGCGCGGCGTAATAGCCCATGAACGCGCCGACCATGAAGACGTCGCTGTGCGCGAAGTTGATCAGCTTCAGGATGCCGTACACCATCGTGTAGCCGAGGGCGATGAGGGCGTAGATCGAGCCGATCCCGATCCCGTTGATGAGGTTCTGAAGGAAGCTGTCCATCGTCGTGAGGAGCCCGGTGAGGCGTCGCTGCGTCGCGCGCCGCGCCCCCTGGCGCGGCGTGCGACTGCGGCGTGCCTACTTCGTGGCCGGCGCAGCGCTCTGGGTCGCCGCGGGTGCGGCCGCGGCCTTCGCTGCTTCCGCCGCCGGGTCGACCGTCGCGCGAAGGACGAGCTTGCCGTCCTTGATCTCGAGCACGACGAGCTTCTTGTTGATCGGGTTGCGATCGGGGCCGAGGGTGATCGTTCCCGTCACTCCCTGGAATCCGGCGGTCTTCGCGATTTCCTCGCGGAGCGTCGGCCCGTCGAGGCTCTTCGCGCGCTCCATCGCCGCGGCGAGGAACTTCATCGAGTCGTAGCCGAGCGCGGCCATCGCGTCGGGCTTGGCGCCGTACCGCTTCTCGTATGCGGCGACGAACTCGTGCACCATGGGCGACGGGTCGTCGACGTGGTAGTGGTTCGAGTAGAAGCAGCCCTCGAGCGACTTGCCGCCGATCTCGATCAGCTTCGGCGATTCCCAGCCGTCGCCGCCGACGAGGGGGACGTTGATCCCGAGGTCGCGCGCCTGCACGGCGATCTGGCCGATCTCCGTGTAGTAGCCGGGGACGAAGATCAGCTGCGGATTCGACGACTTGATCGTCGTCAGCTGCGACTTGAAGTCGCTGTCGCCTCCCGCGTAGCTCGAGTCGGCGACGATGCTGCCGCCCAGCTGCGTGAAGGTGTTCTTGAAGAAGTCGGCGAGGCCCATCGAGTAGTCGCTCTTGACGTCGCGGAGAATCGCGGCGCGCGTGAGCTTCATGTCGTTTGCGACGTATTTGGCGAGCGCCTCACCCTGGTACGGGTCGATGAAGCAGATGCGGAAGATGTAGTCGCCCTTTTCGGTAACGGCCGGATTCGTCGAGCCGGGCGAGATCATCGGGATCTTGTTCTGCTGCGCGATAGGGCCGGCCGCGAGCGAGTTCGACGACGCGATCTCGCCGAGGATCGCGGTCACGTTGTCGCGCGAGATCAGCTTCGACACCGCGGTCGCCGCCTCTTCCTGCTTCGACTGCGTATCCTCGGTGATCACGCGGATCTTCCGCCCCTTCACGCCTCCGGCCGCGTTGATCTCCTCGAGCGCGAGGCGGATGCCCTGGTCGGTCTGCTGGCCGAACGTCGCCTGACCGCCCGTCATCGACGCGAGATGCCCGATGACGATCTCGTTCGATCCTGCTGCGCCTCCGGTGGCCTCTTTCGGCGGGCAGCCGAAGAGAAGAATGGACGAAGCTGCAATGACGGCTGGAATGATCCGGTCGATCTTCATAGGTCACCTTTGAGTGCGAATTGGGGGCGAATTGTAGCAGCAAACGGCCTGGCAGCCGCGCCGGGCGATGTGGCGCAGGCACTCCTGCCTGCGCGTCGCCCCGCGCCGCGGGGCGACTGAGTCCTTCGCTGACCGAACCTGCGGCGCGTTGCGCCGCGCGCAGACAGGAGTGTCTGCGCCACATCGCCCGGCGCAAACCTGTGGCCCGCGCCTTCCGCCTGCCTACGACGGATGCCTGAACCCCGACCGGTTCGTCTCGCCCCTGCGCATCCGCCTCGGCCCGGCGGGGGTGGCGACGATCGCCTCGGTTGCCTCGAAGGGGAAGAAGCCGGTGTCGACGACTCCGGCAAAGCGCTTGAGCTCGTCGACGAGGTCGGCCATGTCACGTCCGGCGGGGAGCCTCACGTCGAGAATGAGGTGCTGCTCGTCGGTGACGAAGGCCTCGCCGTTCTTCCCGCGCAGCGCCGGCTCGATGCCGAGCCGGCGGAACCGCTCCTCGAGCAGCGGCATGGCGAAGCGGGTGACCTCGACAGGAAGGACGCCGCGCCCCAGCTTCTCGACGAGCTTCGTCTCGTCGGCGATGACGATGAAACGCTCTGAAGCCTGCTCGACGATCTTCTCGCGCAGGAGCGCGCCGCCGAGCCCCTTGACGAGCCGGAGCATCGGATCGATCTCGTCGGCGCCGTCGACCGCGAGCGCGATCTTCGGCAGATGCTTCGGTTCGAGGATCTCGATGCCGCAGGCGGCCGCCTGCCGCTCGGTCTCGATCGAGGTGCAGAGGGCGCGGATCGAGGTGATCTCGTTCGCGGCGATCTTCTCGCCGAGCAGTCTCACGAACTCACGCGCCGTCGAGCCGGTGCCGAGGCCGAGCGTCATGCCCGAGCGGACCTCCCGCAGCGCTTCCGCCGCGGCGTCGATCTTCATTTGCAGCTGATTGTCAGTTCCCACCTGTTGCTCCTTGTCCACGCGGATCGGCGACTGCGACGAGCCCCGCATCCGTCACCGCGATCGCGTTGATCTCACCGATCGAGTCGCGCGTCAGAACTCCATGTCCGATGGCACGGAGCGCTTCCAGCGTCTCCTCCGGCCATCGTCCCTTCTCGCACAGGAGCTGGTCGCCCTCCTCGGTGCGGAAGATCCTCGGTGCGGCGATCGCCTGGTCGAGCCCCTGCTTCAAGGCGACGTAACGAAGCAGCACCGTGAAGAGAACCTGAGGGATCGCCTCGCCTCCCGCGGCCCCGATTGCCAGTCGCGGTTTTCCCGCGAAGAAGAGGATACAGGGCGCGAGCGGCGTCGCCGGGCGTTTCTTCGGCTCCATGTTGTTAGGCGATAGCGGCGCGGTGTTTTCGCCTTCGAGCCGGTCGACCGTCGCGCGGAAGTCGTTCATCGCGCCGTTGAGGAGAATTCCGGTGTCGCCTGCGACCCATCCGCTTCCGAACTCGCCGCTGAGCGAGAGAGTCAGCGAGGCAACGTTTCCTTTCGCGTCGATCACGGCGACGTGCGTGGTGTGGAGGGGGCCCGGCATCGTCAGGTTCCTGCTCGGCGTCGCTCGCGCCGGATCGATCGTCGCGCGCCAGGCGCTAAGCCTCTCGGGGGCGAGAATGTGGTCGAGCGCGACGCGGGTGTAGGCCGGGTCGCCGGCGTTGCGCCGCGCGTCGAGCATCGCCCGGCGAGCCGCCTCGGAGGAGAGATGGACGAAGCGTACGCTCTCGGCGCCCTCGCGCGTCATGTCGAGGCCGCTCGAGATCGCCAGCGTCGACGCGAGGATCATCCCTCCCGACGAAGGGGGCGGCGCGGTGACGAGCGAGTACGCTCCGACCTGCACGCTCAGCGGCGCTCGAACCTCGGCGCGGTACTCGCGGAAGTCGCGAAGCGCGAGCACGCCGCCATCCTTCGCGCTCGCATCCGAGATCCTGATCGCGAGAGCACCGTCGACGAGGACGGCCGGGCTCTTCGCGACCTTGGCGAGTGTCGCGGCGAGTTGTTTCTGCACCAGCTTCTGCCCCGGCGCGGGTGCCTTCTGCTCCGGAGCGAAGATCGCGGCGGCGTGCGGACTGAAGTGATTCGTTTCGAGGCTCCGCGCGATCGAGGACGAGAGTGTCTCGTCGACGACGAAGCCTTCGTCCGCAAGCTGCGAGGCGGGAAACACGAGATCCTTCCACGGGCGCGAGCCGAACCGGCGATGCGTGTCGGCGAGGCCGCGCACCAGACCCGGCATCGCCGCCGCGCTCACTCCGGTGAGAGGCCCATCTTTCGGAACCACGGGGAGTTTCGCAGGCGCCGCTTCGCGGAAGTCGACGACCCAGGTCGCGTTGTGCTCGCGGTCGTGGTAGACGAGCATCCCGCCGCCGCCGATGCCGGCGGCATCAGGGCGCGCGACCGACAGGACGAACGCCGCGGTGATCGCGGCGTCGGCCGCGTTTCCCCCTTCGCGCAGCACCGCGAGCGCAGCGTTCGTCGCGTATCGCGACCCTGTCGTCACCGCCGCGTGCTTCGACGTGCTCGTGCCGCCACCGAAGAGTGGCGCCGCGACGAGCAGCCCGGCGAGGGTCACGGCGAGTCTCATCAGCCGCGCCGGCCTCGCCCTTTGGCGTTTCGCTCGTAGATGAGCTTGAGTCCCTTGAGCGTCAGCTCGAGGTCGACCACGTCGATCGACTTCGTCTCTTCGTGAATCAACGGCGCCAGCGCGCCCGTCGCGACCACGTGCGAAACCGAGGGCTCCTCCTCGCGCATCCGCCGGATGATTCCCTCGACCAGTCCGACGTATCCCCAGTAGAGCCCCGACTGCATGCTCGCGACCGTGTTCGTGCCGATCAGGTGCGCGGGCCTTCGGATCTCGACGCGGGGAAGCCGCGCGGCGCGCGCGAAGAGCGCTTCCGCGGAAATCGTCAGGCCGGGAGCGATCGCGCCGCCGCGGTATTCGCCTTTCTCGGTCACGAGATCAAACGTCGTGGCGGTGCCGAAGTCGACGACGATCGTGGTGCCGCCGTAAATGTGGTGCGCCGCGACGCTGTTGACGATCCGGTCGGCACCCACCTCGAGCGGGTTCTCGGTCTTGATCGAGAGCCCGGTCCTGATCCCCGCCTCGACGAACACCGGCTCGACGCCGAAACAGCGCTGCACCATCGAGCGAATCGTGAAGTGGAGGGGAGGGACGACGGAGGAAACGATCGCGCCGGCGATGCTGCGGCGCATCTCCTCGCCTAACAGTTGCGTGGCGAGGATGCCGTACTCGTCGGCGGTCCTGTCTCGCGAGGTCGCGAGGCGCCACGAATTCACCAACTCGTCGCCGGCGTAGACGCCGAGGACGATGTTGGAGTTGCCGACGTCGATGACGAGCAGCGGTTCCATGGTGGGGTCCCGATTCTATCGCAGCGGGAAGCGAGCGGACGTGCAGGGAGCTTGCCGGTTTGCGCCGCCCGGACGAATTGTCATCCCGACGATCCCGCGAAGCGGGAGAGGAGGGATCTCGCAGGCTGGTACAGTCGTGCGAAGGGCGGGAACGCCGGGGTGTGAAGACTTACTCTGTACCAGCCTGCGAGGTCCCTCCTTCCTCTCCCGCTTCGCGGGATCGGTCGTCGGGACGACAGCCCACGCGCGCGGCGCGAGGCGCACCGGGGGCGGTCCGCAGTACTCCTGCTTCTCGCCCCGCCTCACCCGATCGGAACGATGTCGCCTGCGGCGATCAGAATCGTCTCGCCGCCGCTCCGGATGAGAGCGCGACCCGCGTCGTCGATCCCCTGCCAGCTTCCCTCGATCAGTCTGGCGCCGAGGTGGCAGCTGACCCGGTCGCCTTCGCGATGCGCCGTCAGCTCGCGCCAGTTCGCGACGACCTCCGAAGCAGACGGATGACGCCCGAGCTCGCGGTCGACCTGCTCGATGAAGGCGACCGTCGCCGACTCGAGGTCGATGGCGTCGCGTTTCGACACCTGCGAGATCGCGACCGCATTCGCGGGCGCGGCGGCGCTCGGGAAGACGTTGATCCCGACGCCGATCATCGCGTACGAGCCCTTCTCCTGGTGGCGCGCCTCGATCAGAATCCCGGCGATCTTCCGGCCGTCGACGAGAATGTCGTTAGGCCACTTGATCCGCGCGTCGATCGCGTAGGTCTCGCGCAGGAACGTCGCCACCATGCAGGCGATCCGGAGCGGGAGCACCGCGAGCTCCTCCACCGGGAGCGCGTGGAGCGCGGTCGCGTAGATCCCTTTGCCGGCAGGGGAGTACCAGCTTCGCTCCCCGCGCCCGCGCCCTTCCCTCTGCTCCCCGGCGACCACGATCGCTTCGGGGATGCGGATGTCGTTCTCCATGCACTCGTCCGCGATCTTGCGAACGAGAGTGTTCGTCGACGTCGCACACGACATGTGCGCGACCGTTTCGATCGTCGAGAGCCGTGAGGCGATCTCCCGGACGTCGAGCGGCTTCATCAGTCGGCCTTCCCCGCCTGGGCCGCGTTCTGCCGGAGCGTCGCGAGACGGTCGATGATCTCCTGGCGGCGAGCCTTCGAGCCCGCGATGACCTGCGGCGGCGCCTTCTCCACGAATTGCGGATTGGAAAGCCGCGCGTCGGCCCCGGCGAGCTCCTTCTCGAGCGCCTCGATCTCCTTCGCGATCTTCGCGAGGGCGTCGGCCGAGACTTCGACCTTCGGCAGCTCGAGCGCGAACTCGACGCCGCCCACGACGTCGCGGTGCGCCGACTCCGGCGCCGTGCCGTCGAAGCGGACTTCGGAAAGCTTCGCCATGTCGCGCAGCAGGTACGCGCTCGCCTCGAGCGTCGCGCGATCGGCGCCGTCAGCCTTCACGTGAAGGCGGAGCGGCTCCTTCCCCGGGATGCCGCGGCTCGCGCGGAGATTGCGCACCGTCGTCACGATCCCCTGCACGATGTCGATCACGCGCTCCGCCTCCGCGTCGTCGAGCGACGGGTCGTGCTTTGGATACGCGGCCGTCATGATCGACCCTTCCGCGGGGCCGAGCTTCTGCCAGATCTCCTCGGTGATGAACGGCATGAAGGGATGGAGCAGGCGCAGCGCGCGGTCGAGAACGATGAGGAGCACCGCCTTCGCGCGGTGTTGCTCCTCCGGCGTTCCCTCGCGGCCGAAGAGGACCGGCTTCGACATCTCGATGTACCAGTCGCAGAGCTCCTTCCAGAAGAACTGGTAGATGGCGTTCGCGGCCTCGTCGAAGCGGAACGCCTCGAGCGAGCGATTGACGTCGCGCGCAGTCGCGTTGCAGCGCGAGAGTATCCAGCGATCGACGACGCCGAGCTTCGCGTGATCGAGCGACGCCGTCGATTCGGCGAGCGTCGACTCGACGTTCATCATCGCGAAGCGCGCCGCGTTCCAGATCTTCGTCGCGAACGCCGCGTAGCCCTGCATGCGGCTCTTCGCGAGTGGGATGTCGCGCCCCGACGAGCTGATCGCGAGCGTGAAGCGGACCGCGTCGGCGCCGAACTCGTCGGCGACCTCGAGCGGATCGATCACGTTCCCCTTCGTCTTCGACATCTTCTGCCCGTGCTCGTCGCGCACGAGGCCGTTGAGGAAGACCTGCGAGAAGGGGATCTCGCCGGTGAAGCGAAGCCCCGCCATGATCATCCTCGCCACCCAGAAGAAGAGGATGTCGAAGCCGGTGATCATCGTCGTCGTCGGGTAGAAGGCGCGGAGGTCGTCGGTGTCGTCGGGCCAGCCCATCGTCGAGAAGGGCCAGAGCGCCGAGGAGAACCAGGTGTCGAGGACGTCGGTCTCCTGCGTGATCTCCTTCGAGCCGCACTTCGCGCAGGTGGTCGGATCCTCGACCGCGACCATCACGTGCGCGCAGCTGCCGCAGGTGAAGGCAGGGATGCGATGCCCCCACCAGAGCTGGCGCGAGATGCACCAGTCGTGGATGTTCTCCATCCAGTTGAAGTAGGTGGAGTCCCACGTCGACGGCGTGATCGTGATGCGGCCGTCGCGAACCGCCTCGATCGCAGGCTTCGCGAGCGGCTCGATCTTCACGAACCACTGGCGCGAGACCATCGGTTCGACGATCGTTCCGCAGCGCGCGCAGAAGGCGACCGAGTTCTTGTACGGCTTCGCTTCGCGCAGCAGACCGATCGCCTCGAGGTCGGCGACGACCTTCTTCCGCGCTTCTTCGCGCGTGAGATCGGCGTAGGCGTCGCCGGCAGCCGGCGTCATCTTTCCGAGCTCGTTGATCACCTGGATGCTCGCGAGCTTGTGGCGCTGGCCCGTCTCGTAGTCGTTCTTGTCGTGCGCCGGGGTGACCTTCACCACGCCGGTTCCGAAGGTCGGGTCGACGAGAATCGCGTCGCCGATGACGGGGATCTCGCGGCCGGTGAGCGGGAGCTTCACCATCTTTCCGATGAGGTGCTTGTAGCGCTCGTCTTCGGGATGGACCGCGACGGCGGTGTCGCCGAGCATCGTCTCGGGGCGTGTGGTCGCGACGGTGAGCGTCGCCGAGCCGTCCGCGAGCGGGTAGTCGATCGACCAGATGCGGTTGTCGCGCTCCTCGAACTCGACCTCGAGGTCGGAGATCGCGGTGTGGCAGCGGGGGCACCAGTTGACCATCGCGAGATCGCGATAGATCAGCCCGTCCTCGTAGAGCTTGACGAAGACCGTCCGCACCGCGTGCGAGAGCTCCTCGTCGAGCGTGAAGCGCTCGCGCGTCCAGTCGCACGAGCAGCCGAGCCGCTTGAGCTGGTCCTTGATCTGGTTGCCGTGGTCGTGCTTCCACTGCCAGACCTTCTCGACGAACGTTTCGCGGCCGAGGTCGTGGCGGGAGACTCCCGTTTTGGCGAGCTCGCGCTCGACGACCATCTGCGTCGCGATGCCGGCGTGATCGGTGCCGGGGAGGAAGAGCGCCTCGAAGCCCGACATCCTCTTCCAGCGCGTGACGATGTCGATCAGCGTGTTGACCAGCGCGTGGCCGATGTGAAGCCGCCCCGTGACGTTAGGGGGCGGGATGACGATCGAGAACTTCGGCTTGTCGCTCTTCGCGTCAGGCGTGAAGTAGCCGGCTGCCTCCCAGGAGGCGTACCAGCGCTGCTCGAATTCGGCCGGGGAGTATCGCGTCGAAAGCTCGGGTTTCGTATTGTCCATGATGGTCGAGGGGGCCAATTATAGTTCCGTGACGAGGATCGTCAGGGGTTCCCTCCGCGACTGGGAGGGGAGTCGGCTGTGACAAGCATGAGAGGCCTTTCTTCATTCCATTCCGGGTTCGTTCTCGGCGTGGAAACATCGTGCGACGAGACGTCGGTCGCGCTCCTCGACCGCTACGGCGCAGTGCGCGCCAATCTGATCGCCTCACAGATCGAGCGGCACCGGCCGTTCGGCGGCGTCGTTCCCGAGATCGCCTCACGCGAGCATCTGCGTCATTTGATGCCGCTCGTGACGCAGGCCACGGCCGATGCCGGCGCGACGCTCGACGACCTCGCGGCGATTGCCGTCACCGCGGGGCCCGGCCTCATCGGCGCGCTCCTCGTCGGTGTCGCCGCCGCGCAGGCTCTCGCATGGGGACGGCAGCTGCCGCTCTACCCGGTCAATCATCTCGAAGGGCACATCGTCTCTCCGTACCTCAACCGCGCCGGCAGCTCGACGCCGATGCCTGCGCGCTACCTCGCGCTGGTCGTGTCCGGCGGGCACTCGTCGATCTACGACGTGAGGCCAGGAACCGCGACCCCGGTTACCGTGCTGAACAGGACGCGCGACGATGCCGCGGGCGAGGTCTTCGACAAGGTCGCGAAGTTCGTCGGCTTCCCCTACCCGGGCGGACCGCACGTCGAGAAGGCGTCGCGCGCGGCGACGACGGCGTCGCGCTTTTCGTTCCCTGTCGCACGCTTCAAGGACGGCTCGTTCGACTTCTCCTTCTCGGGGCTCAAGGCGAGCGCGATTCGTCTCGCGAGAACCGAGGGGCTCGAGGGCGCCGGAGCCGAAAGCGTCTCCGCCGATCTCGCCGACTTCTGCAAAGGATTCCAGGCCGCGATCGTCGAACAACTCGTCGACCGCCTCGACGGCGTCTGGCGCGTGGTCTCGAGCGAGCCCGATCCGCCGACCGAGGTCGCCATCGCGGGAGGAGTCGCCGCGAACGGCGCGCTTCGCGATGCGGTCGACGCCTGGGCGCGCCGGAAAGGCGTCGTCGTCCGGCTTCCGGAGAAGGTCTACTGCACCGACAACGCGGCGATGATCGCATTCGCCGCGATGGTGATGGGGGAAAAGGCCGCCGATCCGGCCCGGGTCACCGCCCGCTCGCGCTTCCAGCCGGGGACGCGGTTCCCGTAACCGGCTCGGGTGACGTGAATCGCGGAGTTTCTACATTCTTCATTCCTCATTCGACATTCGACATTTCGGTTCTGCAGCCGCGGGGCTGTCGGCTGTGGAAGAAACCGAAATGTCGAATGTCGAATGCAGAATGAAGAATGTAGAAGTGGGCTCGGGCTCGGGATCGGGATCGGGATCGGCGAATTTGTCCTAGACGAAAAAATTCGGGCCCCCGTATCAATGGGCGAAACCTTTGCTTTGCCTCCGCCGTCCTACCCTGCGAGAGACAAAGAAAAGCGACAAAAAGCATAACGAACACATCCCTCCCTCCCTCCTATCGACCGAAAAACCCAGCGCGTGGCTGGGTTTTTTGGTTTCTAAACGGTGACATCGAATAAACGGCGCTCCGCCGCCCGTTACCGACCGTCGTGACGACGAACCTTCGATTGCTTGCCGGCGTCGCGGCGCTCGCCGCTGCTCTCGTCTCGGGTTGCGGACGGGAGACCCCCGCGGTTGCCGCCGCTCCCGACACGCCTGTCTTCATCATCTCGATCGACACGCTCCGGGCCGACCACCTCCCGGCCTACGGCTACGCGAAGGGCTCCACTCCTGCCATCGACCGCTTCCGCCAGGACGCGGTTCTCTTCCGCTCAGCCTTCAGCCACGTTCCGCTGACTCTCCCGTCGCACGCCTCGCTCATGACCGGGCTCCTGCCGTATCGCCACGGCATCCGCGACAACGTCGGCTACACGCTGGGGCCCGAGCAGAAGACGCTCGCGTCGATCCTCAAGGCGAACGGCTACGCGACCGGGGGCTCCGTCTCGAGCTTTGTCATCCGGGGCGAGACGGGGATCAATCGCGGCTTCGACGAATACGACGACCTGATGACGGTCTCGCCGATGGAGTCGCTCACGTCGTGGACTCGCGACGGCGACCTGTCGCGGGAGCTGCTCGAAAAGTGGATCGACAAGAACTCCGGACCCCGCGTCTTCGGCTTTCTCCACCTCTACGAGCCTCACGGTCCGTACACGCCGCCGGAGCCGTTCAAGACGCGCTTCGCGTCCGAGCCGTACGACGGCGAGATCGCCGGCGCCGACGCGATCGTCGGGAAGTTCCTCGACGACCTTCGCGCGAAGGGGCTCTACGACCGCGCGCTCATCGTCATCATGTCGGACCACGGCGAAGGGCTCGGCGATCACGGCGAGATCGCGCACGGCGTCCTCCTCTACAACGAAGCAATTCAGGTGCCTCTCCTCGTGAAGCTGCCCGGCGGTGAGCGCGCGGGACAGGAGGTCACCAGCGTCGCCTCGATCGTCGATCTGCTTCCCACCATCCTCGGCCGGCTCGGCATCGCGGCGCCGAAGCAGCTCGACGGGATCGACCTCTTCTCGCCCGCCGCGCCGGGCGATCGCGCGATCTACAGCGAGTCGTACTACCAGCGCCTCCACTACGGCTGGAAGGAGCTCCTCTCGTTCACCGACGCGAAGCATCACTTCATCGCGGCGCCGACGGTCGAGCTCTACGATCGCGCGGCCGACCCGCGCGAGACGAAGAACATCGCGGGCGACGAGCGGCGCGTCGTGTCGGGCCGGCGTCGCGAGGCCGCGGCGATCGTCACCGCGCATCCCTTCGAGCAGCCGCGCGCCGCGGATCCCGAAGACGTCGCGAAGCTCACCGCGCTCGGCTACCTCGGGTCGGGCCCGTCGACCACGTCGGGCGAGCTTCCCGATCCGAAGGAGAAACTCGAAGCCCTGACCCTCATGGGGAAGGGAACCGTGCTAATCGAGCGGAAGCGCTACGCGGAAGCGATCGAGGTCGGTAAGGCGCTCGTGAAGGACAACCCCGACTTTCTCCACGGCTGGGGAATCCTCAGCTCCGCGTACCTTCAGATGGGGAAGTACGAGCTCGCGCTCGCCGCGCTCGAGGAGCAGATGAAGCGGTCGAACGGCAGTCCGCAGGTCGCGCTCGAGATGGCGAACGTCTACATGAAGATGAAACGCCCGGACGAGGCATGGAAGCACGCCGAGCTCGCCCGGAGCTTTTCGCCCACCTTTGCCGGGGAAGTCCTCGCGCAGATCGCGCTCGCCCAGGGAAAGCTCGACGTCGCCGAGACGGAGGCGCAGAAGGTGCTCGGGATCGAACCCGAGCGCGTTCTGCCGCTGATGATGCTCTCGGAAATCAGGAACCGGCAGCAGCGTTTCGCGGAGGAGCTCGAGTACCTCGACCGCACGAAATCGATCGTCGCGGCCTTCCGGATGCCTCCGATCCGCGAGCTCGAATCGCGGCGCGGCGACGCGCTGCTGCGGCTGCGTCGCATCGGTGAGGCGGAGAGTGCGCTGCGCGCGGAGACCGAAGCGTTCCCTGACAACGAGCGCGCCTGGTCGAGCCTTGCGCTCGTCGTCGGCGCGCAGGGTCGCGGCGCCGAGGCGAGGACGATTCTCGCAACGGCGAAGCAGAAGAACCCTGGCCCCGCGATGGACGCCCTCGCGAGGCAGACGCTCCGCGTGATCGAAGAAGGCGAGCGGCAGGGGCGGTAGGCCCTTCGTAGCGCCGGCGGGCACGTCGGCCTCTGGCCGACGTGCCTGAACGGTTTCCGTCGACTGGCCCCGTCACCGAGAAAGTTAGATGATCGTCCCGCGGAGGCCCCACATGAAGATCGTCATCGCAGGCGGCAGCGGCCTCGTCGGGCAGGCGCTCACTCGATCGCTCACGAAGCGCGGTGATGACGTCGTCGTGCTCAGTCGCGATCCGTCCACAGTGCGTGAAGGGCGCGGTGTCGCGTGGGGCGGCGCGAGCGAGGAGTGGAAACGCGAAATCGGGACTTCCGCGGCGGTGATCAATCTCGCCGGATCGGGAATCGCCGAAAAGCGATGGACCGAAGCGCGCAAACGCGACCTTCGCGAAAGTCGCGTTTCGGCGACGCGGGCGCTGGTCGACGCGCTGAAGGCATCGCCCGACACCGCGCGCGCCTTCGTCAGCGCCTCGGCGGTCGGCTACTACGGCGTCCGAGGCGACGAGGAACTCGGCGAGTCGGCGCCCCCCGACGGTTCATTCCTCTCGCGTCTTGCCGTCGAGTGGGAAGCGGAAGCGACGCGCGCGGAGGGAGTGGCCCGAGTCGTCGTCCTCAGGATCGGCATCGTCCTCTCGACGCAGGGAGGCGCGCTCGCGAAGATGCTCCTGCCGTTCCGTCTCGGAATCGGCGGGAGACTCGGAGGCGGGGCGCAATGGATGTCGTGGATTCACATCGACGATCTCGTCGCGATGTTCGAGTGGGCGATCGCGAACCCTGCGGCGCACAGTGCCTACAACGCGACCGCACCCGAGCCGGTGACGAACGCGCAGTTCACGCGCGCTCTCGGCGCGGCGCTGCAGAGGCCGACTCTCATTCCGGCGCCCGCATTCGCACTGCGGGCGATGTTCGGTGAGATGGCGGAGCCTCTGTTGATCACAGGGCAGCGAGTACTTCCAGTCCGCGCTCTCGAGGAAGGCTACTCGTTCGTGCATCAATCTCTCCCGGGCGCATTGGAGCGACTGCTCCACCGCGTTTGACCTGTCGTGAACACCTTCATGTGACGTTCGCACGGAACGTGCGCCCAAAAATCGGTGCCGATGCCGTGGTCCGATGGTCTGAGGTCACAGACGCACTGTGAGCGATGCCCCAGACTCAAGGGCAACGCCTGTGATCAGCTTCAGCTCGCACAATCAAAGCTTCGTTGAAGGGAGTCTGGGGCGGCGCATTGTCGATTGATGTGCGTCACGGATACAGCGTGTTCGTAGCGTGCAGGGTCAGGTCTTGAGAATCGGGTTCGGCTTCGAAATACGTGAAAGCGAATTGATTCGTTCAATGAGATGAACGCGAAACGCGGTGCCTTTCGGGTGCGAATGTTGTAAGGCCTCGCAAGGCAGCATGATGCGAACAAAGCTCGATTGTGAACGATCCATGCAACGTTGAAGAACACGGCGAATCAGACGTATCGGTTGAGTGTCGGCTTTGTCGGTGCCGTGAGGGGCTCCATCACGGACCGGGACAGCGCTGAACGTAATCCGTAGAGGTGAAAACCGTAAGGAGGGATGATGAGGCGAATTCAATTCATGGCTCTTCTGGCAGTGTTCTTCTGTCTCGCTGGCGCGAGCCTGCTCGCACAAACGGCGACGAGCGGCAGCGTCTCAGGCACGGTGACCGACGACACCGGTGCGGTCATCCCGGGCGTCACCGTGGAGCTTTCGGGCCCCTCGATGCAAGGGGCGCGCGCCACGACTACGGACTCCAGCGGGAAGTTCCGGTTCATCAATATTCCCCCAGGCGCAGGCTACAAGCTCGCAGCATCGCTCTCGGGCTTCCAGTCGGTGACGAAGTCCGGGTTCCGCGTCTCTCTGGGGCAGGAGGGAACGGTCAACATCACGCTGAAGGCGTCGATGGCGGAGGCGATCATCGTCACGGCAGAGGCTCCGCTGGTCGATGTGACGCAGACTACGACGGGCGTCAATCTGACGTCGAAGCAGTTTGATTCGTTGCCGACGGCCAGGAGCTTCCAGCAGTTGACGGCGATGGCTCCCGGAGTGTCGATGGACATGGCCGACAGCCGTTCCAACGCATTGGAGAACAGCCCGACGGTCGGTGCGTCGTCGGCGCCGGAGAACAACTACATCATCGACGGGCTTTCGACGACCGATATCCAGTACGGCACGTCCGGCACGAATCTCACGATGAACTTCGTGCAGGAAGTGCAGATCATGACGGGCGGATACCCGGCCGAGTACGGGCGGTCGACTGGCGGCGTCTTCAATGTCATCACGAAATCGGGCGGAAACGACATCAACGGAGACGTCTTCGCTTACTACCAGGACTCGAGTTGGACGGACACCGATGTCAGGGTGAAGGAGAAGCCGATCACGAGGTTCTCGAACGAGGTCGACAACAACGACCTGGGGTTCTCTCTCGGCGGCCCGATCGCGAAGGACAAGCTCTGGTTCTTCGTAGCCTACGATCCCACGCGTCGGTCGACTTACTACGGTGAGGTGACGGGAGGAGACAATCCTGTCGAGGCGAGGGCAAGAAGCTTTGACCGCGACACCGACTTCTATGCTGCAAAGCTAACCTCCACTCTTGGGACGAATCACAGCCTGGTTGCAACGGCGTTTGGAGACCCGCAGACAAGAGAGGGGCATACGACCAAACCGGAGGTTGACGAGGGCGTACAGCAATCTCTCGACGAAGGGTCAACGAACTACAACTTCCGGTACACGGGAATCATCACCCCGTCGTTCCTGATCGAGGCAAACGTGGGGCAGGCGAACCAGGATCAGACCACCCGGCCGTTCGGCGACATCGCGGCGAGCGTTCCGCGGCAGGTCGACGAGACTGCGGGCCTGTACTGGTATGGCGGATATCAGCGTTACGGGGACCAGAATGCGGAACGCACGAGTGGGGCGCTGAAGTTCTCCCACTACCTCGGCGCGCATGAGGTCCGCTATGGCCTCGATGCGGAACAGAACAAGTTCGACTCGGCATTGACCGAGCGCTGGTATCGCTACTACGGTCAGACGGCGCCGCTCGGCAATTGCGAGCTCGGCACGCCCATCAATGAGTCGACGCAGTGCTGGCAGCTTCGCTCTCAGACCTACACGCTCGACGGTGCGGGAAAGACCGATAACCAGTCGGCCTTCCTGCAGGACCAGTGGAAGGTAACGCCCAATCTGCAGTTCAATCTCGGTATCCGGTATGAGATTCAGGAGCTGACATCCGCGAATGGCGTGCGCGTGGGCGTCGAAGAGACGAATGTCAGCAAGTTGAAGCTCGACGACAACTGGGCGCCCCGACTTGGCATCGTGTGGGACCCGATGAAGGACGGCCGATCGAAGGTCTACGCCTTTGCCGGGCGCTTCTTCGAAGCAATTCCGCTCGACCTGAACCTTCGCGCGATCAACGGAGAGATCTACGATTTCGAGCGCTACTACTCGACAGGTCCAATTACGGGCAACAGCTGGGTCAACCGAGATGGTGATCCGCTCGCCTCCGGCCAGTGGACGCGCTACCGCCAGTCGGTCCTCGACAGCTACACGCCGATCGACGCCGACCTGAAGGCGCAGTATCAGGACGAGTACGTCATCGGTGGTGAGTACCAGTTCGGCTCGGCCTGGAGCACCGGCATTCGCTATGTGAACAAGCAGCTGAAGCGAGTCATCGAGGACTTCGGTGTGTTCGGCAATCCGGACGATCCACTCGAACTGACCGGCTACATCATCGGCAATCCCGGCGAAGGGACCTTTGGGGCGCCGTTCGAAAAGCCGAAGCGCAAGTACGAGGCGATCGAGGTCACCCTCTCCAGGGCACAGGTAGACAGATGGCAGCTGAATGCCTCGTATGTATATGCAAAGGCGGAAGGCAATTACGAAGGTCTGTACCTCAGCGGCTATGAGCAGCTCGATCCGAACATCACCGCGTATTACGACATTCCGTCGATGCTCGTCAACGCCTACGGCCCGCTGCGGTCCGACAAGCCATATCAGTTCAAGGTGTACAGCTCGTATACGTTCCCGATGGGGCTCACTGTCGCAGAGGGATTCCTTTATTCAGCCGGCATTCCGTACGACAAGCGAGGCCCCGAAATCTACAACGGCTATGGAGACGGCACCATCTTCCTGCAATCGAGAGGTTCGGCAGGCCGCACGCCGGACTATTGGAATCTCGATCTGCACGTGGACTACGTGCTGCCATTCCTGAGGGGTGACGGCCGGTCCATCTCGCTCATCCTCGACGTCTTCAATGCCACCAACAATCACGAGGTTCTCGAGGTCGACACCGACTACATCTACGAGGGTATGGATCCCGACATCCTCGCGCTCTGGGAAGATCCGTCGAATCTGGATGAATCCGGAAATCCGATGTACGACCCGACGCTCCCCCACAGTCCGTACTGGGGAACGCCGACTCTCTATCAGAATCCAAGGACGGTTCAGCTCGGGGCGAAATTCACGTTCTGATACTCGACAGATTCAAAGCGGGACGGCGGCCGCCTGCCGGCCGCCGTCCCGTCTCGCGTCGACAGACTGCTGCAATGTACGTTCTGACGATCGTGCGAGAAGTTCGGACACATGTATGTACCGGTATCGGCTGGCGGCCAGCGAAGGTTGTGTCGACTTGACACCGGTTTCTGATCGAACCCGTCCCCGAAGCGCTGACGAGCCAAGGCCTCGGAGCAGATGCCCGGGGGCCTTGGCGTCCGCGAGGGGCACACGAACTGCCTCGGGGCGTGTTTCAAGGGCGATCGATCATGGCGTGCGAATATTCAGCGACTCAACACACGCCGATGTGATTTCGCGTTGGACGAGCGCGCGACTTCTGGCAGCCGCGCACATATGAGCGGCCCGGGCATCACAAACTACTTGTGTTTGCCGGCACCGCTACGCCTCCGTGCGTCGGATCAAATCTCCGCATAACTATCGGTCAGGGTTCTTCGCGGCGGCTCGCCCCGCTCGCGAGCATTCGTGGGCACGAGCTCCCTGGTCGAGGCGACGGCGACTGGGCGAACGTGTGGCCCGGCAGTTGCTGGTGCGCACAGTCGGAGTCCGGGAATCACGCGGAGATCGAGAACGAATGTGCAATTCGATACACAAATGTGGCGTCGCCATTCGGCGGTTCGGATCTTAAGTACGGTGCCATTCGCCTGCTATTGACGCAACCCACATATGCCCAGCACATTGCATGAGGGCGTCGTTCGTGAATGAAATCTGCATTGGCTCCGGATGTCGGGATGTTCCTGACGTCAGGCGATTTCGATAGGAGGGACGTATGAGGTTGATATCAAGGTTGGCAGTGTTCGCTTTCGTGCTCGCGCTCGTCGCCGCTCCGGCGGTCGGGCAGGGCACGACTGGCGCGCTCAACGGAACCGTGATGCACGAGGGAGCGCCGCTCCCGGGCGTGACGGTCACCATCACGTCGCCCAATCTGCAGGGCTCGCGCGTCGCCGTCACGAACGTGAACGGTGACTACAGCCTCGTGGCTCTGCCTCCAGGTGACTATTCGATCCGGTTCGAGATGCAAGGCATGTCGGATGTCACCAAGACTGCCAAGGTCACTCTGGCCGCGAACACACGCGCGAATGCGGTGCTTCAGCTTTCGACCATCGCGGAGACGATTACGGTCACCGCGACCGCTCCGTCCGTGATGGAGACGAGAGAGGTGCAGTCGAACTATGAACAAGACACGATCAACGAGTTGCCGATCCAGCGAAACGTCACGGCGATTGCGCTGCTTTCGCCCGGAACTAATTCGAACGGTCCTTCCAACGCCCTGGTCATGTCGGGCGGCTTTGCGAACGACAACCTGATCCTCGTCAACGGCGCCAACGTGCAGGAGAACCTGCGCGGCCAGGCGCGGCCGCTCTTCATCGAGGACGCAATCGAAGAGACGACGGTCATGACCGGATCGATCTCGGCGGAGTACGGCCGGTTCACCGGCGGCGTCGTCAGCTCGATCACGAAGTCGGGCGGCAACGCGTTCTCCGGATCGTTCCGCGACAACTTCGACAATCCGTCGTGGACGGAGTCGAGCGAGGCGGGAGAGCCGAAGGCCGACAGCACGACCAACGAGACCTACGAGGCGACCCTCGGCGGACGCATCGTGAAAGATCGCCTCTGGTTCTTCCTGGCTGGACGCTCGGCTGAAACGACGAACCTCGCCAGGTTTCCGACGTACACGAAGAGCACCGAGCAGATCTTCTCCGTTACGACCAACGACCGGTGGGAAGCCAAGCTGACGGGGCAGATCACCCCCAAGCACTCCCTCGTCGTGAACTATCTCGACAACCCCCTCTCGTCTACCAACGACGTTCAGCTCGGCGCATACGAGCCTGAGGGCATCGATGCCGAAATCGAACAGCTGGAAGATTTCAAGGCGGCGCACTACTCGGGCATCTGGACGTCGAACTTCCTGGCTGAGGCGCACTGGTCCGAGCGTGCCTTCACCTTCGTGGGGTTCGGTGGCACAGAGACCGACGTGTACCTCGGAACGCCCCTCGTTCAGAGAGCCGGCGGTTCTGGCGTCGCGAACGCGCCGTACTTCTGCGGTGTCTGCGACCAGGAGACGCGCGACAACGAGTTGCTGACCGTGAAGGGAACCTACTTCCTCAGCACGTCGGGTGCCGGCACGCACAACCTCGTCGGCGGTTACGAGAAGTTCAACGAGTATCTCGTTTCGAACAACTTCCAGTCTCCGACGAACCTGACGATCTGGATCTACGGCACGCAGGCCGTGCGCGCTCCGGACAACTCGGTGACGTACACCTTCTCCGAGGGTGACACCGTCGAGTACTACCCGGTCGTCTTCCCCTCGCTCGGCTCCGACCTCGAGACCGAGTCGCTGTTCTTCAACGACAAGTGGGACCTGAACGACAAGTGGGCATTCAATCTCGGCGTTCGCTACGACAAGACCAACGCCGTCGACAGCTTCGACCAGAAGACGGCCGACGACACTGCCTTCAGCCCGCGCGTCGCGGCCACCTATGACATCAAGGGTGATGGCCGCCTCAAGATCAATGCCAGCTATGGCAAGTACGTCGGTCGGCTCGCGGAGACCGTTCAGGGTGCGGGTTCTCCGGCTGGTCAGCCGTGGAGTGTCTACTACTACTACGATGGCGACCCCATCGTAGGTAACGCAGCACAGGTAGTCAGAGGCGTGATCGACTGGTTCATGGGCAACGGCGGCACCGATTTCGAGCTCAACCCTCCCGGCTACCTCGGCATCGGTGGGTTCAGCACCAAGCTGGACGGCTCGCTCAAAGCTCCGAACATGGACGAATACACCATCGGATTTGCGACCCAGGTCGGACAGAACGGGTTCATTCGTGCTGACTATGTGAGCCGTTCATGGAACGACTACTACGGGTCCTTCACCGATCTTTCCACGGGGCAGGTGACCGAGCCAATCACGGGCTTGACTGCCGACCTGACGCTGGTCCGTAACACGGACCTACTCTATCGGGAGTACCAGGGCGTGACCATGCAGGGTCAGTATAGGTTTGGCCAGCACTTCTCCCTTGGCGGCAACTACACCTGGTCCGAGCTGACGGGCAACGCCGAGGGCGAAGGCACCGCCGCCGGCCCGCAGTCGGAAGGTGGCTGGATACTTCAATATCCGGAGTACCAGGGCTTCGCTCAGAACCGTCCCGAGGGATTCCTCGGGGCCGACTCCACGCACAAGCTCCGGCTCTGGCTTGCGACTGACTGGTCGCTGGGAGCGTTCGGCAGCATCAATGTGAGCCTGCTCGAGTACTTCGATACCGGTACGCCGTACTCGACCTCCGGAAGCATTTACGCGCAGGCCGATCCGGCTGCCGGAGCAGACATCGGCGACAAGTACGCGAGCCCGCCGACCACGGTCACCTACTTCTTTGGCGACAGAGGCGAGTTCCGCTGGGACGACGTGACCCGCACCGATCTGGCGGTCAACTACACGCTGCCGATTTCGAAGATCGACATGTTCATCGAGGCCGATCTGCTCAACGCGTTCAACGAGCAGGCGCAGGTCAGTGGCAGCTCGACGATCACCACGGCGACGAGCACCGCGAGGAACTGCAGAGACGCGGCGGGAGCCGCGATTCGTTGCCTGAGGTTCAACCCGTTCACCGAGGCTCCGGTCGAGGGAACCAACTGGGCCAAGCCGGCGACGTTCGGAACCGCTACCTCGGGGTCGGCCAACTATCAGCTGCCGCGCACCTACCGCTTCTCGGTTGGCGTGCGCTTCTGAGATTCATCGACGCGGTTTAGTCATCGAGAGCCCCGGTCCTTCGGGATCGGGGCTCTTTGATTCCTGACGCGAAGGCGCGCGGCGAGACCGCCTAAATCCAGCACACGCGCACCACACGATGTGATCCGGCTGCGTGAAGCGCTCGTAAACCGTGCTCGACGGTCACACGAATCATGTGATGCTTGGCACCGCGCGCATGTCTCCCGTGCGGAGAGACTCGCCGCGTCGTCAGGGCGTGCGGGCTTGCGAGATTTCGCCGCGCACCCTGTCACAAGGCGCGCGGTTGCATTCGCGGCGATCAGTCGGATTCGATCATGAAGCTCCCGATGGAGCTGGCTCGGTCGGGTGACGCCTGCGGGGCGAGAGCGGTGAAGCGCTATACGGCGTAACGGTGAAAATCGACCAGAAACGCGAATCCGAACCTCGGTGCCGATCGGGTGCCATTGGAGTTACACTTGTGCAACGAAGCGTTTAACTTCGCATGCAGATCGGGAACGAAGGGGAACGATTTGTGCAACATCGGGCACGTCGGGACGATCCCGACGCCAGTCGATACCTTTAGGAGGGACCTATGAAGTTGTTTTCAAAGTTAGCAGTGCTCGCCATCGTGTTCGCACTCGTCGCCATCCCGGCGATCGGTCAGGGCACGACGGGCGCGTTGAATGGAACCGTGACGCACGAGGGTCAGCCGCTTCCGGGCGTGACCATCACCGTCAGCTCGCCTGCTCTCCAGGGCACGCGCGTGAGTGTCTCGAACGTGAATGGTGATTACAACTTCCCGGCGCTTCCTCCCGGTGAATACACCGTCTCCTTCGAGATGGAGGGGATGAGCAGCGCGACCAAGGCGGTAAAGGTCGGCGTCGCGGCGACGGCCCGCGCCAACGCGGCGATGCAGCTTTCGTCCGTGGCCGAGCAGATCACCGTGACCGCGGCCGCTCCCTCCGTCATGGAGACGACCGAAGTCCAGTCCAACTTCGAGCAGGACACGATCAACGAGCTGCCTCTCGGCCGCACGGTGACCGCGGTTGCTCTGCTCGCTCCGGGCACCACCAGCAACGGACCGCGTTCCGCCCTCGTCATGTCGGGCGGATTCGCGAACGACAACCTGATCCTCGTCAACGGGGCGAATATTCAGGAAAACCTCCGTGGACAGGCCGAAGCGCTCTTCATCGAAGACGCCATCCAGGAAACGAGCGTTCTGACTGGCTCGATCTCCGCCGAGTACGGCCGGTTCACCGGCGGCGTGGTCAGCTCGATCACGAAATCGGGCGGCAATGACTTCTCCGGATCGTTCCGCGACAGCTTCGACAATCCGGCCTGGACAAACTCGAGCGAGGCGGGCGAAGCGAAAGCCGACAGCACGCTCAACGAAACCTACGAAGCGACGCTCGGCGGCCGCATCATCCGTGATCGCCTCTGGTTCTTCGCTGCCGGACGCTCGGCAGAGCGGACCACGGCCGGGGCGACCTACGTCAACACCTCGGAGCAGATCTTCTCCGACTCGAAGAACGATCGATGGGAAGGCAAGCTGACGGGACAGATCACCCCGAAGCACTCCATCGTCGCGAACTATCTCGACAATCCTTTCAGCTCGACGAACAACAACCAGCTCGGGGTCTACGAGCCCCAGGCTCTCGATCCTGAGATCGAACAGGCGAACGATTTCGTCGCGGCACACTACTCCGGTATCTGGACCTCCAACTTCCTGACCGAAGTGAACTACTCGGAGCGCGGCTTCACGTTCGTCGGTTTCGGCGGCGAGAACACCGACCCGTATCTCGGCACACCGCTGAGACAGCTGGTGGGTGGCACCGGCACCGCGAACGCCCCCTACTTCTGCGGGAGCTGCGGCGACGAGACGCGCGAGAACCAGCTGCTCACGGTCAAGGGCACCTACTTCGTCAGCTCGCAGGCGCTCGGTACTCACAACCTCGTGGCCGGCCTCGAAGACTTCTCCGAGCAGCGCCAGTCGAACAACTACCAGTCACCCACGAACCTCGTCGTCTACAGCTTCAACACACCGGCGGTTCGCAATCCCGACGGAACGATCAGCTTCACCTTCGGCCCCGGCGATGAGATCGACTACTGGCCGGTCGTTTACCCGTCGCTCGGCTCCGACCTGGAAACCAAGTCGGTCTTTGCGAACGACAAGTGGGACCTGAACGATCGCTGGTCGTTCAATATCGGCGTCCGTTACGACCAGACACAAGCGGTCGACCAGGCCGGGAACGACACGGCTGACGAGAGCTCGTTCAGCCCCCGTCTCGCCGCGACTTACGACATCAAGGCCGATGGCCGCTACAAGATCAACGCCAGCTACGGCAACTACGTCGGCCGTCTCGCCGAGACCGTCCAGGGCCTCGGCTCGTCCGCCGGCAGCCCCTGGGATTACTGGTGGTACTACGACGGCGATCCGATCGTCGGCGATTCCGCCACCGTCGTGCGCAGCGTGATCGACTGGTTCAACGCCAACGGCGGAACCAACATCGACCTCCATACTCCCGACGGCGTCAACATCGGAGGCTTCAGCACGAGGCTCGACGGAAGCCTGAAGGCTCCGAGCATGGACGAGTGGTCGATCGGCTTCGCGTCGCAGATCGGGCAGAACGGCTACGTTCGCCTCGACTACATCAGCCGCGAATGGAACGACTACTACGGAAGGTTCACCGACCTGTCGACCGGCCAGGTCACCGAGCCTAACACCGGAGCGAGGGCCGACCTGACCCTCATCCGGAATACCGATCTTCTCTTCCGCACCTACGACGCAATCTCGATGCAGGGCCAGTATCGTTTCGGGACTCGCTGGACGGTGGGCGGCAACTACACATGGTCCGAGCTCAAGGGTAACGCCGAGGGCGAAGGCACGGCCGGAGGCCCGCAGGCTGACGGCGGTTGGATTCTCCAGTATCCCGAATACCAGGGATTCGCTCAGAACAGGCCGGAAGGCTACCTGCCGGGAGATCAGACTCACAAGCTCCGCCTCTGGCTCTCCTCGGACTTCTCGTTCGGACGGTTTGGCGGGTTGAACGTCAGCCTCCTCGAGAACTTCGACTCCGGCACGCCGTACTCCTATTCGGGAACAATCTCTGCAAGGGCCAATCCCGACGCAGGCGCCGACATCGGCACGAAGTACCTCAGCGAGCCGACCACCGTCACCTATTTCTTCAGCGATCGTGGTGAGTTCCGCTGGGACGACGTGACCCGCACGGACCTCGCGATCAACTACACGGTTCCCATCACCAAGGTGAGCCTCTTCATCGAAGGGGAGATCATCAACCTGTTCGATGAGCAGGCGCAGATCAGCGGCAACACCGCGATCACGACCTCGACGAGCACGGCTAAGAACTGCAAAGACGGCGCGGGTACCGCGATTCGTTGCATCGCGTTCAACCCGTTCACGGATAAGCCGGTGCTCGGCACCAACTATGCGATCCCCGCGGCGTTCGGGACGGCCACCTCGGCCACCCAGTATCAGACGCCGCTGACGTATCGCGTCTCGCTTGGTGTTCGCTTCTAGCCACCGGGCGTAACTCGTAGTGCGAGAGCCCCGATCCTCCAGGATCGGGGCTCTTCGTTTTGGTGCCGACGGGGGGTGAGATTTGTGTGTCGAGTCGATTGAGTGGCGTCAAAATGTCGATGTGCGTAGGGCCTCTCGTCGTTCACTCTTCTCGATCGCGCTGCTCGCGGGCGCGCTGATTTCCTGCCCGGGCTCCCGGGAGACTTCATCCTCCGGGCCGCCGACTCCAGGCGCGCCGGTCATCATCGTTTCGATCGACACCCTTCGCGCCGATCATCTGCCAGCCTACGGCTACAAGGGCGTCGAGACTCCCGCGATCGATGCATTTCGAAACGACGCGGTTCTCTTCCAGGAGGCCTACTCGCATTGCCCGATGACCCTGCCGTCTCACCTGTCGATGCTGACCGGGCTCCTGCCGCAGGAGCATGGCGTCAGGAACAATCTCGGTTACCGGTTCGACAGCGCGGCGCATTCTTCGATACCCCGGTTGCTGCACGAGTCGGGCTACGCGACGGGCGCCGCGGTCTCCGCGTACGTGCTCAAAGGCGACACCGGTCTCTCGTCGGCGTTCGACTTCTACGACGACAAGCTCGTGGCCCAGGCCGACACGAGCATCGGCGAACTGTCGCGCCCGGGGCCGGCGACGCTCGCGGTCGCGCGAACGTGGATCGACGGAAGGAAGGAAACGCCGTTCTTCTTCCTCTTCCATCTATTCGAGCCTCACACGCCGTACGCACCTCCGGAGCCGTTCAAATCGCGATTCGCGAGTGCGTACGACGGCGAGATCGCCACGGCTGACGCGGTAGTTGGGGAGCTCTTCGCGTACCTGAAGTCGTCGGGAATCTACGATCGCGCGATCATCATCGTGCTGTCGGATCACGGCGAAGGGCTCAACGATCACGGCGAAGGCGAGCACGGGCTCTTCCTCTATCGAGAGACGATCCGAGTACCGCTGATGTTGAAGCTGCCGAACTCGCGGCTCGCCGGAATGACCGTCGCGCATCCGGTGCAGCTCATCGACGTACTGCCGACCGTCGCGTCGCTCGTCGGCGCGAAGGTTCCTGCCGGCCTCCGGGGATCGTCGCTGCTCGGTGGCGGCGCGAGCCCCGTCGTCCCGATTTACAGCGAGACCTATCTTCCCCGCATTCACTTCGGCTGGAGCGAGCTCCGCTCGCTCGTCGACGACCGCCATCACTACATCGAGGCGCCGCGACCGGAGCTCTACGACATCGTTGCCGATCCCGGGGAGAAGATGAATGCGATCGCCGAGCAACGGCGCGAATACGCGAGCCTGAAGCAGGCGATGCAGGCGTACGAGGCGAAGTTCGAGACCCCCGCAAACGTCAACGCCGAGGAAGCGGCAAAGCTCGCGGCGCTCGGCTACATCGGATCGGTGCGGAGCGACGGGGACGACGGGGCGCGGCTCGATCCGAAGGATGGAGTCGCCGACCTCGAGACGATGAAGCGCGCCTCGCAACTCGAGCGCTCGGACGACTATCGCGGGGCGATCGCGCTTTACAGGTCGGTGGTCGAGCGCAACGCGCAGTTTGCGGACGCCTGGTTCAGGCTCGCGATCGCGTGCGAGCGCTCCGGCGACGCACCTTCGGCGGACGAGGCGTTCCGGCGCGCGATCGCGATCGCCCCCTCGCTCGCTTCCGGTTTCGCAAGCGCGTACGGGTGGTTCCTTCTCGGGCAAGGGAGGCTCGACGATGCG